>CBDEUL010000006.1:0-459593 GCA_965243265.1 Flavicella sp.
TTGTTTTTACCTTTTAAAGACCTTACCAACGGAAAAGAAACTTATTATGGAGGGCGTTTTATAGATGTAAAAACTACAGATATAAAAGACAACAAACTGGTACTAGACTTTAACAAAGCATACAACCCGTATTGCGCATACAATGCCAATTACTCTTGCCCTGTTACTCCTACAGAAAACAACCTATCAATAGCAATCAAAGCTGGTGTTAAAAAAGGATTGATTACAAAGTAATTCACTATTCAAACACGGCATCAGCATCAGACCAATTCCATTTTCCTACAACAGTTCCTTTTTCTAAAGTTACTATACCTGGATTGGCTCTAATGATGGTTTTTAAAGTTGTTTCATCACAAAATAAAAACTCAAAAGGCAAGCCTAAATCTTGTTCTATTTTCTTTAAATCAGCTGTAGCTGATGCTGAAACTCCATAGACCAAATACCCTTTTTCCTTTGCTTTTTGAGCAACATCCTTAATTGCTCTAAAACCAGCAATATCACTTTTATCTAAATTGTAAGCAATTACCAACATGCTCTTTTCAGCTGTTAAAATAACTTCTGTAAAATCATCTGTTTCCGATTCTAAAAAGAAATCATGTACTGGAGGTAATTCATCACTATCCTCTGGAAACTCCATCCCTTCAGGAATATTTTTACCAATAGCATACGGCCTAAAATCAATCAATGGCAAGTGTACCAAAACATGATAAGTTATGTATAAAAAAAACGTAAATGAGATAAATGTAGACCATTTTAAAACTGTTTCTGGTAAAGGTGAAACAATCTTTTTTTGCTGAAACATTAAAAATACAATAACCGCTATAAGTACTACATTTTTATAAAATGTTTCCCAAGAAGACAGTTTCAACGCATCTCCAAAACATCCACAATCTGTTACTTTGTCAAAAAAAGCAGAATACCACGTTAAAAACAAAAACAAGAGGGTAATCCCAAACAAAGCACTTACAGTAATTTTAGGCTTGTATCCTATTAAAATGGCAACTCCCAAAATACATTCTAATAAAATTAAAAGAATAGAAAAAGGCAACGCATATGGAATTAAAAATTCTAAATTCAATACATCTGCTCCAAAATATTCTTGAAACTTATAGGCAGAACCCAAAGGATCTACCAATTTTACAAACCCTGAAAATAAAAATGTTGCTGCTACAAATACTCTAGCTATAAAAACGAATATTTTCATGTGTTTGTCTATTTATATTTCTGATTGCCCTAAATGAATCATTGCAAAAATGGCGTAATTAATCATGTCTTGGTAATTGGCATCCAAACCTTCAGACACAATCGTTTTTCCATCATTATCTTCTATCTGCTTTACACGCAATAATTTTTGAAGAATCAAATCCGTCAAAGAACTCACACGCATTTCTCTCCACGCTTCCCCATAATCGTGGTTTTTAGCTTCCATTAAACTTTTCGTAATACCAATGTGTTTTTCATACAACGCAACAGCCGCCTCTGTATCTAAGTCTGGTTGTTCTACCACGCCTTTTTCTAATTGAATTAGCGCCATAATAGAATAATTGATGATTCCTATAAATTCAGAAACTTCTCCTTCATCAACTTTGCGTGTTGTATTTTCTTGCAATTGACGAATTCTTTGTGCTTTTATAAAAATTTGATCTGTTAAAGAAGTTAAACGTAAAATTCTCCAAGCACTCCCATAATCACTCATTTTATTTCCAAAAAGTGTTTTACAGGTTGTAATAATCGTATCGTATTGTTGAGAAGTGTTCTGCATAAATAAATTTCAAAATATTTGCGTAAATTTCGCCCTCTGTTTTTACAGTTCTAGCTGCGAATTTTACTGCAAACGAAATTAAAAAAAATTGCAATAAATTCCTCATGAATACTGTAATTATAATTCTCAAAAAACGAATACAAAAATCATGAGTACAATAAACTGTAAAGGTCGTTTAATAGACCTATCACCCCCTAAAGTAATGGGAATTTTAAACACGACTCCTGATTCTTTTTTTGACGGTGGTAAATACAACAACCCTGAAACTATTTGTAAACAAACACAAAAAATGCTCGACGAAGGAGCAACTTTTATAGATGTTGGTGCTTACTCTTCTAGGCCTGGAGCTACACATATTTCTGAAGACGAAGAATTACAACGCATTGTACCTGTTATAAAGCTACTTGTAAAAACCTTCCCTGAAATTATTATTTCGGTAGATACTTTTAGAAGTAAGGTAGCCAAAAAATGTATTGAAAACGGCGCTGCAATTATCAACGATATTTCTGGAGGAAATGCCGATCCTAAAATGTTTGAAACCGTAGTGAGCCTTCAAGTACCTTATATTGCAATGCACATGCAGGGCACCCCTCAAAACATGCAAAAAAATCCTTCTTACAAAAACGTAGTCTTAGACATTCTAAAAGACTTTTCAAAAAAAGCCTTCACTTTAAAATCTATGGGGCTCAATGATTTAATTTTTGATGTAGGTTTTGGTTTTGGAAAAACCTTAGAGCACAATTATGAACTTTTAAAAAACTTAGACTTTTTTAAAAGTCTAGAATGTCCTATACTCACAGGTATCTCTAGAAAATCAATGTTATACAAACCTTTAAATATTCATCAAAACGAAGCCCTTAACGCTACAACAATTGCCAATACAATTGCCTTGCAAAAAGGAACGCATATTTTGCGTGTTCATGATGTAAAAGAAGCAAAACAAGCTATTGATATGCTACAACTATTAAAGTAACTATGAAAAAACTCCTTTTCATTTTAGCCTTTTTTACTACGTTTATTTCTACAGCGCAAACCAGTACTGTTTTTGACAACCTTTCTCTTAAAAGTAAAATTTTAAAGAGCAACCGTAAATATGCTGTTTACCTTCCTGAAGGTTACAATACCTCACAGAGAAGTTACCCTGTTCTTTATCTCTTACACGGACATGGTGATGACCAAACTGGCTGGGTTCAATTTGGAGAGGTTCAAAAAATAGCTGACAAAACAATTCGTGAAGGAAATGCCACACCTATGATTATCGTAATGCCCGATGCCAATACAGAGCGTATTGGTTATTTCAATGATATTAGAGGCGATTTTAATTATGAAGATTTCTTTTTTCAAGAATTGATACCTTATATAGAGAAAAATTACCGTACTAAAAACGAAAAAAGATACCGTGCCATTGCAGGACTTTCAATGGGAGGCGGTGGAACTTTTGTATATGCTTTACACCATCCTGAACTGTTCTCTTCTGCCTGTCCACTAAGTGCTACCGCCAGAGTATATAATTTGAGTGAATTTGAAACAAAAACAACAGCTTTGTATGGCAAACAAAATACAGAAACAATATCACAATACTTTGAAAACTACAACATACATGCGCTTTTAAAAAATACAGAGACCTCCAAAATAAAATCTTTAAAATGGTATATTGATTGTGGAGATGCCGATTATTTAGCTGTAGGCAATAGTTTGATTCATATTGCTCTTTTACAGAGAAAAGTACCTCATGAATACAGGGTTAGAGATGGTAAACACAACTGGACTTACTGGAGAAATTCTCTTCCTAATGTCCTAGAATTTGTAAGTAAATCCTTTCACCAATAACCTAGTTATTTTTTAGGAGCTTCTGCCAACAACCTAAAAGATTTTCTATGATATTTACAACTACCGTGTTCTTTAATGGCTGCTCTGTGCTTTTTTGTTGGATACCCTTTGTTTTGATTCCAACCATACATATTATACTCCTTGTGTAAGTCCTCCATAATAGCATCTCTATATGTTTTTGCTAAAACAGAAGCCGCAGCAATACTTTTGTATTTTCCATCCCCTTTTATTACCGTAGTATGTGTTATCTCTTTATAAGGATTGAACTTATTCCCATCTACAATAATATATTCTGGAACCACCTTAAGAGCATCAATAGATTTATGCATTGCCAAGATGGAAGCCTGTAAAATATTTATTTCATCAATTCCTTTTTCATCAACAATTCCAACACCAAAAGCCAAAGCATGCTCCTCTATATAAGGACGTACTTCTTCACGTTGCTTTTCAGTCAATTTTTTAGAATCGTTGAGCAAAGGGTGCTCAAAATCTTCTGGTAAAATAACTGCTGCTGCTACTACAGGTCCACTCAAACATCCTCTCCCAGCTTCATCTGTTCCCGCTTCTAACAACACTCCCGAATATGTATTTAACAATGCCATTTTTCTCTATTTAAAGCACAAATATACAGGTATTCAAAATGAAATTTCATGCCTTTATTAAAGTTCGTTAAGAGCTGTGATTATAATTACAATTCTCAATGAAAAATTTTATCTTTGCTTCCAACTCTGAATCTTCTCTAAAATAGAGCACTACTTCTAAAAAAGAAGTTTTCAATAACAAGAGATGACTTTCAAACATCATTTATGAAAAAATTATTTTTTACGGTATTCTTAATTTTAAGCTCTATAGTTCTTAAAGCACAAGAATTGGATACTATAAATAATTCTGGAATTATCAATATTGATGACTTCAACCCCAATGCTAAAAAGAAGGGTACTAAAGATAAAAAAGAACAAAAGGCGGTTTATACAGATTATAAAATAATCTCATTTGAAAGAGACACTATTGTTGTTGACACAACCTTGACTATTTACAAAGATTATAGAATGAATTATCTTATGAAAGATGATTTTGAACTGCTTAGTTTCCACAACCAAGGACAAGTTTTTAACCAACTAGGTTACAATCTAAACAACAACTATACATTGCCACAATCTGGAGCTACAGCCAAACACATCAATTACTTTCAAATTGAAGATGTAGATTATTACGATGTTCCAACTCCAACTACAGAACTTTTTTACCTTTCTGGTATTCAACAAGGACAAATGTTAGATGCTTGGTTTGCGGCCAATTTATCTAGAGATTTAAATATTTCTTTTGCCTATAAAGGGTTGCGGTCTTTAGGTGATTATAGAGAATCTTTAAGTAGTCATAAAAGTTTTAGAGGAACCATCTCGTACCGTTCTAAAAACAAACGCTATCAATTACGTGCACACAACACCAATCAAACTTTAAAAAATCAAGAAAGTGGTGGATTAACCCCTACTTCCTTAGAGGCTTTTGAAACAGGAAATCCTGATTTTGATGACAGAGGTCGATTGGACATCAACTTAACAGATGCTGATAGTGATTTGGTTGGAAAGCGCTATTACCTAGATCATACTTTTAAACTTTTTAAAGACGCCTCCGATTCAATACAAAAAATATCGAACTTACAATTAGGGCACACCTTTGTATACGAAACCAAGCAATACAAATTCTCTTCTGTAGAAACGGACTTTTTTGGAGATTCTTTTAAAGAGGAAACGGGAGATAAAAGTTCTGACAAAACGATGGACAATAGTGTTTACCTTAACTTTACCTCTCCTTTTGTTCTGGGTAACTTTAAAGTAAACATCAACAACCACCATTACTTCCATGGCTATACTTCATCCGTAGTAACAGGAGATGGCGTAATACCTAGTGAAATTAGAGGAAATATCGTATCTGTTGGTGCTGACTGGAATGCCAATATCAAAAACATTTATTTCTCTGCAAATGCCAATACAAGTATTTCAGGAAACCTATACGGTAGAAACTTAAATTTAAAAGCGGCTTATAAAACTCAAAACGGGTTTGAATTATCAGGAGCCTTGTTCTCTAACACAAAAGCACCTAACCTTAACTTTTTACTCTTCCAAAGTAACTTTACAGAATACAACTGGTACAATGATTTTGACAATGTGCAAACAAATGGATTAGAGTTTAGCCTTAATTCCAAATGGATTCAACTAAGTGCATCAAGTACCATTATAAATAATTACGTTTACTTTAAAGACAACTCTGTAAACAGTATTGAAGCCCCTGTTACTGTAACTCCTACTCAATTTGGAGGAACGGTTAATTACAATAAATTAAAAGCTAGCAACGAATTTAAATTAGGGAAGTTTGCTTTAAACAACACACTTTTATTTCAAAATGTAAGCAGCGGTACCGAAGTTTTTAAAGTACCCGAATTTGTTACACGAAATACATTTTACTATACCAATTACCTTTTTAAGAAAAAATCATTGCTCTTAAATACAGGAATTACTGTCAACTATTTTACTGCATACAATGCCAATTCTTACAATGCTGTATTAGGTGAATTTACAGTTCAAAACCACACAGACATAGGAAACTATCCAACCTTTGATTATTTTATAAACGGAGAAGTTAGAAGAACTAGAATTTTCTTGAAATTCGAAAACTTCTTATCTAGCTATAGTGCTAACAACTATCTTTCTGCTCCTGGTTATCCTTATAGAGATTTTGCTGTCCGCTTTGGGATTGTTTGGAATTTCTTCAATTAATCTATTCCACAAATGCCACAAGAAATTCAAATTCAAGTAAAACCTAAAGTTGCTGCTACTCCAGAACTTTTAAAAAAGGAAATTTCTTATAAATTAAAGATTTCCGCTGGAGATATTAAGCATATAGAAATTCTAAAAAGATCTATAGACGCACGTCAAAAAGCAGTAAAAATAAACTTAAAAGTTGCTGTTTATATCAACGAAGATTTTAACGAAGAACTCCCTCTACTCCCTAATTACCAAAACGTAAGCAATAAAGAAGAAGTTATTATTGTAGGTGCAGGACCGGCAGGACTTTTTGCCGCTTTAAAATTAATTGAAAAAGGATGCAAACCTATTGTTTTAGAAAGAGGGAAAGATGTAAGAGCTCGAAGACGTGATTTGGCAGCCATTAACAAATTTCACCTAGTAGATGAAGATTCTAACTATTGTTTTGGTGAAGGTGGAGCTGGAACATATTCTGATGGAAAACTGTATACCCGCTCTAAAAAAAGAGGCGATGTAAATGCTGTTCTAAAACTATTAGTTGCCTTTGGAGCTACTAAAGACATTCTTGTAGATGCCCACCCTCATATTGGAACCAACAAACTTCCAAAGATTATTGCCAGCATGCGAGAAACTATTTTGGAATTTGGAGGCGAAGTACATTTTAATACATGCGTTGTAGACTTTACAATTCAAAGTAGTGAAATACGTGGAGTTACTTTACAAAATGGAGATCATATTACAGCTAAAAAAGTAATCTTAGCTACAGGACATTCTGCAAGAGACATTTTTGAATTGCTCTACAGAAAAAATATATTAATTGAAGCAAAACCCTTTGCTTTAGGAGTTCGTATTGAGCATCCACAATCTTTAATAGATAGTATTCAATACAAATGCGATATCAGAAGTGAATACTTACCCCCTGCTCCTTACAGTATCGTAAAACAGGTTAAAAATAGAGGTGTCTATTCTTTCTGTATGTGTCCTGGTGGAATTATAGCTCCTTGCGCAACAAGCCCTGGAGAAGTAGTAACCAACGGATGGTCACCCTCAAAAAGAGACCAACCTACTTCTAACTCAGGAATTGCTGTAGAACTAAAACCACAAGATTTTGGTGATTTTCACAAAAGAGGCCCTTTAGCCGCTATGGAATTTCAAAAAAAAATAGAACAAACTGCATGGAGACTTGGTGGTGAAACCCAAAAAGTACCTGCACAACGATTGGTAGATTTTACCCAAGGAAAACGTTCTTCAGAAATTCCTAAAACATCTTACCAACCTGGTACTACTTCTGTTGAACTAAGTGAAGTATTCCCTAAGTTTATTTACGAAACTTTACAAAATGGATTTAAACAATTTGGTAAATCTATGAAAGGGTACCTTACCAATGAAGCCGTGGTTCATGCACCAGAATCAAGAACCTCATCTCCTGTAAGAATTCCTAGAGAATATGACACTTTAGAACATCCACAAATAAAAGGCTTGTACCCTTGTGGTGAAGGAGCTGGTTATGCTGGTGGAATTATTTCTGCTGCCATTGATGGTGAAAAATGCGCTGAAAAATGTGCCTTATAAAACAACCTCTGTTCAAAATAAAACAATTTCAAAAACTTCGTTAAGCAAACAATACTCCCAGTTAAACAAGACATATATTGCGTAACTTTGCCTTAGAATTAAAGAATATAATGGAAATACATTTTTATAAATACCAAGGGACAGGAAACGATTTTGTAATGATTGACAATCGAAACCTACAATTTCCTCAACAAAATACAGCACTCGTAAATCAACTATGCGATAGACGCTTTGGAATTGGTGCTGATGGATTAATTTTACTAAACCCCTCTACAGAACACGATTTTACAATGGTATACTACAATGCCGATGGAAATGAAGGAACCATGTGTGGTAATGGTGGGAGATGCTTAGTTGCCTTTGCACATGACTTAGGGGTTATAAAAAACAAAACTACTTTTGATGCCGTAGACGGTTTACACCATGCTACCATTGAAAATGGTTTAGTAAATCTTCAAATGATAGATGTAAACGCTATTGAACTCCATAACGATTATGCTTTTTTAGATACCGGATCTCCTCACCACGTACAAATGGTTGAAAATATTGGAACATATGATGTATTTACCAACGGAAAAGAAATTAGAAATGGAGCTCCTTATTTTGAAGAAGGAACCAATGTAAACTTTGCTGAAAAAATTGACGATACTACTTTTAGAGTTCGAACTTTTGAAAGAGGTGTTGAAAACGAAACTCTTGCCTGTGGTACAGGTGCTACTGCAGTAGCCATAGCTATGTTTGAACAAAACCAAACACCTACTTCTAAAGTAAAAATATTAGTTGAAGGAGGAGAGTTAGAAATCTCTTTTGATAAAAATGAAAATGCTTTTCAAAATGTATTTCTAAAAGGACCTGCTAAATTTGTTTTTAAAGGAGTATTTCAAGAAAATAACGCTTAAAATGGACACATTAAAAGGAACACTTGTAAATCTTCGTGCTTTAGAGCCCGAAGATTTACAATTTTTATTCAATACTGAAAACAACCCTGAAAACTGGGAAATTAGCAGTACACAAGTTCCTTTCTCTAAAGATATTTTAAAACGCTATTTAGAAAATGCACACCTAGATATTTACGAAGCCAAACAATTGAGATTGGTTATTGAAAATACAACCACCCTACAAGCCGTTGGAATGATTGACTTATTTGATTTTGATCCAATGCATCAAAGAGCTGGAATAGGTATCTTAATCAATAAAGAAGAACAAAAAAAAGGATATGCATCAGACGCCTTAGACCTTTTAATTACCTACGCTTTTAAACATCTTAACCTACATCAGTTGTACGCTAATATTACAAGCGACAATACTAAAAGCTGCCGTTTGTTTGAAAAGTTTAACTTTCAGTATATTGGCACTAAAAAAGATTGGATTTTCAACTACCCCACCTACAAAGATGAAAAGATGTATCAACTAATACGCCAAACCAAACAAGCATGATTTTAAATAAAAAACTTATAACAATTATCGCTACGGTACTTGTATTTATAGGCGCATCAATATTTTACCACTATTACACTATAATCTATGGTAAAAATGTTACTCAAAACAGTACTATCTACATCCCCACCAACAGCAACTGGGAAACACTAGAAACACAACTTATACCTGTTGTTGAAAACACAGACCATATAAAATGGGTTGCTAAAAGAAAAAACTATCACAATCATATAAAAGCTGGAAAATATGAAATCTTTAAGGGTATGAACTCCAACGACCTTATAGATTTACTTAGAAGTGGCAAACAAGAGCCTGTACTACTTACCTTTAACAACCAACACAGTTTGGAATATTTAGCTGGTAGAATTTCTCAACAAATAGAAGCAGATTCCATCTCTTTAATCAAAGCCTTTAAAGACACTACCTTCTTACAAGAAAAAAACATTACAACAGCTACAGCATTAAGCATATACATCCCTAACAGCTACCAAATATTTTGGAACACCAATGCCACGCAGTTTAGAGACAAGATGTATAAAGAATATATTCGTTTCTGGAATAAAGAAAGAATTTCCAAAGCAAAGAAGTTAAACATGACAAAAGAGGAAGTAAGCACACTTGCTTCTATCGTTCAAAGAGAAACTGCCAACACAAAAGAAAGGCCTACCGTAGCTGGACTCTATTTAAACAGACTTAGAAATGGCTGGCTATTACAAGCCGATCCGACTGTAATATTCTCACTTAAAGAAGTATACGGACAAGATACCATTATTAAAAGGGTACTTACGAAAGATCTAAAAATAAACTCTCCTTACAACACGTATAGACATAGAGGTTTGCCTCCTGGATTAATTTCAATGCCAGACATATCTTCTATAGATGCTGTTTTAAACTCTCAAAAACACACGTACTATTATATGTGTGCTAGTACAGAACAATTAGGCTCTCATGTTTTTGCAAAAACATTAAGACAACACAATAAAAACGCTTATAAATACCAAAAGTGGCTATCAACTCAAGGAATTAATAGATAACTTTAGTTACAAAAAAAATTACTGTACAATTGAAAAAAAAACTTCTAATATTTTTATTCTTAGGTACTACTCTTCTAAGTAATGCCCAGTCAGAGAATTCTTTTTTCAAAAAATCAGATACTTTAAATATCACTAGAAAAAATGGTGTTTACATTACAGAAGCTGTCTTAGGAGTTACCACGTTAGCAGGATTAAACCAACTGTGGTATGCAGACTATCCTAGATCCAAATTCCACTTTATCAATGATAATAACAATTGGTTACAAATGGATAAAATTGGACATGCCTTTTCTGCTTACCAAATGGGAAGACTGAGTATGTCTGCATTGGACTGGGCTGGTGTTCCCAAAAAAGAACAACTTATTTACGGTGCTCCTGTTGGTTTTGTTTTTCTTACGGCTGTAGAAATATTAGATGGTTTCTCAAGTGAATGGGGAGCTTCTACTGGTGATTTAATTGCCAACGCCACAGGAACTTCTCTACTTATTGGACAAGAATTATTATGGAACGAACAAAGAATTGCTTTTAAATATTCGTTTCATCAAACAGAATATGCAGACCAAAATCCAGATTTACTTGGCGAAAGCTATGTTCAACAAGCATTAAAAGATTACAATGGACAAACCTACTGGCTTTCAGTAAATCCTTGGTCTTTTAACAAAGAGGGCAACTTCCCAAAATGGTTAAATATAGCTTTTGGCTATAGTGGTGAAGGTATGCTAACGAGTAGTCCTGATAACTCTATTGAAACCTCTCCTAGGTACAGGCAGTTTTACGCATCTTTAGATGTAGATTTAACAAAAATAGAAACCAAGTCTCATTTCTTAAATGCGCTCTTTAATGCTTTCAATTTAATTAAGATTCCTGCTCCAGCCATTGAGTTTACTAACAAAGGGACTGTCAAATTTCACTACCTATACTTCTAAACAACAACTGTTTAGACTCTTATTTCATTTAAAATATAGTTCGTATATTTGCACCTCCAAAAAAACAAAGTATATCGAAATATAAAACATATGGATTATAGAATAGAGAAACCGTTTTTAACAGTTATTGTATTATTTTTTCTTTGTCAAATAACTATTGCAAAGAGCTTTTTTACAACCAACCCCAAAAGTGAAATAGCAACTGTCCTGTCAGAAGCTGAAGCTAAAAACAACACTAAAATTACTCCTGAACACCACATCCCATTTGTAAACAATGGGTTTATTTTTTTTAAAGAAGCTTTGGCTTTTAAAGAATCTCAAGGAAATTATAAAGTTGTAAATACCTTAGGGTATTTGGGTAAATACCAATTTGGAAAAACAACCCTTGAAAGATTTCATATTTACGATACAAAAGAATTTCTTAGCAACCCTGAATTACAAGAAAAAGCTTTTATAGCACTTTGTGAAGTAAATAAATGGATTTTAAGAAGAGATATTCCTAGAAGTGTAGGAAAAACCATTAACGGAATACGAATTACGGAATCTGGTATCTTAGCTGCAGCACACCTAAGTGGAGCTGGAAACGTAAAAAAGTTCCTTCGTAGCAATGGCCAAATAGACTTTAAAGACGCCTATGGAACGACTATTGAGACATACATGAGAATGTTTGCTGCTTATGATACTTCTACAATTATAGCAGACAGGATGCCTGAATTATCTCATATAGAGGTTCATGTATAAAAACACTACTTGTGAAGTATAAAAATAGCCGGTCTTTTATGTAAGTCTGGCTTTATTTTTTTCCACTCTTGAATTGTGTGAGTTTTGATATATTCTGTTGTTAAAGATATATCTGCGGCAATACACAAACGTGTAGCAGGAGCCAAAATAGCTCTCAAATCGTCCAACATTTTATCATTTCGATAAGGGGTTTCAATAAAAATCTGAGATTGTCCTCTTTCTCTTGAGACTTTTTCTAAATATTTAATCTCTTTTTTCCTTTCACCTTTATCAATTGGTAAATACCCATTAAAAGCAAAATTTTGTCCATTCATTCCAGAACTCATCATTGCCATTAATATAGAAGATGGTCCCACCAAAGGCACTACTTGAATACCTTTTTCATGTGCTAACTTTACAATCTCCGCTCCTGGATCTGCAATTGCTGGCACCCCTGCTTCTGAAAGTAAACCGACAGAAATTCCTTGCTGACAAACATCTAAATAATGCTGTACCTCCATAGCATCAGCATACTTATCTAACAGCATAATTTCTAAACTAGGTTGTGATTTTTTAGGTGTAATCTTTTTTATAAATCTACGAGCAGATTTTTCATTTTCTACAATAAAGTGCCCAACCTCTTCTATTACTTTCTTAACAGAAATAGGCATAACCTCTAAAGGCTCATTATCTCCTAATGTTGTTGGAATTAAATACAACTTTCCTAAACTCATAAATCATAGTATTAAGCTAATTTAGCTGCAATTATATCGCAAGCCTTATCTAGCATGTGGTATACATTTTCGAAACCTTGTGCTCCACCATAATAAGGGTCTGGAACAGGGTTGTTATCTCCTGGGGTCAATTCATTTAAGATCATCTTTACTTTAGATTTTTCTTTTTCTGAAGTAGCCAAAGCCAAGACATTATTGTAATTGGATTGATCCATTACATAAATATAATCAAATAGTTCAAAATCTTTTGTAGAAAAAGCTCTTGCTCTTTGATCTGTAATATCTATTTCGTAAACACGTGCAATTTCTATAGACCTAGAGTCTGGTAAATTCCCTACATGATAAGCTGCAGTCCCTGCCGAATCAACCTGTACGTTTTCAGAGTTTACTTTAGATTTTAAAATACCTTCTGCCAATGGAGATCTACAAATATTCCCCAAGCAAACCATTAAAACCTTTACCATAAATTTTAGAATGTCAATTTGTTCGTCAAATCTTCTACATACTTTTTAAACTGCTTGTCCGTTTCAGTTAAATTATCAACTGTTTTACAAGCGTGTAGTACGGTTGCATGATCTCTTTTTCCTATTTGAGAACCAATACTTGCTAAAGAAGATTTAGTCATACGCTTTGCAAAATACATAGCTAACTGTCTTGCTTGTACTATATGACGTTTTCTTGTTTTAGATTGTAAAGTAGCCACATCCATATCAAAATATTTAGATACTACTTTTTGAATATATTCTATAGAAACTTCTCTTTTTGTGTTTTTAACAAATTTATCTACAATTTGCTTTACTAAAGACATGGTGAATTCTTTTCTATTGAAAGAAGCCTGTGCTATTAAAGAGATTAATACCCCTTCTAATTCACGAACGTTTGATTTGATATTTTTAGCAACATATTCTACAATTTCTTCTGGCATTTCAACACCATCTCTGTACAATTTGTTTTCTAATATCGAAATTCTTGTTTCATAATCAGGTGTTTGCAATTCTGCAGACAATCCCCATTTAAAACGAGACAACAAACGTTGCTCTATATCTTGCATATCAACAGGTGCTTTGTCTGATGTTAAAATCACCTGCTTCCCATTTTGATGTAAATGATTGAAGATATGGAAGAAAACATCTTGTGTACCTGTTTTACCAGACAAGAACTGTACATCATCAATAATCAAAACATCAATCATTTGATAGAAATGAATAAAATCATTTCTTGTATTTCCTTTTACAGAATCTATATACTGCTGTGTAAACTTTTCTGAAGAAATACATAAAACAGTTTTGTCTGCATATTTATCTTTTATCTGAACTCCTATAGCGTGTGCTAAATGAGTTTTACCCAATCCAACACCTCCGTAAATTAATAATGGGTTGAATGATGTTCCTCCTGGTTTATTAGCTACAGCCATTCCTGCAGATCTTGCCAAACGGTTAGAGTCGCCTTCTATAAAATTCTCAAAATTATAGTTTGGATTTAATTGAGATTCAATCTTAACCTTTTGAAGACCTGGAATTACAAAAGGGTTTTTTAGTTCATTCTTTTTTGTTGTTAAAGGCACTGATACATTTTGAGCCTTTAAAGGTGTTCTATTTGAACTTGGAATTTTTACTATCTGAGGACTATTACTGCTATATGCATTTTCCATTTTTACCTCATATACCAATTTAGCCTCCTGACCTAATTCACGAACCAAAGCTACTCGTAATAATTTTATGTAATGTTCTTCTAACCATTCATAAAAAAATTTACTCGGTACTTGGACTGTTAAAACAGCTCCAGATACTTTTATTGGTTTGATTGGCTCAAACCATGTTTTATATGCTTGCGGCTTGATATTATCTTTAATAAAAGACAAACATTCCTCCCATACCGATGTAGCACTTTTAGTCATTGTAATTTTAGGTAATAAACTGTTGATTAGTATCTCATAAATAAGGGATCTATTTCCCTTATTTTGGTTGTACAAAAATGTGAATATTTTTCAGCATAAAAAAATTAATTTACTATTGGTTCTTATTTATTTTTTACGTAGACTTTCGAAAAATTAAACACACAAAATGATTGAAAATAAAATATCTTTTAGAATACGATACGGAGAAACAGATCAAATGGGATATGCACATCATGGAAACTATGCTCAATACTTTGAAATGGGAAGAATTGAACTTTTAAGAGCTGCTGGAATTTCCTATAAAAAAATGGAAGAAGATGGAATCATACTCCCTGTATATTCGATAAACACTAGGTTTATTAAACCTGCGAAATACGATGATTTAGTAACACTAAAAACATTTTTAAAACAAACACCTTCTGCGAGAATTCTTTTTAACTATGAAATTTACAATTCAGAAAACGAATTAATAACCACTGGAGATACTACACTTGTTTTTGTAGACACCTCTAAAAATAGACCTATAAAAATACCACAAGAAATTTTAGAAAAACTGACACAAATTCCTTAAAAAACAGGAGTGTAAAATCATCATTTTTAGTGAACCTCAACAGCTACAAAATGTAACTTTTCAAAGCTTTCTTTTATATTTTGAAAATCAGACTTTTTTACACTTACAACAAACTCACAATTCAACTCCATTTGCTGACTTTGAATTGTGAGTTTTAATTGTTTTATCAATCGCATTACTTTATTCATATTCTGATATGAAAAAACAAGTTTTAATGAACTTTCCAATACTCTTTCTTCAATAACTGCAGTTTCTATTGCTAACTGAGCAGTTTCTTTATAAGCTCTTACCAAACCACCAACCCCTAATTTGACACCTCCAAAATACCGAACTACCACTATCAATATATTTGTAAGATCTGCAGATAATATTTGCCCATATATAGGTTGCCCTGCAGAATTACTTGGTTCTCCATCATCATTTACACGATACTGTACTTGCTCTACTCCTGTTTTCCATGCGTAACACCAATGCCTTGCTGAATGATGCTCTTTCTTTATCCTCGTTAAAATAACTTTTACCTCTTCTTCTGAATTTACAGAAAAAGCATACCCAAAAAACTTACTACCTTTATCTTTAAACAGTACTTCCTCCGAAGAAGTTGTAATTGTTTTATATATGTCTTTACTCATATTTAAAACTTTTGATCTGAGTTTACGTAAGAGCAAAGCTTCGTTCCTCCTAAGCCCTTTTCTTCTACCAACTCCTCTTTTTCTAAAACAGGTGCCTTTATTCCTTCTTCAAAAAAAACATCTCCTATAAATACTCTAGCCTCATCCCAAAGCCCTTTTTTTATAAAAGTCTGTAAAGTTTCTTTCCCCCCTTCTATAAATACAGATTGTATATTCTCGTTAAACAACACCGTACATATTTGTTCTGCTACATCTTCTTCATAGTCTATTATTTTATAAACTACATTTTCTAAAACCTCCTTTTTTATTAAAGATTTAGAATCTACCAATACAATCGTTTTTACACTTCCATCAAACAATGAATACTTTAATGGAATACGCAAACTTTTATCTAACACCACTCGAACAGGCTTATTTCCTGACCAGTTTCTTACATCTAACTTAGGGTTATCTGCAACTGCCGTATTTGTTCCTACTAAAATTGCATGCTCTTCACTTCTCCATTTATGCACCAATTGTTTCGAAACAGCATTGCTTATCCAAACAGGACGATTTTCTTCCTTAGAGACGGGAGCTATAAAACCATCTTGAGTTTCTGCCCATTTTAAAATAATATAAGGACGCTTTTTATTTTGAACTGTAAAAAAACGTTTGTGTTGTTCCAAACACTCATTTTCCAAAACCCCCACCTTTACATTACATCCTGCATCTAACAAACGTTTTACCCCTTTACCTGCTACTTGTGAATTGGTATCTATACAACCAATAACTACATTGGGTATTTTGTGTTTCACAATCAAATCTGCACAAGGTGGTGTTTTTCCAAAATGCGAACAGGGCTCTAATGTAACATATATCGTGGCTTTTTGTAATATAGATTTATCTTTTACCGCAGCAATAGCATTCACCTCAGCATGACTTCCTCCATAAGAACTGGTAAAACCCTCACCTACAATCAATCCATCAACAACTACAACTGCACCTACTGAAGGGTTTGGACGTGCAGTTCCGATTCCTTTTTTAGCAAGCTCTAAACAACGCTTAATATATAATTCATCTGTATTCACTCAACAAAAATATACTTATTGACTGACAAGGACAAGGTTATCTGGTTTGAATAACGCTGTTTATTAAAACTCCTTTTTCACATCTAAAATCTCATTAATTTGTTTCTTTTTATCTTGTGAAAATTCAATAACTTTATAAAAAGTTGCTATTCATTAATGTTTTATTTTTTTTAATAAGTGCATTCAAATTTATTCTAACTAAAATAGGCAAACATATAAAATGGGAATAAACGTACTGGTACGTTTATTCAATCATTGTAATCCATTAGAAAAAAAACGTTTCTGCTTCAAAATAAATCTAAATATTGTAAATTTGAATTATGGAAATAAATTTACAAAATACTAAGATTGAATTAATTCAGTGGTTAACAACACTTGATGACAAATCATTGATTCAAAAAATTCTTGATTTGAGAAAATCAGAAACTAAGGATTGGTGGAATGAAATTTCTGACTCTGAGAAAGCATCGATTGAAAAAGGTCTTTCGGATGCCGAAAATGGAAAGTTAAATTCACACTCTGAGGCTAGAAAAATATATGAAAAGTGGTTATAAAATCTATTGGACTGACAATGCTCTGGCTGAATTAAAGGAAACTTTTGAATACTTAGAGAAAAACTGGACTGAGAAAGAACTTAAAAACTTATCATCGTAAATTGAGAGAACTTCAAATTTGATTTCCGAGAATCCCAGTTTATTTCCACTTTCTAACAAAAAGAACATCCGAAAAGCTGTAGTTAAAAAGTTAAATACAATTTATTACAGAGTTAATAATAATCAAATTATTGAGATTATATCATTCTTTTCAAATAGAAAAAGCCCAAACAAAAGGAAGATATAACGTATTACAACAGCGTATAAAATTAATGTGGGTTTTTAGTGTTTGCCCAAAATTTTAGGTTTCTTTACTATGTCACTTATACTTATTTAAGTATTTTTAGGTCGATAAAAATAAAAACGTAAAATAAGTATAAGCTCAGTGTTCGGCTGATAATCTAGCGACTCTCACTCCCACACTAACCCTAGCCAAATCCGTTAGCTGCAAGCTATAAAGTCCAAAAACATTGTATTCGTTCCCACATACAAACCTTTTTTCACTACGCGCTACTCCTTTTCCTACAACTTGTAAATTGGTATCTATACAACCAATAACAACATTAGGGATCTTGTGTCTTACAATCAAATCTGCACAAGGCGGTGTTTTTCCAAAATGCGAACAGGGCTCTAGTGTAACATATATCGTAGCTTTTGGTAATACCGATTTATCTTTTACCCTAGCAATAGCATTCACCTCAGCATGATTTCCTCCATAAGAGCTCGTAAACCCCTCACCTACAATCAATCCATCAACAACTACAACTGCACCTACTGAAGGGTTTGGACGTGCAGTTCCAATTCCTTTTTTAGCAAGCTCCAAACAACGCTTAATATATAATTCATCTGTATTCACCCAACAAAAATATACTTATTGACTGACAAGGACAAGGTTATCTGGCTTGAATAACTCTGTGTATTAAAACTCCTTTAATTTGTTTCTTTTTGTCTTGTAAAATTTAATATTTTCGTAAAAAATTGCTACTCATTAATGTTTTATTTTTTAATGAGTGTATTCAAATATATTTTAGCTAAAACAAACATATAATTTGAATAAACGTACTGGTACGTTTATTCAATCGTTAGTGGCAATTATGCGTACAGATTAGAAATTTGATTGAAATTTAGAAATGACTAAAATGAATTTAATACTATTAATGTTTTTAATAACGATAACTTCTTGTCAAAAAGGCAAGAAAGATGTTATAGAACAAATAAACGATGTAGAAATTATGTATACTATGCCAGAAGAAAGTGAAACACACGAAGGAACTTGGCTTCAATGGCCACATCACTATCAATATGGACTTGCATACAGAAATAGTTTAGATACTACTTGGGTTTCAATGACAAAAGAATTAGTATCAAGTGAAAACGTTCACATTATAGCTTATAATCAAACCGAAAAAGACAGAATAATTTCGCTATTAACTGCTGAAAGTATCCCATTAACAAAAGTGGATTTCAAACTTTATGAAACTGATGACACTTGGATTAGGGATAATGGACCTATTTATGTGAGAGATAAAGACAATAATTTAGTAATTGAAGATTGGGGATTTAATGGTTGGGGCAATAAAACGGATGATTTAAGTGGTTTATTAATTCAATCAGATAAATGCAATGAAATTCCTTCAAAAATCGCATCAGACCAAGAAAGAACAATAATAGACCTTAATTCCGAGATGATAAATGAAGGTGGTAGCGTAGAAATTGATGGAAATGGAACATTGATGGCTTGCAAAAGTTCGATACTGAACAATAACAGAAATCCTGAAATGAGCCAAGCACAAGCCGAGATAGTGTTTAAGAAATATTTAGGAGTAACAAATTTCGTTTGGCTTGACGGACAAGCCGGACTTGAAATCACTGACCAACATATTGACGGTTTTGCAAGATTTGGAAATTCAAATACAATTGTTACAATGGAACAGAATGATTTATTAAATTATGACGTTCAACAATCTGACATTGACAAACTCTACTCTGCAAAAAATAAAAATGGGACACCATATACTTTTCTAAAAGTACCATTAACTCAAAATAATGTAATAACTACAAACGGAACGAATTTGGGATACAAAGGTTCATATGTAAACTACTACATAGCTAATACGAAAATATTAGTTCCAAATTATAATGACCCAAATGATGAGACTGCCAATGCTATAATTCAAGCTTTATATCCAAATAGAACCGTAGTTGGTATTGATGTTAGAAACTTATACCAAAATGGTGGAATGATACATTGTGTAACACAACAACAACCAGTTGATTAAAAATAAAAGCCACTAACAATGTATATAAAAAATAGGCGAGATAGTAGTAATATCAAGGGTTATAGCTCGTTTCAACCTTTGTCGTACCTTGAAAGCGAAGTGCTTCGAAATCGCCTACTTTTCATATACTCACCGTTGGGTAACATAAAACAAATTACAATGAAAAAAATCAAATTATTCTGTCTTTTATTATTAATTATTTCATGTAGCGAAACAGAAACAATAAATAGTGATACCTCATTAAACAATCAAAGTCTTACTTCAAATAATAGATTCTCTAAAGTAAATAGTACCAATGCTAATTTGACAAATAATACTAATATTGGAGCATGGTATGTTACAGGTCCCGAACAGATTAATACTTTAGAAGAAATTGGTGTTAACCTCTTTTTTTTAAACCGTCATGATTATCATGAAATGACTATAGAAGAACGAGACTATTTCATTGAATCATGCAGTAAAGCACTAGACAATAATAGCAAACTTGTTTTACCAATAGATAACTTTCTGACTAGAAAATGGTTTAACAATGAAAGTCCAAAAGGTAATATGGGTGACTTTATTGAAAAATGGAGCGATTCTACAGAAGTAGCTGGCTTCTTATTAAGAGATGATATAATCACAGCTGATCCTCCTATAGAAGAAGATATCATAGGTTACAGTAAGGACAATGCTATTTGGATATATCGTTGGTATTATAAAATGATTAAAAACCATGCTAAAATTGAAGACCCCAACAATCCTGACAATGGATTTAACATGGATATATCTAGAGGTAAACCCATCATGGTTTCATTAGATTTTGGCTACCCTTTTGAGGGTACTGGATATGCAAATTACCATAACAATTCAAGTTTAAAAACGAATTATGCCCATGGTGTTATACCTCCTAATTTCTTTACACCAGGTGATTCATGGGATGTTGTAATGCCTTATTATTATCCACATAGAACAAATATTGAACTACATACTGAGAAATTAATAATGAATAAAGTCTACAAAGATATGTACGAATTATTTAAAAACAATTTAGAATCAGTTATTCCTTTAATACAAACAGTTAAAGAAGATTATGAAACTTCTAAAGAAAAATGGGTTCAGACTACTTATAAAGGTCAAGAAATAACAATTAAATATGCACTTGAAGAACAATATGATCTATCAATTCAATACAACCTCTTATTTAATCATGGTTTATTAAGGTCTCGAAGCTTTATTTATTATTCTGTAAATGGTCACAGGGAAGTCACTGATAATTTACTACATGTTAATGGTAATAACGAGATAATTGATACAACACCATGTGATAATACAAATACTTCATCCCCTTGTAACAGATATTATCAAGAAGCAACAATACTAAACACCGAGCATAAAAGAATTTTTAATTAAACGAAAAACGTTACCCAACAAAGAACTGAGTTAAAAAACAACACTTTAATATTCTTGGCTCAAAATGTATAATTTATATTTTGAACTTTCTTTTTTATTGTCGTATATAACAAAATAGGACGTTCTGTAGGTTATGAAAGTTCAGTACTATTTACAAACACCGCCAAATATAAAATTTGGCTTAGTACCAAACCGAAACGTATCGCTTATCACCTGCCCTACGTTTCTTATACTAAACATTAGCTACAACCAAAAATTTGCAGCCAATACCAGGAATTGGTATATTTGTAATAAATATCGAATTATGGCAAAAAATACATCAATTTTATTAGGCGATTATTTTAACGAGTTTATAAGTGAGCAAATATCAACAGGAAGGTTTTCATCTGCAAGTGAAGTAGTTAGATCCGCATTGAGATTATTTGAACAAGAAGAGAATAAGAAGAAAGAATTAATAAAAGAACTGAAAAAAGGAGAAAACTCTGGATTCATTGAAAATTTTAATAAAAAAGAATTTTTAAGTTCAATGCATAATAAATATTCCAGTGACGAATTATAAAATAAGTGTTGAAGCTGGAAAAGACCTTGAAAAGATATGGACTTATATATTTGAAACTTGGTCAATTGAACAAGCTGACAGATATATAAACCAGATAATTGAGGAAATTGAATATATCACAAATAAACCAGAAAATGGAAGGAACTTTAGCTATGTTAGAAAAGGATATTTAAGAACAAAAGTGAAACATCATTTTGTATTCTATAGGATAGATAAAAAGAATAAAGTAGTTGAAATTATTCGTATTCTTCACCAAAGAATGGATATTGAAAACCGATTAAAATAGGCAGTAGCTAACAATAGCTTGCCCCGTCCTAAACAAAGGCTACAATTACGTATAAAAATAACAAGACATTGTTTTCCCTTACATCTAAATATTATAGCTGAATTCGGATTCATAAATTCCCTTCATACATTTTAAAACAACTTTTACATATTTTGATTTCTGTTACTGTATTTTTGTTCTTATGAAAATTACATCTTTAAAATCTCATTTTGATCAAGAATTAAAACATCTATATAGCCATAAATAGTGATTTTAAAAAACAACCAAAATCAAGTATCTTTTAATCAAAAAAAAAACTTTTTCTTTGCTATAAAAAATGATGAAAAAAGAGACACCTTACATTAATTTAATTACGGCTTTAATATTTATTACACTGATGTCTTGTAATCAAGATACCTTTCTAATCGACTCACAAACTAATAATTCAATCTTATTAGAAAATTCAACATTTGATACCATAAACTACAAAGGTTTACTTGTAAAACACAGGTTTAAAAAGAATTTTAAACCCAACAAAAAGTCTACACATGAAAAAACGACAACATACACTTTAGAAAATGCACATACTATACCCGAAGACATCTTCTCTGAAACACTTGATCTCATATCAGAAAATTATCCTTACAAAGATAGTATAGAAATAAATATAGAAATGATTAAAAATGATTTTATAGATATTACTACTGAAGAAGACTTTATCGAAAACATTGACATTATTGAAAGCTATTACTCAGAAAATCTAAACTATGAATTCTTTACTCATATTGAAAACAACATCTCCACCATACCCACAAATACAGAAAACAAAAGCACTTCTGATATAAAAAAAGGGGTATGTGTAGCACAAAAAGCAGCTACTAAAGGAGGGTTATATGGCTTAAATGCTCTCCATAAAGCAAGTAAAGAAGCTGAGGAACAGTCTAAAAATTCTATTTTCGGATACCAAGATGAACAAAACACTCAACAAGATGCATATAGACACATTTTATGGAATATATATCTAGCCAAGCACATGAGACACATAGCTCCTAGACGACATAAAAGAATCGATTTTGCTGAACATGTTGCAGATGCTAATGAAACCTGTAACTCCAAAAGAGCTGACTACCCTAATTCAGAACAAATGGATTACCACAACAATCTTATTGGAAGAAAAATCTATGAGAACAACTCGTCAGAAAAAGTAAAATGGATTAAAATTTTTAGCACTGTTAAATCAATAAGTTACGAAAAAGCTAAACTAATTGCTAAAGAATCAGTTATGGATAGCCAATATATAGACGGATCTCTATCTGCCTCAGAAGTGGCTAGTAGAATAAAAGCAACTTCTGATAAAAATAGACCCACACACTTTAGTCTTGCTAAAAAAGTTAGCGACCTGTTTAATCATAAAAGATGGTCAACAAATCAAGGGGGATTTTGGGATACTCAACAATGGTTAGCTGGTGACTTTAACGGAGATGGTAAAGCAGACCTAGCAAAAGCCATGAATGATGGAAATGGAGGCACAAATATAGATGTACATATATCAAATGGAAACAATGCTTTTAGCATACAAAGATGGTCAACAAATCAAGGAGGATTTTGGGACACCCAACAGTGGTTAGCTGGTGATTTTAATGGAGATGGTAAAACAGACCTAGCAAAAACCATGAATGATGGAAATGGAGGTACAAATATAGATGTACATATATCAAATGGAAACAATGCTTTTAATCTACAGAGATGGGCTACTAATCAAGGGGGATTTTGGGACACTCAACAATGGTTAGCTGGTGACTTTAACGGAGATGGTAAAGCAGACCTAGCAAAAGCTATGAATAATGGAAATGGAGGCACAAATATAGATGTACATATATCAAACGGAGACAATGCTTTTAATCTACAGAGATGGGCTACTAATCAAGGGGGATTTTGGGACACTCAACAATGGCTAGCTGGTGACTTTGATGGAGATGGTAAAGCAGACTTAGCAAAAGCTATGAATGATGGAAATGGAGGCACAAATATAGATGTACATATATCAAATGGAAACAATACTTTTAGTCTACAGAGATGGGCTACTAATCAAGGAGGCTTTTGGGACACTCAACAATGGTTAGCTGGTGACTTTGACGGAGACGGCAAAGCAGACTTAGCAAAAGCTATGAATAACGGTATAAATCTTACAAACATTGACATACACCTTTCCAAAAGCAACAACACCTTCCACATAGGAAGATGGGCTACAGGACAAGGAGGATTTTGGGATACTCAACAATGGTCAACAGGTGACTTTAACGGCAATGGTAAAACCGACTTAGCAAAAGCTATGAATAACGGAAGTGGTAGTACTAACATAGATGTACATCTATATTAACTTACTTACACTCCCTAAATAATTAAAATCAATTTGAAAAAAAAACAACTTTTACATATTTTGATTTCTGTTACTGTATTTTTGTTCTTATGAAAATTACATCTTTAAAATCTCATTTTGAAAAAGAATTAAAATCTCTGTATCCAAAAACAGAAATAGATTCTTTCTTCAATATACTAACAGAATACAAACTAGGACTTACACGTGTAGACCGTGCCTTACAACCTAACTTTGAACTTCCAGAAAAAGAGATTTTATTTTTCAAAAATTGCATTGAACAATTAAAACAAGAATTTCCTGTTCAATACATCACAGGAAAAACTGAGTTTTACGGACTTTCCTTTAACGTTAATAAAAATACACTAATTCCAAGACCTGAAACTGAAGAACTGGTACAATGGATTTTAGACGACACACAGGATAAAAAAAATTTAAACATTCTTGACATCGGTACTGGTAGTGGCTGTATTGCTATTTCATTAGCAAAAAACAGTAGCAACTCACAAATTACAGCAATAGACTTTTCTGAACCTGCTCTTGAAACAGCCTCTAAAAATGCAAAACAAAACAAAGTAATTATCGAGTTCTTACAACAAGACATTTTAAATACACATACACTTCCTCAGCAATACGACATTATTGTTAGCAACCCTCCTTATGTTCGCAACCTCGAAAAAAAAGAAATCAACAAAAATGTTTTAGAATACGAACCTCACTCTGCTCTATTTGTTGAAGACAACAATGCATTGATTTTTTATAAAAAAATTGCCGACTTGGCTAAAAAGCACCTAAAACCTAACGGTACACTTTACTTCGAAATCAATCAATATTTAGGAGAAGAAACCTTAAACATGTTAAAAGAAAAAGGTTTCACTAAAAATGAATTAAAAAAAGACATTTTTGGAAACGACCGAATGACAAAGTCTAGCCTATAATAAACATAACAATGAACGAAGTTAGACTTTGAAAGTTCAGATAAAAAAATAAAGTATCTTTGCCGAATGAGAATTGATATTATTACCGTTTCCCCTGAATTGATACAAAGTCCGTTTCAATATTCTATTTTAAAAAGAGCCCAAGAAAAAGGACTTGCCGAAGTACATTTTCACAATTTACGTGAATTTGCTTTAAACAAATACAATAAAATTGACGATTACCAATTTGGTGGAGGTGCAGGAATGGTGCTCATGATAGAACCCATAGACAAATGTATCTCTAAACTCAAAGCAGAAAGAGATTACGACGAGATCATTTATATGACTCCTGATGCTCCTATCTTAAACCAACAAACAGCAAACACACTTTCTTTAAAAGAAAACATCATTGTTTTATGTGGTCATTACAAAGGAGTAGATCAGCGTGTTCGTGATTTATTTGTAACAAAAGAAATTTCTATTGGAGACTATGTTTTAAGTGGTGGTGAATTAGGTGCTGCTGTTTTATGCGATAGTATTATCCGACTAATTCCAGGAGTTTTAGGAGATGAAACCTCTGCACTTACAGATTCTTTTCAAGACAATTTATTATCTCCTCCTGTATATACAAGACCCGCAGAATACAAAGGAGCTAAAGTTCCTGAAATATTGCTTTCTGGTAATTTTCCTAAAATAGACGAATGGAGATCGGAACAGGCTTACGAACGTACTTCTCAAATTAAACCAGAATTATTAGATGAATAGAGTAACCCACTTTATAAAAAACTACCCTGCAATCAGTTTTGTTTTAGGATTGCAGTTATTCCGTTTGTTCTTACTTCCTTTTATGGGAATTATGCCACAAGACGCTTACTATCATTTTTATGGTGAAAATTTAGCCCTGTCTTATTTTGACCACCCTGGTATGATTGGATACATGCTTCGCCTATTCACTTCTGTTTTTGGGAAAACCGTATTTGTAGTAAAATTTGCAGATTTTATTGTTACCTCATTTACTTTATTAAGCTTTTACAAATTAGGAAGCTACTTTCTCCCTAAACAAAAATTAAAAAACAGCTTAGTACTCTTAAGTTCTACCTTTTTTATTTCAATACTATCCTTCAATTCTACACCAGATGTTCCATTAATTCTATTCTGGACACTTTCATTAATCAGCTTACACAAAGCTATTTTTGAAAAAGACAACAAACACTGGGTTTTTGCAGGTATTGCCATGGGGCTTGCTTTTAATAGTAAATACACATCACTGTTATTGCAATTTGGACTATTGGCTTTTGTACTTTTTTCAAACAACTATAGAAAACTCTTAAAATCTCCGTTTTTATGGCTTTCTATAATTACCTCAATAATAGTCACAACTCCTGTATGGCTCTGGAACTACCAACACGATTTTGCTTCCTTTCTATTTCAATCTTCAAACAGAACTGAGGGAATTTCAAAGTTTCAATTTACTCCTAGATATATCTTTGGAGCTATAGGGCATCAAATTTTCTTACTACTACCAATTCTATTCATATCCTTTATAGTACTCACCTATAAACACATTAAAAAAGCACTTGTAAGGTTCAAACTACCTTCCGATAAAACATTATTCTTATTGGCTTTTTTCATCCCTACATTCGTTGGGTTTTTCCTACTAACACCTGTATATTGGGTAAAGCTAAACTGGATGATGCCTTCTTATATTTCAGGAGTTATTTTAGCTAGTTATTACGTTTCTAAAAAACTCGTAAAAACACAAGCTATCATTTCTGTTGTGCTACATTTACTAGCATCGTTACAAATCTTCTTTTATATAGCACCTATCAAAAGTGATGATACTTGGGTGGGGTGGGAAGAATTGTCTATTGAAACCAAAGAATTACAAAAAAGCTATCCGAACACTTTTATTTTTTCTGACGATAATTACAAAACAAGCGCTGTTTTAAACTTTTACTTAGATCAAAAAGTATATGCCCAAAACATCATAGGAAAACCTGCTTTACAATTTGACTATGTAAATGATGACTTAACAACTCTTATAGGAAAAAATGCTTTGTTTATTGATTCTGACAAACGTTTTAAAACCCGAGCTAAGAAAGGTAAAACCCCTCCTCTACTTCAAAATTATTTTGAAAAAGTGACCGAATTAGATCCTATTATTGTGAAAACACACAACAAAGAAACTAGGAAATTTTGGGTTTTCCATTGTGTAAATTACCAACAAACAAAATAATCAAACACAACCTTTTAGTTTTCAAAAAAAGTTGTAAGTTTGCAGTCTCAAAATCAACCTCTGACGAAAATCGTGAATGTTGATTTGTCGAAACCCCATTAAATAAATAAAAAATGGCAAATTTAGTAGATTTCGTACAAAGCGAATTTATAGCGAAGAACGAATTACCAGAATTCAAATCTGGAGACACTATTACAGTGTATTATGAAATTAAAGAAGGACAAAAAACACGTACTCAGTTTTTTAGAGGTGTTGTAATCCAAAGAAGAGGTACAGGTACTTCTGAAACTTTTACAATTAGAAAAATGTCTGGTACAGTTGGTGTAGAGCGTATCTTCCCTATCAATTTACCTGCAATTCAAAAAATTGAAGTTAACAAGCAAGGTAAAGTTAGAAGAGCTCGTATTTTCTACTTTAGAGAGCTTACTGGTAAAAAAGCAAGAATTAAAGAAGTTCGTCGTAACTAATACTTCAATTCTTAATCATACAAAAAACTCGTTTGAATATTCAAACGAGTTTTTTTATGCCCTAAAAAGTTTAAAAACACACTTTTTTCTTCATCAGATATTTACAAACAAAATTCCTAACATTTAGAATAACACAACAAGAGAATCTTTAATTTATTCTTTTAATAAAAACTCTTGTTAATTTCTGTTATTTTGTCATTTAAAAAAATGCTTATTATCGTTACATTTGCATGACTAAATTAATATGTGAATAGGTGTACTTACTTTTCATAATAAGCACATCTACTTCATATTAATAAGGCACTAAAAAATTATAGAAAATTATGACATCACAAACATCTAAAATTGTTTACACAATAACGGACGAAGCTCCTGCATTGGCTACTTATTCTTTTTTACCAATTGTTGAATCGTTTACAAAACAAGCAAACATTGAAGTAGAGAGAAAAGATATTTCATTAGCTGCAAGAATCTTGGCTAACTTTCCTGAAAGTTTAACAGCAGAACAACAAGTTCCTGATGCTTTAACTCAACTAGGAGAATTGGCAAAAACTCCAGAAGCTAACATCATTAAATTACCAAACATTAGTGCTTCTATACCTCAATTAAAAGCAGCTATATCAGAACTTCAAACAAATGGATACAATGTTCCTGATTTCCCTGAAGCACCTC
The DNA here is from genome assembly GCA_965243265.1 of Flavicella sp. Taxonomy (GTDB): domain Bacteria; phylum Bacteroidota; class Bacteroidia; order Flavobacteriales; family Flavobacteriaceae; genus Flavicella. The sequence continues at coordinate 28,705 of CBDEUL010000006.1, forward strand.
AAAATGATGCAGAAAAGACAATAAAAGCTACATATGCTAAGGTTTTAGGTAGTGCTGTAAACCCTGTTTTACGTGAAGGAAACTCTGATCGTAGAGTTGCTGGACCAGTTAAAGAATATGCTAAAAACAATCCACACTCAATGGGTGCTTGGTCTGCAGATTCTAAATCACACGTTGCTAGCATGTCTGAAGGAGATTTTTACGGAAGTGAAAAATCAACAACAATTGCTGCTAACGGAAATGTAAAAATTGAATTGTTTGCGAATGATGGTTCTGTAACTACATTAAAAGAAGCTGTACCTGTATTAGAAGGTGAAATTTTAGATGCTTCAGTATTGAGTATTGATAAATTAAAATCATTTGTAGCTAAAGAAATTGAAGATGCCAAAGCAAACAATGTTTTGTTTTCTGTACACATGAAAGCTACCATGATGAAAGTTTCAGATCCTATTATTTTTGGAGCTGTTGTTGAAGTTTTCTTTAAAGATGTATTCGAAAAATACAGCGAAAAATTTGCTGAACTAGGAGTTACTTCTACAAACGGTTTAGGAGATGTTTATAACAAAATAGCTTCTTTACCAGAAGCAGAACAAGCAGAAATTAAAGCTGCTATAGACAAGGTATACGAAAACAGCCCTGCATTGGCAATGGTTAATTCTGACAAAGGAATTACAAACCTACACGTACCTAGTGATGTAATTATTGATGCTTCTATGCCTGCAATGATTCGTACATCTGGACAAATGTGGAATGCAGAAGGAAAACCTCAAGATACAAAAGCATTGATTCCAGACCGTTCTTACGCTGGAGTATACCAAGAAACTATTGACTTCTGTAAAAAACACGGAGCATTTGACCCTACAACTATGGGAACAGTTCCTAATGTTGGATTAATGGCTCAAAAAGCTGAAGAGTACGGATCTCATGATAAAACTTTCCAAATAGAAGCTGCGGGTACTGTAAAACTTACAGATGCAAATGGAAACGTATTAATCGAACAACCTGTACAAGTTGGTGATATCTTTAGAGCTTGTCAAGTAAAAGATGCACCTGTACAAGATTGGATCAAATTAGCCGTTACAAGAGCTAAAGCAACACAAACACCTGCTATTTTCTGGTTAGATGAAAACAGAGCTCATGATGCTGAATTGATCAAAAAAGTAAATACATACTTACCAAATCATGATACTACAGGTTTAGATATCTCTATCAAATCGCCTGTAGAAGCAACAAAAGCTACTTTAGAAAGAATTAAAGAAGGTAAAGATACAATCTCTGTTACAGGAAATGTATTACGTGATTACTTAACAGACTTGTTCCCTATTTTAGAATTAGGAACATCTGCTAAAATGTTATCTATCGTTCCTTTAATGAATGGTGGTGGATTGTTTGAAACTGGTGCTGGAGGTTCTGCTCCTAAGCACGTACAACAATTTGTTGAAGAGGGACATTTACGTTGGGATTCTCTTGGAGAATTCTTAGCACTATCTGTTTCTTTAGAAGATTTAGGTATCAAAACAAATAACAAAAAAGCAACGGTACTTTCTGAAACATTGAACCAAGCAAATACAGCATTTTTAACAAATGACAATTCTCCTTCTCGTAAAGTTGGCGAGTTAGACAATAGAGGAAGTCACTTCTACCTTGCAATGTACTGGGCAGAAGCACTGGCAAACCAAAATGAAGATGCTGAATTAAAAGCTATCTTTACTCCGTTGGCTAAAGAGCTTACAGATAACAAAGATGCTATTATTGCTGAATTAAACAATGCGCAAGGTAGCGCTATTGATATGGGAGGTTACTACTACCCTAACCCAGAAAAAACAGAAACTGCAATGAGGCCTAGCACTTTATTAAACAATACCTTATCTAAGTTAAGCTAACAAAATTAACTTATGTTAACAACACTAAAAGCTCCAATTAAAATTGGAGCTTTTTTATTTTTATTAACAAATATTATTGATATTTGTTCTAAATAAAACAAACAACAAAATGAAGTTTATAAACTATATTCTTTTATTTTTTTTAATGTATTTCCCTACATTAAACGCACAAAAAAGCTACACACTTAGCGGTACTATAAAAGAAAAGTCAAGTAACGAAACACTTATTGGAGTAAACGTTATTATTCCCGCTCTAAACAAGGGAGTAAACACCAACACATATGGTTATTATACCATGAGTTTAAAAGAAGGAACCTACCTTATTGATATCAGTTACTTAGGTTATAAAACTATCACACAAACCATTACACTAAACAAAGACACGAAACTAAATTTCTCACTAGAAGAAGAGTCTGAATTAATAGATGAAATCGTCATTAAAAGCACCCCTAAAAAAATAAACATTGCCAAACCAGAAATGAGTACTCATAAAATTAGTATTCGATCTATAAAGGACATGCCGGTTGTTTTAGGAGAAGTAGATGTTATCAAATCCATTCAGTTATTACCTGGTGTTACCAATGCGGGTGAAGGGGCTTCTGGATTTAATGTTCGTGGAGGTGCCGAAGATCAAAACCTTATTCTATTAGACGAAGCTACACTTTTTAGTTCTTCACATTTATTTGGTTTCTTTTCCATTTTTAATGCAGACGCCATAAAAGATGTAAAGTTGTACAAAGGAGGAATTCCTGCTCAATACGGAGGTAGAGTTTCATCAGTATTAGATGTACATCAAAAAAATGGAAACAGTAAAGACTTCCATATGTCAGGAGGAATTGGGTTAATCTCTAGTAGATTAATGGTAGAAGGACCTATTCAAAAAAATAAAAGTTCTTTTTTAATTGCTGGAAGGGGTTCTTATGCGCATCTGTTTATGAAATTGAATAAAAAAACAAAAGACAACTCCCTTTATTTTTATGACCTAAACACCAAACTAAACTTTGAGCTAAACGACAATAACAAACTTTATTTCTCAGGATATTTTGGTAGAGATGTTGTTAATATTGGGAATCTATTCGTAAATTCTTACGGAAATACTACTTTCAACCTAAGATGGAACCACCTGTTCTCTGATAAAGTATTCTCTAACCTATCTGTAATTTATAGTGATTATAGCTATTTTCTAAACCTTGATTTTATAGGTATGGATTGGTTCTCTGGAATCCAAAACACCAATATTAAATACGATATAAAACACTACATAAATGACAAACTAAAACTTTCTTATGGAGTTAATAGCATGCTCTACAAGTTTAACCCTGGAAAAATTTCACCTAGTAAATCATCTTCAATCATAAACGAAGAACAATTACAAAAAAAGCAAGCTTTAGAATCTGCCCTTTATATACAAGCCGAAAGTAATATCAATGACAATTTAAATATTAGTTATGGTTTGCGTACAAGTCTATTTAACAGATTAGGTCCAGAAGAAATGAGCCTCTACGAAAATGACTCTCCCGTTATCTTTAATGAAATAACTGGAACTTATGAGAGTGCAGATGCTATAGGAACCGTAAAACACGGTAAAAACGAATCTATAAAAACATTTGTAGGTCTAGAACCTCGTTTAGCTGCCTCTTATAAATTAAACGACAACAATTCTTTGAAAGCAAGTTATAACAGAATGTACCAATACCTACATTTAATATCTAACACAACCTCAGCAACTCCCTTAGATGTTTGGGCTCCTAGTGGAGAGTACATAGATCCACAAATATTAGATCAATATGCTATTGGATATTTTAAAAACTTTGATAATGATAGGTACTCTTTTGAAGTAGAAGCCTATTATAAAGACGTAAAAAACAGAATTGACTATATAGACGGTGCTGATTTAATTGCTCAAGAACATATAGAAACCGTTATTTTACCAGGTATTTCTAGGTCATATGGACTTGAATTTTCTTTAAAGAAAAACATCGGAGATTTTAGTGGTTGGATCAGTTACACACTATCAAAATCTGAACAACGAGTACAAGGTAGAACTCCTGAAGAAACAGGTATTAATAACGGTGAATGGTACAATACTGCTTATGATAAAGCGCATGATTTATCTGTTACCACTAGTTACAAACTAACTAAAAAATGGAAATTTGGAGCTAACTTTGTTTATCAATCTGGTAGACCTACTACCTACCCTAACGGACAATACCAGACAACTATTAGTGGAAATTACAACGATCCTACAAGTGCTATTTCAGTACCTGTTTATAGTCAAAGAAATGAATTTAGGCTCCCTGCCTTTCACCATTTAGACCTAGCTGCTACTTATACCCCTAAGCCAAATTCTACCAAACGATGGAAGGGTGAATGGGTATTTAGTATCTACAATGTTTACGGAAGAAAAAATGCAGCATCTATAGCCTTTAGGCAAAATTACGACACCGGAGCTAACGAAGCTTATAGAACTTCTATTTTTGGTTTTGTTCCTGCATTTACTTACAACTTTAAATTCTAAAGAAATGAAAAACTTTTTATATTTATTTATACTATTATTAGCTTTTACTTCTTGTGAAGAAAAGATTGATCTACCCTTAGAAGAAGGACCTAAGCGATTGGTTATTGATGCAAATATCAACTGGGTAAAAGGAACTGATGGAAAAACACAACAAATAAAATTAACGGAAACAGTAGGTTTTTATGAAACTGAAATACCTGCAATAAATAATGCCTCCGTAAAAATTACAGACTCAAACTCTAACGAAGTTGTGTTTTCAGAAATTGACGATTCGGGGGTTTACCAAACTACTGAATTTGCCCCTGTAATTAATGAAACTTATACACTAACAATTGTATACAATGACGAAACATTTACAGCTACAGAAATACTAACTTCTGTAGTAGAGCTTTCAGAAGGGCAACAGGAAATTATTAAAATCTTAGGAAACGAAATTATTGAAGTTCAATTTCCTTATACAGACCCTGAGGATGAAGAAAACTATTACCTAGAAGAAAGCAAGTCAAATTTAGATTTACTTTTTGAATATGTTTCTTACTCTGATGAGTTTACAAATGGGAATGAGAACAGTGCGGATTATTCTCGTGACGATTTAAAAGCTGGAGATGTTGTTGTGATGAATTTTTATGGAATATCAAAAGGCTATTTTAATTATGTAAATTTATTACTACAACAAATAGAACCAGGAGGTCCTTTTGCTACTACACCTGCAGCTCTTAAAGGAAACTGTGTAAATACCACTTTTCCTGATATAGATGACAAAAAACCTTTGGGGTACTTTAGACTTTCCGAAGTGGATCAAAAAACATATACTGTACAATAAAACCTAGTATTGCTTTGGCTTTTACAAAAACAACAGAACAAGACTCTAATTACAATCATTTGGAAAAAATGTCTGTAAACGATTTATTAACGAATATTAATAAGGAAGATAAAACGGTAGCCTTTGCTGTAGAAAAAGCCATCCCTCAAATAGAGCAACTCGTTGTTCAAATAGTCACTAAACTAAAACAAGGTGGACGTATATTCTATACAGGTGCTGGCACTAGTGGGCGTTTAGGTATTTTAGATGCTTCTGAATGCCCTCCTACTTTTGGAGTACCTCATGAACTAGTTGTTGGTATTATTTCTGGAGGAGATACAGCCATTCGAAAAGCTGTAGAAAATGCAGAAGACAATGCACAACAGGGCTGGTTAGATTTACAAAAACACAATATCACTGACAAAGATGTTCTGATTGGTATTGCTGCTTCTGGAACCACTCCATATGTACTTGGTGCTTTAGAAAAAGCAAATGAAAATGGAATTGTAACAGGTTGTATTACTATGAATGAAAACAGCCCTTTACATCAACTTGCCAAATATCCAATTGTGGCTGTTGTAGGTCCTGAATTCGTTACTGGAAGTTCTCGTATGAAAGCAGGTACAGCACAAAAGATGATTTTAAATATGATCAGTACATCAACCATGATTTTACTTGATAAAGTAAAAGGTAATAAAATGGTTGACATGAAACTCTCTAATGACAAACTTGTTAAAAGAGGTACACGAATGCTTATTGACACTTTAAATATTTCTGAAAAAGAAGCTTCAAACTTATTAATTACACATGGTAATGTTAGAAACGCTATAAAAGCCTATAAAAATGAGTAATAATAAAGACCTTTTGAGAAAAGGTATGAAATATGTATTTGGAGCAATTCCTTTATTTTTTTTAGCCCCTATTACTTTAAATATTGGTTTTTCTGCCATTAAAAAAGACGATAACTATATTTTTAGTATTGTCGGTGCAATAGCTGCTTTTTCAGGTATTTTATTGGCTGTTATTGGTATAAGAACCATTCTAAAATATTTGTTTGATTAACTCACCGAAGCTTTTTTAGGTGTTGTAGGATTCATCCCAAAATCTGCATCTGGTAATTCTATCCCTAGTTGATAAATAATATACCCTATACTCGCGTAATGATGTATTGCATGACTGTGTGCTTGAATTAACACTGAAGCTAATGTATAACTAGCAGTTACCTTACCGTCACCTAAATCATCTGTAACCCTTATCAATTTTTCAAAATTTTCTACAGGAATATCAGATAACTTTTGAATTGTTTCTTCTATATAATTTAAACCTACCGAAACTTGTTCTTCTGCCAACGAATTTCTTTTTCTTGCTGTTAAATCTATATGCTTTGTATCTAACCCTTCAAAAACACAAGTATAAACATCCATTATATGTCTAACATGCCCCCCAATACTCGAATAGTAAGGTGCTATTGATGTATTACTGTATTCTTTATCGGAAATATTGTTTAGTAGAAAGGAAGCTCTATTCAAATTCTTTATAAGTGTCGTTATCATATAGATTATTTAAGTTGGCTTGGTCGCAAACAATAGCAATCATTTACAGAAAAAACGAATATTTTTATTCTTTCTTCTTCCACAAGATACTCAATCGAACAGAACTATTCAACCTTACTTTTTACAAAAAAATTAATTGAAAAGCTTTTTAGTTTTTAATAATAAGTCAGCTATAAGTGTGTTAATATCTGTAGAAATTTTAAAGAACCATATCCCTAACAAATAAGTTACTGTTATCATAGATCCTTTCAATACAATATTTACAACAGGATGAAAACTAAACTCCCAAAAACTAAATACAGCATATAAAACTCCCAATATTACAAACATTCCCAATGTTTTATATGTAAATGGATACAAATTAAATTTTTGTTTTACGTAAAGTAATTTGACTGTATTAAACACTACAACCACCAATAAAGTAGATACCGCAGCTCCATTAATACTAATCAAATCTATCAAATAATCATTCAACACATATACACTTACCGCCATTGCAACTCCATAAGGCAACAAAATTTTATAATATTTAGAATTTGATATAATAGCTCCATTGGCACCTAACAACATATGATACAACTTTGCTAAAGAGATAAATAATACCACCCAAACGCCTCCTGCATATTTTTCTGGAAGTAATAAATACATCTGGTTTATATTCAAATTGATTAATAAAAACACCAATCCAGAAACAACCAATAAATTAATAGAACTTTTAACATATAGTCGCTTTACCTCCTCCATTTTATTTTCATTCAATGCTTTTGCAACCATAGGTTGTAAAATTTGAGACATTGCTCTACCGGGTGTTTCTACAACAGATCCTATATAAACTCCTACAGCATAATAAGCCGTTTGCGCAATGGCTTCTTTTTGAGGAATCATAAACTTATCAATATCTATTAAAATAGTACCTGCTGCACCTGCTAAAATAATATATAATGAATACTGTATAACCTCTTTAAAGTTATCTGGCAACTGAAATGTAAATTGAGGTGTATACAAGTGTAATGCGTACAATAACATAATCAAGGTTCTTAAAAAATAAGCTCCCGTTAGATAATAAATAAACTGTTGTGCTGAAATAAATTCAAAATACACAGCAAACAAAAGTAATGTTGCCGCAACTCTAGAAAACAATTCTTTTAACAAGTTTCCATAAACCGACTGCATTTGCACTTTTGCCCAAGCATAAAATATTTCAAAATAAGCCGTAGCAACAGCAACTAAATAAATAACAAACGTATAGTTTTTTACTATTGGATTTTTAATTGATAAATATGACGATATAGTTTCATAGAAAAAAACTCCTAAAAAACCAATGGGCAACGCCACCAACAAGGGTAATATTACAACCGAACTTAAAAATGCATCTCTCCCTTTTTTGTCTTTATAAGATGAATAAAACTTTAGTATTGTATACTGTACTCCAAAAGCGGTAAAAGGCATTAACAAATTTGAGGTTGATAATAAATAAGTAACCAACCCATAAAATTCATCTTTTAAAAAGGCTGTATACAAAAACAACGCATTCGTACCACCAATAGCAAAAGCTAAGTAGATAGTCATAGTATTTTTAAAAGATTGTTTTAGTACAATTCCCACTTCTTATATTTAAAAATTAATTTAACAACTGTACTATTTTTTGATGCATCTGTTCACCTACTTTATTTCCATACAAATTCATTGAAAAATTTATATTAGAACGCTGACACTCAACAAAGGCTTTATATATTTCAACACTATTACTTCCTACAACACTTGCAAAACCATTTTCTACCAATTCCACCCATTCGGTTTCTTCTCTAGCAATAACACAGTACTTTTTATTAAAGAAAGCTTCTTTTTGTAAACCTCCACTATCTGTTACTACACTATTACAGTTCTTTAACAGCTCTAACATATCAAAATATCCTACAGGTGGAATCATGATAAAAGGATATTTTAAATTATGTTTTTCTAAAATACTTTTAGTCCTTGGATGTATTGGCAATACGACTTTTTTATTCTGATGAATTTGCAAAAGCCCATCAAAAATTGATTCTAATTTTTTTAAATCATCTGTATTTTCTTGACGGTGAATTGTTGCCAATACAAACCCACCAGAAGTTAATTTCAAGTCTTTTATAATATTTGATTTTTCTTCTGAAAAACTACTATAATATTCAACAGCATCTTTCATTATATCCCCGCTTTTTTCTATTTGAATAGGTAAGTTTTCAAATCCTTCTTTGGATAAATTTTTAATCGCAGAATCGGTTGGACATAATAAGAGGTCTGAAATTCTATCTGTCATAATTCTGTTTACCTCCTCAGGCATTCCCATATTAAAAGAACGCAAACCTGCTTCTATATGAATTACTTTTATTTGTAATTTTCGTGCTGCTAAAGCTCCTGCCAAAGTTGAGTTTGTATCTCCAAAAACCACGACTCCATCTGGTTTTTCTTTTAACAAAACCTCCTCTATTTTTTCTAACATTTGCCCTGTCATAGCACCGTGCCCCAAACCATTAATATTTAAATTATATGTTGGCTTGGGTATTTCCATTTCTTTAAAAAAAACAGCACTCATATTGGCATCAAAATGCTGTCCTGTGTGTACAATAACCTCTTCTATTTGCTGTTGTTCCAAAACAACCCTACTCAATACAGCTGCTTTTACAAACTGTGGGCGAGCTCCTAATATGGTTACTATTTTTTTCATGAATTTATTGTTTCATTTATCAAAGTTGCCAATTGTTTTGTCAACTCTTTTCTATGATATTGAGCTATATTTTTAGAATCTACCTCTAAACTTCCTCTTTTATACTTTCTGTATAAATCTAAAATAACTGCTTTTAATTCTTTTGTATTTTCAAAAGCTACTGTAGTTCCTGAGTTTGTTAATTTTATTATTTCTGCCAAATCTCCATCTTCGGGTCCTAATGCTAAAATAGGTCTTTTGGCTACCAAATACTCAAATATTTTACCTGTTACAATTCCTTTAGCACTTGGTACTTTATTTACTGTCAATAATAATACTTGAGATTTTTTTTGAAACTCCTGTACTTTATCATGACTTAAATAATCAATTGTTTTTAATTGTGAACTCAAACCTTTTTTTGATACCTCTTCAAAAACAGGAACTGCTACTTTTCCTATCAACTGTATTTCTAAATCTTTTTGAAATCCTTCTATCTCCTGGCACAATTCTTTTAAAGCTTTCCACAAAGAAAATGGATTTCTATCTTCATTCATCATCCCAATATGGGTAATAGAAAACTTATTATCTAAAACTGTATTCTCTTGTGAAACAGTTAAATCATATCCATTAGAAACCACAACGGTATTTTTATTCTGCTTTATATATTCATCTTGCATAGTTTTTCCTACCACTATAACTGCATCTGAGTTTTTAAGTACCTTTTTTTCTAAAGAAAAATGCTTTTTTAACGACTTATTTGTTAATGGCAATTGATGAAAATAATCAATAGATGTCCAAGGATCTCTAAAATCTGAAATCCATTTTATTCCTAACTTTTGCTTTAGCTTTAAAGCTATTATGTGTAAGCTATGTGGTGGTCCGGATGAAATAATTGCATCGACAGGATTTTCCTTTAAATAAGCTTCTAAATATTTTACAGAGGGTTGTATCCAAAACATACGTGCATCTGGAATAAAATAATTTGCGCGTATATAGGTCGCCATTCTTCCTAACAAAGAAGGTTTTTGTTCTAAAAACCCTGCACTAGTATTCACCGCTTTTTTCTTTGTAAAAAAAGACGCTAATTGATAAGGTTCCCAAATAGGTTGGCGTAATACCTCAACTCCTTCTGGTATTTCTGCTTCTAATGTTTTGTCTTTGGTAGCGTATTCTGGATTTTCAACAGTATACACTATAGGGGTTATCCCAAATTCTTGTAAGTACTTTACAAACTTCAACCAACGTTGAACTCCTGAACCTCCTGAGGGTGGCCAGTAATATGTAAGAATTAAAACTTTCAATGGCTTAAATTATCGTATAAATGTACGAGCTTTTTAGAGGTTTGTTCCCATGAAAATTCATTTTCAATAAAAGCTTTTCCTTTAGCTCCCATTTTTTGCTGTAAACCTTCATCTTTTATAAGAGTTACAACCTTTTTAACAAAATCATCTATATCACGATCTTTATGTACCAACCCCGCTCCTACACGTTCTATTAAATTCTTTTGAGCTATTGCATTACTAACCAAAACTGGTTTAGAAAAACTCATATATTGAAATATTTTATTTGCATAAGCCACATCATGTTGAATATTTCTATGCAAAGGAGAAATACAAATTGTACTTGCTTTTATATAAGAAGGAAATAAAGATACATTTTGCCATCCCTCAAAATCTACATATGCTTCTAATTGTAATTCTTTTACTTGTTCTTTTAAAATAGTATCTGTTGTATTAGTTCCTACAATAACCAGTTTCACATTTGTTATTACTTGTGATATTTTTTTTGTTGCTGCTATTGCCGTTTGTAAACCTCTTCTTAAGTGTGTATCTCCTAAATAAAGGATTATATGCTTGTCTTTATATTTTTCAATAATTGTTGTATCAATAATCGCTTCTTTATAAAAAGATTCTCTTACTGTATTAGGTACTAAAACAATTTTACTTACTTCTGTTTTTGTTCTTTGAACTACTTCATTGATAAATTCTTGAGAAACGGTAATTACCTTAGTTGCTTTCTTTATAAATTGCTCTTCTTTAATCTTCCATTTTTTAGGTGAAATGATATATTTTCCAGGAAATTTCTGAAGGTGTGGATACAATTTCATTACCTCTGGCATATTATCATGTAAATCCAACACCACCGGAAGGTTTCTCTTTTTGTTTACCTTAAATACCGCTTCTGCTATTCGCATATCGTGTACATGAAAAGCTTCTACTTTGTATTTATTTACAAATTGACTAATTTTTTTAGCCATTAAACTGGTATAAAAAGGCACTGTATATGCCAATGCTGAAAGTTTATATTCCAATCTATTAGATGGGTACCTACAAACATGGACTCCCTTTATATTCTCGTAGGATAATTGCTGCTCATAATTCAAACAAAACAGATATACTTCATGTCCTGATTTCACCAAAGTGACTGCCTCATTTTCAACCCTTGGATCTGGAGGAAATGTATAGTCTAAAATCATTCCTATTCTCATCTAACAATGCTTTTAGTTATTCTTGTTTCGCTTTAAAAAACCTAAAATGACTATTAGAAAAAACAAAGCTAACGACCCTAAATTAATTAAATTCCCTTTTGAAATAATCGTAGGCTCAAATTTAAATTCAATAAGATGTTTCCCTTCTGGAATTTCCAAAGCTCTCAATAAGTAATTAACTCTTATATGAGGAACCAGCCCTCCATCTATATAAGCATTCCAACCATCTTTATAATAAATCTCTGAAAAAACAGCCAAACCTTTTGTCCTATTTTCTGAAGTATAAACAATCTCGTTAGCTTTATAACTTTTAAGATAAATAGTCGCCAATGAATCTTTACTTATTTGTTCTGAAATCTCTACTGCTTTTGGAAACTCCTTTTCGTTAACAACTGCTGTATTTTTTGAATTAAAATCAGTAAGTGCTAAAATCTCTGTATCTGCACTTTTTACCAATTGTAGCTCTTTTACAAACCAAGCATTTCCGTTAGCATCATCATTTACCTGTAACCCTTTTTTACCCTGCCCATCTGGCAAAATAAAATACTTCGTATTTAACATATTCAAAACCTCTATGTTGTTTTTTTGAATATGGAAATCAACCAAATCTTGATAACGTCCTAGTTTAGCAGCATGATATCCTCCTATAGATTTATGAAAATAAGACGTAGCTCCATCATTCATAAAGTTCCCTGTAAAATTAGCAACTCTATAATGTCCTTTGTCTTTTAAAATTTCTTTATCTATTACTGATGCTACAAATGGTTTTTCTACTTTTCTGGCATCTAAAAAATCTTCTGTATTTACATAACGTCTTGCTACTGTTAAGGTGTCAAACAACAATAATAAACCTATAACTATCACAAAAACGTTCTGTTTTAATTTTTCCTTTAACACAAAAAACAACGTCCCTGAAGCTAGTGTTACTAAAGTTAATGATCGTAGACTGTCTTTAAAAAAAATTGCTTTTCTATCTGCCAAAATAGCATTTGAAAAACCATCTAACATATTGTTATAATACCCGTCATTCAAGCCTCTAAAACCTAAAACACTCGTTCCTAAAAGAGTCCAAAACAATGCAAAACCACCAACTATATAAAAACTCTTTTTTAGTGCTTCTAATTTTTCTTCCTTTGTTTTTCCTCCTGAAATAAAAACTTTCAACCCTAACATTCCTAATAAAGGAATTGTAATTTCAGCAATTACTTGAATTGACGAAACTGCTCTAAACTTATTATACAAAGGAACATATTCGATAAACAAATTGGTTAAAAATTCAAAGTTATGCCCCCAACTCATTAGTATTGAAAAAACGGTAGAAGCTACTAGCCATTTTTTAAGCTTAGAGTCTACCAAATACAACGCCAGTACAAATAAGAAAATAAATATAGCTCCTATATAAGCTGGAGCAGCAACAATCGGTTGACTGCCCCAATAAGTAGGGACACTCTTTGAAAATTGTTTTGCTTGATTTCTATCTATCTTAGAAGATAAGAAGGCATAAGTATTCGATTCTACTCCCAAATCCTCACTATTGGCCCCTCCTGTAAATCTTGGTATAAATAAATTTAATGTTTCTAGTTTCCCGTAACTGTACTCTGTTATATAGGAATTCGAAAGCCCTTCCTTTTTTTCTGTCTTTTTACCATCCGCAGTAATTGTCAATTCACTCTTACCTCTAGTACTATAACTTGCGTATTCTTTAGTTGCCAACAAACTAGTTGCATTTACTCCTACCGCTAAAATAACAGCAACCACAATTACCCCTACAGATTTTGAAAAAGGAATTAAATTTTGTTTTTTCTTTATTTCTTCAATAAGAAATACAGTACCTAAAATCAAAAGTATAAACAATAAGTAATAAGTCATTTGTGGGTGACTCGTATTAATTTCTAATGCCATCGCTAACGAAGTTAACACAAAACCTTGCAAGTACTTTTTTTGAAAAACCCAAAGTACACCTGCTATTACCATAGGCATATATCCTATAGCATGTGCTTTTGCATTATGTCCTACCCCTATGATTATTATAAAGTAAGTTGAAAAACCGAATGCTAAAGATCCCATCATTGCTAATTTCCAATCAAACTTTAAAACTGTAAGCAACACAAAGAATCCTAAAAAGTATAGAAATAAATAATCAGCAGGCCTTGGTAAAAAACGAATAATCCCATCCAACGATTTTACAAAATCGTTCGGATAATAAGTACTTAATTGGAATGATGGCATTCCTCCAAAAGCTGCATCTGTCCAATAAGGTTCTTCACCGTATTCAGCTCTAAAATCTTGAATTTCTTTTGCCATCCCTCGAAATTGCTGAATATCATTCTGAAATAACTTTTGGCCTTTTAAAACAGGTGAAAAGTACACCAATGAAACTACTACAAAAACAGCGACAACTCCTAAGTAAGGAAGGATTTTTTTATTCATATGAAAACTACTATTTTGTTCTTTTAAAATTCTAATTAAGATAGAGCTACTCTATCTCCTCATAGTCTACATATTCCCCTATATTATTATTTGTATTCGATTGATTGTTAGGCTTTTTATCTATAGTTGTTTCCCCCACTTTTACATCTGGACTTTCTCTGTAGCCTCTTTGCTCTTGTGCTCGTTTTTGAGCTTTTTGAATAGCGCTTTTAACTAACAATGGAAATACATATTTTGCTATAAACTTTAGTCCATAAATAACCAAAAGGATAATAGCTATTGTTCTTAAAAAGGTTATAAACCCTGCCTCCTGCATAATATTCTTAAATTTTATTCAAAAATAACAATTTGAAAAGAACTGTGACGTTCCTGTTGATAAAATCTTATATTTGAAAAAATTTTGCAATTCAAGAATGAACAAAAACCTCTGGCTTCTTTTTATATGGCTACTAACTTCTACGATGAGTGCTCAGTACACTGAAGTTATTAACTCTAATAGACCTGGAATTTCGGAAAGCCCGTACAGTACTGGCTTAGATGTCTTGCAAACAGAAATTGGACTTTCTACAAGTTCTATAGATACAGTAAACACGAACTCCTCTACACATCTTAGGAACATCTCTCTCCAATTTAGAGAGGGAGCCTTTAATGAATGTTTTGAATTTAATGGTTACTACTCTCAAGATTTCTTCTACACAAAACCTGAACAGTCAGGGTATTTTGATGGTCATACAACCTTTGGCATTGGTGCTGGTGTTAAATACATGATTTATGAGCCCACTTATAGCGATAGATCTAATGAAATTAGAAGTTGGAAAAGCAGAACACGGTTTGACACTAGGAGACTGATACCTACAGTAGGAGCTTCTATTTTAGTAGGGGCTTCATTTACTCCCAAATTAGATATTTCATTTAACACAAATATAAGTACTCGGGACCTTGATTCTGACTCTTCGAACGATAACACAGATTCTTCAGAGGAGGATTCTTCTGCATTCGAAGCTGACTTTATATTCAATACAAGAGTTAAAGCTGCTATATTATTACAAAACAACTTAGGTCCAGACTGGGTTGTCGTTACCAATTTAACTTATGACAAAACTGGGGACAATCTAAAAAAATCATCCTTAACCATGTCTTCCATACATACTTTAGATGATTTTTGGTCTGTTTACGGTGAACTAAACATGGACAACATTGAATTAGATGCTACAAAGGGTGGTAATTATTTTATCGGAGGTGGTGGTGCTTACCTTTTAAATAAAAACTTACAACTAGACGCCTCTGTACGAGCTAATTTTGGTGACTTTTATACAGGGGTAACATTCGGAATTGGTATTTCTTGGAGAACAGATGATCATGTAGATCCTCCTCCAACAATTACTTCTATAAAAGAACAAGAAGATTCTATGAAGGCTTTTGAAAAACTAGTAACGGAGCCTAAAAACGAAGATGAAATACTTCCTAAGAAAGAGGCTACTCCTAAAAAAGGAAAACAAAACAATGAAAACCCTTTAATTGATGATGACTCTAAAAAAGACGCAACTAAAAACGCAGCATCTTCTGGATCAAAACCTAAAAAAGGAAAAGCTTTGGAACAAGAATCAAGAAATCGCAAAGATTCAGAACCTTCTGAAAATAAAAGAAATGACGATTATCAAAGTTATTTTGAAAAATTACAAAACCTATAATATCACGTGCAATTATTTTACACTCCTTCTTTAGATAAACACGTTTCTGAGTTTAAGTTTGACAAAACCGAAAGCAGACATATTGTACGTGTTTTACGAAAATCTGAAGGAGATACATTATACATTACTAACGGAAAGGGTTTTTTATTTACTGCTGAAATAATCATAGCAAGTGACAAGAGCTGTTTGGTTAAAATTATAGACTGTACCCAAAAAGAAAAACCTTGGAATTATAGATTGCATATTGCTGTTGCTCCTACAAAAATCAATGATCGTATGGAGTGGTTTTTAGAAAAAGCAACAGAGATTGGCATCGATGAAATTACTCCTCTCATTTGCCATCACTCAGAACGAAAAACTATAAAACTGGAACGTTTTGAGAAAATTGTACAATCAGCTATGAAGCAATCTTTAAAATTTACGCTTCCTCAAATAAATGAAGCTATTCCTTTTAAAGAGTTTATAAAAAATGATTTTACAGGTTCTTGCTTTATTGCTCATTGTGAAGAGCAAGACAAAAAATCATTCAAAAACGAAATTCAAAAAAACACAAATATCACAATTTTAATAGGTCCTGAAGGCGATTTTTCTCCTTCCGAGATCAAAACTGCGTTAGACAAAAACTTCACTCCTGTTACCTTAGGAGAAAGTAGATTACGCACAGAAACTGCTGCCTTGGTAGCTTGTCATGCTGTTTCTTTCACAAACGAAAACTAACTTTATTACTCTACAATAGCTTCTACAGCAAGTGCCTGTATTTTAGTACGAATATCTTCTTCTCCTAACTTATTGTTATCCATTGTAGGATAAGTTCTATTAGATAAAAACACATACAACAAACCTGTATCTGGATCAGCCCATGTATAAGTTCCTGTAAAACCGCTATGCCCAAAACTATTGTCAGACACACATCCACAAGTAGATTTCACTTCTGGGTCTAATTGAGGTTTATCGAATCCTAACCCCCTTCTAACTTCTGAACCCTGAAAGTAACGCTTATTGAATTTATGAATTGTTTGTGCTTCTAAATAACGATGCCCTCCATAAAAACCATCTTGTAAATACATTTGCATAAATTTAGCCACATCATTTGTGTTTGCAAACAAACCCGCATTTCCACTTACACCTCCCATCATAGCTGCTCCCATGTCATGCACATAGCCTTGTAGTATTTGTTGCCTGAAATAAGTATCTATTTCCGAAGGCACAATTTCTTCTTTAGAAAACTTTTGCAATGGGTTATATCCCAAAGTTGTTGCTCCTAAAGAGTTGTAAAAATAGCTATCTACCAAAACATCCATTCCTTCTGAAAAATGATCTTCTATATATTTCTTAAAAATAAAAAAAGGCAAACCACTATACTTATACCCTACAACATCTCTTTGAGGGGCATTCACTACTTTCTGATAAATAGTATCTATATAATCTGTTCTTAAAAAAAGGCTTTCTGCTATAGGCACAGAATACTGAAGGCTTTTTGTTGAACTGTAATAATTCTTCAATAACTCATTACTAACACTATCTAAAGTCTCTAAATAAAACGGAATCCATGATTGTAAACGTGCTGTATGAGACAACATTTCTTTTACTGTAAGTGTATCCTTATTACTTCCTACATATTCTGGAAATAGGTTTTCAAAAGTATCTTCTAACTCAAAAACCCCCATTTCTTCTGCTCTCATTATTAAGGGAAGTCCTCCTAATATCTTCGTCAAAGAAGCTAAATCATAAATATCTGTATTTTTAACCTGTCTTTTTTCTGCATAAGTGTGGTATCCAAAACTTTTTTGATAAACAACTACTCCATGTCTCGCTACTAAAATTTGAGCTCCAGGAGTCATCTTTTCTTCTATAATATACTTAGCTACACTGTCTATTTTTTGTAAGACTTTAGAACTCATACCTACCGACTCTGGTAATGAATACGACAAACGCATTAAATTAGTAGAATTAATTCCAGTTCCTTCAGCAAAAAAATTACCTATAGAAACAGGTAACTTTCCTTTTGTTTCCAAAGCTCCAAAAATCATTTGAGCAGCTGTTTCTTGTGACACTTTACTGTTTTGAAAAGCTACCAATACAGATTCTATTTCAGAAAAAGATTTTACCGACAATAAACTATAAGGGCTTGCAAACACATTCAACAGCACTTTATTGTTTTTTGCTATCTTCTCTAACAAAACTAGCTCCTCTTCTTCAAACTTGTATCCCTTCCATGGATTTGCATTGGGTTTATGATATCCTATAATTACAGTATCATAATTTTTAAGTTTTTCTAATAAAAAAGTATCTTCAGAAAAAAACGCATCAATATGAGTATACTTTTGTAATGTTTCTAAAAAATATTGATGAGGTGCATCTCCTAATTTTACATAAGCTATTTTATTTACACTCAATTCTTTTATTGGTAAAATGGCATCTTCATTCTTTACCAAGGTAATTGCATTTTCAACCAATTTAGTATGTAATAAACTATCCTTAACCGTATTTAGATCTTCCTCTAAATTATCCAAAACTACAGGCTCATAAGAATGAAGCCCTGCCCAATACTTTGCTTTTAATATTTTTTCTACAGAATGATTTAATCTTTCTAGAGTTATTTCTTCGTTCTTTAAAGCTTTTTTTATTTTTTTTACCGCTGCCCCAACATCCTCTGGAATCAATAACATATCGTTCCCCGCCATAAAAGCAGCCAAATCAATTGCTCCTGGTTTTGCATAGTTTGCAGCCCCTTTCATATTTAAAGCATCGGTAAATACCAAACCATTAAACCCCATACGTTGTTGCAACAAATCTGTAATTACTTTTTGAGAAATAGATGTTGGCAACTCTGGATTGGGTTCTAAAGCGGGTACGCTTAAATGCGCTACCATTACACTTGCTAAACCTATATCAAACAGTTTTGTATAAGGGTACATTTCTATATTTTCTAAACGCTCTATATCGAATAATAATTGTGGTAATGTTTTATGCGAATCGGTAGCTGTGTCCCCATGACCTGGAAAATGTTTTGCATTGGCCAAAACACCTTCACTTTGCATCCCTGTTATAAAAGCTGCTGCCTTTTTGGTTACATTAAATTTATTTTCTCCAAAAGAACGATTTCCTATAATTGGGTTTTCTGGGTTTGTATTAATATCTACTACGGGTGCAAAGTTGATATGAATTCCTAAACGTTTACAATGTACTCCTAAACGTTTTCCAAACTGCTCTATTAATTGATTGTTTTGAACAGCTCCTAAAGTCATGTTCCAAGGGTAACGAAATGTTCTTTTCAAACGCATATCTAACCCCCACTCACCATCAAACCCAATTAACAATGGAATATCTGATTTTTCTTGATAATGATTGTTTAACTCCGCTTGTTTTTCAGGAGTTCCTTGCATAAATATTAAACCACCTATATGGTGTTTCTTAATCTCCTCTTCTATTTTTTTGACATGCTTTTTATCCTTATTAGAATAAGCTTGCACCATAAACAACTGTCCTATTTTCTCATCTAAAGAAAGTGACTCCATTTTTTCTTGAACCCAAATATCCTGTGCTTGAATATCTTCGGTCAATAAAGGATCTAACTGCTGAGAAAGAGCTGAAAAACTAATGCAAAAAAAGAAAAAACTAAAAAATTTCAACATTTAAATATCTATAAATTGTAAGTATTCTATTAAACAAATCTTTGGTGCCAGCTTTCCTTTGCCGGAACCTCCCATTTTGTATCTAAATCTCCTTTGGTTTGAACCATATTATTAAATACTACAGTATTTCCTGTTATCTTATCTGCTTTGGCATAATTCTGAAATTCTGACAAGCTAACAATATTGATATTCTCCCCATCTTTAAAAGAGACATTTAACTTATTCATTAAATCAACAGAAAACAATTCTTCTATCTTTTTTACAAATCGAACTGAAGCATCTATGGAACAACCTGAAACCCCCATAAATGATTCATCTACTGCCAACACAATAAATTGCTTGTACTTAACAGTAAAACCTCCTTTTAAATCATCTCCATGACGTGTCCAATCTGCAATAAACTCTCCTGCTTCATTTGTTATTACTTCTATTTCTTTCTCTGAAAAAGCTCTATCTGATTGATATACCCAAACTCTTGAAGAGTTAGGCAATGTATTATAATCTACTAACATTATTTTTTATTTTATAGAAATCCGTTCTTCTTAAATTTTATTATTCAGACTACGCAATTTTATCTGCGTCAATACTTTTTTTGTATACAATGGAAAATCTGCATTTTGAATCCAAGCATAATAACCTGGGTTTTCTTCCAATACATCAGTTACTTTTCTACCTTTATATTTCCCAAAAGTAAATACTTCACTTCCCTCCTCATCAAACATTAAAAAGCCTGCAAAATCTGCTCTTTTATTATGTGATGAAAAATCACTCAAGCTCTTTACATCACTTCCTAGATCATCATATTTCTCTAATTGTGCTAAGAGAATTTCATATGTAGCCAAAGTATCCGCTTCCGCAGAGTGCGCATTCTCTAAATTTTTACCACAATAAAACTCATATCCCGCACTTAATGTACGTTGTTCTTTTTTGTGAAAAATAACTTGTACATCAACCGCCACTCTATTTTTCATATCAAAATCTATTCCAACTCGTAACATTTCTTCTGCCAACAAAGGAATATCAAATCTGTTAGAATTAAACCCTGCTAAATCACTCCCTTTAATTAACTCATTTACTTGTGTAGACAACTCTTTAAAAGTAGGTTCCGAAACTACTTTTTCATTTGTAATTCCATGTATATCTGATGCCTCTTTAGGTATTTCTATTTCAGGATTCACCAACCAAGTTTTACTCTCCTTATTTCCGTTAGGAAACACTTTTAATATTGATATTTCTACAATTCTATCCTTTGCTATATTGATTCCTGTTGTCTCTAAATCAAAAAAGACAATCGGTTTTTTTAAATCTAATCCCATCTTAAAATTTTAATACTCGGTAAAGATAGTATTAATACCACGCTTCATAAAATCATACTTCTTTTTTTAACCGAACTTTGATAAGTTCCTCTTTTTAGAGAGAAAGAAAACTCCATTATTAACACCTAAAAAAATATACTTTTATATTCAATAATTTTATTTGACGGCTAGTAGTTTTCTAATATCTTTGCGGTCTTAAAATTTATTCAAAATGATTAAAATTACATTACCTGATGGAAGTGTGAAGGAGGTTGCTAAAAACAGCACTCCTCATGATGTTGCTAGAAGTATTAGCGAAGGATTGGCTAGAGCAATTATCTCTGCTAAATTTAACGATATTACCGTTGAAACAGTTACGCCTCTGACCACCGATGGTAGTCTGGTATTGTATACTTTTGATCAACCTGAAGGAAAAAAAGCTTTCTGGCATTCTTCTGCACACGTTTTAGCACAAGCTGTACAAGAAATGTACCCTGGAGTAAAATTAACTATAGGACCTGCTATTGACAATGGATTTTATTATGATTTAGATTTAGGAGACAAATCTATTTCTGAAAAAGACTTCCCTGCAATTGAAAAGAAATTTCTAGAATTAGCTAGAGGAAAACACACATTCTCTATGCGTTCTGTTTCTAAAGCAGATGCTTTGGCAAAATATACAGAAGAAGGAAATGAATTTAAAGTTGAATTGATCGAAAACTTAGAGGACGGTGACATCACTTTTTGTGACCACGACAATTTTACTGATTTATGTAGAGGGGGTCACATTCCTAATACAGGCTTAATTAAAGCGGTAAAAGTAATGAGCGCTGCAGGTGCCTACTGGAGGGGTGATGAAAAAAATAAACAATTAACACGTTTGTACGGAGTTTCTTTTCCTAAACAAAAAATGCTTACGGAGTACTTAGCTTTATTAGAAGAAGCAAAAAAACGTGATCACAGAAAGCTAGGTAAAGAATTGGATTTGTTTACTTTCTCTCAAAAAGTAGGTCAAGGACTTCCTCTTTGGTTACCTAAAGGAGCTGCTTTAAGAGAACGTTTAGAAAATTTCTTAAAGAAAGCACAGAAAAAAGCAGGATATGAAATGGTAATGACTCCTCATATTGGTCAAAAAGAACTATATGTAACCTCTGGTCATTATGAAAAATATGGAGAAGATAGTTTTCAACCTATCCAAACTCCAAAAATGGACGAAGAGTTTTTGCTAAAACCCATGAACTGTCCTCATCACTGTGAAGTCTATAACCACAAACCTTATTCATACAAAGAATTACCTAAACGCTTTGCAGAATTTGGTACTGTTTACCGTTATGAACAAAGTGGAGAATTACACGGTATGACTCGTGTACGTAGTTTTACACAAGACGATGCCCATATTTTTTGTACTCCAGATCAACTAGACCAAGAGTTTAAAGACGTAATAGACTTAGTTTTATATGTTTTTAAATCATTAGGTTTTGAAGATTTTACAGCTCAAGTCTCTTTACGTGACAAAGAGAATACTGAAAAATACATTGGTTCTGACGAAAACTGGAACAAAGCTGAGCAGGCCATCATAAATGCAGCCAATGAAAAAGGTTTAGAAACAGTTATTGAACATGGTGAAGCTGCCTTTTACGGTCCTAAGTTAGACTTTATGGTAAAAGATGCTTTGGGAAGAAGCTGGCAACTTGGAACAATTCAAGTAGACTACAATTTACCAGAACGTTTTGATTTAACGTACAAAGGATCAGACAATTTAGAGCACAGACCAATCATGATTCACCGTGCCCCTTTTGGATCTATGGAACGTTTTATTGCTGTTTTACTAGAACATACTGGAGGAAATTTCCCATTATGGTTAACGCCAGAACAGGTTATCTTACTGCCTATCAGTGATAAATATCAAAAATATGCCGAAAAAGTTTCAGAACTGCTAGAAAATTCCGAAATTCGCGCCCTAATTGACTCCCGAAGTGAAAAAACGGGAAGAAAAATTAGAGATGCAGAACTAAACAAAATCCCTTACATGATTATTGTAGGTGAAAAAGAAGAAGGTGAAGAAACTGTATCGGTTAGAAAACACGGTGAAGGAGATATTGGTACATTTACCATTAAAGAATTCACTGATTTTTTAAAAAAAGAAATTAACAGCACATTAGTACAATTTTAAAAACACCTGTGTTACAGGTATAAAATTTTAAGTTATAGCAATACGTAGAAACAGAGCTCCTAGAAAACCATGGAGAGTTCAAAACGAAGACGCACACAGAATCAACGGAAAAATTAGAGATGTTGAGGAAGTTAGATTGGTGGGAGAAAACATTGAAGTTGGTGTTTATCCTATAAGAAAAGCAATGGACATTGCTAGAGAACAAGAATTGGATTTGGTTGAAATTTCGCCAAAAGCAGTTCCTCCTGTTTGTAAAATTATTGATTACAAAAAATTCTTATACGAACAGAAAAAGAGAGAAAAAGCTCTAAAATCGAAAGCTACAAAAGTTACGGTGAAAGAGATTAGATTTGGACCTCAAACGGATGAACATGATTACGAGTTCAAAAAGAAACACGCAATCAAATTTCTTAAAGAAGGAGCTAAATTAAAAACGTTCGTATTCTTTAAAGGTCGTTCTATCATCTTTAAAGATCAAGGACAAATTTTACTTTTAAGACTTGCCCAAGAATTAGAAGAGTACGGTAAGGTAGAACAAATGCCTAAACTAGAAGGAAAAAGAATGATTATGTTTATTGCTCCTAAGAAGAAATAAACTCAATTACTCTTAATAATATATAAGTAAGAATATATAAAACTAAGGAGAGATGCCTAAATTAAAAACAAAATCTAGTGCTAAGAAGAGATTCAAAGTAACTGGAACTGGAAAATTAAAAAGAAAGCACGCTTTTAAGAGTCATATTTTGACAAAAAAATCTAAAAAGCGTAAGTTGAAGTTAACTCACGATGGTTTGGTACACAAAGCAGACGAGGGAAGCATCAAACAACAATTGAACTTAAAATAATTTAAGTCAACAGGTAATTATTATTAACCTTGGAGTGGGCTAATTTAAGAGCAGTTTATTGCCGCCTTACTACAAAAAAACATTGAAATTATGCCAAGATCAGTAAATTCAGTAGCCTCAAGAAAAAGAAGAAAAAAAATCTTGAAGGCAGCAAAAGGTTACTTCGGACGTCGTAAAAACGTTTATACAGTAGCAAAAAATGCGGTAGAAAAAGCGATGAGCTATGCTTACCGTGACCGTAAAAATAACAAAAGAAACTTCCGTTCATTATGGATTCAACGTATCAACGCTGGAGCTCGTGCTAACGGAATGTCTTACTCTCAGTTTATTGGGAAAGTTAAAGCTAATAACATTGACTTAAACCGTAAGGTTTTAGCTGATTTAGCTATGAACAACCCAGAAGCTTTTAAGGCTATCGTTGATAAAGTAAAATAAATTATTTAATCTCTTACTTATATAAAAGCCTCAAACTTTCGTTTGAGGCTTTTTTAATTGAAAGAAAAATTACTTTCCTCCTATTTTTTCTCTAATTCTAATTTTTCAGCAAAGTAATCACAAAAGTCTTTCATTGTTGCCGACATTTTTTCATCGTTGGTTGCTCTCTCAAAAGTTTGACTCATAGATACCAATGTTTGATGAAAAAACTGTTTCATTTCATCAACAGGCATATCTTTTGTCCACAAATCAATACGTAAAGTATCCTTTGCTTTTGAATCCCATACAGAAAGCATAACAGCTTTAGTCGCTTCTTTAGATATTCCACCATCTTGTGCATTCCAAGAAATTTTTTCTGGAACTTTATTTTCATCCAATCCTATTTCAAATTCTATCTTTGATTTATGTACAACTGCCATAATTGCTGTTTTATATTTAATATTTTTGCAAATATACATTATTATCATATTCCAAAACTTTTATCCCAAAGATTCTAAAACCACTCTATCACTCTTACACTCTTTATCCTGTAAAATATACTCTCTCTTACAAGGAAATAAGTATATTTGTGATTATCAAAAAAATGAATATGTCATCAAAGTCAGAAAGCAAAAACGTTATTTTAAAATACGGGCTTTTACTAGGAATTGTTTCCGTATCTATGAATATTGTTTTATACCTTCAAAACAAACATTTAGATCAAAGTCAAACGAACGGAATCATAAACATTCTACTTATTTTAACTGCTGTTGTACTAGGAATAAAATCTTACGCAAAGCACAACTCATTAAGCTTTGGAGAGGGGTTAAAAATAGGTATTGGAATTACAGTACTCAGTGCTGTTCTTATAACCATATACAATTATATTTTTAGCCATTATATAGAACCTGATTTTATAAATCAAATAAGTGAAGTGCAAAGAAAATCTATGGAAGCCTCGGGAAAGCTTACTCCTGAAGACATTCAATTGAGAATTGACAAACTAAAAGAAGGAGCCAATTCATTTATTCCTTCAGCTATAGGAATTGTATTTTCTGCTTTTTTAGGCTTCGTTTTCTCTGCAATTACATCTGTTATTTTCATTAAAATAAACGAATCAAAAAAATAACTTTCTATGCAGTTATCAATTGTTATTCCTTTACTAAATGAAGAAGAATCCTTAATGGAATTACACAACTGGATTGTTTCTGTTATGGAAAAAAATTCATACAGTTATGAAATTCTTTTTATTGATGACGGTAGTACAGATACTTCTTGGGAAATTATTACAGGATTAAAACAAATTAACCAAAACGTTAAAGCCATACGCTTTACCACCAATTTTGGAAAATCTCAAGCTTTAAATGCTGGATTTAAAAAGGCATTAGGGGAAATTGTAATCACTATGGATGCTGATTTACAAGACAACCCTGAAGAAATTCCTGGACTTATAAAATTACTTGAATCTGATAATTTAGATTTAATTAGTGGGTGGAAAAAGAAACGATTTGATTCAAAATTAAGAAAAAACATTCCTTCAAAGTTGTTTAACTGGGCAGCTAGAAAAACTTCTGGAATCCAACTGAATGATTTCAATTGTGGTTTAAAGGCTTATAGAAACAAAGTCATTAAAACAGTTAATGTTCATGGAGAAATGCACAGATACATTCCTGTATTAGCTAAAAACGCTGGCTTTTCTAAAATAGGCGAAAAGGTGGTAAAACACCAAGCTAGAAAGTACGGTGAAACTAAATTTGGAATGGATAGATTTATAAATGGCTTTTTAGACTTGATTACTATCTGGTTTGTAAGTAAATTTGGAAAAAGCCCAATGCACCTTTTTGGACTAGCAGGAACCCTAATGTTTATTATTGGTTTCTTAGCTACGTTTATCATTGGTGTAAAAAAACTTTTAAATGTATTCTATTTCCATAAAGCTTCTGTATTAATAACTGATACTCCTCTATTTTACATAGCACTAACAACTATGATTATAGGTACACAATTATTTTTAGCAGGTTTTATAGGAGAATTAATATTGAGAACAAAAAAAGAAATAAAAGAATATCAAATATCAAACGAAATAAATTAAAGCACCATAACAGCTTTGAATAAAATATTTAGCAACCTAAAACAATAAATAATGGAAACAATGAATATCATCGACGTTGCCAAAAAATGGTTAACTTCTACATTTGACGAAAACACTCAACAAAAAGTACAAAACTTAATTGACACCAACCCCGATGTATTGACAGATAGTTTCTATAAAGATTTAGAGTTTGGAACTGGAGGTATGCGCGGTTTAATGGGACCTGGGACTAATAGAATTAACAAATATACACTTGGTAAAGCCACTCAAGGGTTAGCCAATTACATGTTAAAGAACTTTGCGAATAAACAGTGTAGTGCTGTTATTGCTTATGACTGTAGACATAATAGTGATACTTTAGCTAAAGTAGTTGCTGATGTTTTTACTGCAAATGGAATCAAAGTATTTCTTTTTGAAAGCTTACGTACAACTCCTGAATTATCTTTTGCCGTAAATCATTTAGGTTGCGATGCTGGAATTGTTTTAACAGCTTCTCACAACCCGCCAGAATACAACGGTTATAAAGTTTACTGGAATGATGGTGCACAGATTGTTCCTCCACACGATGGGGCTATTATTGATGAAGTTAATAAGCTTGACTTTTCAGAAATTAAATTTGATGAAAACCCTGAATTATTAGAGTACATCGGAGAAGAAGTTGACAATGCTTTTACAGACGCATCTGTAGAAAGTGGTTCTTTAGATTTATCTAACAGAGATGATTTATCTATTGTATTTACATCTTTACACGGAACATCTATTACGGCAATGCCTGAAACTCTTAAAAAAGCAGGTTATAAAAACGTACATATTGTTGAAGAACAAAGAGAACCTAATGGAAACTTTCCAACAGTAGCTTCTCCTAACCCAGAAGAACCTGCTGCTCTTAAACTAGCCGTAGAGCTAGCTAATAAAGTGAATGCTGATATTGTTATTGGTACAGACCCTGATAGTGATCGTTTAGGAATTGCTGTTAGAGATTATAACGGTGATTTAAAATTACTTAACGGAAATCAAACAATGGTTGTTATGACCGATTTCTTAATTAAAAAATGGAAAAAAGAAGGCAAATTAAATGGTAATCAATTTGTTGCAACTACTATTGTTTCTACAGATATGGTATCAGAAATAGCAAATAGCTATGGTGTAGCTTCTAAAATATGCCTGACTGGTTTCAAATGGATCGCTAAAATGATTAAAGACTATGGTGATTTAGATTTTATTGGTGGTGGTGAAGAAAGTTTTGGATACATGGTTGGTGATTTCGTTAGAGATAAAGATGCAATTACTTCTTCTTTATTAGCTTGTGAAATTGCTGCTTATGCTAAAGCTGAAGGAAGCTCTTTCTACAATGAGCTTCAAAAATTATACGTAGCACATAACTTCTATAAAGAGCACCTTATCTCTATCACTAAAAAAGGAATGGACGGAGCTGAACAGATCAAACAAATGATGATTGATTTACGCGAAAAACCATTTACAGAAATTGATGGAGAAAAAGTTAAATATGTATTTGACTATGACAGTTCTATTCAGAAAGACTTATTGACTGGTAAGGAAACTACAATTGACATGCCTAAATCTAACGTCCTTATTTTCTTAACTGAAAATGGTACTAGAATAGCAGCACGCCCAAGTGGCACAGAACCTAAAATAAAATTCTACTTTAGTGTAAATACAGCTCTTGATACAATTGAAAACTCAGAAAAAACTGAGAGCAGTTTAGATGCTAAAATTGAAAGAATTATAGAAGCTTTAAATCTATAAGTAAACATTCTTATTTGTGGTTTTCGTTTTGGGTAAAAACCCAAAATGAAAACCATATTTACCTTATCCCTATTTTTTTCTTTACCGATGAAAGATATTCTTATTTTTAATATCCTCTTTAAATGGAAATATTTGATTGCCTTATGTAAAGCTTGGCTTCTTTTTGAAAAACCTATTAAAGAGATAAAAAAGGTAACTTACGTTGCTAGAGAAGCTGATAAAAATTGGATTTTTGGAGCTAAAGTAAGACGCTTGGCAAAATACTCATCACTAAAGGCCAGTCCTTATTTTCACCCTAAACTTAGGAATCTTCCAAAATCTGATGCCTATTTTTTTATTTTCCCAAACTATTTCTGTAGGGCTATGCGTCACAATCCGCTTATTTTAAACAGAAAAAATATTGTAATGTATACCCACCAACATTAGACCACTTCATATAGCAAAGTGCATGTTGCTTGGTGCTTAAACAAAGCTTACAAAATTATTTGCTTAAACTCTACAACAAAAAAACAGCTTATAGACATTGGTGTTCTTTGGGAAAATTTTGACAAATACGAAGAGCTACAAGCTTTACCTAATTTTACGTATATCAACAATGCTGATTATGCGGACTATCCTGATTTGTACAATCAAATAGATACTTTTATTTCTGCTTCCTTCCTAGAAGGAGGTCCTGTTCCTCTACTAGAATCAATGCTAGCAAATTTTTTTCCTGTGGTTTCTAATACAGGTTTTTGCACAGATATTATAAAACACGGTGAAAATGGTTTCCTATTTGATCCTAACACAAATCATGATGAAGTGATCAACCTAATTAGGCAAGCAGACACAATTGAAACAAATACTCGTGAGACAGTATTACAGTATTCTTGGGAAAATTGTTCTAAAAAAATTGATGCGCTTTTTACAGAATCTTTAAATCTGTAGTTTAATCATTCACCTGTAAACAAGACATTAGTCCTACTTTAAATTATACTATCATGATCTTAGAAAAAATAAAATATCTTATTATATCTTTCATAATGTACATTAGAGAGCTGATATCTCCACCAAAGGATATTTCATATCTAGACATCCCTATAATTATTAACAATTTTAACAGACTTGAATATTTAAAAATTTTGTTAGATGGACTAGAAAATAGAAACTATACGAATATTTACATTTTAGACAATCAATCGACATACCCTCCACTATTGGAATTTTATAAAAAAACAAAACATAAAGTTATCTTTTTAGAAAAGAACTATGGTTTTAGAGCCTTATGGAAGTCTAAGCATATAAAAAGTTTATGGGTCAATTCTTTGTTTATACCGATTCTGATTTAGAGATATTAGACACTTGTCCTTCAAATTTCCTGGAAATATTCAGAAACAAACTGCAAAAACACAAGTTTGCTTGTAAAGTTGGTTTTTCACTAAAAATAGATGACATACCTGATTTTTATAATCAAAAAGAAAAAGTACTCAAATGGGAACGGCAATTTTATGAAAAACCCACAAAAGACAACCTATTATATAAAGCTCCTATAGATACTACTTTTGCTTTATATAGACCTTATTCCTTCAAACATATCAGATCTCATCTTGCTAAAAGCTATAGAACTTCTCCTCCCCTTCAAATAAGACACCTTCCCTGGTATATTGATGAATTAAACCTCTCTGAAGAAAATCAATATTATATTAGTTCTTCAAATCAAAACAGTACCTGGTTTAAGTATTTTAAAAAAACATCTCAACTTTAATTTTTTTTCAATCCTAATTTTTCTCCATAAGAAATCATGAGCGTATAGGCTTCATCATAATCATTCGGGATTTTTCCGTCTAAAATGGCTTCTTTGATAACTTCTTTAATTTGACCTATCTCTCTACAAGGCTTTAAGTTAAAAGTCTCCATGATTAGTTCCCCTGAAATTGGTGGTTGAAAATCACGAACTCGATCACGTTCTTCTACCTCCTTTACCTTTTCTCTAACAATTTTAAAGTTATTATGGTATCTTTTAAATTTTACAGGATTTTTCGTGGTTATATCAGCCTCACAAAGCGTCATTAAACTGTCTAAATCTTCACCTGTATCAAAGATTAACCTTCGAACTGCAGAATCGGTTACGTCTGATGCCAATACAATAGGCCTAGAACTTAACAACACCATTTTCTGAACAAATTTCATTTTGTTATTCAATGGCATTTTCAACCTTTTAAATAGTTTATATACCATTTTAGACCCCACGAATTCATGTGCGTGAAAAGTCCAACCATGCTTTTTATCAAAACGTTTTGTAGGTGCTTTCCCTATATCATGTAACAAGGCGGCCCAACGCAACCAAACATCATCAGTATGTTCTGATATATTGTCAACTACCTCCAATGTATGGTAAAAATTATCTTTATGACGCTGTCCTTCTACTTCATCTACCCCCTTAAGAGCTGTTAATTCTGGAATAATTCGTTCCAACAGACCTGTTTCTTCTAACAACAAGAAACCTATAGAAGGTTTAGGTGACTCCAATATTTTATGCAGCTCCACCACAATACGTTCATGCGTGATTATATCAATCCGTTCTTTATTTTTAGCAATGGCAGATAACGACTCTGATTCTATCTCAAAATTTAATTGTGTTGCAAATCGTATCGCCCGCATCATTCGCAAAGGATCATCAGAATATGTGATATCTGGATCTAAAGGCGTTCGTATAATTTTATGAGACATATCTAAAACACCATCAAAAGGATCTAACAAATCTCCAAAGGTCTCTTCATTTAAACTTAACGCTAGAGCATTTATTGTAAAATCACGCCTGTTTTGATCATCTTCTAAACTTCCTTCTGAAACAACAGGATTTCTACTCTCTTCCGTATAGGATTCTTTACGAGCTCCCACAAATTCAATTTCAATATCTTGATACCGTAACATTGCCGTTCCATAGGTTTTAAAAACCTGAACTTTGGGTTTATTTGGCAATAACTCTGCTACTTTTTTAGCCAATGCGATTCCGCTTCCCACAGCCACCACATCTATATCTTTTGCGGTTCCACGTTGCAATATAAAATCACGAACAAAGCCTCCTATCACAAAACTTTTTACGTTAAGTTTTGTACTTGCTCTAGTTATGTATGAAAAAATAGGGTGTGTTAACGCTTTGGTAAAATCGTTTGCATGCATATCAATCTCGTATCACTTCAATAGAATCATCCGAATTAATTTTTAAAATCCGAGATGATTTTCCTGTACTTAAGTCTTGCTGCAAATCTACCACATAATCTACGCTATCCAAAATAGCTTTACTAATTTCTGAAAAGGTTTTAGGAGTGGGCTCTCCACTTATATTTGCTGATGTAGACACAATAGGTTTTCCTAACTCTTCTATCAACTCCTCACAAAACTTGTGTTTCACTATACGA
The DNA here is from genome assembly GCA_965243265.1 of Flavicella sp. GTDB lineage: Bacteria > Bacteroidota > Bacteroidia > Flavobacteriales > Flavobacteriaceae > Flavicella. The sequence continues at coordinate 60,375 of CBDEUL010000006.1, forward strand.
ATTGCTACCGTATTATCTGAAGCTACTACATTTTTTGCCAATCCTACCGGATTTGGATAAACAATAGTAGTAGGTCTTTCTGCTTTCTGTAAAATATTCAATGCCTACATCTGGTATCTTGTGTACATACTTTTGTAACATCTCTAAGGAATTAACAAGAATAATCAAGCTCTTGCTTTCTGCTCTTTTTTTTATCTCAAAAATTTTCTGAACCGCCTTTTCGTCGGTTGCATCGCAGCCTAATCCCCAAACAGTGTCTGTTGGATACAAAAACACTTCTCTATTATTAATCTTATCTACCAAATTATCCATACGCAAAAATAAGAGTTTTGAACCAAAACCACAGGCTCTACTTTCCAAAAAGATTAACAATCTAAACCTTCCAAGTCCTTGTAAAATGGTATATTTGAAAGTTCAAAATGATATTGAAGCTTTTTAAACCTAAATTGCTTTGATAATTGTAAAAAAAAATAAATGAAATATTTCAAAAGGTTTTTAAAATACGCTATCCCTTATAAATGGACTGGTATTACAAGTATTATCTTAAACGTATTATATGCCCTCTTTTCAGCATTTTCTTTTTTAACATTAATTCCAATGTTAAACGTTTTATTCGGGGATACAGACAAAGTTTTCATTGAACCTGAGTTTTCTGGTTATGAGAGTTTAAACAAAGAATATCTTGAAAATTATTTAAATTACTTCATAACAAAAAACACTACAGATTTTGGCCCTCAAAGCACATTAACCTATATGGTATTAAGTGTAATCATAGTGTTTTTCATGAAAAACATTTTTGGATACTTGGCAAAACTTTTTATGGTATTTTTAAAGAATGCTGTGTTGAAAGACTTACGAAATGAAATTTATCAAAAAATTATAAACTTACCCATATCATTCTTTTCTACAAAAAGAAAAGGGGATATCATTGCTAGAGCAACAGGAGACCTTGGCACGATCAATGAAACATTTCTAAATCTTTCAATTGTTATCATTCGTGAACCTTTGAATATCATTTTTACGCTTATTTTTATGTTGAACCTAAGTCCTAAACTTTCTCTTTTTGTTTTTACTTTTATTCCAGTATCAGGATGGATTATATCTTTAATTAGTAAAAAAATAAAAAGCCAATCTGCAACACTCTTTAAGGAGGGTGGTACAATGCTTAGTATTATTGAAGAAACCATTACAGGATTACGCGTTATCAAAGCTTTCAATTCGGAAATATTTTTCTCGGACAAGTACAACAATTTTAACCGTAAAGTAAAAACTTTAAGCAACCAACTTGCCAAACGAAATACACTTGCTTCTCCTTTAAGTGAGTTTTTAGGTATTGCTACTATTGCCTCTTTATTGTGGTTTGGAGGTAGAATGGTTTTGATTGACGAAACTTTAAAAGCGGGAACGTTTATTGCTTTTATGGGACTGGCTTACAATATTTTAACACCAGCAAAAGCAATTGCCGGAGCGAGTAACGCTATTAAGATTGGAAATTCAGCAGCAGAAAGAGTTATAGAGGTATTGGACACGGAAAATCCATTGAGAGACAATGACAATAGTGAAACTCTGAAAGGATTTAACAAAGAAGTGAAATTTGAAAATATTTCTTTTAAATACAAAGACGAATATGTTTTAAAGAATTTTTCTTTAACAATCCCAAAAGGACAAAAAATTGCTTTGGTAGGACAATCAGGAAGTGGTAAATCTACTTTGGCAAATTTGATAACTCGTTTTTGGGACGTAAATGAAGGAAAAATAACTATTGATGGAACCAATATTAAAGATGTTACTACGACATCTTTAAGAGATCAAATGGGAATCGTGACTCAAGACTCCATCTTATTTAATGACACAATAGCCAACAATATTACTTTAGGGATAGAAAACCCTGACAAAGACAAAATGATTGATGCAGCTAAAGTGGCAAATGCACACAATTTTATTATGGAAACTCCAAATCAATACAACAGTCCTGTTGGAGATAGTGGAGGAATGCTCTCTGGAGGTCAAAAGCAACGAATTTCCATTGCACGTGCTGTAATGAAAAACCCTCCTATAATGATATTAGACGAAGCTACATCTGCTTTGGACACAGAATCGGAAAAATTAGTTCAGGATGCTATTGAGAAAATGATGGAGAACAGAACTTCTTTAGTCATAGCACACCGATTATCTACTATTCAAAATGCTGATTTAATTGTAGTGATGAAAAAAGGAGAAATTGTAGAACAAGGAACACACGACGGATTGTTAGCCTTAAATGGAACCTATACAAACTTGGTGAATTTACAGCAATTAGAAGGATAAGCTTAAAAGAATCTGGAAGAGAGACCTCCAAGTTATTAATAATAGAACATAAAAAAAGTGTAATAAAAACTACACTTTTTTTATTTTTATAAATTACCTATCACCTCAAATAAATGCTTAATTTCTTTTGTTAAATCCACTTGATGATTACCAACAAAAAAGCCATTATCATCTAAATACTTTGCATTTTTCATCTCACCAAAAATTTCATAGTCAAAATATTTCAGAACATTATTTTTTGTAAAGTCGCCTGTAACAATTGGTCTTGAATCAATATTATTAGCCGTCAATATTTGAATCACTTCTGAGCGTATTAATTTAGATTCTGGTTTAACAATCAAACTAAACCCCAAACCAACTGCTATTGTCAATATCTGCTTGAATAATAAAATCTTTATGGTTAGAAAATAGCGAAACAAATAACTTCGCATTTTCTCTTCTTTGCTTCAAAAATGAAGGTAACTTGATTAATTGTTGACTTCCGATTACACCACTCATTTCTATAGGTCTTACATTATAACCAGGTAGAATAAATTTAAAAGACTCTTCAAACCAATCGTCGCTCTTTTCAATCAATGCATTTTCTTTAGGCAAATTTCTTGTCCAACCATGAGTTCGTAAACTCAACATTATATGATACAATTCTTCATCATCAGTAACAATCAAACCACCTTCCATAGTTGCCATATGATGAGAAAAGAAAGTAGAATAACTTCCTAACAAGCCAAAAGTTCCTGCTTGTTTCCCTCTATATTCTGCCCCCATTGACTCACAATTATCTTCAAACAGAATAATATCATTTTTAGAAGTAATTTCTTTTATCTTATCAAAATCATTAGGGTTTCCCAAAAGATTCACAGCCACTATTAATTTTGTTTCATCAGAAACAGCTGCTTCCAGTTGCTCTAAATCGTAATTTAATGTCTCTAAATCTACATCTACAAACTTTATTTTTAGTCCATACTGATATAATGGAAAATAAGTTGTAGACCAAGAAACTGCAGGTACAATAACCTCATCTCCTCTATTTAACTTGTTTTCTTTTTTATAAAAAAGTGCTGCAATTGCAATTAAGTTAGCCGAAGAACCTGAGTTTACCATCACAGCATATTTTGAACTTACAAATTCAGCAAATTCTTCTTCAAACTTTTGCACACCTTTTCCCATAGTATACATATCTGAATCGATAACTTTATGAATTGCTTCAATTTCTTTATCATCCCAAGTAGATGATGCTAATGGATACTTTATCATTTTATAATGTTTTGTAATATGCTAATGTTTCTTCAATTCCTTCTTTTAAACTTGTCGTAGATTTCCAACCAAACTTATGCAATAACTCAATATCTATAACCTTTTGTTTCATTCCTACAGGTTTGGTTAAGTCATGCACAAAACCTCCTGTATACCCAACAACTTCAGCTATAGTTTGATAATATTCATTAATAGAATAGTCATAACCTAATCCCACATTGATATTTTGAGGCATTTGTTCAAGCTTTTGAACTGCATAAAAAATAAAATCTACCAAATCATCTACCAGCATAAACTCTCTCCTTGCCAATCCATCTCCCCAAATTTCTACAGTAAGTCTCTTTTTTTCTTTTGCCTCATGAATTTTTCTGATGACAGCAGGAATCATATGAGAGTTTTTAGGATCAAACTTATCATATTTTCCATAGAGATTACAGGGTATAATTGTTTTATAAATAAATTCTGTATTCGTTTTGGTGACATATTCACAAAGACGAGTACAAACAATTTTAGCTAGTGCATACCCTTCATTCGTTGGCTCTAATTCTCCTTGTAAAATTAAGCTTTCCTTTAATGGGTTTTCAGCATCTCTAGGATACATACAAGAACTAGCTAAATTGATCAATCTTTTTATATTGTTTTTTTGAGCTGCTACAATCAAATTTTTACCCATACTTAGGTTATCAACTAAAAAACCTACAGGATTCGCCATATTTGCGTGAATACCACCTACCAATCCAGCAGCGTGGATCACAACATCTGGTTTTTCTTTTTGCAAATAAGCATCAACTAATTGAATATCAAGCAAATTTAATTCTTTACTAGAGGGAGCTAAAATTTCAAAACCAGAAAATTTGGAATTCAAAACTAAATTCTTCCCCACCATTCCACTTCCTCCTGTGACCAATATTCTCATATAGACTTAGTTTTTCTGTTGAAATCTTACAACATACTCTAAGTCGTGCTGCATCATTGTCTTTACCAATTCATCAATAGAAGTTCTACTTGGATCCCAACCTAATTGAGTTCTAGCTTTTGCAGGGTCACCTAATAAAGTTTCGACTTCAGCAGGTCTATAATACTCCGGGTCAACCTCTATTAAAACCTTCCCTGTTTCTTTACACTTCCCTATTTCATTCTCTTCACTTCCTTCCCAAACAATCTCAATTCCAGCTTCTTTGAATGCTAATTCACAAAAAGTTCTTACTGAATGTTGAATTCCTGTAGCGATTACATAATCCTCAGGAGTATCTTGCTGTAACATCAACCACATGCATTCTACATAATCTTTAGCATACCCCCAATCACGAAGAGAGTTTAAGTTCCCTAAATACAATTTCTCTTGCAAACCATGTTTGATTCTAGAAGCTCCTAAAGTAATTTTTCTAGTTACAAAGGTCTCACCTCTTCTTTCTGATTCATGATTAAACAAAATACCATTTACAGCATACAAACCATAAGATTCACGGTAATTTTTTGTTATCCAATACGCATACATTTTTGCGACTCCGTAAGGAGATCTCGGATAAAAAGGTGTCGTTTCTTTTTGTGGAATTTCTTGCACTTTCCCATACAACTCAGATGTAGAAGCTTGATATATTCTTGTTTTATCAACCAACCCACAAATACGTAATGCCTCTAACAATCGAAGCGTTCCAACTGCATCAGTCTGTGCAGTATACTCAGGTAAATCAAAAGATACTTTTACATGAGATTGAGCGGCTAAATTATAAATTTCTTCAGGCTGAATTTCTTGAATCAAACGAATCAGATTCGTTGCATCAGTCATATCTCCATAATGTAATTTTACTTTACGGTCTTTGTGTAAATCTTCTATCAACTCATCTATATAAAGATGCTCAATACGTGCTGTATTAAATGAAGACGCTCTACGAATAATACCATGTACTTCGTATCCCTTTTCTATTAATAATTCAGCAAGATAAGATCCATCTTGACCGTTAATTCCAGTAATTAATGCTTTTTTCATATTATTTCGAAAATATTTTTTAAATCTGCTCCCAACCTTCACAGTAGAGGTGACTCCAATCTTTTGGCCCTTCAGGACCAAACCATTTTTTTGGTGCTAAAACCCTTTTATCTTTGTGTTCATTCATGTATGCAGACCACCAACTAAAAGTAGAATTTGCAATAATATTGTTTTTAATTTTAGACATCAATAACAATTCAATATAATCAACCTCAGAAACAAAATATAAAGGGTTCTTAAATTTTTCACTGAACACTTCCTCACACCAGTCTCTATCATTTGAAAAAATTATTATTGGCATATTTTCAGGAAATTTTTTCACACCTTTCTCATAATAATCAATTGTGAGGTTGGCATGAAACTTACTCAGTTTCAAATAATCTCCTCTTCGTATATGAACTGACAACAACTCTTCTGTACCTAATTTCTCAATCATAACACTATAAATAGTATCTATTTTTGTTTTAACCGACTTAGTCCCTAGCAAGTATTCAAGCATTTCTTGCTTAACAAAATCAGTAAATCTTGCTCCTGCAAAATAACCAATCAACAAAATATTTTTCGGAATTTTTATAAAGTGATCTTTTGGATTTTTTTCTTGATAATAATTATAAAATCTATTATAGTTTATTTTCTTTAACTGAAATAAATTTTGTTCATCAAATACATCGAAATATGTATATCCCCCCACGTCACCTTCTCTATCATGAAGTTTTTTCACATCATTAATAACAGGTTTGTAATCAAATTTCTTTGCATAATGCAATACAGCTGCAATTTGAAATAATTGATTACCTAGCCCTCCTTGCAGATAAACTGACACTTTCTTCTTCTTTTTAAAAAAAATCATATTTCTGTAGTTTTAGACAAAGGTATATCATTTCAACTCTTTTCAAAACATTTTTATTAACCTTCTCCGAGCCTTATAATATTCATTTATTTTTACACCAAGTTTAAAACATACTAGATAAAATAAATACCACTGATACTTCTCTACCTAGAATTGAAGAATATGAAAAACCTAAACAGAACATATAATAACAGATAGACTACTACAGAAGTAAATTCGTTTGTGAGTTAAAGGGTCTAATAAAAAAGAGTTAATATATCTAATATTATTTTAGCTCCTAAAGATACTTTACCTTTGTAAATAATAATAATCTATATTTTAAGCTTAAAAGAGGAAATCATAGCGACACCTTCTAGTTAAAAAAAGGAAACCCTACAAAAACACAAAAACGAATGTCAAAAAATAAACCTCTTGTTTCTATTTGCTGTTTGGTTTACAATCAAGAAAACTTTATCAAACAAGCATTCAATGGTATTTTAAAACAACAAACAAATTTCCCTTTTGAAATAATCGTTCACGATGATGCATCGACGGACTCTAGTAAAAAAATTATTCTAGAGTATACATCTATAGATGATAGATTTAAACCAATTTTCCAAGAACAAAATAAATACAGCAAAAATGAGCGTATTTGGTTCAAATATATGTTTCCAAAGTGTCAAGGAAAATATATAGCAATTTGTGATGGAGACGACTTTTGGACTGATCCATTAAAACTTCAAAAACAAGTTGACTTTTTAGAAAACAATCCAGATTATAGCATTGTGGGAGCTAAATTTAAAAACTTAAATCAAAATACTGGGGTTATCAGTGAATGGGAACACGAAAAAAACAAAATTCCAAATGCAGATATAAACACACTTATTGATGGTAATTTTATATATGCATCATCTTCTTTATTTATCAACGATTTTAAAATAGAGAACTGGTGGCAAAAATTTCCAATTGGTGATTGGCCATTTTTTATTCTTCAAATAAAAGACAGAAAAATAAAAATATTAGATGAATTTATGGGAGTTTATCGAATTCATGATAATGGTGCCTTTTCAGATGTTTCAAAAATAAAACAATATAAGACTGAACTAAAATGTCTAAAAATTTTATTGAAAAATGGTAATTTTAATGACATAATTAATAAACACTTAAAAAAAGTAATCTTTGATAAAAATGTTACTATTGCTATTGAACAATCTCCAAAACACAAGCTAAACCTCAAGGAAATAGACTACCTTAACAAGAAAATAAATAGAATCAAAAAATCTATTTTTTACAAGACATTTGTAAAATTAGAGCTATTTGTAAGAAATATAGAGAAAATTAAACGAGATTAACTCTATATTAACATTATGAGTACTTTCAGTTAATAAAATTTATTCTATTTTCAACCTTCTTAAAAAACTTTCTAATTTTACAAAAACTTTATAGGAAAGAGTTTTTTTTATATTCAACAAAAAGGTTTTGTTATTAATCTCATTCGTCCGAAATTCAAAAATCTCACGAATGAAGTCAATACTATTATTTGCCCTTCTCCCCAAAAAAATATTTGAATATTTGTCTATATGTTTTTGAAAAATATAATTCATTGTATAGTTCAATTTAAAAGAATCATGAACAAAACTATGCATTGAATTACCTCTTTGTCTATAAAAAAACACTTCTTTTTCTATTTTAAACACTTCTGACTCTTCATCCAGAAGCTGAAGCCAAAAATCCCAATCTTCATAACCATATATTAGTTCTGAATCATAGCCAGATGTATTATCAAAATCACTTCTTTTATATATCGACGAACAAACAATACAGTTTCCCTTTAGAATTTGTGGATACGAATAATTTTCTAACTTCATTGTATCATTTCTATCTCCAAAATATTGAACATTACAATGAATCAATTTGATATTCGGATTTTCTTTAAATCCATTTAAAGCCAAGCTTAAATATTCCGAATCAATTAAGTCATCTCCATCTAAAGGTAGGACATACTCTCCTTTAGATATTTTAATTCCGTTATTTCTTGAACTAGCTAGACCCTGGTTTTCTTGATCTAACAAAACAAACCTATAATCATTTTTAATATATTCTTTTATAACAACTAGTGACGAATCAGTTGATCCATCATTAACTACCACACACTCCCAATCTAAAAAAGATTGATTTTTTACTGAGTCTAAACATTCAATTATATAGTCTTCTTGATTGTAACAAGGAACTATAATAGAAAAAACAGCCATACTTTTTTTTATAAATTTAAACTAAATACCTTATAAGTCTTTAAAATGAGGTGCCAAAAAAGAACACCTGCAAAAGTAACGAATTAATTTATCTCCTAACCATTTTAATTACATGTTAAAAAGTACAATCTTGCGTAAAATATAAATCGAATAGTCTTAAAACCTTATTTATTTTGTTACTTTGTTAATTCTTTATTTTTTTTCAAGATTTAACAAAAAAATTATATGAATCAGTCCCCACTTGTATCAATCTGTATCCCAACTTATAACGGTGCTTCCTATTTAGAAGAAACCATTGAATGTGCCATAAATCAAACTTACAAGAATATTGAAATTGTAATTACAGACGACAATTCTTCTGATGAAACAGTTGCAATTTGTACTTCTTATGCCCAAAAAGACAATCGAATTAAGTTTTTTCAAAACAAAACTAACCTAGGACTTAAAAAAAACTGGTGTGAAGTGATAGATAAAACAAGTGAACAATCTGAATGGATCAAGTTTTTGTTTCAAGATGATTTGATGGATTTATCAACGGTGGAAAAAATGGTCTCTGCCAGTATTTCTGAAAATGTTAATTTTGTTTTTTGTGATAGAGAATATTTTTTTGACAACGATGTAGATCGTAATACACGTATCGCATATTCCAAAGTACCTAAAACCGGTAAGATATTTAATACAAGTAAAAAATATTCCCCTAAAGAAGCTTCTAACTTAATTACTAAATTTTTCTTCCAGAACTGCCTAGGAGAACCACCTTGTATAATGTTCAGTAAAGCAAAATACAAACATTCTGACTTTCCATCTGAATTTATCCAACTAATAGACTATGTTTTTGTTTTAGAGAAAATACTTAGTGATAATTTTTACTTTATAAATGAGAAATTAATAAAATTTCGAGTACACAACACTTCACAGTCTAACAAAAACACTACTAACAACAACCTGAAGGACAAAAAGAAATTCAACAAATTTATACATGTCCATTATTATGAACAACTTAAGTTATCTTACCTATTACTTTCATCAAAAAAATATGTTAACATATTAAACGCTATAGGAAAATCTGAAGTTGAAAAAATAAATGACTTCCTAATAATAAAAATGTATTACAAAAACATAACGCGTATTAGAGATTTATCTGAATACTTAAAAACAACAGAGCTTAAAAACTGGATTATTTATAGAAAATCAATGATTTCAATTTTCATCAATTATAAAATTCAAAAAAAGAAAAAGTATTTACTTAGAAAAAAATATAGAGTTTAGTTATGAAAAAAATAATTCTGGGATTGCCTCAGACATTTAGTCTTTATAAGTTAATCAAAAGAAACCTTGAATTTCAAGGGTTTGAGGTAATAGACATTAGCTTTCCTAATCATAAATTCCAATATAAGAATAACTCTGAACGTATCATTAATTTTTTCAGAAAGACATTCTTAGGAGACAAACACTATAAGAACTCTTTGATATTTAGGCCTTTTAAAAAAACTATCTCAAAAAAACTAACTAACATAACTACTCCAGTAGATCATGCGCTTCTTATTCGAGCTGATATTTATCCTAAATCTATCATCAAACTAGTTCAGTCCAAATCAAAGAAGATGGTTTCTTACCATTGGGATGGCCTTGATAGGTTTCCTCAGATTTACGATTATATAAAATATTTTGACAGATTTTTTGTTTTTGATCAATCCGATAGAAACAAAGTAACTTTACCTTTATTTACAACAACAAATTTTGCTTTTGATTTTGATAATACTGAATTAGCAATCAATACTGAATATGACATATTTTATATTGGATCTTATAATGAGGAACGTATGCACTGGATTCATAAATTTTTAAAAACCACTAAACCACTAAATCAAAAATTAAAATTTTTTATTCATTATACAAATGAGGGTGATAATATAAAATTACTAGACCCCAATATTACGTATATAAACAAACACATAAGTTTCGATGAAAACCTAAGCTATGTAAAAAACTCTAAAGTAATTTTAGATTTATTAAATCAGACTCATAATGGATTATCTTTTAGAATTTTTGAAGCTCTCTTTTATAATAAAAAAATAATCACCAATAATTTGACTATTCAAAAATATGACTTCTATCATCCTAATAATATTTATATTTGGACCGGCAGAAACCTAGATGGCTATGAAGAATTTTTAAAAGCACCTCTTTTTGAAATACCATGTAAATTAAAAGAAAAATACAGTTTTAAGAATTGGATTAATTATATTTTAAATATAGAACCATATACAGCTATAGAATTACCCGATTAAAAAGATTAAACTATCGATTTATAAATAGCTTCATAGGCCAGAGCTGTTTTTTCCCAAGTAAACCTACTTGACCACGAAATAATTTCTTGTGCTTTATTCGGCTTAGTATTGAAATCTATCATACCCTCTAAAAAAACATTTTGCATATGTTCTTTATTAAAACTTTCAAAATAATATGCTTGATCTCCACCTATTTCAGGTAAACTTGTAAGATTAGAACAAAATACAGGTTTTCCATAACGCATAGCTTCAATTACAGGTAATCCAAACCCTTCAGAAAGTGATGGAAACAAAAAAGCTTTGCAATTTGTATAATACCACTGTTTCTCTTCTTCTGATACGGGTCCTAGTATCTTTAACTGTTTCGTCACTCCTAATTTTTTCGCTTCATCTTTAATTAAAGCTAGATAATTAGAATCTGGGAGAATACCAGCTATCAAAAGTGTATAATCAGTATTTACAAGAATTGACAACAATACGTGAAAATTTTTTTTTGGCACCACTGTCCCCAATGTGAATAAGAAATTTTCTTCTTTGATTGTAATATTTGAAATGTCATGATCAACAATTTCTGTTCCATTATAAATTACAGAGATAGGTTTTCCCTTCAATTCTATATGATTCTTAACATCATTCAATACATAATTTGAGATAACAACTATAGCACTTGAACGATCAACTAATTTTTGAACTTTATACAATTTTTTCAGTTTCTTTTTCTCTGATTTATTTGTGTATAAAAAATTTAAATCATGTATTGTCAATACAATTTTAGTATTACCTGATGGTAAATAATCAGTATCCTGATGAGTCGCATGCCAAACACTTCCTGGTAATACTTTTACTCCAAATAATTTCTGATACCATTTTGGTTTTATTGAACATACATTATCAATAAATCCAAAATATTTATATGAATTCTTATTGCTTAATGACTTTATCAATTCATTACAGAATGTATACAAGCCAATATTCTTGTACTTCATCCGTTCTACGTCTATATAAACAACAAGCTTCTTCATATAATCTTATATCTTTACTCCACAAACTTAGACAATAAATTATATATTTACGGCAACTTTTTTTAATAAATAACTTGTTACCTTGAAACAAAAAAAGACAATCATCCTTGGTTTACCCGAATCTTTTGAATTCAATAAATTAATTATAAAAAATTTAGAATTATTAAACTTTAATGTTGTAAACGTATCTTTTCCAGAACATGGAAGATTAAAAAAATCACTGTTAGAATTTTTAATTTACTCTTACCGTAAAATTATTTTAAACGACAAAAACTACAAGAGTGTTTTAAAATTTGCTCCACATAGAAATAGTTTATTTAAAAAAATAAATGAAATTAATGGTAAAGCAGACTACACCTTACTGTTTAGAGCAGATATTTATCCTTTAGAGTTTGTATTAAAGCTAAAAGAAAAATCTAATTCGTTAATCACATATCATTGGGATGGTCTTAATAGGTTTCCTGCCATTAATAAACTAATCCCCTTATTTGATCGCTTTTTTGTGTTTGACCCTGACGACTTAATCAAGCCTTTTTTACCAACCACCAATTTTTATTTTGACTCAGAAACTTCAGATATCGAATTACCTATTGAAAATGATCTATATTTCATGGGGGTATTTATCACTAAAAGAATGCCGCAGATTGAAAAATTTATAAAATCTTCTAGATATCTTAATCTTAAACTTAATTTTCAAATCTACTGTATCTCCGATAAAAAAAGAAACAAATTTAACTATCCAGAAATCAATTATATTACTTCACACATTACATATTTACAGAACTTGGAGAATCTTAAAAAGTCAAAAATTGTTTTAGATTTTTTAAATGGCGAACATAACGGACTCTCATTTCGTGTTTTCGAATGTATTCAGTTTGACAAAAAATTGATAACAAACAATGCTAATATTAAATCTTATGAATTTTATCATCCGAACAACATTTATATTTGGAATGAAGAAAATTTAGATGGCTTACAAGAATTCATTAATAGTGATTATATCATTCAACCTCAAATAAAAGAAAAATATTCATTTAGCAATTGGATAAAATACATATTAAACACCCCCCCATTCCAAGAAATAAACTTACCACTAACTACTTCATAGCAGTATATATTTTCATCATATTTTCAGCGATATCTTTATCATTAAACCTCTGTACAAACTCATAACCATCACGAATCATTTGTTCTCTCAAGTTTGAACTAGATAACACCTCTTCTATTTTCTCTTGTAGTTCATTCTCATCAGTAGGATCAACATATAAAGAGCCAGGTCCACCAGCTTCAGAGAAACAACCTCCTTTACTAGATATAACGGGAGTTTTACAATATAACGCTTCAATAATTGGAATACCAAAACCTTCAAAAAGACTTGGATACACAAATAAATTTGCCATTTGATACAATGCCACTAGCTCTTTCAATCCAACATTTTCTAAAAACAAAACTTTATCTTGTATGTTGTTATCTATTAAATAACGCAGTACAACATCATAATACTTAGTTTTACCTCCTACTACTACTAAAACCTCATCAATATCTTTAATTGCCTTTACGCATAACAATAAATTTTTTCTTTCCTCAATAGTACCCACATTTAATATAAAACTCTTAGGAAGACCAAACTTATCTCTTACCGATTCTTTAAATACTTCTGGCTGCTCTTCCTTAAATAACTTATGACATCCTTGATAAACCACTTCTATTTTATTAGAGTCTATCTTAAAAAATTGAACAATATCCTTTTTAGTTTGTTTACTAATTGCTATAATCTTGTCAGCATTCTGTGCAGCAAACAAAAATTTCCTAAAATGAATCTTTCGATCCATATACTTATACAACTTAGGATATCTAATAAAAATCAGATCATGAATAGTAACAACGCTTTTAATCCCAGTAGACTCTAAGCCTCTTGGTATCTCACCCGATAAACCATGAAATATTTGTACACCATCTTCAACTAATTGCTTCACAATAGGTCCCTGACGCCAAACAGAAGAATATTTTTTCCAAAAAACAGATTTGGGCAAAACCTCAATAATATTATTAGCATGTACCAGACGATCTATTTTTTTTTCTTTTGGATTATATAATAAAAGTTTATTTTTTTTATAAAACCTCGCTAAAACACTTACCAGATCGCGACTATAATTCCCTAATCCTGTTCTATTATGGTATACTCTTTTAGCATCATAGCCAATAATTAATTTATCTGATTTTTTTTCATAATTACTTGAATTCAAACAGTGATTCATTGATTTATCACTCAACCATGTTTTATACTTCAAACACGAATTATAATAAGACAACATATTCTTATACACAAAAAAGCGAAGGTATATTTTAGGAATAAAAAACAATAATACTCCTGTCAAAGCACCAAAAAAATTTATCATAAAATTATATAAGAACAATAAAAACTGTATTAAATTCTTCATTGATCCCGAGAAGGAATTATCTATATAAACATGCTTTGAAATCAATACTTGTGACCTTGTCAAGATAGATGTTTCCATATTTAGTCTAGAAGCCCCTCCATGATTATGAACAATCCTCACATTTCTTAATAAAGCAATTTTCCCTCCTTTATCGGTCACTCTCTTACATAAATCAACGTCTTCATAATACATCCAGTAATCTTCGTTCCATCCCTCTATCAAATCAAACCATTGCCTTCTCATCATCACCACTGATCCAGAAACCCAATCAGGAAATACTATTGTTTTTTTTAAATCATATTTTTTATCCAATTCTTTTTTATTCCGAAACCTATACAAAGCTCTAAACAATCCAAACAAAGTTTTTAAAGCAGGAAAAAACCGTATTTGCTTTTCTTCTGCTCCTGACTCATTAATCTGCAAACAAGATACAATACCATAACTATGTTGTTTCTTTACTACAGTAACTAACTCTAACAGAGTTGCTTTTGAAATTATTGTGTCTGGATTCAAAAATAATAAGTATTCTCCTTTCGCTTTTCTTGCCCCTAAATTACATGCATTTGCAAATCCATTATTCCCTGTATTTTCAAAAAAAGAAAACTCCGTAAACTCCTTAACAATTTTTTTTCTTGAATCTGATACTTTATCATTATCTATAACGACAACATCTAATTCAAGATTATCTATATGTATTTTTTTTATAGACAGGAGACAATTATACAGATGGTCCCAACTTTTATAATTAACAATTACAACTGAAACAACTTCCTTCAACTGAACACCTGTCTTAACTGACTTATCTTGTACTATGTTTTCTATTTTTTCCACAAAACAAATATAGATATTACCACTTAAGTAATTAAAGGTTCATTTGCTTTTATTTACCTTTGCAAAAACTTAAGTAACATATTTACATGGGAAAAATTTTAGCTATTGATTTTGGAGAAAAAAAATGTGGAATCGCAGTAACTGATGATTTACAAATTATAGCTAGCGGCCTTACCACTGTAAAAACTAAAGAGATCTTCAGCTTTCTTAAAGAGTACACGTCTAATGAATCTGTAGAGCTTTTTGTTGTGGGTAAACCTAAACAAATGAACAATACCGATAGTGAAAGTGAACAACTCATTATTCCCTTTCTAAAAAAACTAAAAGGTGTTTTTCCTAAAATCCCAATCGTTAGAGAAGATGAAAGATTCACTTCTAAAATGGCTTTTCAATCCATGATAGATACTGGACTGAACAAAAAACAACGTAAAAACAAAGAACTCGTAGATCAAATTAGCGCCACCATTATACTCCAGTCGTATTTATACCATAAATAAGTTTTATTTCACAAAGCAATCTTTGTACTTTTGCTGCTTCTAACATTTTAAAAAGTAGAAAATGATTTTACCAATCGTTGCATATGGAGATCCTGTTTTAAGAAAAGTAGGAAAAGACATTGATGCTGATTATCCTGAATTAACAAAGTTAATCTCAAACATGAGAGAAACGATGAACAACGCACACGGTGTAGGACTTGCAGCACCCCAAATAGGACGAGCTATTCGTTTGTTTTTAATAGACGCTTCTCCTTTTGCTGATGATGAAGATTTAGATGAAAACGAACGTTCAATTCTTAAAAACTTTAATCATGTTTTTATCAATCCTAAAATAATCAAAGAAGAAGGTGATGAATGGAGTTTTAATGAAGGTTGTTTAAGCATCCCTGATGTACGTGAAGATGTTTTTAGAAAAGAACAAATTACTATTGAATATTTTGATGAAAACTTCACAAAACACGAAAGAGTATTAAACGGATTAGCCGCCAGAGTGTTCCAACACGAATATGATCATATCGAAGGGGTTTTATTTACAGACAAGCTTTCTTCTCTCAAAAAACGCTTGATAAAAAAGAAACTAGAAAACATATCTAAAGGAAAAACAACTGCTGATTACAGGATGCGATTTCCTAAAGCAAAAAGAAAATAACTAATATTTAAATTATCAAAATGGGATTAACTAAAACCATAGCTATTTCAGGAAAGCCTGGATTATTCAATATCGTATCACAATCCAAAGGGGGATTAATTGTACAATCTTTAATCGATCAAAAAAAGTTTCCTATTACAAATACACATAATGTAAGCGTATTAAATGATATTGCAATTTACACATATGATGAAGAAAAACCTTTAAGAGAAGTTTTTTTAACTATCAATGAAAAGCAAGAAGGAAAAGAGGCTATTAGTCATAAAGAGAGTAATGATAAACTAACTTCTTACTTCTCTGAAATTTTACCTGATTATGACGAAGAGCGTGTATATGCTTCTAATATTAAAAAAGTTATTCAATGGTATAATTTATTAGTAAAAAGTGGGTTTGATTTTTCAACAATAAAAGTATCTGAAGAAGAAACTACAGAAGAATAACCACAATGAATTCTAGATCGCATCAGCTAAAATCTATAGAGCGCTTGTTAAACATCATGGATGAACTCCGTGAAAAATGTCCTTGGGACAAAAAACAAACCTTAAAATCTTTACGTCATTTGACCATTGAAGAAACCTATGAGTTAGCTGATGCTATTTTAGAAAATGATCTTAACGAAGTCAAAAAAGAACTTGGAGACCTACTATTACATATTGTCTTCTATGCTAAAATTGGCTCTGAGACAAACAACTTTGATATTGGAGATATTGCTGATGCTATTTCCGAAAAATTAATCCATAGGCATCCTCATATTTATGGAGATACTCAGGTACAAAACGAAGAGGATGTCAAAAAAAATTGGGAAAAATTAAAACTACAAGAAGGTAAAACATCTGTTTTAGAAGGCGTACCCAGATCACTCCCTGCCTTAGTCAAAGCAAATAGAATTCAAGATAAAGTTGCAGGTGTTGGTTTTGATTGGGAAGAACCTCATCAGGTTTGGAAAAAAGTTCAAGAGGAACTAAACGAACTAAACACTGAAATAGCATCTGGAAACCAAGATAAAATCGAATCTGAATTTGGAGATGTTCTTTTCTCTATGATTAATTACGCGCGTTTTATCGGTGTAAACCCTGAAAATGCTTTAGAAAGAACCAATAAAAAATTCACAAACCGTTTTCAATTTTTAGAAAAAGCTGTAAAAAAAGAGAATAAACAACTCTCCGAAATGACACTTGCTGAAATGGATATCTATTGGGAGCGATCTAAAAAACACTTTAACTAAATATTCTTTCCTTATAGAATAATAATTTCTAAGGATCCCTCATTCCCTCACTATCACTTCTATTTTTTACCTATTTTTGTTTTAAAGGAAATTTAAAATTAAACTAATGAAGGATCAACTTATTGACTTGGTTTCTGGGTATAAGAGAATAAAATTAGCCTATTACCTAAAAACAAATTTAACTCGCTTAATTCCTTCATCATATAACAATTGGTATAAAAATTATTTGGAAAAACTATTTTCCAATGAAGAAGAGCTAGCCTATATTTTAAAAAGAGTGAATTATTATAATAGACTAACTAACCACTCCTTCCTCCAGGCTTCTGCTAAAAAAATATCAGAAATCTCTATGAAGAATATTAGTAAGGTCTATTATTTTGATTCAATGGAGTATCTTCGGTACTTTAACAAAAAACTCAAAATTAATACACTTTTTGGAGACATTATTCATATTCCTAACTCTCCTTCAATTGTAAAAAGCAGACCCATTTCTACATCTAATGAAAACTCCATTTTATTAAAACTTAATAAAGTTCGACATTTTATTTTCATTAATGATAAGAATACCTTTTCTAATAAAAAAGACCTACTTATAGGAAGAAGTATTTTGGGAGACAGAAAGCAACTTCGTATCCAATTCTTAAAAACTCACTTTGAAAATCCACTATGTGACATCGGTCAAACTAATAACTTTGGAAATAATAAATGGCTTGTTAGCCCTATGCCAATTCATAAACAACTTAAGTACAAATTTATTTTATGTTGGGAGGGCAATGATGTTGCTTCAAATTTAAAATGGGTTATGTCATCCAATTCAATAGCAGTAATGACTAAACCAAGATATGAGACATGGTTTATGGAAGGGACTCTAGTTTCAAACTTCCATTATATTGAAATTAAAGACGACTTTTCCGACTTAGACGAAAAACTAAAGTACTACTCTAAACACACTGAAGAAGCTGAGAAAATCATTAAAAATGCCAACGAATACACAAAACAATTCCTCAACAAAAAAAGAGAGGATTTAATTTCTTTACTTGTACTTGAAAAATATTTTCAAAAAACTAATCAAATGCAAAGTAATGATTATAAAAGTTCTAATCAATAAACACCTCTTTAAACTTCCTCATTACTTCACTTGGACTGTATAATTCAGAATATGCATCCCAATTTGTAGCTGTATCTTTTTTAAATTCATTTAAAACGCTGTAAGCCTCTTTCTTATTCGCATATAAAATTGCCTTTTCTCCCAAAATCTTAATATGTGATTTCTCTTTAGAACCACTCCAAGTAATTACAGGTTTATTTTTTACCGAAAACTCTCCAACAGCTATCCCAAAACTTTCACCTTGTTTTCTAGCATGTAAATAAGCATCACAAGTATTTATAAATTTTGATATATATAGCTTATCTATTGTGGATGGCAAAAACAAAACATTTTCCTTCGGAATGACTTCTTCTCTAGAAAACCTCCATAATTTTCTTTTGTCTTTAAATTGTTTTGTCCCTAAAAATAAAAAATAGACATCCTTTCTTTCTTCTGCTATTTGATAAACTACTTTTTGCATAAACTTTAAATCAAAAGTTTCCTTACCTCCATGTCTTCCAAATACAATTGCATCTCTAGGAATGCCTAACTCTTCCCTTAAATCTTCTTCCGAATCTTCTACATGAATCATATGTGGTACAAATGGAGATCTACCTTTTGTCATTTCATTTGACAACCATTTAGAGACATACGCATAAACATCACCATGAGGTTCGTAATGTTTAAAAACAACATGAACTGCCATTTTACAATTAGTAACCATTACATCGTCCTTCTTTCCAGATTTAATAGCATAAAATAAGGATATTGCTTCCTTCTTGATAAGAGGTTCTAATTCTGATACATCTTCATAACTTATAACTCTAAAAAACTTCTCAAACCGTTCAATCGCTTTTTGAAAATTATTTTTGTTGTTTCTATTATAAATTATTAACGACTCATTTTTTAAAATTTTTTGATTAAAATACGCATAATCAAATAATGCATTTGTTGTTCCTCTATATGATAATTGATTTTCGTGAAATAAAACCTTCATTAATAACTTCTCTATAAATATATAAACGGCTTTATTGCCAAAAGTAAAGAAATTAATTAATTCTGAAACAGACAAACCTACATAGTTTTAAATTCTATCGAATTAATTCAACTTACCTTTTACTTAAACTGTTTTTAACTTAAATTTGTTAGCTATATTCAATAGACATACTTTATATGACTTCAAAAAAAATAATTGACTGTTTTACTTTTTTCAATGAATTAGATTTACTCGAAATTCGTTTAGAATACCTTTATGAAACTATAGATTACTTTGTAATTATTGAGTCTAACAAAAGCTTTAGCGGTAATGAGAAAGAGTATATCTTAAAAAATAATTTGAGTCGGTTTAAAAAATACCAAGACAAAATTGTTTACATTCCTTTAAATATGATTCTTTTTAAAGAGTCTAAAAATACTGCATGGCAAAGAGAAGCCTTTCAAAGAAATGCGATAAAAAACGGACTTACCTCACTTGACTTAACCTCTAAAGACCTCATCTTAATTGGAGATCTTGATGAGATTCCAAATACAACTATTTTAAAGGAACTTAAAAATCAGAATTATATTTTTGACAATAAACTATCCATATTCAAGTATTTCAAATCTTTATTTGATGCTTTTTTCAATAATGACTGGAGTAAAATAAAATTATTAAAACGCATAATTTTCAATAACATAAACTCACCCGTTTCTTTAGGTATGGAAAATTTCCTTTATTTTGTTAACAACAAGGAAATTAAAAGTTCGTGGAAAGGTACGATGGCTCTAGAAATGGCAACCCTAAAAAACAGCTCCCCAAATGAGATACGTAACTTAAGAAATTACTGTAACTCTATAAATCAAGGTGGGTGGCACTTTTCCTATTTAGGTGGTGTAGAAAAAATAAAACATAAGCTAAAAAGCTACTCTCATCAGGAATATAATAAACCAGAAATAGTAAATAATGAATTTATAGAAAAATGCATTAACAATGGGTACAGCTTATCTCAATACTACAAAGGAAATGAAACAGTATATTTCACAAAATACGATATAGACTTATTTCCTAAAAACTTAAAAGATATTTTAAAAGGCTACCCTCTATTTATCAGTAAATAATATTTTTCCAAAAGAATATAATAAGGTAATTAATTTACAAGTCCTAGAAACAACTATTAATCTATTTCGTTACAAATCTTCAGCGTTTGCTATCATTTCTGCAACATCTAATACCTCCACAGAAGCTTCTTTTTCTTTATTTTTAACACCGTCCGTCATCATTGTATTACAAAACGGACAACCTGTAGCTATTATTTCTGGTTCTACCTCTAAAGCATCTTCTGTACGTAAAACATTTACCTCTTTAGTTCCTTTTTCAGCATCTTTAAACATTTGAGCTCCTCCTGCTCCACAACATAAACCATTTACTTTACAACGTTTCATTTCAACCAATTCAACTTCTAACTTTTGAATCAATTCCCTCGGAGCTTCATAAATATCATTAGCACGCCCTAAATAACAAGGGTCATGAAAAGTAATCTTCTTTCCTTTATACTTCCCTCCTTCAATAGTCATTCTTCCATCATCTAACAAAGATTTTAGAAATGTTGTATGATGAACTACTTCATATGTTCCTCCTAACTCTGGGTATTCATTTTTAATTGTATTAAAACAATGTGGACAAGCTGTAATTATCTTTTTGACCTCATATGCGTTTAGAACCTCTATATTGGTCATTGCCTGCATTTGAAATAAAAACTCATTTCCTGAACGTTTAGCCGGATCCCCTGTACAACTTTCTTCTGTTCCCAAAACAGCAAATTCAATATTTGCTTTGTTTAAAATCTTTACAAAAGCCTTGGTTATCTTTTTTGCTCTATCATCAAAACTTCCAGCACACCCAACCCAAAACAATACTTCTGGTTGTTTTCCTTGAGCCATCATCTCTGCCATTGTAGGTACGTTCATCCTCTATTTATTATAGTTATAAGGTTAAATCCCTTAATAAGTTTGTTTTTTTATGCCTCGTCCTTCCAATTCAATCGATCCATCTGATTGTACTGCCAAGGTGCTCCATTATTTTCTACATTCGTCATCATCATATTTAACTCTTGTGGAGCTGCGGATTGTTCCATTACTAAATACTGACGCATATCCATAATAATTGACAAAGGGTCTATATTTACAGGGCATTCTTCAACACAAGCATTGCAACTCGTACAAGCCCATAATTCCTCTGGAGTTATATAATCATTTAACAACTGTTTGGAATCATCTACATATATTCCTTTATTAACATCTATATTTTTTCCAACTTCTTCTACTCTATCACGAGTCTTCATCATAATAGCTCTAGGAGACAACTCCTTTCCTGTCTGGTTTGCAGGGCAAACGGAAGTACATCTACCACATTCAGTACATGTATACGCATTCATTAATTGTACCCAATTCAAATCTGTTACATCACTTGCTCCAAATTTTTCAGGCTCTACACCATCATCCTCTGGAACAGCATAAGGATCTGCATTAGGGTCCATCATTGTTTGCACCTCTTTAGTTACAATGGGATTATTCTGAAACTGTCCTTTTGGTTTTAAGTTTGCATAATACGTATTTGGAAATGCTAATAATATGTGTAAGTGTTTAGAGTAATACAAGTAATTTAAAATTACCAAAATCCCTATAATATGTATCCACCAAGCTCCTCGTTCTATAAAGTGAAGTATCTCTGATGTTAGTGATGCAAACAATGGGGCTATAAACTGACTTATCGGATTTCCTAAATTAACCTCTTGAAAATGAACATCTGTTGCGTTCATGATCAAAAACAAACTCATCAATACCATTTCGAAATACAAAATATTATTTCCATCGTTTTTAGGCCAAGTAGTCATTTCTTTATTCCAAAATCTCGATAATTTAATAACATTCCTACGAATCCAAAAAACACTCACCGAAATAAGTACTAATAAAGCTAATACTTCAAAAGAGCCTATTAAAAAATTATAAAAGCCTCCTAAAAAAGAAAATAATCGATGTGTTCCTAAAAGCCCATCTAATATAATCTCTAGTACTTCTATATTTATAATTATAAACCCTACATATACAATAATATGAAGTACTCCTGAAACAGGTCTACGAACCATTTTCGATTGCCCTAAAGCAATCATAACCATATTCTTCCAACGAAATTTTGGGTTATCAGTTCTATCAATATCTTTTCCTAATTTTATATTTCTTTGAAGTTTCTTTATGTTTTTAACAAAAATCATTACTCCAAAAACTAAGAGTGTTGCAAAAAATATATTGGGTATGTATTGCATTGTACTACTTTTTATCTTCTTCCTTTATTTCCTCTTCGACTTCTTCTTCAGCCTTATATGGCTCTTCTTTTTTTCCAAACATAGAGAAATGTACAAATCGTTTTGGATGCAGTTTCACCTCTCTTAAAAGTTCTTCTAATTCTTTAGTAGCTCCATTAAGGTTGTTATATACTGAATCATTTTTCACAAACTTCCCTAAAGTCCCTTCTCCTCTCTCTATACCTGCCGAAATATTGTTAAGGTTATCAAGCATCAACTCCATTTTACGAACCAAATTCCCTAAATTGGCATTAGCCAAAGTATCTGAAATACTTGATAAATTCTCGGTTATATGCTCCGCATTGCTAAGCGTTCCTTCTAACTTGTCTTTATTACTAACAACTAAGGAATCTGCATTTTTAGTAATAGAGTTTAAGTTAGCCATTATTTCACTAAACTCTGCTATAGCATCTTTTATGTGTATTTGTGACTGATGGTCAATTACATTGTTAATACTCACAAGTAATGAATCTGCACTTACAATAACATTTTCTAATTTAGCTTGTAATGGATTCAATTTTTCTCCTACAGAAGAAAACATATCTGATTCTATTTCTCCTTTTAAGTAATCTCCTTTTTCAGCCATTTCTCCTTCATAAGAAGGTATAATAGCTAAAGACTTCCCCCCCATTAAACTAGCACTATAAATTTTAGCTATACTTTGCTTTGAAAAACTAAATTCTTCAGAAAGACTAAACTTAACAACTAATTCTCCTTTTTTTAATGGATCTGTATTAAATGTAATTTCTTCTACCTTTCCTACATTGTAACCATTGATTGTTACAACACTAGCCGTATTAAGCCCTTGAACATTATTATATTCTGTATAGTAGAATTTGGAAGTACTTTCAAAAAGATTATGTCCCTTAAGATAATTAAACCCCCAAATAAAAAGAACAATTACAGTAATTGCTACTGCTCCTGTTTTAAGTTCTCTTGATATTTTAATCATAAGCTACGTGTATTGGACAAAACTACTAATAATTTATTTTAGTAAAAATTTATTACATTATTTTATTGCCTCAGAAAGAGGAACCTTTTCTCCGTTTTTAAAAGCGGATATAAAAGCTGATGTATACCCTTTAGACTTTGCTTTTTGCAGGTATTTTTTTGCTTCGTTATAATTGGATGTTTTTCCTAAATAGTATTTGTAATAAGCTCCTACTTTTACACTTTCTACTTCTTCTAACCCATTAAAGTTATAACTTTTTGTAGAAACACTTTTAGAACTGGAAGCTATCTGAACTTTAAAATAATACCCTTTTGTTTCTGCTGAATTTACTACTGCATGAGTTACTACAGGTTTTGTTCTCACTGTATTCAGCCTAATATTATCTATATATTTTTTTATAGCTTTTGAAATAGAAATAGACATTTCTCGCTTCCCTTTACTAGAATACAAATATGCTCCTTCATGTCTATTTGTTAAAAAACCTGTTTCAATTAACACACTAGGCATATAAGTATGATGTAAAACAACAAACCCAGCCTGTTTTACTCCTCTATTAGTTCGCTTTAAATCACTTGTGAAATTCTGCTGAACAAAACTAGCTAAAGCAATACTTTTATCTAAATTTTCCTCTTGCTCTAAAGTTAACCCTATAACAGATTCCGGTGAATTTGGGTTAAATCCTTTATATTTTTCTTCATAGTTCTCCTCTAGTAGAATCACTTCATTTTCTGCTTTTGCAACTTCAAAATTTCTTGCATTCGCATGCAACCCTAAAATCCAAGTCTCAGAACCTGATGCTTGAGAATTATGTGCATTACAGTGAACCGACACAAACAAATCTGCATCAGCCCTGTTAGCTATTCTTCCTCGCTCCCACAAATCAACAAATACATCTGTTTTTCGAGTATAAATAACTTTTATATTTTTTTCTTTTTCTAAAATCTCACCAACCCCTAAAACGATATTTAAAGCAATATCTTTTTCTTTGTATTTTCTATACCCCACCTTTCCAGGATCTTTCCCTCCATGCCCTGCATCTAAGACTACTGTAAATGTTTTCTGCTGAGAAAACAGAGGCACTGCATTAAAAAACAAAGAACTCAGAATTATAAAAAAAAGACTGTGTATAAGTTTCCTGTTATTTTTAAAGTTTTCTAACAAGTTCATTTATATTTTTTAGTTAATTTTGGCGTATCTTTAATGGTCTTGAAAAACAATGCCATTTATTACAAAAATAGGATATAAAGCGTTGCGAACAAATTTATACCATATACTTTTACTGCTTAATTTACTAACTTTTGGAGTGTACCAAGTACAAGGTCAAGAATTTGGAAAAACTAGCAACACCCAAGAAAAACCAATAGCCTTAAAAGATAGTATACAACCTAGTTTACCTACAATAGCAAACGATTCCATTCCAAAAGATAGCATTGCTCCACCTAACAAAGAAGCTATTCAAGCAATTATAGAACACAATGCTGAAGATTATATTTTAGAAAATGTTGTAAAAAAAGAAATCAAATTGCGCAACAACGCTGAAATTACCTATCAAGATATTTATATCAAATCTGGAGAAATCACAATTAACTACAACACCAATGTTGTACACGCCAAAGGTATTAAAGACAGTGTTGGTAAGTATACGCAACTACCTCTATTCAAACAAGGGGGGCAAGAATCTACACAAGATTCCATTACTTATAATTTTAAAACAAAAAAAGCATTGATCTATGGGTTTAAAACAGCTCAAGGAGAAATGCTTACACTAGGAGAAAAAACTAAAATGGTTAACGACTCTACTATTTTTATTAGAGGAATTAAATTTACTACTGACGACAAAAAAAATCCTGATTATTACTTAGCAACCTCTAAGGCAAAAGTTGTTCCTGGAAAAAAAATAATTGTGGGTCCCACCAATTTAGTCATCGCAGATGTACCAACTCCTCTGTTTTTACCTTTTGCTTATTTTCCTTTAACCAGTCAAAAAACATCAGGTATCATTATGCCTACCTATGGGGAATCTAGCAATCAAGGGGTTTTCTTACAAAATGGAGGATATTACTTTGCAGGAAATGATTATTTTGATTTAACACTACTTGGAGACATTTACTCTAACGGTAGTTGGGGGGTTAGAAGTGCTTCTACCTATAAAGTTCGCTATAAATATTCTGGTAATGTCAATTTCAGGTTTGAAAACCTAATTTACGGAATTAAAGGTTTTGATGATTATAGTAAAAGTACAAATTACAACATCCTATGGTCTCACTCACAAGACAGCAAATCAAATCCTAACTCAAGATTTTCTGCATCTGTTAATATGGGAAGTAGTAAATATTATAAAGAATCTATTAATTTATCAAACACCTCTCAATCATTAATTAATACACTTAGTTCATCTGTATCTTATTATAAAAAGTTTGTGGGTACTCCTTTTAATATGTCTGTATCTGCATCACATACCCAGAATACAAATACAGAAATCATTACAATGTCGCTCCCTTCATTACAATTGAATATGGATCGTATTTACCCTTTTGCTCCCAAATCTGGAAGTAAACAAAATGCATTGCAAAAAACGGGATTAACGTATTCTTTAAAAGGAGACAATAAAATTACAACGACAGATGAATTTTTCTTTAAGGAAGAAATGTTCGACGCTGCAAGATCGGGTGTACAACAAGACATTTCATTAAGTACAAATATGAAATTCATGAAATACCTTACCCTATCTCCTAGTGTAAGATATAAAGAAGTTTGGTATCTGAATTCTATTAGCAAAGAATACGATGCCTCTAATGATGAAGTAGTCACTACTGTAAACGATGGTTTTACTTCTTTTAGAGAGTATTCTGGAGGAGCTTCTGTATCTACAAGTGTATATGGTATGTTTAATTTTGACAGCAAAAAGCTGAAAGCTATAAGACATACATTAAGACCTTCTATTGGTTATTCTTACAGACCTGATTTTAGCTTTTATAACGAAGAGGTACAACAAAGTGAAGACCCTACAGATGTTACCACATATTCTCCTTATAATATTGGATTGTACGGAACTCCCTCTTCCGGTGTTTCCAACTCTTTAAGCTTTTCTGTTGATAATAATTTAGAAGCTAAAGTAGTTGATGATGATCCAGACAATGGTGAAGAGTTTAAAAAAGTTACTATTTTAAATAACCTTAGAATGTCTACCAGTTATAATATGGCTGCAGATAGTTTAAAATGGAGTCCTGTTGGATTAACTGCTGGTACAGTTCTTTTTAAGAAAAAACTAAACGTAAACATGAGTGCTACCTTAAATCCATATGCTATTAATGCAAACGGTAAGGTTTATGATGAATTCAATATAAAAAACAATGGAAGTTTATTCCGACTCACCAATGCCAACTTAAACTTAAGTTACTCTGTTGCTAGTGGTGACTTTAAAAAGGATAAAAAGAAAACCACCGAAGTTGTAAATGCTCAAAACACAGACATGTTTGGTCCTGATCTTACAAACTCTTTTAACTCCTCTCAATACAAGCCAGAGGAAGATGATAAAAAGAAAGGTAAAGACGACATCCAACTTTACAACGCAAAAATGCCATGGAACCTTAGAATATCTTACTCAGGAACCTACCTTAACACCAATAGGCAAGATGAAATAACAAATAGTTCTTTAATCTTTTCTGGAGATGTTAGCTTAACCCCTAATTGGCAAATTAGAGCCTCTTCTGGATATGACTTTAAAAACCAAGGATTCACTTATACTACCTTAGGTTTTTCTAGAGATCTTGACAGTTGGAGGTTTAGCTTCAATTGGGTTCCTCTAGGAGACGTAAGTACTTATTACTTTTACATAGGTGTTAAATCATCTGTTTTAAGTGATCTAAAATGGGAAAAAAGAAAAGTTCCAGACAGGAGCGTTTTCTAAAAATAAATAACGAAATAAATGAAACTTAGTTCTTTTTTATTTCAACTAGATTAATGAATTTTATACATTCTTAAAAAATATTCCGAATGGAAAAAGAAATCATTTTATTAAATATTTCTGGTCAAGATAAACCAGGATTGACTGCAAGTTTAACAGGCGTATTAGCCGAATATGGAGCTAAAATATTAGATATTGGTCAAGCCAATATTCATGATACATTATCACTTGGAATTCTCTTTGAAATCAAAGCAAAATCAAGTTCAGCACCTGTATTAAAAGACTTACTTTTTAAAGCTTATGAGCTAGGTATTACTGCTAAGTTTAAACCTATTACTTTAGACAAGTACGAAAAATGGGTTGACACACAAGGAAAGCACAGATACATTATTACAATTTTAGGAGAAAAATTAGCTGCAGAACAAATATCTGCTGTAACAAACGTTATTTCTGAAATAAACCTAAATATTGACTCTATAAAGCGTTTAACGGGAAGATTGTCTTTAGTAAAAGAAGAAGAATACCCTAGAGCATGTGTTCAACTTTCTGTAAGAGGTGAAATCAAAGACAAAGCATATGTTACTGAAAAGTTCATGCAAATTTCTCAAGATTTAGATGTTGATATTGCTTTTCAAGAAGACAATATTTATAGACGAAACAGACGTTTGGTTTGTTTTGATATGGATTCTACATTAATACAAACAGAAGTAATTGATGAATTGGCTGAGTTAGCTGGAGTGGGTACACAAGTAAAAGCCATTACAGAATCTGCTATGAATGGTGAAATAGACTTTAACGAAAGTTTTAAAAGAAGAATGAAACTTTTAGAAGGACTTAGTGAAGAGGTTTTACAAGGTGTTGCTAAAAGGCTACCTATTACCAAAGGGGCTCACAGGTTAATGAAAACATTAAAAAGCTATGGATTTAAAACTGCTATTTTATCTGGTGGTTTTACATACTTTGGTAATTACCTACAAAAAGAACTAGGTATTGATTATGTTTTTGCCAACCAATTAGAAATCAAAGATGGTGCTTTAACAGGTGGATATCTTGGTGAAATTGTAGATGGTAACAAAAAAGCAGAATACCTACAAGAAATTGCAAAACAAGAAAATATAGACATCGCTCAAACAATTGCTGTTGGTGATGGTGCTAATGACCTACCAATGCTTAATCTTGCTGGTTTAGGAATTGCTTTCCATGCAAAACCTAAAGTAAAAGAAAATGCACAAAGTTCTATTTCTAGTATTGGGTTAGATGGTGTTTTATATCTTTTAGGATACCATGACAGATATATTGATTTGTCACCAAAATAAAATTAAACATCTTTATGAATAAAAAGCTCATGTAAATTCATGGGCTTTTTTTACAAATTAATTTCAAAGATTGTATTTTAATACCTCCCAAAAACAAACTCATGAAAAAAATAATCAACACACCAATGGCTCCTGCTCCATTAGGTCCATACAACCAAGCTATCTTAAGTAATAACACCTTATATATTTCTGGGCAAATAGCAATAAACCCAGAAAATGGAGCGTTTGTACTAAATACAATTGAGGAAGAAACACAGCAGGTGATGAAAAACCTCAACGCCATTTTACAAGCCGCTGGAATGACTTTTGAAAATGTTGTGAAGTCATCTATTTTTATCAGTAATATGGATGATTTTTCCAAAATCAATGACGTGTACGGAAGCTACTTTAATGAAGATACTGCTCCTGCTAGAGAAACAGTACAAGTAGCCAAACTTCCTAAAAATGTAAATGTAGAAATCTCGATGATCGCTCATTAATGAAAAAAAAATTACTCCTCTTTTTTTCCAAACTCTTACTTTTAATCACTGTTCTTATTTTGTTTTTTATAGGACTGGTCTATATTGGAGGGTTTGGTCACATGCCAACTCCAAAAG
The DNA here is from genome assembly GCA_965243265.1 of Flavicella sp. Taxonomy (GTDB): domain Bacteria; phylum Bacteroidota; class Bacteroidia; order Flavobacteriales; family Flavobacteriaceae; genus Flavicella. Next base: position 90,161 of record CBDEUL010000006.1, read on the forward strand.
AGCTAAAAAACATCAAACAAGCACAAGCAAGTATTGTATATAGTGCTGACAATGTTCTGTTAGGTAAATTTTACTACAAAAACAGAACCCATGTTTCTTTTAACAAACTTCCTAAACATTTAATTGATGCCTTAATAGCAACGGAAGATGTACGGTTTTATGAGCACAAAGGAATAGATAAAATAGCGATGCTTCGAGTTTTAGTAAAAACGCTCATTTTAGGAAATCGTTCTTCTGGAGGAGGAAGTACCATTTCTCAACAACTAGCCAAAAACTTATACACTAGGAAGAATTTTCATGTTTTTTCTATGCCTGTAAACAAAACTAAAGAAGCCATACTTGCCAATAGATTAGAAAACATTTACAGTAAAAATGAAATACTTACCCTTTATTTTAACACAGTTCCTTTTGGCGAAAGAGTTTATGGCATTGAATCTGCAGCACAACGCTATTTCTCTGTACCTACTCAAAAATTAAGCTTAGAACAAGCTGCCGTATTAGTTGGAATGCTCAAAGCCAATTCTTCTTACAACCCTAGAATACATCCTAAGGAAGCTTTCCAAAGAAGAAATATTGTTTTAGGTCAAATGAAAAAAGCAAACCTCATTTCTTCAAAAAGATACAACAGAGCTATCAAAACACCTTTAAAGACAAATTATAAAAATTTACTCCTAGACAACCCCAATGGCTACTTTTTACAACAGGTAAAGAAAAATGCGTCTAACGTTTTAAAAAATTATAAAAAAGAGAATGGCAAATCTTGGGAGCTAGAAAAAGACGGGTTAATCATTGAAACTACTCTTGTTTCTGAATTACAAAGCACAGCTTTAAAAGCAAGAAAAGCGCACTTAATAAAACTCCAAAAATCCATGGACAAACATTGGAGCAGCTTTCAAAATAAAAACTCCATAAAAAAGATCATCAATCAAGAATGGCAAAAAACCAACGAATATAAATATCTAAAAAAATCAAAGGCTAATAAACAAACTGTTATAAATACATCTAGAAAAAAAGAAAGAAAACTTATTTTTAACTGGTCACCCACCAATAAAAAATATTCTAAACTGGATTCTATAAACCATTATTTAAAAATGGTAAGTGCCGCTATTTATGGTGTAGAAACCACCTCTGGGGCTGTACAAGTATATATTGGCGGAAATAATTACAAATACCTTCCTTACAATCTGATTACAAGCGAAAGGCAGGTTGCTTCAACTTTTAAACCTTTTGTTTATACAGCTGCTCTCGAAAACGGACAAAAACCTTGTGATTGGATTGACAATGATTTAAAATCTTATACAAAATACAATAACTGGAAACCTCAAAATTACGATCATTCAGAAGGAGGTTATTATTCTATGGGAGGTGCTTTAGCTAAAAGTATGAACATCCCTACAGTAGAAACTTATTTCAATGTAGGTTCTTCTAAGTTGCAACAAACAGTCAACTCTTTAGGGCTACAGAAAGAATTAAAAGAAGTCCCTTCCACTGCCTTAGGAACAACAAACTATTCTTTACAAAATTTAGTACATGCTTACATTCCTTTTGCTACACGAGGAGTTAACGTAAAACCATATTACATTAGCAAAATAAAAGATTCCAACGGAAAAATAATTTATCAACACAAAAAAGCTTCTTCTCAAAAAGTAACTCTTGAGAAGAGAACTTTAGAAACAATGCAATTGCTTTTAAAAGGAGTTGTTGATAAAGGGACTGCACGGAAATTAAACTCTACCTATAAGATTACATCTGACTGGGCAGGAAAAACAGGTACTTCTCAAGATTATAGTGATTCGTGGTTTATTGGTTTCAACTCTAAATTTATTATAGGCTCTTGGGTTGGCTGTAAATATCCTAGCATTCATTTACCTTCTAATATAGGTGGTGGTTCCGTAGCCGCATTACCTATCATAGGATCTGTTATTTCGAAACGCTATTCAAACTCAAAAATAAATAGAAATTTAACTGCTGGCTTCCCTAAATTCAGCAACGGTGTATTAAATGATTGTGATTGCCCTTTCTATAGGGAAGAAAATACAATTGAAAAGGTAATTGACTTATTTGATGAAAAAGAAGAGCCTAAAGAAGTTAAAAAAGAGAAAAAAAGAAACTTCTTTTCTAGACTTTTTGGTAAGAAATCTAAATAACAAACTACTCTTAGTTCTACCTTCTCAACAAAAAAGATTAGTATTAAGTCATTTCTAAATTATCTAGGCTGGTATTTTTATCTCAAATAATGAATAAATTCAACCATTTTCAAAAACAAAAAATCCTGCTTTAAAACAAAGCAGGATTTTATATCTATTTAATAAACTAGTTCTTACAAAGAAGCAGAATATTCAATTAAGTCAACAATCTTAGTTGAGTAACCAATTTCGTTATCGTACCAAGAAACAACTTTTACGAAGTTATCAGTTAATGCGATACCAGCATTAGCATCAAAGATAGAAGTACGAGTATCTCCTACGAAATCTTGAGAAACTACTAAGTCTTCAGTATATCCTAATACTCCAGCCATTTCGTTTTCAGATGCTTTTTTCATTGCAGCTTTAATTTCTTCGTAAGAAGCTCCTTTTTCTAATTTCACTGTTAAATCAACAACAGACACATCCATAGTAGGAACACGGAAAGCCATACCTGTTAATTTTCCATTTAATGAAGGAATTACTTTACCTACAGCTTTAGCAGCTCCTGTAGAAGAAGGAATGATGTTTTCCGATAGCAGAACGTCCACCTCTCCAGTCTTTCATAGAAGGACCATCAACAGTTTTTTGAGTTGCAGTTGCAGCGTGTACAGTTGTCATTAAACCTTCAGTAATACCGAAGTTATCGTTTAATACTTTAGCGATAGGAGACAAACAGTTAGTAGTACAAGAAGCATTAGAAAATACTGTATCTGTAGCTTTTAACTCAGAGTTGTTTACTCCCATTACAAACATAGGTGCATCTGGAGATGGTGCAGAAATTGCAACTTTCTTAGCTCCACCTTCAATATGTAAAGAAGCTGCTTCTTTAGAAAGGAAAAATCCTGTAGACTCAATTACGTACTCAGCTCCAACTTCATCCCATTTTAAATCAGCAGGATTACGCTCAGCAGTTACTCTAATTTCGTTTCCATTAACGATTAATTTACCATCTACAACTTCAACAGTACCTTTAAACTCACCGTGAACAGAGTCATACTTTAGCATGTATGCTAAATAATCAACATCTAACAAATCGTTGATACCAACTACTTGTACATTTTCTCTTGCTACTGCAGATCTAAAAGCAAATCTTCCAATTCTTCCAAATCCATTAATCCCTATTTTAATCATCTTATTTAAATTTAATTATTCTTTATTTATTTTATTATACAGTCATGATATCAGAAACTCTTAAAAGCTCTTCATCAATTTTATGGTGTTCTTTTACTGCTTTTTCAAGTGGAGTGTATTGAATTTCATTATTAACAAAACCAACCATTAAGTTAGAAGATCCTGATATCAACAACTCTACTGCACTCACTCCGTATCTACTCGCTAATACACGATCAAAACAACTTGGAGCTCCTCCTCTTTGCATATGTCCTAAAACAGATACTCTAATATCGTAATGAGGTAAATTTTCTTGAACGTACTCTGCCAATTCAAAAATATTTTTTCCTGTTTTTTCTCCTTCTGCAACAACAACAATACTAGATGTTTTTCCAGATTCTTTACTTCTTATCAAAGATTCTAACATCTTATCTAGCCCTATGTTTTCTTCAGGAATCAAAATCTCTTCTGCTCCTGCTCCAACACCTGCGTTTAATGCAATAAATCCTGCATCTCTACCCATTACTTCTACAAAGAACAAACGGTTATGTGATGAGGCTGTATCTCTAATTTTATCAATAGCATCTACTACTGTATTCAATGCTGTATCGTACCCTAAAGTATATTGAGTTCCAAAAATATCATTATCAATAGTACATGGAATTCCAATAATAGGGAAATTATGTTCTTGATTAAAAATCATACCTCCTGTAAAAGTACCATCTCCACCAATAATAACAACTCCTTCAATTCCTTCTGCTACTAAATTAGCATGTGCTTTTGCTCTACCTTCTGGAGTCATAAACTCCATAGATCTAGCCGACTGAAGCATTGTACCTCCTTTGTTAATGATGTTATTTACACTTCTTGCGTTTAAGTTTACAAACTTAGATTCAATCATTCCTTGGTATCCTTGATACACTCCAACACACTCAACTTTGTAATACGCACACGTTCTAACCACTGATCTAATGGCTGCATTCATACCTGGAGAATCACCTCCTGAGGTCATAACTGCTATCTTTTTTAACTGTATATTCATCTTTCTATAATATTGTATAAAATTACGATTAAGTTGATTGCTTTCAACCTATTTACACCATTTTATACGAAAACGTTTTCGACTTAAATACTCTTAAAAACAATCTGTTTTCGCATTTTTTATCGGCGAACTAAAGTAAGAATTTATTATGAATAATCACTTATGTAAAAACTAAAACAACTCACAATTAACGTATTCATAACAAAAGCCCAAGGAAATATTTCCTTGGGCTTTTGTTATGAATTCAATCTATAAAAGAATCTTTATTTTACTCCCATAGGTTTGTTGGATATATCTTCTCTTGTTTCAATCTCTTAATCTCCTTCACTACAACAGGTCTATCTTCTGCATATGTTACTCCCATCCACTTTGCGTCTGATGTCAATACATTAACTTTTCCTTTCTTTGATTCTATCAACCTATTTACTACTGTAGGAATAAAAAATTCACTTTTTAGTTCTTTAGATCTTTCTTTTAAGAAGCCTTTAAAATCTTCTTCTAATGCTTCTAAGTACTTCGGTGTAAAGCCCCAAAAGTTCATAGATACAATTGTATTTTCAGACATAGGTACAAAGTTATCTGTACTATCTTTTCTTTTAATTTCTCCTTCTAGCTCTTCTATATGTGTTCTCTCTATAATGTTTGTTAACTCATTATTCTCATTTACAAAACACTCTCCTCTAGATACAAAACCATTTTCTGAAAGTGTATTTTTTAGATTGTAACCTACCATACACATATCGTGTGAGTTTACATCTAAATTATCCAAGGCTTTAATAATTGTTACAAAAGCTCCTTTGCTATAAAAATCATCTCCATTAATTACTACAAAATTTCCATCAATCACATCTTTAGTCATTAATGTAGCGTGCCCCGTTCCCCATGGTTTTACTCTTTCTGGGTCGACTTCATATCCTGCTGGAATCTTATCTAACTCTTGACAGACGTAACTAACTTCAACTTTACCTTTTAAACGATCATTATAAATAGTCTCAAAATTTTCTCTAAAAGATTCTCTAACAATGAATACTACTTTTTTAAACCCTGCTTCAATAGCATCATATAATGAAAAATCAATAATTGTATCTCCTTCATCAGACATTTTATCTAATTGTTTCAATCCCCCATATCTACTTCCCATTCCTGCGGCAAGAATTACCAATGTATGCTTACTCATATTTTTGTCTTTTAATTGAAGAGCAAAGATGTTATTTTTTTTAGAGAATGAAAACCTTATTATTAAATAATTGTAGGTGCTACTAATATCAATTCATCTTGTAAATCATCATCTTTATCTAAAATCTCTTTATCTTCCTTTTTAAAGAAGCCTAACTTCCGTAAAACCTCTTTGAATGTGTCAAAATTTATTCTGTATGAAAGTCCTACCCCTTGTGTATAGCCTTCTTCTTCCTGAGAGTATTCTATTTCATTTTGTCTATTGAACACCGTCCATCGTAAATTCCCCTCTTTATCTGCTTGAATTTCAATTTTTACCTCTCCCGTAATAGTTGACTCTGAAGTAGTACCTACAGGTACTCCTAACTTACCATTAATGGTTACACGATCTGTTAATTGTGTTGCCATAGAAATATCTACTTGATCATCTATATTTAAAGTCTCTACATCATTTTTTTCTCCAGAGGTATACCCTAAATCTATTTGAAATTTATCTCCTTCTTGGTTAAATATATCTGAAAGTGTTCCTGATATAATATCTGTGGTTGTTCCTGTAATTGCAGTATTTCCACTATTTGTTAAGTTATCTTCACTATAAAAACTTTTAGTTACCAAAAGTGAAAAAAATTGACGAATCTTAGCATTTTCATCATCATTGTTTAACTTAAACGACAACTCTGACGCTACCAATGAACTCGAGTTAGGGATTACAATATCAAACTCCTCTGTAGAGTCAAATAAACTTCCTGAAATAGTTGTTACTAAATCGATGTCTATTTTTCTGTTTGTATTTAAGCTCTCAAGTAACACTTTGGGATTTGCTTTTACTCTATGAATAGCAACAATATTCAAATCCGCATTATACGGGTCTCCATCCCAAGCTATAGTTCCTCCTTTTTGAATTTCAAATGGTTTTTCTATAACTCCTCCATAACTAAAATTATAAGTTCCCTTATTGATACTGTAATCTCCGTACATCTTAAATTCTCCTTTCGTATCTATTTCTATAAACAACTTCCCATCTCCATTTCCTTTAATCGAACTTCCTGATATTTTATCTATTACTATTTCTGCATTCGCATCTCTTGTTACATCTATATCGAACTTCAACGTAAGCCCTTGTAAATTTTCTAGTAAACGTTCTTTATCAAATAGAAAACCGATTTCTTTTGTTTCTTCAATAGACCTTTTAAAATGAATCAAATCTGAATTTTCTACCGATTTTACATCACTCAACGGTATGATAAAAGTTGTTCCTTCTAATGTTTTTGCCTTAATATCTATCAACAAATCATTTGTACCTCCCTTTATTTTTGCAACTCCTTTAATGAATCCTGTTCCATAATAACTCACTCCTTCTTTATCTTCCGTATCTAAAGCAACCAACCTATTAGCTCCCACATTTAAATCTAGATACCAATCTTTAAATCCCTTATGGCTAATTTCTCCTGTTAATACTCCTTCTGTACCATATTTTGAATCTTCTAATAGAACATTTTCAAAAAGGAAAGATTGTTTTTCTAATTTTACTACAGGATCTTCTACCAAATTATAATCTACATTTAAATACGGAAAAAGCATTCCTGTATTGGTAAGCTTCAACTGTCCTTTCATATCTGGGTTTGACAAATTTCCTGATACATTAAATTCCCCAGTTGCAATTCCTCTTATTTTAGACAGTACATCTTTCCCTAAAGGACTAAACGCACTTAACTGAAATTGGTCTAATTGAACATCTAAATTAATTTGAGGAATTCTAGGAGACAAGTCTACCAGCCCTGTAGCATTTAAACTTTTAGATTCTTTACCTTCTAAAGACAAGTCTATATTATACTTCTTATAAGAGTTTTCTGCTTGGAGCAACATTTTTAAATCTCCTTGCTCCGCTTTATTTATTGTAAAATCGTCTATATTTAATTTTCCAAAAGGTTGGTATTTTCCCTTATCTTGTTTAAAGTTAATATCTCCATTAACCCTTCCTCCTAACGATAGGCTATCTATTTTAGGTGTTATACCATCTAAATCAACTTTGTTGAAGGTTACCCTAATATCCTTATATGTAGAATCAATTACATTTCCTCTTAAATAAATTTCTTGCTCTTTTGATTCAATTTCAAATTCTTCAATATTATATTCTTCTTTATTTATATTGAAAACTAATTTATTCTTCTTATTATCTTGAGGGTTTATAAACCAATCATTTTCTTTAAAGTGTATTTTTGACTTTTGAATTCCTAAAACGGAATTATTATCTGTATCAAACGTATAGTAAAAAGACACATCAAATCGTTCTTCTTTAACTTTTCCTCCTGTAAAATCTGCCCTAAAAAACAACGTATCGTTTAATGTTTTATTTAATAAATTGACATCGTGTAAAGAGTAATTAGATAATTTAATTTTCTTAACTTTTAAGTTTGTATTTATCCGTGGGTTTTTATTATCTAACTCTAGATACAAACTATCTAAAACATTATTTTTTATAGCCAACTTAGGGGTTTTTAAAAACAATTTAAGCTCCTTTCTATCATCATTTAACTTTCCTCTTAGAACAGTATTAGGAGCCAACCGTACCGTGGGTAAAATAACCTCTATTACCTCACTGAAAATCTCAAAATCAAAATCAAAATACTGGTTTTCTTCTACTTCTAAGGGCTTATAGTTTACCATCATACTCCCCATTGAGTTTTGTATTAACCTAAAAATTTGAGAAAACTTAAAGTTTCCGTAAATACTTCCACTTGCTATATCAGATGAATTGATTGATACGTTTTTAATATTATTAATTTCAGAAGAAACAATATTAAAGTCTTTAAATTCATAAGTCCCTGCATAGCCTGTATAACTTGCATTTAAAAAATTTGCCTTCCCTCTTAACTGGTCAATTGTATTTCCTTCTAAGTCTATTTTAATATCTCCTTTTAAAACAGATATACTATCACGCGTAAAAAGATTTAATTTGCTAAAATCTGCATGGGCTACTTTAGCTGTAAAATCAAATTTATTTATTGCTGAAGACAAATCGGCCAACCCACTAAAATCTAATTTTAAATTTTGATCATCTACTTTTAAATTCCCGTTAAATAAACGATTTTTAAAATCTCCGTTAACTATAATATTTTTATACGTATATCCTTTGTATTGATGCTTGGTTATTTTTCCATCTAATGTTGCTGCTATATTTTCTACCGTTACTCCCTTACCGTCTATATATCCTTCTAAAGAAATCTCTCCTAAATTAGGATCGCCTATAACTTCTGCTAAATTAAAATTTACAACATCTACAGTTCCTTTATAACTTGCCTTATCAATATCTGATATATCATACATCTGTAAATTTGCTGTAACATTTCCTATCTCTGACTCTATTGTTGTATCTACATCTATTTCATCTGTGGTTACTTTTGCATCTCCTACAATTTCAAACGTCCCCATTTTTTTTATTTCGGAAGGTAAAATACCTCCTAATACATTCGGTAAAAAACCTTTTAACTGTTCGTAATTTGAAACTAACTTTTTAGTCTGCGCTTCTAATTGAAAATCTTCTTTTTTTCCAAAAATATTCTTCAACATGTAATCTCCCGACACAGTTAATTTATGATCTGAAAACAACTCCAAATCATATATTTGAAAATTATTTAATGTTCCTTCAAAACTTGTATTGAAGTGTAATACATCATTTCCTCCAAATTCATTATAAAACTTTTTCAAATCTATCATGGATACATCTGACTTTCTTAAAACAGCATTTATCTGAACTTTATTAATAAAATCGGACAATTCGCCAATTTTATAATTAAATAACACTTCAGCATTGATCAAAGATTTATCTGTAACTAATTTTGTTTTAACAAATTGCATTTGAGTAGAGGTGTACACAAAATTGGTCGTCAAATTATTTACTTTAAGCCCATTGTTGTCTATAAAATGTGCCCCCCTTATGTTTGCGTGGACTTCAGTTCCTAAAAGATGGAAATCCTCAATAGTTCCTCCTATTTTTTCATAAGAAACAATTAAAGGTTTTCCTTCTCTATTTTCATTCAATATTTCAAAATCTATATCAAATAGAACTATTCTTTCAGATTTTAATACAAATAGTTTCTTCTTCTTTTTTTTAGTATTCTGAAACTTTTTTGAAAAAACAGTCAGATTGCTCTTTGATTCCCCTTTGTATGTTCTTAAATAAAATTCTCCTTCATACAAGCTTGCCTTTCCTAAATTAAGAGTATTATTTAACAACCCTACCAAACGTACTAAGGAGGTTTCTATTTTCTTAGCTGCAATCATCTTATTATTATGATGATCCTTAATTAACACATTATCTAACTTTATACGCCCGAGGTAAGAAAGGTTTATTTTGTTTACAGAAATGTGTACATCATACACCTCTTGAAGAGTTTTTGTTGCATAGGTTCCTAAACTTGTTTGCACCTTAGGAAGTGTCAACACAAAAACTAACAGCATCAGCATCATTAAAATGATTGCCAAAATTCTTACGAGTATTTTCCTAATTCGTCTGATATGCTGTAACTTTGTCTTTTGTAAGCTAAAAACTCACTTTTTTAATGTCTAAAAAACCTATTTATATACTTGCTATCGAATCATCTTGTGACGATACAGGGGCTGCTGTTATTTGTAACGATAAAATACTCTCAAATAGTATTGCCAATCAAGAAATTCACTCCGAATATGGAGGTGTTGTTCCTGAATTAGCATCGAGAGCTCATCAACAAAACATTGTTCCTGTTGTACAGCAAGCTATAAAAAAGGCAAATATCGACAAAAAAGACTTAAACGCCATAGCTTTTACTCGTGGACCTGGATTAATGGGATCTCTATTGGTTGGGACTTCTTTTGCTAAATCTCTAGCACTTTCTTTAAACATACCACTAATAGATGTCAATCATATGCAGGCTCATATTTTAGCTCATTTTATTGATGAAGAAGGTTCTGAAAAACCAACATTCCCTTTTTTGTGTTTGACCATTAGTGGAGGTCATACACAAATTGTAAAAGTGAACGATTATTTTAAAATGGAGGTACTTGGAGAAACTATTGATGATGCTGTTGGTGAAGCTTTTGACAAATCTGCAAAAATCCTAAACCTTCCATATCCTGGAGGCCCGCTTATAGATAAATATGCCCAACTAGGAAATCCAAAAGCATACACTTTTACCAAACCTAAAGTAGGTGATTTAGATTTTAGTTTTAGTGGACTAAAAACTGCCATCTTATACTTCATTCAAAAAGAGGAAAAGAAAAATCCCGATTTTATTCATGAAAACTTACATGATATTTGTGCTTCTATACAAAACACGATTGTCACTATCTTAATGGATAAGTTAAAAAATGCCGTAAAAGCAACTGGAATACATCAGGTGGCTATTGCTGGTGGTGTTTCTGCCAATTCTGAAATAAGAAAAAGATTAAAAGAAGCCAACTCTAAATACAATTGGAAAACTTACATCCCTAAATTCGAATACACTACAGACAATGCTGGAATGATTGCTATAACTGGATATTTAAAATATTTAAATAACGAATATAGCTCTTCTGAGGTTTCTTCAAATGCTCGATTGAAAGTAGATGAAAAACTCTAAAAACTAAACAGCTGTTAACTCTTTAAACAGATGCTCCAAATTTTTATTTTTAGAATTCATTTGAACAATTTTTAACCCATTGCTATTTGCAAAATCAAACACACTAGATCTTCTGTCTTCTTGTGTTTTGAAAACTAATTCCCAAGTAGTGTCAAAAATATTATTAACTGATTCTAAATCTGGAATTTCATTAAAAAACCGCTTCTCTATTTGAAAATCGAAAGCTACTTCAATAACCTGGTCTTGTTGTTGTTTTAAAACACTTAACTTTTCATCTGCCACTAAAACTCCTTTATTCAGTACCAAAACCCTATCGCAAACAGCCTCTACTTCTTGTAAAATATGGGTTGAAAAAAGAATTATTTTATTTTTCCCTATTTCTTTTATCAACGCTCTTATTTCTATCAATTGGTTAGGGTCTAATCCTGTAGTAGGTTCATCTAGTATCAAAACCTTAGGGTTATGAATGATCGCTGCTGCTAAACCTACACGTTGCCTGTATCCTTTTGATAAACTTTCTATTTTTTTATGTGCTTCTGGTAGTAATCCTACTTTTTCAACAACTGCTTCTACATTTTTTTTAGACACTTCATGTATTTCCGCTACAAAAGTTAGATACTCCCTTACGTACATTTCTAAATACAAAGGGTTGTGCTCTGGTAAATATCCTATGTCTTGTTTTGTTATTAAATTAGTTTCTGTCACCTCTTTTTCACTCAATAAAACCGTCCCTGAACTTGCAGAAATATACCCTGTAATAATTTTCATTAAAGTAGATTTACCTGCTCCATTAGGTCCTAAAAAACCAACTATCTCCCCTTCTTTTATCTCGAAAGAAACGTCATTCAACGCTACTTGAGCTCCGTAATTTTTAACAATATTATTTACACGTACTGACATGGAATTCTATTTATAACAAAAATACATTAATATACCAATGACACAAAGAATCATTTATTAGATATTCAGTATTTTTTCAGACCTTTGTCCTCTATTTTTCAAAGATTAATCTCTCAAGGTTATTTAATTTTTCTTTATACAACTTCACTATGAAAAACAATAAAGTACAACTACAAGATATCGGACATAAAGCATACAAAGAGGCTTGGGTATATCAAGACACATTGTTTCAAGAAATTATTGATATTAAAGTTGCCAATAGAAAAAATAATACCGAGACAACAACTCCTAACTATTTTTTATTTGTAGAACATCCTCATGTATATACTTTAGGAAAAAGTGGAGACTTGAGTAATCTTTTATTAAATGAAAAAGAATTAGAAAAAAAAGGTGCTACATTTTATAAAAGTAACAGAGGTGGAGATATTACTTATCATGGCCCCGGACAAATTGTAGGGTATCCTATTTTTGACCTAGAAAATTTTTTTACAGATATTCACAAATACCTTCGATTTCTAGAAGAAGCCATTATTTTAACTCTTAAAGAATATGGTATAAATTCTGAACGTAGCAAGGGAGAAACAGGTGTTTGGTTAGATGTAGGAACTCCATTTGCTAGAAAAATATGTGCCATGGGGGTAAGAAGTAGCAGATGGGTAAGCATGCACGGATTTGCCTTAAATGTAAATACAAATTTAGGGTACTTTGATCACATCATTCCATGTGGTATAAAAGGAAAGGCTGTAACTTCAATGGAAGCTGAACTTGGAGTAAAAACTCCCGAACAAGAAGTGAAAGAAAAAATCACAAAACACCTCTCTAGCTTGTTTAAAATTGATTTTATTAAATAATTTTCTATCTAAAATTTATAAACTACTGCATTTATATTCATCCCTGCACCTACTGATGCCAAAATAACAACATCGCCTACTTCTACTTTTTGATTTTCCATTTTTCCATTCAACACCAAATCTAATAAAGTTGGTACTGTAGCCACTGAACTATTTCCCAATTCATGAATACACATTGGCATAACCCCTTTTGGTACTTTTTCTTTATATAGCTTAAAAAAACGTTTTACAATAGCCTCGTCCATCTTTTCATTGGCTTGATGAATAAATATTTTCTTTACATCTTTAATCCCAACTCCACTTTTATCTAAAACATTCTTCATCGCATTTGGAACATTATTCAATGCAAATTCATATATCTTACGCCCGTGCATTTTTATATAACATGTATTATCTTTTTTCTCTGCATTATAAGACGTTCCATAAAACAAATAATTTGTTTCTTCTTCTGTAAATGTTTGTGCTCCGTAACTTAAAATTCCTTTATCCTCTTCTACTTCTTGTGCTTCAATAATACAAGCTCCTGCACCATCAGCATAAATCATTGAATCCCTATCAAAATCATCTACAACCCTTGAAAGAGTTTCTGTACCGATAACTAGTACTTTTTTAGCCATTCCTGACTTTATATATGCTTCTGCTTGAATAACTCCTTGAACCCATCCTGGACAGCCAAATAACAAATCATAAGCTACGCAATTAACATTCTTTATCTCTAATTTGTTTTTAACCTTAGAAGCCAAACTAGGTAATGTATCACCTTGAATACTTCCCTTTGATACATCTCCAAAATTATGTGCTACAATAATATAATCTATTGTATTTTTATCTCCTTTTGAATCTTCAATAGCTTTTTCAGCAGCCAAATATGCTAAATCTGAGGCTGCCATAGAGTCTTCTGCATAACGCCTTTCTTCTATACCTGTTATTTGTTTAAACTTCCCAACTATCAATTCATTATTGTGAGAAAAAGAAGTTCCATCTTCATTCAAAAACTCATGAAACAAAAAATCACTATTCTTTTTTACTACTGAAGGAACATAACTCCCCGTTCCTGTAATTATAGATTGTATAGACATATATTAACTAAATAATGTAATTAGTAAAGGAATAAAAGCGAAAGCATATAAACTCATTATAACAATTGTTAAAATTCCCATGAACTTATATAGTGATTTTAAATTTTTAAAAGCACTTGTTAACTCTACCTGATCTTTCGCACTTAAAGACTTTCGTAATGTTGTTGAAAATTGAAACATATAATTTACAGGAATAAAATACAACCCTGCTAAAATAAAATAAACTACAGAAAGTGATGATAGAGACACTCCTTCTTGCATAGGGATATTTAATCCTGCAAAAATCTTATCTACAAAAAAAGCCATTAAAATTAAAACTCCAACTCCTATAAAACCAACAATACTTAAAAATTTTGTCCATTTAGAAATCTCTACCAAATAACTTTTTAATTCTTCCGTAATCTTTAATTCTTGATTCATGTAATCTTATTTTTAGAAGCACGAATTTACTTAAATTAGTTTAACTAAATCTAACATTTAAAACATCTTTCATACTCCTATTTACATACAAAAAATGCCTAAAGCAGAAAGCCTCAGGCAGTTTTGTTTACTTTAAAAGTTCTTAAAAATTTTCGTAAATATCTCCTACATCAAATGATATTGAAAACCTCAATGTGTTTTCCAACGGGTTAGAAGCATTAGATGTATTAATCAAATAAGACAAATCAATGTTAAATGATTTTGCTTTTATACCTCCTCCCATAGTGAAGTATTGTCTATTTCCTTTAAACTCACTTTCATGAAAATACCCTGCTCGCAACGCAAAAGCGTCACTGTATAGATACTCTCCTCCAAGTCCCCATGTAAATTCTTGTAACTCTTCTCCAAATCCATAAGGAGCATCACTAAACGACTGAAACATTCCTTGTACCCAACCAACATTATCATCTTTCCCTTTGATAACTTCATCAGTTTCTTCATCTCTAATTGGAGGTGTTGGAACCAATAATTTAGATGTTTCAAATGTTACTCCAATAGTATTATAATCATCTAAAATAAAATCAAAACCTGTTCCTAAACGCATTCTTGTTGGAATAAAAGTCTCTTCCCCTGCCTCTGTATAAGAGACTTTAGGTCCTAGGTTTGAGAAATTAAATCCTGCACGAATTCTTCCGTTAAAACTACCATAATTCCTTTCTTGTGATTGATAATATCCATTAATATCTACTCCAAAACTATTAATTGCTACCAAATCATCATTAGTTGCATTAATAGATAAGTCTGAACGAATATATCTTAAAGCAACTCCCATAGAAAAATAATCACTTAACTTTAATGCATACGAACCATCTATTGTCAGCTCAGAAGGATTTTCTACTCCAAGAGGAGCCCCTATATCATCAAGTAACTCTACTTCTCCCAAAGAAAAGTATCGTAAACTTCCTCCCCACGCACTACGCTCATCTATTCTATTAATTATAGAAAAACCACCAACAAACAAACCATCAACCAATGTTTGCAACCATGGTGTATAATTTAATCCATATGTATATTCTGAAGTATTAAATGCCATTTTTGCTGAATTATGATATAAGGCATCTGCATCTGATGAAGTTGCTACTCCTACATCTCCCATACCTGCTGATCTAGCATCCGAATTTATCATTAGCAATGGTGCTGCTACGGAAATGGGGTTATTCTCTTTAGTTTGTCCAAAACTTTTTACAAAAACTCCTAGCATAAGGACTAAAATCCCCGTTTTTTTTAGTGTCATATAATATTTAATTGTTCTTCTTTTATAATTTATTTATTGTAAAATAACTAGTTTCTCATACTTACCAGCTCTCGCCCCTGTTACAGTAGACATAACTGACAGTTTGTATATATAAACACCTTTGGCTACCCTATTTCCAAAATCATCCAAACCATCCCATGTTACCAATCTTGATAAATTCCCTACCGATTGTACTGTTTGATCAATTGTTTTAATCAAACTACCTGAGACTGTATATATTTCTACTCTTACTTCTAATGTTTCATGAGGCTTATTATGATTAAACCAAAACTCTGTATAGTTAATAAATGGGTTAGGGTAATTCAAAACATTTTCTATTACGAAAGCTGTATCATCAGCAACCACGAAATTTAACGTTATTTCTGAAGAATTATTATACGTATCCCATGCTTTTATTTTTAGCGAATGAGACCCTATCTCTAAATCACGTAACGTATAGGACAAACTTCCACTCGTAAAGTCATTTATCTCTGCTTTAAAAAAATCATTTAATTGAATAGGTTCTCCTCGGTTACCATCTAACACCGCTACAATGTCATGTCCTATTCCCCCCAAAGAAGTGTTTATTCCACTTTCATCCGAAAACTCTAAATGCAATACAGGTGATTGATTGACAGTTCCCCCATCTGTAAAAAACTCGTCATTCATATATGCTATTATTTCCGGCCCTACTTCATCTATTCTATCATTCTCATCAATCCCACCAACAACAATATCAAGATCAGCTCCTCCTTTTTCAGAAAACTCATTATAATTGTAAGCATACAAACTAACTTTTCCTTTTCCGTAATCCACCTTAATATCTTGAGGGACAATAAATTCCACCTCAAAAACACCATTATTAACCTCTGCTTGCCCGTTAAAAATCTTACTTTCTTGAACTTCAAATTCAAATGTTTCTCCATACCCCACATTATCCAATGTAGTTTTAAAAAAAGGTTTATCATATACTACAGTGGAAACAACACCACCGTAATTTGTTAAAACATCTCCCTCTTCATTAGTAACAACTCCTTCTAACTTAACCTTAGCTAAAGATTTTAACGTATCTCTACTTATAAGGACATCTTTATCATTAATTTTTGTAATCCTAATATTAGGTTTAGAGATTCTTAATTTCATTGCTGGATCACCAAAATAGTATATAAAAAAATGTTGTGATTGTGACAATGGATTTTCATTCTTAGACATCATAAGAGCTTCTGATATTGAATATCCTTCGTTCTCATAATCTAAGACATTCTCCATAAATACCTCGTTAAAATCTCTTCCTGAACGTGCAAGTATCTCCCTTGTCGTTGAAAGCAAGCTAATTGCCCCACCTATAGGACTTGAAAACATTTCTTCTCCCGCCGTAAACCTTTGAGGGTTGTCAAATCTCGTAAAATCACATGTTATAGTTATAAATAAAGGCAATGTATTATTATTTCTCCACGATCTAATTTGAGGAATATCTACTATCCTTTCACTCGCTAAACCAGTTTCTCCCCCATGTCCAAAATACCCTATAAGTAAACTACCTTTTTCCATTACATCGGAAATCTCTGTTTTCACTTCTGGATAACGATCTCCTCCCGAAGTTTTTTCTTCTTCATAAGCATCAGAATATATCTTCTTTATATTATACTGAGGTCTATTTTCAAGTATATCCTTTGCTATATCATCCATTTTTTCCTGAAACTCCCTTTCGTAATCGGTACCACTCCCAGTACTATCGCTATCATCCGCTATCAAAGTAATTGTGTTATGCCAAACACCTAAAGAAGCCTCCGAATAATAATTTAATATCTTATCTACGACCTCTCGAGCTTCTTGCGTAGTAGAAACTAATATTCTTCCTGTAGCTACATCTTGCTTGTCAGAATTCACCATTCTCCCTTCTGACTCTCCCATCATTCCATAATAATCATCTGTTACAAAAGAATTGATTAAATCAAAACTCTCCTCCTCTTGATAAGCAGGTACAACATTATTATTGTTACTTATTCTATCTTTAAAATCATAAGTCCCATCACCAAATAGACATAAGTATTTAATCTTGTTAGTTGAGTTGTTATATAAATATCTAACGTAATCTCTAATTGCCGTAATATCCTTAGCCCCAGAACCAAACTCATTATAAATTAACTTCAAGTCAACAACTTTTGTATTTAAACCTGAATTTTGTTGATGATAACTAGCCAATCTTTGTGCTTCTGACAACAATTCTGTATTTGTTACTACTAAATAATCAATATCTAACTCTCCATGTAAATTTTGATTAGATACTATGTTATCACTAATAGCTATAGGTGCATAATAGTTAGAGTTATTCAAAACTACATATTCTCTTAACTCTCCAGAATTTACTCTAAACGAATAATTAGAACTTCCTGGACTTAAATTAGCAACCCTCTTAGGTTCTAAAAAACTTGTAACATCCCAAACTTCAAAAACATTATTTTCATTAGCTATGACATACTCTAAAACATCTCCTACCTCTTTTGCTTCAAAATTTCTAAATGCAAATTGACTCCCAGTAGCCACTAAATTTTTTGTTCCTATTAATTCTATATAGTCTAAATAACTCCTTGCTGCTGGGTTTCCTCCTTGGTGATACTCTAAAGTTACTACTATATCTTCATTGCCTACTAGAAAACTATTTCCTCCACTGAACCATTTAGGTCTATAACCTCCTGTACTACTAATAGTGTAAGATTCAGAGTTCATGGTAACTTCCATTGCTGTCCTTGTTGTCGAACTAACAGCTCCACGTACTCTAACTTCCAATGGAACACTTGTGTCTATGTTTGAAAAACGAAATTTATAATCCCTACTGTTCGTAACCCCAAACTCATCTCCAAACCAATGCTGTCCCGTTCCTATTAAGTTTACCTTGTCTTCCTCTAAAAAAGTATAATCATCAAATTTTGTGATTGTTTTTGTGGGAAATTCGACAATAGGTGTTTCATTAGATATTCTTTGTCCAAAACCATTATCAATCGTAATAAAATAATACGCTAAATCTGAATAAATATTATTAATATGTTCTAAATTATTCACGTCTGAAGTATCCCATCCATGAGGACCTTTAGCATAAAACAAAATATAATCAGAATCATTGAATACCCCATCTGACTCTCCTTGTACATAAATATGATTCTCCTGTAAATCATCATATCTAAAATCGCTATTGAGCTGAGGCAATAATGCTCCACCATTACCGTAAATACGTATACTTCTTGGGTCCAATCCGTTCGTATCAACCCCAATAGAATTCAATAAGTTTTTATCTATTTTAAAAACCCCTGTCGTATCTACTGCAAACTTATACCAAGTTCCACTTGATAATACGGAATTTTGAGCCACCACTGCTCTATTTAACTTTGATTGCTTATTACTAAAGCTTCCTAATTGATACTCTAAATTAAAAGAAACGACTCTACTAACTTCATTCCCTATCTTTATTAGAGGCGTTAATTCAAAAGAAATGTATGAATCAGATCTTGAATCACTGACAACCAAATTATACTCTAACTCTAAAGGTACTTTAGTTATATCTAAGTCAGGATATTTTGACAAATCTAACTTCTTATATACGACATTAGTAAGTTCTGAGTTTACTACTTTTGAATTATTCGTAACAGACCAAATATCAAAAAAACTAGGTAACTTGGCACCTGTAATAGAATTACCTTTTACGTAAGGTATTGATATCTCTTCTATCTCTGCCAACTCAAACTCTCCAGACAAATCCCAATCTAACATAAAAGATTTTACTTTATTAGATTGTGAAAAACCAATGGTTACAAAGCAGAAAAGAGATATAAATATTACTTTTTTAAGTGACATAAAAAATGTTCTGATATTGTTTATAAACTAAATTAACTATAAGAGGCGCAAGATACTATAAATATATAATAAAGAAAAAAACCGTCCGTTATTATAACTCCAGGGATATAAATAAATTATACTAGCTCGTATTTTGTATGATATTTATTGCAAAAATCCATAAATATTGTAAATTGCGACTTTCAAAACACACACAAAAGTTTTACTTGAATATGAAAAACCTTTTCCACTATAGTCTAATTGCAGTACTTTTATCAACTGTATTATTCTCTTGTAGTAAGCCAACAATATCAAACTCAGGAACTTCTACCCTGACGGGCTGGAAGTACAATGATGCCAAGCATGGTGGGTTTAGTATCAATAATAATTATACTGAGCAAAAACCACCTTCAGGAATGGTCCTTATTCAAGGAGGGTCATTTACAATGGGTAGTATTCAAGATGATATCATGTCTGATTGGAACACAACTCCTAAAAAAATGCAACTTCGTACCTTCTATATGGATGAAGCCGAAGTAACAAATTCTGAATATTTATTTTACTTATTATGGTTGGAACGTGTATTTCCTCCTCATAAGAAAAATTATGGTCATATTTATGAATCAGCACTTCCTGACACACTTGTATGGAGGAGAGCTTTAGGAAGTAACGAATCTTTAACTCAAACTTATTTAAGACACCCTGCTTACGCAAACTATCCCGTTGTTGGTGTTAGTTGGTCTCAAGCCAACGACTACTGTAAATGGAGAACAGACCGTGTTAATGAAAAAATTCTTATGGATATTGGTGTTCTTAAGCAACTTTTTGACGAAGACTCTATCACGGTTGAAGGAAGAAATCACTTTAGTACAGAAACTTATTATACAAATCCTAAGTTACTTTTTGATGGAGACTCTACGATTTACGACAAAGGGCTTAAAACAATAAAAAGAAGAAAAGACAAAGATATTGCTGAGGAAGATTATGACGACATAGATGAGCCTGAAGAGGAAGAGGAAGAG
Source organism: Flavicella sp. (assembly GCA_965243265.1). Lineage (GTDB taxonomy): Bacteria > Bacteroidota > Bacteroidia > Flavobacteriales > Flavobacteriaceae > Flavicella. The sequence goes on from CBDEUL010000006.1 coordinate 110,669, forward strand.
GAAATCGCAGAAGCTGAAGAAGTACAAGTAGAAAATGACAGCCTTAACCCGACTCCTGAAGTAGTTGCCGAAGCTTCTGTTGAAGAAGAAGAAGAAGAAGAAGAATTTGATGATATTGCAGAAGATGCTCCAAAAAGAGAAGGTCATGTTTTTGAAGGAAGTCACGTAAAGCCACATCATGGAATTTTATACCCTGACTTTAGACTGCCTACAGAAGCTGAATGGGAATATGCTGCAAAAGCACTCCATGAGAATAGAGAATATAATAACCAAAGAGGTCGAAAAAAATATCCTTGGAACGGTAGATATACTAGATATAAAAACACTTCTAAAAAAGGAGATCAGTTAGCAAACTTTAAACAAGGAAAAGGTGATTATACAGGAATTGCTGGCTGGAGTAATGATGGTGCTGATATTACAAATCAAATTAAATCTTACGAACCAAATGCTTTCGGTCTTTATGACATGGCTGGTAATGTTGCTGAATGGGTTTACGATGTATACCGCCCTATTATAGACAATGAAATGAACGATTTCAATTATATGAGAGGAAACGTATACATGAAAAAGCTAATAGATGAAGAGGGAAAAGTAAAAGTAGCAGAATATGAAGATATCGTTTACGATACGTTAGTAAATGGGAAAATTGTCCCTAGAGATATTCCTGGTAGAATTATGCATGTTCCTATTACATCTGAAGATACTTATATGAGATTCAATTATTCTAAATCTAACAATATCAATATCAATGATGGAGAATTATTACACTCAAAGTATTATAATGAAGAATTGGCTAATTTAGATGTAAAGCCTAGAATGTACAATTCTCCTGTAAACCCTCCTTCTGAATTTAACTATGATACTGGTAAATTTGAAAAGAAATATGATAAAAAACCGAGAACTACATTAATTGGAGACAATACTAGAGTATACAAAGGAGGTTCTTGGAGAGATAGAGAGTTTTGGTTAGATCCAGCACAACGAAGATACCTTCCTCAATATATGTCTACTGATTTTATCGGATTTAGATGTGCTCTTGATAAAGTAGGAAATGTCTCTGGAGGAAAAAAGACTGCTCATTAAAAAACAGAAAAACAATTCTTAATAACCAACCTCACTAGACGATAACTTTAGTGAGGTTTTTATATTTAATATACCTCTATGAATACAGCTCAAGATATATACAATCTAATAGGAAATAACTTTTCAATCACTACAGACACTAGAAAAATAACTCCTGGTTCAATTTATTTTTCACTTAAGGGAGATAATTTTAATGGTAATAAGTTTGCCTTAGAAGCTTTAAAGAAAGGTGCTTTATATGCTATCATTGATGATTTAGAATACTTTGACAGCTCTGAAAATCGTATACTATATGTTAAAGATGTACTATCAACCTTACAAGAGCTTTCTAGAATTCACAGACTAGCCTTAAATATTCCTATTATATCATTAACTGGAAGTAATGGTAAAACAACTACTAAAGAATTGATAAATGCTGTTTTATCAGAAAAATATAAAACAACAGCTACATTAGGCAACCTAAACAATCATATTGGCGTACCACTTACATTGCTATCTATGAATATAGATACAGAAATAGGAATAGTTGAAATGGGAGCTAATCATCAAAAAGAAATAGAGGGTCTTTGTGAAATAGCTTGCCCTGATTATGGGTATATAACAAACTTCGGAAAGGCTCATTTAGAAGGATTTGGAGGTGTTGAAGGTGTTATCAAAGGAAAATCAGAAATGTACACTTATTTAAAAGAAAACGACGGTATTGCTTTTATAAACAATAATGATCTGTTACAAATAACCAATAGTAAGAATAATAAAAAACATCTTTTCGGAAAGGAAACCAAACTAATCAACGCAACTCCTTTTCTGAATATCTCATATAAGGACACCACTATTCACAGTAACTTAATAGGCAAATATAATTTAAGTAATATACAAGCTGCTATTGCCATTGGAGAATACTTTAATGTTCCTTTAAACCTTATAAAAAAAGGAATTGAGAACTATATCCCTACCAATAATAGATCTCAAATAATAACTAAAGGAAGTAATAAAATAATTCTAGATGCCTATAATGCAAACCCTAGTAGCATGAGCGCAGCGTTAGAAAACTTCCATAGCTTAAACGAGATAAATAAAGTTGTAATCCTAGGAGATATGTTTGAATTAGGAGAAACTAGTCTCCAAGAGCACTTAGAAATAGCCCTTCGTCTCGAAAAATACAACTTTAAAGAAGCTCATTTAATAGGAAATCAATTTTCAAAAGTAAAAGCTTCGAAAAAGTATGTACAATACAACTCTTTCGAAGCTTTTAAAAATATTTTTCAAAACCAAAATTCTTCTGAAACCTGCTACCTTATAAAAGGATCTAGAGGAATGGCTTTAGAACGTATATTAGACCTAATTATTTAATTAAATGATCTTTGTGATATTGAATTAAATTATGGATTGGTCTTTGAATTACTCCAGTAATTTTTAAATCGTGCTTAGCAGCTACTTTTTCTAAAATTTCAGAAAAATAATGAGCTATCGAACCTATAAAATAAATTGGTGTTGATTTATCCTTCTTATATGGTAAAACTCTACTTCTAAAAAAAGCATCAAAACCATCCTCCATTAAATCTAACACATAAGGGTCTTCTTTAAACTGAAACATAAATGCCGCAAAATTCGCCAAATATGTATTTGGGTTAGGTTGACGGTATAGATTATATTTTACGTGATCAGGTTCTAAATTATATGCTTTTTCAAACTCTTTAGCTATATAATCTGGCATTACTTTATAATAGTAATTTCTTAACAATCTTTTCCCAAAATAATTCCCACTAGCTTCATCCATTACAATATAACCCAGTGATACAGAATTTGAGACAATTGTTTCTCCATCAAAATAACTACTATTAGATCCAGTTCCTAGAATACAAACTATTGCTGGTTCTGTCCCTGAAGCTGCATAAACTGCTGCTAAAGTATCTTCCCCTACAACAACCTCTGCATTGGTAAATAATTCTTCAAATAAATCTTTCAAGATTTTAGTAGCATCAGCTGTTCCACAACCTGCTCCATAAAAAAACACTTGAGAAATTGCCTCTAAATTATCCGCAAATTCTGGAGTGTTCATAATCCTTTCCCTTAAAACTTCAACAGGAACAACAGCAGGGTTCAATCCACCAGTTCTAACTTTAAACAACTGTTCTTTATTCTCATCTAAAGCAATCCAATCTGCTTTAGTAGATCCTCCGTCTGCTATTAATATCATATGCTTGAAATTTTATTTACATGCCAAATATATCATATCAAAACTGAAAAAACAATAACTATTTAAACTATATCGATTGCGAAAATTGAAAATAAATTTTGCTCTCTAATTTTCTGAAAAACAAGCCCCTTAAACATGTTCTAAAATTGAATTTTAAAAATCAAAAACCCTATAATTTTGTTAATTTTCAAACTACTCTTTTTACAATTATCTTTTATATTAGGCTCTATCCTTTTTATTCAATAACTTTGTGGTCTACAACCCTTTTTAACCTTTTAAACGTGTTCAATTTTTTCCAAAATAAAACTCCTATATCTGAAGTTTTTCCTAAAAGTTTTGTTGATATCCATTCTCATTTATTACCTGGTATAGATGATGGTTCTAAAAACATGGAAAACACAATTGAACTAATTTCTAAAATGCGATCTTATGGAATTAACAACTTCATTACAACCCCTCATGTTTTAGGGAATGTTTGGCCTAATAGTAGCAGTACTATTTTAGAAAAATTAGATAGCGTAAAAAAAGAACTTTCTAAACAAGGAATGAATGATATTAACATACATGCTGCTGCTGAATATATGTTAGATGAAGAATTTTCTAAATTGTTAAAAGTAAAAGATATTTTAACCCTTAAAGACAATTACATTCTCGTAGAAATGTCTTTTCTTAATGCTCCTGTAAATTTATTTGAATTACTATTTGATATACAACTAGCTGGTTACAAACCTATACTAGCACACCCTGAACGTTATAATTTTTATCATAACAAATTTGATATGTATGAAAAATTAATTCAAGCAGGATGTAGTCTTCAAATGAATCTACTTTCTCTAACAGGATATTATGGAGATAGTGTTAAAAAAACTGCCCAAAGACTTTTAAAAGAAAATAAAATAACCTTTTTAGGCTCTGACACGCATCATATGAGGCATCTAGAGTTTTTAAACAAGCTTGGTACTAAAAAGAATCTAAGTCTCTTAAAGCCTGTCTTAGAGAATAATCAGTTATTTATCTAATCATTCTTTAAAACCTCTAAAGTCAAATCATCATTATATTTTAATAGAAAAACAGATTTATTAAATACAGGACCTTTTTCTTGGTCATAATTATATGAATCCTGAATTCTTGTAGAAATCCCTTTATTTAAAGTTGAGTCTAAAACACCTTCTTCTGTAGACGCCATTCTCATTAAAATATCATATGTAATATCAAACCCACGAATAGCATAGGGAGTTGGGTATGTTTTATTTATTTTTTCGTATTTCTCATAAAAGGAATGTACTTTCGGCAAAGTGTCATTAAAAACACCTGAAGAGGCATATGTTACATTCAACCGTGCTAAATTATTATTTGCTGTACTTGAAAAGTTTTTCCCTTTTTCAAAAGCAAACATTCTAACTCCTGGTACATCATCAGAAAGAGATTTTATATTATTAACTACATCTGAAGTCACAACATTACTATTAGTAGCCATAACAATCCAATTTACATTAAGCGTATCTACAACACTTACAAATTTCTCACGATCAATATATCCATTTTTAGGTTGTAATATTTTAACTTCATTTAAAGAATCTAATAAATTTAGTTCTTTGGCAATTCTGCTTATTTTAATCCTTGAAGCTTCATCTTCTTCACCTACAATAACTATTTGCTCAAAACAATATTTTTCTTTTATATATTTTAAAACCTTCTCTTCAAACAAATCTCTACTTGGTGCTGTTTTTATAATATTCTTAGAAATAAAGTTTCCTTGCTTAGAGGAATAAAAAGGGTAAACCACCGAAATATCTCCCAATTGATTTGCTACATATTCTACATGCGAGTTATACACTGGTCCAAAAACAACATCTATATTATTAAAAGAACTATCCTTTAAAATCTGTTGAATTGTATCTCTATTATTCTCTGTATCGTAGGCTGATACATTAATTTTTAATCCTTGAGTTCTTAGTGAATCTATCGCTATTTGAGCCCCTAAATAATAATCTGAAACAATATTGATTAAATTGTTTTTTGCAGAAAAGAGCTGCTCTTTTGAAAGTGTATCATTTTTAGAAAACTTAAAAGGTAATAACATAGCTACATTCAACTCCTTGTTATCCGCTATAGTATCTCTAAATACTATTGAAGAAGATAGTGTATCCTTTAAAAATAAATTTTCATTTATATCAAATAGGTCTTTCTCTCTTATCTTTAAAACCATTCCTAATTTAAGCCCTTCTGATAATTCTGGATTATTACTATTTAATTCCTCTTTTGTTATTTCGTAACGTTTTGTTAAACTATAATACGTATCACCTTTAACAACCGTATGTATTAAATACCTATGCGTGATAGAATCTAAATATTGTTGTTGTAACTCTTCCTTCGAAACTTCTTTTTCATCAGGAATTGTTAATACCATCCCTATCTTTAGACCTTCTACATCTATTTGTGGATTTTCTTTTTTTAGAGAATCAATACTTACCTCAAACTTTTTAGAAATTCCATATAATGTTTCTTTAGGTTGAACTATATATGTTTTAGATGCTTTTACAACAACCTCATTTTCATCATAATTAACATTTGGCACCAATAAAACTGTATTTGGATTTGGTCTTTTACTGATACCTGGATTTAGTTTAGATAAAGTTTTTGATTTGACATCAAATTTCTTTGCTATATCCTTAAGACTTTCCCCTTCTTGTACCGTGTATGAAATGTACTCTTTTTGTTGAGCACAAGCCCCTAAAAAAGAAAATACGCATATATATAATAGCAATATTATTTTTTTCATAATCACTTTTATTTTTTATACAGAATAACCACTCAGAAAAGTATAAAAAAAAACTTAAACTGAATGGTTATTATTTTATTCCTAATAAATCAAATTGATATTATTCCCACTCTATAGTTGCAGGTGGTTTTGAACTAATGTCATAAACAACACGGTTAACACCTTTAACACTGTTTATGATTCTATTAGATATTTCTTGTAAAAACTTATATGGTAAATCTACCCAATCAGCTGTCATACCATCTGTAGATTCTACAGCTCGTAGTGCAACTGCCTTTTCATATGTACGCTCATCTCCCATTACCCCTACAGATTGTACTGGTAATAAAATAGCACCTGCTTGCCAAACAGAATCATACAATCCATGATCTTTTAATCCTTGGATAAAAATATGATCTACCTCTTGTAACATTTCTACTTTTTCTGCTGTAATATCTCCTAAAATACGAATTGCTAAACCTGGTCCTGGAAAAGGGTGACGCCCTAATAATTCAGGATCAATCCCCATAGATTTTCCTGCTCTACGTACTTCATCTTTAAAAATCATACGTAAAGGCTCTACTATTTTCAACTTCATAAAGTCTGGCAAACCACCTACATTATGATGTGATTTAATCGTTGCTGAAGGTCCTCCATCTGCTGATACAGATTCTATAACATCTGGATAAATAGTTCCTTGGGCTAACCATTTTACGTCTTCAATCAAATGAGCTTCTTCATCAAAAACATCTATAAATGCCTTACCTATCGCTTTACGTTTAGCTTCTGGGTCAGACAAACCTGCTAATTCTGTTAAAAACCTCTCAGATGCATCTACTCCTTTTACATTTAAGCCCATTCCTTCGTATTGTTTCAATACGCCCTCAAACTCATTTTTACGTAACAATCCGTTATTAACGAAAATACAGTATAAATTCTCTCCTATCGCTTTATTTAACAATACAGCTGCCACAGTAGAATCAACTCCTCCAGACAGTCCTAAAACAACCTTATCATTACCTACTTTGTCTTTTATTTCTTGAACTGTAGTTTCAACAAAATTATTTGGTGTCCATTCTTGAGCTACTCCTGCTATTTTTACCAAAAAGTTTTCTAACAGTTTAGTTCCATCGGTAGAGTGATATACCTCTGGATGAAATTGAATTGCATAAGTATCTTCACCTTTTACATGGTATGCTGCATTTTTAACATCCTCTGTACTTGCAATACATTCACAATTTTCTGGTAAATGTAAAATCGTATCTGAATGACTCATCCAAACCTGACTTCCTTCATTGATTTCATCAAATAATGGATTGGTATGATTCAAATATGACAAATTAGCTCTACCATACTCTCTTGTATTAGATGCTCCTACTTCACCTCCAAAGAAATGTGCTAAATATTGAGCTCCATAACAAATTCCCAATAAAGGTTTTTTACCTTTTACATCTGATAAGTCTATTTTAGGAGCATTTTCTCCTCTTACAGAATGTGGTGAACCTGATAAAATAACTGCTTTATAGTCAGCGAAATTGTATTTTTCGCTGTTATATGGGTGAATTTCACAATAAATGTTCAACTCTCTCACTCGACGCGCAATCAGCTGCGTAACTTGAGATCCGAAATCTAGAATAAGTACTTTTTGTTGCATGCGCAAAAATAAAACTTAATTTAGAAACATCTATCTATATCCTTATTTTTTTAACTAGATTTTTAGAGTCTTTTTATCAAAATCTGACATAAAAAAAATCGGAACTATTTCTAGTTCCGATTTCCAAGTTCTTTCGTTAAATACTTTTACGCCTGTCCTGTTGGTCCAAAATTCATTGGAATAGGAGGTGTTTCTGGCTCATTAATTTTTCCATTGGCTTTTTCAAATCTTTTTACATTTTCATCCAATGCTTTTGCCAAACGTTTAGCATGTTCAGGAGTTAAAATAATTCTTGATTTTACTTTTGCCTTTGGGGTACCTGGCATTACGTTAATAAAATCTACAATAAACTCAGAAACTGAATGATTTATAATTGCCAAGTTAGAATACGTTCCTTCTGCAATAGCTTCATCCAATTCTATATTTAATTGACCTTCTTTATTTTTTTCTACACTCATAATATTATTTTTAAACAATATTAGTAATAAAAAAGATTGGTTCACAATTTCTCATGAACCAATCTTATATTCTTTTAAACAGTGATTAATATCAATGTTTAAATTATTACAAATTCTCTTCGATCTCTTCTTTAGGACCTACAATGATATTGTTGTAATTTCTCATACCTGTACCGGCAGGAATTCTCTTACCAACAATTACATTTTCTTTCAATCCTTCTAATGAGTCTACTTTACCACTTACAGCTGCTTCATTCAATACTTTTGTAGTTTCCTGGAAAGAAGCTGCAGAAATGAATGATTTTGTTTGAAGTGAAGCTCTAGTAATACCTTGTAAGATTTGCTCAGCCGTTGCTGGTTGTGCATCTCTAGCAATTACTAATTCTTTATCTTCTCTCTTCAAAATTGAATTCTCATCTCTTAATTTACGAGCAGAAATAATCTGACCTGCTTTTAAAGTATCTGATCCTCCAACTTCTTCGATAACTTTTAATCCGTAAATAGCATCATTTTGCTCAATAAAGTCATTCTTATGAACTAAAGCATTCTCTAAGAATAATGTATCTCCAGAGTCAATAATTCTAACTTTACGCATCATTTGACGTACAACTACCTCAAAGTGTTTATCGTTAATTTTTACACCTTGTAAACGGTAAACTTCTTGAATCTCATTAACCAAGTACTCTTGTACTTTAGATGGTCCTTGAATTTTAAGAATATCATTAGGAGTAGTTGCTCCATCAGATAATGGCATACCTGCTTTAATAAAATCGTTTTCTTGAACTAGGATTTGACTTGATAATTTTACCAAATACTTTTTAATATCTCCTAATTTAGACTCTACAATAATTTCACGGTTACCACGCTTAATTTTACCAAAAGAAACAACACCATCTGTTTCAGCTACTACAGCTGGATTAGAAGGGTTACGTGCTTCAAACAATTCTGTTACACGTGGTAAACCTCCTGTAATATCTCCTGCTTTACCAGACTTACGAGGTATTTTAACTAAGACTTTACCTGATTCTATAACCTCTCCGTCGTCAATCATCAAGTGAGCTCCTAAAGGTAAACTGTACGAACGTAAAGCTTCTCCATTTTCTCCCTCAATAATTAATGATGGTATAATTTTTTTATTCTTAGATTCTGTAATTACTTTTTCTTGGAATCCAGTCTGCTCATCAATTTCAACTAAGTAGTTGATTCCTTTTTCTACATTATCAAAAACAATCTTACCACCAAATTCAGAAACGATAGTACCATTAAAGGCATCCCATTGACAAACTACATCTCCTTTTTTGATTTTCTTCTTTCCTTTTACAAAAACATGAGAACCGTAAGGTATATTATTTGTACTCAATACCAATCCTGTAACTTCATCAATAACTTTAATTTCAGAAGTTCTAGAGATTACAATATCAACTTTATTTCCTTGTGTATCTTCTCCTTCAACAGTATTTAAATCTTCGATTTCAATTCTACCATCAAACTTAGCTATTAACTTATTGTCTTCAGAAATGTTTCCTGCTACTCCTCCAACGTGGAATGTTCTTAATGTTAACTGTGTACCAGGCTCTCCAATTGATTGTGCTGCAATAACACCAACTGATTCTCCTCTTTGAACCATATTACGAGTTGATAAACTCTGACCGTAACAACTAGCACAAATTCCTCTCTTAGCCTCACATGTTAATGGTGAACGTACTTCAATACTGTCAATTCCTGACTCTTCAATAATTTTAGCCATCTCATCAGTAATTAACTGAGAAGCACCTACTAAAAGTTCTTTAGAAACTGGGTGGTATACTTCATGTAATGTGAAACGTCCTACAATTCTTTCAGAAAGAGATTCAACAATTTCATCATTTTTCTTTAATGGAGCTACTTCTAACCCTCTTAACGTACCACAATCATCTTCGTTTACAATTACATCTTGTGCAACATCAACTAAACGACGTGTTAAATATCCTGCATCGGCTGTTTTTAAGGCTGTATCGGCCAAACCTTTACGGGCACCGTGTGTAGAAATAAAGTACTCTAAAATTGATAACCCTTCCTTAAAGTTCGAAAGAATTGGATTTTCAATAATTTCTCCTCCACTTGATGTAGATTTCTTAGGCTTTGCCATCAATCCACGCATACCTGTTAACTGACGGATTTGTTCTTTAGAACCCCTCGCTCCAGAATCAAGCATCATGTATACTGAGTTAAATCCTTGTTGATCTTCACGCAAACGTTTCATAGATAACTCTGTCAAACGGTTGTTTGTAGACCCCCAAATATCAATAACTTGGTTATAACGCTCCTTATTCGTTAACATACCCATGTTATAGTTTGACATAATAACATCAACTTCAGAATTAGCTTCATCAATCATTGACTGTTTTTCAGCAGGAATAATAATATCTCCTAAACTAAATGATAATCCCCCTTGAAATGCAAAGGTGAATCCCATTGTTTTAATATCATCTAAGAATTTACCTGTGGTAGGAATATCAGTAGCTTTTAAAACACCTCCAATAATATCTCTTAAGTTTTTCTTAGTCAATACTTCGTTAATGTAACCAGCTTTTGCAGGAACTACCTCATTAATCAATACTCTACCAACGGTAGTTTTGATAATTCTAGTTACTTGCTCTCCTTTTTCATCAATATCTTGAGTTCTTACTTTAATACCTGCATTCAAATTAACAGCACCTTCATTGTAGGCTATTATCAATTCTTCTGGAGAATAAAATGTCAACCCTTCACCTTTTACAGGTACTTCTGGAGTAGAAATTCTTTCTTTAGTCATATAGTACAATCCAAGTACCATATCCTGAGAAGGAACTGTTACTGGAGCACCATTTGCTGGATTCAAAATATTATGAGAAGCTAACAATAATAATTGAGCTTCTAAGATTGCTTCTGGTCCTAATGGTAAGTGAACTGCCATTTGATCCCCATCAAAATCGGCATTAAATGCCGCACACGCCAATGGGTGTAATTGAATAGCTTTCCCTTCAATTAATTTTGGTTGGAACGCTTGGATACCCAAACGGTGAAGTGTAGGCGCACGGTTTAGTAATACTGGATGCCCTTTTAAAACATTCTCCAAAATATCCCAAACTACTGGCTCTTTCTTATCTATAATTTTCTTTGCAGATTTTACTGTTTTTACAATACCTCTTTCTATCAACTTACGTATAATAAATGGTTTGTATAATTCAGCTGCCATATCTTTTGGCAATCCACATTCAGACAATTGCATTTCTGGTCCAACAACAATTACAGAACGTGCAGAATAATCAACACGTTTCCCTAATAAGTTTTGACGGAAACGACCTTGTTTACCTTTTAATGAATCTGATAAAGATTTTAAAGGTCTGTTAGATTCTGTTTTTACTGCAGATGCTTTACGTGTGTTATCAAATAATGAATCTACTGATTCTTGTAACATACGTTTTTCGTTACGCAAAATAACCTCTGGAGCTTGAATTTCCATCAATCTCTTTAAACGGTTATTACGTATAATTACTCTACGGTATAAATCATTTAAATCTGATGTCGCAAAACGACCACCATCTAGAGGTACTAAAGGACGTAATTCTGGTGGTATTACCGGAATTGCTTTTAAGATCATCCATGCTGGATTATTCTCTCTATTTTTAGCTGAATCTCTAAATGCTTCTACAACATTCAAACGCTTTAAAGCTTCTGTTTTACGTTGTTTAGAAGTTTCTGTATTTGCTTTGTGTCTTAATTCATAAGACAACGTATCTAAATCTATTCTGTCTAATAGGTCTATCAAACATTCTGCTCCCATCTTAGCGATGAATTTGTTTGGATCAGAATCTTCTAAATACCTATTTTCCATAGGAATTGTTTCTAAAATATCTAAGTACTCTTCTTCAGTTAAGAAGTCCATTTTTTGCAATGGAGTACCGTCTAAGTTAGATGCAATACCTGGTTGAATTACTACGTAACGCTCGTAGTAAATAATCATGTCTAATTTTTTAGATGGCAAACCTAAAAGGTATCCCATTTTATTAGGCAATGATCTAAAGTACCAAATATGAGCAATAGGCACTACTAAGTTAATATGTCCTACTCTATCTCTACGTACTTTTTTCTCTGTTACTTCTACACCACAACGATCACAAACAATTCCTTTATAACGAATTCTCTTGTATTTTCCACAAGCACATTCAAAATCCTTAATAGGACCAAAAATACGCTCACAAAATAAACCATCTCTTTCAGGTTTATGTGTACGGTAGTTTATTGTTTCTGGTTTTAAAACCTCTCCTTTAGAAATGTCTAAAATAGACTCAGGAGATGCTAAACCAATTGATATTTTACTGAATTTTTTTACAGTGTATTTATCTTCTTTTCTTGCCATGGTATATATGGATTCGAATTTAAATGTAAATATTTTTTATACGTTTTTAGACTTTCATAATTATTATAGAGAAGAGCTTTAAAACCCTTCTCTACAATATATTATATATGTTAGTCTTCTAAACGAACGTCTAATCCTAAACCTTTCAGTTCGTGCATTAATACGTTGAATGACTCTGGTAAACCTGGTTCTGGCATTTGCTCTCACCTTTTACGATTGCTTCGTAAGTTTTAGCTCTTCCCATTACATCATCAGATTTCACAGTTAAGATCTCTCTCAAAATACTAGATGCTCCATAAGCCTCTAATGCCCATACTTCCATTTCTCCAAAACGTTGACCTCCAAATTGAGCTTTACCTCCAAGTGGTTGTTGCGTAATTAATGAGTATGGTCCAATAGAACGTGCGTGCATCTTATCTTCGATCATATGTCCTAATTTGATCATATAAATAATACCTACAGTTGCTGGTTGATCAAAACGTTTTCCTGTTCCTCCATCATATAAGTATGTATGTCCAAATCTAGGTACACCTGCTTCATCAGTCAATGTATTTATTTGATCTAATGATGCTCCATCAAAAATTGGAGTTGCATATGTTTGACCTAGTTTTTGACCAGCCCATCCTAATACAGTTTCATAAATCTGACCAATATTCATACGAGATGGTACTCCTAATGGATTCAATACGATATCTACTGGTGTTCCATCTTCTAAGAAAGGCATATCTTCTGCTCTTACAATACGAGCTACAATACCTTTATTACCATGACGTCCTGCCATTTTATCACCAACTTTTAACTTACGTTTCTTAGCGATGTAAATCTTAGCTAATTTTAAGATTCCTGCTGGTAACTCATCTCCTACACTAATTGTAAACTTACTACGACGTAACGTTCCTTGTAAGTCACTTACTTTAATTTTATAGTTGTGAATTAATTCACTAATTAAAGCATTTAAAGCATCATCGGTAGTCCAAGATCCTTTTGTTAAGTGCGTATAGTCATTTACTGAATTCAACATCTTTAATGTGAATTTCTTCCCTTTAGGGAATACATCTTCACCTAAATCATTTTGAACTCCTTGTGATGTTTTTCCTGTAACTAAGTTGAATAATTTTTCAATCAATTCATCTTTTAAGTTATCAAAGTTTACTGCAAAAGTAGTTTCTAATTTTGCTATTTCTTCTTTATCACGAGTACGTTTTGACTTGTCTTTTACCGCTCTTTGGAATAATTTTTTATCAATTACAACTCCTCTTAGAGATGGTGAAGCTTTTAATGATGCGTCTTTTACATCTCCTGCTTTATCTCCAAAGATTGCACGTAATAATTTTTCTTCTGGCGTAGGGTCAGATTCACCTTTTGGAGTAATTTTACCTATTAAGATGTCTCCTGGCTTCACTTCTGCTCCAATACGAATCATTCCATTTTCATCCAATTCTTTTGTTGCCTCTTCAGAAACATTAGGAATATCATTAGTCAACTCTTCGCTTCCTAATTTAGTATCTCTAACATCTAAAGAATACTCATCAATATGAATAGATGTAAATATATCTTCTCTAACAACTCTTTCTGAAATCACAATCGCATCCTCAAAGTTATACCCTTTCCAAGGCATAAAGGCTACTTTCATATTTCTTCCTAAGGCTAATTCACCTTTTTGTGTTGCATATCCTTCACATAGAACTTGTCCTTCTTCAACTCTATCACCTTTCTTTACAATTGGCTTTAGGTTAATGTTAGTTCCTTGGTTTGTTTTTCTAAACTTGATAAGGTCATAAGATTTCTCATCAACGTCAAAACTTACTAATCTTTCTTCGTCTGTTCTATCGTATTTGATGGTAATTTTATTGGCATCAACGTACTCTACAACTCCACTTCCTTCTGCGTTGATTAAGATTCTAGAGTCTTTTGCTACTCTACGCTCTAAACCTGTTCCTACAATAGGTGCTTCTGGACGTAACAATGGTACTGCTTGACGCATCATGTTTGACCCCATCAATGCACGGTTAGCATCATCATGTTCCAAGAAAGGTATCAACGATGCTGAAATAGACGCAATCTGGTTTGGAGATACATCCATATAGCTTACTTCTTTAGGAGCCACTACTGGGTAATCTGCTTCCTCTCTTGAAATAATCTTATCAGCCACAAAGTTTCCACTTTCATCTAATGGTAAATTAGATTGTGCAAATTTGTGTCCTTCTTCTTCTTCTGCACTTAAATAAATAGGTTCGTCTTTGATGTTTACAACACCTTCTTTAACCTCTCTATATGCTGTTTCAATAAACCCTAAGTGATTCACTTTTGCATATACTGCCAAAGATGAAATCAAACCAATATTTGGTCCCTCAGGAGTTTCTATCGGACATAAACGTCCATAGTGTGTATAGTGTACATCACGTACCTCGAAACCTGCTCTTTCTCTTGAAAGTCCTCCAGGTCCTAAGGCAGATAATCTACGCTTATGAGTAATCTCAGCTAAAGGATTCGTTTGATCCATAAATTGAGATAACTGGTTTGTTCCGAAGAAAGAGTTAATTACTGAAGACAACGTTTTAGCATTAATCAAATCAATAGGAGTAAACACCTCGTTGTCACGAACATTCATTCTTTCACGAATTGTACGTGCCATTCTAGATAATCCTACTCCAAATTGACTAGCTAATTGCTCTCCAACTGTTCTAACACGACGGTTAGATAAGTGATCAATATCATCAACTTCCGCTTTTGAGTTAATCAACTCAATAAGGTACTTAACAATAGTGATTATATCATTTTTAGTTAAAACTTTTGCGTCTAAAGACTCATCAAGTTGTAACTTTTTATTCATTCTGTAACGTCCTACTTCACCTAAATTATAACGTTGTTCTGAGAAGAACAATTTGTCTATAATTCCACGTGCAGTTTCCTCATCTGGCGGTTCAGCATTACGTAATTGTCTATAAATATGCTCTACAGCTTCTTTCTCAGAGTTTGTAGGGTCTTTTTGTAATGTATTGTGAATAATAGCATAGTCTGCCATTTCATTATCTTCCTTATGCAATAAAATAGTTTTTGCATGAGATTCGATAATTTCCTCAATATGTTCTTTTTCTAAAATTGTATCTCTATCTAATACAATTTCATTTCTTTCAATAGATACAACTTCTCCTGTATCTTCATCAACGAAATCTTCGTGCCATGTTTTCAATACACGAGCAGCCAATTTACGTCCTAAATATTTTTTCAATCCGCTTTTAGAAACTTTTGTTTCTTCTGCAAGGTCAAAGATTTCTAAAATATCTTTATCTCTTTCAAAACCTATAGCACGGAATAAAGTAGTAACTGGTAATTTTTTCTTTCTATCAATATAAGCATACATTACTTGATTGATATCTGTTGCAAATTCTATCCAAGATCCTTTAAAAGGAATAACTCTTGCTGAGTATAACTTGGTTCCGTTTGCGTGGAATGATTGCCCAAAGAAAACACCTGGTGAACGGTGTAATTGAGAAACAACAACTCTTTCTGCTCCATTGATTACAAATGTACCTGAGTTTGTCATATAAGGAATTGTTCCTAAATAAACATCTTGCACAATTGTTTCAAAATCCTCATGTTCAGGATCTGTACAGTATAATTTTAATCTTGCTTTAAGAGGTACACAATATGTTAAACCTCTTTCGATACATTCTTGAATAGAATATCTAGGTGGATCTACAAAGTAGTCTATAAATTCTAATACAAAGTTGTTTCTTGTATCTGTAATTGGGAAATTGTCCATGAAGGTTTTGTATAACCCTTCATCACTTCGCTCGTCTGCTTTAGTTTTTAATTGGAAAAAATCTTGGAAAGATTTAATTTGAATATCCAAAAAATCTGGATAATCAGTAGCCAATTTAGCCGATGCAAAGTTTATTCTTTCAGTACTATTTTTCGTTGCCAAAGGAGAAAAAATTTTAGTTAAAATTCTGTGTTAAATAAAGAATAAATATAAATGCAAAAAATGGTTTAGATCAAAAGGAGTATTCCTTCTGACCTAAACCTTAATTTAGTTGTCTAAGAGTAGCTTATTTAAGCTCTACCTCAGCTCCAGCTTCTTCTAATGATTTTACAAGACCTTCTGCCTCATCTTTAGAAATTCCTTCTTTGATTGGTGCTGGTGCTCCATCAACGATACCTTTAGCTTCTTTCAATCCTAAACCAGTTAATTCTTTAACTAATTTTACAACTGCTAATTTAGAACCTCCTGCTGCTTTTAAGATTACGTCAAACTCAGTTTTTTCTTCTCCTGCGTCTGCTCCTCCTGCTGCTGGTCCTGCTACTGCTACTGCTGCTGCAGCTGGCTCAATACCGTATTCATCTTTTAATATTGTAGCTAATTCGTTTACTTCTTTTACTGTTAAGTTAACTAATTGCTCTGCGAAATCTTTTAATTCTGCCATTTCTGTAATTTTTAAATTGTAATATAATAATCTATTTGTGCGCTTAATTTATCTTTCAGACAACGTCTTAACGATTCCTGAAAGTGTTTGACCTCCTGATTGTAATGCTGAAACAACATTCTTAGCAGGCGATTGTAACAATCCAATAATATCTCCTAGAAGTTCTTCTTTAGATTTGATGTTTACTAGGTTGTCTAATTGATCATCCCCTACGTAAACAGCTTCTTCAATATAAGCTCCTTTTAATACTGGTTTGTCAGATTTTTTTCTAAATTCTTTAATAATCTTAGCAGGAGCATTTCCTGTTTCAGATAATAAAATTGATGAATTCCCTTTTAATGTAGAAGGTAATTCTCCAAACTCTTTATCAGAGTTTTCCATTGCTTTAGCAAGCAATGTATTTTTAACTACTGCCAACTGAACACCTGCTTTAAAACAAGCTCTTCTTAAATTAGAAGTTGCTTCTGCGTTTAAACCTGATATATCAGCTACATAAATAATACTATTATCAGTTAATTGGGCAGTTAAATCTACGATTACTTGTGATTTTTCCTCTCTTGTCATAATTTCTGAGTTTTAACTTCCTAATTAGTTTGATTTAGAATCTACTTCAATTGAAGGACTCATAGTACTTGATAGGTAAGTACTCTTAATATAAGTTCCTTTAGCCGCAGTTGGTTTTAATTTAATCAAAGTTTGAATCAACTCATTTGCATTGTCTGCAATTTTATCAGCGTCGAAAGAAATCTTTCCAATTGCTGCGTGTACGATTCCTGTTTTGTCTACTTTAAAATCAATTTTACCTGCTTTTACCTCTTTTACAGCTTTAGCTACATCCATAGTAACTGTACCTGTTTTAGGGTTAGGCATTAATCCTCTTGGTCCTAATACACGTCCTAAAGGTCCTAATTTACCCATTACTGAAGGCATTGTGATAATTACATCAACATCAGTCCATCCAGACTTGATTTTTTGTAAGTACTCATCTAATCCTACGTAATCTGCACCAGCTTCAGTTGCTTCAGCCTCTTTATCTGGAGTAACCAATGCCAATACTTTAACATCTTTTCCTGTTCCGTGAGGTAATGTTACAACTCCACGAACCATTTGATTTGCTTTTCTAGGATCTACTCCTAAACGAATAGCTAAGTCTACAGATGCATCAAAGTTTACGTTAGTAATTTCTTTAACCAATGCAGATGCTTCACTTAAAGAATATACTTTAGAACTGTCAAGCTTAGCTTGAGCTTCTTTTTGCTTTTTTGTTAATTTTGCCATTTCTTAAGTTTATTGTGGAGCGTCTCCTTTCATTGTAATTCCCATAGAACGAGCAGTACCTGCTACCATTCTCATTCCTGACTCAACCGTAAATGCATTTAAATCTTGCATTTTATCTTCCGCAATAGCTCTCGCTTGATCCCAAGTAATACTTGCTACTTTTTTACGGTTAGGTTCTCCTGATCCTTTTTTTACTTTTGCTGCTTCTAAAATTTGAACAGCTGCTGGAGGAGTTTTGATTACAAAATCAAAAGATTTGTCTTTGTATACAGTAATTGCAACTGGTAAGACTTTTCCTTGTTTGTCTTGAGTTCTAGCATTAAATTGCTTACAGAACTCCATAATGTTAACTCCGGCAGCACCTAAAGCAGGACCTACTGGCGGAGACGGGTTAGCCGCTCCTCCACGAACTTGTAATTTTACTACTTTACTTACTTCTTTTGCCATTTTAAAACTTATTTACTTTACATATAGTGGAAGCCATGTGTAACAGTTTCTTTATTTTACAATTATGATATTTTATCAACTTGCATATAACTTAATTCTAATGGTGTTTTTCTTCCAAAAATCTTCACCATAACCTCAAGTTTTCTCTTTTCTTCGTTTACATTTTCGATAATTCCATCAAACCCGTTGAATGGTCCATCTACAACTTTTACTGTTTCACCAACTGTGTAAGGAATTGCTACATTGTCATTTTGAACAGACAACTCATCTACTTTCCCTAACATTCTGTTGATTTCACTTTTTCTCAATGGCACAGGATCACCTCCTTTAGTTTCTCCTAAAAATCCTATTACTCCTGTAACTGATTTTATAACGTGTGGTACTTCACCAGTTAAATTAGCTTCAACCATAATGTAACCTGGAAAATAAATACGTTCTTTACTTACTTTTTTTCCGTTACGAATTTGGATTACTTTTTCAGTAGGAACCAAAACTTGATCTACATAATCAGCAAGCCCTAATCTAGAAATTTCTGTTTCTATATAAGACTTCACTTTATTTTCTTGACCTCCAATAGCTCTAACTACATACCATTTTTTAACAGACTCAGACATAAAGTATTATTTAAAAATATTAAAAAAACCATCCAACCCTAACTGAAAAAACCTATCTACTGCAAATACTGCTAAAGCAAATAATACCGTAAATAAAGCTACTACTACTGTAGATTTCTGAGCTTCAGCTTTAGGTAACCAAGTCATATTGGTATTTAATTCCTCAAATGATTCTTTGATATATGTTACAACACTCATTTCTTTATCTTTTTTTGCACGGGCGGAGAGACTCGAACTCACGACACCTGGTTTTGGAGACCAGTGCTCTACCAACTGAGCTACGCCCGTAAAAACGAGGTGTTTACTATAAGTAAAACACCTCGTAATATATTTGTTTTTGTATTTACTACAAGATTTCAGTTACCTGACCTGCACCTACTGTTCTACCTCCTTCACGGATTGCAAAACGTAAACCAACATTCATTGCAATTGGTTGGTGTAAATCAACTGTAATTGTCAAGTTATCTCCTGGCATTACCATATCAACTCCATCAGGCAAGTTAATTGTTCCTGTTACATCAGTTGTACGTACGTAGAACTGTGGACGGTAGTTATTATGGAATGGAGTATGACGTCCACCTTCTTCTTTCTTCAAGATATAAACCTCTGCTTTAAATTGAGCATGTGGAGTTACAGAACCTGGCTTACAGATTACCATTCCTCTTTTAATATCTTCCTTGTTAATACCTCTTAATAAGATACCAGCGTTATCTCCAGCCTCACCTCTATCTAAGATTTGACGGAACATTTCAATACCTGTAATAGTAGAAGCTAATTTTTCAGCACCCATACCAATGATATCAACAGCATCTCCTGTATTAGCAACTCCAGTTTCGATACGTCCTGTAGCAACAGTTCCACGACCTGTAATTGAGAATACATCCTCGATAGGCATCAAGAAATCTTTATCTACCTCTCTTAATGGCTCTTGAATCCAAGTATCACAAGCTTCCATTAATTCTAAAATCTTCTCAGACCATTTAGCATCACCATTCAATCCACCTAATGCAGATCCAGCGATAACTGGTCCATTATCTCCATCATAGTCATAGAAAGAAAGCAAGTCTCTTACTTCCATCTCTACCAACTCTAATAATTCTTCATCATCAACTAAATCTACCTTGTTCATGAAAACAACAATTCTAGGAATTCCTACTTGTTTTCCCAATAAGATATGCTCTCTTGTTTGTGGCATTGGCCCATCAGTTGCAGCAACAACCAAGATAGCTCCATCCATTTGAGCAGCACCTGTTACCATGTTCTTTACGTAATCCGCGTGACCTGGACAGTCAACGTGAGCGTAGTGACGATTAGCTGTTTGATACTCTACGTGAGAAGTGTTAATTGTAATACCTCTTTCTTTTTCTTCTGGAGCATTATCAATTTGATCAAAATCTTTCACTTCAGAAAGTCCTGCAGCAGCTAATACAGTAGTAATAGCAGCAGTTAATGTTGTTTTACCGTGATCTACGTGCCCAATTGTACCAATATTTAAATGTGGTTTCGAGCGGTCAAAAGTTCCTTTAGCCATGATTATTAATTTTAATTCTTAGTTTATTTATTTCGTTTATTTACTCTCTTTCTTTTTCTTTGAGCCAATGACGGGATTTGAACCCGTGACCTCTTCCTTACCAAGGAAACACTCTACCCCTGAGCTACACCGGCATTTGATTTAGAGCGAAAGACCGGGTTCGAACCGGCGACATTCAGCTTGGAAGGCTGACGCTCTACCAACTGAGCTACTTTCGCATTCTAATAATCAAATCATCCCTTTTTAGTATTTCTACTAAAAAAAATTGTGGTGAGAGTAGGATTCGAACCTACGAAGCTTGCGCAGCAGATTTACAGTCTGCCCTCGTTGGCCACTTGAGTATCTCACCATGTTCAAAGAACAATATCTTTTATCAAGATATTTTTTTTGCTTTTAATTTTAGAGCCGATGAAGGGACTCGAACCCCCGACCTGCTGATTACAAATCAGCTGCTCTAGCCAGCTGAGCTACATCGGCTTTTACTACATAAAAAAGCAGTCCATTATTTCTAACGGACTGCAAATCTATAAAGTTTATTTTACTGTAACAAACTTTTTATATTATTTTTCTTTTTTTTTTACTTCTGTAGCTCCCTTTCTTTTTCTTTTGATTTTTTCAACTGTCTTTTCATCGAATCTGTAACTATCGAAATCCCTTCTTCGAAAGTTTTATTCTCCTTCTTTACAATTAATTCAGAGCCTGGGATATTAATTTTCAACTCTGTTACCTTATTCTCTTTTTCACTTGTTTTCTGCACCTTTAAAAACACCTCTACATCAATAATCTTATCGTGAAACTTTTCTAGCCCCATTACCTTCTTTTCTACAAAATCAACTAACTTTTTATCTGCGTTGAAATTAACAGACTGAACAAATACCTTCATGTAATTTTTATTTTTCACTCCTAGGGTGAGCTTGGTTATACACTTTTTTTAAATGTCCTAAACTCGTGTGAGTATAGACTTGAGTCGAGGCTAAACTTGAATGCCCTAGTAATTCTTTAACCGAATTCAAATCTGCTCCTTCATTTAACAAATGTGTAGCAAACGAATGTCTTATAACATGAGGACTCTTTTTCACTTTCATGGACACACTACTAAAATAACTATTAATTACTCTATAAACAAGTGTTCCATAAATTTTATTCCCTTTAGATGTCACAAATAAAAACGGTGTATCTAACTCCATTTTCTTACGCTCAAGAAAATATTCCTGAACAGACTGCTTAACTGATTTAAGAATAGGCACATATCTTTCTTTATTTCGCTTTCCTAAAACTTTTAACACCCCAGCATCTAAATCAACGTCTTTTATTTTCAAATTAATCAACTCACTTCTTCGAATACCTGTAGAATAAAGAAGCTCAACAATTAATTTATCCCTAACCCTTTCAAAACCAACTCCTTCTCCAATCTTTTTTATTACATCATCTAATTCCAATTCTGAAAAAGGAACCAACACTCGTTTTGCTACTTTTAGTGCTTTATGTCTCGATAGGGGATTTTTTTTTATCTCTTCTATCTGCAAAAGAAACTTATAAAAACTATTCAACGAGCTTACCTTCCTGTTTATAGATCTGTTAGAAAGCCCATCTTCTACTAGAGAAACAATCCAAGTTCGAATCATCGAATACTCTATTTTTAAAACTGACTTACCTATAAATAACTGGAAAGATTGAATATCTTTACTGTAAGCCGTTACTGTATGTCGTGAATATTTTTTTTCCAACAACAGATAAGACAAATATGACTCTATCAAAGACTTTTCTACCTCCATAATAATTATTCTGTTTTTAGAGTATTTCAACAAAAATACAAAGTTAAATCAACTTCTTAAAGCTATTTCAGAAGACCATGATTACAGCAAACAACTATCAAATACTTTATTTTAAATAGATTTTGAAGCTTCCTCTCATAATAATATTTTTAATGTAACGTTATTTCAGGACAAGACAAGAGCACAAAAAAAACCGTCTAAAATAATTTTAGACGGTTTTAAATTTAATCTTGCTAAACAAAAATTAACTCAACTCTTCGTTTGTTCTTAATCTTTGAATGTATTTAGCTTTGATGTTTTGCTTACGATTTGCAACTGATGGCTTTGTAAAGTGCTGACGCTCTCTTAACTCACGCATAGTTTTCGTACGATCGAATTTTCTTTTAAATCTCTTTAAAGCTCTATCGATATTTTCTCCTTCTTTAATAGGTATAATTAACATTGTGTATCACCTCCCTTCATCGTATTCTTTATATATTTTAAACATAAGGTAAAACCTTATTAAATTAGTATCTTTTTTTAAGACTGCAAATCTACAACTTATTTCTTAGTAAATATGTTTTTTCTAGCCTTTTAGTATATTTCTCGAAATAACTACTTTTTGGATTTCTGTAGTTCCCTCTCCAATAGTACAGAGCTTAGAGTCTCTATAGAATTTTTCTACTGGAAAATCTTTCGTGTATCCATACCCTCCATGAATTTGAATCGCTTCATTTGACACTTTCACACAACATTCTGAAGCAAACATTTTTGCCATTGCTCCTATTTTTGTCATTTTCTTATTCTGATTCTTCAAAAATGCAGCTTTATGTATTAACAGTTCTGAAGCTTCAATTTCAGTTGCCATATCTGCCAACTTAAAAGATATTCCTTGAAAAGATGAAATTGGCTTCCCAAACTGAACTCTTTCTTTAGAATACTTTAAAGCAGCCTCATAAGCTCCTTTTGCTATTCCTAAAGACAAAGCTGCAATTGAAATTCTTCCTCCATCCAATACTTTCATTGACTGAATAAACCCTTCTCCTTCTTTCCCTATGATATTATCTTTATGCACCCTACAGTTATCAAAAACCAATTCTGCTGTTTCTGATGCACGCATTCCTAATTTATCTTCTTTTTTACCTGAAGAAAAACCTTCTGTTCCTTTTTCAATAGCAAAAGCTGTCATTCCATGAGAATCACCTTTTTCTCCTGTTCTTACAATAACTACTGCTATATCTCCACTTATAGCATGTGTAATAAAGTTTTTAGCTCCATTAATCACATAATAATCTCCATCTTTTACAGCTGTAGTACTCATTCCTCCTGCATCAGAACCTGTATTATGCTCTGTTAATCCCCAAGCACCAATCCACTCTCCTGATGCTAATTTAGGCAACCATTTTTGCTTTTGTTCTTCAGATGCAAATTGTAAAATATGTCCTGTACATAAAGAGTTATGAGCTGCAACAGACAAACCAATAGATCCGTCTACCTTTGATATCTCTTCTAAAATAAGTATGTAATCATGATAATTCAAACCCGACCCACCATACTCTTCAGGAACCAAAATTCCCATAAACCCCATTTCACCAATCTTACGAAATAAGTCTACAGGAAAAGTCTGACTTTCGTCCCATTTCATAATATTTGGTTGAATATGTTGTTGTGCAAAATCTCTTATAGATTCTGCTATCATTTTTTGAGTTTCTGTTAATTCAAAGTTCATAAAAAACGTTTAACCTGTTTTGACTTTTGCATATAATATCACAAATCATCATGATATTTATTTAGCGTGCAAATATAAAGCTATTCTGTCATATTTTTCTATCGGAAATCCTTCTATTTTCTTTAATTCATTTAATTCTACTATTTTCCCTATCTTTTTTCTATAGTTAAGGATTTTCTTAGTTAAATCATAATTTAAATATACAACTGCTAACAACTCCTTAAAACTGGCTGTATTTACATTTATTTTTTTCAAAGCCGGCTTAGATAAAACCGAATATCTTTCCAATACCCTTTCAGTAACCAAAGAATCTAACCCCCAAACTTCATACAGTTGATTGGTATTAGAATAACCTCCTAATAAGTTTCTATATTTTACAATACGATTACTCAACACCTTCCCAACTCCTTTTACCTCCTCTAACTCTAAAGCTGTAACTGTATTCAAATCTGCTATCAAAATCTTTGAATATTTTTTAGGCTTCTCTTTTTCCGAAATGATCCTTTTTCCCGGAAACCTAAAGTATTCTTTTAAAATGATAGATAAACTGTCGCTTACTTTGGTTACCTCAACAAAATCTTCCATAGAATTTACCCAAAGTCCTTTTTCTCGGTAGGCAAACAACTTATCTATTTCTTCTACAGAAAGCCCTAATTGATAGCCTTTAGCATCTGACAAAAAGTTAGGATTTACTTTATATATTCTTTTGGGAACACTCTTCTTATTCTTTACCAAAGAATCTAGTTCTTGTTGATATTTTTTTAGTTGATCATTAACTACTGCTACAGAATCACCATACAAATAGTCTGAAAAATAATATCCCAATTGAAACAAAAAGATTAAAGTTAAAAACACAAAAACCCCACTTCGTTGATTCTTTGAATACTTGAAATGGGGGTTTCGAAAATGCATTGTATATATTTTAACTACTCTTTTTTATATTTTATTGCTTTTAAATATCTGTTTAACTCCCCTTTTACTTTAGGTGCCAACAACAATAAACCTAATACATTTGGAAACACCATTGCAAAAATCATTGAATCTGAAAACTCTATTACAGAGTTTAAACTAGAAGAAGCTCCTATAACTACAAAAACCAAAAACAACCCTTTGTATACTAAATCTGCTGTATTTCCTTTTCCAAATAGATACTTCCATCCTTGAAGCCCGTAATAAGACCAAGATAACATTGTTGAAAAAGCAAATAAAATAACTGCTATTGTTAGTATGATAGAAAAGTTTGGAATTGCAGAATCAAAAGCTACAGATGTTAGATCAACACCTCCTAGATGTTCTCCAGATGTATTCATCACAACACTACTTCCTTCTAAGTTTCCATAAGTAAATAAATTACTTTTAATATTTGTTACTACAATTACCAAAGCCGTCATAGTACAAATTACCACAGTATCTACAAAAGGCCCTATAGAAGCTACAATTCCCTCACTTGCAGGAAATCTTGTTTTTACAGCTGCATGCGCAATAGACGCAGATCCAACTCCTGCTTCATTTGAAAAAGCGGCTCTCCTAAACCCTTGAATCATTACTCCAAAAAAGCCTCCTAATACTGCTTCATTTCCAAAAGCTCCTGACCAAATTTGAGCAAACCCTTTAGGAACTACATCTATGTTCATTATAATAATTACCAAAGCCGCTCCTACATAAATAATTCCCATAAACGGCACTATTTTTTCAGTAACTCTTCCTATTCTTTTAATTCCTCCAATGATTACGGCTCCTACTAAAATTGCCATTACTACTCCAAACCAAAATCCATTTTCAACTCCAAAAAGAACTTGTAACTGTGCTGCTGCTTGATTGGATTGAAACATGTTACCTCCTCCAAAAGATCCTCCTACAACAAACACTGCAAAGGCAATAGCTAACACTTTCCCTAAGCCCTCCATATTTTTCTCTTTCAGTCCTTTTCTTAAATAATACATAGGACCTCCATAAACTTTACCGTCTTCTCCTACTTCACGATATTTAACCCCTAAAGTAGCTTCTACTAGCTTTGTTGACATTCCCAAGAATCCTGCTAAAATCATCCAAAGTGTCGCTCCAGGACCTCCTATGGCAATTGCCACTGCAACTCCTGCTATATTCCCTAGCCCTACAGTTGCCGATAATGCAGCTGTTAATGCCTGGAAATGGGTTACTTCTCCTATAGCTCCTTCTGTTTGAGGACTTTCAAAAACGTCTCCTCCAGGAGTAGGATCTCCTGCAACCGTATCTACTCCATGATGGTCTACATCATCATAAACTCCTTTAGCTGCTCTAATAGCAACTCCTAACAAACGAACATTTGCAAATTTAAAATAGAGCGTAAAAAACAAGGCTCCTAAAAGCAACACCATTAGCACTACAGGAATTTTAATACCTGCAATTGAAACAGCATAAAAAACAATTGAACCTATTGTATCTGCAAAAGGTTTAAAACCTGCTTCTATCTGTTCGTCAATAGACATTTCTTTCGCAAATGTTAAAAAAGGTAAAACACTGCATAACACTACTAAAATCTTTCTTTTCATAAAGGGCATATAGTTAAATCTCTTAAATAAGATTAATAGACTTCTTTTATTTTTGCAATTTGTTCTGGTCTTCCCAAAATAATTAAATTAGAGTTTGGCTCTAAAATCATATCTGAAGGTGGATTGATTATATAATCACCTTCACTTGTTATAAAACCAATAACACTGCAACCTGTTTTTCTTCTTAAATCCAAATCACGGATAGAATTCAACAAATATTGCTCTGGCAAATCTTCTACTGCTATTTCTTCTAAGTTTGCTGTACTTTCTCCTTCTAAAGATATTCTGTTTACAAACTCTACCAAATCTGGAGTTACTACTAACGAAGCCATATGATCTCCTCCTATTTTATCCGGCATAATCACATTATCAGCTCCAGCTACTTTTAATTTTTTAAGTGTCGATTCGTTTTTCGCTCTACTAACAATATTTACTTTTTTATTCAACTGTCTTGAAGACAAAACAACATATAAATTATCTGAATCTGAGGGCAAGGCCGTAATTAAATTTTCTGCATTGATAATTCCCGCTTTTTCTAAAGAGTGATCATCCGTTGCATCTCCTTCAATATATAGCACTCCTTCTTCTTCTATTTCTCTTAACAACTCAGGATTCTTCTCTATTACTACACAATCTTTTTTAAAAGATTTTAGCTTTGCCAATGCTTGCCTACCATTTCTCCCATAACCACACACTATGGTATGACCTCTTAAATTACTTATTTTTTTCACTGTTTTCTTTAACCTAATTTCTTCCATCAATGTATTATTTGATAAATATTCTGAAACAACCGTAACAACATAACCGTAAACACTAATGCTAGTAAGAATTAGAAAAACGGTAAATAATTTAGAGCCATCATTTAAGGGTTGTACTTCTCCAAATCCAACTGTAGTAATTGTAATAATAGTCATATATAGACTATCAACAAATGAAAAACCAAAAAAGGAACTATAACCTACAAGTCCTATTAAAATAACTCCTATAAAAAGGACTATTGCTGTGAGTATTTTTTGTGAAAAATCTAACATACACTACAACTATAAATCAAATACAGAACTGCGCTTGGTATATACCATATCTTTTAACTTTAAAAGAAAAGCAAGGGTTAAATAAACTCCAAAAGAAGCACCTAAAGTCACAAAAGACAAATAAACGAAGAACAATCGAATCCCTTTTACTCCCAAACCAAACTTATCTGCCAATCGAGAAGACACATCAAATCCATGGCGTTCAAAATAGTGTCTGATATTGTGAATTAACTTCATTTTATTTTTTCGATTAAATCGCAAGATAATAAAAGTATTGAGTAATCTACCATAATATTTTTCTGGTTTAAGCTCTTCTCAAAAAACACCTTTTTATATACCATAAATTCTATTTTGATATTAGGATGTAAGTAAGGATTGTATCCAAATTAACTATCTTTGTTTTTTTCAAAATAGCATATGTCAAATCAACAAGAATTTATTGAGGTTTTAGGGGCAAGAGCTCATAATTTAAAAAATATAGATGTTAAAATACCACGCGAAAAACTAGTAGTAATTACTGGTTTAAGCGGTAGTGGAAAATCATCTTTAGCTTTTGACACTATTTATGCAGAAGGACAACGACGTTATATAGAAACCTTCTCTGCATATGCTAGACAATTTTTAGGCGGACTTGAAAGGCCTGATGTTGATAAAATAGATGGATTATCTCCTGTAATTTCTATAGAACAAAAAACCACCAATAAAAACCCTCGTTCTACGGTAGGAACCATTACAGAAATCTATGATTTTTTAAGATTGCTATATGCTAGAACAGCAGATGCGTTTTCTTATATCACAAACGAAAAAATGGTCAGTTACAACAACGACCAAATCCGTGATTTAATTCTTCAAGAATATACCGATAAAAAAATCATTATTCTATCTCCTGTTGTTAAATCTAGAAAAGGACACTACAGAGAACTTTTTGAACAAATAGCCAAACAAGGTTTTACAAAAGTTCGTGCTGATGGTGAAATTTTGGACATTACCAAGGGAATGAAGTTAGACCGATATAAAACGCACGATATTGAAATTGTTATCGATCGTCTTCTTGTATCTAAAGACATTACTAAGAGACTTGAAGAAAGTATAAATACAGCACTGTATTCGGGTGACAATATTTTAATGGTCTTAAGTTTTAATGATAATACTCCTAGATATTTCAGTAAAAACTTAATGTGTCCAACTTCAGGTATTGCTTATCCAAACCCTGAACCTAATACATTTTCTTTCAACTCTCCTAAAGGAGCTTGTAACAAATGTAATGGCTTAGGTGTTGTAAATGATATAGACCTAGACAAGGTAATTCCTGACAATAGTGTTTCTATTGCTAAAGGAGGAATTATTCCTCTTGGAGAGCAAAAAAATAGCTGGATATTTAAACAACTAAACCAAATTGCTGAAAGATTTCAATTTTCGTTAACCGACCCTATCTCCAAAATCCCTAAAGAAGCTTTGGAAATGATTTTAAATGGAGGTAACGAAAAATTTGAAATCAACTCAAAAACCTTAGGGGTTACTAGAAAATATGAAATAGACTTTGAAGGAATTGTAGCTTTTATCAATAATCAATATGAATCTACCGAATCTTCGACTATAAAACGTTGGGCTAAAAAATTCATGAATGAAATTAAATGTCCTACCTGTAATGGAAATAGATTAAAAAAAGAATCTTTAAATTATAAGATTGATAACAAAAATATATCTGAAGTAGCTCAACTCGATATTGTGGAATTGGCTAAATGGATAGATGAACTTTCTAACAAACTAAGCGAAAGCCAACATACCATCGGAGATGAAATATTAAAAGAAATTAGAACTCGAATTCAATTCTTGTTAGACGTAGGTCTGGACTATTTAACAATAGACAGAACTTCAAAATCTTTATCTGGTGGTGAAGCACAACGCATCCGATTAGCAACACAAATAGGATCTCAATTAGTAGGCGTACTTTATATATTGGACGAACCTAGTATTGGATTACACCAAAGAGACAATGAACGACTAATTAATTCACTTATAAAACTTCGTGACATTGGAAACTCTGTTCTTGTTGTTGAACACGATAAAGACATGATTGAATGTGCCGACTATGTTTTGGATATTGGACCTGGAGCAGGTAGATACGGGGGGGAAATTGTAAGTGAAGGTACTTTCAATGAACTAAAACAACAACACACACTTACCGCAGATTATATTACAGAACGTAAGCAAATTAAAATACCTTCTAAAAGAAGAGAAGGAAACGGTAAAGAAATTACATTAAAAGGAGCTACAGGCAATAACCTTAAAAATGTATCCATTACTATTCCCTTAGGAAAAATGATTTGTGTTACAGGGGTTTCCGGAAGTGGTAAATCTACACTTATAAACAGCACCTTATACCCTATTATAAACCAACATATTTACAATGCTATAAAAGAACCAATGCCCTATAAATCAATTAGTGGCTTAGAACATATTGATAAAATTATAGACATTGACCAATCCCCAATAGGAAGAACACCTAGATCTAACCCAGCTACCTACACGGGTGTATTTAGTGAAATTAGATCTCTATTTACCAAAACTCCAGAAGCACAAATACGAGGTTACAAAGCAGGACGCTTTTCTTTTAACGTAAAAGGAGGTAGATGCGAAACCTGTCAAGGAGGAGGAGTACGTGTTATAGAAATGAACTTTTTACCTGATGTGCAAGTTGAATGTGAAACTTGTCAAGGAAAAAGATTCAACAGAGAAACCTTAGAAATTCGATACAAAGGCAAATCTATTTCTGATGTTTTAAATATGACCATCAATGAAGCCGTAATTTTCTTCGAGTCTATCCCTAAAATTTACAGAAAAATCAAAACCATACAAGACGTTGGACTGGGATACATTACACTAGGTCAACAATCCACTACCCTGTCAGGAGGAGAAGCCCAACGAATAAAACTAGCTTCTGAACTTTCTAAAAGAGATACGGGAAATACTTTTTATATCTTGGATGAACCAACAACAGGACTTCATTTTGAAGACATCAATGTATTAATGAAAGTTCTAGATAAATTAACAGACAAAGGAAATACCGTATTGATCATTGAACACAATATGGATGTAATTAAACTTGCTGATTATATTATTGATATTGGACAAGAAGGAGGTAAAAAAGGAGGTAAAGTTCTTTGCAAAGGGACCCCCGAAGAGATTATAAAAAATAAAAAAAGCTATACTGCTAAATTTTTAGCCAAAGAATTAAAATAACAACCTTTTACTCCTTAGCATATACCAAAGCGTTTAACTTTTGCGTTTCCATATAAAACGTTTATATTGAAACCACCCTAAAACAAATGTTATGACTCCAAACGAAGACAGAAAAATAAGAGATAAGTTTACTCCTAAAACATGGAACGAAATTAAAACCAATGATTCTTGGGCTATTTTTAAAATCATGTCTGAGTTCGTTGAAGGATATGAAAAACTTAGTAAAATTGGTCCATGTGTAAGTATATTTGGATCTGCAAGAACAAAAACAGAGGCTAAAGAATATAAATTGGCAGAAGAAATAGCCTACAAACTTTCTAGAAACGGATATGGTGTTATTACTGGTGGTGGACCAGGAATTATGGAAGCAGGTAACAAAGGTGCGCACAGAGGAGGTGGTCTTTCCGTTGGATTAAATATTGATTTGCCTTTTGAACAACATGACAATCCTTATATAAACCCTGGTATGAGTTTAGATTTTGATTACTTTTTTGTTAGAAAAGTTATGTTTATAAAATACTCACAAGGATTTGTTGTTATGCCTGGTGGTTTTGGAACCTTAGATGAACTTTTTGAAGCCATTACCCTAATTCAAACAGATAAAATTGGACGCTTCCCTATTATACTTGTAGGTAGTGATTTTTGGTGTGGATTACTAGACTGGATTAAAAATACGCTGCTAAAAAAATATGGAAATATCAGTGATACAGATATGAATTTATTTAGAGTAGTTGACACCGCAGATGAAGCCGTAGAACATATCAATAAGTTCTATAATAAATACAGCCTTAAACCAAACTTCTAAAAAAGTACGTTTGAAACATCTTGTTGTAATAATTTTTCTTGTATTAGTATCTATTAATAAAGGTTTATCTCAAACTAATAAAATTAGTATTGAAGGAAACCTAAACACCACTACACATACTTTAGAAATTGATCAAAAAATAACTTACTACAATAATTCAAATTCAGATATCGAAACAATTGTATTCCATAACTGGCCCAATAGTTTCAAAAATAGAGATACCGATTTAAGTAAAAGGCTTGTAGAAGAATTCAAAAAATCCTTGTATTTTGCTGATTCTTCCGAAATCGGATATACAAATATCAAACAATTTCAAATAAATAATAAAACTGTAAACTATACCAACTACAATCAAAAAATAGATATTATTGAAGCTTGTTTAGAAAACAAACTAGCTCCTAAAGACTCTTTAGAAATCCACGTTACCTACAACGTTAAAATCCCTAAAAACGAATACACAGGTTACGGAAGATCTCCCGAAGGACAATACAATTTAAGATTTTGGTACCTGGTTCCAGCTGTATTCGAAAACAAAGAATGGAAAGCCTATAGCAATGTAAATACAGACTACATGTATATGGATCCTGCCAACTATAGAATTAAAATGAAAGTACCTATTGGCTTTCACATTAATTCATCCTTAAGAGCCTCCAGTCGTTTCAAAAATGATGTTACCATTTTTAATATCAGAGGAAATAAAAGAGTCGATGTACAACTAAACATCACCAAAGACAAAAGTTTTACCAAATACCAAACAGATAAAGTTACTGTCTATTCCAATATTGAAACTGAAAATTTAAGCTACGGTATTAGAAAAACAATCATTAACCGAGGAATCGATTTTATTGAAACCTACCTTGGAAAGTACCCCCATAAAGAAATCATGGTAGACAACGAGTCCTACAAAAAAGAAATCATATACGGGCTCATCAATGAACCTGCTTTTTTGGCTCCCTACTCTGGTGTTTTTGAATGGGACATTCGCTTCTTTAAAACCTTAACCCAAAAATATATAGACAATACATTGCTCGTTAACAAAAACAACGACTATTGGCTAACAGACGGTATTCAAATATATCTTCTAATGGAATACGCTCAAAAATATTACCCTGAAGTTACTTTAATTGGTAAATATTCAAACATTCCTGGACTAGACAAAACACATTTATCTAAGCTAAAATTTGAAGACAAATACCCTTTTATGTACACCTTTTATGCTCGTAGAAACTTAGATCAGCCCCTTACAACACCTAGAGACTCTTTAACAAAAATGAACAGAAGGTATATCAGTAAATACAAAGCAGCATTAGGATTAAGATACCTTAACAAATACCTTGGAGATGAAGTTCTTCAAAAATCTGTTTTAAAATATTACAGAACTTCTCGACTAAAAAGAAGCAACAGCAAAAAATTTGAAGAAATAGTTACGAAACATACTAAAAAAGATACAGATTGGTTTTTTAAAGACTATTTAGAAACAAATAAAAAAATAGACTATAGTATCAAAAAAGTAGAGGAAACAAAGGATTCACTTAGTGTAACTATAAAAAACAAAAGAAACTTTACAGCTCCTGTAGCTGTCTACGGAGTTAATGATAAAGACATTGTTTGGAAAGAATGGGTAACAGATATAGACTCTACTAAAACCATTACAGTAGCTAAAGGAGATTTCAATAAAATATCATTAAACTACAGGCATGTTTTTCCTGAATCTAACTCTAGAAACAACTGGAAAAACCTAAATTCTAATTTAATAGAGCGCCCTATTCAATTAAAACCATTAACCGATATAAACAACCCTTATTACAACCAAATATTCTATACTCCCAGTATAAACTATAACGCCTATGATGGTTTAATTTTGGGAATATCATTCTCTAATATACAGCTACTTAAAAATAATTTTGAATACAAAATAACTCCTACTTATAGTACCTTAAATGGAACCTTTACTGGTAAATTTAAAATGGACTATAACTATTATCCTGAAGACAAAGGTTTCTATAGCTTAAAATTAGGAGTATCTGGAAGTAACTTCCACTATGCAGAAGATTTGGCATATAACTCTCTAAACCCTTATATAAAATTAAATTTTAATAGAAAGAACCCTCGAGTTATAGAAAAGAATACTTTGACTTTAAAGTACATTATGGTTGATAAAGAAATTCCTAATGGAGCAATTATTTCCGAAGAAGACAAATACAGCCTTCTAAAGCTTGATTACACTTATTCTAAACCACATTTAATCAAGAACTTTAATTTCAACACGAATATTGAATACGAAAAAAACTTTGCCAAAATTGCTACCGAATTCCAATATAGAGAACTCTGTGAAGGAGATAGACAACTTGATTTAAGAATATACGCAGGAGCTTTTTTATACAATAACACAGACTTAACCTCAACATACTTTAATTTTGGGTTGAGCCAAGTTACCGATTACTTATTTGAGTATAACCTATTTGCCAGGTCTGATGATTCCGGTTTTTTAAGTCAACAATACGTATATGCACAAGGAGGGTTTAAATCTATTTATGATACCGAATACAGCTCTGCTAACCAATGGATGACAACTGCTAATGGAAGTATGACACTTTGGAAATCCATTGAAGCCTATGCTGATATCGGTTTAATAAAAAACCGAAACCGTTCAGTAAAACTTGCCTATGACTCTGGAATTCGATTCAATTTTTTATACAAAGTTTTAGAACTTTACCTACCGGTATATTCAAATATTGGATGGGAATTTAACCAAGAAAATTATGCCAGTAAAATAAGATTTGTATTCACCTTAGAACCTTCTAAAATTTACAATTATTTAAGGACAAGTGGCAAGAGATTAAACCTCAAATAAACACCTTTTTAAGGTCTTTTTATTATCATTTAAAAACCATACCTTTGCAGTACTAAAAAAATGCGATTGTATGTCCTCATTATCAACAAAAACATCTCCAGAAAACATCTCTTTTTCTCAATTTAAAGAAGAAATTTTAGAAGATTTCTACACAGCCGTGCTAAGTAGAGAATGTAGTTTACTAGGACGTAAAGAAGTGTTAACAGGAAAAGCCAAGTTTGGTATTTTTGGAGACGGTAAAGAGTTGCCACAAATAGCAATGGCAAAAGCTTTTCAAAAAGGAGACTGGAGGTCTGGATATTACCGTGATCAAACTTTTATGATGGCTATTGGTGAATTTACGCCCAATCAATTTTTTGCAGGATTATATGCACATACTGATATTGAAGCTGAACCTTTTTCTGCTGGAAGACAAATGGGAGGTCATTTTGCAACACATATCATAAACGAAGATGGTTCTTGGAAAAACCAAACCCAACAATACAACACCAGCTCTGATGTATCATGTACTGCCGCTCAAATGCCTAGATTGGTAGGTTTAGCATACGCATCAAAATTATACAGAAATGTAAAATCACTTCAAACAGGGTTTTCAAATTTCTCTAACAACGGAAATGAAATTGGTTGGGGAACTATTGGAAATGCAAGTACCAGTGAAGGACACTTTTTTGAAGCCATCAATGCTTCTGGAGTACTACAAATACCTATGATTACAAGTGTTTGGGACGATGAATACGGAATTTCTGTACACGCAAAATACCAAACAACAAAAGAAAATATTTCTGAAGTCTTAAAAGGCTTCCAACGAGATCCAAAAAACAATGGATTAGAAATCTTAACCGTTAATGGTTGGGACTATGTCCAATTAATTGACACTTACAATAAAGCTGCTGAAATAGCAAGAAAAGAACACGTTCCTGTATTGGTTCATGTACAAGAACTAACACAACCACAAGGGCACTCTTCTTCTGGATCACACGAACGATACAAAAGTAAAGACCGCCTACAATGGGAAAAAGACTTTGATTGTAACTTAAAATTTAGAGAGTGGATTCTTGACTTTGAACTAAAAGGAGAAAACGGAGAATCTTTAAAAATAGTTGAAAACGAAGAAGAATTAATAGCACTAGAAAAGAAAGCAAAAACAACAGTTTTACAAGCAAAAAAAGATGCTTGGAAAGCTTTTTTAGCACCTCTCTTAAAAGAACAAAAACAACTAGTACACTTACTTACTGAAGTAGCTAAAACTAGTAGTAATAAAAACTTTATTACAAAACTTAAAAATGACCTAGCAGCCATTAAAGAACCCTCTAGAAAAGACATTTTTTCTATTGCTAGAAATGCAATGCCACTTTTAAGAAACGAACATTCTGAAGAAAAACAAATCCTTCAAAATTGGTTAACTACCAACAAACAAATCGTTCAAGATAAATACAGCACCAAACTAGTCAATGATACAGGTAATGGAGTCAGCTCTATTGAAGAAATATTACCAACCTATTCAGAAAATAAAAAAATAGTAGATGCTAGAATTATCATTAGAGATAATTTCGATGCACTGCTAAGCAAACACCCTGAACTGTTTATTTTCGGAGAAGATTCTGGAAAAATTGGAGATGTAAACCAAGGGCTAGAAAATCTACAAGATAAATTTGGAGAAGACCGAGTTACAGATACAGGAATTCGAGAAACTACCATTATTGGTCAAGGAATAGGAATGGCTTTACGAGGACTAAGACCTATTGCTGAAATACAATATTTAGACTACCTTATTTACACTATTCAAACTTTAAGTGACGATTTAGCTTCACTTAGATACAGAACTTTCGGAAAACAAAAAGCTCCGTTAATTATCAGAACACGAGGTCACCGATTAGAAGGTATTTGGCATTCAGGATCACCAATGTCTATGATTTTAGGAACACTTAGAGGAGTGCACTTATTAGTTCCTAGAAACATGACCAAAGCCGCAGGGTTTTACAATTCATTACTAAAATGTGACGAACCTGCTGTAGTAATTGAAAACTTAAATGGATACCGACTTAAAGAAGACCTTCCTGAAAATTTGGGAGAATATACAACACCTATCGGTTATGTTGAAACCGTAAAGGAAGGAACAGATATTACACTTGTTTCTTACGGATCTACCTTAAAAATTGTACAAGATACCGTAATTCAATTAGCACAAGTAGGCATCAATGCTGAAATTATTGATATTCAAAGTTTAATGCCTTTTGATATAAATCATGACATTACCAAGAGTATTCAAAAAACAAATCGTTTGCTTGTTATTGACGAAGATGTACCTGGAGGTGCTTCAGCATATATTTTACAAAAGGTATTAGATGAACAAAACGCATACCAATATCTAGATAGCAAACCTTCAACTTTAAGTGCCAAAGCTCATAGACCAGCATATGGTAGTGATGGTGACTACTTCTCAAAACCGTCTAAAGAAGATGTTTTTGAAGCAGTATACAACATTATGAATGAAGTAGATCCTATAGAATATCCTATACTTTATTAAATAATTCCCCTTATTCATCTAACTTTCTATAGTTATTACAATACATAAAAACAAAAGGAGTAACATATTAAATGTTACTCCTTTTATTTTCTATATCACATCCTAAAAAACTTACCCCAAGCCACTACTCTCCAGTCTTAATCAACTCCATCCCAATAGCACATTGCAAACATTTTTTTTCAGAACAATACTCATTTTTCAATTGTAACAAAGCTTGTGATTCAAAGGCATCCTGAGCCTTTACCCCCAAAGATTCAAAAGACGCTAGAATACCATTTTTTTCTGAAGGCAACTCTCTTAAAAAATCTTCCAACTTAGAAAAATCAGAAACTCCTTGTGATTTCCAGTACGCATACTTCAATGGCATAATTGTATTTATCAAAAGTAAGTGTACAAAAGACTTTGATACTTTTTTGACGCGCTTTACAGAACGTTTTCCAAAAACATAATGTGTTCTCCAATACTCTGATGCACTTACCTGAAATAATTCATAACAACTTTCAGTACTATCAGAAGCTATTATTTTACTAAAAAGTGAAGTTTCATTTTTATACAAACTTGCTAATTGAGAAATCCGAATTGTAGGAAAATTAGCTGGTCGTAGCCTAAAAAACTGAAACTGTTTTACAAACAAAGGCGTTAATTTATATTTTCTTTGTAAATAACGATACTCTTGTTGCAATTCCTTAGAATAATCTTCTCCCTCCAACACTTCATCTAAAAAACCTGCCTGTCCTAAAAATAAAACTTCTAGACCGTTTTCTGTTTCTGCCAATTTACGAACCAAAGAAAAATCAAACGATCTTGATAAATTTAAAAATGCTTCTCCATTCACTTTCATCCCAAAACTTTTTGCTAATAGTTGAAAAAGCACCATTTCCCAATTATTCTGCGATTTTTCTAACAATTCATAAATCAAGAGAGACTTCTCTTCCAATCGTTCAACATACAACCTACTCATCCAATTCTTCACAAGAAAAGCATCTACCAAACCTATGGTTTCTTCACAAAGAATCCATTTTTTATGTTCCTTAAGTAAGGATTCATAATTCTGTAACAATTGTGGATTTATAAAGTTTTGCAATTCCAAAGTAGACATTTCAGAACCATCCTCCCTATACACGGGCATATCATATTCCCATACCACATGAAGAATTACAGCATCGTAAGCAACATCTTTTTCATGATTATGCACATACCAATCAGAAGACTTTACATGAATTTCTACATTGCCTCCCCAAAGTTGCTCCCCTATAATTATTTGAGAATTTAAAAAATCAGGGCCACTATCAATATTGTGAGTTCCTATCTCTTTTACTACCACAGACTCTTTAAAAACTGTAGCTAACTTAGTTATATTAAACAACTTGTATTTCCACAAAAAATATAGAAACTCTTCTTTAATAGCAATACCTTCCATAAACAATTTTTAACCGTTATTATAACAACTAATCTTTTTCAAAAACAAGATAACAAAAAATCAGAAGTTTCAATAGCACTATCAATTCTTACAATAATTTCATTATCACAATTGCTCCAAAAACACTTACTTTTACCAAAAATTATTTATATGGATATTATTGAAAGCTTAGAGTGGAGGTATGCCACTAAGAAATTCAACCCAGAATATAACGTTAGTGATAAAGACTTACTAACGATAAAAGAAGCCTTTAATCTTACAGCTACTTCTTTTGGATTACAACCTATCAAAATGCTTGTTTTAAAAAACAAAGAAACTAGAGAAAAATTAGTTCCACATGCTTTCGGACAAAAACAAGTAGTAGATGCCTCTCACCTATTGGTTATCTGCATTCAAAAAGACTACACAACAAAAGATATTGAAAAATACTTTTCATTAGTAAAAAGCATTAGAGATACACCCGATGCTATTTTAGATCCTTTTAAAAATGACTTAATTGGTATCTTTGAAAAAAAGAGTATTGAAGAAATTCAAAAAGCATCTAAAAGCCAGGCTTATATAGCCTTAGGAAACCTTTTAACTGTATGTGCAACACTTAAAATTGATAGTTGCCCTATGGAAGGGTTTTTACCTGAAAAACTTGATAAAGAATTAGATTTAGCCTCTTTAAACTTAAAATCAGTCTTATTACTACCTATCGGAAAAAGAGCTGATGACGATTATATGTCTGAGTTAAAAAAAGTTCGCAGACCTTTATCAGAAAGTGTTTTAGAAATAGAATAAACCCATACCACCATGTCTTCCGAAATCAGAAACCTAGCTCCAAAATCACTTTGGAACAACTTTGCCAATATCAATGCTATTCCAAGGGCATCTAAAAAAGAAGAAAAAATCATTCAGTTTATGATTGATTTTGGAAGAAATCTAGGACTTGAAACCATCACAGACCCCGCAAATAATGTAATCATTAAAAAACCTGCTAGCAAAGGGATGGAAAACTGTAAAACAGTTGTTTTACAATCTCATTTAGACATGGTACATCAAAAAAATGCAGACACCATTTTTGATTTTGAAACACAAGGAATTGAAATGGAAATTATCGATGATTGGGTCACTGCAAAAGGCACTACATTAGGTGCCGACAACGGAATTGGTGTAGCTGCCATTATGAGTGTTTTAGCTTCTACTACGATTGACCACCCTTCTATTGAGGCCTTATTTACCGTTGATGAAGAAACAGGTATGACAGGGGCAATGGGACTAGAAGCTGGATATTTATCGGGAAATATTTTATTAAATCTCGATACAGAAGACGATGACGAAATATCGATTGGATGTGCAGGAGGTATAGATATTACAGCAAAAAAAGAATACACAAAAACCAATATCCCTCCAAATACTACTGCCTTTAACCTTACTATAAATGGTTTGCAAGGAGGGCACTCTGGTATGGATATTCATAAAGGATTGGGGAACGCAAATAAAATAATGAATCGAATTCTTTTTACTTGTCAAAAAAGGCTTCCAATTTATATTTCTGAAATATCGGGAGGTACTTTAAGAAACGCCATTCCTAGAGAAAGTACTGCTTTAGTTGTAATAGAAACCAAAAATACTGCAACTTTTAAAAAGAGTATTTCTGAGCAAACAACCTTGATACAAAAGGAACTTCAAAATCAAGAGCCTAATTTAAAAATAAGCTT
Organism: Flavicella sp.; assembly: GCA_965243265.1. Classification (GTDB taxonomy): domain Bacteria; phylum Bacteroidota; class Bacteroidia; order Flavobacteriales; family Flavobacteriaceae; genus Flavicella. The sequence continues at coordinate 151,097 of CBDEUL010000006.1, forward strand.
TGTAGAAAGCCCACTTCCTACAACAAGAATAGATACCCTTTCTCAAAAACAATTATTACAAGGTTTATACGGAGCATTAAATGGTGTATATACTATGAATGCTACAATTCCTGATCTTGTAGAGACCTCCAATAATATTGCCCGAGTTACTGCAAAAAACGGAACTATAGAAATAGCCTGCTTAACACGCTCTTTTTCTGAGTCCTCAAAAGACGACTTAGTACAATCGCTTGTAAGTACATTCCAATTAGCCAATTTTAGCACCAAAGTAGGAAACAGTTACCCTGGATGGGAACCGAACACAAAAACCGAAATTTTAACCGTCCTAAACACAACATACACAAAACTCTTTAAAGAAGAGCCTAATATCATGGCATGCCATGCAGGCTTAGAGTGTGGAATCCTTGGTCAAAACTACCCCAATATGGAAATGATATCTTTTGGACCTACGATTAGAGGAGCGCACTCTCCAGATGAAAAAGTAAATATTTCATCTACTCAAAAATTCTGGAATTACTTAATTGAAATTCTAAAAAACACCCCTCTAAAATAGAGAGAGATGAACTGTATTCATAATCAATAAAAACATTCTAAAACAATTATACGTTTGTTAACATCTTCCTTTTTATAAACCCATAAATAATCGTATTTTTGGCTCTTAAAAAACATTATTTAATGGGGAAAATAATTGCTGTTGCAAATCAAAAAGGAGGTGTTGGAAAAACAACTACAACCGTCAATTTATCTGCAGCTTTAGGAGTCTTAGAAAAAAAGATATTACTTATTGATGCTGACCCTCAAGCAAATGCATCTTCTGGTTTAGGTATCGATATTGAAAACGTTACATATGGAACTTATCAACTATTAGAACACGCTATAGATGCCAAACAAGCCATACTCCCAACCAACTCTCCTAATGTTGATATTATTCCTGCACATATAGATCTTGTTGCCATTGAAATTGAACTGGTAGACAAAGAAAATAGAGAATACATGCTAAAAGAATCTTTAGCTAGTATTGTTGATCAGTATGATTATATTCTAATCGATTGTGCACCTTCTCTTGGATTAACAACGTTGAATGCTCTTACTGCGGCAGACTCCGTTATCATACCAATACAATGTGAATATTTTGCATTAGAAGGTCTTGGAAAACTACTAAATACAATTAAAAGTGTTCAGAAAATACACAACAGTTCTTTAGATATTGAAGGGCTATTACTTACAATGTTCGATTCAAGACTAAGGTTATCAAACCAAGTAGTTGAAGAAGTTAGAAAACATTTCAATGATATGGTATTTACCACAATTATTCAAAGAAATACACGTTTAGGAGAAGCACCTAGTTATGGAGAAAGTATTATCGCATACGATGCCACAAGTAAAGGAGCCGAAAACTACATTAGCTTAGCTAATGAAATCATCAAAAACAACCAATAATGGCAAAAGCAACAAAAAAACAAGCTTTAGGACGTGGGTTATCTGCTTTATTAAAAGAAACAGAAGATGTTTCTCTTAACAATTCAGAAACTATTGTTGGTAATATTATTGAGTTAGAATTAAACTCTATCGAAGTAAACCCTTTTCAACCGAGAACCCATTTTGATGAGGAAGCACTAATTGAATTGTCCAAATCTATTCAACAATTAGGAGTTATTCAGCCTATTACGGTTAGAAAAACAAACAATAATAAATTTCAATTAGTTTCTGGGGAACGAAGATTTAGAGCCTCTAAATTAATTGAAAACAAAACAATTCCAGCCTATATTCGTCTAGCCGATGATCAAGAGATGCTTGAAATGGCATTGGTGGAAAATATTCAACGTAAAGATCTTGACCCTATCGAGGTTGCCCTATCTTACCAACGAATGATTGATGAGATAAACCTTACTCAAGAACAAATGAGTGAACGTGTTGGTAAAAAAAGATCTACAATTACAAACTACTTAAGACTACTAAAACTAGACCCCATTATTCAAACAGGAATGAGAGATGGTTTTTTATCTATGGGACATGGTAGAGCTTTGGTAAACATTAACAATACCCCAGAACAGTTGCATATCTATGAAGCTATTTTAAAAAATAATCTTTCAGTTAGGCAAACGGAACAATTGGTAAAAGCAACCAAAGAAAAAAAGAACAATAAAAAAACAAAAACGCCCCGATTACCTGTTTATATAGAGAATAGCATTCAAAATATAAATGAGTACTTTGGTAAAAAAATTGATATTTCTGTAAACAGCAATGGAAAAGGAAAAATTTCAATTCCTTTTCAATCGGAAGAAGATTTCAACCGAATAAAAAAACTATTTCAATAGTGTCCCAAAAGAGCAGATATATACTTTTAGTCGTTAGCCTATTATGTGCCTATACGTCCTTTGGTCAAAGTGCTGAATCTTTTATCAAAGCTGACAGTATTATCCCTTATCAAAAAAGCAAACCTTACGACCCTTTAAGGCCAGCCAAAGCAGGTTTTTATTCTGCAATATTACCTGGTTTAGGACAAGCTTATAACAAACGCTATTGGAAAGTTCCTATTGTTTACGGTGCATTAGCAACCAGCCTGTACTTTTACTCAATAAATTACAACGATTACAAAAGGTACCGTAAAGCCTACAAAGTTAGATCTGCAGGGTATCAAGATGAATTTACACTAGATGATGGAAGTGTATTGATCTCTGACGAAGGACTAATCAATGCCCAAAAAACACTCAAACAAAATCAAGAAATGTCTTTACTTGTATTCACTGGTTTGTACCTATTACAAATTATTGAAGCAAGTGTTGATGCACACTTATTACAATTTAATGTGGATGATAATATATCTGTCAATTCACAATTTTATAACGAACCAACCACACAAAAAACATATGTGGGGTTATCATTAAACTACAAATTTTAACGATGAAAATAGCTTTATTAGGATACGGAAAAATGGGACAAACGATTGAAAAAATTGCAATCAGCCGTGGACATGAAATCGTATTAACAATAGACAAAGACAGTCCAGAATATGACATTTCAATAGCAGATGTAGCCATTGATTTCAGTATCCCTAGTTCTGCTGTTGAGAACATTTCTAATTGCCTAAACAACAATGTACCTATTATTTCAGGTACCACAGGTTGGTTAGATAGTTTTGATGATATGAAAAAACTATGTAGCGAAAAAAATGGAGCGTTTATATATGCATCTAACTATAGCTTAGGAGTTAATATCTTCTTTGAACTAAACAACCACCTAGCTAAAATGATGGCTAACTTAAATCAATACGATGTTGCCATTGAAGAAATTCATCACAAACAAAAATTAGATGAACCTAGTGGTACAGCAATTTCTCTTGCAGAAGGAGTTATTGAACATACTAAAAACACCCAATGGGAATTAGACAAAGCTACTGAAGATAACAGTATCCCAATTACTGCTATCAGAAGTCCTGAGGTACCAGGAACCCACACGATAACTTACAACTCTACCGTTGACCAAATAGACATCAAACATACAGCACATAACAGACAAGGTTTTGCCTTAGGCGCTGTAGTAGCTGCCGAATGGATTATTGGTAAAAAAGGAGTTTTTACAATGAAAGATGTTTTAGGTATTTAATAAAAACATCATCAAACACCTTATAAAAAAACATACTTATGACGCTTCTTCAATGGTTCGTATTTTTTCTTATCCTTCAAGGAATTCACTTCTTAGGAACTTGGAAACTATATAAAAAAGCAGGTAAACAAACATGGCAAGCAATAGTTCCTATTTACAATGCTATTGTATTGATGCAAATTATAAACAGACCTAAATGGTGGGTTATTTTATTATTTATACCTGTAATTAACCTTTTAATTTTCCCTGTTATTTGGGTTGAAACTGCCAGAAGTTTTGGGAGAAACTCAACTACAGATACTTGGCTTACAATTTTATCTTTCGGATTTTACACTTATTATATCAACTATATGTTAGATGTGACATATATTGAAAATAGGAACTTAAAACCTAAAAGTGAAGTTGGAGAATGGATTAGTTCTATTGTTTTTGCAGTGGTAGCAGCAACTTTAGTACACACCTATGTAATGCAGCCTTACACAATACCTACATCATCTCTAGAAAAATCTTTATTAGTAGGAGATTTCTTATTCGTAAGTAAATTTCATTACGGAGCTAGAACTCCTATGACCCCCATAGCTGCACCTATGGTACATGATACATTACCTGTATTAGGTATCCGATCATATCTAAAAAAACCACAAATTCCATACTTTAGAATCCCTGGATTTCAAGATATCAAACGAAATGAAATTGTAGTATTTAGCTGGCCTACAGATACTGTACAACAGTTTTTTAGAACTCCCGATAGAAAAATTGTAAAGCCTATCGACAAAAAATCAAACTATGTAAAAAGATGTGTTGGTATTGCTGGAGACTCTTTAGAAATTAAAGACGGTTATATTTATATAAATGGAGAAAAATCCATTATGCCAGACCGTGCTAAACCTCAATTTTACTATATCGTTGATACAAATGGAAAAAGATTAGATGAAAACAGTATTTACAATCGATACCATGTAAGACGAGGAGAAGCAGGAATGACACGTGATCGTAAAAAATACATTTTAAACATGGATGAAGAAAATGCAAAAGCATTGGCAAAAAATCCTGTTGTTAAAAGTATTACAAGAAGACTTTCACCTAAAGGAAAAAAGGAAAATGTATTTCCAAAAACAACCTCATTAGATTGGAATAAAGATAACTTTGGTCCCATATACATTCCTGAAGCAGGAAAAACTGTAACTTTAAATAAAGAAACTTTACCTCTATATAGAAGAATTATTAGAGAATACGAGCACAATACCTTGACAACCGAGAATGGTAAAATTTTTATCAACGGAGAAGAAACCAACCAATATACATTTAAACAAAACTACTATTGGATGATGGGAGATAACAGACACAACTCTGAAGACTCTCGCTACTGGGGATATGTTCCCTTTGATCATGTTGTAGGAAAACCAGTCTTTGTTTGGTTCAGTTGGGATAGTTATGGAAAGGGACTTGACAAAGTTAGATGGGAAAGGTTATTCACAGTTGTACATGGTGAAGGAAAACCAACATCTTATTTCTGGTATTTTATAATTCTAGTAGCTATTTATTACGGATATAAAGAGTATAAAAAACGTAAAAACTAAAATAAATACGTTGCCTTACTATTATGGTATTATTACAACCTACCTACTTTGCTCCCTTAATTCAATATGCTAGCATTTTAAAAGCAAAAACATATGAATTTGAAATGGAAGATAACTTCCAAAAACAAACATATAGAAACAGATGTTATATTACAGGTCCCAATAGTAAACTACTATTAAACATCCCTATTCAACATAGTAAAAACAAAAAAACGAAAACAAAAGATGTATTGATAGACAATCATACATCTTCATGGCAAAGTATTCACTTAAAATCACTCCAATCTTCTTACCGATCTTCTCCTTTTTTTGAATTTTATGAAGACGAGATCACGACTATTTTAATGAAGAAACACAGCTATTTACTAGATTTAAATTTAGAAATTCATGATTTTATTATGGAAGCTTTACAAGAAAAAGCAATCTATTCCAAATCTAAAGAATACTTCCCCATACCTGAAAACAAAACAGATCTAAGGTTTTTAGCAAATGCCAAACAAAAGTTAAATATTTCATTTCCTCAATACTTTCAACTATTTAGCGATAAGAATAACTTCCTACCCAACTTAAGCATCCTTGACCTTTTATTTATGGAAGGTCCTAGTAGTGGCATATACCTAAGTAAAATTCCGGATACACTTTACCTCTGATATAACATTCCTTTAACAAAAGTTAAGATTTCTTATTGTACTTTTGTTTTAAAATTTATTTACAATGCAAAGTACCATTCACGAATTCATGAATAAAATATCTCCCCTCTCAAAAGAATCTTTTGATATATTTATGGGATATTGTATTGAAAAAACGTATAAAAAAAATACAATTCTTTGCGATCTTGGAGATATTCCAGAAAAAATATATTTTATCGAAACAGGTATTGGTAGATCTTATAGCATTGACCCTAAAGGAACGGAATACAATAGATCTTTAGTTAGTTCTTATAATGTATTAGCTCCTACTGAAGCCTTATTATTTGAACAACCCTCAAAAATAGCTTGCCAGTGTCTAACTGAATGTAAAGTTCTAGAAATCAAATACAAAGACTTGACAGAATTAAACAAGAAAAATTCTGAAATAGCTTCTTGGTATACAAGAACTATAGAACTTCATTATGCACATTTGCAAAAAATGACAGATGAGTTATTAACCTTAAATGCAACAGAACGTTATTTAAAGCTTCAAAAAAGGATTCCGAATATAGACAATTTAATCAATCAATATCATATTGCCTCCAAATTAGGAATTACCCCAATTCAATTAAGTCGCATTCGAAAAAAATTATACAGTAAGTAAACAAAAAAACCGAAACAAGTTGTTTCGGTTTTTTATTTATTTAATCTGTCCCGTCCTGAAATAACGTTACAATCAAGTATAACATTACCTAATCAGTTTTTTATACTTAATACGCTTAGGCATCAAATCACCTCCCAAACGTTTTTTCTTATTCTCTTCATATTCAGAAAAGCTCCCCTCAAAGAAATACACCTGAGAATCACCTTCAAAAGCTAAAATATGAGTACAAATTCTATCTAAAAACCATCTATCGTGTGATATTACAACAGCACAACCTGCAAAGTTTTCCAAACCTTCCTCTAAAGCTCTCAATGTATTTACATCCAAATCATTCGTTGGCTCATCTAATAAAAGAACATTTCCTTCTTCTTTCAAAGTCATTGCTAAATGCAATCTATTACGCTCCCCTCCAGACAAAGTACTTACCTTTTTATTTTGTTCAGAACCACTAAAGTTAAAACGACTTAAATATGCTCTAGAGTTTACCATTTTTCCTCCCATCATGATCAAATCTTGCTCGTCAGAAAAATTTGCCCAAATAGAACGTTCTGGATCAATATCTGCATGTGATTGATCTACATAAGCAATTTTTGCAGTTTCTCCAACTTCAAAATTTCCTGAATCTGGCTCATGTTCCCCCATAATCATTCTAAAAATAGTAGACTTACCAGCACCGTTAGGTCCAATAATTCCTACAATTCCATTAGGAGGTAAACTAAACTCTAAATTGTCATACAACAACTTATCACCAAATGCTTTCGATACACTTTTTGCATCAATTACATTACTTCCCAAACGAGGTCCATTAGGAATATAAATTTCTAATTTCTCTTCAGCTTGTTTTTGATCTTGATTCATCAATTTATCATAACTCTTTAAACGAGCTTTTGATTTTGATTGACGTCCTTTTGCTCCTTGACGTACCCATTCCAACTCACGCTCTAAAGTCTTTTGACGTTTAGATGCTGTTTTATCTTCTTGAGCCATACGTTGTGACTTTTGATCTAACCAAGAAGAATAGTTTCCTTTCCAAGGAATCCCTTCACCTCTATCCAGTTCTAAAATCCAACCCGCAATATTATCTAAAAAGTATCTATCATGTGTTACAGCAATAACAGTTCCTTTATATTGTGCTAAATGATGCTCTAACCAATGTACAGACTCCGCATCCAAGTGGTTTGTTGGCTCATCTAACAATAAAACATCCGGTTGTTGTAATAACAATCTACACAATGCTACTCTACGACGTTCTCCACCAGATAAATTCTCTATCGGCGTATCACCTTCAGGAGTACGCAAAGCATCCATCGCTATCTCCAACTTAGTATCTAATTCCCAAGCATCAGAAGCATCAATTTTATCTTGAAGCTCTGCTTGCCTATTCATTAGTTCCTCCATTTTATCAGCATCAGAATATACTTCTTCCAAACCAAACATATCGTTGATTTTGTTATATTCATTCAAAATTTCTACAGTTTCAGCAACCCCCTCTTTTACTACATCTAGTACAGTTTTAGAATTGTCTAACTGAGGTTCTTGCTCTAAAAAACCAACTGAATAACCTGGTAAAAAATTAATATCCCCTTGATAGTTTTTATCAACTCCAGCTATGATTTTTAATAATGAAGATTTTCCTGAACCATTCAATCCAAGAATCCCAATCTTAGCTCCATAAAAGAAACTTAAATGTATATTTTTTAAAACTTGTTTTCCCGTACTTTGGTAGGTTTTACTCAAACCTGACATCGAGAAAATTACTTTCTTATCGTCTGACATAATTGTGTGTTTATTATTGTGATTGCTGAAAAAAGCGAATGCAAATATCGTAAAAATACAGCCTCCTTTACAAATACTCTTTAGAAAATAATTGTTTAAAAAAAATAGTACTCCCTTCTAAACGCAATACTTAATTACCTATTAAAAGTCCTTAGTTTAATATATACTTTCTCGATGATTTTCCTTTTACCTCCTTTTCTCCTCTATCTTTCACCTTAGTATTATAAACAGCTACATCTCTCTCAACTCCCTCCAAATATTTTGTATGTCTACTTCTAATCACTTTCCCTGTTTGGTTATCTGCTAATGATGTATCCCAAGCATCAAACTTATTTTGTAGCTCTTGAGCTTTTTTGGGATACCTACTCGCTATATTTGTCGTTTCATAAGGGTCATTTTCTAAATCAAATAACTGTATTTCTGCACTTAGCCCTTGATCGTTCCATGCCAACTTCCAATAACCATCTCTAATCGCATAATCATCTCCTCTTCTCCAATATAATGTTTCATGAGGCTCTTCTTCTTGTCCTTTACCTGCTACATAAGGTAACAAATCAACCCCATCAAAATCAAAACCAGTAGTAGCTTCTGTTATTCCAACTCTAGCTAATACTGTTGGTACAACATCTAAATTAACAACAGGTTTATCATAAATTTTCCCTTTTTCAACTTTTCCAGGCCAATACATTATAAAAGGAACGCGAATCCCCCCTTCATAAGTATCTCCTTTAAACCCTCTAAATCCACCTGTACTAGACATAGTTGTTTCTGCTGAAGTTCTCTTTACTTTAGGCTCTGTAAAACCTTGACCTCTAGGTGAACCATTATCTGATATAAAAAACACCAATGTATTTTCTTCAATCCCCTTTTCTCTTAAAGTCTTCATAATTTCACCAACACCATCATCCAATGCTAAAACCATTGCTGCAAATATTTTCCTTTCTTCTGGAACATCTAAATCTTCAAGTCTGTTTTGATATGATTGAGGAACAACCCAAGGATGGTGCACTGCGTTATAAGCTAAATACAAACAGAATGGTTTATTAGTAATAGATGTTCTTTTTATAAAATCTACTCCTTCATTTGTAAACATCTCTGTCAAATAACCATTAGAATCTTTGATATTAGGCTCCACCTTATCATTTCTCCAAATAGGAGATTTAGATTTTTTAATAGTTGAATCTGTAGAAGATTCTGTGTAACTATGCGCTCCACCTAAAAAACCATAATAAAAATCTACACCTCTATTGTTAGGTAAAATCTCTTCGATATCTTCTCCAATCCCCCACTTACCAACAACACCACATTCATAATTCTTAGTTTTCAATTCTTCAAATAACAATGGTTGTGATTTCAAAACATGTGTTCCTCCACCATTTCCATAAATTCCTAAACGTTGTTGATACACTCCAGTCAATAAACCTGAACGAGAAGGGCCACAAACAGATGCAGAAACATAACCTTGAGAAAATTGAGTACCTCCTTTCGCTAAGGCATCAATATTAGGTGTCAATACATCATCAAAGCCATGATAACCAACATCACCCCACCCCATATCATCAGCATATATAATTACTACATTTGGAGCTGCTTGTCCAAATAATAAAACTACAGGAAGTAAAAAGAAAAAAGACATTAAAAATTTATTCATACAATAAAATATTAAATTAAAGCTGTTAGACCTTACAATCTACAAAAGGTTTAATAGGATTATTATATCTCTCTTAGAAGTCTTTATTTAAGTTTCAGGTATAAAAAAACCCTTCAACATATATTTGTTGAAGGGTTTAAAAAAAGGCAGTGACATACTCTCCCACTATTAGCAGTACCATCTGCGCTGATAGGTTTAACTTCTCTGTTCGGAATGGGAAGAGGTGAGCCCTATCGCAATAACCACCTTAAGGTCTTTGCTAGTTTAATCTCTTAAACCAGTATTTAATAATTGACATATTGAAGTGTTATAAACACATGATATTGTAAAATCTAATTGTTGCTATACTCCATATAATAAATAATAAAGAGTGTCCCTTCTCCTCATTGCTGAGGAGAAGTTCGTCGTACATAAGCCTATGGGTTATTAGTACTACTTGGCTATGACATTACTGCCTTTACACCTATAGCCTATCAACGTGGTAGTCTTCCACGACCCTTTAAAGAAATCTCATCTTGTGGTGGGTTTCGCGCTTATATGCTTTCAGCGCTTATCCCTTCCCAACGTAGCTACTCTGCAATGCCCTTAGCAGAACAACAGATACACCAGAGGTTAGTCCAACTCGGTCCTCTCGTACTAGAGTCAGATCCACGCAAATTTCTAACGCCCGCTACAGATAGAGACCGAACTGTCTCACGACGTTCTGAACCCAGCTCGCGTGCCACTTTAATGGGCGAACAGCCCAACCCTTGGGACCTTCTCCAGCCCCAGGATGTGACGAGCCGACATCGAGGTGCCAAACCCCCCCGTCGATGTGAGCTCTTGGGGGAGATCAGCCTGTTATCCCCGGAGTACCTTTTATCCTTTGAGCGATGGCCCTTCCATGCGGAACCACCGGATCACTATGCTCTACTTTCGTACCTGATCGACTTGTTAGTCTCGCAGTCAAGCTCCCTTATGCCATTGCACTCTACGCACGGTTACCAAGCGTGCTGAGGGAACCTTTAGAAGCCTCCGTTACTCTTTTGGAGGCGACCACCCCAGTCAAACTACCCACCAAGCACTGTCCTCATTCCTGAGTTAGGCTCTAGATAAGCAAAGGGTGGTATTTCAAGGACGACTAAACTACGCCTGGCGACGCAGCATCGATGTCTCCCACCTATCCTACACATTACTTATCCAAAGTCAATACTAAGCTATAGTAAAGGTTCACGGGGTCTTTTCGTCCCGTAGCGGGTAATCGGCATCTTCACCGATACTACAATTTCACCGAGCTCATGGCTGAGACAGTGTCCAGATCGTTGCACCATTCGTGCAGGTCGGAACTTACCCGACAAGGAATTTCGCTACCTTAGGACCGTTATAGTTACGGCCGCCGTTTACTGGGGCTTCATTTGAGAGCTTTGCCGAAGCTAACTCCTCCACTTAACCTTCCAGCACCGGGCAGGTGTCAGGCCCTATACTTCAACTTTCGTTTTAGCAGAGCCCTGTGTTTTTGATAAACAGTCGCCTGGACCTATTCACTGCGGCCCATCATAGATGGGCGCCCCTTCTCCCGAAGTTACGGGGCGATTTTGCCTAGTTCCTTAGCCATGAATCACTCGAGCACCTTAGAATTCTCTTCCCAACCACCTGTGTCGGTTTAGGGTACGGGCTGCTTCACTCGCTTTTCTTGGAAGTCGCTTCGCTGGATTATCAGCTTAACCGAAGTCTCGCTGTACTATCGCGGTGTTACCACTCGCTTCAACGTACAATTCTGTCTGTACGCACCAACTATACGCCTCCGTCACTTTTAACGTGAGCAGGTACTGGAATATTAACCAGTTGTCCATCGACTTCCCCTTTCGGGTGCGCCTTAGGTCCCGACTAACCCTCAGCTGATTAGCATCGCTGAGGAAACCTTGGTCTTTCGGTGGGCGTGTTTCTCACACGCCTTATCGTTACTTATGCCTACATTTTCTTTTGTAGAAACTCCAGAATACCTTACAGTACTCCTTCGACGTCGCTACAATGCTCCCCTACCACTTGTAATAAATTACAAATCCATAGCTTCGGTAATATGTTTATGCCCGATTATTATCCATGCTCGTCCGCTCGACTAGTGAGCTGTTACGCACTCTTTAAATGAATGGCTGCTTCCAAGCCAACATCCTAGCTGTCTAAGCAGACAAACCTCGTTAAAACAACTTAACATATATTTGGGGACCTTAGCTGATGGTCTGGGTTCTTTCCCTCTCGGACATGGACCTTAGCACCCATGCCCTCACTGCTGTGTATATTTAATAGCATTCGGAGTTTGTCAGGAATTGGTAGGCGGTGAAGCCCCCGCATCCAATCAGTAGCTCTACCTCTATTAAACTTTACCACAACGCTGCACCTAAATGCATTTCGGGGAGTACGAGCTATTTCCTGGTTTGATTGGCCTTTCACCCCTACCCACAGGTCATCCCAAGACTTTTCAACGTCAACGGGTTCGGTCCTCCACTGTATGTTACTACAGCTTCAACCTGCCCATGGGTAGATCACCAGGTTTCGCGTCTACTACTACTAACTATGCGCCCTATTCAGACTCGCTTTCGCTACGGCTGCGCACCTGAAGTGCTTAACCTTGCTAGAAACAGTAACTCGTAGGCTCATTATGCAAAAGGCACGCCGTCACCATGTAAAATGGCTTCGACCGCTTGTAGGCGTACGGTTTCAGGATCTCTTTCACTCCCTTATTTAGGGTTCTTTTCACCTTTCCCTCACGGTACTAGTTCACTATCGGTCTCTCAGGAGTATTTAGCCTTACCGGATGGTCCCGGTGGATTCATACAGGATTACTCGTGTCCCGCACTACTCAGGATACCACTATCAATAACTAATATTACCTATACGGGACTATCACCCTCTATGGTTTAACTTTCCAGTTAATTCTAATTCTATTAGCATCAAATATCGTGGTCCTACAACCCCTAATATGCCGTAACATATTAGGTTTGGGCTAATCCGCGTTCGCTCGCCACTACTAACGGAATCACTATTGTTTTCTCTTCCTCCGGTTACTTAGATGTTTCAGTTCGCCGGGTTTGCCTCCTTTCGGATACTATGTCTTCAACATAGTGGGTTGTCCCATTCGGAAATCTTCGGATCAAATCTTATGTGCAAATCCCCGAAGCTTATCGCAGCTTATCACGTCCTTCATCGCCTCTGAGAGCCTAGGCATCCGCCATACGCCCTTATTTAGCTTATTGTACTTTTTGCTCTTTTATTCTATTATAATTTAATTATTCATATACTATCTAATAGTATACAAATTCTCTATATAGCTCGTCTATAAATTAATATTTATAAACTTCTGTATCTTTTACGATATCACTTTTCAATATGTCAATGAACTTTTGCGAATAACAACTGATAAATTATCAATTATTATTCTGGGCGTTCCATGAGAATAATAAATTATCTCAAGGCATCGCCTTGTTGTGGAGAATATCGGAGTCGAACCGATGACCTCCTGCGTGCAAGGCAGGCGCTCTAGCCAGCTGAGCTAATCCCCCAAAATTACTAGTAGCTAGTATTGGGTAGTTAGTCGTTAGACTTCTAACGAATACTCAACTTCTAAAATTTCCTATTATTATATATACTCCCCTAACTATTTAAACTATAGTAGTCTCGGGCAGACTCGAACTGCCGACCTCTACATTATCAGTGTAGCGCTCTAACCAGCTGAGCTACGAGACTCTGTCTATGTTAGTCTTGTATATATGATAAAATTGAACAGCATTAAAGAATAAATATTCTTTCTTCGTAACTAAAACATCTCTTTCTCTAGAAAGGAGGTGTTCCAGCCGCACCTTCCGGTACGGCTACCTTGTTACGACTTAGCCCTAGTTACCAGTTTTACCCTAGGCGGCTCCTTGCGGTGACCGACTTCAGGCACTCCCAGCTTCCATGGCTTGACGGGCGGTGTGTACAAGGCCCGGGAACGTATTCACCGCATCATGGCTGATATGCGATTACTAGCGATTCCAGCTTCACGGAGTCGAGTTGCAGACTCCGATCCGAACTGTGATATGGTTTGTAGATTCGCTCCCTGTCGCCAGGTGGCTGCTCTCTGTCCATACCATTGTAGCACGTGTGTAGCCCAGGACGTAAGGGCCGTGATGATTTGACGTCATCCCCACCTTCCTCGCGGTTTGCACCGGCAGTCTCTTTAGAGTCCTCAGCTTTACCTGTTAGCAACTAAAAATAGGGGTTGCGCTCGTTATAGGACTTAACCTGACACCTCACGGCACGAGCTGACGACAACCATGCAGCACCTTGTAAGTAGTCCGAAGAAAGGGGTATCTCTACCCCATGCAACCTACATTTAAGCCCTGGTAAGGTTCCTCGCGTATCATCGAATTAAACCACATGCTCCACCGCTTGTGCGGGCCCCCGTCAATTCCTTTGAGTTTCAATCTTGCGACCGTACTCCCCAGGTGGGACACTTATCACTTTCGCTTAGCCACTGAGCCGAAGCCCAACAGCTAGTGTCCATCGTTTACGGCGTGGACTACCGGGGTATCTAATCCCGTTCGCTCCCCACGCTTTCGTCCATCAGCGTCAGTGTACTCGTAGTAGACTGCCTTCGCAATCGGTATTCTGTGTAATATCTATGCATTTCACCGCTACACTACACATTCTATCTACTTCCAAGTAACTCAAGACTAACAGTATCAAAGGCAGTTCCACAGTTAAGCTGTGGGATTTCACCTCTGACTTATCAATCCGCCTACGGACCCTTTAAACCCAATGATTCCGGATAACGCTTGCACCCTCCGTATTACCGCGGCTGCTGGCACGGAGTTAGCCGGTGCTTATTCATATAGTACCGTCAAGGCCCCTCGCAAGGGACGGTTTCTTCCTATATAAAAGAAGTTTACAACCCATAGGGCAGTCTTCCTTCACGCGGCATGGCTGGATCAGAGTTGCCTCCATTGTCCAATATTCCTCACTGCTGCCTCCCGTAGGAGTCTGGTCCGTGTCTCAGTACCAGTGTGGGGGATCTCCCTCTCAGGACCCCTATCTATCGTTGCCATGGGGAGCCGTTACCTCTCCATCTAGCTAATAGAACGCATAGCCATCTCTTACCCATAAATGTTTAATCATTAATCGATGCCAATTAATAATACCATGGGGCATTAATCCAAATTTCTCTGGGCTATTCCCCTGTAAAAGGTAGGTTCTATACGCGTTACGCACCCGTGCGCCGGTCGTCAGCAAATAGCAAGCTATCTCTGTTACCCCTCGACTTGCATGTGTTAAGCCTGCCGCTAGCGTTCATCCTGAGCCAGGATCAAACTCTTCATCGTTATTTTTTTTAGTTACCGAAGTAACTTATTATTTTTCGATGCTAGCTTCTCAAATTGAATTCATGATCTAAATCATGTAACTTATTCTTTAATTTTACGCTGTCAATTTCAATATTTTCAATGAACTTTTAAGTTGTTACAAAAACAACTCATCGTGTTTCTCATCCTTAACTAACTCGACTAGCGTGTTAGCGGCTGCAAATCTAAAAGCTTTTTTCGATATAAAAAAATAAAATTTGAATTATTTTTTTAACTCCCTAAAACTAAAAAATCCCAACTCTTTTAATGAACTCAACCAAACTAACATCCCTGTATCGTTTAGCGGGTGCAAATATACAACCCTTTTGTTCTCCCACAACTACTTTTCTTATTTTTTTTTGAAAAAATTTTACCCCCTCTCTTAACTAGCTTAAATAGTGTGTTTTATCTTATTGTCTTTTTTAACGTTTTTTGAATGAGCATTGGGGACTTCTACATTTTACATGGTTCTTCTTTGTTTATCTCAAAGATCTCTTGCTGGTTTTACTCTATTAAGGGATGATTTTTTTAGTCTTTTGGGGGACCAAACTCAAAGTATCGATCAAATCCCACTAAAGAAAAGTCTAGTTTACTCTCTTCTAAATCGATTAAATTATTCTGCCACGCTCTCTGTAGAATATCTTCAATCAAATAATCCTCCTGATTGTTTACTGGATCATACTCCATCTTAAGAGATAAATCAAAAAAATTAGCGGTTACATTGTACCAAAAAGCATTCCAACCACTTCTTAAACCTTTTACCAAATCATATGTTACAACTCCTGTTTGACGATGAATCAACTTTATAAGAATACGCCCTTCTGTTCTAGTCATCTTTTTCAATTCTTCAGAAAAAGCCTCTTCCATAGATTTATGCTCCGACTTTATTAACTTTTTCTTTTTCCGCTTAGATGATATACTATCCAACCTACCGTTTAATTCCTCTAACTTATTTGAAGCTAATTTTGCATATGGATATGCACGCAACACTTTTTTACGAAACCAATAATAATAACGTTTCTCTGTATACGACTTAAAAGTAAGCTTTGGCAACAACCAAACTTCCTCTAACTCTACCCCCAAAGTATCTACCTTATATAAAGCAAACTTACTTAAATCTAAAGAATCTTTATTTTGAGCATTCCCCACAAGAACACTGAAACAAAAAAACAAAAACAATATATTTTTCATCAAAAACCACAATTTTTACCTCTTCAACAAAAATAAACACATTAAGATTAACATCTATATCTTTACTAATAAAAACAATTCTGTATTTTTGGAGTAATTAACACCTATTATATATACAAAATGAGTAAGAACTCTATACTTAATAAAAAATCAATCGATTTTCTTGAAAAATATTTAAACAACGCTTCTCCTACTGGGTATGAAAGTGAAGGTCAAAAAATTTGGATGGACTACCTAAAACCTTATGTAGATACATTTATTACCGATACTTATGGTACTGCTGTTGGAGTCATAAATCCTGATGCTGAATTTAAAGTAGTAATTGAAGGTCATGCTGATGAAATTTCATGGTATGTAAACTACATTACTCCCGAAGGACTTATTTATGTAATTAGAAATGGTGGTAGTGATCATATCATTGCTCCTTCTAAAAGAGTTAACATTCATACTAAAAAAGGAATTATAAAAGGAATCTTTGGCTGGCCTGCTATCCACACAAGGTTAAAAGGAAAACAAGAAGACACTCCTAAATTAGAAAATATTTTTATTGATGTAGGATGCAAAACCAAAGAAGAAGTTGAGGCTTTAGGTGTTCACGTGGGATGTGTAATTACGTACCCTGATGAATTCATGATTTTAAATGAAAATAATTTTGTTTGCAGAGCTTTAGATAATAGAATGGGTGGTTTTATGATTGCTGAAGTTGCCCGTCTTCTAAAAGAGAACAACAAAAAACTTCCCTTTGGTTTATACATCACAAACTCTGTTCAAGAGGAAATAGGTTTACGTGGAGCTGAAATGATTACACAAACTATAAAACCTAATGTTGCAATTATTACGGATGTATGCCATGACACTACAACTCCAATGATTGACAAAAAAACAGAAGGAGAAACAAAAAGTGGAGATGGACCTGTTATTTCTTATGCTCCAGCAATCCAACATAATTTACGTGAGCTAATTATTGAAGCCGCAGAAGAAAACAAAATCCCTTTCCAAAGACTTGCTTCTTCTAGAGCAACAGGAACAGATACAGATGCTTTTGCTTATAGCAACGGAGGTGTTCCTTCTGCCCTAATCTCTTTAGCCTTAAGATACATGCACACCACCGTTGAAATGGTTAACAAAGATGATGTTGAAAATGTAATTAAACTTATCTACGAAAGTCTTCTTAAGATTGAAAATGGAGAAACTTTTAGCTACTTCAAATAAAAACACTAAAAAGGCTTTAGATCAACATCTAAAGCCTTTTTTCAATTTTATACCTAACTTACAGTTATCATGGACGAATATATAGAACTTCTTAATGACTCTGGAAAACCAACAGGTAAACGTTGTTTAAAATCTATTGCTCATAAAAATGGTTTTTTCCACGCTAGTGTACACATTTGGTTCTACACAGAAGACAACAAAATACTTATCCAAAAAAGAAAACACACCAAAGAAACTTTCCCTAACCTATGGGATGTTTCAGTTGCAGGACATATTGCATTTGGCGAACTTCCCATAATAGCAGCTCTAAGAGAAATTAAAGAAGAAATAGGTGTTACTACAGAAAAGAACCATCTAAACTACATTGGTCAAAGCATCCACAAAAACACCCATTCCAAAGATTTAATTGACCATGAACTACACCATATATATATAAGTACACTTAACACATCTTTTGAAACCTTACAAATACAAGAAGATGAAGTGGCTGAAATACAATTAATTTCTATAGACGACTTTAAAGACAATTTATTGAATACTCCTGAAAAATTTGTTCCACACGGAGCCCCTTATTACGAAAGAGTTATAGAACAAATAAACCAAGAACGACACAAATAATTTATGCTACATGAAAAATACAATTGCAGAAAGAATTCAAGATTTCTTAAAAAAATACCCTCCTTTTAACCTCTTAAACAAAAAGGACTTATTTTCTATTTGCAAACAAGTAGAAGTCATTTATTTAGAAAAAGGAAAATTTGTTTTTAAACAAACAGAAACAACTCATAATATGTTTTATATCACCAATAAAGGTGCTATAAAACTAACTCAAATTGACGATAATAATAAAATTGATATTATTGATATTTGTGATGAAGGAGATATTTTTGGCTTAAGATCACTTATCTTAAAGGAACATTACTTTATGAATGCCGAAGCCAATGAAGAATCTATTATCTACGGAATCCCTTCAGAGATTTTCAAACCTTTTACCGAAAAAAACAAGAACATCAAAAACTATTTAATTACTAGTTTTGCCTCTAACGTAAAAGACCCTTCTATTGTTGAAGAAAAAGGAAATACCTCATCTTACATAAAAAAAGAAAACAACAACGACCTATTCAACTTACAAAAAGTTGAATACACAAAAAAACCTATTCACTGCAAAGAAAAAGCTACAATCAAAGAAATTGCATTATCTATGCGAGCTTGTGAAATTAGCGCTATGGTAGTTGTAAAAGAAAAAAAACCGGTAGGGATTATCACAGATAAAATTCTGCGCAATAAAATTGTTACCGGAGATTTTAACCTTGACTGCGAAGCTTTTAAAATAATGAAAAGCCCTGTAGTTACATCTACCAAAGACATTACCATTCCTGAGGCGCATATAGCCATGTTAAAAAACAATGTAAGCCACATTTGTATTACAAAAGACGGAACCCCTGATTCTAAACTAACAGGAATTCTCTCCCTACATGATGTTATTGTTTCTTTAGGAAACAACCCCTCGGTACTTATCAAAGAAGTAAAAAGAGCACAGTCTTCTAAAAAACTAAGAACCATTCGAAAAAAAGTTGATTTATTATTAAAACAATACTTAGAACAAGAGCTGCCTTTTTCTCATATTTTAAATATTATTTCAGAAATCAACACTGCAATCATATACAGAAGTATCAATCTATGCTTAAAGAAAATGGAAACCCCTCCTCCCGTTAAATTTGCTTGGATATCTTTAGGAAGCCAAGGTAGAGGAGAACAATTGTTACTTTCTGACCAAGACAATGCTTTAATTTTTGAAGATGTAGCTGAAGAAAAATTTCAAGAAACCCAAGAATACTTCTTAACTCTCTCTAATAAAATTGTAAAATACCTAAACACTATTGGTTATGAATACTGCCCTGCCGATATGATGGCAAGCAACCCTAAATGGTGCACCTCTTTAAATCAATGGAAACTACAATTCAATGACTGGGTATTGAACCCTGACGATTCAGGAATATTACTTTCTTCTATCTTTTTTGACTATGAATACATTTATGGAGCAAAAGAACTTACCGAAGAGCTTACCGAAGAACTTTTTAAAACCATCAATATAAACAAACGCTTCCTATCATTGCTCAGTAAAGAAATTATCCAAAAACCCTCTCCAATCGGATTTTTTAGACAATTCCTAGTAGAACACAATGGTGAACAAAAAGATTTTTTTAATATTAAAATACGTGCGCTTATTCCTCTAATGGATGCTGCTAGAGTATTAACCCTTTATCACAATACCAAAAACACAAACAACACCTTAGCTCGTTTTAGAAAACTTTCTGAACTAGAGCCTCAGAATGAAGATCTTTATAAGTCTTGCGAAAGAGCCTTTAGAACCTTGCTTAAATTCAAAACAGAACAAGGCATACTACACAACAATACGGGTAAACTAATTCAATTAGAAAGCTTAAGCAAAGCAGAAAAACTAAAACTTAAAAGAGCATTTAAACCCATTAAAGAAATACATGAATTACTTATTGTTAGATTTAATTTAGCGCAAATGTTATAACTTAAAGCTTCATGAAGAATATACTCAAATACTTAACCTTTAAAAAGCGTCCAGAATATTGGCTCTCTTACTGCAACCTTTTTAAGAAAAAAGAAAGAAAAGTTATTAAAGACACACGCTTTGTTGTTTTTGATACTGAAACTACAGGTTTTAATTTTAAAAATGACAGAATGCTATGTATTGGAGCTATTGCTGTTGTGAATAACAAAATATTAGTAAACGACAGTCTTGAAATATACCTAGAACAAGATGTTTTTAACCCAGAAACGGTAAGTATACACGGTATTCTTAAAAATGAAAAAGTAACCAAATTTTCTGAAGAAGAAGCTTTGAAGATTTTCCTTAATTATATTGGAGACAGTATCTTGGTTGCCCACCATGCTGGATTTGATATTAAAATGATAAACGCTGCTCTTAAAAGACACCATTTAAAAAAGCTAAAAAATAAAGTTCTAGATACAGGAGTTTTATTCAAAAGATCTAAACACTTTGTAAATATCATTGACCCCAATAAAAACTACAGTTTAGACGAAATATGCCACGAGCTAAAAATATCAGCAAAAGACAGACACACTGCTGCTGGTGATGCTTTTATAACCGCCATTGCTTTTTTAAAAATCTACACAAAACTAAGCAAAGGAGGCACTATGGAATACAATGACCTCTTTAGAACCCCCATAGCTTAAAACAAAAAAAGCTCTTTGATTTTTACCAAAGAGCTTTTTTATTACAATTTAAAATTAATTAGACCAAAGCGTCTTTCATAATCTCTTCTACAATTTCAGGGTTCAACAACGTTGAAGTATCTCCCATATTAGAAGTGTCATTACTTGCTATTTTTCTCAAAATACGTCTCATAATTTTTCCTGATCTTGTTTTTGGCAACCCTCTTACAAACTGAATTTTATCCAATTTAGCAATGGCACCAATAGTACTTGAAATCAATTGATTTACTTCTTTTCTAAGTTGATCATCTGGAATATCTACACCATCATACTTAGTTACATAAGCATACAATGCATTTCCTTTTACATCATGAGGGAAACCTACCACAGCGCACTCTGCAATAGCCTCATGCTCATCAACTGCATTTTCAATTGGAGCTGTTCCTAAATTATGTCCTGACACAATTACAACATCATCTACCCTACCTGTAATCCTATAGTTCCCCATAGCATCACGGTAAGCACCATCTCCTGTAAAATACATATTCTCGTAAGCCGCAAAATAAGTGTCTTTATATCTTTGATGATCTCCATAAACAGTTCTCGCAATAGATGGCCAAGGAGCTTTCATAGCTAACCTTCCTTCCGCTGGAGATCCTGTAATTTCTTTTCCATTTTCATCAATTAAAACTGGCTGTACTCCCGGTAAAGGCATTGTTGCAAATGTTGGTCTTAATGGAGTTACACCTGCTAAAGGAGAAATCATAATTGCTCCTGTTTCTGTTTGCCACCACGTATCTACGATAGGGCATGTTCCTTTTCCAATATTATCATTATACCAGTGCCATGCTTCTTCATTTATAGGCTCTCCTACAGATCCTAGTACTTTTAAACTTGACAAGTCATACTTTTCTACCAAACTTAAAGGATGCTTTGCCAATGCTCTAATCGCTGTAGGTGCGGTATAGAAATGTGTTACTTTTAATTTCTCTATAATTTCCCAGAAACGTCCATAATCTGGGTACGAAGGTACTCCTTCAAACATAACTGTTGTTGCCCCTGCTAACAAAGGTCCGTATACAATATAAGAGTGTCCTGTAATCCAACCAATATCAGCAGTACACCAGTAAACATCATCCTTTTCATATTGGAATACATTCGCAAACGAATAGTTAGTTCCAACCATATATCCTCCTGTTGTATGAACCATTCCTTTTGGTTTTCCTGTTGATCCAGATGTATACAATATAAACAGAGTATCTTCTGCATCCATTTCTTCAGCCTCACATTCAAAGTTTTCTACTTTTTGCAACTCGTCAAACCAAAACTTATCTCTCCCCTCCTTCATACTTGTTGGCTCAACTGTTCGTCTGTAAACAATCACATTTTCAATAGACGGTGTATCTTCTAAAGCCTCATCACAAACTGCTTTTAAGTTAATAGGTTTTGTTCCTCTATAAACTTCATTCGCTGTAATCAACAATTTACACTGTGAATCATTAATTCTACTAGACAATGCTGTTGAAGAAAACCCTGCAAATACAATAGAATGAATTGCTCCAATTCTAGCACAAGCCAACATTGCAACCGTTAATTCTGGAATCATTGGCATATACAAACAAACTCTATCCCCTTTTTTAATCCCGTTATTCTTTAAAACATTCGCAAAACGAGAAACTTTTACATACAATTGTCTATATGTAATGTATCTTGACTCTTCATCAGGATTATTAGGTTCCCAAATGATAGCTGTTTTATTCCCGATCGTATCTAAGTGCCTGTCTAAACAGTTTTCAGTAATGTTCAATTTACCTCCTTCAAACCATTTGATTTCAGGTTTTGATAAATCATAATCCAAAACTTTATCCCATTTCTTTCTCCAAGAAAAATTTTCAGCGATAGCTCCCCAAAATTTTTCTGGATTCTCAACACTTTCTATATAATCCTCCTTATACTTCTTATACGAGTGAATTTTTTCTACCATTTTACTTTTTAATTTATTAATATTCTAGAGTAACACGTACTCTTGAAAAACTTTAATTTTTAATATTTACCCCATATGATTAATGGGAATTCTTTTTACCAGCTCAGTGAAATTATCATTTTACAATAAGTAAAACACTCATTATAAGCTAAAAACCCTAAAAAAACGACTATAAAATCGCCTCATTTTTTTTAAAAGCCTGGCTAATATAGGAAACAATTTTCATAAAAACAGAGATTCCTTAAAAAGGAAATTAAACAAAAAAACTAAAAACATTACTTTTAAAAATAACAAAACCTTCTACACCCCTTATAAATCATAGACTTTTACCTTATACTGAGATAAAAAAATACTGAAAAAAAATACGTATAAACATCTTTCACTATCTGAAAACAGCTTATATAAAAGACTAAAAAATCTTTTATACTAAAGTAAAGTTCTTAATAGATTATCTATCTAATTAAAGCTCACTCAATCTAAAAACCTCATTTTTATTAAATCCTCATAAAACCTCTTGTTAATTTAAACATTACACAATTAAACATATAAAAACTGGTAAAGCCCTATGATATACCTAAAAAAAATACGTACAACCAAACCACAACACCGAATAAATACTTATTTTTTTTACGTAAAAATTTGTTTTTACGTAAAACTACGTATATTTGCATCAGAAATAATCAAATCAATTAAATTTAAATTATTCTATCATGAAAAAATTATCACTAGCAATTTTGTTATTCGTATCAACAATAACTTTTGCACAAGAAAGTTCATTTTCTGTTTCTGGATCTATTGACACTTATTACACTACAAACCTTACAACATCTGCACTTGGAACTACTGGAGTTTTATCCAATGTACCAGCTAATGGATTTGGATTAGGTATGGCAAACACAGTTTTCGCTTACGAAAACGGAAAAGCTGGAGCTGTAGCTGATTTATCTTACGGACCAAGAGCTATTGGAGCTAACACAGAAGACGGAATTGTTAATCAATTATATGCATACTATAGTGTAAACGATAAAGTAACAGTTACTTTAGGTAAATTTAATACTTTTTTAGGGTATGAAGTTATTTCTCCTAGCGCTAACTTTAACTACACTGTTTCTTACTTATTTAACGCAGGACCTTTTTCTCATACAGGGATTAAAGTAGACTATGCTGCTTCGGAAGACTTATCTTTCTTATGCTAGCTCTTAACAAATCGCTCACGCTATCTCAAGAACCTGATTTAGGTAACGTAACTGGATACACATGACTACCAATTAGGTGGTCAAGTTGGATATAAAGGACAGTACTTAAACCTTCATTTATGGAGCTGTTGATGATGCACCAGCAACTGCTACAGATAACTTGTTTATGTAGACTATACTGGAGGGTTTGATTTAACAGAGTCTTTATACTTAGGAATCAACGCTGCGTACTGCTAACTCTGAAGATAACAGACTGCTGGATACCAAGGAGCTGCTTTATACATTGAAAACTCTTTCTCTGATAAATTTGCTTTAGGGTTAAGACCTGAATTCTTCCAAGTAACTGGAGCTGTACAGGAAGCTGATGTTATGGCATTAACTTTAACTGCAAACACATCTTTAACAGAGAATTTAAAAGTTATTTCTGAATTAAGATATGATGGTGCTGATGCTACCAACACCGGAATCGTTCTTCCAGGAGGAGAAGATAGCGTAACTGCCTTCACTCTTGCAGCAGTTTACTCTTTCTAAAAAATAAATATTACATTGTGGACTGCATGAAACCTGCAGTCCACAATTAAAACTATAAAACACATTTCATTATGAAAAAAATTGAAGCTATCATTAGAAAATCTAAATTTTCTCAAGTAAAAAAAGCATTGCACGCAGTAGATGTTAACTTTTTCACTTACTGGGATGTAACTGGATTAGGAAACGAAAAAGTAGGACACGTATACAGAGGTGTTTCTTATAGCACTAGTGACATTCAAAGACGTCATATATCAATTGTTGTAAATGACGATTTTGAAGAAATCACTATCAAAACCTTACTAGATTCTGCTAGTACTGGAGAAGTAGGAGACGGTAAAATATTTGTATCTGATATAAATACTACTTATAGAATCAGAACAGGAGAACAAGGAGCAGAAACTTTAAAATAATACTACAAAACAAAAAAATTATGGACGCAGGTTTATTTACAGCAAACAACGTATGGATGATGGTGTGTACCGCACTGGTATTCTTCATGCACTTAGGTTTCTCTCTTTTAGAAATCGGATTAACAAGACAAAAAAACACAATTAACATCCTTTTCAAAAATGTATTTATCATTTGTGTAGGATTATTATTATACTGCCTAGGAGGGTTTAACTTAATGTACCCTGGATTCGAAGAAGGATCGGCAGGAATCTTCAAATTTGCAGGATTCGGAATTACAGCTCCTGAAGGAGGAATGACTCCTGATTATGCTGATGGTGGTTATACTTGGTGGACAGATTTTTTATTTCAAGGAATGTTTGCCGCTACAGCTGCAACAATCGTTTCTGGTGCCGTAGCTGAAAGAATAAAACTTACTTCATTCATGGTATTTACACTTGTATATGTTGGGTTAGTTTACCCAATCGTAGGATCATGGAAATGGGGTGGTGGATTCTTAGATGGAATGGGATTCTATGACTTTGCTGGATCTACTTTAGTACACGGTGTTGGTGGATGGGCTGCTTTAGTTGCAGTTTGGTTACTAGGAGCTCGTATTGGCAAATTTGACGAAAACGGAAAACCTAGAGTTATCGCTGGTCACAACATACCTTTAGCTACTGCTGGTGTATTGGTTCTTTGGTTAGGATGGTTTGGATTTAATGGTGGTTCTGTATTATCTGCAGATCCTGAATTAACTTCATTAACTTTAGTTACTACATGTTTGGCTGCTGCTGCAGGTGGAGTTGGTGCATTTGCATTGTCTCAAATCCTATACAAAAACTTTGACTTAACAATGTTCTTAAATGGTATTTTAGGAGGTCTTGTAGGTATTACTGCTGGTGCAGATCAAATGTCTCCTACTGATGCTATCTTAATTGGAGCTATTGCAGGTATTATTATTGTATTGGCTGTTGCTTTAGTTGATAGGTTAAAATTAGACGATCCCGTTGGTGCAATTGCAGTACACTTAATCTGTGGTATTTGGGGAACGTTAGCTGTAGGTATCTTTGGTGCTTTGGCAAGTGTTGATCAATTCTTAACTCAATTAACTGGTGTTGCTATTGTTGGTGTTTTCTGTTTAGCTACTTCTTTTATCATCTTGTTTACTTTAAAGAAAACAATGGGATTAAGAGTTTCTGAAAAAGAAGAAATTGAAGGATTAGATGAACATGAACATGGAATGAGTGCTTATCCAGATTACCGAATGAATGACCACTAGTCTATCATTTTTATATATTTAATTAACACTTTAAATCAGCCTTGTATATTTACAAGGCTGATTTTTTTATACTTATATCTCCTCTCCTCTCTTTTTTCAAAGAAGTTTAAATCCACACACTTTCCTTTTCATATTCGCAACAAAACTTCTTTTTTCCCGAAGATAATAAGATTATCAATCATTTTTAATTGATAATTTTAAATATTATCAATTAAACACAAACATTATTGTTATAATTACATTTTTGTCTTTTCTATAGCCATTCTATTGGTTTATATTCTTCATTTTATGTAATTTTGCGTTCTTATTTTCAAGATTATGATAGAAAAACAAGGACTATATATACCAGAATTTGAACACGAAAACTGTGGTGCAGGGTTTATTTGTAACCTTAAAGGAGAAAAAACAAACCAAATTATTCATGATGCCTTAGAAATTCTAGTAAAGCTAGAACACCGTGGAGGTGTAAGTTCTGATGGTAAAACAGGAGATGGTGCTGGTTTGTTAATTGACATTCCTCACGAATACTTTAACAGAGTATGTGATTTTGAAATCCCAGCTCAAAGAGAGTATGCTGTAGGGATGGTTTTTTTACCAAAAAATAAAAACCAATACAAAACTTGTAAAGAAACTTTTGAAAAAGAAGTATTGGCACAAGGACTTTCAATCTTAGGTTGGAGAGAAGTACCTGTAGATTCTTCTCAACTAGGAGAAATTGCATTGGCTTCTGAGCCAAATATAGAACAACTGTTCATCGGTAAAACTGACGATATTAACGAGGCCGATTTTAAAGCTAAATTGTATGCTGCTCGTAAAATTACAGAGCATGCAATCTACAATTCAAAAATGTCTCAGAGTTCTTATTTCTACCTACCTAGTTTATCAAACACTACTTTGATTTATAAAGGTATTATAATGCCTGAAGATATTGGACCGTATTATAAAGATTTAATGCAGCCAGATTTCTTAACCAGATTGGCATTGGTACACCAACGTTTTTCTACAAACACAATGCCTGCATGGGAGTTAGCACAACCATTTAGATATATGTGTCAGAATGGAGAAATCAATACTTTACGTGGAAACGTAAGTAGAATGCGTGTTCGTGAAGAAATCATGAAAAGTGATGTTTTCGGACCTCAAATAGATAAATTATTCCCTATCATATTACCAGGAAAGTCAGATTCTGCTTCTATGGATATGGTGGTTGAATTACTTACACATACAGGAAGATCATTACCAGAAGTTATGATGATGATGATTCCTGAAGCATGGGAAAGACATCAAACAATGTCTGAAGAAAGAAAAGCGTTCTACGAATACAATGCTTGCATTATGGAGCCTTGGGATGGTCCTGCTTCGGTACCTTTTACAGATGGTGATTATGTTGGTGCTTTATTAGACCGTAATGGTTTAAGACCTTCTCGTTATACTGTAACTAAAAGCGGAAAACTAATTATGGCATCAGAAATTGGTGTTGTACAAGTTGCTCCAGAAGATGTTGAAAGTCACGGTAGATTAGAGCCAGGAAAAATGTTCTTGGTTGATATGAACGAAGGACGTATTATTAATGACGAAGAAATTAAAAGTAAAATTGTTTCTGAAAGACCTTATAAAGAATGGTTAGATCAAACAAGACTTCATTTAAAAGACCTTCCATACAATAATGAATTGTGTCCGATTGAATCAATTGATATCAAAACGAGACAACGTTTGTTCAATTATACAATTGAAGATATTCAGGAAGTAATTACTCCAATGGCTCAAGCTGGTAAAGAAGCTTTAGGTTCTATGGGTATTGATACTCCTTTGGCTGTATTGTCTGACAGACCACAATTAATTTCAAATTACTTCAAACAATTATTTGCACAAGTTACCAATCCACCATTGGATGGTATCCGTGAAGAAATTGTAACAGATATTAGTCTTGCCTTAGGAAAAGACAGAAATATCTTTAGTATTACTGAAAGACAGTGTAGAAAATTAAGAATTCAAAACCCTGTACTTTCTAATACTGATTTAGAAAAAATAAGAAACATCAAAGTTGAAAGTTTTAAAACTGAGACTATTGAAATGTTATACCCTAAAGCAAAAGGTCTTAACGGATTGGAAGATGCTTTGGAAGATATTATTGTACAAATTACAAAAGCTCTTGATAGAGGAACTAACATCATTATCTTATCTGATAGAGGTGTTAATAAGGAAAATGCTCCTATACCATCATTATTAGCTTGTTCTTTTGTACACCACCAAATGAACCGTTTACGTAAGCGTTCTTACTTCGATATTATTATCGAATCTGCAGAGCCTCGTGAACCACATCATTTTGCAACATTGTTCGGATACGGAGCTAGTGCAATTAACCCATACATGGTAAATGAAATCATTAGAATGCAAGTTCAAGATGGATTTATTACTGGAATGGATGAGCAAAAAGCTGTAGATAACTTTAACAAAGCTATTGGAAAAGGAATCTTAAAAGTAATGAACAAAATCGGAATCTCTACGTTACACTCATACAGAGGTTCTCAAATTTTCGAAATTGTTGGATTCAACTCTCAATTTGTTGAAAAATACTTCCCATATACAGCTTCTAGAATTGAAGGTATTGGATTGTATGAAATTGAGAAAGAAATCAATGAAAGATACAAATACGCTTATCCAGACACATTCATTGACAAACGTTTAGGTTTAAACATTGGAGGTGATTACAGATGGAGACGTAACGGGGAAAGACACATGTTTAACCCTACAACTGTTGCCAAATTGCAACAGGCTGTAAGATTAAGTGATCAAAAAAGTTACGACGTTTATTCACAGGCAGTAAACGAACAAGCAGAAAACTTAATGACTATTCGTGGATTGTTTGAGTTTGATAACTTAGACCCTATTCCTTTAGACGAGGTTGAACCATGGACTGATATTGTAAAACGTTTTAAAACGGGAGCAATGTCTTATGGATCTATTTCTAGAGAAGCACACGAAAACTTGGCTATTGCCATGAACCGTATTGGAGGTAAATCCAATTCAGGTGAAGGTGGTGAGGACAGAGCTCGTTTCCAACCAAATGTAAATGGAGACAGCCGTAACTCAGCCATTAAGCAAGTAGCATCTGGACGTTTTGGAGTAACATCTCATTACTTATCTAGTGCTCAAGAAATTCAAATTAAAATGGCTCAAGGTGCTAAGCCTGGAGAAGGTGGACAATTACCTGGTGAAAAAGTATTACCATGGATTGCATCGGCACGTAACTCTACTCCTTTCGTAGGATTGATTTCGCCACCACCACACCACGATATTTACTCAATTGAAGATTTAGCTCAATTGATTTATGACTTGAAAAATGCCAACCGTGAAGCTAGAATTAACGTAAAACTAGTTTCTGAAGTAGGTGTAGGTACAATTGCTGCCGGTGTTTCTAAAGCAAAAGCAGATGTTGTATTAATTTCAGGATACGATGGTGGTACAGGAGCCTCTCCTCTAACATCATTAAAACATGCAGGACTTCCTTGGGAGCTTGGATTGGCAGAAGCACAACAAACATTGGTATTAAACAACCTACGTTCTCGTATTGTTGTTGAATGTGATGGTCAGTTAAAAACTGGACGTGATGTTGCCATTGCTGCTTTATTAGGAGCTGAAGAGTTTGGATTTGCTACTGCACCATTAGTTGCCTCAGGATGTATTATGATGCGTAAGTGTCACTTAAATACATGTCCTGTAGGAATTGCAACTCAAGACAAGGAATTGCGTAAGAACTTTAAAGGAACACCAGAACATGTAATCAACTTCTTCTACTACGTAGCTGAAGAATTGAGAAGCATCATGGCTGAATTAGGATTCAGAACCCTTGAAGAAATGGTTGGTCAAACACACAAGATCAACGCTAACAAAGCAATTACACACTACAAAGCAAAAGGATTAGACTTATCTGCTATCTTACACAGACCAGCAGCATATAGCCAAATGCCAGTTAAAAACTCTGAAAAACAAGACCATGGTTTAGAGAATGTTCTAGATTTCCAAATCTTAAAAGATTCTCACAGAGCTTTGTATAGAAAAGAACAAATGACATTGAATTACCCAATCATCAATACAGACCGTTCTGTAGGTGCTATTGTAAGTAATGAAATTTCAAAAATATACGGTCATTTAGGATTACCTGAAGACACATTAAACATCAACTTTACAGGATCTGCAGGTCAAAGTTTAGGAGCTTTTAGTGCTCATGGATTAACTTTCACCGTTCAAGGAAACACAAACGATTATTTAGGAAAAGGATTGTCTGGAGCTAAACTAATTGTAAAGAAACCTGAAAATGCTGATTTCGTTGCAGAAGACAATATTATTGTTGGTAACGTTTGTTTATTCGGAGCTGTAAAAGGAGAAGCTTATATCAACGGTATTGCAGGAGAACGTTTTGCAGTACGTAATTCAGGAGCTACTACAGTTGTTGAAGGTGTAGGTGACCATGGATGTGAGTACATGACTGGAGGACGAGTAATTGTACTTGGTAGTACAGGAAGAAACTTTGCTGCTGGTATGTCTGGTGGATATGCTTATATCTTTGATTATAAAGACGAATTCACAAAAGGATTGTGTAACGAAGAAACAATTGATTTTGATCCTATCACTGCAGAAGATGCAGCTGAATTAAAAGGATTAATTGAGAAACACGTATTGTACACAAACAGTAATAGAGGTCAAGAAATTTTAGCTAACTGGGAAGCTAACTTAGCTAAATTTGTAAAAGTAATGCCTAAAGAGTACAAAGTAGCTTTAGAGCGTATTGCAAATGAAGAACCAATGGTTGAAGAATTAACAGTATCGTAATTATGGGAAAAGTAACTGGATTTAAAGAATTCGAAAGAAAAGACGAAACATACACACCTGTAAAGGAACGTGTAGCACATTATAATGAATTTACAGTCCCATTAAACGAGACTGAAATTACAGAACAAGGATCACGTTGTATGGACTGTGGAATTCCATTTTGTCATAGTGGATGTCCGTTAGGAAACTTAATTCCTGACTTTAACCACATGGTACATCAAGGAGAATGGCAAAAAGCCTCTTGGATTTTACACTCTACAAATAACTTTCCAGAGTTTACGGGACGTTTGTGTCCTGCACCCTGTGAGAAAGCTTGTGTATTGGGTATTATTGAAGATCCTATTTCTATTGAAAATATTGAAAAAAACATTGTTGAACGTGCCTTCAAAGAAGGATGGATTAAGCCTCAACCACCAAAAACAAGAACTGGAAAAACAGTTGCTGTTGTTGGATCTGGACCTGCAGGTTTAGCTACTGCTCAACAATTAAACAGAGCTGGTCATACAGTTACTGTATTTGAAAGAGACGATGAAATCGGTGGATTGTTACGTTATGGAATTCCTAACTTTAAAATGGAAAAAGGAATTATTGACCGTCGTGTAGCTATTTTAGAAGCGGAAGGAATTACTTTTAAAGTAAACGTAAACGTTGGTGTAAACTACAGCGCTGAAGACTTGAAAGCATTTGATGCTGTAGTTCTTTGTGGTGGAGCTACAGAAAGAAGAAGTTTACCTACTCCTGGTGCTGATGCTGATGGTGTAGTACAAGCTATGGATTTCTTAACACAACAAACAAAAGTTGTTTTAGGAAAAGAAGTAAAAGATCAGGTATTGGCTACAGACAAAGACGTTATTGTTATTGGAGGTGGTGATACAGGTTCTGACTGTGTGGGTACATCTAACCGTCATGGAGCAAAGTCGGTAACTAATTTTGAAATTATGCCGAAACCTCCTGGACACCGTTCACCATCCACTCCATGGCCTTTTTGGCCTTTACAGTTAAAAACATCTTCTTCTCATAAAGAAGGATGTGATAGAAACTGGTTGATCAACACTAAAGAATTTATCAAGGATAAAAACGGAAAATTAACTGCTTTAAAAACGGTTAATGTTGAATGGAAAATGGTTCCTGGACAACGTCCGCAATTGATAGAAATTGAAGGTACAGAAAAAACTTGGCCTTGTGACTTGGCATTGTTAGCTTTAGGATTTACAGGTCCAGAAAGTACATTGGCTGATCAATTAGGATTGGAAAGAGATGCTCGTTCTAACTACAAAGCTGAATACGGTAAATACCAAACAAATGTGCCTAATATCTTTACTGCTGGTGATATGCGTAGAGGACAATCTTTGATTGTATGGGCTATTTCTGAAGGTAGAGAAGCTGCACGTCAAGTAGATATTTATTTGATGGGTAAATCAGATTTACCAACTAAAAACGAAGCTGGTGATTTAGTTGCTATGTAATAGTATACAATTTTATACATATTTAAAATCCCTTTACATTACAATGTAAAGGGATTTTTTTTGATAAGCCCTATCGATAGGATAATCCATATTCAATAAAATATTAATTTATTGCTTTTAACGTTTTTCAAGTAAACAGGTAATCATATCAAACTTTTCACATCTTCAAGTTTCTCTTATACTTACATAAATATAAGTTCTTTAACCTAATACATATAGGGTTGCCATGTAACCAAAACATACTTTTCCTTTCCGTTTTCATTTTTTGCTAAAAACCCAAACTCGTAACAAAACAGGTATACTTCTTTTTTATTGGTTTTCCAATAATGTGTAAAATATTTAGGATTAAATCCTTCTCGAAGCAAATCACTTTTCCGAACAACAGACTTACCTGATTTATTAAATATTTTTAATATTCTTCTATTCTGCTTCAGTTGATTGTCTACCGTTTTAAAAAATGTATTTTCTTTATTTTTATTACGAACATAGTGGTATGCCGACTTGCAATAAGCACTGCAAAATACCTTATCTGATCTACCAACAACCTTTTCATCACAATTTTTACATTTCATTTTTTATTTTACCTGTTGATTAAACGTATAAATCTACTGTAAATTTTGTTTAGAATACATATCCTTTCTATTTTTCACTACAAATGGAAAAAGAAAACTACATAACACTTAAACATTTACTCATTGACGGAGAGAGAATGATTGGTCTTAAGTTTTACCCAAATAAGGTTATTCAAGCCTTAGTCAAAACCTTACCAAATCCTAAGTGGAGTACTTCGTATAATATGGTTTATATTCCTAACAAGCATGAAAATATAACCTTGATTTTTAATGTTTTTAGAGGCGTTTCTTGGATAAATTGTGCTTCTTTCTTTCCTAAAAAGACCATAAAACAGAACAACCCCACATTAACCTCGGTAGAAATATCAACGAATAATTCTAAAGTTCCTCAAGAATATATCAATAAATTAATTTTAAAAAAATATGCCAAAAGCACTGCTAAAACATATATTTCTATGTTTGAAAAGTTTATGGATTTTTATAGAAATCAAAACATAAACAACTTAAACGAAAAAGACATCAAAAATTACTTGTTACAACTTTCAAAAACAGATAAATCAAGCTCATTTTTAAATCAGTCTATCAACGCTATCAAATTTTATTATGAAGTGGTACTTCAAATGCCTAATCGGTTTTATGACATTGAGAGACCTATAAAAAAGAAAACACTTCCTAAAGTTCTTAGTAAAGAAGCTATTTTTAAAATGATCCAGGTAACCACCAATATAAAACACAGCTGTATCATTTCTTTACTCTATTCTTCTGGGTTAAGAAAATCTGAACTCCTAAATTTAAAACTAACAGATATTGATGGTAAAAAGATGACAATAAGAATTGAAAATGCCAAAGGAGGCAAGGATCGAATAACTATCTTAAGCAAAGGTCTCGTTGAAAAACTAAGGAGTTACTGGACTGAATATAAAACAAAAACATACCTCTTTGAAGGTCAAAAAGGTAAAAAATATAGTGCTGAAAGTGTGTCAAAAATAATACACAAAGCTAGTGTGAAAGCTAAAATTTTAAAAAGAGTTACACCACATATGCTACGCCATAGTTTTGCTACACATCTATTAGAAGATGGTGTTGACCTTAGGACTATACAACTACTACTTGGACACAGCTCTATAAAAACAACCGAAATATACACGCATATAACAGTAAACTCTCTAATTTCTATCAAAAACCCATTAGATTCTATATATTTGAATACAAAACAAACAGATATATAATGGGAATAAACGTACCAGTACGTTTATTCAAACGTTAGCCATCATCTAAAAATCGAACTGCAAAAAATCAAAATCGCTATTGAAATCAACAACTGAAATATTAAAATTTAGCGTATCGTACCAAGAAAACGCTTGGGCGAAATTATCGAAAGAGATTACTATCCAAGAATCTTTACGTCTAATTAAATCTGAACTATTTAAACAAAAAATAGAGAGTTTAAGAAATCACCTCAATAACGAAAATAAAACGGAATACGATAAAAACAAAGTGAAATTACCAGCGGTAACATTTTGTGCAACATTTGGAGAGAAAAGAAAAAAAGAGGAATTAAAAAAATACAATTCAATCATAGTCATTGATATTGACAAACTTGAAAATGAAGAATTAAAAAAAGTTTGGAACTTTTTGGAAAAAGACCCATTGGTTTTTACTCTTTGGAAATCACCATCAAATAAAGGTATAAAAGGATTAATTTCTATTCAATACGATTTTGAACTAAATAATGAAAATATTGATATAGCTCACAAAAGTGCTTTCAAAAAACTTTCGGATTACTTCAATAATAATTATCAAATTGAATTAGACAAAAGCGGAAGCGATACAACACGCTTATGTTTTTTTTCCTACGATAATGAATTGATTTTAAAAGATAATCACAAATCATTTGAAATTCTTGAATCTGACTTATTAGTCCTGAACGCTGAAAAAAAAGGCAAAACAATAAAAGTAATAAGTGTTAGTAATCAAGACTCTTTAAACAATCCACTAAATAGGAACAATCAATCTGACAGAAAAACGATAGGTGCAATAATTAAGTTCTTAGAACGTAAAAACTTATCAATAACAACTTCATATGATAATTGGTACAAGGTTGCAATGTCAATTGCGAATTCATTTACCTATGATATTGGTTTAAACTATTTCAAAAGATTTAGTGCAATCGATAAAGAGAAATATGACGAAATCAATTGCACAAATTTTTTACAAAATTGTTATGAATCAAGAAATGGTTCGATAAAATTTAACTCAATAATACATTTAGCAAACGAAAAAGGATATTTAACTAAACAACAAAAGAAAAAGGGTTCTGAGGCGGAAGGGTAACCTCTCGTAAGTATCATCCTCTTCAACGGTATTTTTCGGTCATATTACCAGAGGACTTAAAAAAAATGGCTTGGCATTTATATGTCAGTATCTTTGTCAATATGTGTGTAAGCACTTTACAGGAACCCTTTTTCTTATTTTAATTTATGAAAGAATTTTCTACATATTTTACAGAAAGAGCAATTGTAACTCACATTTGTAAATTACGTGTGAAAATCGCTAAAACTCGAAACAAAAAACATTTAATTCATCTTTTAACGGATTCTGAAAAATATAATTATCACGTCAAAGAACAAAAGTCAGCTAATGAAAATGAATTTTCAAAATATCAATTTGAGTTAAACATCCAATTAAGTAAAATCCTTCCACCTCGCAAAAAATGGGTTAAACTTGGCTACAAATCAAGAATGAATAAGAATGGAACTGAAAAATTAACTTCAAATGATAAGAATTTTTATTCCTTACTTAAAACAATAAAACTTTATCGAAAAAAAGACCCTAATGCTAGCTGGCTTTTAGAACTTGACAACTTCATTAAAGAGATTCAATTAGCAATTGAAAGTGATGATTTTGAAATAAACACACCTCTTATTTTTCCCAAACTAAAGGAAGAATTAATTTCTAAAACTAAAGCCAATAAATGTCGTCCTATTTCAATGTTCTCATTGAAAGAAAGAATTATTTTAAGTATATCAAATAAATTTCTAACTAATCTATTTGATGACTATTTTCAAGATTCCTCATATGCTTTTCGTTCAAAAAAAAACAAAGAAGGAACTTCTATTATTTCTCATCACGACTGCATAAAAGACATAATTCAGTTACAAAAAAACAATAACTATGAGCCTTTGTTTGTTGTTGAGTGTGATATGGAAAAGTTTTATGATTCTGTTAATCATAAAATAGTTAAGGAATTATTCAACAATTTAATAGAAAAATCAAAAAAAGATAATCCTAATTTTGATTACAAGGCTGTTAAACATATATTTTCTGAATATTTAAACTGCTACGCTTTTAATAAAAATGTCCCATTATCAACTGATACTAAATATTGGGACAGTTATAATATACCAAATGGAGAGTTCGGTTGGATTAAGAAAAGATTAAAAGAATTAGAATATTATTCAAATATAACAGAAGAAAGAATTGGAGTACCACAAGGAGGTGCTTTATCAGGGTTAATAGCAAATATTGTACTTAATGAGGCTGATAAAAGAGTGTTAAAAATAGAGGTGTTTTATATTCGTTTCTGTGACGATATGCTAATAATACATAAGGATAAAGACCAATGTGAAAAGGCAAAAGCTATTTACGAAAACTCTTTAACAGATTTAAAATTAGTGCCTCATAAGTTTGTTGATAAACTAAAAGAGAAAGCTAGTCCTTCAAAATTTACAACTAAACCTTTTTGGCACACAAAATCAAAAGGACCTTATAAATGGGATTCAATAGTCAATGACGGCTTTCCTTGGATTAGTTTTGTTGGTTATGAAATTCATCATAAAGGAAACATTCGTGTTAGAAAAAAATCATTAGATAAAGAACTTAAAAAGCAGAAAAAAATAGTAAATGAAATTGAAAAGGCAATTGAACTTGGACAGAGAAAAGTTAAAGGATATGTAGTTGAATCTGCAATAAACAGACTAATAGGAATGTCTGTTGGTAGAATTGGACTAAACAATTTTGACGAAGTCTCAACTGATATGTGCTGGAAAAATGGATTTAAAGAATTACGCTTAAATAAAGACTCTCGATTACAAATTAAACAATTGGATAGAAATCGAAGTAAATTATATTATGACCTATTAAATTCAGTAAAAAGTCCTGTAAATGAAAATGACGAAGAGGAAAATGACATCGAAAGAAAAAGACAAATTATATTTTATGATAAACCGTTTAGTTACTATTATCAAGTATTAGAACGGAATGAAGAAAAGACGAATAGCTAACAAAGTGTAAAAATAATAAGGGTTAAGTGCTAAGCCCAAAGTTGGTACATATTAACAAAGTACACCAAATTTAAAATTTGACGGTTAAAAGAAAAATAACTGTAAAATTATTAAATTTGGCTAAGTGCTAAACCGAAAAGTAAGTGCATTTTAACCCTTACTATTCTTACACAAACCGTTGTAGCACATTATGAAAAACAAATCATCAAAAAAATTTGACAAGGAATTGAAACTCGTAAAACACTACACAAAATTCCCTTCATTAATGCCATATATTGGGAGAAATTACGGTAGTCTAAAAGAAAGAAAGGTTTTATTAGTAGCAGAGAGTCATTATTTTCCTGAAAATTCGAGAATACATTTTGAAGCTGAAAAATGGTATAATTCCTCTAATGATTATTTAACCGAAGAAGAAATATATTATATAAATACAAGGAAAGTATTAGAAACAGAATGGAATACTGTTAGTGATGTAATATTTAAGGAAATCAATAGTACTATCCAACCATTAGTTTCTGATAATTCTAGAGCTATGAATTATGTTGCTTTTATGAATTGTTTCCAAAGACCAGGTAAAACTGGAGATTCAATTAGTCAAAGTTGTAGCGAGTTAGATATTGAAAAAGCATATGAAACTATAAATTCAGTTATTGAAATAATAAAACCAGAATTTGTTATTTTTTACTCTAAATTCTCTTGGGATAATGTAGGTTGGAGGTTAGCTAAAAATTTAGAGAATATCAACTTTGAATTTAGTTGTCACCCAGCAACAGGCGGAAGATATTGGCATAAAAGTAGTTATGTAAATAACAAAAACAAAATCATCACATATTTAAACGAAAAATTAAAATAAAAACGTGCTACAACACCATGTATAATTAATGGCTAGTTCTAGCCTACTTACGAAAATCCTTGCGGATTTTCTAGTCGGTTTGTACTTGCTAAATTAGGTACTTAAATACGCCACAAATCATACATAACAACGTTAGCAATCACTGAAGAATAAATGAGAATAGTAGAAAAAATTGAAATAAAATACTTTCGATCATTCGGAGAGAAGAATGTTAAGATTGTTGAATTAAAGGATTTGAATATATTCTCCGGCTCGAATGATGTAGGAAAGAGTAATGTATTAAAAGCACTTAATTTATTCTTTAATAACGAGATTAATATTGGAGAGGAGTTTGACCTTCGAAAAGATTTATCATTCTTACAAAGAACTCGTAGTCATTCTAAACTTGAAACGAGAAAAAGCAATAGAACAGAAGAAGACCCATACACATCACAGAGAGACCTTTTTGTAAAAGTGAAAGTTTTCTTCAATAGAAATATACCTTCAAACAAGTCAACAACACCCGAAAAATTTTGGGTTGAGAAAACCTGGAATAAAAATGGGTTTAACAAACAGACTAGTAACATTCATACAGCCTATAAACAAAAAAATAAAAAGGAGCCTACCACATATCAAGCGGCTGCTCTTCAAGGTCAGCTTACTCAGTTTCTTAATTCCATTAGTTATGAATATGTACCAGCAGTAAAGGATCGAAAATTTTTACAATACCTATTTAAAAAGCTACAAAATTCGCTATTTGACCGCGATAGTTCATTTAAAGAAACCTCAAATGAAATAAATAAAAAAATAACAAATACAACTGGAGATCTTTTTAAAGAGTTTAAAGCAAAAACAGGAATTGACGCCCAATTTACTGTACCAGAATCGTTAATAGATTTTTTCACCACCATAAACGTATCAACTGAAAATGGAATTTCGTTATACTCAAGAGGTGACGGTATGCAAGCTCGGTTTATTCCAGCCATTTTAAATGAAATATCAAAAGGGAAGAAATATATAATATGGGGTTTTGAAGAACCTGAAAATTCCTATGAATATAGAAATGCTGAAATCTTAGCTAATGATTTTTTGAATATATACTCAATTGACAAACAAATATTCATAACAAGTCATACGAAAGAGTTTTTATCTCTTATCAATGGAAATGAAGAAAAAGTTTCGTTACACAGAGTGTACAAGACTATCGGAAAAGGCTCTTTAGTTGAAACTTTTAAAAAAAATAAAGGTTTTGATAAACGTAAAATCCAAAACTCCTTTTGGGAAGGAATAGATGAAAATGAAAGGACACAAGAACATATAGATGTTCTAAACAAGATTTTTCAGGATATTGGTTTTTTGGAGAATGACCAGTACCTTATAGAAAGCCTTCAAAATCAACTCATAAATCAAAGGTCGATATTAGAGAATTCTGGACTTGAAAGATCTAAACAAGAAAAGATAAACAATCAACTTACATCACGAATTAAGAAGGCTATTTTAGATAAAGAATCTCTAGAGTTTGAAATAGAAGAATATCGAAAACCTATTCTTTATGTTGAAGATAAGTATGACCAACTGTACAAAATCGCTTTTCTTAAACTAAATGATATTCGTTTTGAGATGGATTCTTATGAAGCCTCTTTTAAAGAAAATGCGCCATTTACTATAAGGAGAAGCGAAGGAGCTGGTGGAGTCTCAGGACGTCTTAGAGTACCAAATCACGATGGTTATGAAAATAAGAAAGTAATTGGCCTTTATGATTTTGATAAAGAAGGAAGAGAAAATTATCACTCCCTTAAAAAGGAAAAATTTTGGGCAGAAGAATCCCTAGGAACTAAAAATAAAGGGCTTCATAAAAAAAGAAATGATCACGACTGTTTTTACGCTCTTTTATTACCTATTCCCCAGGAACTTGATCATTTAGCAAGTTTAGAGTGGGATAATTTTATCAGTTATGTAGAAGTGGAAAATTTATTGCCTGAATCGTTTTTAGTTGACAATAGCTTAGGTGTTCTCAAAAAATTCCCAGCTGGCGAATATTTAAAAGTAAAAAAGACAGTAAAAGATAAAACTTGGAAGGAAGCACTAAAGCTAGAAAAAGAATCATTTAAGCACTTTCAACCTTTATTCTCAATTATATATGAGCTTTTCGAAATAAAATAGAAACGATTGCTAACACTATGTATAGTGCATACCCTGCGGGATACGCACCATACACTAACCGTTAGCGAAAATAAAATGAAAACTATAAATAAGGCTCAAAAATTACTTGAGTTGATTAGAACTAACCCATCTGAAGTTGCCCCGTTTATTCAAGCTTGTAAAAAAGAAGAATCATGGTTTAATGTTAGCTCTAAAACTTATGACTTAAGACATAAACAAGAAGAAAAACAAAGAAAAATTGATCTGGACACACCTAACATTAGTTGTGCATCTCTAGATGAAATTCAATTTCACATTGAAACAAATGAGCTTTTATCAGAAATAGCTGTATCAACTCCTGTATTCTCTAATATGACTCAAATAGAGAATTTAAATAGATTAATCAAAACTCCAAATGCAACCAATAACATTTTAGAGGTTATAGAAAAAGAAACGATGCATCCAACTTATAGGATATATATGCAAAAAGGAAGACATAAACATTTACCAAGTTTTCAAGTTTTTGATAGTATTGTAGAAGCCGCATCAATAGCATATTATCAAGGCAATTTCATTAGTTCATTTTTCACTCTAGTTCCTATTGTAGAAGGGATAATGCTAAGGTGGGCTGGCTTTGATGGAGAAAATAAACCAAGCTTTGATGAGCTTAGAAAATTTTTCAAGAATAGTTATTTGAGAAACCCCTGTCCTGGTAATATTTTATTTCATAAATCTTACGCTAGATCTTGTGATTTAATACTTAATAATCATTTCTTTAAACCTAGTAAATCAGGAAATGCTCATAATAACTTTAATCGACATTTAGCTGCTCACCTACTTTCAGATTCTGAGTTTGCAACCCAAAATAACTGTGTGAGATTATTTCTTTTAATAGATTTAATGAGTGAAATTTATTTACTTGAAAATAATCTTCCTGACCCTAGATTTACATACAATGTGGAAAACCATTCTGATGATAAAAAAGTGCAAGAAAAGTATATTACTTTAATGCTAAAAAATAAATACTTTCGCTAACAGAGTGTATAATCAATAGGGCTAAGTGGTTCAAGATTATTCAGTGCTGTTAATAAGCAGCGTCAAAACAAAGTTTTGACGTTAAAATGATAAAACTAACTTTAAAAACGTTTGTTTTGACTTAGTGCAGTTTGATACAGAATACCTATCTTCTGCCCTACTGATCATACACGTAACGTTGCCAGTAATTAACGCCCCCTTACCTCATAATTTAAAAAACGAATAACCTAATATGAAACATATTTTAAAACTTAAACATTGGAAAATTTTTATAGTATGGATACTTGGAACTATACAAATGAAACTTTTTATAGAAACCGAATTATGGTTTATTTCGTTTTATATTTATTATGGACTCTTTATACTTTGGATCTATTCAATCGGAGAATTTTTCAATAAAGACAATCCAAAATTGTTAAATAAAATAAAACTATTGAGCATTACAACCCTTTTACTACAAATAGGTAATGGACTTAAACCAAAACACTTCTTTGAACATTCTGAGTTATCGAATTCACCATTACTATCCTTATTTGGATTCCTAAGCGGAATCACTTTCATTATACTAACATTAGTTGTTTCAAAATCAATGCAGCATGAAAAAAACAATAGTAATTTGAAATTTAGTGAATATGCAAAAGATTTCTTTTTACTATTAATATTTACTCTTGGTGTGTGGTTTATACAACCAAAAATGAATAAGTTACTTACTGAAAAAACTACAGGCAACAACGGCTAAAGTTAATGTGGGCTTCTCTCCTTTCTCGAGGTTTTGTCTATATTTACTAGGTCGCTAAATCCTTTTTGATTTAGCTTTTGACAAAAAATTTAAAACTAAAAAAAAGGCTCTAGCTTAGTGTCAGCTCCGATAAATCTCGATTTATCTACCCACACACTAACCCTAGCCA
This sequence comes from Flavicella sp., assembly GCA_965243265.1. Lineage (GTDB taxonomy): Bacteria > Bacteroidota > Bacteroidia > Flavobacteriales > Flavobacteriaceae > Flavicella. The sequence goes on from CBDEUL010000006.1 coordinate 193,421, forward strand.
CACCGTTAGGTGTCAGGCAAGGAAACCACAGTACAATATGAAACATAACCCGATGACAAAAGAAACTGAAGCAAAACTAATTGATAATACAGAAAAATCTATTGAATATGTTTCAAAGTCAATTGACGAAGTACGTGGATTTCTTTGGAAGAAAGACAAAGCAATGGATTTTCTTAAAGCTCATAATATAAACACTGAAAATGAGACTTTTGAAACAATGGAAAAAATGTTGGAATATAGAATGCTTATAGGAATTATTTTTCTTGATTTGGCATCCGCAACAAGAGCTCATCTGAATTCTAAATATATCTATGAGAAGTTGTTTTCTTTGCGACAAATCATTGTGATTATAAATGAAGGATATAAGCAAATATATAATTTCGTGAGAAAGAGCGAAAATGGAGATTTAATAACAAGAGATAGAAATAAATCCTTTTGGCACAAAGATATTAGAAATGTTGTTGCAAATTCATTACCAGAACTAACTGATAAATATGACAACCTGACTCAGGAACTTGAGAATTATTTTAATGATAATTTTTCGTCCATAAAAATGCAAAGGGATTTGTCAGTACATTATGACAAAGTTGCAAGTAAAGTTTATGATATGACGGTAGGATTGGATGTGGAACAGACTTTCTTGAAAATGTCTCCTTTTCTTAGGATTTTGACTGAAATGTTTCGTTTTACTGAGAAAATGGCATTGATTTCATCTGTGAAAGAAAGACAGAAAAAAGAGAAAACAAATTCGCAACTTGAAGCAATGTTTGATAATTTATTAGCAAAAGTAGAAAGTGCCAAGACAGATAAAAATGACAAAAAATTAAATGAATTATTGGATAAAATAAGTAAATCAAAACAAGATATAATGGGGGAAATAAAAAACCCGAACACCTAACAATGTATAAAAAACATAGGGAAATTTAGGCTTGCCGAAAGCCCTGTACTTATTTACAAAGTCGCCAAATATAAAATTTGGCGTTTATAAAAGAAAAGATAAAAGCAAAATATTTATATTTGGCTTAGTACCAATTCGAAACGTATCGCTTATTACCTGCCCTACGTTTCTTATACGAGACGTTGTGTATAATTTGATTCATCCTATGAAAAAAAATGATTTGCTAGAAAATTATAAAATTTCGAGACCTCTTTATGACAACTATACAACTAAGCTAAAAAGTTTAATAATAGAGCTAGTTAAAGAGCAAAAAATAGAATTTCATTTAATAGAATCAAGAACCAAAACAATTGATAGTTTTCAAGAAAAAATAAAAAGAAAAACAGATAAATATCAAAATCTAGAAGAGATTACGGATTTAAGTGCTCTTAGAATTATTGTTTATTATCCAACTGATATTAAAAAAATTGAAAATTTAATTGATAAAGAATTCATTGTTGACAAAGAAAATTCTGTTGTAAGTGGAGAAGAACTGAAAACAAATGAATTTGGGTATTTATCAAGTCATTTGATTTTCTCATTAGCGAACAATAGAAATAACTTATCAGAATGGAAATATTATGATAAATTTAAATGTGAGATACAAATAAGAACTGTTTTACAACACGCTTGGGCTTCAATTTCACATTCACTTCAGTATAAAACCAAAACTGATATACCAAGTAACTTGCAAAGAAAACTATTTCGTTTAGCAGGTTTATTTGAACTAGCAGACGAGCAATTTGTGGATATCAAAAAAGTACACGAATCACTAATTTCTGAAATCAAAAGTGAAGACATTAAAGTTAGCGATAGAGAATTAAATATGTTAACCATTTCTAATTTTATAGAAAATTCTGAAATAGTAAATAATGTTTATTCAATTGCTTTACGTTCAGGGTTTATAGACCAAAATGAAGAGCCAAATTTAGAACATAATGATGTAGAAAGTACTTCTGAATTGATTAGATATTCCAAATTTTTGAACATAAATACCATTAGTGAACTTGATAAATGTTTAAAGTCAATAAAAAAGAACGAACTAAAATTGGTCTTTACTGACCAAATTATAAAAGATAGAGATTCTGAAAGTGAATGGTATTCTGACCCTTCATTTATCATTCATTTAATCCTAACTTATATTAATTTAGAAAAAGTAAATGCAGAAAAACTAGCAGAATTTGGCTGGTATAAACCTCTTGCAAAAAGAGTAATTAGTACAATGAAAGAAACGAAAAAAACTATACACAACAACGTATAAAATTAATTGCTAATGCGAGCCTACTTACGAAAATCCTCGCGGATTTTCTATTCGGTTTGTATTTGCTAAATTAGTTGCTTAAACCACGCAACTAATCTTATACAGATTCGGGGCTCTATTTTACACAAGCAAACTTAACCCTTGATTTACAACTTATTAATTACATATCAAACCTTATCTTAAAAATCTATGTACCATACAATTTGCCATACATTTTTAAGAAACATCAGGTAAAATAAAAAAGTAAATTGTTCATAACTTATTTTTAAACAATAAATCAAATAATATTTAGACATAGAATATTATATTGTTCATCTGAGTAGACGATAATATCATAATAAACCAATTATTATCATTTGTAACTGCAAATAATAGTTTTTGACCATCTCTTAAAATAAAAAATTTATCTATGTACCTATCAAACCTTAAACTATGGAACTTTAGAAAGTTTGGAGCCAATTATCCTGTTGACTTGGACAGACCAAATTTAAATTTGAATTTCACTACGGGAATAAATGTTCTAATTGGCGAAAATGACTCTGGTAAGAGCGCAATTACTGATTCAATTAAACTCACTTTAAAAACACATAGTTATGAATGGTTTAAGTTAGATTGGGATGATTTTTATGATGGTTCAGATAGATTACGGATTGAATTGAGGTTTGAAAATCTTTCAGATGATGAAGCCAAAAATTTTACAGAATGGCTGGGATGGGTTGGTGAAGGTGATGAAGCAAAACCTTTTTTAAGATTGATTTATGATGCCTCAAGAAATATAGATGACCAATATATCTATCCCACTGAAGTTAGAGCAGGAGTAGATGAAATGGGATATCAGCTAACAGCAGAGGCTAGGGAATATTTAAAAACAACTTATCTCAAACCCTTACGAGACGCTAAATCTGAATTAATCCCTCGTAAAAACTCTAGGCTGACTCAAATTCTCCAAGGGCATGAAGCATTCAAAGGAAAAGACCAAGACCACTTGTTGGTGGGATTATTTCAAGACTTCAATAATCATGTTGCTAAATACTTTGAAGGTACAGACAAGGATGGTGTAGTACTTACAGGTGAAAATGTTAAAGGGAAAGAACTAAAAAATGAAATAGATAAGTTTATTCAAGCCTTTTATTCAAAGGATAAAGAATCCTACTTTGGCGTACTTGGTAATAGTCTCAAAAACATCTTAGAGAGACTCGAACTATCTATTAAGGATGAACTAAACCCTGGTTTAGGAACTCTAAATAGATTGTTTATGGCTTCAGAATTACTTCATCTTCAAAAGAAAAATTGGAGTGGTTTAAGATTAGGATTAATTGAAGAACTCGAAGCTCACCTTCACCCCCAAGCCCAAATGCAAATCATTGAAGCACTACAAAACGAAGAAAACATTCAATTAATCTTAACTACTCATAGCCCTAATCTAGCATCAAAACTAAAGCTTGAAAATTTAATTATTTGTAATGACAACAATGCTTTCCCTATGGGAGAAGCATACACGAAATTAGATTCTGATAATTATAAGTTTCTTGAAAAATTTCTTGATACAACGAAAGCGAACCTGTTTTTCGCTAAAGGAGTAATTCTGGTAGAAGGTTGGGCAGAAGAAATATTAATTCCCAGTATAGCAAAGGCCATAGGTATAAATCTTACTGAAAACGGTATCTCAGTAGTAAATATTGGGAATACAGGATTCGACCATTACTCCAAGATATACCTCAGGAAAGAAGAGCCATATATGAAAATTCCGATAGCGGTAATCACAGATTCGGATATTAGAGAATATGAAAAAGATGGAGATGATTTTGTAAAGAGAAATGAACATACTGTCCGGATTAAAACACAAGCAGCTATTGATTCTAACGATGCAAAATCTGAACAATCTATAAAGTATCACACTGCACCAAACTGGACCTTAGAATATTCTTTGTTTAAATCAACTAGCCTAACATCTACTCTACAAAGCGTGTGCAAGTCAATTCATTCTGGAACAGATTGGGACACCAATTTTGAAAAGATGCTTGCTATTAAATTAATTGATAAGAACAGAAAGCTAAGCAAAACGGAAGTCGCTTATAGATTAGCAACCGCCATTGATGAAGACTTACAAAATGCACCAGATGAGCGAAAAATAACCATTGATACGGATAATGATGAAAGCATCAGATATTTAATCCAAGCCATAAGATATGCCGCAGGAAATTAATATAACGGACGCGGATATTGAATACGCAGAAAAAGTCCTTTTACGTGAAGGAAACACGTTTGATGAAGAAAGGAGATTGTTTATTCGCAGTCTAAGTACCCTTGACTTACAAGCTGTACCTGGTAGTGGTAAAACAACCGCTCTTCTCGCAAAATTGCTAATACTGGAAAGATATATGCCATTAAAAAGTGGACGTGGTGTATTGGTTATTTCTCATACTAATGCGGCCGTAGATGAGATAAAGGAGCGAATTGGTAAACATTGTCCTAAACTTTTCGCATATCCAAATTTTGTTGGAACCATTCAAAGTTTCGTTGATACATTTCTAGCGATTCCATTTTACACAAATCAATTTAAACAAAAGCCGTTTCGCATCGATAATGAAATCTATGACGAACAAGTTGAGCGGTTCTATTTAAATACAAGAAATATTGGTCTCAAGAATTATCTTGATAGGCAAATAGATGGATTAGCATTTCTGAAGTCCATTCGAATAACAACCGATGGTAAATTGATTTCATACTTAAATGGTACGCCTGAAACTTTCAAACTTAAGAACCCTGAAACAGCCACGTATAAATCTTTACTTCAATTCAAACTAAACCTTTTAAAAAATGGTTATTTACATTTTGATGATGCATATTCTCTGGCTGATATTCAATTAAAGTCAATTGGCAATTACCGTTCCATTCTACAGAAAAGGTTTTTATATGTGTTTGTGGATGAAATGCAAGATATGGATGTCCACCAGCATAATCTAATTGAAGCTGTTTTTCATCCAGACGAATCTACACAATCAATAATTCAAAGAATAGGTGATAAAAACCAAGCTATTTACAGTGGAGGATCTGTACCTCTTGAAAATATCTGGTCTGACCGTGATAATGTGATGTACATCAATGGAAGCCACAGGTTAAGTCCTAGAATTGCTCAGTTAGTGCAAAATCTTGCACTAACACCAAATCCAGTTGAGGGGAGAAACCTTAATCCTGATGGTTCTACTATTGACATTAAACCAAAAATATTTGTTTACAAGGATGACACAATAGAGTTGGTCATTCCAGCATTTGCTGAAAAGATAAGAGAATTACAAACCTCTGGTACGATCTCAGTAAATCCAACCCATAAGTTTATGGCAATTGCTTGGAGAAAAGAACATGATGATGACGGTAAAGTAGCCTTATCTGATTATTGGCCTCATTTTACAAAAGCCAATTCTGGTCAACAAATAGATTTCAAAGTTCTTGAAGACTATGTTCTGTACTTCGATAAAGAGAAAAAAACTTTAGAATCGGTACGTAAAAACATTTTAAATGGACTGTTAAAAGTTCTTCGCTTAGAAAATATCTTAGATAAAAATGATAGAGTTTACACCAAAAGAAAATTTATTAATTTCTTTAAAACTCTAGAAAACAACGAGTACGAAAGCTTGAAATTGAATCTTTATGAATGGTCTATCGGCTGCATTAGAGGGAAAAGCTCGGAAACCATTACCGCCATTAGGGCGTATATTCCAACCTTTCTCTCTGTGTTTCAAAAAGAAATAGCTTCTTCAGCAAATTTCATAAATGGTGAATCTGAAATCAATGTTAATGAGAATGAAGATGAGCCTCAAGTAAACACATTCGATTCTGATGAAATAAACATTGAAATTGGCACTGTACACTCGGCAAAAGGACAAACTCACACAGCGACTTTATACCTTGAAACTTTTTACAACAGAGGTTATGGCAACTACGAGTCAGAACGATTGCGCAATCAGCTAAATGGTGTAAACATTGTTGATACACTTAACAGCAACGTAGGTGGAAAAGATAAAATTCGCCAGACTACCAAAATGGCTTATGTTGGTTTTTCACGACCAACTCATCTGTTATGTATTGCTATTCATAAAGAAAGATACAACTCAGTTTTATCTGACATCAATAAAGAAGATTGGGATATAATTGAAATTTAAACCATGAATCAACATCCCTTAATTGGTCTTCTAAAATCAAATTTATCATATAATCCTTTTATAAAATTTCAAAATAACATTAATTATACCCTAACGGGTACAACACACTGCTTTAACCCCACTTTATACCCGATAAGGTATAAAACAATAAAAAACAATCATTTTATACCTTATCGGGTATAAACAAATATAAATTACATATATTTATACCCGAAAAGGTATAAATAATGAATGCGCTAAGTAAATTTGTAAAAAGAAAAAGGAAAGATCTTGGACTAACACAAGAGGATCTATCCTTTAAAGCTGGTGTTGGTTTACGATTTGTAAGAGACCTAGAACAAGGAAAAAAAAGCTTACAAATGGATAAAGTAAATCAAATTTTATCTCTATTTGGTCATGAACTTGGCCCTATCCAATCTAAACGACATGAAGAAAGCTAAAGTATATATGCACGACAAGGTCGCAGGAATATTAACGGAAGATGAAAATGGTTTTCATTTTCAATATGATAGCACATATCTTAAACTAGAAGATGCTGAAGCTATCAGTCTAACACTTCCTTTATCTGAAGAGACTTATCAAAGTAAAGTTCTGTTCCCTTTTTTTGATGGTTTAATTCCAGAGGGATGGCTTTTAGATATCGCAGAGAAAAACTGGAAATTAGATTCTAGAGATCGAATGGAAATTTTATTAAAAACCTGTCAAGATTGTATAGGAGCAGTATCAATAACTGAAATATAAGGGATTATGGAAAACAAATGTCTATACTGTTATAAAGAAATAAGTACTACCGACTTACAGACACCTGCAGGTAATAAAATTTACCACCCTTCGTGTTCTAAAAAACTCTATGGAGATATTACTCCTCCCGAAATAGACTTTACTCAAGAACAATTATTATCCTTAGCTGAAAAAGTAATAAAAAGTCAAAAAACTGTAACTGGAGTTCAACCAAAACTTTCTTTAGGATTAAAAAATGAACTTGGGGAGCCTGAACGTTTTACAATTATGGGACTACTCGGAGAGTACATACTAAAACCTCAAACAGAATTATATGCCAACTTACCTGAAATTGAAGATGTGACAATGCATTTAGCTGAAATCAGTAAAATTAATACTGTTCCACATACATTGGTAAAACTGAAATCTGGTGAACTTGCGTATCTTACTAAAAGAGTTGATAGAAATAAAGGAAATAAATTACACATGGAAGACATGTGTCAATTAACAGAAAGGTTGACAGAACATAAATACAAAGGTTCGTATGAACAGATTGCTAAAGCAATAAAGCTGCATTCAGTTAACCCTGGTTTTGATGTTATTAACTTTTACGAACTCGTAATATTTAGTTTTTTAACTGGGAATAATGATATGCATTTAAAAAACTTCTCTCTACTTAAAAAAGGTCTGGAATATTATTTGTGTCCAGCTTACGATTTAGTTGCTTCTGAATTGGTTGTAGAAGGTGATGATGAAGAATTGGCTTTAAATTTAAATGGTAAAAAGAAAAAGCTAAAACAAAAAGATTTCATCTTAGCAATGACTAAATCAGGTATTGATGAAAAAGTAATCAATAATATTTTCAAAAAGTATAAAAAACTAATTCCTAAGTGGAATCAATTTATTGAGAAAAGTTTTTTATCTGATGCTATGAAAGAAGATTATAAAAACTTAATCAAACAAAAAGCATCTCAAATAGAACTATAAAATTATACCCGATAGAATAATTACTATCGGGGATTTTGTTTTTATAACAAACTCTAGGCAATAAAATTAACTTTCTCCACCCTCTTCAACCACCCTTTCAAAAAAAATTGATTCTGTCCTTTTTGGGCTATTCGCTTATAAAACGATATTCTTTCTTGTTTTAAAGCTTTGAACAGCTCGTTTGGATTTACTTTATTGGTAGCTTTTAACGTTTGTTTACCAATAATACCATCAACAACAAGATCTTCCTGGAAGTGTGTATTTAGAACCTTTTGTAATCCTTTGGCTGCCCATGATCCACTATTGATTATCCAGTCAAATAACATATACTTTAAATCCTTGTTTTCTATATAGTTGAGCTTATTTGTATGGTAAAATGTATGGTAATAAAAATCTTTCACCAATTCTCTTAAACCAGGAGTTGTGATCTCCTGATTATGCTTAATTCTACCATGCTCTTTTTTATAAGCATCAATGACATTCCAACCTGACCAATTCGGGTGGTATCTTCTTGATATTCCCATGTAGGTTTCACCTCCTTGATCTCCTTTTACATTGGCATAAAAACCCTCATGAGCCATGACACGCTCAAATAATTCATCAAAATGCTGCATCTTATTCCTTTTCTTTAGTATTCATACTTACAGATCCTCCAAATAGAAAATCCACGATCGTACTTAGTTTGGTAGAGATTCCTCCATTAATCGAGCTTACAAAAGAGATCTGCCAATCATTGAGCTCTATGCTATCAAACACAAAATGATTCAGCATTAAGACAGTGAGAGCTATCCAAGCTAACAAGAAAAACAACGCAAAGGATTTCTGGAGCCAACTATCCGTAGCATACATACTTCTTGCACTATCTCTATCGGTGATGGTCATCTTAAAAAGTTCAATTTTAGCTTGTAACTTCTCTTCCTTGGAGGTAAATATTTCATCTATTAAATTGGATCCCTCCTTTAGTGTTTTGGAAATTCCTGATCCAAAAATTCTGCTTAATATATTTTTCATCGTTCTACAAATTTTAAAATCGTATCTAGTTTATCATTCAATTGTCTAATGGTTTGGTGAAACAGCTCCTTACTCACATATATCTCCTTAGAACTATCTCTTAAATCTGATATTCGTTTATGTAGCATGGTAAACTTTTGTTCTGCTGCTGCCACTTCTTTGTTTAAATGCAAAATGTCTTTTTCTAACAAATCTGTTTTAGCCTCTACACCCTCTTTAGTTGCATTTTTAGAGATTGCATTCTTAATTAAAAAGGACACAACAGTTACCAGTAATGAACACAGCCCTCCCAACACTATCCAATATATTTTCACTGTTATCTCTTCCATTAAAATATTTTTATCGGTGCTACACTTCCGTTCGGAAAACGATTCTTTTGCATGGTAGCTACCCTGTTTTCTACGTGCATAATCGCATCTACATCATGTTCCCAGTCTGTTCCTCCTTTTGAGCTCCCATCTCTATTGGCTTTAAAGACCAATACAAATGAGCAGTTAGGAAAACGCTTCTTTAATTGTTTAAAATCTTCTGGCTTCATCCCTACTGTTTGGGCACTATCTAAAAACACCACCTCATAACCTGTAAACTGTTTTGGATTGTAATCCTCAACAAAGTCAATAGGTGCATCTATTTTAAGTCTTAAAAGCTTTTCTTGTAAAGAACCTTTTACACCCTCCTCATTGGATACATACAAAACTTTCAATGCTTTCTTGGATAAAGCGTTAGCTAATAACATCGCTACTGAGCTTTTTCCATTAAACCTAGCTCCATAAATCATTAAATAGAAAGGCTTATAAGGCTCTCCTAATAGTTTTCCAAACTTCCCTCCTATACTCAATGTTTTAAATTTTAGTTTGGCCAATTGTGCTGCTGATACTACCTGATCTGATTTAGGTGTTGTATTACTTTGCCTAATATTCATCTTTGATCCGCTATACTTTTTAGGCACAGGCATAGCGGTAGTTACTTTCCCACATTTGCAATGCCTTTTAATCCGTTTAACTGAACCTTGGTTACCATTAGTTTATCACTATCCAAATAAGATTCTAAGTGTTTTTGTACCTGGTTTAATTTGGTATAAGATTTATCAGATCGTGTAACTTTTTCATTGTTTTTAGCATTACGAATTGAGGTTAACAATCTCTTTGCTTTTTCTACCGTTATTGTACCATACAAATTCACAAAACGCTTTATCAAAGCCACAGCTGGAGTGACTCCATAGCTTTCTGATATTTTCTTTAATTTACCATACAAACTAGTTGGAACTTCAAAAACACAGGTGCTATTCATCTGCTTATAAGTACTGGCCAAATCATTTCCTATTTTGACAATCTCACCAGCATACTTGCTACTTTTTCGAATGGTCTTTTCAGCAGCTGCCTTCTGAATCACCTTATAAAGCAAAGACACCTGTCTCTCTGTAACTTTTTTAGAGTGCATATTTAAATACCTCCTGATGATTTTAATCTCTAAAGGAAGTAGTGCTACTTCATTTGCTTTGCGTTTTACTTTTGTGGCGGTTTTTCTTTTGGCTGCTCTCTTTTTAGTAGAAGTCACTTTTTTCTTTTTTACAGCTACTTTACGTTTTGGTTTGGCGATCAAATAAGGCTGTACAATCTTAAAATGATTGTCTAACATTTCTTTAATGTCTCTATCATCTGAATAGAAATCTGCAAACTCCTCAAACTCCTTATGTGTCTCTTTAGCAACAGCTGGTAATTTAGACAACACCAATCCTTTTGTTGCTTGTTTGTAATTGTGAATATTTAACTGCATCTGTTTTGTTTTTGTTTATACTCCTGCTACTGCATCTAATTGTCTTTGCTTGATTAAAATTGCCTTGGCTCTTAACTTGACAAGCTTTAACACCTTACCCTTATCAGGTAGTTTTACCACTTTGGTAGGTTTTGCTTTTTTAGTGACTGGCTTCTTTTGCGCCTTTAACCGCTCTTTAAATACTACCTTGTCTTTTTCAAACAACTGCATCGCTTCTTTGATTAACAGATCTTCTGAACTGGTCTTTTTAATTCCTTTATCCAAATAAGTATCGTAATAATTACGTGGCACTTTAATTGAAACACTGTAACGCTCTCCTAATAATTTGATCAGCTTTGGAATTTTAGAAAGACTCACTTTAGCTCTCATATTTCCAGAGATCATCTCAAATCCATCTCTAGAGTTTTCCAATAGTTTGATAAGATCCAAATCTGTATAAATGGGAATATGCGATTTTGACTTGGGCATGATCAGCGTGAACAGTTCCTCTGAATTTCTTATTAGTGTCATCTTATTTTCTGTAGATACACTTACTCCAGATCGCATGCTCACAATATGCTTTTCTAACTTTCCTATTGGAGCCAATACATAATCTCCTGCATTGGTATCACTATCCTTTGGACTCCATGCCTCTGGCATTAGAATACCTTTTTGAACACCTTTGCCTTTTGCTGTATAACTCACTAACTTTCCTGAGAAATCAGAAGCTCCCTGTAAGATGTTTCCTGTGATGATATAGCGTTTTTGTCTGTCCTTGGTAAAAGAAGCAATAGCCTCTTCCCATCTATTAATGAGGTTTTCTCTAGCCGATTGTGATAATTGAAAACTCCTAGACTGTACTCGTTCAATTTCTTTGGCGGTTTCTCCAGAAGCAGGCAATACCATGTATTTTCTACTATCCGAAATAGCAAACCTTAATTTCACCGCAGAGGGTGCGTAAGGGTTATTCCGTTTAGCATTGATGTCAAACCCTAAAAAAATACAATCGGCATTAGAACTTCCCTCACCCTCAAAACTCATAGACGGATAATAATACCCATGTCCTACTTTAAAAAACTTGAAAAAGTTATTGAGGTAGGTTTTTCTATTATTACTCTGTGTCTCTAGCTTGGTGATGCTTTCAGAACTAGCCGTTTCTAAAACTTGTTGACGCTCCTTTTCATAGGTATCTCGCTGAGCTTTCTCATAAACAGGAATTTTCAAATAGCCTTTTTCTTGTCTGATCTCTTTTATCAGTTCCTGGTATTTCTGTTTTACTAAAACAACATCATTCTTTAGTTTTTGAGCTACATATTTCTCATGATCCTCCACAATCTGACTGCTTAACTCACCTGCTGTCTTTCCTGATAACTGCTGATGAATCAGTTTATCTAATTCTTGCTTTTTGTAAGGTTTCTTAAGCACATTACACTCACAGGTCTCTAAAAAAGTATCATTCCCAAAAACCGACTTTCCTCCTTTTCCTGCAATCACCACTTGCTTTTCTTTGGTCTCTGCCTTTAGATCTAAAATCTCTACTTCCAAATCATAAGCTCCCGATTGTTTTAAATAAGCCACATAATCATTGTAACGCTCTATTACCTCTTTGTAAAAAAGCTCTTGCTCCTTAACTGGCAATACCGCTACTCTACCAGATACTTTAGAAGCATCTCCCTCTATGGGATTTTCATCGTTCGCACTTCCTGAAAACTTTAACGGATTGTCTAATGACTTGGTAAGCTCTGGATGTTCTAGAAGATATTGCCTTACTACCTTATCCCCATACTTGTTTAAAAAATCATCGCTCTCCAATTGAGACTTGCTACTTTTTTGATTGGAAGTAGTATTGGCATCTAATGATTTTAACTTCTTTTTAAGCATCATCATAAAACGCTTCTGTGCAGGAATACTAGAGATGACATAATCATAAATAGGTTTTAAAATCTGTCCTGTACGGTTGATTCTTCCTCTTTTCTGAATCTCAGTATTGATATCTAGCTCTGGTTGCAAAATGATCATCACACGTTGCTTTACTTCAGTCTCAGAGACTTTATCTGTGACAATTGCATGAGCTGAGGCTCCTGTGGATCCACTTTGATTGATTAGCAAACAATCTAGTTCATTGTCATTGAACCTACGAAACAAATCCACTGCATTCTCTTTCTTTCTAGATTGAACAAGCGCTGTAGTATTCTTAGATTTTAAGTTCTTGTACTGAACACTCAACTTTCTTCCTGTTACTTCTCCTACATTATAACCTGCTTTCTCAATCTTCTGTATGATTAAATCTAGTGGTGAAATCGTAATTCCTGATGATGCTTTTTCAATCTTTTGTAGAATCTCCCTATAAGCCAATTGTGCCTCTGGCGATAAATCAGCAATATCAAATGCTTTGCCCTCTGTTTCTCCATTAATGTCTTTCTCGGTATAACGTAATACGCTATCGAGTCCCTTTTCCAATACAATAGAAAAATCACCATTGATCTCATCACCAGGCTTGGCCATATTCTCTAGAAAACTTCCCATAGTACTGGCAAAAGCCACAATAGGCTTTTTACCTTGTTTTAAACGTTTAATAGCATGATCTGCTACGTCTTCCGCATTTAATGAAAAGAGTAACTGATTGATTACATTAAACACTTTTGAGAAATAAGGAATATTATCTACTCCTGCCTTTTCTGTTCCTTTACGTGTTTCTACCTCTTTACTTTCTGCAGCTGCAATTTTATCGAGCTGTTTTACCTGCTTAGTGATATAGGTTTCCTGGAACCATATAATATCCCTTACAATACTGGTAATCTTATCAGCGATCACAGCTTGCTCCTTTGCTTTTTCTTTGAGTTCTATATAATTTACTTCCACACCCTCAAAAGAACGTTCTCTACGGATCATCTGCCCTTCAGACACCAATTGAGCCGCTAGAATCTCTTGTAAAGCTACACCTCCTTTGGTTATAGCATCCACCAAATCTTCTTTACTCATATTAGAATCACTCATGGCGGTTTTCTGAGCATAGATAGGCATGTTGTCTGGCCTTTTGGCAAAGGTGGCTGATAAGAAACATACTCCTTTGGCTGCTCTTAACATCTGTTGCATAAAAGCCCCTGTATTGGAACTTCCCGATGCGTTATGCGCTTCATCCAATACCAAGATATTTCCTTTAGCTAGTGCTGCTAAAAACAACTGCTTTGCTGGCTTCTTAGGTTGATTGAACTGTGAGTAGGTAGCACATACAAAGTTGTATTTTGGTGGTAATACCCTATCCTCTATAATTTCTGTTTGAATACTTTTCTCAGGTGCAGCATAAACAACTTTTCCAGATTTATCCTTAATACTGGTTTTTCCCTCTTTAGAATTGACAATAAATGGAACCAGTCCTGCGCTTCCTATATCTGATAAATCTCTATAGAGGTCCGAAAACAAATTGGGTTTTTCCGATAAGAAAATCGGTTGCATTCCTTGCTTCACACCATAGCGAATCATCGCCGCTGCTGTTCTTCCTTTACCAATCCCTGTTTGGTCCCCTACAATAATTCCCTGGTTTCTTTTTTCAATATTGTATATCGCTAGTGAAACCGCATCTATCTGTTCTGCAGACAAAGATTTCACCAACTCCTCTGAAGTATAGTCTAGTTTTTTAGCCACATACCCAAACAAAGAAACACCCAGTGTTCTTTTTATTTTTCGAATGGCCATATGCATCTCATGTCCCATAGAATCTGGAACAGTTGTATCTAGAATAAATCCTTTTTCAGCAGCTGGTATATAAGCCATTCCCAAACCTTGCAAACCAAACATTCCTTGCAAGTATTCATGTTCATTTTGCACTAGTTTTTCTACTCTTACAAAAGTCTTATAATCCTTGGTTTTAAACTTTAGCTCTTTAAGCCTACTGACAATATAAGCCTTAGGTTTTCTAGTAAAACGAAGTGTCAATTGACGCTTGTGAAATTTTATAGTGGGTTTCATAATTGTACTTGTTTTTGTTTGATCAGTAGGGATCTTGCTTTGAGTTTTAAACGGTTCGTATCTTTTGATGCTTTTTGTACTCGATTGAATAACTGATCGTGATTGACAATCACCTGGCTATGTTCTTTTGTTTTTAATGGAGCGGCTCCCAATGGTTTGCTTTTTCTTCGCTCTATGAGAATCAGTCTTGTATCAAAAGAAGTTCCTTGTCTTGAATACAACTTCTTACCACTAATCAGTAAAACATCTGCTACCTGATAATGGTGATAGAGGTAATTCAAAAAAATTCTATTGTGACCTGCTATCACTCTACCCTGTTTATCCCACTTGGTATGACCTCCTATAATTATTGCTGCCTTACCACTGTCTTTCATTGTCTGCAAAGCATAAATACTCATAAGATGCTCTAGCCTAGAAAACTTAAAACCATCAATTTTTATCGCTTCTGAAAGTCTACCAAATGGTGGATTGGTAACCACACCATCAAACTTCTTTGACAAATGATAAAAAGGCTTTGAAGCATCGTTGCTAGTAATCTTTTGAAAAGGCTGAATTTTTAAATTCGATAAACGAATCTCATCCAATTCATTCACCATGGTTTGATGATGTGGCAATGCAATGGTCAACAATCCATTTCCTGCAGAGGGCTCAAAGTATCTAGCTTTTGAATTTTTATTCAATACATAACTAGAAGCCAAATACGAAATAGGTGCTGCCGTTGAATACTGCTGCATGAGCACACTCATCGAAGTTCGCATAGACAGATTCACCTGTGATCTATAAAGAACTACAATAGCATCGTATTTCTGTTCATGAGTTAAATCCGAATTATGTGCAATCGCTCTTGTATTTAATACAATGGCTAGCTCTGTAAACTCTTTAACTTGGTTCTTATTTTCAATACCAAATCTTTTGGCAAGGGTCTCTATACTCCTTTTGGTATGTGAAACTCCTTGCCTTAGATCTTTTTGAACTCTTTTAACAAAGCCTATTTTATTCATTTGACTTAATCAAGTGTAATGGCTTTTTCAGTCTCATCTACAAATCGAAGCTTCATGCTATTTCCAATCACATCAATTCCAACACTATCAACACCTGCTTCCACAAAGTTTTTCATAAACGAAATCTGAAAGTTTAACACCTCTGTTAACTTTGTTTCCCAATCCTCTCCAGCAAATACTCCTGAATCCTCATACACCTGAATGAACTTTAATAAGAACTCTGGAATATTGGTTAAGTTATGATTCCAATTAGCCCCTTTTGTGGCTTTGGCTTGTATATCAGAAAGCTTCTCCTGATCCTCCAAGGGATAACTTCTTTTTTGACTATTGGCATCAATTGCCTGAGCCTGTTCATTAGAAATAGTTATAGGCTTATTTGTGACATTCGTATTCCAGTCTGCTCCACTGGTTGCTTTGGCTTCTATTTCAAATAGTTTTTGCTCATCGACTTCTGGATAACTACGCTTTAAAGTATTCGCCTCAATCTTAGCTGCCTGTTCTAGGGTAATGGTAACTGGTTTGTTAGTAACATTAGTATCCCAATCTGCTCCTTTAGTAGCCTCCTCTTCTATTTCAGATAGTTTTTGCTGATCTAATTCTGGGTAAGATCTTTTTTCTGTGTTAGCTACAATCGCTACTGCTTGTTCCTCAGATATGGTTACTGGTTTATTAGTCACATTAGTCTCCCAATCCGCTCCTTTAGTAGCCTCTTTCTCTATATCGGATAGTTTCTGTTCATCCTTTTCTGGATAAGATCTCTTCTCTGTATTGGCTACAATCGCTTCAGCTTGTTCCTCAGATATGGTTACTGGCTTATTCAAAACATTGGTGTCCCAGTCTGCTCCTTTGGTAGCTTCTTTTTCTATTTCTGATAGTTTCTGCTCATCCTTTTCTGGATACGTTCTCTTCTCTGTATTACCTACAATCGCTGCTGCTTGTTCTTCAGAAATGGTTACTGGCTTATTAAAAACACTAGTGTTCCAGTCCGCTCCCTTGGTGGCTTCTTTCTCTATCTGTGATAGTTTCTCTTCGTCCTTTTCAGGATAACTACGCTTGTCAGTATTCACTTCAATCGCTGCTGCTTGCTCATCTGATATAGTTACTGGCTTATTAGACACATTGGTGTTCCAGTCCGCTCCTTTGGTAGCCTCCATTTCTATCTGAGCTAATTTATCTTCATCATCCTTTGGATAACTACGTTTTGACTTAGCATCCTCAATAGCTACAGCCTGCTGTTGCGTAATCGTAGTGGGTTTATTTTCCAAAACTTCATAGTCATTAGACAACTGCATGTCATTTTCTAACTGAGATAATTTGGTTGGTACTGCGATATCAATATTCCCATCTGGTCTGGTTACAAATCCTCCATGAATCTCAACACCTCCATTAGGCAAATACACAGGGCTTTTCTCTGAAATGTGTAAATCCTCTACATTTCCAGCAATGATAAACCCTCCTTGTAATGAGGTTACAATACTCTTAGGTTTAAAGTCTTCATTACACTTACTTCTAGCAATGTTAATCACCGAACCTACTGCTGCTTTGTCTAATAACGAATCTTCTTGATTTCTATTAAGTTTGAAAAACACATCTGAAAACACAATCTTGTTATAACCATTATCCGTTACGCAAGGTCTATTCACCTTGGCATCAAAACAGCAGTCATCAATATTGGTGGTACTGTTTAAAAAGGAAATGGCTCCACGCTCCTGATCTGAATACTCAAATCGTATGTCATAAAAATTTACAGAACTGTTATACACCTCAATGGCTTTATCACTTTGAAACACCACAGGTTTTACAAAGGTTCCTACCTGACCATCTACCGTATTGGTAAGCGATTTGATATTTAATTGAAATGAAAAATCTCTAAGTACTAGTGGTGTTCCCAAATCATTGATATACTCCCCGTCTTCAAAGAGTACATCAATACTTGCCTTTGACCCTGTATGGTATTTCAAAGCCTTTGGAAGTGTATCAAACAAACGCTGTAACTTTGAAAAAGGTGTTCCCTTTGGAATTACAATTGCCTTTTGATCCAAATCATAGGTAAACCCTGTGACCTCTTGATCTTTACTCATATCAAACACCCCTTGAAACACCTTGTACTGTCCGTGATCCATTCCTAAATAGGCATAATTTCCGTCTGATGCCCATTCACCTTTTTTCAATAGAGGTGGTGCTCCTCTAAACATTTTTATTGTTGCCATTTTAATTATTTCTTTAATTGTTATACGAGCCTATAGGCTTTTTCAAAAAGTGTATTGTCTACATAACTCCCTCCATTTTCCATCTGAGCAATGGAGATAACCAGTAATCGTAGCGTATTTTTTGTAGGCAAGAGTTTTGCTGTTGAACTTACCTTTAAAGCTTTTGATACATGAGTGATATACCTTTGGGTATCGTTCTCAAATCTTGGTGCATATTCACTAATAAGCGTAGCTATGGTATTCTTACCCTTAGCAATGTCATTTTTTAAATCCTTGATCATCGCTCTCACCCCATACTCTGGAGCTATGAACATTTCAAACCGCCTGTCTTTGTTATTTGAAACAGGTACTTTCCCTTTCCAAGCAATTGAGGTTTTCACCAAATTCCCTGGATTGTTATTGCGTATTCCTCTAGGATAATTTAACAAGTAGTCACCCCCACCTTTCCAGTTCCGAAAACCCCTAGGCAATACATTGCTATTAGTGGTTAATAAAGAAACACCTGATGTCTTCTTTTTGAGTTTTTTATAAATCAACAGTCCCAAGGCTCCTGTTATTACAACACCTGAACCTACCCATAAGATTTGTTTTTGTTTCTTATTCATCTCTAAATTGGTATGCCCCAACTATCAAACTTGGGTTTGATTTTTTGTATTTCTTTACTGTTTAATTCCGCTCTTAACCAACCTATCAAATTGTAATCCTGTCCCATAAAAGAAGACCTCCCACCTAACAAATACTCTTTCATTCCAAAAGATTTAATTACCAAAAGCATATCGTCCTTGGTTTTGATCTTCTCTATCGTATTGTAAATGGTTTGTTCATCGGTTCCCAAATCAAGCATCGCTCCATAGAGGATATTGGCAAAAAGCCCTGCATCAGCTACCGACAAAGTCAGATTTTCTTTTTTTATAGCTGTAGTAAGTGCTGGAGCTATACTAGTGGTCGTACCATCTGCATTTCGTTTTCTTTTTAAAAACTTTCTAAGCAGTACAATCCCAACACCAACAGCAACCACAGGTATTCCATATTGAATCCCTTTGCCAACCAACATCGCTTTATGTGAACTGTTTAAATTCATAAACCTTTACACAAACTTTAAAGCCGTCTTTACAATCTTTGGATTTTGTACCACCTTGCTAAGTAGCTTTACTATATCCTCCTGATCTACCTTATTAAGTGTACTCTGCAAGAGCCCTCCTACCTTTTTAACCTGTTCAGCATCACTGGCCTCTAGGGTAATTCCTATTTTAAATTTCTTCATCTGTTTCTATTTTAAGTGCTTTCTACTTCTTGAACTTCATCCGTATTTCCTTGTACGGTTTGTGATAAAAAAGCCAATGTTTGATCCATCAGTATCGGTTGATCTATACAAAGCCCTACAATGTTGGCAATCTTAGCTACCTCAGACAATCCTAGACTATTTAAGGCTTGTGATAGGTTTTCGATGATCTTTGATTTCTTTTCATCTTCTGGTGAAAGTACAGCATTCAACTCCGTGACTTCTACCGAAGTATCCACCACAGGAACAGTATCTGATGTCTCTTCTACAATTCCCAAAGCTCCTTTTAACTCCTCTGGTGTAAGCCCTAACAATTCTGCTGTCTTTGGACTGTTGCTTAGCATTCGACCTCCAATTCCAGAGATCACTCCAACCGCTACTCGTTTCATCAACTCATTAGGTGCATAACCCGACAAACGCTGTTCTAAATCAACCTTGACTCTTTTTAAATCTTTGTTCTCATTTAAAAACAGGTCTTTTTCTACACGTAAAGCGGTGTTCTCCTCTCGAAGCGCTTCGTACTTTTCATGGAGCATATTGTATCGTGTCTCAAACTTGAAATCATCCAACTGCTTTTGATATGCAATACGCTCTATTTCTTTGTTGTTTCCTGATAGTGCATTGAACACTCCAAAAAGTCCATCTAACTTTGATTTCACCTGTGGATTGTCTCCCGAAAAAAGTCCCAATAAAGAATCTAATTCTCCCAGACCTCCAGCACTTGATTCTTGACGTTTATTAACTTCTTCTTGAACCATGGTTGCAATCTCTGCTTTTTCCATGGGCTTGATCGGTGGATTTAAAAGTCCACTAACGTTCACCGTATAGCTACTTAATTTTCTTGCATTGGCACTTTTACCACCATACACATCCACACGTAACATTCCATGTGCTTGCTTGGCTTTTTCAACAGCTGTTTCTATATCATTATTAAACGTACTGGTTCCAGAAGTTCTTGAAGTAAGCGCTGTATCATCGATCCCTGTGAGTAAATAAATCTCATAAGCGTATGGGTATTTCTGCTGCTCCTCTGATCGCTTGATAAAACCATAAATACTTTGTATCTGTTCTCTATAATCTAACATCTGTCTTTTTTAATTTCTATGTGGGATAATCTTTACAAACTCCAATCGAAAAGGCTTAAACACCTCTGTTTCTACCTTGATATCTAAATAATCTGTAAAAGTTTGATAACGGAATTCATCCATAAATTCATATTCTTCTTTACTGGTGGCAAACACATTATCACTACTCACCAGTGTGATTTCTTTCATGAAATCGGGTAGATAACGTGTGTTTAAAATCCAGATATCGTTTTTTAAATCAATCGCCTGCTTTGGTTTTACAATAGCAACCACAATTGGTTTCAACTGATAGCTGTCTATATTTCGCATGCCTGCTACACGATCCTTAGCGATGCAATGTAACAATTCACTCGTATTCATACTCGATATAGGTTTTTAAGAATAAGGTTCTGTCCTTTTGGGGATGTGTATTTTTAAAAATGAGCTGTAGCGATGAGTTCACCTCTAAAGGTTCATAAAATGGAACCACCTCTTTTTGTAAGGTTTTGATCTTTCGATTGGCCGTTACCGTATAGTCTCTCAGTAAAAAACTATTTCCATTCACTAGCAAACTAATATTCCCACATTCATAAGGAACTGGCTGCTGATACTCCTGTACTTCTTTAAAAAAAAGATGGTATCTGTGTTTGTATAAAAACTCTAAAACCGCTTGTTTGATAAAATCTGTAAAAGCTGCTGTGGTAAACTCATTGGATTTTTCAAAAAGATGTAACTCCTCAAATAAATATGTCGTGAACTTTGTTTCAAACAAGATCGTGATACGCTCTTTATAACTCAACAACTCCTGTTCTGACCAACAATCAAAAACAATTTCATCTCTAAAAACCTCCATAAATACAGGGAGCATTTCTCTATTGAAAAAAGAAACGGCCTCCTGCTCCATACTCCTAGTTTTTAAATAAGAATAAAACAGTCCTTCTATTTGTTCTGAATCCAACAAGTCCATTATCAGTCGCTGTGGAAAAGACAATGATTCTATATTTTGTTTTTTAGCAACCATTTCCTTAGCCTGTGCTGTAACAAACACCCCTGTAATAAGTCTACAGGAAGCAGGCAATAGATCTTGCACATTCAAGTGCGCATTACTGTTTATTTGATGGCTGATCACCGCATACTTTTTCATCTACACTAAGACTTTTTAACGGTTTGCTCTGCCAGTAAATACACTCTAACATCAAAATCATCTTCTACTGCTAGATTCTCACTATTGTCTTTATAAATGATTCGAATTGGGCTGTTCTTTGCCTTCTCATCAGTAGCAAAGGCAACATCTGAAATAGACATATCATCGCTATGGTGCAACAAAGCAACTTCTGTATCATCTGGTATGATCTCTGTATCATCAATCCAAACTCTCAATGTTGCTCCAGGCAATGCTGCTAGATTAGACAACCTCAAAAACAAGCCTTTGATACGATCATGCTCAGTCTTGGTATTTCCATTAAACTCAAAAGTTTCTCCCTTTTTAACAGTGAACTTTACGACTTGTAATTTTTTAATTTCTTTCTTACTTGTTTCCATAAGTTTGAATTTTAAAAGGGCGACTATCTAGCCGCCCTTAAATAGCTGTATAACGGTATTCACTAAGTCCTTTCTTAGTACGGTTTTACTCTCTGTGGCAACGGTTAAAACAGATATCTATTAAGCCTTCTCTGTCATGGTTCCTAGTAAAGTGATCTTCACCGCTGGATGAAAGACCTTATCTCCTGATACCGCCTTTGGCATGTTTAACTTTGGTGTGATATCCATGGATGGTTTTAACCATTTTGGATTGTCTAGCTTGTATAAGAACTTACGCTTGGTCGTGTCACTATCATCAAACACCGATGCTGAAATCTCAGGTACTACGACTTTGGTTCCTAAAGTCATTTCAAAGGTTCCGTTGATGATCTGTGGTGGATAAGCAAATTGCCCAAAAGCAAAGTCTGCTGGATCGTCATCATCTTCATCTGCTCCATGTGCATATTCCAATACAATAGCGGTTAATAAGAAATACTTACCACTGTCTAATTGTGAACGGTTCAAGTTCGTACGACCCGTTTTCTTATCATCTGAGGCTTCCATCAGCTCAATATCCGAACGATCACTAATACTTTTTACCGTATAGATAGCAGCATCTACTGTTTGCATACGTGCATCTCTTAATGCTTTTTGAATC
Source organism: Flavicella sp. (assembly GCA_965243265.1). Taxonomy (GTDB): domain Bacteria; phylum Bacteroidota; class Bacteroidia; order Flavobacteriales; family Flavobacteriaceae; genus Flavicella. The sequence goes on from CBDEUL010000006.1 coordinate 215,960, forward strand.
TCTTTAGGCAATTGCTGTCTTCTAAGCTCAAACTCTCCCTTAGAGGTCAAACTCTTGGTAAGTCCTGTCTTAATAGCAATACTCTTAGCTCCCGCATTGTAAGAACGTCTTGCTGCTCTTCTTCTGTTAGAGCGTCTTCGGCTTCTACGTTTTCTTCTTCTCCCCCAACGTCTTGATCGCCCCAGTTCACCAATACCCTCTACGGTATCGTCCTGGTCTTCTTCTTTTTCTAAAGCTTCTTCTTCTTTATCTAAAAAAGACTCTTCTAATCCCTCTATCTCGTCCATAGTTGGATACAATTCTTGTTGCTCGTTAATCTCTGACATGTTTATTGATTTTAATTGTTATTACTTGTTTTACGATTCCATCATATCCCCCGAAAAGATGTCAAAGTCCATACTATCGGGATCTATATTGTTTATTTTACCTACTGAAAGTTCCTCTTCACCTTTATCTACTTCTCCTACAGGGTCATCAGACATGGCATAGTCAGCTGCTGCATTACCCACTGGATCATCCGACATGCTGTAATCAGAAGCTCCCGATACAGAGGTTGAAATCTCACGCTCAATGTCTATATCTGCTGCGGGTAAAGCTTGTGTGACTGGATCAATGGCATAGACCTGATCGTCATCTCCCATAATCCCCTCCAAACCTTGTAACAAGGTTTTTCCAGTGGCTTTTTTCACAATTGCTTCCACTCCTGCTCCTGCTGCTCCAACAAGCCCTAATTGGAAATATTGGTTTTTGGTAAACTGTGTACCGATGAGCCCTCCCATGGTAACCGCCGCTGGAACCAAATAACTTTTCACATCTGTTCCAAGCAAACCTGAAACAGTTTCATTTTTCTGTAGTTTCTTTAAAGCCAACTTTCCCACTGCAAACCCTGCTACGGCAGCAATAGGTTTACCAATACTGTTGGTGGCTTTCATAAAATCAATCTTAGTCTCCGTACTCCTTGTGGGAGTTCTAGAATTCTTGCGTACTGCCATTTTTATAAAATTTGAATTAATAATTAGCTACACTAAAACACCTCGGTTTTAGGTAAGTTGTAAACCTCCTAATGAAGGTTTTGAACGTCTTGATCTGGTTGTTTTTTTCTTGCTTCTCAACAACAAATAAGCTCCTGTACCGATAAGAGCCGTAACCCCTATTCCAATCCCGATCTTAGCTCCTTTGCTCAGTCCTTTTTTAACAGGTACAGATGTGGTCCTTTGAACTGGCTGGACATGCTGTGTCACTTGTCTTGTAGGCTGGTAATTTATCCTTGGTACAGCTATTGGTGGTGGAATACTTGGTATAGATTGATGAACTACTGGAGCTGCTCTATGTCTGGTTGGTAAGGCAGGAAGTTTTGGAACTTTTTTAAAACGACTCGCTACTTTTGAAAACAAGTTCTTAATTGGTTTTAACCAGCGACCAATCTTAGCCAACACTCCACTTGCTGCTGACACAGAAGCAGCCGAAGCTGCTGCTCCTAAATCACCCATTTCTCCCAAAGCCCCAATGGCCTCCAATGCTTGTAATTCTTGAAGCAACACCTCTGATCCTCCCAATGAGAAATCACGACTTCGCTGCTTGGCTCCTTTTAAGATTGCTCGCTTTAAACTGCTTTGTCTTCCTTGTAATCCTCTAAAAAGTTTCTTTACTCTGGATAGACTTCTTTTAACCGCTCTTAATTTATGTGGATCTAAATTGTGTTTCTTTGCCAGATGATCTGGTAGATATCCATATTGCAATTTCTTAGCAAAACCAAACATGTTTAATCTCAATGCCACGAGTAAACCACTACGAATAGCTATGGACAATGGGTTAAATCGTACAATAGCCTTGATCACTTTCTTAGCTACTTTTCCTACTTTACGAGTTACTTTTTTAACGGATCTAAAAAAACGACTTCTTCTTATTTTTCTAAACGGTCTCCATCTTCCTAAATCATCTTTCTCTACTACTTCTTCTGGTTCTTCATCATCCAAACCACTAATGGCATCTGCATCATATTTAATTAGTCCCTTGGCTACCAATTGTTCTTCTATAGCAATTAATTTATCCAGTACTTTAGATCGCTTAGGTGTGTTCCAATACTTGATCGCCTCGTCTAGCATTTTAATAAACTGATCAGGGTTTTGGATATGTGACATTTTTCCTTTGTTCTGATCGCTTCTCAGTAAAAAGTCTCTGGTACGGATCAAATACTTCAAAGCTGCATCATCTGCAGATCCTAACCCTTGTAATGAAGCTTCAAAATCTATTCCTGAGATAATAGACATCAACTCTTTATCATTGGTGTCATTGATTCCTCCAATTCCTGATAATATATGAATTGGCAAGCCCAACCCTGTTGTTCCTTCCAATCCATCAACCCCATGAATACCAGCGATACGATCTATCGGATGCATGTTAAAATCTGACTTTTGAAAACTATAAGGCTTTTGATAATCAAATTTTGAGAGTACAGGATCTATGATGATTTCCCCCTCACTATCTTCTTTATGTGGTACAAATACATAGATATGTTGGTAATTAGCTCTTCCATTGTATTTGGTGATACGGAACTTAAATGGAATCCCTAAATTCTTTAAAAGCGATCCTACAAAAATGCTGTAATCATCACAGTCAATACCCGAAGCTATATTTCCTTGTTGCTTGAACTTCACCTGTCCATCCAACCAACTTCTAGCAGGTGTTCTTAGCTCTTCTGTACCTGATGTATCTAACTTGTACTGCAAGTAGTGATATGAAAAATCAAAAATATTTTTACAGGTTTCTCTAACTGTTGCTCCTTGTAATGTTTTCGCCAAATCAGCCACTTCTAAATAATGGTTGGCCACTAGCTCTACACAAGCTTCTACAGTTTCTAAAACATTTCCATTTTTTAAAAGCAACTCTTTACCTGCTGCTTGTTTGATCAAGTGATTGAAAGCACTTCCGTTCTTTGTGTTTCTTGGTCCTGATACAATTCCTAATTGTCCTAATACAGTAGTTCCCATAGTTGTTGGTTCTGATAAATTTTGAGTGGTGGTGATAGTGGCTCCGTTGATGCTGATGTTAAGCGTAAAGCTCAAATACTTTTTAAGTGCCGTTGAATCTTGAAGTAGTGGCACGCTCAACCCTTTTCCTATTAAGTTTAGATAAGGTACTTGAAACTTGATCTCTGGTTCTTTGTAAGAGCCAGCAGCAATGGTAAGCCCTTTGATATTGGGTGTAGAAAAAGCAATAGGTGAATCCTTATAATTGGCAGTTACCTGATTGATTACAATAGAGACTGGTGTACTGGTAGGATTGTAACAACGTAACTTTACCACAAACTCTACCTCTTTAAAGTTTATCTTATGAATTCGAAACCCTAGCAGGGCAAAGTTCATCTTTGCTCCTGCCATGAGTTTCTTTCCTTTTTGATACAGATAAAAGCCGCCCCCAATAGCGGCTGCAATACCAAAAGTTTGTAATAATTTCTTTGTTCCTTGCTCCATTGAAAAGCAAACTTAAACCTGACCTACTCTGGCTATTGGTTTGCTTTGGGACTTTGTGTAGACTCTTGGAAAGAACTTTTTATTCTTGGAGATTATTTGATTAGATCATCTAAAATACTTGCCAAACTTTTACATAGTTTTTGAGTAAATTCAGATTCTGCGTCCTTAGCTTTTTGATGTAGTAGCTTTTGAGGAACCTTGTTTTTAATCAGTAATAAGCCCATGCGTTTCAATTCTTCTGTAAGTGCATGGGTCGTAGTTGGTTGTTCTATTTGATGTTCTAAGCTTATTAAAACCTGTCGGTATTCCTGATTCATCGTGTGAAATTCTAACGCACTCCCTCCTTTATCTGGATGCAACTCTTTTACCCAAAAACGATATTGCTCTTTTGCTTGGTGTAGACTGGTGATTTTTTTAAAATAGTTCATAGCTGCTCAAATTCTTCAGGAGTGATACAAAAATGACTCAACAACAAAGTAAGTTGAACTTTATTGTAATAATGTTTACGCATACTACCTGCTGCTAGTAAAGAGTTTTTTAATTCATTGCTTAGGTTGATTTCTCTTCTTAATTGCTCCAAGGCGGATTTTACAGAAATGCTATCTGGATAGAGTTTTTTAACCAGGTCTTGTTTTAAAATTGTACGTTTGATCATGGTTTATTATTGAATAATGTGGGTAAAAGGTTCGTAATAGCAGCTCTTGTGAGCTTATTTCAAGTGCTTTTTAAAGCTTTTGAATACTTTTTAGCATATCATTAGTGAATTGACACGCTTTCAAAGTATATGAAGAAAGCTTTTAGGGACTTCGTGATTTTTTTAGACTGCTTTTAGAATGAATTTGGAATACTTTCTGAATATGAAAAGAGCTTCTAACTTCTTTTTGGATATTTTCATTTAAAAACAGCGTGCTTTTTGATTTTTGTAGTAATTGAAAGCTATTTTGAAGAACCCTCAAAGGATTGTTATTGTTCAAACAGGTAACAAAACACAACAAGCCCCAGTAAAAAGAAATAACGCTAAGGTCTAAAAACAAGAAAAGCTCCAAAATGGAGCTCGTGAGTACGTTTAAAAAGTAATTTGTCTGCATAAAACAACTTTATGAACCGACAGTTAACAAGGATAAAAATAAGACATTTTAAGCATGTAGCTCTACTGCACATGACTTTTTTATCTTTACCCTATAATTAAAACCCAATATGAGATATTTCATCCCACTAGTACCCCTTTTTGTACATTCATTTACTCAAGAAGTACGTTGTACACTTCCTTTTTATCCAACTGGAGCTATCGTACACCACAGTTACTTTGATTTGCAATATTCAGAGACACATGAACAAGCTTTGTGGGTTGCCTACAAACTAGCTCCAGGACATTTAATTAAAAATGCAAAGCGAAGTAATAAATTTAAAGCTGACCTTAAAGTAACAACAAGTTCTGCTAGTTTGACTGATTACAAAGCCAATGGTTATGATCGTGGACATTTGGCTCCTGCAGGAAGTATGATATTAACTACCACGGAATAGTACAAAATATTATAATTTAAACAATCCAATAAACACTTAAAATGTTACACAACCATAAACATAGCACAGGACAAAACCTAAAAGTTGTCTTTTTACTAAACTTAGGGTTCACCATACTAGAGATAATTGGTGGTTTATATGTGAATAGCGTTGCTATAATTTCTGATGCCATCCATGATCTAGGAGATAGTTTATCACTTGGAACCGCTTGGTATCTAGAGAAAAAATCAAAAGATAAAGCTAATAAACACTTTACTTTTGGGTACTCACGCTTATCATTACTTGGAGCTCTAATAAATAGCATAGTTCTAATTTTAGGTTCTCTCTATGTAATTAATGAAGCTATTGATAGAATTTTAAAACCAGAACATTCTGACGCAGCAGGAATGATGATTTTTGCCATTATTGGAATTGTGATAAACGGTTTTGCAGCTTGGAAAATAGCTGGAGGAAAAACTCTAAACGAGAAAGTGATTACATGGCACTTATTGGAAGATGTTTTAGGCTGGGTAGCTGTATTTATTGTTGGAGCAATCCTAAACTTTAAAGATATCCTTTATCTAGATCCTCTACTTTCAATTTTAATTACCACTTATATTTTATGGGGTGTTTTTAAAAGATTGAAAGAGACGTTAATCATTTTTCTACAAGGTACTCCTTTAGATATTAATTTGGATGAAATTAAAAAAGAGCTTTTAAACATTAAAAACATTCAGTCTTTACACCACACTCATGTATGGTCACTAGAAGGAGAACACCACGTTTTCACAACCCATCTAAAATTAAATAATATTTACCATTTGAATCAAATAGTAGAAATAAAAAAAGAAGTAAAAAAGAAACTTAAAAGCTATCCTTTTAAACATTATACTATTGAAATAGAAATAAACAACGAAACCTGTGAACTAACAAACATATAAAATGGAAAATGCAGAAGAAATACTTGATTTAAAAAAGGTAAAAAAAACAGCTGTTAGAATTGTTGTTTTACAACATCTATTAAACCAAAAGAAAGCACAGTCCTTAAAAAACATTGAAGACACCTTGATTTACACTGATAGAACCTCAATTTTCAGGACGTTAAAAATATTTGAAGAGAAAAAAATTATACATAGCATACAAGATGGTTCAGGTGTTATGAAATACGCAATTTGCGCAGACGGTTGTAATTGTGAACCTAAAGATTTACATTATCATTTTTATTGTACAAATTGCGATAAAACATTCTGCCTTTTTGATTTACCAGTACCCAAAATTGAACTCCCCAAAAAATTCAAAATACACCAAGCTAATCTGGTAATAAAAGGTTTATGTGATAACTGCAATAGATAAACTTTGCAATTAAATTGCAATAAACAATAAATACATTTGTGTTATTAGTTTATATTAAATCAACAAAAATGAAAACTCAAATAAACAAAACAACATTTGAAATAACAAAAATGGATTGTCCTTCTGAGGAAAACCTAATCCGAATGAAATTAGATGGAATTACTTCCATTGCTAATTTGGAGTTTGATATACCTAATAGAAAATTAACTGTTTATCACACTGGTGATATAGAAATCATTGAAGAATCAGTTAATGAACTAAATTTGGGCGGAAAGAAAATATCTACCGAGCAGACTAACCAAACAGACTTTAAAGAAAATGCAAACCAAAAAAAACTACTTTGGGCTGTATTGACAATTAACTTCCTATTTTTCATTATAGAAATTACAACAGGATTAATTTCAAAATCAATGGGATTGGTTGCAGACAGTTTAGATATGCTTGCAGACAGTTTTGTTTACGGAATTAGCTTGTTTGCGGTTGGCGGAACGTTAATTAAGAAAAAACGAATTGCAAAACTTGCTGGATATTTTCAAATAACATTAGCTATTATTGGTTTTATAGAAGTTTTAAGAAGATTTTTAGGAGAAGAAAAACTCCCCGATTTTTCGACAATGATTATCGTTTCTATTTTAGCCCTTATCGCAAACGGAATTTGTCTTTATATTTTACAAAAGTCAAAGAGTAAAGAAGAAGCACATATGAAAGCCAGTATGATATTTACTTCTAATGATGTAATTATAAACTTAGGTGTAATAATGGCAGGAATTTTAGTAAACTCATTAAACTCCAATAAACCCGATTTAATTATTGGAACGATTGTTTTTGTTTTGGTAATACAAGGAGCGTTTAGAATTTTAAAATTAAGTAAATAAACAAAAACAAGGATTACAAAGTGTATAGAGTATAATCTTCGGTGTACGAACCATACACAGAAAGTTATCTACAAGCTGAAAACCAACCGCATATTTTAGCACTTTCGGTTTTTTCCGACACACAATTCCAATACTCAAAAAAAAACTAAAGAGCAAAAATTTCCCAACGTTTGAGAATAACACATTTAAGCATTTGCTTAAATAAGAAAAAACAGTAACTTTATAATATGGAAAATAATTCTTGCATAAGACAACAAGCCGATATTGAACAAATAAATCGTTGCAAAGACACAGTTTCGGAATTAAGCGAATCTTTCGGCTATTTGGCGAACGGACTTTCATTGGTCGGAAATAGCGTTAGACTGAAAATACTTTACCTACTTTTTCAGGAAAAAAGACTTTGTGTTTGTGATTTAAGCGATATTCTTGGAATGAACATTTCTGCAATTTCTCAACATTTGAGAAAAATGAAAGACCGAAACCTATTACAAACAGAAAGAGATTCTCAAACTATATTTTATTCACTTACACCTGAATATGAAAAATTACTAAATCCATTCTTTAAGATACTTGATGAAAACAAACTTTAGAAACAATATGAAAAGTGAAAACAAATTAATTGGCACAGGTGTGTTAACTGCTATAACTGCTTCTATATGTTGTATTACACCCGTTTTAGCTCTTATTGCAGGAACTAGTGGAATTGCTTCAGCATTTTCTTGGGTAGAACCATTTAGACCCTATCTAGTTGGATTAACAGTTTTTATATTAGGATTTGCTTGGTCTCAAAAACTAAAGCCTCAAAAAGAAATTGACTGTGAATGTGAAACGGACGAAAAACCAAAACTCATACAATCAAAATCCTTTTTAGGAATTGTAACTGTATTTACAATTGTGATATTGGCTTTCCCATACTATTCAAAGATTTTTTACCCAAAAACAGAAAAGCAAGTAATCGTAGCTGACAAATCAGACATTAAAACAATGGTCTTTAAAATCAGCGGAATGACTTGTGTGAGTTGCGAAGGCCACGTAAATCACGAAGTAAATAAACTAAACGGTATTGTAAATTCAAAAACGTCCTACGAAAATGGAAATGCAATCATTAAATTTGACAAAACCAAAACCGATAAAATGGAGATTGTGAAAGCAATTAACTCAACAGGCTATAAAGTAACCAACAAAAAAGAGAACAAATGAAAACTATATTAAAATCTGAAATTACTTGTCCAAACTGTGAACATAAAAAAGTGGAAGATATGCCAACAAACGCTTGCCAGTTTTTCTACGAATGTGAAAATTGTAAAAAGGTTTTAAAACCTAAAAAAGGAGATTGTTGTGTTTATTGCTCTTATGGAACTGTTGCTTGTCCACCTATTCAAGAAAATAAAAGTTGTTGTTAATATGATAACTGACTCAAAAGACCAAAACCTTCACATATAATCCAATTTCACTCTTAGATATTAAACTATTGATTAATGTTACTATTCGCTTATCTCATATTATACTTTTTATTAGTCTTTGTTTTAAGGTCTATATTACTATGGAAAAAAACAGGTGTCAACCCATTAACATTTGACAAAACTGATGATGCACACGGATACAATGGAAAAATCTACAAAGCTATATCCTATATAGAATTAATAATTGTTGGTATTTATGCTTTTAAGAATGATTGGTACGAATACTTGCTACCTTTTTGGTATTTGGAAAACCCACTACTCCCAAAAATTGGATGGAGTCTTTTAGTACTTTCGTTAATTTTTGTTTGGATAGCACAAACTCAAATGACAAAATCTTGGAGAATTGGAATAGACAAAAAAAATAAAACAAAACTCGTTACACATGGACTATTTTCAGTTTCTAGAAATCCTATTTTTCTTGGGATCATGCTAGCCAACATTGGACTGTTTTTGGTTATACCCAATGCCTTTACGCTTTTAATAATAGCATTATCTACTATTAGCATTAATACTCAAATAAGACTTGAAGAGGAATTTTTAAAAAAGGAATTTGGTAATACTTATTTAACCTACTTCAATAAAGTAAGACGTTGGATCTAATAAAAAAAGAGCTTTCGGTTGAAAACTCTTTTTTTCACAAATTAAGGTTTTAAAAATACGATGATATCCCAAAACTAACCCCTCCTGTTTTAGCTGGATCATTATTTAACAAATCTACCTGTTCTTGCACTCTATAATTCAACCTAAAAACTGTTTGTGAGCTTGGTCTAAAACTAATGGCTGGCATCACACTCCATAATTCTTCCCCTATAGTACCACCTGTTTCATCAAATACACCTACATTCCAATCAACATACTCAAATCTGCAAGCTAAATTTATAACAGCACCCTCCCAACCAAACATTTTACGTTTTATTATTGGCTGAACTACATCCACAAAACCTCCATATTGTTTATTACCATATTGCTGTGTATATGTTTCTGGTACATTCACATTAATCCACGCCCATTCTCCAGTAATAAATGTATTGGTATAAGGTAGAGTATTGTTATAATCTATAGCAAACACTTTTAGGTCACGTTTTTTATCCAATACAATACCATCATCTATAAAAGTATTATAAATACCTCCCATATACGACATTCCAATTTCACCAAACTTAGTATTCCTTACAGCTATTTTAGCGGTTACTAATGAAGTACCACTTGCAGACTCTTCAAAACGCTCATGATTTTCCTTTGAGGCAGGTAAAAAAGTTTTACTTTCTTCATTATCTATAATAGTATCATCAAACCCTCCTGATAAATAAAATTCATAACCAAACATCCAATCTTTCTTAAAGATCTTACCAAAAGCTCCAAACCCAACATTACTCCATGTAGCAGATAACATTTGTGTTGCAGATATTGGACGATCTGTAAACTCCCATTTTGGACCATCATGATTTTGGTTAAATGCTCCTATAGGATTCATTATAATACCAGCTCTTAAATTTAACAACGGGCTAAACTCTATATCTAATGAGGCAAATTCAATAGCAATCTCTTTACCTCCTTCTTCAAATTCAATTTCACTTAAGAATTTGATTTTTTTAGAAACTGTAGAAGACACGAACAAAGTCATTCTAGGCATTTGAAACTGATGACCTTCTGTAACACCATCTGTACCGACATGTTGCCAATTAACTTCCATATATCCACCAACAGAAACAGGGAGTTTTCCTAACCCCAGAAAAGGTCTATCATAAACAGCATCCATATTTAATTGCTGTTTGATACTATCGTTCTTTTTTTCTTTTAACAAACTGCTATCCACTTGTGCAAATGACAAAGTACAGAATAATATAAATATGTATGTAATTAGATTTCTCATGATTCTTTAAGTGATATAAAAATATTTTTATTAGTTAATTTTGTTGAGAATGAACGTAACGAATCTATAGCTGGACCACTTGTTACGTAACCTCTATTATCAAACTCACTCCCATGTGCAGAGCAAACCATCTTGTCACCATAAGCAGTTAGTTCGTTCCCTTGATGTGTACACTGCATATATAATGCAGAATAATTATTTGTTGATAATTTAAAAAGATAAATAGGGAATTGCAGTCTAGAATTACTAACCACCAAATACTGTAACTCTTTACCTTCTTTAGTAAAACTAGATCTTGGTACTACTAAATCTGTTCCTTGAATATCAGCTGCTATGTTTTTTGAAGAAACACAAGCTTGTAACAAAGGAGTAACCATACTAGCTCCTAAGCAAGCATAACTACATTTTTTAACAAATTCTCTTCTTTTCATTTATAGCGATTCTAAAAACTCTAACAAATCTCTCATTTCGGATTTGGACAACCCTATATACTGATTCTTACTATTTTCTGCTTCACCTCCATGTAATAAAATAGCCTCCTCAATACTCTTTGCTCTACCATCATGCATTAAAAAATATTCTCCTCCTTGAGTAGAAGCAGACAAACCTAATCCCCAAAGAGGTGGTGTTCTCCATTCAGAAGTTAAAGCACTACCTTCAGTATAGCCATCATCTAATTCACTTCCCATATCATGAAGTAACAAATCCGTGTAAGGACTAAAATCTTTATTAGAAAGCGCTTCTATTGGAGAATCTCCTGTAGATAATGTTGGTATGTGACAAGAGGCACAGTTTATTTCAGTAAATATTTTTTTACCATTTATAACCTCTATTCTTTCTTGATTTCTTGGAATTGGAGCTTTCAATGTCTCTAAATAAAAAACAAGATCACGTATTGTTTTATCAGATACTTCAGGATCTGTAGACAAACCTGAATAAGTATCAATAGGATTAAAAGTTGATGTAATTCCCATATCTTGATTATAAGCACCTACTGTTTGATCTAACAGATTGTATGCTGATGCCTTTTTTCCAAATCGATGAATATACTTTCCGTTTTCTATAACAGCATTAGAAGCAGGTACTAAAAAATCATTAATCTCTTTCCAATGTGGAGTTCCTGAAATCCCATCAGAATCTGTATCATTAGGATCTGACAAAGCTATAATATCGGTATCCGTTACATATTGTAAAAAACCAAGTCCTGTTACAGCCGGTGGCATAAACTTAGAAGAAGTTGCTCCGTTTGGAATAATCTCTGGGCTATAACCAGGGAGTGACTTATGTTGTAACTGAGGACCTCCTTTATTTAAAAACTGATTACCTGTAGCATCCGATTGCCCAAAACGGGTTAATGTTGAAAACGGATGTCCTTTCCCATCTCCAGCATGACAACTAACACAGCTATTAGTATTAAACAATGGGCCAAGACCTGTTGACGATGTAAACACTTCGCCAAAAGCCACATCTCCACTTAAAAATTGTCTTTGTTGCGCTAAGCTTAACCCTTCCATTTCACCATCCAAAACCTCACTCCCATCAGGAATAGGGGGTTCAAAGTTCTCACAAGAAACAATTAAAACAACACAAAATATTTTTATTAAAATAAACTTCATACTCTATATAATTTTTAGTTAAGCAAATATAAAATTAAAGCTGTTGACTAAAAATATTTTTAGACTTATCTAAAAATATTTTAACAAAAAAACACAGTCCTATATCTGTAAAACTGTGTTTTATTTTAAAATATAAGCTATAAAAACTTAATGTGAATGTTCGGCTTCGCCTTTTTTCATTTCAGCAATTAGATAATAGGCATTGTTATAAGCGAATTTTATATTTTCTTCAATTTCTTCAATAAATTGAATGGACATCCAATCACCATCTTTTTCCCCAATAATCACTTCAATAGGTTTAAAGCTCCAGTGGTCATTTTCGTTTTGTACGGTAAACACATAAAACTTACCATCTTCTTTTATGATAGCACTTTCGCGTAGTGCTTTTGTTTGGGTACTTTCAACTTGTATTTTACCTTGAATATACATCCCAGGGATTAAGCTGCCTTTTTTATTTTCAATCTCTGCGTGAACGTGTACTGCTTTTGGATTGTCTTCAAATGTTTTGCTCACAGAATAAATTTCTGCTGTTAGTTCTGTATCAGGAACGGATTGCACCGTAAAAGATATTTTTTGACCTTTCTTTACTTTGTGCACATCTTTTTCAAAGACCATTAAATCTGCGTGAACATGATGCGTGTTTACTATCTCGAATAATTCGGTTTGTGGTTCAACATATTGTCCTATTTTAACCTCAACCTTTTGTACAAATCCTTCTATTGGGCTACGTAGTGCAATCTGGTGGGCAATAGTTCCGTTTTGGACAGAATCAGAATTAACATTTAGTATTTTTAATTGCGCTGCCAATCCGTTTACCATTGCTTTCGAAACATTATATTCTGCCTCTGCCTTTTGAAAATTAGCACCAGACCCCACCCCAGCATCGTATATTTTTTTTTGACGCTCATAATCTTTCTTCAAAAAGTTACTCTTACTGTAAGCATTTAAATAATCGGTTTGTAGTTTTATAATATTAGGGTGAGAAAGATAAGCTACTACTTGACCTTTATTGACTTTATCGCCTTCAATCACTTTAATAGAAACGACGTTCGCACCAACAACAGAAGTAATTGCGGCTTCGTTTTGTGGTGGCACTTCTAATGTGCCGTTCGCTTCTACATAACCACTCATATTACGTAAAGACAGTGTGTCAATTTTCATTTTTAGTGCCTCAAACTGTTGTTGAGAAAGCATGACTTCATCCTCCTCATGGTGTTCTTCATTAGATTCTACATTATGAGAATGCTCATCTTCACTATGCGAATGACCATCATGATTTTTGTGGTTTTCTTTATTACCACAAGCCGTAATAAAAAAAACTAGTATTAATATAGTTAGTATTTTATATGATATATTTTTCATTGTCTTATTTATTAAAAAATTGTAATTGAAATGTGCTTTCTAGATAATTTATTAAAGCTGTTTGTGCTTCTAGTTCTGATTGAATTGCTTCTTTTATCAACTGCGTAAATGCGGTATAATCTATTACACCTTCTTTATACGCCAATAAAGCACCCGTTTTTTGTTCTTTGGTTACTATGAGTACTTCATTTTTATAGAACTCCCAAGTAGCTTCCCATTTCTTATAATTTTCTTTGGCTTGTAAATATCTCAATTGTACTTCCTGTTTCTTGAATTGGAGGTTTGCTACTACAATTTCCTTATCAATTTTAGCAATTCTTATTTTTGCTTTGTTAGAGCCAGATAAAAATGGAATGGAAATACCCGCTTGATAACTATAAAACCCAGAATTTCCATTAACTTTTTGCAATCCACCTTGCAAGTTGAATTTGGGTAAATTATTAGCTTTTGCAGCTTTAAATTTTGCTTCCGCTTCACTTACTAAATTCTGAGATATACTGTATAACGGGTGTTCTTCAATTGTAAAAGAATTATTATTAACCTCAAAAATATCGTTAATGATATCGGAAACTGTAAAAATTTTATCTGACATCAACCATAAATTTAATTGTTGTAAAGCCACTACATAATCACTATATGCTTGCGCTTTTTTACTCTGAACTTGTCGCACTTGGTTTTTGGTTGCCAAATACTCTAATTTGGAAATCGCTTCCACTTCAAAGTTTAAGGCTACCGCTTTTTCAAAATTGGTATAGATAGAATCCAATTCCTTGTAGAGCATATAGTTCCTCTTCATTTTATAACAATTAGCCCATGCTTTTTTAACCTCCAATTCCAATTCAAGTTCAGATAATTGATAGGCTTTTTGTGCTAGTTGAATGCGTTGTTCTTGTAGCCTTCTTTTTGCACTTATACCAAATATATCTATGTTTGATTGTCCGAAACCTATAGTTGTATAAACTCCATTATCACTATTGATCTCCTCTCCTCCAGTAAAAATTTGGGTAGTTCCAAAATTATAAGCAGCAGCTTTTAATTGCTCTTGTTTTGTAATTTCTAACTTCTTTTGCTTCAACAAAGGATAATTGGTTTTAGATAACTTGACAGCTTCTTGTAATGTAATTTCATGAAGTGAATCTTTTACAATCTGTGCATTACCTTTAAACGAAAAACTAAATAACAACACTAAAACTGCTGTAGTAGTAACTAGCTTTTTATTTGGTTTAAGATTAAACGACTTATTTTCTACCCAATGGTATAAAATTGGTAAAACGAATAAAGTAAGTAATGTAGAAGTTAACAAACCACCAATTACAACAGTTGCTAATGGGCGTTGTACTTCTCCACCAGCTGATGCTGAAACTGCCATTGGTAAGAAACCTAAAACATCTGTAAATGCCGTTAACATAATAGGTCTGATTCTTCGTTTAGTACCTTCTAAAACCCTGTCTTTTAGATTGATTACACCTTCCTCTTTTAATTCGTTTAAACCACTAATCATTACCAGTCCATTTAAAACAGCAACACCAAATAGCACAATAAACCCAACACCTGCCGATATACTAAATGGCATATCTCTTAACCATAAAGCTACAATACCTCCAATGGTTGCCATTGGAATAGCGATGTAAATCATTAAGGTTTGTGGGAATGATTTTAGTGCAAAGTATATTAATATAAATATGAGTAATAATGCAATAGGTACAACGGTTAGTAAACGACTACTGGCACGTTCTAAATTTTCAAATGCACCACCATAACGAATAAAATAACCAGATGGGAGTTCTAATTGTGCATCTAATTTTGATTTAATTTCAGTTACTAATGACTTTACGTCTCGACCTCTTACATTTATCCCTACATAAGTTCTTCTGTTTGTGTTATCCCTGCTTATTTGCATTGGACCTGCTTTATAAGACACATCAGCAACTTCTCGTAGTGGAATTTGAGCACCTAAAGGTAAATTGATAAACAGATTTTGAATATCAGTAATATCTTTTCGGTTTTTAGCGTTTAAACGCACTACTAAATCAAATCGTTTTTCACCTTCAAAAATCACACCTGCATTACCACCTGCAAATGCCGATTGCACCATTTTGTTTAGGTTATTGATCTGAAGTCCGTATTGAGCCAACTTATTTCTATTGTAAGCAATAGTCATTTGTGGTAATCCTGTGGTAGCTTCGGCTTTCATATCACCAATACCTTCAGTTCCAGCTATAATTCTTGATATTTCTTGAGCCTTTTGTGAAAGTACATTAATATCTTCTCCATAGAGTTTTATGGCTATATCTTCACGAACCCCTTCTAGCAATTCATTAAAACGCATTTCAATAGGTTGGGTAAATTCATAATTAACACCAGGAACAATTTCGACTGCTTCCTTCATTTCTTCAATCAACTCATCTTTAGACGATACTGTTGTCCATTCACTTTTTGGTTTTAGAATTACAAAGACATCGGCTAAATCCATAGGCATTGGGTCTGTGGGTATTTCAGCAACACCAATACGACTTACAATTTTATCTACCTCTGGGAATTTTGCTTTAACAATTTGTTCAATTTTAGTTGTAGTCTCTATGGTTTCTGTAAGTGAACTACCTGGTTTTAAAATAGCGTGAAAGGCAATGTCACCTTCATCAAGCTGGGGTATAAATACACCTCCCATTCTAGTAAACATAAAAACGGAAAATGCAAATAACCCAATGGCAATACCAACAATAAGTTTGCCTTTTTGTAATGCGTTTTCTAATAATGGTTGATATTTGTTTTCTACCCAATGCACAAATTGATCACCATATGATTTTTTATCTGATTTAGGTGCTCTTAAAATCAAGGCTGACATCATCGGCACATAGGTAAGACATAGCACCATTGCACCAATCATTGCAAAAATAAATGTTAATGCCATTGGCTTGAACATCTTCCCTTCAATCCCTTGTAATGCTAGAATAGGAAAAAACACAATAAGAATAATTAATTGACCGAAAAAGGCAGCATTCATCATTTTTTTAGATGCTGAAGAGGCTATATTATCACGTTCTTTTGAAGACAGTTTTTTATTTTTAAGTACTTGTGATGCGATTAAAAACACCGTAGTTTCAACAATTATAACGGCACCATCAACAATGATTCCAAAATCAATAGCTCCTAAACTCATTAAGTTTGCCCAAACATCAAAAAAGTTCATTAATATAAAAGCAAACAATAGAGACAAGGGAATGGTTGAAGCAACAATTAAACCACCACGCCAGTTCCCTAACAAGAATATAAGTATAAATATAACTATTAAAGCCCCTTCTATTAGATTATTTGCAACAGTAGAGGTTGTTTCACTTATTAATTTACTTCTATCCAAAAGAGGTTCTATTAGAACACCTTTGGGTAGCGACTCTTGGATCTTCTCCATTCTTTCTTTTACATTGTCTATAACGTCATTAGAATTAGCTCCTTTAAGCATCATCACTAAACCGCCTACAACTTCTCCTTCTCCATCTTGTGTTAAAGCTCCATAACGAATTGCAGAACCATATTGAACCTTAGCAATATCGTTTATGGTAATAGGAATATTATTAACAGTTTTAACTGTTATTTTTTTAATATCCTCTAAACTTCTTATTAAACCCTCTCCTCTAATAAAATTAGCTTGGTGGTTTTTTTCAATATACGCACCACCTGTGTTTTGATTATTAGCTTCAAGAACATTAAAAACATCTGTAATGGTTATTCCAATAGCGTTTAACTCATTTGGGTCAACGGCTACTTCGTATTGTTTTATTTTTCCTCCTATAGCATTCACTTCAACAACACCTTCTACCATTGCCATTTGACGTTGTACAATCCAATCTTGCATGGTGCGCAAATCAGTAATAGAATATTTATCTTTATATTCTGGATTGACTTTAAGTGTATATTGATAAATTTCTCCTAGACCAGATGAAATAGGGCCCATTGAAGGTTTTCCAAACCCTTCTGGAATTTGTTCTTTTACTTCGTTAAGCTTTTCCGCTACCAATTGACGAGGTAAATAGGTTCCCATATCATCATCAAAAACTATGGTAACCACCGATAGACCAAAACGGGAGATTGAGCGAATTTCTTCTACGTTTGGAAGATTGCTCATTGCCACCTCTATTGGGTAAGTAATTATTTGCTCGATATCTTCTGTCCCTAAATTGGGAGATTGAGTAATGACTTGTACTTGATTGTTTGTAATGTCTGGAACAGCATCTATGGGTATTTTGGAGGTACTCCAAATACCTGTACCAATAATGGTAAGCGTGAGCAAACCAATTATGAATTTATTATTGATTGAAAAATCAATGATTTTATTAATCATATGAAAATTTATTAATTCAGTTAAACATTCGTTATATACAACCTAATATGGTTGTAAATCGAGATAAGAAGAACCCCTTTTAGGTTCTTTAATGGATATAGCTATCCTATAAAAACTGAATTAAACTTGGGGTGGCTGTAGAATAGTCGAATTAAAGTCTTTTTCCAAACCTTTAAAGTGATAAAATACTTCGGTAGAAATACTAGTTGTAGCAATTATGAAATCTACAATTTTAAAATGTGTTGCGTGTACATGACAACACTGACAATTACAAAATGGCGAGCATGAATCAGTATCTTGATGTTTATGGTCGTTGTCTAAAGTTTTCGAAATTTCTGTTTTAACTTCATTATCAAAATCACAACTATCTTCACAAGGCACTAAATTAAGTGCGAAGATATAAATTGATAATATGGCGGCTAAAAATTTCATTGACGCAAATATAAAAAATATTTAATGCAATAGCTCTGCAAATTACTTCCAAAACTATTATTATATCTAATTTAGATATTAAAAAAAGAGCCTTCGGAAAAAGGCTCTTTAAGAATTTGGTTAATGATTGTGATCGGAATAGTCTTCACTATTCTCACCTCCTAATTTATTCATTTTCATACCATGATCATATTGACAGCACCCTGGTAATTTTTTGTATGCATCTTCACTACCTGTAACTTTTTCAGTATCATAACCAGATGCTGCAATAGCTTTATGAATTACCATTGTGTTTGTTTTTTTACTGTCAAAAGAAACATTTATCTTCTTTTTATCTACATCCCAAATGGCACTTGCAACACCTTGGACATTATTTGCTGCTTTTTCAATTGTTTTTTTGCACATTCCGCAATTGCCTCTTACACCAAACGATACATCTGTCATAGCCATATCTTTAGCCATTTCAGTTTTGGTAGTTTCTTTTTGGGTTTGGCTATTACAGCTTGTTAAACCGATTGCTGCTATTACAGCGATACTTAAAATTACTTTTTTCATTGTATAAAAATTAATTGTTATTATTCTATTATATGTTTTACTTCCCCACATGTTAGCATTGCTTTACCAAAATAAGGGTTGATTACTTTTTCTTCTTTACTTATCCAATATGCACCTGTGTTATTATCACCCATTGGACAAAATTCAACATAGACTTTTTTATCAATACCAAAGAGTTGTATGGTCTTGATTAAACTAGAGGACAAATATTTAAAATGGTTTCTTTGTATTTGTATGTCTAATGTTTCAGAAATAGAAGTAGCAAAGTTTTTTATATCTCCTTTTAATGATATCCAGTGGTTGTGAGATTTTTTGTTTACTAACAATTTCATATCTACTTTATCCAAATTATTCAACAAATTTTTAGCACTTATTGAAGTACTTTTTGAATCTTCTTTTACTAGAGCATTTTTTATATTCATGTATTCATTGTAAACACTATTTAATTGTTGTTTAAATTGCTTTGACACTTTTAAACGTTCATTACTACTTGTATGATTACGCTCTTTGTTGGATGAATTATTGTCTATTCCTAAATGACCTTCATGACCTGACATTACTTTACCAACATCTTTATTCATCATTGATTTCTTACCCAGTAATTGTGCTGCTGCATCAACCGTAAAGGTTCCGTTAGTTACTATTTCATTTCCAGTAAACAAGCCTTCTAAAACTTCATATTCATTACCAATCTGATTACCCAATGTAACTTCTCGCATTACAAAAACTGGTTGGTCTGGATTTGTTTTTAAATAAACCACAGAACGCTCACCTGTCCATAACACAGCAGATGCCGGAATTGATAAAGCTTCTTTATTTTTATTCTTAACACTATTAATATTTGCGGTTACAAACATTCCTGGTTTAAATACATCATCATTGTTGTTTAGCACCACACGCAAGGTTACTGTTCTTGTCTTTGTATTTAAAATTGGGTTTATAAAATCAACCTTACCTTTAAATTGTTTATTAGAATAGGCATTGGTTGTAATCAACACTTGCTGTCCTATTTTAAAGCGATCCATCTGATTTTCATATACATCAAATTCCCCCCAAACTGTGTTGAGATTGGCTATTTTTAACAAGGACTGCCCCTGTTTGATGTAATCGCCTTGATCTACTAATTTTTTAGTAACAGTTCCAGAAACCGTTGCAAACACAGGAATGTTTTCTTTTACCTTTCCTTTTTCTTCAATCTGATTGATTTGATTTTCTGAGAGCTTCCATAATTTCAGTTTGTTACGAACTGCTTTGTACAAATCAGGTTGAGATTCTTTTAAGGATGCCGCAGTAATCAATTCTTGTTGAGCTGCATAGAGTTCTGGTGAATAAATAGTTGCTAAAAGCTGACCTTTATGAACTTTTTGACCTGTAAAACTTACATTTAAGCGTTCAATTCTACCCGAAAAATAACTTACCTGTACTGCATTGGCTTCTTCGTTTTCAGCAATTTTACCAGATAACTTAATGGTATTACCTTCTACATTGCTAACACCCACTATAGTTGTTTGAATATTAGCTAAAGCCATTGCATTTTCAGTTAACTTGAATTGATCTGCTAATAAACTATTACTTGTGATTTCTGCAGGAATTAAATCCATACCACAAATAGGACAATCACCTGGTTCTGGTTGCATAATCTGTGGGTGCATTGAACAAGTCCACATTTGATTGGTTTCTGTAACTGCATCGTGATTGTGCTCTGTTTCTTCTTTTGATAAATCACCAAACAGTATCCATCCTAAAAGTAGACCTGTTATTAATATTCCGATATAAATTATATATTTTTTCATTTTAAAAGATGTTTAACAACATTAGTATTGCCATTACTATCATTATGGCATTTTCTATAAAAGTAGCTTCTGTCATAGGCAATTTTAGAGCTGTACCTAAACAAGCACATTGTATAGATTTTTTGTCAAATAGTGTTTTTGTGACTCCAATAGTGGTTATACCCAAAACAAGAAGTGTCGTAATTAAGGCTATATTTATCTCAAATCGCATTAAGAACATTAGTCCTAATGCTGTTTCAATAAATGGATAAATTTCCCCATAAAAAGGAACTCTTTTTGCTAAAGGGTCGTACATTCTAAATGAATCTGGAAACCCTTTTAGGTCTAACATTTTGAAAAAGCTAAAAACGATATAGAATAAGCCCATAAAATCGAGCATAAATTCGCTCCAACTCCAATTTTTGTAATGTAATAATACACTTGCTGTTGCTATGTAAAAGATTATAAGCAAGAGTGGTTTGAGTTGTTCTAATTTGCTTTTTTCCTCTTGCATCTCAAAACTTGTTTCTTGAACAAAAGCATTCTTCTGATTTTTTTCTGTAATCGTATATTTCGATTGTAGTGCTTTTTGAAGTTCGGTAACTTCAATGTGGCTACTCATTGTAATAGTAGCTTCTTGATTTTCAACATTAACTTCAACATTGGTAACGTTATTAATATCTCTTAAACTTTTCTCAACAGATGCTTTACAACTGCCACAAGTCATTCCTGTTATTGTATATGTATGTTTCATTTTTACTGAATTAAATAATTTATAATTGAACTTTGTATATAGTAAGTGTTCACGGACTTTATTTGGTTCATTTGAAATTTTAGTTGTAATTCTTGAATATCTAAAACATCATTAAAGTCAACATTCCCTGTTTCATAGCTTTTGATTAAAATGTTTTCTGCATCTCTGGCTTGCTTTAAATTTTTAGTTTGAGTAGCATGGCTTATTCTCGCGGAAATACGTTCATTAATCGCTTTGTCTAAAAACGTTTCTAAAGTATTTAAACGTTCCTGTTTTTTAACTGTAATTTCCTGCTGTTGCAACTCATTTTGCTTGGTTTTGGATTTGTACTTTTTATTAAAAATTGGGATGAATATCGAAACCATTGGCATCACAATATCTTTTCCATTGTCACTAAAATCCATATTTGGTCTTTCAGTAACATTGATATAATCTAATCCAAAACCAATCATAGGACTGCTTTCTTTTTGATTCAACAATTCGGATTGTTCTACTGATTGATAAAGTTTATCATATTTCAACAATTCTGGATGCAATGCTAAATTATCAGTGTTAACTTCAAAATCTTCTGTTGGAATTATTAAGCTATCTACCACCGTCACAGAAACATCATTTTCACGATTCAGTAGGTTATTTAATTTAGTCTGTTCTGCTAAAAATTGTTGATATAATACGTCTTTAAGTTGTTGCAATTCGTTTTGTCTCATTTGTAATCGCAATACATCTACCGCGGATGCTTTACTTACTTCAACAGCTTTTAATGCTAATGTTTTGTAGGATTCTAAAATTTCAATGTTTTCTGTTAACACCTTTTGTTTTGCTTTATTAGCATACAAATCATAATAAGATTTTGAAACCGATGTCATTAACTTACGTTTTACAATAACAATATCTTCATATTTAGCATCTGCCAAAGCACTTACGTAATTTTCTCTTGATGTAATGGTTCCAAACCAAGGCAACATTTGTTTTACCGCTATTTTAAAACGTTGTGCCCCTGTTCTAGTTTCAGGTTCACTTGCAAAATATCCAACACCAAATTCAGTATTAGGAATGGTATTTACCTCGTTGACTTTTTCCGAAGCTCTTTTGTATTGCAACTCAAATTTTTGAATCTCTGGGTTTTTTAACAAAGCTTTATTTATAAGCACATTTAATTGTTGTGCATTTGCAAAAAAACTAAAGAAGCAAAAACCAAAAATCAAGATCTCTTTTATTTTTCTATTTTTCATTTTCTTTCCTTTTAAGTTGTAATTCCTTTTTCCAGCTAAATAATACGGGTACAATAAAATAAGAGGTGATATCTATAATCATTCCTCCAAAAATTGGAATCGCCATAGGAATCATAATATCACTACCTCTACCTGTTGAAGTTAGTACTGGAAATAAGGCTAAAACAGTTGTAACAGTTGTCATTAAACAAGGTCTTATTCTTTTACCTGCTGCTTGTAATGCCGCTAAACGAATTCCCTTTTGATCTAATGGTGTTTGTTTTTCAAAAGTTTGAGTTAAATAAGTTGCCATTACCACTCCATCATCAGTAGCAATACCAAACAAAGCGATAAACCCAACCCAAACAGCAACACTTAAATTGATCGTTTTCATATTGAATAAATCTCTTAGATTTTCACCAAATAGATTGAAGTTTAAAAACCAGCTTTGACCATACAACCACATCATTATAAAACCACCAGCAAATGCCACTGTAATACCCGTAAAAATCATTAATGAAGTTGAAACAGAACGAAATTGAAAGTAGAGTATTAGAAAAATGATTGCCAATGCTAATGGCACCACAAGAGATAAGGTTTTTTCTGCTCTTAGCTGATTTTCATAAGTTCCTGTGAATTGATAGTTGATCCCTTTGGGAACAATTAATTCGCCACTATCTATCTTTTCTTGAATTAAGGCTTGTGCATTTTCAACCACATTGACTTCCGCATAACCATCCATCTTATCAAATAACACGTAGCCCACTAAAAAAGTATCTTCACTTTTAATAACTTGAGGACCTTGTTCGTATTTGATAGTTGCCAATTCGCTTAAAGGTACAGGACTCCCTTTTTCAACCGGCACGTAAATTTGTTTTAAATCGGTTGGATTTGCTCTTAGCTCTCTTGGATAACGCACTCTTACACCATATCGTTCTCTACCTTCAACAGTTTGAGTTAAAACCATTCCACCAATAGCAACTTTTAAAACATTTTGAACATCATCAATAGAAATTCCATATCTAGTAATTTTTTCTCTATCAATATCTATAAGCAAATAAGGTTTACCTACAATTCTATCTGCAAAAACAGCTTCCTCTTTTACACCTTCAGCTTGTTTCAAAATGTTTTCTAACTGCACACCAAAGGCTTCAATCTGTTTTAGATTTTGACCTTTAATTTTAATTCCCATAGGTGCACGCATTCCTGTTTGAAGCATTACTAATCTTGTTTCAATAGGTTGCAATTTGGGAGCAGATGTTACCCCAGGTAGTTTGGTAACTCTTACAATTTCCTTCCATATATCATTTGGTGAGTTGATTTCTGGTCTCCAGTTTCTATAGAACTCACCATTGTTGTCTTCTATTAATTGAGCCCCATTTACTGAACTTAAAGTGGCATTCTCAGAAGTATTTGGGTTTGCGATAAATCGTCCATCTTTCAATTCAAACAAACCATCTTTATTCACTTTATAGCGTTGACGCTCATTATGTTCATTTAACATATATTCAGGTTTGTACTGAATCATGTTTTCATACATAGACAATGGAGCGGGATCTAAAGCAGATTCTGTTCTACCTGCTTTCCCCACTACCGTTTCAATCTCAGGAATACTTGCAACAGCCATATCTAATTGCTGTAACACACGTTTATTTTCTTCTAAACCTGCATGTGGCATAGAGGTTGGCATTAAGAGGAATGAGCCTTCATTCAAGGAAGGCATAAATTCTTTACCTGTGCTTTTTAAAATATAAAACCCAAAAACAACTAGACCAGTAGGTATTATTAAAAATAGTAGTCTATGGTGTAATGCCCAGTTTAAAATACGTGTGTAATATTTTTGAAATGATATAAAAACACCCAAAAACCCAAAGCAAATAATACTAACAAACAAAAGATTTGAAAAAATACTTTTATCAACTCCTAAAGGCCTCCAATATACAGATAACAAAAACACAATGACAGATGCTGAGATTACTATATTTATAAGGTTGGCTTTTTTTGCAGAAATTATATTGTTTATTTTAAGAAGACTTACCATACCAAAACCAATTAATATCCCCCCGATTAAATAATCATAAATCATAGAAACAACACCAAGAACTATAAACAAACCATTCAGTAAATAGTTTGATGATTTTTTAATATTTACTTTTTTAAATATAATTGCTGCAAAAGGTGGGATTAAAAATAGTGCTATTATAAGTGCAGCTATTAATGCAAACGTTTTGGTAAAAGCTAAGGGTCTAAATAGTTTCCCCTCTGAACCTATCATTGTAAAAACAGGCATAAAGCTAATGATAGTGGTCATTACTGCCGTAACGATTGCTCCTGAAACTTCCGATGTAGCATTATAAACTAGTTTATTTATTGGTAATTTCTCAGTATCTTCATCCATGTGTCTTATGATATTCTCTGAAAGAATGACTCCTACATCTACCATAGTACCAATTGCAATAGCTATACCTGATAAGGCAACAATATTAGCATCTACATTAAAAAGCTTCATAGCTATAAACACCATTAAAATGGCCACTGGTAGTAAACTAGAGATAAGTATTGAAGCACGTAAATGAAATACCATAATGATGATTACCAAAATAGTTATCAAAATTTCTAACGATAGTGCTTCGTTTAGTGTTCCTAATGTCTCATTAATCAACTCAGTTCTGTCGTAGAAGGGTACAATAGTAACTTGCGATGTCCTACCGTCTGATAATACTTTGGTTGGTAACCCAGGACTTAATTCATTTATTTTACTCTTAACATTATTGATAACCTCCATAGGATTTGCACCATAACGTGCTACCACTACTGCACCAACAGCTTCAGCTCCTTCCTTATCTAACAAACCACGTCTTGTTGCTGGACCTAAAGAAACTTTTCCGATATCTTTTATTCTAATTGCTGTAAAATCTTCGGAAGTTACTACTGCATTTTCTATATCAGAAATTGATTTTACATATCCCAGACCACGTACCAAATATTCGACTTGGTTAATTTCCAAAGTTTGTGCTCCAATATCCTTGTTGCTTTCTTTTACTGCTTTTACAATATGATGCAACCCAATATTGTATTGTCGCAACAACTCTGGATTTACATCCACCTGATACTCTTGTACATAACCACCAATAGAGGCTACTTCTGAAACGCCACTTGCAGCCGATAAGGCATATTTTACATAGTAATCTTGAATACTGCGTAACTCTTGTAAATCCCATCCACCTGTTACGTTTCCATTTTCGTCTCTACCTTCAAGTGTATACCAAAAAACTTGTCCTAATCCCGTGGCATCAGGACCTAAGGCAGGATTCACACCCTCTGGTAACAATCCACTTGGTAAGGAATTTAGTTTTTCCAGAATACGGCTTCTACTCCAGTAAAATTCTATATCCTCCTCAAAAATGATATAGATGCTTGAAAAGCCAAACATAGAAGAACTACGTATGGTTTTTACACCTGGAATACCGAGTAATGAGGTTGTAAGTGGATAAGTAATTTGGTCTTCTATGTCTTGTGGAGAACGACCATCCCACTTGGTAAATATAATTTGTTGATTTTCTCCAATATCTGGAATGGCATCAACAGCCACAGGATTATGAGGTAAAAAACCTATATCCCAATTAAAAGGTGCGTTTACAGTACCCCATCCTACAAAAAGAACCAGTAATAGTACTGCAACGAGTTTATTATCTATAAGAAACTTGATTGCTTTATTTAGCATAATATTTGATAATTAAACAGTTAGACATTGGTATTAAGAAAACACCGAATACAATAAATTATCCTTATGACATTAAAGCCATAGGATGAAAAAAGTCTAAAGTTTAAGAATCAAATTAAATAAGATTCGTCAATCTTAAAGATTTGTTTGACGACTAAGGGTGGTTGGTATTCTCCGAAAGAAGCTACCTTTTTGTCTACAACTTGAAAAAAGTTGATATATGAGTAAACAAATGAAGTAATGAATAATTGTTGTTCAAAAGATATTTTGTCAATACGCAATTGTAATTCGTCTTGACCTTCAATTGCAAGTTGCTTATCATCGCAACAACTTTTCTTGGTAACAGAGCAATCTTGAGTTGAAAGAGTTTGCATTTCCATACCGCAACCTTTGGCTTTATGGAAAATTGCAGTCTCAACTAAAGTATCACCACAATAATGCATATCCATAGTAAATGACATTGTAGATAGTAATACTACTACAGCCATTGTAAATGATATTATTTTATTTAAAATTACTCCCATAAATACTACACAAATTTACTAAAAAAAAACGTAACAGTATCGTTTTACAATGACAATTCATGCTTTTAATAAAAATACAGACCTACATTTCACCGACTTAGATTACTTAGGTTACTTAGAGACCGCAAAAGCCTCATAATAAACACCTTACAGCAATCATTTTATAAGTAACCAATAAGTAACCAAGTAACTAGATTACTTTTATAAGTAACCCTAAGTAAGCCCAAGTAATTAGCTAACCTTAGAAAACATAATATAATCTACTAATAACAAACAACTTACATCTTATTAAGTAACCTAAGTAATGTAAGTAACCTGTTTTCTCACATGTATGTAATAGTTGAGAATTAACCACAAAAAAAAGGATTACTATATCTAGAAATCCTTTTTACATTTTACTCGCTGTTTTTAGTTATTGTTCTTCTGTAAAACTATCTAAGTTTAAACTCAGCTTGTCTAGCTCAAAAACAAAAGCAGATGTACTGGTGTATTTTTTATTCCCCCTATCATCAAACTCATGATAGCCTGTTTTTGCATTTATTTTATAAAAACTCACTTTTTTTGTATCACAAATATAAGCAGGACTGTTTTTTAAATAATACTCCACTGTAGCTTGCGGTAAGGGCTTATCTCCCTCTCTTAAAGCCTGAGTCTTATATAGACCAAAAACTCTACTTACAGACAAATACAATATGTTTTTAGGTTTCTTAAAAAGAATCTCTGTTTTCTTCCAATCATTATCTTCTCTAAAAGTTCTTGTGAATCTATCCACATAAACCACCTTATAATCTCCACCCTCAAATAATACATTAGAACTCATTAAAAACTGAACGGTTTTCCAAAACACACCCAAATCATCATTCTTTGCTGTTTCTTTATTTTGTAACACCATGAGTTTTACAAAGAGTTCGATTACTTCAGCTTGCTTGAAAGGAAGCTCTAATAATTCTGACACTAGCTTATATGCAGCAGCAACTGTTAGCCAGTTGTTAAAGATTCTTGTTTCAACTGAACTTTTACCTAGCAGCTCTCTAAACTTTAATGTTGTTGCATCTACTTGTTTTGGATACTGTTCTTTAAAAACTTGTCGCTGTTTTAATAATTGATGGGTGATTTGAGTCAATCCTTGCTTGTTTATTTTCTCCAAATCTTCAAAAGCTCTTTTCTCTTCAAAGGAAAAGGTAGTTTTTGAAAACCCTAATGCAATAAAACGACTGAACAAAGCAATGTCTGCAGTAGCTATTTGTTGCCCCAAAACAATAACTCCTTGGTTAACTTTAGAGGTTTCTTTTTTCTTGTCCTTATCCATATTCATACGAGTCCTTCCTGTCTTATCCCAAAAACCTTTTAAGAGTTCTCGCTTTTCCATTTCTAAATCATTTCTGTATTCATCTAAAACACAAACAGCATTCGCACTGGTAGCCACATGGTCTGCTATCGATGGTTTACTGGAGTTATGCAAGTTCGGAACTTTTCCTTTTTTACCAAACAGATACAACATGCTCTCTGCACAGGTGTTTTTTCCTGACCCTTTTTGCCCATACATGTTTAAGATTGGAAACTTATCAAACCGTTGATCAATGATGTCCATAAACAAGCTCGCAAAGTAAAAAGCCAAGGTTACAATTCCGTTATCTCCAAAAACCTCTGTGTATTTCTGGGCATATTCATAAAGCGTAATATTTCCCTCGTTATGAATAAAGTTTCTTTCAAACTCAAACAAAGTATCATCTTGAGTATAGATTTCTGAACTCGAGGGAACATAAAAATATCGATCTTTAAAAGTGACGATTCCATATTTATCAGATGCTACAAATTCATTTCCATTAAAGATTCCATTCCCCCAACAATAGAACCCTTCCTTTTGCCAACCCATTTGAGTAATCTCTTTGCAACTCTTCGTTTTTTCATAGAGCCAAGCTTTAAGTTTGTTAAGCTCTATATCACCTCCTGTCCATAGAAAATTACCCAAACTTTCTATTTGCAATTTAAAGTTGGTAATACTTATCATATCACGCTGAGGCAACTCTACTACTTTAACCAGGTTGTGTTTGTTTTTTATTTCATACAAACGTTTGGCATTAATGGTACTTTCTATATGGAACAAAGGAGCCATCACAAAATTAGAATGATGCACAAAATCATCTCCTTTCTTATTACGGAACACATAACAGTTATCCTCTACATAAAACCCCCAACGATTAAAATCGTTTAAACTTACATGCTTTGGAACTGTGTATTTATTTGTTTTCACGGTTTCTTTAGAACAATCTTTAAGCGCGTCTTGCCAAGCTTTTTTTGGTTTGATATGTTCTGACACCAAATCTATATAGACTTCTTGTTTGGTTTTGTCATAATAGGAAATCAGCTTTGAAACTCTTTTGATGACTTCCGTTCTCTTAACAGGGTCTGATTGAAATTTTGAAGCGTAGTATTTTGCCTTATAAATTAAAAAGTCAAGTTGCTTTTTGTTGTACTCTAAAAAGGTCTCCTTAGAGGTAAAAACACTGTCTGGATCTTCTGCCTCTGGAAGTAAAATAACCGAAACATGAAACCCTTGTTTGACGAGTAATGATGCGTTTTTATCAATTGCATTCAGACCTGCTGTATCACCATCAAAAATTAAGGTTAATTTATTGGTGTAAGTTTTTAATAGTTCAATTTGATGCCTTGTTAGTGCTGTACCACAAGTAGCTACAGTATTATCTATTCCAATACTATGCAATCTAAGTACATCTGCATAGCCCTCTACCAAATAAACACGATCTTCTTTCTTGATAGAAAACTTTGCTACATTTAATCCATAAAGCTCATTTCCTTTGGTATAAATCTCAGATTCTGCCGTGTTCAGATACTTTATTTTATTCCCTTTATCAATTGCTCTTCCTGCAAAAGCAATCGTTTCTCCAAGCTTGTTAGATATTGGAAATACCAAGCGATTTCGAAACGTATCATAAAAACCATGCTCATTGGAATTTACAAGTCCTATTTGCTCCAGTATTTCTGTTTTAAGTCCTGACTCACGAGCATAAGCCAATAACTGATTACCATCAGGTGCAAACCCCAGGTTAAAATCGCCTCTTTCAGGAATGTTAAGATTTCTATTTTGAATAAACGTTTGTACATTTTTATTTGCTATTTGGTTTTGATAAAAAATGGCTACTAGGTCACAGGCTTTCTTTAAGTTTTGTTGTTTTTGATAAGCTTCGCTATTAAAATTGGACTTTGCCTTCCATGTGAAGTCCACGTTTAGTTTTTTAGCTCCTATTTCTAAAGATTCTTTAAAATCAACTTTTTCATATTCTTTGATAAACGAAATGGCATTTCCCCCTTTTCCACAACCAAAACATTTATAAATTCCCTTAACTGGATTTACTGATAAAGAAGGTGTTTTCTCTCCATGAAACGGACAAAGAGCCTTATAATTAGCACCTGCTTTCTTTACCTCTATATAACTTGATATTATCTCTACAATCTCATCGTTTACACGATTGATTAAATCAGGTACTTCCATATTATTTGATATAAAAACGGAGCTGCCCCTTAAACAGCCCCGAAAAAACCATTGTTAACTGTCAAGGGTGGTTAAATATTGATTAAGCTCTTTATTGGTTACTGGATGGAAAAACGTTGGAAGTTTTAAATCCATAGCAACCGTTAATTCTATCCTTGAAATCACATCTTTATTCCAATTGGGAAGCACATAAATCGCATGACTACTTTTTAAAAGTTCTATGCGCTTTTGGAGTTTATCTGACCAACTCAAGTGAGTTGTCTGTAATTCCTCAGGAGCAATTACTTGATGCCGTAAATTCTTTAACCTGGACAACACCTTTACATCTCCTGCTGTTTCTGTTTTGTTTGTAGGCACTACGTCAAAACCACATACATATATCTTTGACTTACTCATTTTTGTAATTATTAATCTTTTGAATTCTATTGCTTAGTTCTCTTTCTGAAACTTCATATACCCCAGACTTTTTATAAAAATTCTTCAATAGAGATAGTTGTACTATTTGTTTTTTTGTAGAGGATCTCATTGTTTTCATAACATTCATATTCTGAAACCACTTTACTTACCAAACTACACTCTATCTCTTAGTTCTTCAATAGATGCATGCCTCCCAGAATCAATCCATTCCTGAATTTCATTAACCTTAAAAAGCAACACCTTCCCTCCTGGTTTGTAATATGGAATCTGCCTGTTATAAACTCTTCCATAAATGGTTTTAATACTCTCACCTAACAAAGCTGCTAGCTCATTGGCATTAATGTATTCGTAACCCGAAAATGATTTTCTTTGAAATTGAACAAGCTCTGAAACTTGCTTATTTAATACTTCTAAATTTTTCAGAACCTCCTTATTGATTTGCTCTTGACTTACCATATCTATTTTGATTTAAAAACAGGGCAATATTAGACCACTCCACAACTGCTATTGCACGTGGGAGCATCCTATATTTAGCATTTATTTTAGAGGTATTGAGTGTTAAGGTTTTAGAATACTTGATTATAAAAAACAGTTCTCTCCTACTTAAAACTGTAGGATATTTTACAACGTATTAAAAAGAAATAAAAAGTAGATTGAGTAGTAAATGATTACTTTTTATCGATTTTATGAATTTCATTTTCAATCTCCAAAGAGGAAAAACCATGTTTCAGAAAATGTGTTTTGATCAGTAATAAATCAGCTACTAAATTCTTGTCTGATTTTACATAGGGAGCTTTCATTACTAATTTATGCACATAAGAGTTCCTATAGTTTTTAAGCTCCATACGATTGATGGCATGTACAAACCTGGTAAGCATTGCTCCCTCTAGATTCAAACGTAATTTTAATCCTATTCCCCTAAAGAAAAAATATGACCAAAGCACTTGCTGTGCATTGGTCATTTGTAATACTTCAGTAAGAATATTTGTATTTCCTTGGGAACAGATGATATTATTCTCTTTTTTTGAATTGGTAAAGTATTTCACAAACAAAACTTTACTGTGGTAATCTACAAAGAAACTATAATAGTCGGCTATTGAATTGTTTTCATCGTTTAGGTATTTGGAATATCTATGGATTTCTAACTCTCTATAACTCGTGTTCTTTTGCTGGTAAAAAACACCTTTAGAAAGTGTAAAGCCAAAACTTCCTTTTATTAAATAACAGCTTTCATTTTTATAATTTAAAATTTCATAACGTCTTAAATATTTCTCCTTGCTAAGAAATGGGAAGTTGTAAAAACTTAATTTAATTTTTATGTTTCTTGGGGCTAAAGCATTCTCTTTTTCAAAAACTTGTGCTTTGGTAATAAGCTTATCAACTGGAACTCCCTTTACCAAATATTCAAAATCAAAAAGTCTCATCATACTCACAGATAAAGAATCTGTTGGAAAATCTAATAGTAGCTCAATTGTTTTTTCAATGTCAATTTCTAAATGTGGGTTCGCTTTGGCTCGCTGATAGGATCGTAATATTTCCTCAAACCTCTCTAGACTTTCTTTTTCAAATTGTTCGGCTGTAAACTCTTCTGTTTTCATTTTTATTCGTTTAAAATTAGCCGACAAAAGTATGGGCAATTACTAGACTACTGATTCGTAAAATCAATCGTATTTATGTAGAATAACTAATTAATCAAAGTTGGTGAGGTATTTAGCTATATCTCTCTTTTTATTATTTTCAAAACTCCCTAAATAGGTTTCTGTAATCTTTACATCCTTATGCCCTAAACTTTCACTAATAAATGAAATTGGAACGCCACATCGCTTTAATACTGTAGCAAAACTATGCCTAGCGGTATAAGTGGTTATATGATGATCTATATTTAATTTATTTGCGATTTTTTGCATATGCATATTGGTCTTACGAACACGCCAAGCAATTTTATAATTCTTTGACTTTTGAGAATCCTTATCTAGGATATATGGAAATATATAATTCTCTGGAGATTTATCTTTAGTCCCTCTCCTATGAATGATTGCCCATATATCTTCTGTCAATGGTATGGTAATAGGTCTTTCTACCAATGTTTTTCGCTCTGTCTTTTTTCTAACAAAATAAATGAAGTCCTTTTTTATGTCTTTATATTTCAAACTACATAAATCTGTCATGTTAATCCCATTACACAAATAAGTAAACAACCACAAATCATGAGCTTCATGTTCATGTGAAAAAGGCTCTGGTTTATATTTGTAGATCTTCTCAATATCTTTTATATCCATAGCTCTTTTCATGGTAACCGATGTCGGTATCTGATATTTTCCTCTTCCAAAAGGTAATATCTCAGGAGAAATAGCATTTTCTGTAATGGCTTCATAAAACACCGTGCGAATCATAGCTGTATAAGAACCAATGGTAGTTGTTCTCAACCCTTTATCTTCTCGTAAATATCTTTCAAAATCCTGAACCCTTTTAAGCGAAAAGTCCCTGAAATCCATGAACTCTTTTTTCTTAAAACACTTTTGTAAATTCTTCTTTACCGTAATTGCTGTTTTACTTCCATAACCTGTTGCATTATACCTTTCAATACGTCTATTTAAATAATAGAAGATGTTTCTTAAATCAGTGCCTGATTGAGAATAGTAAGTTTTAAACTGATCAAAAGTAAAATACTCCATCTTTTGAATAATTTTCTGAGCCTTTTCCTCTATCAATGAAAATTCTATCTGAATTTCTTTAAACACTCCCCTGGGCTTGGAACCTTGGATCTTTTCAAACTCTTCTTCAGTAAATTCATAAACCCTATCTTTCGTATCAATGGTATAATAAAATTGTTTTCTACTATAGGTTAATCTTAGCTTTGCTGGATATTTTCCACTTTTCTTCTTTCGCTTTTTGAAAAGAACAATTGCTGTAGTAACTTTACTGGACATAACGTAATCGTTTTTGGGTTATACATTTGTATACTAGACAATGGCTTTACAAATGATACAAACAAAAACATGTACCATACATTTTGCCATACAAACATGGCTCAAATGTAGTATTATGAAGTTTTAAAGCAAAAAACAAAACTTCATAAACTGTTGATAACTAAGCAAAAGGAAACAAAAAGCACTATTGCGAAATTCAATTACGATGAATACACAAGACCGTTGGGTATAATTAGCATGAAAACAAATCCTTGGACATTCGGAATTATTTTTTTAGCAGTTTCACTATATTTAATGTTAAATGATTTTGAATTACCTAAATTCATTCCATTTGAAAATACAGATACTGTTGAGGCAATAATATATAAAACTCGAGATTCTAGATCAAGACTTCCTCATGGAGGAATGGATCAAAACAACTTTTATGTTTATCAGTTAAATGGAGAGAACTACATATCAGTTTTTAGGAGTAAAAGAAATAATAACGCTCCAATGGTTGGGGATTCTTTATTAATTAAATACAGCCTGAGTAGTCCGAATAAATCAGAATTGATTAAAAATTATGGAAATGTACTACCGAATCGAACTTTATCCAGAAAAAAAACCAAACCAAAAAATTTCAAAATAACCGAGAATAGTGAGATAATTTTTATTGAAAACATATTTTTATACAAATATTGGGGAGAGGGAAAAAATGAATCTTTTAAATTATCAGGGACTTACAAAAAGGATAATAAAATACTAAACCTGAATCCACTAGTCTTTCATAAATATAATGCTGGGAAATATAAAAGTGAGGAATTGATAGCTTACAACAGTGATACGATTTCTTTGAATCAGATTAAGATAAATAAAAATGGAACATTGAGTTTAATAAAATAACTATACCCAACAACGTATAAAATTAATGTGGGTTTTTATGGCTTAATCAAAATTTTGTGTTTGTTTACTATGTCGCTTACACTTATTTAAGTATTTTTAAGTCGATAAGATAAAAACTCTAAATAAGCATAAGCTTAGTGGCTCGGCTGACAATCCACAGATTGTCAAACTCCCACACTAATCTTATACAAAAACGTTGCCAGTAATTAACGCCCCCTTACCTCATAATTTAAAAAACGAATAACCTAATATGAAACATATTTTAAAACTTAAACATTGGAAAATTTTTATAGTATGGATACTTGGAACTATACAAATGAAACTTTTTATAGAAACCGAATTATGGTTTATTTCGTTTTATATTTATTATGGACTCTTTATACTTTGGATCTATTCAATCGGAGAATTTTTCAATAAAGACAATCCAAAATTGTTAAATAAAATAAAACTATTGAGCATTACAACCCTTTTACTACAAATAGGTAATGGACTTAAACTAAAACACTTCTTTGAACATTCTGAGTTATCGAATTCACCATTACTATCCTTATTTGGATTCTTAAGCGGAATCACTTTCATTATACTAACATTAGTTGTTTCAAAATCAATGCAGCATGAAAAAAACAATAGTAATTTGAAATTTAGTGAATATGCAAAAGATTTCTTTTTACTATTAATATTTACTCTTGGTGTGTGGTTTATACAACCAAAAATGAATAAGTTACTTACTGAAAAAACTACAGGCAACAACGGCTAAAGTTAATGTGGGCTTCTCTCCTTTCTCGAGGTTTTGTCTATATTTACTAGGTCGCTAAATCCTTTTTGATTTAGCTTTTGACAAAAAATTTAAAACTAAAAAAAAGGCTCTAGCTTAGTGTCAGCTCCGATAAATCTCGATTTATCTACCCCCACACTAACCCTAGCCACACCGTTGGGCGTCATTAAGAGCAACAAACCGAAAAAGAAACATAACCTAATAAATGAAAGCAAACGAAACTAAAGTCGAGGACTTTTTATCCTCAAATAAAACACAGTTCGTAATTCCTGTCTATCAAAGAAATTATGATTGGTCGACAAGTCAATGTAAACAACTTTTAGACGACATTCTTGAAGTCGGAACTAGTAAAAAAATGAACGCACATTTTATTGGAAGTGTTGTTTATGTTCACGATGATGTTTACACATCTTCAAGAATTAAAGAATTAACTGTAATTGACGGACAGCAACGTTTGACAACATTAACTTTAATATATCTTACTATTTATAGGTTAGCAATAGAAATGGAGGATAAAGGTCTTAAAGCAGAAATTACCGAAACTTACCTGACAAATAAATTCGCACCAGAAAAAGAAAAATTAAAGCTTCGCCCAACAGAGAATAATGATAAAGCAATAAAATATCTATTAAGAAGTGATTCGTCAGAAGAATTTAACGAGTTTTCGAAGGTAATTGACAATTTCAATTATTTCAAAAGCAGAATTACACAAGAAAACATTGACTATGTTTTAAAAGGTTTATCAAAATTAATGTTCGTTGAAATCTCTCTTGACAGAGAAAAAGATGACCCACAACGTATCTTTGAAAGTTTAAATTCAACAGGTTTAGAATTGTCACAAGCTGATTTAATCCGCAATTATATCTTAATGGGTTTAAACAGAAAAAGTCAAAATAAAATCTACAATAATTACTGGGAAATAATTGAAAAACTTGCTAAAGATGAAACCTCTAATAAAAGTAAAGTTTCAGATTTCATTAGAGATTATTTGACTTTGGTTAATAATAAAATACCTAATAAGAGTAAAGTTTATTTAGAGTTTAAAGTAAAATTTCCAACAAGCGATTTAGAAGAATTAGAAGGAAATCTTTTGCCTATAAAATCATTGGTAAAATTCTATAATAAATTACTTAACCCTAAAAATGAAAACGACAAGGATATAAGAATTCAGCTTGAATACATAAATCGTCTTGAAATAAATGTTGCTTTTCCTTTTTTAATGAAAGTATATGAAGACTATTCAGAAAATATAATTGACAAACCTACTTTTATCAAAGTTTTAGATTTTATTCAATCATTTACTTGGAGAAGATTTATTCTTGGTTTACCAACAAATGCTTTGAATAAAATATTTATGACCTTGTATGAAAAAATAGATAAAGACAACTATTTAGTTTCTCTACAAAAATGGTTACTCAAAAGACCAGGTTCACAGCGTTTTCCAAAAAACAAAGAACTTATAGAAAGCTTAAAACTAAAAGATGTTTACAACATCAAATCTAAAAATAGAACATATTTATTAGAACGTTTAGAAAACTTTGAGAATAAGGAACCTGTAAAAATAGAAGGAAACACGGACATTACAATTGAGCATATATTTCCACAAAATCCTGACCCAAAATGGAAAGTTGATTTAGGAACTGATGAATACAATTTTATAAAAGAAACCTACTTAAATACAATCGGAAACCTTACTCTTTCTGGAAACAATGGAAAGTTAGGAAACAAAGTTTTTACATTTAAAAGGGATTTAGAAAATGCTGGTTACAAAGACAGCAGATTATGGTTAAATAAATATTTATCAATTGCCGAAAAATGGGACAAAGCAGAAATTGAAAGACGTTTTGACCTATTATCAGAACGTTTTCTAAAAATTTGGGAATATCCTGACGTTGATTTAGATGATAGAGATGAAAACAACGAAGTAAATATTTTTGAGGCAGAAGACCCAAAACATAAAAAACTTGAATATGCTATTTTCTTTGACCAAAAAATAGAAGTTACACAAGTAGCAAAATTGTATGTAGAAGTATTTAAACAGTTGTTTGACTTACAACCTGAAACTTTTTTCACAACAGACTTGGCTGAAAAAATCACGTTAACGAAAAATCCAAAAGAAGGAAACCCAAGACAGCCAGTTCAAATAAATGACACATATTACATCGAAGGAAATATTGATAATATTGGTAAATTTGATAAAATAAAGTATGCATTGACAGTATTTGATTCAGAAGAAGAATTGACTATTAAATATGCTGAACAAAAATAACGAACGCCCAACAATGGCTATAAGTAATTGCTTGTTCTCGCCTACTTCTGAAAATCCTCGTGGATTTTCTATTCGGTTTGTATTTGCTAATTTAATTGCTGAAACACGCAACGAAATCATACACAAACACATTAGCTGTAATAACCTCAAAAATGAAAAAAGTTTGTAAAGCTATACAACTTAGTATACAAGCTATACGGTTTACTTCATAACAAAAAATTCCTCTTTCTCTCTATTGTCTGCTAACACTTATTTAGTACTTTTAATCCAATAAGAAACTCATCTAAATTATCAATAGAGATTGTATATGAAATTAAAATTTTTGACATTCTTTTTATTCACATCAAAAAGCTTGTTATTTGCCCAAACACTCACTGGAATAATTACTGACAAACAGCAAAAACCAATTCATACAGTCAGTATCTTAAATAAAACTACCAGTCAACACACTCATTCTGATAAACATGGAAAATTTATTTTTGAAAATGTATCCGTAGGAGATTCTTTACAGTTTTTTCACTTAAGCTATAAAGATAAAACCATAATAGTTAAAAACTTAAAAGAGCCCTTAAATGTGGTTTTATATACCAATTCAATCAACCTAAATGAAGTGGTAATTTCTCCAAAGGTTAACGCTCTACATGTAATAACAGACATTGATGTACAAACAAACCCCGTAAACTCTTCACAAGATGTATTGAGAAAAGTACCTGGTCTATTTATTGGACAACATGCAGGAGGTGGTAAAGCTGAACAAATATTTTTACGTGGATTTGATATAGACCATGGTACTGATATCAATATTACTGTAGATGGACTTCCTGTAAATATGGTATCTCATGCCCATGGACAAGGATATGCCGATTTACATTTTGTTATACCTGAAACCATTGATAAAATTGATTTTGGCAAAGGTCCTTATTATGAAAACAAAGGAAATTTTAATACGGCTGGATATGTAAATTTTATGACAAAGAGAGAACTGGAAAACAGTTCTATAAAAATAGAAGCAGGTCAATTTGATACTTACCGCTTATTAGGAATGTTCAACTTACTTAACAACCACAATCATAATGCCTATTTGGCTACTGAGTTTTCTGCTACCGATGGACCTTTTGAAAGCCCACAAAACTTTAACAGAACAAATATTTTTGGAAAATATACAGGAGCGGTTTCTGAAACAGAAAGAGTTGGAATTACTGCATCTCACTTTACCAGCACATGGGATGCTTCTGGACAAATTCCACAACGTGCCGTAGATAGTGGCGAAATATCTCGATTTGGAGCTATTGATGATACCGAAGGAGGAACCACCTCTAGAACCAATGTATTGATCAATTATGACAAGATAATTGACAAAAAATCATCTTTAAAAAGTCTTGTGTTTTTTAGTCAATACAATTTTGAACTGTATTCTAACTTTACATTCTTTTTAGAAGACCCTATCAACGGAGATCAAATACGACAAAAAGAAAATCGAACTATTTTTGGATTTAATAAT
The DNA here is from genome assembly GCA_965243265.1 of Flavicella sp. Lineage (GTDB taxonomy): Bacteria > Bacteroidota > Bacteroidia > Flavobacteriales > Flavobacteriaceae > Flavicella. The sequence continues at coordinate 255,077 of CBDEUL010000006.1, forward strand.
GAATATAAAAAATCATTTTCTACCAACAGTTTAAACGGTAACTGGCAGGCAGGTATTAGCCTTCGTAATGACAAAAGTAACGACAATGAACTATCGCATACTGCAAATCGTTCAGAAACTCTTGAGCAAATTCAGCTAGGTGATATTAATGAAATCAATATAGGAACCTATTTAGGAACAACTATAAATATTGGCAGATGGACATTTAATCCTTCCATTCGAATAGATTATTTTGATTTTCAATACAACAACGCACTATTACCAACCTACAAAACACAAACAGAAGCGCAAGCTATTATCAGTCCTAAATTCAATATCTTATATACCCCTTCTCAAGAAGTTCAACTCTATTTAAAATCAGGAAAAGGATTCCATTCAAACGACACCAGAGTAGTTGTTGTTGAACAAAACAATAAAACATTACCCGCTGCATATAGTTACGATGCTGGTTTTATGTGGAAACCTACACCAAAAATGCTCCTCAACATGGCATACTGGTATTTGTATCTTGAACAAGAGTTTGTATATGTTGGAGATGCAGGTATTGTAGAACCTAGTGGAAAAACAAAGCGTCAAGGAATTGACTTGAGCTACCGATACCAGCCTTTACCTTGGTTGTTTTGGAATTTAGATGCCAATTATACACATGCTAGAGCTATAGAAGAACCTTCAGGGCAAGATTATATCCCTTTAGCACCCGATATTACTCTTGCTAGTGGACTTAACATTATCCACAAATCTGGTTTTTATGGGGGCTTAAATCTTCGTTATTTAAATGACCGCCCTGCAAATGAAGACAATTCTATTATAGCAGAAGGATATACTGTTACCGATTTGAATATAGGTTATAAATGGAAAAAAATGAATGTTGGTATTCAAATTCAGAATCTATTTGATACAGATTGGAATGAAACCCAGTTTGCTACAGAATCTAGATTACGAGACGAAATTACACCAGTAGAAGAGATTCATTTTACACCAGGAACTCCATTCTTTATCAAAACAATGATTGAGTATAATTTTTAACCAAATGAACGAAGAAACAAGAAACAAATTAGGAGTTAACGAAAATCAACCTAGCGATTGGTTCGAAACACTATACTCAGAAACTACCGAATCTGGAAATGGAATTCCATGGGCAAATATGACTCCACATCCTTTTTTTAAAAACTGGATAGACAAAACCCCTATTATTGGCAATGGAAAAACAGCTTTGGTTGTAGGTTGTGGTTTGGGTGACGATGCTATTGAACTTGAAGCGAAAGGTTTTAAAGTAACTGCTTTTGACGTATCTAAAAGTGCCATTGAACTCTGTAAAAAAAGATTTCCTAATAGTCTGGTTACATTTATACAGGCAGATTTACTCAAAGGAATTACAGACTGGTATCATAAATTCGATTTTGTTTTAGAAATTTTCACCATTCAAGCCCTTCCTCCTAAATATGAAAAAACACTCATTCAAAATGTTTCTAACTTTGTGGCAAACAACGGGAAATTAGTTGTGATCACAGAAATTCAAAAAGAGAAAAGAAACTATGAAAACGGCCCTCCTTGGCTTTTAAATACCAACTATATCAAATCATTTGAAAAATGTGACTTAAAACATGTTTCTCTTTCAACTAAAAATGAAACGAAGATAGGAGAAGAAATTCATCTAGCAATATTTCAAAGAAACGCTTAACTTATCACAAAACTATGCCATATTCACGATACTAAAAAACTCAAATGAAATATTCAATAATTGGTGCAGGAATTGGAGGTTTAACAACAGCTCTTGCTTTTGAAAAAAAAGGAATTGATTATCATATTTTCGAAAAAGCCCCCACTCTATCTGAAGTTGGAGCAGGGATATGGCTTGCACCGAATGCCTTACAGGTTTTAGAACATTTGGATATTTTAAAAGAAATTAAAGACAAAGGAAATTCAATAGACAGAATTACACTTGGAACAGCCAATTTAAATCCCTTGTCTGATAATTTTCAAGATATTATAAAAAAAGAATTTGGGTATTCAACCATAGCTATTCACAGAGCAGAACTTCAAAAATTGTTATTTGAAAAAATTCCCAAAGAAAAAATATCACTAAACAAAGGATTTCAGTCTTTTAAAAAACTAAAAGGTCATCGTATTAAAATAAGATTTGAAGACAACTCAGAGGTTGTAACTGATTTTTTAATAGGTGCTGATGGTATCAACTCAAAAGTAAGAAAACAACTATTCCCCCAAAGTAGAATTAGATTCTCTAAACAAACCTGTTGGAGAGGTATAGCAAGTATAAAACTAACTGAAGAATTTGAACATCGAGGAATGGAACTTTGGGGGAATCAAATTCGCTTTGGAATTTCAAAAATTTCAAAAGATAAAGTGTATTGGTTTGCTGTGGCCTTAGACAAACCCAACCAAAAAGATGCTCTAGATACCGTAAAACAAAAGCTTTTAAAAATGTTTACCAATTTTCACCCATTGGTAAGTGAATTGATAACAGCTACTCCAGAAATTAATGTGTTAAGAAACGATATTAATGACCTTATTCCCCTTAAAAACTGGCACAAAGATTCTATTTGTTTAATTGGAGATGCAGGGCATGCAACAACTCCTAACATGGGACAAGGTGGTGCACAGGCTATTGAAGATGCTTACTACCTCAGCAATTTGGTTCAAAAAAATCCAAATCAAAATATTTTTAGTCAGTTCCAACAAAAACGACAATCCAAAGTGAATAAAATTGTACAACAATCTTGGACAACAGGGAAAATGGCACATTGGAAATACGGAAAAAACTTTAGGAATTTTCTATTAAAAAACATGCCCAAAAAGCTACTGGAAAGTAAAATGATAGAAATGTACCAACTAAAATAGATAAATAATACTCTCTACCTAATTGAACCCTTTACAAAAACTCTATAGGTATTTTTTAATCTATCTTTTTTATATAGTTTAGCCAGTCGTATACTATTTACATAGCATTAAAAAACATTTAATTATGAATAAAATACTACTTACTATAACCCTTTGTTTCATTTCTTCTATTGGGTTCTCTCAAAACTCTGATTTAGGAAACTGGCTGCTCTACTTTGGAAACAAACAAATAGACAACAAATGGAATTGGCACCATGAGGTACAATACAGAAATTACAACGCCGTTGGTGATTTGGAACAGCTTCTTTTAAGAACGGGTATTGGTTATAATTTAACTGAAAATAATAACAATATTTTGTTAGGGTATGGTTTTATAAATAGTCAGAATTATATTTCAAACACCGATGATAAAGCTGATGTTAACGAGCATAGAGTTTATCAACAATTCATTACCAAACAAAAAATTGGTATTGTAAAATTGCAACACCGCTACCGATTTGAACAAAGATGGGTCGAAAATCAAGATTTTAAATTACGACTTCGCTATTTCTTAGGAATAAACATTCCCTTAAATCAACAGGAGTTTACTGACAAAACAATATACCTTTCTTCATACAACGAAATTTTCCTAAATACGGAAGACAACGTATTTGACAGAAACAGACTGTATGGAGGAATTGGTTATAAACTCAATTCACTTGTAAAATTTGAACTTGGGTATATGAATCAGTTTTTCACTAACGGAAGCCGTGATCAAATCAACATTATCACATTTGTGAATTTTTAGTTGTAATACTCAAAAATTAAAAATAATATGCTCTTAATAGAAACTGTACTACTAATAGTCGCGTATACTCTCTTAAGTATATCTATTTTTTTAGGAGTTATTTGCTATAAGAAAAATATTGAAACTTGGGAGACTCTTGCTTTAATGGTTTCAATGCTCTTATTGGTAATTTCATTAACCATTTCTGCTATACTATGGAATGAGTCTGATCTAAAAGCCCCTACCAATATTTTTATTCTATTATCCATGATCTTGGTAGGCCTTACAACCCCTATCAACGTAATGGCTGAAAGGCAACACAATTTACCTATTAGCTATAAAAAATACCTTTATATAGGTTCTTCCTTATTATTTATCTCAACAATTATAAGCTTTTTCACAAACCATCTTTATCTCCTACAGCACGTTATTTCTTTACTTTTAGGAGTATCAGTCATTTTTTCTATGACTTTAATTAGAAACTCAAAGCCACAAAAAAGATTACAACATATAGAAAAATCTGAACGACTCTTTTCACTATTACTCTTATTTCTAATACCACTATCTTTAGTTTTAAACTATCTATATGCAGAATATGATCAAATCCTAAAAATTGGATTCACACTTCCTCTAATTTTTATATTACTTACAGCGAATAAAATATGGGATGATTTACAACGATTGTCAATTTTAAAATCCAATACAATCGCTAATGAGCATTATTTTAACAATGCTTCTTTAACCGAAAGAGAAAAAGAAATTGCACAACTATTACTGAAAGGGAAAACCTACAAACAAATTTCAGAAACCCTATTTATTTCACTTCCTACTGTAAAAACCCACACCAGCAATCTCTACAAAAAACTAGACGTTAAAAACAAGCACGAACTCATTGTGCTCCTAATGAACTGATTTTAAGACTTCATACTTTTGTATGAATTTTACAAAAAGGCAACTTTCATACCATTGTATGAGCTTTTTGTACTAACCAACCCTATATACTTGCACCATAATTAAGATATAGAGATTATGATTAGAAAAAGAATAGCATTTGTACTCCTTATTTTAGGACACTTTATTTTTGCACAAAACGATTCTATAAAAAAAGCTCATCCGTTTATAGCCCTTGAACTTGGACAAGCCGTTTTTAACGACTTTAATTCCTATTCTGGTGAAATTGGTATTCGATTTCAAAACAATCACCTCATCAGACTTACACATATGAATATAAAAATGTCTGAAACACATTTGTCATCTGATTTTGCAGTAATTGTTGATGGAAACAATGTTGAAGGAAAACAATTTGGCTTTGAAGCCTTTTATGACTTCCCTCTTTTTGGGAAAGAACTTTATATAAGTCCCTCAATAGGATGGTATAGAAATGAATACAAACATCTGATTTTAGATGAAAATATTGAAAAAAGTTCTGCAACCGTAGGTATGGCTATCAGTTACAGAGAAACAAACGTTTTTAAAGTAAAAGGACTCTATTACACACTTTCAATTCCTATGAGAACACCATTCAACAGAATAGATAAAACAGTGCTTGGACATACTATTATTAAAAGCAATGCCTTTGATAGTAATATCTTCTTTTTTATAGGCTTTGAATTTTAAAACAGTAATTCCTCTTTTTAATTTCGTTATACACTCCTCAACTTAAAAAACATCCCTTTTAAAAACCAAAAAGAGTTTGTAAATTGATTCTCTAACAAAAACTAAAAACATATGAAAATCTTAAAAAAAATAGTTCTCGTTATTTTAGTACTTATTGCAATTCCACTGGTTACCACTTTATTTACCAAGAAAAGCTACCATGTAGAACGTACTGTTGATATTGAACAATCCAAACAACGTGTATTTGACTATATCAAATACCTTAAAAACCAAGACCATTACAGCAAATGGGCCACTATGGATCCTGAAATGAAAAAAACATATACAGGTACTGACGGAACAGTAGGTTTTATAGCTGCATGGGATAGTGATGATGAAAATGTTGGTAAGGGAGAGCAAGAGATTATAAAAATTTCTGAAGGGGAACGAGTAGATTTTGAATTGAGATTCTTTGAACCTTTTCAATCTACAGAACCAGCTTATATGACTACCACTGCTCTAAATGATTCTTTAACAAAAGTAGCTTGGGGGTTTAGTGGGCACATGGATTACCCTATGAATTTAATGTTATTAATGATGGATTTTGAACAAATGATTGGGGATGATTTGGCTCATGGCTTAAACCAATTAAAAACTGTTTTAGAGAAATAACTTATATCTCAAAACACAAAAAAGCTGAGTAAAATTTTACTCAGCTTTTTTATTTATAGTATCTAACTAAAATTAATCTAAATGATAAATCTCTCTAATATTCTCTAAAATCTTATCAAAATCTAATTTCAAATCAATCAACTTACCTGTATGAATATCAAATACCCAACCATGTACTTTGATTCCTCTTTTTCTGTGTTCTTTTTGAATACAAGCCGTTTTAATTACATTAACACATTGCTCTTGAACATTTAATTCAATCAATCTGTTATATCGTAACTCTTCGTCTTTTATTTCATTTAATTCCACTTCATGAATTCTATATACATCACGAATATTTCTTAACCACGGGTTCAACAAACCTAAATCTGCCGATTGCATGGCTGCTTTTACACCTCCACATCCATAATGCCCACAAACTACTACGTGTTTTACTTTTAAATGAGAAACAGCATATTCAAGTACAGACATTGCACTTAAATCTGTATTAGGTACCATATTAGCTATATTTCTATGCACAAACACATCTCCTGGTCCCATTCCCATTAAATCTTCAGCAGTTACACGACTGTCAGAACACCCGATATACAAAAGCTCTGGGCTTTGCCCTTTTCCTAAATCATTAAAAAAATCAGGATTTAAAGATAATTGTTCCTTTACCCATTTCTCATTATTCTGAAATACTTTTTTTATATCCATCTTAGATATTCTTAAATCGTTGAATACCTAAATTACGCTTTTTCTTTTATCCAATCTATACAATCTTTAAAAGATGTAAAAATATGTGCTCTAGGTATTAAATTAGGTACAACTCCAATTCTTTCAAATAAATAACTAGGTTGATCTGAAACTCCTACAAACAATACTATCTTCCCCGAGTTTTTAAGATCTATCAAAACATCTTCAAGAGCATACAACCCTGTTTGATCTAAGTATGACATTCTTCCCATTCTCATAATAACCGTAGTTGCCTCTTCTGGAATATTCTTCGCCGTTTCTTGAAAATCTGTTATAGATCCAAAAAATAAAGGTCCATTTATATGTTTGATATATATTTCTTCTTTCAGCTTTTGTGGAATATTAGCTTCATCTCCCCATTTTGGTTCTTTTTTTAATGGCTTAATTTCAGATTGTTTCTCAGTAACATCCCCAATTTTTTTCATAAAAATCAACGATGCAATTACCAAACCAATACCAACTGCATTTACCAAATTCCAAAAAGTTGATAAAAATAATACTGAAAGCATAATCACAACCTCAGAACTCAATTTAACAGGTCCAAACTTCATATCCAACGGTAAAATTGGAATCGCTTTTAATCCCTTATAATCCATTACTCCAATACCCACTGTAATTAAAATACCTGCCAATACTGCTGCTGGTATTTTTGATGCTACAGGACTCAATACTAAAAGGATTAACAACAATACAACACCAGAAATCATACCTGATAATTTTGTTTTTCCTCCTGCTTTAATATTTACAACTGTTCTAATGGTAGCACCTGCCCCTGGAATTCCTCCAAAAATAGCTCCTACAGAATTTCCAATACCTTGTCCTATCAATTCCTTATTAGGGTTATGCTTCGTTTTTGTCATATTATCTGCTACAACACTTGTCAATAAAGAATCAATAGCTCCTAATAAAGCCAATGTTAATGCTGTAAATACATGCGGAGTAATAGACTTAAATCGAAACTCTGTAAAAATTTCTAAATTCGGAATAGGCAAACCTCCTGGTATTTCTGTAATTGCTCTATAATCTAAATTAAATCCAAAAGCAATTCCTGAAACTACCACCAAAGCGACTAAAGTACTTGGAACACTTGTTGTAATTCTTTTAAACCCATAAATAATAAATACTGTAGTTAAAGTTAAAATTAGCTCTAACCAGTTTACAGCACTTAAAGCTCGTGGTAAAACTTTGATAGTTCCCTTTACTCCTGCAGCATACCCTCCTGCCAATGATTTAGCTTCTTTTAATATTTCTGCTCTCTGTCAATGCTGAAAAATTTTCTATTACTTTTGTAAAATCATCTACCTTCATCACATCTTCTCCTACTTCATCGCTCAACATCGTTTGCAAAAGAGACTCTTGTGCTTGTGGTTTAAAGTTCTCCACCAATGCCATGTCTTCTTTTGGATAGTACCCTATAGCTGGTAATATTTGAGTAATCAAAATAATAACACCTATGGCTGTCATAAACCCTGATACTACAGGGTATGGAATGTATTTAATGTACTTACCTAAACCTAAAAAACCTAAACCTACTTGCATTAAACCAGCTAATACAAATACGGTTAAAATAGTAGGTAAAGCCTGACTTACATCCCCATCATGAAGTGCTATAATTCCAGAAATAACTAACATACTCACTGCTGTCATTGGAGCTGTTGGTCCAGAAATTTGAGTATTCGTTCCTCCAAAAATTGCTACAAAGAAACTTAAAAAAATAGCCCCATAAAGTCCTGCGCTAGGTCCTAAACCTGATGACACCCCAAAGGCTAATGCCAAGGGTAATGCTACAATACCTGCTGTAATTCCTCCAAAGGCATCTCCTTTAAAATTTGAAAAAATATTTTTCATATTTTGAATGTATAAATGTTATATAAATTAGTTACTAAACCTTAAAATATTCTGAATTTAGAAGCCCCAAATATACTTCCTTTTCACTTGAAAAAAAATCTATTAAGCTAATTATCCTACCTCCCATTTTGAGATATTTTAAATCTTATTATTCAATAAAATCAACATGAAGAATCTGTATCTTTATCAAAAATTAATTCATTTTGAAAGACCTCCTATTAATAACCCCTCCCTTTACACAATTAAACACACCTTACCCTGCTACAGCCTACCTTAAAGGTTTTTTAAATACTAAAGATATTAGTTCACATCAGGTTGATTTAGGTATTGAAGTAATTCTTAATTTATTCTCTAAGAAAACTTTAAGTCATCTCTTTGAAATAGTTTATAAAGACAATACTCCAATCAACAACAATTCAAAAAAAATTCTCGCTCTAAAAAAAGAATACCTTTTTACTATTGATGCTGTTGTTTTATTTCTTCAAGGAAAAAACCCAACATTAGCGAGGCAAATTTGTAGTGGTAATTTTTTACCTGAAGCCAATAGGTTTGAACAATTAAGTGATATTGACTGGGCGTTTGGAGAAATGGGACTTCAAGATAAAGCAAAACACTTGGCTACGCTATATCTTGAAGATCTTTCTGATTTTATAATTGATTGTATTGATGAAAACTTTGGATTTAGTAGGTATGCAGAAAGCATTGGTCAAAGTGCAAATTCATTCAATGAACTTTATAAGCAACTTCAACAACCAGAAAGTTATATTGACCAACTAACATTACAACTACTCAAAACTAAAATTTCAAAAACCCAACCTCAACTTATTTGTTTTTCGGTTCCTTTTCCAGGAAACCTCTACAGTGCATTTAGATGCGCTAAATACATAAAACAATACTATCCAAAAATTAAAATTGCAATGGGTGGTGGTTTTCCTAATACTGAACTACGAAACCTAACAGATGTCCGTGTATTTGATTTTTTTGACTACATAACCCTAGATGATGGTGAGCTACCAATTGAATTACTTGCTAAAATAACAACGACAACTGCTTTTACCGAACTAAAAAGAACATTTCACTTAAAAGATGGAATTGTTTTTTACAACAATACTTCTACAAGGGCTGATTACAAACAAAAAGATGTCGGTACTCCTGATTATTCTGATCTGTTATTAGACCAATACATTTCTGTTATAGAAATTGCCAATCCAATGCACAGTCTATGGAGTGATGGAAGATGGAACAAACTAACCATGGCTCACGGATGTTACTGGGGAAAGTGTTCTTTTTGCGATATTTCACTGGCTTATATAAAAGTTTACGAACCCGTAGCAGCTTCACTCCTGGTAGACCGAGTTGAAGAAATTATAGCCCAAACAGGAGAAACAGGTTTTCATTTTGTTGATGAAGCAGCACCCCCTGCTCTAATGAGAGCTTTTGCTTTAGAAATATTAAAACGAAATATTTCTATTACCTGGTGGACCAACATTCGCTTTGAAAAAAGTTTTACGAAAGACTTGTGTTTATTACTAAAAGAATCTGGCTGTATTGCTGCATCTGGAGGTTTAGAAGTAGCCTCTGAAAGACTCTTAAAATTAATAGACAAAGGCGTTACCGTAGAACAAGTAGCACAGGTAACTTATAACTTTACGAATGCTGGAATCCTAGTACACTCCTATTTAATGTATGGCTATCCTAGTCAAACTATACAAGAAACTATAGATAGTTTAGAAATGGTGCGTCAGCTATTTGAATTGGGAATTATTCAATCTGGATTCTGGCATCAATTTTCATTAACTGCTCATAGTCCTATCGGAGAAAAACCTGCTAATTATGGAATTACTCCTCTGTACAAAGACATCTCTTTTGCTTATAATGACATTGATTTTAAAGACAAAACAAATATCAAACATGAAAAATTTAGCTTTGGCTTAAAAAAATCAATCTTCAACTTTATGCATGGTGTTGGTTTTGATATGCCTGTACAAGAATGGTTCGATTTTAAAGTCCCTAAAACAACCATTACTCCAAACTTTATTGAAAACGTTATAAATCATCACACTAAATTTGAAACCAAAACCAATGCTAAAATTATTTGGGTAGGAACTATACCTTCTTGCGAAGTTTACACAAAAACAAAAAGGAACAATACGTGGGAAATGCTTAAAATGACGATTTACAGCAAGACAGAAACTACCGAGTTAAATTTTGAAAAAGCTAAAGGATTATGGCTAGAGGAAATCTTAAATAAAATAACTCCACAAAACAAACCTCATACCTATGCACAACTAAAAGAAAGTTTTGAAATACAGTTTGAAAACTTTGAGTTGTTTTGGTATTCAAAACCTATAACCCAACTAAAAGACCTAGGTTTACTAACACTTTGATAAAACAGAAAAAATCCTATCAAAAAATTTGATAGGATTTTTTTTATGATTACAAAATCAAGAAAATTATTTCTTAAACTTTGCGTATTTTGTTTTAAACTTATCAATACGTCCTGCAGTATCAACCAATTTAGTTTTCCCAGTGTAAAATGGGTGTGATGTTCTAGAAATCTCCAATTTAATTAATGGGTATTCTACACCATCAACTTCTAAAGTTTCTTTTGTGTTTGCTGTAGAGCGGGTTAAAAACACATCGTCATTCGACATATCTTTAAATGCAACCATTCTATAATTTTCTGGATGGATCCCTTTTTTCATCTTATTCTATATTTTAAACTTTAATTCTTATTTTTGAGACTGCAAATTTAACGATAATTTTTAGATTTCAAACAAATAAATTGTTTTATTTGTTCTAAAGAGTTTTAACCTACAAAAAAAACATTCATGCTCCATAAATTTCTGAGCTTCTTTATACTAAGTTCTTTAGTACTCATCTCTTGTAATAATGACTTCGAATTTAAATTTATCAGTCCTCAAAAAATAAATATAAACAAACCTCTTTCCCTTTCGGTTCAAGAAGTAAATGGACAAACTATAGACTCTGTGCACTATTTTTTAGACGGAAAAGAAATCAATGCCAAGAATAATGGATCTTTAAACATTAACCAACACCGTTTAGGAAAACATACCCTTACCGCCCAAATATATTTTGAAGGGAATACTAAAAAACTACACAATACTATTTATTTTTTAGCAGACAAAGCACCTACTATCTACAATTACAAACTAATAAACACCTATCCTCATGATGCAAATGCCTTTACTCAAGGGTTAGAATTCCATGATGGATATATTTACGAAAGCACTGGTAAACGAGGAAAGTCTTCTATCAGAAAAACAGATTTAAAAACAGGTGAAATTCTTCAAATAGCCTCTTTAGACAAGAAATTCTTTGGTGAAGGAATGACAATCTTCAACAACAAAATTTACCAACTCACTTGGCAATCAAAACAAGGTTTTATTTACAATCTAAATACTTTTGAGCAAACTGGTTCGTTTACATATAACAATAGTAAAGAAGGTTGGGGATTAACTCATAACAATAAAGAGTTGATAAAATCTGATGGAACTGAAAAAATTTGGTTTTTGGATCCCGAAACACTTCAAGAAAAATATTTTATAGAAGCCTATACTAATAAAAGAAAAGCTGAAAGGCTGAATGAAATTGAATACATCAATGGGAAAATTTACGCTAATATTTGGCAAAAAAACACCATTATTATTATAAACCCTGTAAACGGAACCATAGAAGGGGTTGTTAACCTTAATGGACTAAGTAAACTTATAGAGAACAGTAAAAAGTCTGTTGATTATGTACTCAATGGTATTGCCTATGATCCAAAAACAGAAAGACTTTTTGTTACAGGTAAAAACTGGGATAAAATGTTTGAAATAGAATTGATAAAAAAATAACCCTCATGAAAAATTTAATTACATCCGTAATTACAATCTTACTTATTATTTTTTCTGTTTCATGTAGAAAAGATTTTTCAACCATTCCAAGTACAGGGAATCTTACATTTTCAAAAGACACTGTTTTTTTAGACACTATCTTTACAAATATCAGCAGTAGTACCTATGGTCTTAAGGTATATAACAATAGTAATGAAAACATACACATTCCATCTATAAGACTAGGGAGAGGGTCCAGTTCTTTTTATAGACTAACAGTAGATGGTACTCCTGAAAAAAACTTTGAAGACGTATTACTTCTTGCTAAAGACAGTATGTACATACTTGTAGAAGCCACCATTGATTATTCTAAAGTTGCAAGCCCTTTATATACAGATTCTATTGTATTTGATTCTGACGGAAAATTACAAGATGTAAAATTAGTTACCCTCGTACAGGATGCTACCTTTATTTTTCCTCCAAGTATAGATACAGAATACTTTTCAAACGACTCAACACTTGATGGCAATAAAAGAGCCATCAGAAGACTCACCGATAGTGAACTTACTTTTACCAATGAAAAACCCTATGTTATTTATGGATATTGCGTTGTAAGTGAAAATAAAACTTTAACCATTGAAAGTGGAGCAAAACTATATTTTCATGACAAATCTGCCCTGGTTGTAGAAAAAAATGCAAGTATTATAGCCAATGGAACTCTTGATGAAAAAATTTATTTTGAAGGAGATAGATTAGAACATGACTACAGTGATATTCCCGGACAATGGGATGCTATTTGGTTTTACCCAGAAAGCGTTAACAATGAACTCAACAACGTTGTTATCAAAAATGCAACCATTGGTATACGTTCCGAATCGGAAGTAGAAACCCCTACTGCACCTACATTAACACTAAAAAATACAGAAGTTTATAATAGTGCCGAATATGGTGTTCATGCCCTACACACCTCCATAACTGGAGAAAACTTAGTCTTAGGAAGCAGTGGAGTCTCTTCCTTAAAAATTGAAAACGGTGGAACCTATAACTTTGTACATGCTACCTTTGCCAATTACTGGAACAAAAGTGCTCGATTTACCCCTACAATAGATATTGCAAATACAGAAAAAGAAAGTGTTGAAAATACTGATTTAAAGGAGGCCAATTTCACAAACTCAATTATTGACGGGAGTAATAGTGATGAACTGTCTTTTAATAATAATGAAACAAATGCCTTTAACTTCTTCTTTAAAAACTGTATGATAAAGCATCATGAAGACAGTACAGATCCATTATATGATTTTACAGATGAAACGCTTTATAAACTACCTGTCTTAAATGGAAATAGTGATTTCAAGAACCCTGTTTTAAACGAATACTTTATTGGAGAAAACAGTGAAGCTATTAACAAAGCCGATGGAGATGCAGCTTCTGAGGTTCCTCTTGATCTAATAGGTACTGATAGAACTTTAAATCCTGATATTGGAGCTTACCAGAACACTGTATTCGAAACAGAACAACTCCCCTAAAAAACTATGGAAATAATAAACAATACTTCAATTAAAAATAAATTTTCCTATAAAGGAAAAGGATCTGACTATGCACTCCTTTTTTTTAAGAACTTCTTTTTAACACTGTTTACTTTAGGTCTTTATTACCCTTGGTATACCGTATCTTTATTAAAACACATCTATCAAAAAACAGAGTTCCATAAAAAAACATTTAACTTCACAGGGCAAGGAAATGTCATTTTTAAAAGTTACCTAAAAGTATTTTTTATCTTTATTTTTATAGAAATACTTCTTATTACAGCTGCTACTTCCATAGATCCTATATCAAAAACCATAGGACTTGTTTTAGGGTATAGCCTTTTAGTTTTAATCCTACCTTTTGTTATTCACGGAGTAGCTCAATACCGTATTTCAAATACATCTTGGAACAATATTCTCTTTCAATATACAGGTCTTAAAATGGAAACTTTTAGAATGTTTTTAAAAGGAGCTCTTTTATCAATCGTTACACTTGGAGTATATGAATCTTGGTTTAGAGTAGAACTTGTAAAATATATCTTACAACACACCAAAATAAAAAATATCTCTTTTGACTTTAATGGAAAAGGAGACAAACTATTTATCATCCAAATAAAGTTCTTACTCTTATTCCTACCTACCTTGGGTATCTATACCTTTTGGTATGCAAAAAACTTATTGAAATTTTATACCGAAAACATCAAAATTTACCAAAACAACAAAGAGGTGGCTGTACAACTTAACATCAAACAAAGCGACCTAAGTCTTTTAATCATAACAAATATTTTATTGGTCATTTTTACTTTTGGATTAGCAACTCCGTGGGCATATATCCGATTTATAAAATATATTATCAATAATACAGAACTAGAAGGTGAATTAGATCTAAACGATTTAAATTCAATTCCGGATTATATAAGCAACAATTCTAAAAAAGATACTTTTCTAAGTTTTCTTGATTTAGATTTGGCATAATTTTTTACGACCCATCAGCATGAAAAACATAATTATTACAGGAACAAGTAGAGGTATTGGATTCCAATTAGCGCAAATTTTTGCTAATAACAACTATAATGTATTGGCTTTATCAAGAAATACAACTCCCCTTGATTCTATTAACCATCCTAACATTCATACCATTGCTACTGATTTAACTAACAACAATGATATTGATAAGGTAAACACCTATATCAAATCTAACTGGGAAAAAGTAGATATTTTAATAAACAATGCTGGAGCTCTACTTAACAAACCTTTTTCTGAAACTAGTAGTGACGATTTTCATAAAGTATATCAAGTAAATGTATATGCAGTTGCCGAACTAACAAGAGCCGTGCTACCTTACTTAAAAAAAGGCAGTCATGTAGTAAACATCAGCAGTATGGGAGGCGTACAAGGGAGCATGAAATTTGCAGGATTAGCAGCCTATAGCTCTTCAAAAGGAGCCGTTATTACCCTAACAGAGTTACTTGCTGAAGAATTTAGAGAAGAAAGAATCTCTTTTAATGTATTAGCTATTGGAGCTGTTCAAACAGAAATGCTTGCTGAAGCTTTTCCTGACTACAAAGCTCCGTTAACTCCTGATGAAATGGCGAACTATATTTATGAATTTGCTACAACAGGAAATAAATTTTACAATGGAAAAATGCTACAAGTATCAAGTACAACTCCCTAATTAGGTTATATGGTTTCTAATTATATTCCTGAAAAAGCAATTCCCGAAGTAAGCCTCTTACTTGCTAGCAATGAGTTTGATTTAAAAATTGTAAAGCAAAGAACTACCAAACATGGAGATTTTAGAAAACTCGCAAATGGAAAATTTCAAATTACAATAAATAACAGCTTAAACAAATATCAATTTTTACTGACTCTAATACACGAAATAGCCCATTATTACACCTATAAAGAGCACAAAAACTGTAAACCTCATGGAATAGAATGGAAACAAAATTTTAAAAACCTAATGCTTCCTTTCCTTACTCCAGATATTTACCCAGAAACTATTTTACCTTTACTAGCCAATTACTTAATAAACCCAAAAGCCAGTACAGATTCTGATGTAAAACTAGCATTGGCTCTCAAAGAACAAAACAGAGATTCAGATAAAAATTATATCTTTGAATTAAATATCGGAAGTCAGTTTATATTGAAAAACAGAACTTTCCAAATCTTAGAAAAAAGGAGAACTCGTTATCTCTGTCTAGAAAAAAACTCTAATAAAAAATACGTGATCTCTCAAAATGCTGAAGTATCACCGTTGAAAATATAAATATGAACAACAACTATTATGCGGTCATTATGGCTGGAGGAATTGGCTCGAGGTTTTGGCCGATAAGCACCAATAAAAACCCGAAACAATTCCATGATATGTTAGGTACTGGAGACTCTCTAATACAAAAAACATTCAAAAGGTTAGAATCTTTAGTTCCCCCTCAAAATATGCTAATTGCTACCAATGGAGCCTATAAAGATTTAGTGCTAAAACAGCTTCCTAAATTAAATGAACAACAATTATTTTTAGAACCAGCCATGAGAAATACAGCCCCTTGTATTTTAGCAAGTGCCTTAAAAATATACAATCAAAATCCTGATGCTGTTATTCTTGTTGCACCATCTGATCACTGGATTGAAAATGAAACAGAGTTTTTAAACAATATCAAAACCTCTTTTGATGCTTGTAGCTCTAAAGATATTTTGATGACACTAGGTATCAACCCTTCTTCTCCAAATACAGGATACGGATACATCCAGTTTGAAGAAAACAACAATGATATTAAAAAAGTAAAGCAATTCACCGAAAAACCTCAACGAGAAAAAGCAAAAGAATTCTTAGCACAAGGGGATTATTTATGGAATGCTGGGATTTTTGTTTGGAGTGCTAAAAGTATTATCAAAGCATTTGAAGAACATCTTCCAGATATGTTTACCTTATTTTCAAAAGGAGAAAACACTTGGAATACTGAGAATGAAGTTGAGTTTATAAACACAAACTACCAACTAGCTGAAAATATTTCTATCGACTTTGGAGTTATTGAAAAAGCAAAAAATGTATTTGTACTACCTGTTGATTTCGGTTGGAATGATCTAGGTACTTGGGGATCTTTATATGATAAAAAGTCGGAAACTCCTGAAGAAAACGTAAGCATTGGAGGTAAGGTTTTATATAGAAACTCTTCAGGTAATATTGTAAAAACACAAAATCATAAACACGTAGTAATACAAGGGTTAGAAAACTTCATTGTTGCTGAAAAAGATGGAGTATTGTTAATCTGTCCTAAAAAAGATGAACAAGAAATTAAAGAAATCTTAAACGAAGCAAAAGAAACTTTCGGAAACGATTTTGATTAACCTATAAAACTATGGCAGAAAATATTGAGAATCCTAATGAAGACCTTTCAGATCATAAAGAATTTGTAAAGCAAGACTTTAAAAGTTTCTTCGGAAGTATCAAAGCTTACTTAATTCAACTATTAGATATCCGTGAAGGAACTGATAGAAAAGAAACTATCGATAAGATTAAAGCAGGAATACCTGTAAAAAATCATACCGCTTGGATTTTAATATTCTCTATTTTTATTGCATCTATCGGACTAAATACGAGTTCTCCTGCAGTAGTAATCGGAGCCATGCTTGTATCTCCTTTAATGGGACCTATTTTGGGTGTAGGACTCTCTATCGGAATCAACGATATAGATACGCTTAGAAGGTCTCTAATTAACCTAGGAGTTATGATTGGACTGAGCTTAGTTACCTCTTTTATCTTTTTTAGCATTCCCTTATTCCAAGATGCCACTCCTGAATTATTAGCAAGAACCAAACCCGATGTTAGAGATGTTCTTATAGCTATTGCTGGGGGACTCGCACTTATAGTTGCGCTAAGTAGACATAAAGAAATGACCAATACAATTGCAGGAATTGCAATTGCTACCGCCTTAATGCCTCCTTTATGTACTGCTGGTTATGGATTAGCCACCTGGAATTTACATTATTTTGGAGGAGCTATGTTCCTCTTCACTATCAATGCCATTTTTATAGCATTGGCAACCTTTGTTATTGTAAAATTTTTACAATTCCCTATGGTTCGCTATATCAACTCTGTAAAAAGAAAACGTATTGCTCAACTAGCATCTACACTAGCTATCATTGTATTAGGTTTTAGTATTTACTTATTCTATGGTCTTTTTGAACAAAAGCAATACAATAGAAACGCCAAAAAATTTATTGCAGGGCTAAAAGAAAAAACAGAAGCAGGTATCATTAAAAATGAGGTAAATTTTGATGAAAGAACCATCAAACTTGTTGTTCTAGGAAACAACCTTGAAAGAAAAGAACTGGAAGAATGGAAATTAAAATTACCTGAATATGGAATTGCCAATACCAAAATTGAAATTCATCAAGATGATAAATCTGCCAAATTACAAGATCAGATAGATATTATCAAAGACTCTTATATTAAAAACCAAGAACTGATTGCCGCTAAAGATGCCTCAATTGTTGAAAAAGAAAGCCTTATTAAGTCTTTAACTACTAGACTTGAAAACATTGAGAAAAATGAAATCCCTTTCCTTCAAATAAGCAAAGAGATAAAAATAAACCATCAAGATATCAATGAAATAAGCTTCTCTAACCTTATCAATACTGATTTTACAAAAATAGATACCGTTCCTGTATTTTATATAGAATGGTTACCCACAACAGAAAACATAGATGCTAAACAAAATCAAATAGAAAGCTGGTTAAAAACAAGGTTAAAATCAAACACCATTGAAGTTATCAATACAACAACTATTTTAGAAGAAGAAACTAAAAAAGAAGCTGCTGAGTAATGAAAAAAATCTTACTGCTATCTGATACACATAGTTTTATTGACGAACAAATTTTTAAATATATAAAAAGCTCTGATGAAGTTTGGCATGCTGGTGACATTGGAGATATTTCTATAACCGATCAAATAAAAACTCTTAAACCACTCCGTGCAGTTTATGGTAATATTGACGATAAAACCATACGTTCAGAATTCCCTTTAGATTTAAAGTTTACGATTGAAAATGTTTCAGTTTGGATTACTCATATAGGAGGATACCCCAATAAATACAACCCACGTATTAAAGAAGAAATTAGTAAAAACCCTCCTAAACTTTTTATAAGTGGACACTCACATATTTTAAAAGTTCAATACGATCAAAAACTGAATTCGCTTCATATGAACCCTGGAGCAGCAGGGAAACATGGTTTCCATAAAGTAAGAACCATGCTACAGTTTGAAATAGACAACACTGAAATTAAAAACTTAGAAGTTATTGAGTTGGAGACAAGGAATTAACTTTTTTAAAACAAATTCCTCCTCTCTATTAAACTCTCAATACTAACTTTTACTCTACAATTAGTTTACTTACATCTTTAAACCCTCTAGAATTTATGATTTCTAAAATGTAAATTCCTTTCTCTAAGGTACTCGTGTTTATTTCCAAATCCCCTTCTGATTTGTAAATAGCTACAGTTCCTCCATGCATAGCTAATAACTTAATAGTAATTGATTCATTACTTTCTACAAATAATTGATCTTTTACAGGGTTTGGATATACTCGTACGTTTTCTAAATTGTGTTTTTCTATTCCCAAAAAAGGAACCTCATCACAATCACTAGACTCATTATCATTTCCATAACAAAACAATACTGGACAATAACTAGTGACTCCCAATAAGTACCTACAAGATAGGTCAGGTATCAACCCTTCGCTAAGATCTCCTATCCCTTCTGCATATTCGAATCCTTCCCATTTAAAATGCTTTTTGTTATCTACAATACTTATCTCCAATTCTACATCTCTCCCACCAGCAAAATATGAGTTTTCCATTACATTTTGTTCACTTGTTAAGCTAAAGTCAAACAATAAATATTCATGGTATACCTCTTCTCCTAAAAGATCTACTGGTGTCCATATATACACTTTTCTTTCACTTATATCCTCTGAAATAAAATCCTTTGAATAATGAAAGTCATTTTCCGAAAAATAAAGCCCTTCTTCCCAGCACCTATGGCGATCTTCTTCTATAACAAAAGACACACCTTCTGGATAAGAGCTTTTAGCATCGTAAATTTTAATTTTGTTGTATACTCTATTATTTATCAAAGTATCCTTATCAATGGCATACCTTCTATGACCAACCAGATTAGAACACATAATCGAGAACTGATTCCCATAAGTCCTAGAATCCCAGAAAGAGCCTGGCTTTATCAATGGATCATACGAAGTTTCTTGGGAAAACAAAGTATTTATAAATAACAATAGTAAAATGGAGAGTAATGTTTTTTTCATAGCTGTATCTTTTTCAATTCAAAAATACCAAAAAACATCTATTAAGCCTATAGTATTCGATGTAACTTTTCAAAAAGCTTCTTTTTTAACCCCGTATAGTCTACTACCATTTCAAGTACTGATTGCCTATTTTCTTCTGAAGAAACTTCTTGAATAAGCTCTGCTATTTTACGTTCTATTAAAACCCTTCGTAAATTTAAAATAGCATCTGTTACCAATTTAGGCAATACCTCATCTTTGGCTGTAACATAAATTTCTTTGGTTTCCCAATTACTCAAAATATGTTTTTCATCATCCATCAAAATATCGGTTACTACTTGTGATATTTCTCTATCTGAATTACTCGTCAATTCTTCAATAGAAATCTCTTCCTCTTGATTCAACTTTTCTATTATCTGTAAATAAATTTTCTTAAAAACAGGATTGCTAAATTCAATCTCATCGTCTTGCAATTGTAAATACAATTCTTGAGATACAATGGCTGTATATTCGTCCTTTACCATTTTTACAACCCCAAATTCATTTACTTCTTCTAACCAATCTACAAAATCGACCTCTTTATTTCCGTATAAGAGTAAAATTTTAATAATCTCTTTTTCAAAAAGCTCTAATGAATTGATTGCTGTTGATTGCTGTGTATTAGCAGCTGTTCCTGAAGATTGTTGCTCTGCAATCATCATTTGAAAATAAGCATCTTCATCTTTTTTAGAGCTTCCTCCTGAAGAACTCTTTGCTGAGTCTGGCAAACGTTGTTGTTGACGTTCTTTTTGTTTTTGTTCTTGCTGGGCTTTTTGATAAGCTTCTCGCTCGTTTTTCTTACCTATCTGCGCCAACTCATTGAACAAAACCGTTTCAGAAATCTCCATTATTCTAGAACATTCCTGCACATATACTTCTCTCTGAATATTATCTGGAATCTTAGAGATACTCGTTACAATATCTCTAATCAATCCTGCTTTTTTTACAGGATCATTCTGAGCTTCTTCCATCAACAAAGAAACCTTAAAATTGATAAAATCTTGAGCGTTTTTATCTAAGTATTCTTTTAATTCATCTGTAGATACTTTTTTAGAAAAACTATCTGGATCATCTCCTTCTGGAAAGATAAGAACCTTCACATTCATTCCTTGTTCCAAAATCAAATCTATACCTCTTAAAGAAGCTCTTATACCTGCCGCATCTCCATCAAACAAAACCGTTATATTAGGTGTCAACCTCCTTACCAAACGTATTTGATCTGGTGTTAACGCAGTACCTGAAGATGCCACCACATTTTGAACTCCAGCTTGATGCATAGAAATAACATCTGTATACCCTTCTACTAAATAACAGCAATCTTCTTTTGAAATGGCTTGTTTAGCATGATAGATCCCATACAATACTTTACTCTTATGGTAGATATCACTTTCAGGTGAATTTAAGTATTTTGCAGCTTTTTTATCCGTTTTTAAAATACGACCTCCAAACCCTAAAACACGTCCACTCATACTCTGTATAGGGAAAAGCACACGTCCCTTAAATCGATCAAACTGCTTGTTATTATCCTTTACAATGGTAAGCCCCGTTTTTTCTAAATATTTTAAATCATACCCTTTACGAATAGCTGTATCTGTAAAGCCAGACCATTCGTCTAGATTGTATCCTAAACTAAATTTTGCAATCGTTTCATCTGTAAAACCACGTTCTTTAAAATAAGACAATCCAATAGCCTTACCTTTTGAATGGTTTAACAAAACATCATGGTAATAATCTTTGGCAAAATTAGAAACTAAATACATACTTTCCCTTTCATCTGCCGCTTCCTTTTGCTTATCTGTCTGCTCCGTTTCTTCTATTTCAACATTGTACTTTTTTGCCAAATAACGAATGGCTTCTGGATAAGAAAAATGCTCATGCTCCATTAAAAATGTAACTGAATTCCCTCCCTTCCCTGTACTAAAATCTTTCCAAATCTGTTTTACTGGTGACACCATAAAGGATGGTGACTTTTCATCTGTAAACGGACTCAACCCTTTGAAATTACTTCCTGCTTTTTTCAGTGTCACAAATTCACCTATAACCTCCTCTACACGGGCAGTTTCAAAAACACGATCAATGGTTGCTCTAGATATCATTTAGTCAAAAATTAGGAAACAAAAATACTTAAGTTCTATGAGATTCATATAAGTTTTTTTTTAGAGATGCTTTACCTTCTTTAAATTTAAATATCTTTATCAAAAAAAACACTCATGAAAAAACATATCCTCTCAATAATTATAACTCTCGTTTCTCTTAATAGTTACGCCCAGAATGACATTTCTAATTCTTTAGAAAAAATTTCTAGGAATGAAATAAAAATAAATACACTTACCCTAATTGTTATGGGAGCAGTTGATCTAACCTATGAAAGAATTCTAAACGAAGAGTCTTCAATAGGTATTTCTACTTATTTTGCTGGAATTTCTGATGAAGACACAAAGTCATATCGAAAATATTCTTTCACTCCTTACTACAGAAATTATTTTTCAAACAAAAATAATGAAGGTTTTTTTATAGAAGCTTTTGGTATGTTATATCAAAGAGAGATCATTGAAGAGACTTATAACTACGAAATATCCGCAGATGAAATAACCAATAGGTATGATGTAAACGGATTTGCCTTAGGAATAGCTGCTGGTAAAAAATGGGCTACTAAAAAAGGTTTTATCGCAGAGTTTAGTCTTGGTATTGGGCGGGTTGTTTTTAACTCTGATAAGGATACAAATATTGTTGGACGTGGTAGTCTAAGCATTGGTAAGAGGTTTTAACTTTTAGCTCTCAAAATAATTTACAAAAAACAAAAGCCTCACAAATATGAATATTTGTGAGGCTTTTAAATTATTACTTTAAACAAGTTTAAGAGGCTGCTCTTATCTTTCTAAGAGTTGAATTACTCAACTTATTTTTTGCATATTCTCTAGACAAATTAAACTCTTTTTCTTCAGAGCTCGGCAATTCAAACATAGCATCTGTTAAAATTGCTTCACATAGAGATCGTAACCCCCTTGCTCCCAATTTATATTCTAAAGCCTTTTCTACAATATAATCTAAAGCACTTTCTTCTATTGTAAAGGCTACATCATCCATTTCAAACAGTTTTGTATACTGCTTCACTAAAGAATTTTTAGGCTCTGTTAAAATAGATCGCAATGTAGCTGCATCCAAAGGATTCATATAACTTAATACAGGTAAACGTCCTATAATTTCTGGAATCAACCCAAACGTTTTTAAATCGCTAGGAATAACATATTGTAACAAGTTACTTTCGTCAATCTTATCTTCAGACATTGCTGCTGAATATCCTACAGATTGTCTGTTCAATCGTGTACTAATATTTCTCTCTATTCCTGCAAAAGCTCCTCCTGCTATAAATAATATATTCTTTGTATTTACTTCAACAAATTTTTGTTCTGGATGCTTTCTTCCTCCTTTAGGAGCTACGTTTACTACCGTACCTTCTAATAGCTTTAACAGGGCTTGTTGTACTCCTTCTCCAGAAACATCTCTTGTAATAGACGGGTTATCTCCTTTACGAGCTATTTTGTCTATTTCATCTATAAACACAATCCCTTTTTCTGCTTTTTCTACATCGTAATCTGCTGCTTGCAATAAACGACTTAAAATACTTTCTACATCTTCCCCTACGTATCCTGCTTGTGTCAATACAGTTGCATCTACAATAGAAAAAGGTACGTTTAGCATTCTTGCAATTGTTTTAGCAATTAAGGTTTTTCCTGTTCCGGTTTCACCTACTAAAATCATATTACTCTTTTCTATTTCAACCTCTTCAGATTCACTCTTTGGTTGCAACAATCTTTTATAATGATTGTAAACAGCTACTGCCATTGTTTTTTTAGTCTGATCTTGACCAATAACATACTGTTCTAAAAATTCTTTGATTTCTTTTGGTTTCTTTACCTCCAAATCTGCTACTGAAGAACTTCCTTCGGTAGCAATAACTTCTTCTAAAACAATTCCATGAGCTTGTTCAATACACTTATCACATATATGAGCATCCTTTCCTGCAATTAATAGATCCGTCTCTATTTTCTTTCGTCCACAAAATGAACATTCTAATGTTTCTTCTTTCGGCATTTAATTCTCTTTTTCTATTTTTTTAAGCATCTATGCTAAACAGCAAAACTCTTATTTGTTTCTTGATAAAATTTCATCAACCATCCCGTATGCTTTTGCTTCTTCGGCTTTCATCCAGTAATCACGATCAGAATCATTGTGTACTTTTTCAATAGTTTGACCTGAATGGTTTGATATAATTTGGTATAATTCGTCTTTTAATTTTAGAATTTCTCTTGCAGTAATTTCAATATCACTTGCTTGTCCTTGTGCTCCTCCTAAAGGTTGGTGAATCATAATTCTTGAATGTGGCAATGCTGATCTTTTTCCTTTTTCTCCAGCACACATTAAAACGGCTCCCATAGAGGCTGCCATTCCTGTACAAATAGTTGCTACATCTGGTTTTATAAACTGCATCGTATCATAAATCCCTAAACCTGCATATACTCCTCCTCCTGGAGAATTGATATAAATAGAAATATCTTTTGACGGGTCTACACTTTCCAAAAACAACAATTGTGCTTGAATAATGTTAGCTACTTGATCATTAATTCCTGTTCCCAAAAAGATAATTCTATCCATCATTAAACGAGAAAAAACATCCATTTGAGTAATATTCATTTGGCGTTCTTCCATGATGTAAGGGGTTACAGAACTTCTAATTTTATCATAATGCATACTGCTAATTCCATGATGCTTTGTAGCATATTTTTCAAATTCTTTTCCGTAATCCATTCTGTATTTATTTTTAAATTAAAGGTTGTAAAGATAACAACATATTACCGAATTTCAACTATTCAAACCGATTCTAAACATCTCTTCTGAAATTATTTTTAAATGTTAAATCTTCTTTAAAGTTTGTTTCAACAGCTTCAGATGTCATAATTTGATAATATTTAATTAAATTTACATTCCATAATATATGAACTTTAATTCATAACCAAAGATATTTTTAATGAAGCTAGCCCCTTTTTTCACATACTTAATTGTATGCTCTTTATTTGTAAACCACCTTGCTATAAGTGCACAGACAAAGAAACAAAAACTTGAAAACCCTTTTACCACTGAAGGAAGTCTTAATAGTAGGTTTGAATATTTAGAAAAAACTTCTACTACATACCAAGAATATAAAGTAATAAAAAAAGAGAGTTTTAGCACTTTAAAAGAAAATGTAAATGACTCTATTTCTAAACTTACTTCCAAAATACAATCGTTAGAAAATCAAATAACTCTTAACAATTCTAACAATACTAATTTAGTTAGCTCTTTAGAGAATTATAAAATAGATTTAGAAGAAGCTTTAAAGGAGAAAGATTCAATTTCAATATTCGGACTTAGCTTATATAAAAAGAACTACAATTTAATAGCGTTACTTACTTTAGTCTTATTACTTACTTTGTGTGGTTATTTTCTTTATAAATTTCAAGATAGCAACATTCTTACAAAACAAGCACAAAAAGCCTTGGAAGAAAGTCAAAATGAATTAGAAACACAACAAAAAAAGGCACTTGCTACTCAACAACAGCTAAGTAGAAAACTACAAGATGAAATTATTAAGAACCGAAAAGAGTAAGAATTCTTAATCATTAACTCCTTAATCTAAATTCTTAAGAGTACCTTTGTTGTCTAATTTTTATCAACTACAAATGAAGTTCTCTGAATTAAATTTAAATACTCCTTTGCTAAATGCCCTTGATGAACTAGGGTATGATTTTGCAACCCCTATTCAGGAAAAAGCTTTCCCTGCAATTATGTCTGGAAGGGATATTGTTGGAATTGCACAAACGGGTACAGGTAAAACATTTGCTTATTTATTACCTCTTTTAAAGCTTTTAAAATATTCAGAGCAAAAACACCCCAGAGTTTTAATTGTTGTTCCCACCAGAGAGCTTGTTCTACAAGTAGTAAAAGCACTACAAGAACTAACTCCATATATAAATACCCGAATAGGAGGTGTATATGGGGGTGCTAATATCAATACACAAAAACAACTAATTTTTGAAGGTCTTGATATACTTGTATCTACTCCTGGTAGATTGATAGATCTTGGAGCCAGTAAAGTTTTAAATCTAAAAAAGATTCAAAAATTGGTTTTAGATGAAGTTGATGAAATATTGAACCTAGGTTTTAGACATCAACTAGTTACAGTTTTAGACATGTTGCCTGAAAAAAAACAAAGCGTTTTATTTTCTGCTACCATGACGGAAGATGTAGAAAACATTATTCAAACATTTTTTAAATCTCCTGATTTTATTGAAATAGAAAAATCAGGAACTCCACTTGATAAAATAGACCAGGAACTGTTTCATGTTCCTAATTTTTACACAAAAATCAACCTTCTTACCTCTCTATTACAAGATAAAGAGACTTATAGTAGAACCGTTGTTTTTGTGAAAAACAAAAGAGTCGCTGATAAATTATACAACGAATTAGAAGCTCAAGGAAATCACAAAGATATTTCTATTATACACTCTAACAAATCTCAAAATTATCGTTTACAAGCTATCAAAGGGTTTCAGGAAGGACTCCATAGAGTTTTAATTGCTACAGATGTTTTGGCCAGAGGTATCGATATTTCTGAAATTACACATGTTATAAATTTTGACATTCCTAAAGACGCTGAAAATTATATCCATAGAATTGGTAGAACAGGTAGAGCTGAAAAAAATGGAAATGCTTTAACTTTTGTTGTTAATGAAAATGAAGAGGAACAAACCATTTTAACTTCTATAGAGGAATTGATGGGTATGAAAATACCTGTTCTAGATTTCCCTACAGAGGTTACTATTTCTTCAAAATTAACAGAAGACGAAATTCCTAAAGAAGTCATAAAGCCTTATCAAAAAAAGCGCTCTAAAGAATTTGCTCCTGGACCTGCTTTTCACGAAAAAAAGGACAAAAACAAAAAAACAAACCAAGGAGGTTCTTACAGACGTGAACTTGCCAAAAAATATAAAAAACCCAAAACTAGAGGTCAGAAAAGAAAATAACACACACAAAAAAGCCTTCTTATGTACATAAGAAGGCTTTTTCTATACTAATGAAAGATCTGTTTTTATTTGTAAACTTCTTTTACAAATTGCTCGTAAGTAACTTCTTTCTCGTTGAATGTAATATTCTCTTTGTAAAAATCTAATAACTTTTTACTAACCAATTGCTCTTGTAAACGCTTAGCTTCTTCTTGGTTACTCAATACTCTAGTAGCAATATCTTCCAATTCTTTTTCTTCTGGATTTAAATTACCGTATTGAGCCATTTGAGTTTTGATAAACCCTTTAGCGTACTCTTTCAATTCTTCAAAGTCTAATTTAATATCATTTGCAGACATTATTTTTCCTTCGATTAATTGGTAACGCAATCCTTTTTCAGACTTTTCAAACTCTTCAGCAGCTTGCTCAGCAGAAATTGGGTTTTCTCCTGCAGTAGCTAACCATTTTTTCAAAAACTCTGTAGGCAAATCAAATTTAGTATTCTCTACTAAATATTCAGTTACACTATTTAATAATTGTTGTTCTGATTGTAATCTGAATTGATTTTCTGCATCTTCTTTAATCTTCCCTCTCAATTCTTCTTCTGTAGTAACTTTTCCTTCACCAAAAATTTTATCAAACAATTCTTGATTCAATTCAGCCAATTCAGTTTCAGTAATTTCTTCAACTGTAAAAGTTAAAGGAATTTCTAATCCTTGAATTTCATCATTAGACAAACCTAAAGCTCCCATCAATTTATGCTCTTCTTCAAATAAGTTCTTAGTTTTTAATTCTAAAACATCACCTACTTTAGATCCTATAAATTTCTTTGCGTTTAGTTTCCCTTTGATATCAGCTAAAGCAATTGTTGCTTTATTTTCAATCTCTTTTTCTTCATTTGCAAAAGTTCCAGTAATATTTACTCCTTCAACTACTTCTTCTTTTTGCTTTACCTCACCAAAACGACCTTGAAGGTTTTCTACCTCTTTGTCTATTAAGCTATCTTCTGCAATGATATTGTATTTTGTAATTTTTTTCTTCGCACTTAAATCAACATCAAACTCTGGAGCCAATCCTAATTCAAATTCAAAAGAAAAATCTTCTGTATCCCAAGAAAAAGTTTCATCTACTTTAGGTAATGGATTCCCTAAAATATCTAGTTTTTCTTCTGTTAGAAAGTTATTCAAAGACTCTTGAATAAGCTTGTTAACCTCATCAATCATAATTGATTTACCATACTGCTTTTTCACCATTCCCATTGGCACATGCCCTTTTCTAAATCCTGGTATATCAGCTTTTTTACGGTAATCTTGTAAAATAGTCTCTACTTTTTCTTGATAGTCTGCAGCTGCAACATCAACTTTTACAACAGCGTTTAATGAGTCTATACTCTCTTTTGTAATATTCATTTTGATTCTTTAGTATTTGAAATCCTTAAAATTGGGTGCAAAAATAACAAATTTTCACAAACTTAGCAATCATTTAATTTGTTCTATTTCAATAAGTTTGTTCATCGTCTCTTATCAAAGTAAAAAGAACTGTTCTAAAAGCAGACAACAACAAACTAAACAATAATGCTGAGAAAAAACTAGGCACGTAAAAGCCTCCTACCAAATTACTAGCCATTAATATTATAAGGGCGTTGATTACCAAAATAAACAACCCCATTGTTAATATCGTAACAGGCAATGTAAACAGAATTAATATAGGTTTTACAAAAGTATTTAACAACGCCAACACCGCTGCTACCCATACAGCAGAGGTGTAACTAACAATTTGTACACTTGGTAACAACCTCCCTATTAATAAAACCACGGCTGCTGTTAACAATATTTTCACTAATGTTCTCATAAAATTCAATTATTTATAACGCATTTTTATTCAAAAAAGCACTTAGCTCTGCTAAAAAATCAACCGGATTCTCTGCATGCAACCAGTGTCCTGCATTTTTAATAGAAATTATTTCTGCTTTTGAAAAGTGTGCTTTTATCAAAGCCTCATCTTCTTTTGCTATGTATCCAGAATTTGCCCCTCTTAAAAACAATACAGGTCCATCATATTCTGTAAAAGCAGGTAACCCTTCTCCTACCTCATTATTATTTTCTGTTAAACTTTCTAAGTTAAACCTAAAATTTAAAGTAGTTTTTGTTTCTCTAAACACATTCTTTAACAAAAACTGGCGTACACCCTCTTCTGAAATATAATTCTTTAACACATCATCTACTTCCGTCCTCAAAGTTATTTTTGAAAAATCTACAGCATTCAATGCCTCCAATATTTCATGATGATGTGGCGGGTAACTTCTTGGAGAAATATCTGCTACTATCAGAGCTTTTATTTTTTCAGGGTAATTTACAGCAAATAACATAGCTGTTTTCCCTCCCATTGAATGTCCTAATAAAACAACCTCTTCCAGTTGATGATATTCTATATAGGCATTCAAATCCTCTACAAGCAACTCATAATCAAAATCATCTGAATGAAAACTACGTCCATGATTTCTCTGATCTATCAAATGCACTTCATATTTTTCAGCAAGCTTATTGGCTTGGGATTTCCAATTATCTCCCATTCCAAAATACCCATGTAAAATTAATAATGGTGCTCCTGAACCAACAATATTTGAATGTACTATTTCCATCTTTATTTTATTTAGACATCTTATCCAAATACATATTTACAACATTCTCCATTCCTAAGTAAAGAGATTCTGAAATCAAAGCATGCCCTATAGACACCTCTGCTAAATGTGGTATATTCTCTGAAAAAAACTGAATATTTTTCAAACTTAAATCGTGTCCTCCATTTACCCCCATCCCTAAATCATGTGCTAATTTAGCTGCTTCTATATAAGGTTTTATAGCTTCCAAATCACCTTTTTCATAAGCAACAGCAAATGCTTCCGTATACAGCTCTACCCTATCTGTTCCTGTAGTTGCAGCAGCTTCTATCATTTTAAGATCTGTATCTACAAAAATAGATGTTCTAATCCCTTCTTTCTTAAAATCTGCTATTACCTCTTTTAAAAAATCTTGATTTTTTACAGTATCCCATCCTGCATCAGAAGTAATATTATCAATAGCATCTGGCACCAAAGTCACCTGAGTAGGTTTAATCTCTAATACCATTTTATTAAATTTTGGTATTGGGTTTCCTTCTATATTGTACTCTGTAGTAACTACTTTTTTTAGATCATATGCATCTTGATAACGTATATGTCTTTCGTCTGGTCTCGGGTGAATTGTGATTCCTTGAGCTCCAAAATTTTCTAAATCAACAGCAACCTTTAGCAAGTTAGGAACACCTCCTCCTCTTGAATTTCTTAAAGTGGCTATTTTATTAATATTTACACTTAACTTTGTCATCTATAAATTATCTATTAGGCTTTTAAGAAACCTTTATTTTAAAAGGCAAAAGTAAGTCATTTTAGACTAATTTTAATTATTTTGCAGTAATTCTATAAACTCATGAATATAACGGATTATATTTCAAAAGATCGCATTACACTTCGCCTTGAAGACGCTATTGAGCATGCTATTT
Source organism: Flavicella sp. (assembly GCA_965243265.1). Taxonomy (GTDB): domain Bacteria; phylum Bacteroidota; class Bacteroidia; order Flavobacteriales; family Flavobacteriaceae; genus Flavicella. The sequence goes on from CBDEUL010000006.1 coordinate 285,842, forward strand.
CTCTGATGGAAAACACAGGGTTTAGTCACCTGCCAATAGTTCAAAACAAAAAACTTTACGGCTCTATTTCCGAAAGCGATTTATACTCTTTAGATGATTTTTCAAAAAAAATTGAGGCTTATAATTATTTACATCTTGGCTTTTTTGCTACCACAGAAGATAGTTGGATTGACATTTTAAATTTATTCGCTTCTAACGAAACTAATATCTTACCCATTATTGATGATAAAAAGGAATACATAGGGTTTTATGATCTTTCAGATATTCTACGATTTTTATCTAGCACCCCTTTCCTAAAAGAAGAAGGAAGCACTCTTATTGTTGAAAAAGATTTAAAACAGTACTCTATTAGTGAAGTTTCACAAATAATTGAAACGAACAATGGAAAACTACTGGGGTTATTTATCTCTGATAAAAATGAAACAACCATACAGCTGACGCTCAAAATCAATAGTGAAACCATCAATGAAATCATACAGTCTTTTAGGAGATACGACTACAACGTACTAAGTACCTTAAAAGACGATTCCTACCTTGAGGAACTAAAAAACCGTTCAAACTACTTATTAAAATACATAAACGTCTAATTAAGATGAAGAAAGTTGCCATTTTTGGCCAAGCCTATAAAAATAACGATCGTCAATACTTTGAATTATTAATAGAAAACCTTAACAAATACAGTATTGAAATTGTTATTGAAAAAGATTTTGTAAAAATCCTCACTGATTTAGGGGTTAAAAATCTAGATTTTCCAATGTTTTCGTCTCACAATGATTTAGACACTTCTTTTGACATGATGTTTACATTAGGAGGAGACGGAACCATTTTAAGCGCCGTTACTTTGGTAAAAGATTTAGGAATTCCTATTCTAGGAATCAATACAGGGCGTTTAGGTTTTTTAGCAACCGTTCAAAAAGATGAAATAGAAAACGCTATAAAATCTCTTGTTAACAATGAATATACAATTCAATACAGAGCTTTATTAAATATTGATACTAATAATCATCAATTTCAAGATTTAAACTTTGCTCTAAATGAAGTTACAATAGCTAGAAAAAACTCTACATCTATGATTGGTGTTGAAGCTTATTTAGATGATGAATACCTAACTACCTATTGGGCAGATGGTCTTGTTATTGCAACCCCTACAGGGTCAACAGGATACTCATTAAGCTGTAATGGGCCTATCATTATGCCTGAATCTAACAACCTTGTTATAACCCCTATTGCTCCACACAATTTAAGTGCAAGACCTATTGTAATTCCTGATAAAACAAAAATTCGCTTAAAGGTTATTGGAAGAGAAAAAGAGTTTTTTCTATCTTTAGATTCAAGGGTTTCTTCTGTTGATATATCTACAGAGATAAATCTAAACAAGGCCTCTTTTCAAATTAAAATCATACAACTAAACCAACAAACATTTATAAACACATTAAGAAACAAATTACTTTGGGCAGAAGACACCAGAAATTACATGAAATAACCACTTGCCAAACACAATAAATTGAGTGATTTAGAGTTTATCAAAAAACAACCTTGATAACTTTACAAAGCAATTTGAAATAATTATATTTGCACGCTATTTTACTTATGAAAAAAATATTCTCATTTATACTATTTGTTTGTATTACAAACATTTCTCTAGCTCAAGTTCATGAGGCTGGAATTTTTATTGGTGGTACCAATTATGTTGGAGACATAGGTTCTACAAATATCATAGACCCAAACGCTTTTGGTTACGGAGTTATTTACAAGTGGAATTACAATCCTAGGATAGCCTTTAGAGGTAGCCTAACCCAAATGAATATTAAAGGAGTAGATGCTGAGTCTAATAATGAAATTAGGCAATCTTTTCAAAATAAGTTTAAAAAGTCAGTAACCGAAATAACAGGTGGTATTGAATTGAACTTTTGGGAATACAATTTATCTAAAAGAGGATTTCAAGGAACCTTTTATACTACCCTAGAAGCAGGAGCTTTTCAGTACCCTATGATTACAGGAGCTAACTCTAGTACTGATTTCGAATTCGAAAACAAAATAGGGTTTGCAATACCTTTTGGTGTAGGATACAAAGGAAGACTTTACAAACAATTTTCATTCGCTATTGAAGCTAGAATTCGATACACTTTTACAGATGATTTAGACGATAGTCTTTTTATCAAAGAAGAAGTTTTACCCAACTCAGATCCTACACAAAAGCCATATATAAATCGAGAAAAATTCAATAATCCAGACACTAATGACTGGTATATGGTCACAGGAGTTTCTTTATTCTACACGTTTGGAAGACCTCCTTGTTATTCGAATTTAAGACACTAATGAACTTAAAAGAACAAATAAATCCAAACAACATACCTCAGCATGTTGCCATCATTATGGATGGAAATGGTAGATGGGCTAAAAAGCAAGGCATGAGCCGTGTTTTTGGACATAAAAACGCATTAACCTCTGTTAGAGATTCTATTGAAGCAGCTAGTGAAATAGGTTGTAAAGCAATTACATTGTATGCTTTTTCTACCGAAAATTGGAACCGCCCAAAACTAGAAGTAGACACATTAATGAATTTGCTTATCTCTTCATTAAAAAAAGAACTACCTAACTTTCAAAAAAATAGTATTAAAGTAAATGCTATAGGAGATTTAAGTACACTTCCTCAAAAAGCAAAAAAAACCTTAGATGAGGTTATTGATCAGACTAAAACAAATACTACAATTACATTAACATTAGCCTTGAGTTATGGATCAAGACAAGAAATTGTTAATGCCGTCAAAAGCATTTCTAAAGAAGTTGTTAATAATAACTTAAAATTAGAAGAAATAGACGAAAACATTATTAATAATCATTTATATACAGTTTCTTTGCCCGAAGTTGATTTGGTCATCAGAACCAGTGGTGAACAAAGAATTAGCAACTTTTTATTATGGCAAATAGCATACGCTGAATTTCATTTTACGAATGTGCTATGGCCAGATTTTAGAAAGGACGATTTTTACAAAGCAATTTTAGAGTATCAAAATCGTGAACGACGCTTTGGTAAAACAAGCGAACAAATTGAAAATTTAAATGAGTAAGAATATAAATTTGTTCTTTTTTTGGGGGATATTACTGTTCAGCACATCATCGATATTCTCTCAAGAAAACACATCATCTACTTCCTTTGAAAAAGGGAAGAAATACATCTTAGGAGGTATTAGTGTTGTTGGAAGTGAACAATTTAGTGAGAAATCAGTAAAATTATATTCTGGACTTAAAACAGGTCAACAAATCAAGATTCCTGGAGATAAACTTTCCAGTGCCATCAAAAAGCTATACAAAACGAAACGTTTTAGCAGTGTAGATACTTACATTACCAAAATAGATGGAAATACAGTTTATCTTGAATTCAAGGTTACAGAATTACCTCAATTAAATACTATAGAAATTGTAGGGCTTTCTAAAAAAAAGGGTGTAAAACTTCGAGATGAAACCGAATTGACTCCCGGAGCTATGCTTACCGACAACCTTTTAATCACTACCAAAAACTATATTAAAAAGAAATACACTGATAAAGGATACCTAAACACAAAGGTTAACATCAGTACTAAAAAAGACACTACACAAACCAACGCTGTTAACATGTTGGTTTATATAGACAAAGGCTCTAAAATAAAGATAAAAGAAATTAATTTTCATGGGAATAAAGAAGTCTCTTCAAGAGAACTTAGATCCTATATGAAAAATACGAAAAGAAAGTTTTGGGGTCGTTTTTGGAAAACTTCTAAATTGGTAAAATCAGAATACGAAGAAGATCTTCAAAATATAATTGATGAATACAGTGAACAAGGATTCCGAGATTCTAGAATTATTTCTGATGAAATAACATTCAACGAAGATGGAAAAACAATCAACCTAGATATTACCATACAAGAGGGGCAAAAATATTACTTCGGAGATATCAAGTTTTTAGGAAATAGTAAATTTTCAACAGAACAACTACACAGATATTTAAGAATTGAGGAAGGTGATGTATACAACGCTAAAATTTTAAATGAAAAAGTTAAAGGAGACAATACTCCTGACTCTCAAGACATCTCATCACTATATCAAAACAACGGTTACTTATTCTCACAAGTAAATGTAGTTGAAACAAAAGTTGAAGATGGAAAAATAGCTGTAGAAATTAGAATTCACGAAGACGATCCTGCTAAAATTAGAAAAGTAACCGTATCTGGAAATGAAGTAACTAATGACCACGTAATTTACAGAGAACTTAGAACAAGACCTGGAAATCTATATAGTAAAGAGGATATTATCAGATCTATCCGTGAAATCTCTCAACTAGGTTTCTTTGATCCTGAAAACGTGACTCCAAACCTTGTTCCTAATTATGTAGACAAAACTGTAGATATTAACTATTCTGTTGTTAAAAAAGGGTCTAGTCAGGTTGAATTACAAGGAGGTTATGGAGGTGGTTCTTTTATTGGAACTTTAGGACTTTCATTTAATAACTTCTCTGTAAGAAATCTTTTCAACCCTAAAGAATACAAACCACTTCCTATGGGAGATGGTCAATCAGTAGCCTTACGATTACAATTTAGTAGATTTAACCATACATTAAGTTTATCATTCTCTGAACCTTGGTTAGGAGGAAAAAAGCCCAAATCTTTTTCTTTTTCTATTTATAAATCGAAACAATACAATTACGATTATAGAACTGGAGACATAGACAAAAGTAAAGGAATGGATATTCTTGGTTTAACTTTAGGGTTAGGACAGCGATTAAAATGGCCTGATGATTATTTTACATTAAACCAGGTTGTTAGTTATAAAAGATATTCTCTTGAAGAGTATTTTACTGGAGGACCTTTACGATTTGAAAATGGAACAGGTGTTTCCAACAATCTTAGTTATAGTATTACATTAGGAAGAAACTCTTCGGGTCCTAATAGAATTTTCCCTACTACAGGATCTGATTTTAGCATTAGTGCTAAACTAACACTACCTTACTCTTTAATAAACGGAAAAGACTATTCTAACTTAGAAAACGATCCTGATTATCAAGAAACCATTACACTCCCTGATGGAACTGTAATAACACAACCTAATGAAGAGAAAATAAACCAAGAAAAATTCCGTTGGTTAGAATACTACAAACTAGGATTTAAAGGGAAATGGTTCAACTCTTTAATAGGGAAACTGGTATTAATGACCAATGTTGAATTTGGTTATTTGGGTACTTACAACCCATACTTAAGTGATATTCCTTTTGAGAGATACTTTGTTGGTGGAGATGGTTTACAACAAAATCAGTTTGATGGTAGAGAAGTTATTGGACTAAGAGGATATGAAAATGCACGACTTTCTAGAAGTAATGGAGGAACTGTATATGATAAATTTACTGCCGAATTGAGATACCCTATTACATTAAAACCTTCGGCCTCTATTTATGCTTTAGGGTTTGTTGAAGCTGGGAATTCGTATCAAGATTTTTCAACTTACTACCCTTTTGACCTTAAACGTTCTGCAGGTTTAGGGATTCGAATTTTCATGCCTGCATTTGGACTGCTAGGAATTGACTTTGGATATGGATTTGACCCAGCTCCAGGAGAAATTCGTATATCAGGATGGCAAACACATTTTATTATTGGACAGCAATTCTAAATCATTATATTTGCGAACTGCGAGATAGAAAAAAATTACTATGCGTATAAAAACTTTCCTATTAACTTTATTAATCACTAGTGTTGCCTTCTCACAAAAGCCACAAACTTTTGCATATGTAGATATGGAATATATTTTACAAAGTATTCCTGAATATCAAAATGCACAGAAAAAGCTAGATAATAAAGTAGCACAATGGCGAAAAGGAATTGAAAGAGAAGAACGAGAAATAAATAGGTTACAAGACCTTTTAAATAATGAAAAAATATTACTCACAGAAGATTTAATATTTGAAAGGCAAGAAGATATTGATATAAAACAGCTCAACCTCTCAAAGAAGAAAGCACGTTATTTTGGAGCCGAAGGTAGTTTGTTTTTAATGAGACAGCAACTCGTACAGCCTATACAAGATGAAGTATACAATGCTATACAACTTGTTGTTAAAAAAAAGAAATATGATTTTGTCATAGACAGGTCTAGTGATTTGATTATACTACATGCAAACCCTAAATATGATATTAGTAAACTTGTAGTAAGCTATATTGTAAAATCACAAAAAGAAATTGAACAAGAAGAGGCTAAACAAAAAAAACAAGAAGCTAAAGCCAAATTAAAAAAAAGGCTTGAAGAGCAAAAAGCTAAAAGAGAAGAAAGAGAAAAACAAATAATACACAGATAAAAATGGCAAGCTATTTGCCTTAAACATAAAATAACACAATTAAATAAACACAAACCAAAATGAAACAATTTAAAACTTTATTAGTAGCTGCAATATTAATGTTTGGGATAAACACCTTAACACAAGCTCAAAAAACAGCTCATATAAACTTTGAAGAACTAGTTTCTTCAATGCCTGAGACAACAAAATTACAAGCTGATTTAGAAAAATTAGGAAAAACATACGGAGAAGAAATCAACAACGCTCAAGTTGCTTTAAAAGCAAAAATTGACAAATATACAGCTGAAGAAATTTCTCAAACGGCAGAACAAAATAGATTAAGAATTGAAGAGGTTCAAAAAGACCAATTAAAAATTCAACAATTACAACAAGTTGCTCAACAAGAATTACAACAAAAAGAAAAAGCTGCTTTAGAACCAATTATTCAAAAAGCACAAGAAGCTATAAAAGCAGTAGCTACATCTAAAGGAATTATTTATGTATTAGACTCTAAGGCATTAATTGTATCTGAAGGAGAAGATTTATTACCTGCTGTTAAAAAGAGCTTAAGTATCCAATAAGAAGTAACCCAAAACTTCTAAACTTAAAAAAACTCGTTTATTCTAATTTGAATAACGAGTTTTTTTATTTTTACAAAATATGAAAACACAAGAAGCTATTGGTATTTTTGATTCAGGTATTGGAGGCCTTTCCATTTGGAAAGAAGTCATTCAATTACTTCCTCATGAGAAAACAATTTATCTTGCTGATAGCCTCAACGCTCCTTACGGTCAAAAATCAAAAGAAGAAATTATAAATCTGTGTATCAAAAACACGGAAAAACTGCTTGAGCAAAATTGTAAACTTATCATTGTAGCCTGTAATACAGCTACAACAAATGCTATTCATATACTTAGAGAAAAATATGACATTCCCTTTATAGGTATTGAACCCGCTATAAAACCAGCTCGGTTAAAAACAAAAACAAATACTATTGGTATACTAGCAACCAAAGGAACTTTAAACAGCCAACTATTTGCAGAAACTTCTAAAAAATATATGGAAGGTATTCAAATAATAGAACAAATTGGAGAAGGTCTCGTTCCTCTTATTGAAAAAGGAGAAACGGAAAGTTTAGAAATGAAAAAATTGCTAGACCTCTATATAACTCCAATGCTAAAAAGAAACATAGATTGTTTAGTTTTGGGTTGTACTCATTACCCTTTTTTAATACCACAAATAAAGAAAATTACTCAAAACAATATCGAAATTATTGATTCAGGACTGGCCGTTGCTAAACAAACAAAAAACATTTTAGAAGCTACTGCCCTTATCAATACAACCCCTATAGAAGTACAACATATACTCATAAGTAATACTGAAGCAAAAAGCATAGAAAATATTATAGGGATAAACCCCAAATATAAAATAGAATCTAAAGTTTTTTAAACAAAAAAGAGGTATGTAAAACATACCTCTTTTTTGTTTATTCTAAATTTCTACTTACCCATTCATAGAAATCAAAAACTCTTGATTGTTAGCCGAATACTGAACTTTATCTTTAATAAACTCCATCGCCTCGATAGGGTTCATATCTGCAAGATACTTTCTCAATACCCACATACGTTGTACCGACTTAGCATCGAACAATAAATCATCTCTACGAGTACTTGATTTAATCAAATCAATTGCAGGATAAATTCTTCTGTTTGCTATATTTCTATCCAATTGAAGTTCCATGTTTCCAGTTCCTTTAAACTCCTCAAAAATAACTTCATCCATTTTAGATCCTGTTTCTGTCAATGCTGTAGCTATAATAGACAATGACCCTCCATTTTCTATATTACGAGCAGCTCCAAAAAAACGTTTCGGTTTGTGCAATGCATTGGCATCTATACCTCCAGATAGTATCTTTCCAGAAGCAGGAGCTACTGTGTTGTAAGCCCTTGCCAAACGCGTTATAGAATCTAATAAAATAACTACATCGTGTCCACATTCTACCAAACGCTTTGCCTTTTCTAAAACAATATTAGCTACACGTACATGCTTCTCTGCTGGCTCATCAAAAGTAGAAGCTACAACCTCTCCTTTTACACTTCTTTGCATATCAGTTACCTCTTCAGGTCTTTCATCAATCAGTAATACAAGCTGATAAACCTCTGGATGATTTTCAGCTATAGAATTTGCAATGTCTTTTAACAACATTGTTTTTCCTGTTTTAGGCTGTGCTACAATCATACCTCTTTGCCCTTTTCCTATCGGAGCAAATAAATCCATAATTCTTGTAGTCATCGTATTTTTACGATCTACTAAATTGAATTTTTCCTCTGGAAATAACGGTGTAAGATGTTCAAAAGAAACTCTATCTCTAACCACTTTCGGGTTTAAACCGTTAATTTTAGAAACTCTAATCAATGGAAAATACTTTTCTCCCTCTTTTGGAGGACGTACATTCCCTTTTACAGTATCTCCTGTTTTTAATCCAAATAATTTAATTTGAGATTGAGATACATAAATATCATCTGGAGAAGATAAATAATTGTAATCCGATGATCTCAAAAAACCATACCCATCTTGCATCATCTCTAAAACCCCTTCACTCTCAATAATACCATCAAACTCATAATCTGGGTCTCTGTATTTATTATTGCTCTTGTTAAAGTTTTTATCCTTATGCTGTTGGTTTTTATTCTTTTGGTGCTGGCGTTGTTTATTGTCTCGGTTATTATTGTTGTTATTCTGCCTCACCTCTTTCTTAGGAGTCCCTTCTTCTCTCTTACCGTCCCTGTTATTCACATTGTTCTTGTGTTTAGAAACTACAGGAGCTTTTTTTGACTCTTCTGATTTTACAACTTCTTCTTTTACAATTTTATCTTCTGAAGGTTTAACCACTGTTTCTTCTTTTTTAGAAACAGGTTCTTTTACAGAAACAACTTCTTTTTCTTTTGGATTCTCTTTAGGAGTTACTCTTCTTCGTTTCGGCTTAGAAACAGTTTCTTTTTCTGAAACAGTTTCCTTTTTAGACTCTGAAGTTACTGCTGCAGCTTGCGCATCTAAAATTTGATAAACCAAATCAAGTTTTTTTAATTGACTCGTTTTCTTTAACCCAATAGTCTTTGCAATAGCTTGTAACTCTACCAGAGTTTTCTCCTTTAGCTGTGAAATTTCAAACATTTAATATGTGTAATTAAGGTGGTATTTTCTTTTCTTAAAAAAGAATTTGATAAAATGTGTGTGATATATTTTGGATATATACTGATGCAGATTCTTACTAAACAATATATAATAAGCAGGTTAGCTTACCCAGCAAATATATGTATTTCTTTTTAGTTACAAAATGAATATTTTAAAAATAAAGTCCTACTTTTGTTGAGTATTTACTAGTAAAAAAAATGATACAACGCATACAATCTGTATATCTAATACTATCAGCAGTTATTTCTGTTGTAACTATTTTAACTTTCAATTTATGGACTTATGAAAACAATGAGTTCCTAAAAGTTATAGACACACTATACAGTGAGCGTTTTTTAATAAAATCAATTGGGATTTCGTTTATTATTTCAGCTGTACTTTCTGTTTTTACAATTTTTAATTTTAAAAACAGACAAAATCAGTTTGTCATGGGACGAATTAATATCCTAATCAACTTCTATTTATTAGGAGTATTGATAATTGAATCTCTAAACTTATCTGGAGAAACAACTGTTTCTGAGAAAGGTATTGGGATGTTCACTCCTCTTATTTGTATTATCTTGCTTGTCATGGCTAATAAAGCAATTAAGAAAGATGAAGATCTTGTAAAATCTGTAGATCGATTACGATAACCCCTAACATCTTAGTTTATTTAGTGCGAAAAAAGTCCGAAGGTTTTCCCTTCGGTCTTTTTATTTTGTAAATTTCGACAACCTCCCCATAAACAGGTATCTAAATATTTGCCTTTTTTACGGTATTGCGGAGAAATCTCTTTAAAAATATATTTGTAATAGAAAATGATGAATAAAAAACAAATTACAGTTCACATTGCAGATGACCATGAAATTCTAATCGACGGAATTGTCGCTGTATTAAGTAATGAAGAAGACATTGATGTTGTTGGAAAATCTATAAATGGAAAACAAGTTTTAAACTGGTTTGAAGAAAACACATCTGATATTTTAGTATTAGATATAAACATGCCAGAAGTTGATGGTATTGAAGCCTTAAGGAAACTTCAAGAACTAAATACCGAAACAAAAGTCATTATACTATCTAGTTATGATGATGTAAAACTAATAAAAGAAGTGCTAAAAATTGGAGCCAGTGGCTTTTTGGCTAAAAAATGTGCAGGAGAGCATATTGTTGAAGCTATCAGAACAGTACAAAAAGGTGAACAATATTTTAGCCAATCAGTTCAACAAAGTATGATTTCATCTATTGTTGGAGCTGATAAAAAGCAAAAGATCAATCAAGATGGTGTTTTTGTAAGCTCATTGACAAACAGAGAATTAGAAGTTCTAAAACTTATAAGTGAAGAGCTAAGCTCTAAAGAAATAGCTGAGAAATTATTTATAAGTACAAGTACTGTAGACACCTACAGAAAGAACTTACTTAAAAAACTAAAAGTTAAAAACTCTGTTGGACTGGCAATGTATGCCGTAAAAAACAAACTATTGTAAAATCATACCTACCCCTAATGATTTTAAAATAGCTTTAAAGCCGAAAGGTTTTAAAGCTATTTTTTTTACACAATGTTTAAATAATTATTAATTAAAACCTCAACCTCATGAAAAAAGCAATCTTACTTTTATCACTATCAAGTCTTCTTGGTGTGTTTTATTCTTGTAGTAATGATGACACACAACTTGAAGAAAGTGTATCATCAGAAATGCCCTTAAAATCGTATACGCTATCTAAAGACGCTAATGGAAGCTATACTTTAGATTACAATGTAGCAGATGGTATTGATACCGAAATCTCTAAATCTAGTGGTGTAAACAATGTTCTTTTAAACAAAGGGACAAACACTACAAACAACAATAGTACTAAACTAAACTTAGAAAATGATCAATTGACGGTAGATTTCATTACCGAAAATGGAGTAGACATCCCTAGTATCGGATTACTTGACACTCCTTTAACATCAACAGCTAACAAAGGAACTACAATGGGAAAAAGCCCTAATGATTTAACATCATATCAAATAAGCTTATTAGAAAATGGTGAATATTTATTAGAGTTTACTTTAAGTGACAATTCTGTTCCTTCTTTTGAATTTAACGAAGCTGAAAACAGACACGAAGTAGTTATACGAGAAGGCGACAACAAAGGAGTTAACTCTTATTCAAAAAAATATACAAAGTTAGAAGATGTACAATTAAGAATTATATTCGTATATATGCATACGTATAATTCAAAAACAACAGATGGCCCTGGAGGAGGATCTACCTGGGGACCACCTTATTTCACTTCTCCCAGTTAAAACATGAGAATATTTATTTTTATTCAATTAATCTTAGCCTTTGCTCCTTTATATGCAAAGGCTAACTTTATTGATTATAAAAAAGAAATTTCCCATTTAGATTCTTTGTTAAAAACAGGAGAAAAAAAAAATTCTGAAAAAAAAAATAAAGAAACCTTAAAAATATTACTTCAATCTTCAGAATTAGCTAAACAACAAAATGACAGTACTCAATTAATAAAGAATTATTATCTTATTTCTCAAATTTTAAGAAAAACAAACAACTTTGAAAAAGCATTGCATTATGCTCAACTTGCCTTTAACCATAATGTATTAGAAAAAGATACACTACTTTACTTAGAAAATACCCTAAGATTAACCGGAGCTCATTTTGAACTTTATCGAAAAGATTCTAGTAAATACAAAAAGCACATACAAAATGTTAAATCTCTTTCCGAAAAAATCTTAAAAATTACAGGAACCTCCAATAATTTCGATACTCATAAAAAAAAGGCTTTCCTTTTTTTTTCTACATATCATTTTTGCTCAAAAGAATACCACTTAGCCGAACAATACAGTCTCAAAACTATAGAAATTGATAAAAGACTAAAAGACTCTTTAGGCTTAGTTCACTCTTATAATACTTTAGCAAATAACTTAACTAATATAAACCAATATAAAAAAGCAGAAAATTATTATCAAAAAGCTTTAGATATCCTTTTAAAAATTGGAAATAAAAAAGATAACGAGCATAATAAATTCAGAAGTTTCCTCTATGGAAATTTAGCTTGGGCAAAATACCATTTAAAAGATTACAAAGCATATGATTACCAATTAAAACATACAAAATTAAATGACAGCTTACGAGACTCTGAATTCGATGCTATTATAAATGAGATAGAAGCCAAACACAATGTAGATATTGTAAAACAAAACGAAGAAAAAAAACGTCTTGTAGAAGTCCAAAAAAGAAAACGCTTTCAAAATTGGAGTATTGGTCTTGGTTTATTAGCTATAATTTTAGCCATAAGTTTTTGGGTATTTAGTTTAAACGCCAAACTAAAGCGTAAAAATATTACCTTAGAATTGAACCAAAGCAAGCTTTTAAAAGAAAAAGAAATTGAAAAGCTACGCAACGAAAGTCAAATAAAAATACTGAACGCAACCTTAGATGGTAAGGAAGTAGAACGTAAAGAAATTGCGGAAACACTACATGATAGTGTAAGCGCCTTACTTTCTGCTGCCAATTTACATTTACAAGCCAGTAAAAGAGTTATTGAGGGTAAAATACCTGAAGAAATCAATAAAACTCAGAATATAATTGACGAAGCATCTGTAAAAGTTCGAGACTTATCTCATAATTTAATCTCTTCTGTTTTATTAAAATTTGGATTGAGTTATGCCATCCAGGATTTTTGTGAAAAATACTCCAATTCACAATTGGAAATTATATCAAATATTCCCCCTCTAAAGCGTTATGACCAAGCCTTTGAAATTAAAATGAATAATATTGTTGAAGAATTCATCAATAATGTTATCAAACATAGCAATGCGGAACAAGCTTATGTAAAGATTAGGGAAACAGATGGGATTTTAAACATTCAAATTTTTGACGACGGTGATGGGTTTGACACCAAAAAACAACGTAAATCTGACGGAATGGGATTGAGCCATATTGAAGCTCGATTAAAAATGATGAAAGGAAACCTTAAAATTGTTTCTAGTACAGGTGAAGGAACAAAAATATTTGTTACAGTTCCTATAGTCAACAAAACGGTTTAATCCACTTCTTAAAAAGTTAATCTGAGTTAGACCTTTTCTTCTTTCTTTTTAAATGTATATCGAACACCATAAATGATAATTTGTGGTGCAAAACTCATATGTATACTCCACTGTTTAGCTACTTTATAATCCAAAGCAAAACCTATTACAGGGTTCAATTCATTTTTAATTAAAAAAGTATTTCTTAAAGGTATTCCTTCAACATGCTGTAGTCTTCCATGGTAACCGTATATAAAACCAAATCCATAATTCAATGCAAACTTTTTTGTAAAGTTTACTGCTCTACTATAAAAAAGACCTACTGTAGGATCGTCATATGAATTTCGAAAAACGGTTATTTCCCAGCTTTTATAATTTGCCCCTATATACCAAACATCATGAAAAATTTCAGGATTCCTTTCTCTATTAGTATGGTAACCTAAAGGCATAAATGTTATTCCACTCTCTAACTCTTTTCCCCATACTTTTTGGAAAAAATTCTTCTTAGCAGGAATCGTATCATTCTGCTCTTGAGAGAAAGCCATCGTTCCCATAAAAAGAAACAAGCTCAATACAATAAGTTTATTTTTTTTCATTTTAATATCTTTCTAAAACCAAAAGAGCTTGCAAAATGCAAACTCTTTTAATTTATATAAACTTATTTTTTCAAAATTTTCACGTTCATTTCTTCTACCTTTCTATCTGATAGTGGAGATGGAGAACCAAACAACAAATCTTCACTTGTTCCTGTTTTAGGGAATGCCATTACCTCACGAATAGAAGCTTTTTTCTCTAAAATCATCATCAACCTATCTACTCCCCAAGCAATACCTCCATGTGGTGGTGCTCCGTAATGAAAAGCTTCGTACATAGTTCCTACACTTTTCAACATTTCTTCTTTGTTATAGCCCATGTTTTTATAAGTAGCCTCTAGTATCTCTGGTTTGTGTGCACGTACAGAACCTCCTCCGATTTCATAACCATTTAGAATTAAATCGTACTGTTGTGCTATAATACTTCCTACCTCTTCTTCTTTTCCATTCATATGCTTATCTAAATCATACAAAGCCGGCATAGAGAATGGGTTGTGTGTAAATGTCCAACGCCCTTCATCCGTTTTTTCAAACATAGGAAAATCTACTACCCATGCAGGACGCAATTCTTTAGGGTTAATCAAACGCAACATAGCTCCCATTTCTTGACGAACGGCATCCAACGCTTTGTTTGCTGTTGCATAATCTGCCGCTGAAAAGAATACAATATCTCCAACTTGAGCTCCTGTAGTTTCTATAATTCCAGCTGCAATCTCTTCTCCTAAAAATTTGATTATAGGAGACTGTAAATCATTTTCATTTACAATAATATAAGCCAAACCTCCTAAACCATGTTGTTGTGCTACAGAGGTTAACTTTTCTATTTGCCCTTTAGACATACGCTTGTTTCCTTGCTCTTTGGCTGAAACTTTGATACATTTTACAATACCTCCTTCATCAATAGGTTTGCTAAATACTTGGAAAGTTGTGTCTTTCACAATTTCTGTAATGTCTTGCATTTGCAATCCAAAACGTAAGTCTGGTCTATCACAACCATACTTATCCATTGCCTCTTTATAAGTAATTACTTCAAACGGATGTAAAATCCATTTTTTACCATAAATTTTCTTAACTATTTCATTGAACATCGTTGTGTTCAAATCTATAATTTGCTGCATACTTGCATATGCCATTTCAATATCTAACTGCGTAAATTCTGGCTGGCGGTCTCCACGAGAATCTTCATCACGGAAACAACGGGCTATTTGGAAATATTTTTCAAAACCACCTACCATTAACATTTGTTTGAATTGTTGTGGAGCTTGTGGCAATGTATAGAATGACCCTGCTTGCTTACGTGTAGGAACTATAAATTCTCTTGCTCCTTCATCAGTTCCTGCGGTTAAAATTGGCGTTTCAATTTCTAAGAACTCTTGCTCGTCTAAAATATCACGCATCAATTTAATAACTCTATGACGGTTGACAACCGCTCTACGGACATCGTCATTTCTGTGATCTAAAAACTTGTATTGGAAACGTACATTTTCACTTGTACGAGTTGCTCTTTTTATTTCAAAAGGCAATGTTTTTGACAAGTTTAAAATTTCTAGTTCAGACGTTTCTAATTCTATTTTACCTGAACGTAAACCTGCATTGTAATCACTTTCATTACGAAGAACAATAACTCCCATTACCGTAATTACAGATTCTGATTTTAACTTCACCAATTCATCTAAGTTTGGAAAAGTTTCTCTACTCAAACGAACTTGTAATATTTCATTACTAGAATCACGTAAATCAATAAAAATCAACTCTCCATGATCACGAACACTTGATACCCAACCTGCTAAAGTCACTGTAGAAGAAATTGTTTCTTCAGACAATTCTGAAATTACATGTGTTCTGTATTCTTCTTTTATAACCAATGGAATTTCTGGTAATTCCTCTGAAGTATTCAATACTGAATCTTCTGTCTTAAGAACCCCTTCATCATTCGTTGAGTTTTCTTCTTTAGAGCTTGTACTCTGTACCCCCGATAAAGCATCAATAATTCCTTGACGAATTACTTTACCCGAAGCTCCTTTACCTATAATTGCAATAACCTTTCCTACAAGAATACCTGCTTTCCCTTGATTCCCTGCTTTAATATCATTCGCTACTGCCTCATTTTCAGAAATTACTTTTTGAATTGCTTCTTTTATTTGCTCTTCAGAGATCGTATTCTCATCAAAGTATTTCTTATAATCATATGTTGCATCTGCCAACAATGCTTTTATTGCATTTTGAACCAATACAACAGTTACTTTTTCTTCTTTAAGTGCTTTAAATATTTCAACAAAATCAGCAACCTTCTCTATATTTACATATTCTTCTGGTTTGATGTTGTTTGACAATGTTTTTGCTACAAAAGATGGATCTTTAATAACAGTATTGATTTCCACAAAGGTATCTGATCGTAAAGAATCGGCTGTAAAGAATTTTGCATCTTGTGGCAATACACCTCCTTCAATCAAAATTGTTTCTACAGCATACGGCAATACATTGCTATCAACTTTTATTTGGTCTACTACGTCTTTGATCGCTACAAATGGTAAATCTGGTTCAGAAATAAAACGGTAATCCGCTTCAAATTCTTTTTTACGCATTGTTTTGGTTTGCTTTAAATCAGCATCCCATAAAACAGTAGTTTGTTCTGGACGAAATTCTTTATGCTCTTCGTAGTATTTAAATTGCTTTTCTATCTCTTCCTTTAAAGCTTCTACCATAAACTTAAACGAATTCAAGTTTTTGATTTCCGTACGAGGATTCAGATCATTTGTCCCTTTTTTACGTAAGGATACAGATACGTCTGATTTAAACTCTCCTTTTTCAAGGTTTGCTTCAGATATTTTTAAATTCTGTACAATACGTTGTATATATTGTGCATAGGTAGATGCATCTTCAATATGACGAATACAAGGGTCTGTAACTATTTCAATTAACGGAACTCCTGCTTTATTGAAATCTACCAAAGAAGTTTTTTTCTCATGCATTAATTTTGCTGCATCTTCTTCGATATGAACCTGTGTCAATTCTACAGTAAACTGAGTTCCATCATTACGGAAACAAGAAACCTGTCCGTCTGGAATTACAGGATTATGATATTGTGTGATTTGAATATTCTTTGGGTTATCTGGATATTCGTAATGTTTACGATCCCAAGAAATCACCTCATTTGAAAACGTAGAGTTAACCGCCTTTCCAAAATAAATAGCTTTGGTAATAGCTTCTTTATTAATTGCTGGCAACACTCCCATTTGACCTGTACATACAGAACAAATATTTTCATTTGGCGTTTCTATTTCTTGATTTGGACAAGAACAAAATAACTTTGTTTTGGTATTTAATCGAACGTGTGTTTCTAATCCAATTACCAATTCTAAATCGTGCGCTTCAATAGCTGCATTTAATTGCTCTAATTCCATTATAGTATACCTTTTAAGAAGTTAGCAAACTTCAATACTTTTTCATCATTCTTTTTGGCTGCAGAAATTTGCAAACCTGTAACAGTTCCTTGTGGTACTGTTAATGTAGGTAGCTGTCCCAAACTAAACCCTACTGTATAAGCATCTGACAAATACATTGCCAATGGATCTTTTAAACTATCTCCTATTACTGGAGGAGCCGCTGGTGTTACAGGTGATAAAATTACATCTACCTCTTTAAAATCATTATCAAAATTTTCTGATATTTGGTCTCTCAATGCCAATCCTTTTAAATAAATAGCATCTGAAAAACCTTGTGACAACACTTGGTTCCCTCCTATAACTCTTCTTTTTGTTTCTTCAGAAAAATTCTCAGAACGCGTAACAGAATAAGTTTCTTTTAAGTTTTTATCCTCAATGCGATTTCCATAATTTGTTCCATCTAAACGAGACAAGTTCGAGGCTGTTTCAGCCATTGCCAATGTGTAGTATGTAGAAACCAAAGTATCAGACTTAAAAAAGTCCAATTCTTTTACTTCAATTCCTTTTGCTTTTATTTTTTCAATTGTAGCTAAAAAATCTACTTTTACTTGTGGATCAATTGCTTTACTATTTACAAAGTTTTTAAAGTACCCTACCGTTTTAATTCCATCTAACTTTGATACAGCTTCTTCAGAAACTTCTTCAGTAACATAACTTGTTTGATCTTTAACATCTTTTCCACTCATAACATTCAATACAATACGAATATCTTCTATAGACTTAGCTAAAGGTCCAACACAATCTGTAGAGGAAGCATATGCCATTAATCCATAACGTGAAATTCTTCCATAAGAAGGTTTTAAACCGTAAATATTATTATATCCTGCTGGTTGACGTACAGAACCTCCTGTATCTCCTCCAATAGAAAACACGGTATAATCTTTAGCTACATTTACTGCAGAACCTCCACTAGAACCTCCTGATACCAACGATTCATTTACTGCATTTTTAACAGCTCCAAAAATGGTGTTTTCTGAAGATGACCCATGCCCAAAACTATCACAGTTTTCCTTTACTAAAGGAATAGCTCCTGCATCCAATAATTTTTGAATTGCCGTTGCTGTATAAGCCGACTTGTAATTTTTTAACAAATCTGAACTTGCTGTTGTAACAGTTCCTTGAACCATATACACATCTTTAATTCCAAAAGGAATTCCTTCTAGCAAACCTATTTCTTCTCCATTGGCTATTTTAGCATCAACTTTGGCTGCTAAACCTAAAGCCATTACGTCTAATAGGGAATTAACAGTATTGTGTGTATTCTGCTTTAACAACTCTAACTTTTCTTGTACCAAAGCTGTACAAGTAATCTGTTTAGACACCAATTGTTGGTGTATCTGTTTTATCTGAGATTCCATGTTAACCTTCTATAACTTTTGCAACAACTAAATATCCATCTTTCTCATTTGGAAAGTTCTCTTTAATGATTTCCCTTTCTATAGGTGAACTTTTTACAACAACATCATCTCTCAAATCTTCCAAAGACACTGCATTATTATTGACATTATTGAAGGAATTATTATTTGTTGGATGTGCGTTTTTAATTACATCAAACAACTGATTGACCGCTTCTGACGGTTTTGCTCCTTTAATACTCGACAAAATATCGACTGTCATTATTTTACTCATGTCTTTTTATTTAGTTTATATATCAAACTTTTAAGCTGGCAAAATTACGAAAGTTTTGGCGGAGTTGGAAGATTCTATAAGCGAAATTTAAAGCACCTTATTAATTGTAAAAATTAAGACCCTGACCCTTTTAAAACATCCTTTCAAGCTTTTAGAAAACACATCCCCTATCCCCTTTTCTATCTGAGAAAGAACAATTCTAAATACTCTCTTTTACACCAAATAAACTCCTCTCAAATATTCAGCATTCTACCATTTTACTATATTTACAATCTTAATACCCCCTAGTATGCAAAACCCAATTATTGAGTACTACAATCGCTTTATAAAACTTCCCCCAGAAGAAATCAAGATTATTGAAGAAAACTCAAAAACAATTACCCTAAAAAAGAAAGAGATACTCTACAAACAAGGAGACACTCATTTATCTAGCTCTCTCGTAATCAAAGGCTGTTTACGTGTCTTTTTTACCGACAAAAACGGCATTGAGTTCAATCGTTTCTTTGCTTTTGAAGATTGGTGGGTTGGTGAATTATACCAATTAGAAAATAACTTACCTGCCACAAATTCAGTACAAGCACTAGAAGACTGCACTTTAATAACACTTGACAAACCTTCATTTTTCAAAATAATGAAAACCTGTCCTACCTATGCTAAATTTACACATACACTAGCCGGAAAAGGCTACAGCAATCTTTTAGAAAGAGAACAACAAAAAATAGTTAAAAGCGCAGAAGAACTTTACACAGAACTCTTAACAAAACACCCTAACATCACCCAAAGAATCTCTATTAAACATATCGCCTCTTACTTAGGTATAAAC
The DNA here is from genome assembly GCA_965243265.1 of Flavicella sp. Taxonomy (GTDB): domain Bacteria; phylum Bacteroidota; class Bacteroidia; order Flavobacteriales; family Flavobacteriaceae; genus Flavicella. The sequence goes on from CBDEUL010000006.1 coordinate 305,832, forward strand.
CCAGATTCTTTAAGTAGAATAAGACGAAAACTAGCGAAAAAATAGTCTTTTTCTGACACATGTCTGTTTTTTAGACAGGATGAATACTTAAATTTGAGTATCCCCCTTATACTTTGTATTACCCCTAAAAGACATCTCTGTAAATCACAGAGGTGTCTTCACATCCACACTCTTAATCGAATGCATAACAGCACCTCTTTCTGCCTTCAAAACAAAACAAAAAACAATCGCTAATAAGTTTTTATTATTTAGTCCTGTTTTTTTTATTTCAAAAACACAAAAAATCTTTTTTAAAGCCATTTTTAGACGTTTTAAGGCATTTTTACAATTTTTCATAAAACTGAATATTTCAAACACTTTACTCTAAAAACTACTGTTTTTAATTATATTTGTTTGCTTCGTCTTCCTAGACGAATTTAAATTTCGATAACAAAACACAATTCTATAAATGAACGAAGAAAACAAACAACAGTATTCAGCAGATAGTATTCAAGCACTTGAAGGAATGGAGCATGTTAGAATGCGCCCTTCAATGTATATTGGTGATGTTGGTGTTAGAGGTTTGCACCACTTGGTATATGAAGTAATTGACAATTCTATTGACGAGGCTTTAGCTGGGCACTGTAACAACATTGAGGTATTCATTAATGAAAACAACTCTATTACAGTAAAAGATGATGGACGTGGTATCCCTGTTGACATACACAAAAAAGAAGGAGTTTCTGCCCTAGAGGTAGTCATGACTAAAATTGGAGCTGGTGGTAAGTTTGATAAGGATTCTTATAAGGTATCTGGTGGGCTACACGGTGTTGGTGTTTCATGTGTAAATGCTCTATCAGACCACTTAAAAGCTACCGTTTTTAGAAACGGAAACATTTACGAACAAGAGTACGAAAGAGGAAAGGCTTCTTACCCAGTAAAACAAATAGGAAGCACTGACAAAAGAGGTACAGAGGTAACTTTTTTACCAGACAAGTCTATTTTCCAACAAACAACAGAATACAATTACGAAACACTTGCTGCTCGTTTAAGAGAACTTGCATACTTAAATAAAGGTATTACCATTACCTTAACTGACTTACGTAACCAAGATGAAGAAGGGAACAACATTTCTGAAACTTTTCACAGTACTGAAGGGTTAAGTGAATTTGTAAAATATCTTGACAGCACACGTGAACAGTTAACTGCTGGGGTTATTTCTATGGAGGGTGAAAAAAACGGTATCCCTGTTGAAGTAGCTATGGTTTACAACACCTCATATGCAGAAAACTTACATTCTTATGTAAACAACATCAATACACACGAGGGAGGTACTCATTTATCTGGTTTCCGAAGAGGTTTAACCAGTACCTTAAAAAAATACGCCGACAATTCAGGATTGCTTAAAAACCTAAAATTTGATATTGCTGGTGATGATTTCCGTGAAGGACTAACAGCAATTATCTCGGTAAAAGTAGCAGAACCTCAATTTGAAGGACAAACAAAAACAAAGTTAGGTAACCGTGAAATTTCAGCTGCAGTATCACAAGCTGTATCTGAAATGTTAACAGATTACTTGGAAGAAAATCCAAACGACGCCAAAACCATCATTCAAAAAGTAATCTTAGCCGCACAGGCAAGACATGCTGCACGTAAAGCCCGTGAAATGGTTCAACGTAAAACAGTAATGTCTATTGGAGGTTTACCTGGTAAACTATCTGACTGCTCTGAGACAGATCCTGAACAATGTGAAATTTTCCTAGTTGAGGGAGATTCTGCAGGTGGAACAGCAAAACAAGGACGTGATAGAAATTTCCAAGCAATCTTACCATTGCGTGGAAAAATCTTAAATGTTGAAAAAGCAATGGTACACAAGGTTTTTGAAAACGAAGAAATCAAAAACATGTTTACTGCATTAGGGGTAACTATTGGAACAGAAGAAGACAGCAAAGCACTAAACCTTTCTAAATTAAGATACCACAAAGTAGTTATTATGTGTGATGCCGATGTAGATGGTAGTCATATTGCTACTTTGATCCTAACCTTCTTCTTTAGATTTATGAGAGAAATGGTTGAGCAAGGATATGTTTATATAGCAACTCCTCCATTATATCTTGTTAAAAAAGGACAAAAAAGAGAATATGCTTGGGATGATGACCAACGCGATCTAATAGCTCAAAAACTGGGTGGAAATGTAACCATTCAACGATACAAAGGTTTAGGAGAAATGAATGCAGAGCAATTATGGGATACCACAATGAACCCTGAATTTAGAACACTTAGGCAAGTTGTTATTGACAGCGACTTAGAGGCTGATAGAATTTTTTCTATGCTTATGGGAGATGAAGTTCCTCCTCGTAGAGACTTTATTGAAAGAAATGCTAAATATGCAAATATTGACGCTTAAAACAGCTTAAAAACAATAGAACAAAAGCCATACTCTTAATAAAGTATGGCTTTTTTATTCCCTCTTTTTTTTACAAAATAATAGCCTCCAAAAATGATACTAATTAATCTTTATTTAGTAAATTTACGTCATTAATTCACTGAAAATAATAAAAAAACATATAAAACATGAAAGTTACCGTTGTTGGAGCAGGTGCTGTTGGTGCGAGTTGTGCTGAGTACATTGCAATCAAAAATTTTGCATCAGAAGTAGTTATTGTAGATATTAAAGAAAATTATGCTGAAGGAAAAGCGATGGACCTTATGCAAACAGCATCTTTAAATGGGTTTGACACAAAAATTACAGGAAGTACTAACGATTATTCAAAAACTGTCAATAGTGATGTTGCAGTAATTACAAGTGGAATTCCTCGTAAACCAGGAATGACTCGTGAAGAACTAATTGGAATCAACGCTGGTATTGTTAAAACTGTTTCAGAAAACATTATCAAACATTCTCCAAATGTTATCATCATTGTAGTAAGTAATCCAATGGACACAATGACTTATCTAGCACACAAAGCTACTGGACTTCCGAAAAACAGAATTATTGGTATGGGAGGAGCTTTAGACAGTGCTCGTTTTAAATACAGATTAAGTGAAGCTTTAGAGTGCCCTGCATCTGATGTTGATGGAATGGTAATTGGTGGACATAGCGATACAGGAATGATTCCTTTAACTAGATTAGCTACTAGAAACTCTGTTCCTGCTAGTGAGTTTTTGAGTTCCGATAAATTAGATGAAGTTGCAAAAGCCACTATGGTTGGAGGAGCTACTCTAACAGGAATGCTTGGTACTTCTGCTTGGTATGCACCAGGTGCAGCTGTATCTGCTATGGTACAAGCAATTGCTTGTGATACAAAAAAAATATTCCCTTGCTCTGCCTTGTTAGAAGGTGAGTTTGGATTAAATGACATTTCAATAGGTGTGCCTGTTGTATTAGGTAAAAACGGTATTGAAAAAATTGTTGAGATAGAATTAAGCGAAGCTGAAAAAACAAAATTAACAGAAAGTGCAGCTGCTGTTAAGAAAACAAATACACTACTAGAAATATAGTTTTCTCTTCAAAAAAAAGATAAAAAGAGTGACCCGTAAGGTCACTCTTTTTTTTAGGTTACATCCACAAAAAGACCACTTTACAAAAAAATAACCAGACTTCATATATAAAAAAAATAAAATATTGCCTTTTGAAATTTGAAATACTATATTTGCACGTTTATAAAAAAGAAGTCACTAAAAATTAAGACAAAAAAGAATGCAAAACAAAGGACTTATTAAGCTATTTGCAATACTATTCGCAATAGTGAGTATATACCAACTATCATTTACATGGTTAGCCGGTGGTGTTGAAAAAGATGCTAAAGAATATGCAATTGCAAATTCAGATGAAAATGATGGAAAAGCACTTGCTAAGCATGAAAGATTTTATTTAGACTCTGTTGCCAATAGCCCTGTAATTAGTTTATTTGATGTTAATTTCACTTACAATGACATTAAAGACAAAGAAATTAATTTAGGATTGGACTTAAAAGGAGGAATCAACGCAACACTTCAAGTTTCTGTAAAGGATATTCTTATTGGTCTTTCAAACAAATCTAAAAACCCAACCTTTAATCAGGCTTTACAAGCAGCATCAGAAGCTCAAAAAAGTAGTAACAGTTCTTACTTAGAGTTATTTTTTGAAAACTTTGATGAAATCAGTCAAGGAAAAGTAAAATTAAACGCTCCTGATATTTTTGGAAATAAATCTTTAAGAGAAAAAATTGACTTTAAAAAATCTGATGAAGAAACAAAAGCTGCTATTGCTCAAGAAATTAGTGGTTCTATCAATACTGCCTTTGAAGTTTTAAGAAGTAGAATTGACAAATTTGGAGTTACACAACCAAACATTCAAAGAATTGGAAACTCTGGACGTATTCTTATAGAATTGCCTGGAGCTAAAGATATTGAACGTGTAAAAAAGCTATTACAAAGTACTGCAGAATTACAGTTTTGGGAAGTATACTCTAACCAAGAAACTGCTCAGTTTTTATACAGTGCAGATTTAAAAATCACAGAAATTTTAATAGCTTCTCAATCAACTGAAGAAAAAACAGAAGAAGTTTTAGAAGATAACGCTAGTGAAATTGAAGACTTATTAGGAGAAGTAAAAGATTCTACTGCTACAGAAACAAACAATGTAAAAAGTCTTTTTAGCGTTCTCTACCCTAGAATGCCTAGAAGTCAAAATGAAATTTCTTCAATTATTGGTTCTGCTGCTGTTTTAGATACAGCTGTTGTAAATAAATATTTAGCAATGCCGGAAGTAAGAAACTTACTACCTGCAGAAATGAAATATGTGAAATTTTTATGGGATGCAAAACCTATAAAAGATTCAGAGATCATCAACTTATATGCTATTAAATCTAACAAAAAAGATATAGCTCCTATTCAAGGAGATGTTATTACAGATGCTCAACAAGCTTACGACCAATTAGGAACAAATCCAGAAGTAAGTATGAGTATGAACTCTAGAGGATCAAAACTTTGGGGAAAAATGACTTCTGAAAATGTTGGTAAATTTGTTGCTGTAGTTTTAGATGACTATGTGTACACTGCTCCAAGAGTAAATACTGCCATTACAGGTGGTAGAACGTCTATCTCAGGAAACTTTACAGTATCTGAAGCACAAGATTTAGCAAACGTATTAAAAGCTGGTAAATTACCTGCTGCGGCACATATTATTGCATCTGAAGTTGTAGGACCATCATTAGGACAAGAAGCTATTGATAGTGGTATTGAATCTTTTGCTTTGGCACTAGCTTTAGTCTTAATCTGGATGATTTTTTACTACGGTAAAGCAGGGATCTTTTCTAACATTGCATTAGTCGTAAACATCTTATTTATCTTCGGAATCTTATCTGCCTTTGGAGCCGTATTAACATTACCTGGTATTGCTGGTATTGTATTAACAATAGGAATGTCTGTAGATGCAAACGTACTTATCTTTGAACGTATCAAAGAGGAGTTAGCAAAAGGAAAAAGTTTAAAAGAAGGAATTAATGACGGATTTAACAATGCTTTATCTTCTATCTTAGATGCAAACGTTACTACCTTATTAACAGGTATCATCTTATTTGTATTCGGAACAGGACCTGTAAGAGGATTTGCTTCTACTTTAATGATTGGTATTGCAACATCATTATTTACAGCAATTTTTATTACTCGAATTTTCATTGATGCTTACTCTGGTAAAGGACAAACATTAACATTCAATACAGGAATTACAAATAAGTGGTTTACTAAAATTGACATCAACTTCCTTAAAAGAAGAAAAGTTACTTACGCTATTTCTGGTATCATTATCGTATTAGGGTTAGGTTCATTATTCACAAACGGATTAAACTATGGTGTAGATTTTGTTGGAGGACGTTCTTATGTTGTTCGTTTCGATCAAACAGTAAACTCTTCAGAAGTTGCAGAAAGCTTAAAATCAGTATTTGAAAGTGCTCCAGAAGTAAAAACTTACGGAACTAGCAACCAATTAAAAATTACTACTAAATATAGAATTGACGAAGAAGGACAAAGAGTAGATGATGAAGTTCAAGCAGCATTGTTTAACGGAGTAAAACCATTCTTACCTGATGGAACTACATTAGAAGAATTTAATGGTGGATTTGACGGTCAAAAAATTGGAATCTTCAATGCTATAAAAGTTGAGCCAACTATTGCTGATGATATCAAATCAGCAGCACAATTAGCTATTATTGGATCTTTATTAATTGTATTCTTATATATCTTATTACGATTCAAAAAATGGCAATACAGTTTAGGTGCAGTAGCAGCAGTATTCCACGATGTGTTAATTGTATTATCTATCTTCTCTATCGCATACAAAGTAATGCCTTTTGATATGGAAATAGGACAATCTTTTATTGCGGCAATCTTAACCGTAGTTGGATACTCATTAAATGATACCGTAGTTATATTTGATAGAATTAGAGAGTACACAAAATTACATGGTACTTGGAAATATAATGACATCGTAAACAAAGCTCTTAGCAGTACGTTAGGAAGAACTATTAATACATCATTAACTACTTTGATTGTATTATTAGCTATCTTCATTTTTGGAGGAGATTCTATTAGAGGATTTATGTTTGCATTAATAGTAGGAGTTGTAGTAGGTACTTACTCTTCTCTATTCATAGCATCACCAATTATGTTTGATACTTCAGACAAATTAGGAGCTAAAAAAGGTAAATAAAACACACATTAATAAATGTGTTAAACCGTCCTGATTCATCATCAGGACGGTTTTGTGTTATTTTAACATCAAAAAATGATCGCTAGTAATGGAAACTGTAAAAATCCATGATAAAGACTTTTCTCACTATATAAGCAGCACTAAAATTGCTGAAGTTGTAGAATCGTTAGCATCACAAATAAAAGAAGATATAAAAGAGGAAACACCTATATTCATAGGGATTCTTAACGGTTCTTTTATTTTTACTGCAGACTTTTTAAGAGCTTATAAAGGCAGTTGTGAAGTATCTTTTATAAAATTGGCTTCTTATTGTCAAACAGAATCTACGGGTAAAGTAAATCAGCTTTTAGGTATTAATGAAGACCTTACCAATAGAACTGTAATTGTATTAGAAGACATTATTGACACTGGTAACACTCTTCAAAAAATCTATGATATTTTAAAAGACGAACCTCTTAAAGAGTTAAAAGTAGCTACTTTATTTTTTAAGCCAGATGTCTTTAAAAAAGAATTACATATCGATTATGTAGGAATGTCGATTCCTGATGACTTTATAGTTGGATACGGCTTAGATTATGACAGACTAGGAAGAAACCTTCCTGATATATATAAACTTAAAAATAATTAAATCATGAAAAACATAGTATTATTTGGCCCTCCAGGTGCAGGAAAAGGAACGCAAGCAGAAATTTTAAAAGATAAATTTAACCTTGTACACATTTCTACTGGAGATGTATTTCGTTTCAACATCAAAAATGAAACTGAATTAGGTCTTTTAGCTAAATCATTTATTGACAATGGAAACCTTGTTCCAGATGAAGTTACTATCAATATGTTAAAAGCTGAAGTTGAAAAAAACAGTGATGCAAACGGTTTTATATTTGATGGTTTCCCTAGAACAGAATCTCAGGCAGAAGCTTTAGATGTATTTTTAGCAGAAAAAAATGCCGCTATTAATGGTATGGTTGCTTTAGAAGTTGAAGAAGATGTTTTGGTTGAACGTTTATTAAAAAGAGGAGAAGTTAGTGGAAGATCTGATGATCAGGATGAATCTAAAATTAGAAATAGATTTAACGAGTACAACACTAAAACAGCAATCTTAAAAGATTACTTTTCTAAACAAGATAAATACTACGGAATAAACGGAGTAGGTTCTATTGAAGACATTAGCAATTTAATTTGTGATGTTTTTGAAAAAATATAATTGGTATAACAAATACCGTTAAACTAATTTCGATACAAATCGAAATACCGATATGACAGAAGGGAATTTTATAGACTACATAAAAATTTATGCAGCATCTGGAAAAGGTGGTGGTGGATCTACTCACTTACACCGTGAAAAATACATTGCCAAAGGAGGCCCTGATGGTGGTGATGGTGGACGTGGTGGACATGTTATCTTAAGAGGAAATAAAGAAATGTGGACCCTACACCATTTACGCTTTTTAAAACACTCTAGAGCTGAACATGGTGGACATGGAAGTAAAAGTAGAAGTACAGGAAAAGACGGTGAAGATAAGTATCTAGAAGTTCCTTTAGGAACTATTGTAAGAGATCCTGAAACCCAAGAAATTCTTTTCGAAATTGTTGAAAATGGTGAAGAAAGAATTTTAGTTGAAGGTGGTAAAGGAGGTCTAGGAAACTGGCACTTTAAATCTGCTACTAACCAAACACCCAGATATGCTCAACCAGGAATGGATGGTGTTGAGGGTTGGTTCCAAATAGAATTAAAAATCTTAGCAGATGTTGGTTTGGTAGGATTTCCAAATGCTGGAAAATCTACTTTATTAGCAACAATTACTTCTGCAAAACCAAAAATTGCAGACTATGCTTTTACTACATTAAAACCTAATTTAGGAATTGTAGAATACCGAAACCATCAAAGTTTTGTAATGGCAGATATTCCTGGAATTATTGAAGGAGCTTCTGAAGGAAAAGGTATTGGTCATCGATTTTTAAGACATATTGAACGTAACTCGGCCTTATTGTTTTTAATACCTGCTGATTCTGACGACATCAAGAATGAATATAAAATTCTTTTAAATGAACTTAAAAAACACAATCCTGAATTATTAGACAAGGAACGTTTTTTAGCCATTTCTAAATCTGATATGTTAGACGATGAATTGAAAGCTGAAATTAAGAGTGAATTACCTGAAAATGTTCCTCACTTATTTTTCTCTTCCATTTCACAAGTAGGACTTATGGAGTTAAAAGATGAAGTCTGGAAACTCTTAAACAAATAAATTAAAAAAGCCTTCAAATATTTGAAGGCTTTTTTAATCTATTTTAATAATAACAGGTATTTCATACACTGTTGTAACTGGAATCCCATTTTTAATAGCAGGTATTATCTTAGGTAGTTTATAAACCGTTTCAACAATCAAACTATCCAATATTGGCAATTCATTTTTAACACATGAGCTAGAATTTACCTTTAGCAAACTAGCACTCCCATCTCTATCTATTTCTATAGTTATATTTACTATTTCATCTATAGAGTTTTCTACAATAAAGGTATGCGACATTAATTCTTGAGCAAGCCTTTTATAAAGTTCTTTCTTAAAACAAGTATTCTTATCTGCTACAGATAAAAGAGTATCACAACTTTTAAAAGTAGGAAACTGATCTACTTTGGTAAAATCAATAACCGTATCTATCTCATAAGAGCTAATACTTTTTCCAATTTTTTTTTCGAAAAAATCACAAGAAGTACCCAACAGTAATACCAATACAATAAACCAATATTTTAAAAACATTATTAGTGTGTTAACTCTGTGAAAATACAATAAATATTCTATTTGAAAAACCTCCATAGCTCAGATAAATAGGATGCAAATAGATTAATTATTACATTGCACTAAAAGAATATGGACATACTACTTATTTGCATTGGTTTTGTATTTATTATCAGTGGTATTGCAGGTGCTTTATTACCTATTTTACCCGGTCCTCCATTAAGTTGGTTGGGTTTATTATTCCTCTACCTAACCAAAGCAATCCCCATGGATTGGAGCTTTTTAGGTTATACGTTATTTATTGCTATTCTAGTAACTATCTTAGACTACATCATCCCTCCTATGAGTACTAAGAAATTTGGAGGAAGTAAAAAAGGTGTTTGGGGCTCAACTATTGGTCTTATTATTGGAGTATTTACAGGTCCCGTAGGTATTGTTATAGGGCCTTTTATTGGTGCTCTTATTGGAGAATTATTACATGATTCAAAAGAGACTAAAAAAGCACTGAAGGCTGCTATAGGTTCTTTTGTAGGTTTTCTTTTTTCTACAACTCTAAAACTTGTTATCGCAATTATTTTTCTCTGGTACTTTTGTAAAGATGTATGGCAGTATAAAGAAGTTTTGTTTCATCTATAAACAAAAAAAGCAACCCTTAATTAGGGAAGCTTTCCACTTTGGTTTCAACAAAAACCTCGACACTTTTTTCTAAAAATGTCAAAACAACACAATACTGCAATTAAGCAGTTCACAAATATACACTAAGTTTTAATTTCATCCTATATATTCTAATTTTTATTGATTGTCTAATTGTTTAATTGATTGTATCTTTGCCGCCTAAACATTACATCATTTAAAACTACATAAGATGCAATTATCAGAACAAGAAATTGTAAGAAGAGAGTCGCTTCAAAAACTACGTGACTTAGGCATTAACCCTTTTCCTGCCGAAGAATTTAAAGTTACAGCTAATATCAAAGATATTGTTGAAAAATTTGATTCTTTCGAAAGTAAACAGGTAGTAGTTGCAGGAAGAATGATGAGTAGACGTATTATGGGTAAGGCTTCTTTTGCTGAGTTAAAAGATAGCACCGGCCGTATGCAAATCTACATTAATAGAGATGAAATAGCTTCTGGTGAAGATAAAACTCTTTACAATGAAGTATTCAAAAAATTACTTGATATTGGTGATATCATTGGTATCAAAGGAGAAGTATTTAAAACAAAAGTAGGTGAAGCTTCTATCCGTGTAGAAGAACTAGTTTTATTATCTAAATCACTACGTCCATTACCTGTTGTAAAAACAGATGCTGATGGAAAAGTACACGATGCTTTTAGTGATGCTGAGTTAAGATATAGACAGCGTTATGTAGATTTGATCGTAAATGATCATGTGAAAGATACTTTCATCAAAAGAACAAAAATCACAAACTCTATCCGTCAGTTTTTTAATGAACGTAATTATTTAGAGGTAGAAACACCTGTGTTACAACCTATTCCAGGAGGAGCTTCTGCAAGACCTTTTACAACACATCATAATGCATTAGACATTCCCTTATACTTACGTATTGCAAATGAATTGTATTTAAAAAGATTGATTGTTGGAGGGTTTGATGCTGTTTATGAATTTGCAAAGGACTTTAGAAACGAAGGGATGGACAGAACTCATAACCCTGAGTTTACTGTAATGGAATTGTATGTAGCATACAAAGACTACAACTGGATGATGGATATGACAGAGCAATTACTTGAAAAAGTTGCTGTAGACTCTAATGGAACCTCTGATGTTACCGTTGGTGAAAACACGATAAACTTTAAAGCCCCATACCCTAGAGTTCCTATTTTAGAAGCTATTAAAATTCATACCGGTTATGATGTTTCTGGAATGAATGAAGAGGAACTAAAAGATGTTTGTAGAAAGGTTGATATTCCTGTAGACGACAGTATGGGGGTTGGTAAATTGATTGATGAATTGTTTGGTGAAAAATGTGAACACCACTATATACAACCAACATTTATTACAGATTACCCAAAGGAAATGAGCCCGCTTACCAAAGAACACAGAACGGATAAAAACCTAACAGAACGTTTTGAGTTGATGGTAAATGGTAAAGAATTAGCAAATGCTTATTCTGAGTTAAACGACCCTATAGATCAATTAGAACGTTTTGAAGATCAATTAAGACTTTCTGAAAAAGGAGATGATGAAGCGATGTTTATTGACCAAGACTTTATTAGATCTTTAGAGTATGGTATGCCTCCTACCTCTGGTATCGGTATCGGTATTGATCGTTTGGTTATGTTAATGACTAATAACAGTTCTATTCAAGAAGTATTATTTTTCCCTCAAATGAGACCAGAGAAAAAGGCTCCTACTGTTGAATTAAACGATGACGAAAAGGCTGTGTTGACTCTTATTGAAAAAGCTGAGAAAATAGCTTTAAATGACTTAAAATCACAATCAGGATTGAGTAATAAAAAATGGGATAAAACCATCAAAGGATTGACCAAAAATAATTTGGCTTCTGTATCTAAAATAGAGGATGCTTTAATTGTTGAATTGGTATAATTTCAATTTCATCTTATAAAAAAGGGTTGTCTTAAAAAAGGCAACCCTTTTCTTTTACACCCCACCTTAATTTAACAAGTTTACAATTACTCTAATTAGTTTATAATAAGTTCTATTCAAATTATATTCACAAGAGTAAACACCCTATAAGTAAACAAATGAAAAACAGCCAATTAGTGTTAAAAAAAATTAGACTCAAAAAAAACATTATAAAAATGTAAAAATTTATAGGAAATACTCGTCTACTTTCCTTTTTTTGTGTATATTTGCAGTAGTTGGTGTTTAACACCAATTTCTTTTTCATAGCAATTTTCCCACTCTAGTAATAGAGTGGGTTTTTTTATGCCCATTATTATTTAAGTTTACCAAAATATTCTCCAAAAAAAAGCCCTTTGCAGCTTTACCACAAAGGACCCTTTTTTTTTAGTCTAAAAAGAAATTATTCAACTATTACAATTTTGGTCATATACTCCCCATCCCTTAAAAAACGAACCGTATAACCGTCTCCTTTTTTAAAGGATGTCAACTTGTTTCTCAACTTTAAAGCCGATTCCGCATTGTCTAAAGTTACACCAGCTATTTCTAAAATTATATCTCCTCCTATTAACAACTCTGTCCCTTCTATTACAGCTTTTATATAACCTCCTCTTAATCCTACTTTATTCCCAAATCCTTTAGAAGAGACTGAAAGAACTAATAATCCTCCTTTTTGAGGTAAATTAAAAACACCTGCCATTTCATCTCTCAATAAAATAAATTCCATTCCTGACCAGAAATTGGCTTGCTCCATTAAAAATTTCGTTGCTATATTAGAACTTGCTCCAAAACCAATACCGTTAAACCCTCCTGATTGAGATAAAATAAAACTTGCTATTCCTATAACTTCTCCATCCATATTAAACATAGGACCTCCTGAATTTCCTGGATTAATAGCTGCATCTGTTTGAATATATTCTATAGGCATAAATTTTTCACTTACAGGATTTTCACTTGGAGACATTCTTCCACTTACAATTCCTTTAGAAAGTGTTTGTTCTATCCCCAAAGGGGCTCCTAGTACAAAAATATCTTCCCCTATTTCAACATTATCTGAGTCTCCTATTTTAGCTACATGTTTTTTACCTAAAACAAAATTTGAATCTATTTTTATCAATGCCACATCTGCTAATGGGTTACTACTTAAAACAGATGCTGTATAGATTTCATCTTTTCCAAACCTAACAACCAATTGATCGGCTGTATGAACTACGTGTGAAGCTGTCCAAATTAATCCGTCTTCAGAAACCAAAACCCCTGAACCTTGACCGCCTTCGCTACTTCTTTTTAGTTTATCTCCTTGTCCTACACTAACAGCGTTTTCTGTCTCAATAACAACAACCGAAGAATTTACCTTTTTGTACAATGTAGGTAAGTCCTGTGAAAAAACACCACTTGTTATTAAAAGAAATAATATTATAATTTTTTTCATTTTACTATATTCTATAAATTAAACCTGCTGATAAATCCCATTGTACAATTGGCACATAAAAACTAGCACCTCCTCCACAACCAGCTCCTCCAGAACCTCCTCCGCAGAAAAACCCTAATCCGCTAAATTGCATTGGTAAAATTAAGTTTGTTTGAAATTTAACTCCTAATTTATCTGTGAAAAAATGTTTTGCTCCAAACCCCATAGAACCTGAAAACAGCCATTCTTCATTATGTTGTATCGTATTTTTCGTATAATACCTTGAAGCTCCTAATGATGCCACAGCGTAAGGTATAAAGCTACCTCCATTGTTTATTTCACGTAATCCTCCTATTTGGTAATGTTCTACCCCTAAATCATAATCTATACGCTCTCCTAAATACCTACGGTAAACTGCATCTGGATCTGTTCTCTTATATGAAAGTTCTAAATAATTGCCTCTTCCTATTTGAAAATCTACATTTACCCCGTAAGATACCGCATCTTTTACATCATACTCTCCAAGAGTACTATTAATAGATCCACTAAAGCTATACCCAATCATTGGTGTTATTTCTATACTTTGTGCTTTTACTACGGAACTCGCAATAAAAAACATCAGTATTATCGCTAATTTTTTCATCATACTTTATTTTTAAATTAATTAAAATAAGGTATATCAAAACTTAATTAATATACCTTACCCAAATATTTTTGTTATTCTTCTATTCTTAAAACTTATTCTTGCTCTAATTCTCTCAGCAGCATATTTTCAAAAGCTTTTAATCTTTCACTGTTTAAGAAATATCCTTCTAACTGGAAAAACTGAGCTGCTATTTTTGATCCACAAATTTTCTTTACTTTCTTATAATAAGATTTTTTCATCTTATCAAGTTTGTCGCCTAACTTCATCCCTTCTTTTAACAAATCATCTGTTCTCTTATCTGTTAAATCTTTATAGTTATTTACATATTCTTTAAATAACAACAACCGTTCTTTGCCTAACTCCTTACGCTCTGCTTCATATTCATTATAAATTTTCCAAAATGGATGTTCTTCTTCTAATTGTGTAAAGTTAGCAACCACCTCTCTTTTTTGCATTCCATATAAAGCTTGAAAAATCTCTACTTCTTCCATTGTTGTACCTTGCGCTTGAGCAGTACTAAGAACAGCTCCTAAACAAAATGTTACTATAAATACAAACTGCTTTAACATTCCTTTTTTACTATTTTTCATATTCTTCTTTTTTAACTATTTATCTGTAAATACTTTTAATACCTCTTGTGCAAAATCTTTAGCTGTATTACGAGCATCTTCTGGGTCTTCTATTTCTGTTGTAACAACAGCTACTAATTGTTTATTTTCTTCTAAATCCAAATTGTAAACCAATGTTTCAACCATATACGTCATATATGAATCTTCTGTTACTGTTCTTGGTGTATATACCCCATAAGTAGAATATGAATAAGGGTTTCTGTAGTAACCATAAAAACCTCCATAATAAGCTGGATAGCGCATTCCGTAATTAGCTCCTGCATAATACCCCCCATCTTCATAAATCCTTTTGGTTTCTTTAGCATTTTTAACTACACTCATTACAATAGCTGTATAACCTTCATTTTTAATGATTTCTTGCATCATTAATGTCTTTTCTTCAGTCAATTTTTTATTCGTATCCATAGACGGAAACAACCTAAAACTTTCTGTAGCGTTTACCCCTTTAGCTCTCATTACTGTTGCCAGTTCTTCTTCATAAGCTATTCTTGCTTGTTTATTAGATGTTCTTGCTATTACTAATATCTTATTATCTCTTGTTTCTGCTACATTCTCTGCTCTCCAAGCGTCTACTACTTTAACACTTGAACAACTTACTAAAACCAATAGTATGAAGCATGTATAAACTATTTTTTTCATTTTTTATTTAAATTTGATTGTTTTTCTCTTCCATCTATACCCAAAAAGCAAATATATATATAATATACACCTTACAAAAGTTTCACTTAAGGTAATCTAAATTAATATCCATCCATTAAATTCTGTACTCGAAATAGTTTACTAATTATATAATACATATTTTTGATAAAACGAACGCAAAACTTACTTCTAATGAAAAAAACGATAAAAATACTTGCACTGATTCTACTCATTTTCTTAGGTGCTTTGATTAGTATTCCTTACTTTTTTCAAGGTGAAATTACATCTAAAATAAAACAAGAAATTAATAAAACCTTAAATGCTGAAGTAGATTTTAGCGACTTAAATATTAGTTTAATAAAACAATTTCCTGACGCAAGTATTGTTCTTTCTGGTTTTACAATTGTGTCTAATACTGCCTATAAAAACGATACGCTTGTTCAAGTAAAAGAAATAACGCTAACTACTTCTATACCTGAACTTATATCAAAAAATCCTAAAGTAAATTACATCGCTATAGCCAATGCCAATATTCATTTAAAAACAAACAAAGAGGGACTTACCAATTATGATATTATAAAGCCTAGTGACTCGACAAAAACTACAGCTACAGAAAGCTCTACTGGAGAAAGTCTTTCTTTACATGTTGATAGCTATTCTTTAAAAAATATCAATTTTTACTATACTGATGAAAGTAGTAATCTTATCAGTAAAATTGAAAACTTGAATCACAGTGGTAGTGGTAAATTCTCATCTGAACACCTAAACCTAAATACAGAGTCATCAATCGAAAAAATTAATGTAACCTATGATGGTGTTCATTATTTAAGTAATATTTCTTTTGACTGGAAAGCTCTACTTGATATAAATTTAAATGACTCTAAAGTTACTTTTAAAGAAAACCTTGCTCATATAAATGACTTAAATATTTCATTTCATGGATCTATTACTTCTACCGAAAATGCCATTCAAACAGCACTAGATTTTTCTTCAAAAGACTTAAAGTTTAGCAGTATTTTATCTCTTATCCCTTCTGTATATTCTCAATCTTTAGAAGGAGTGAAAACAACAGGAAACACAAGTATCTCAGGAAAAGTAAACGGTGCTTATAATAAATCTACAATACCTACTTTTAGTATTGTTATGAGCGCAGAAAATGCTTCGTTCCAATACCCTGATTTACCAAAAACTGTTAAGCACATAAATATTTTAACTGAAGTAAATAATACATCAGGTATTATTAATGATACAAAAGTTTCTATCAATAAATTTAATTTCCAAATAGATAAAGATGTTTTTAATGCAACTAGTACTATTACTAACCTTACTACAAATCCAACGGTAGTTGCTTCTGCAAATGGTACTATTAACTTAGAAAACTTATCTCATGCCTACCCTATTAACTTAGAAGAAGAATTAAGTGGTAAGCTTATAGCTAATATCAATACTGCTTTTAATTTAGAGGCTATTGATAAAAATAATTTTAAAGAGATTAAGAATGAGGGTAACCTACAGCTAGAAAATTTCACATTGCTTTCGGATATTTTTCCAAAGCCTTTACTTATCTCAAATGCTAAACTAGATTTTAATCCAAAATACATTGCTCTTAATAAATTTGAAGCAACAACTGGAGATAGTGATTTATCTATCAAAGGAAAAATAAATAATTATTATGGTTATGCTTTTGATGATAAAAATCTAGAAGGGAAGTTTAAAATGTATTCTAAAAAAGTAAATACTTCTGATTTATTAAGTGAAACAGATTCTACTAGTACTGCAAACAAAGAAATAGTAACTCCTACTGATACAGCTCCTTTAAAGATTCCTGAAAAGATAGATATTATTATAGAGGCTACTGCTGAAGAGGTTTTATATGATAACTTGATTTTAAACAAATTAAATGGAGAGCTACATATAAAAGATCAAAGGTTAACTTTTAAAAAGACAGAGGCTAAAATGCTTAAAGGTAAAATCAATATTTTAGGATATGTAAACACCAAACCTACTCCTAGTGATTATAACCTAAAGTTAGATATCAAAGAGTTTGATATAGCTACTGCTTTTAATCAACTGGAGCTCTTTACCTTTTTAGCTCCTTTTGCAAATGCAATGAGTGGTAAAGTAAGTACGTCTATGGATTTAAATGGTCTTTTAAATAACGATTTAACTGCGAACTTAAAGGCTACTTCTGGAAAAGTAGATGCCCTAATGGATGTAAAAGACATTAATACAGAAAAATCTAAAACACTACAGTTAATAGATAATAAGCTTGGGTTTATTGACATGTCTAAACTTGATATAAAAAAGATTGCTACTAAATTTCAATTTAAGAATGAAAAAGTAAACTTTGAGCCTTTTACGTTAGCGAAATACGATGGAAATCCTATTCAATTTTCTGGAAATCATAGTTTTGATAATCAAATTGATTACAAGTTATCTACAAATATCCCTGCTAAAAAAATGGGAAAACAAGTAACTTCACTAATTCAAAATTTACCAGAAAAAGAACAGGACAAAATAATTGTTCCTTTTACAATTGATTTACAGGGAGATATTAAAAAACCTGAAGTAAAAGTTGATTTACAGGCTACAATGAATACACTCTCTAAAAAAGTTGCTAGTTCACAAAAGGAACAATTAATTGACAAATTATTAAACGCTAATAAAAAAGAGAATGATAGCACCCCTCAAACAAAAGATGATTTGAAAAAAGCTGCTACAAATATATTGAAAGGTCTTTTTTAAGCTTTATTTCAAATAAACAAGTCTTTTTCAAAAAGATAGTTTTATTTTCACAAACCAAATAGTAACCAGTTAACACAAATAAACCATGAAAAACTTAATTACATCGCTAATTCTAACCTTATTTATCTCGGGAGTATCCGTTGCTCAAAAGCACGGAGAATTTGAATTTACACCTGAGCAAGAAGTTTCTATAACAATCAAAAAATTAACTTTAGCTCTAGACCTTACAAATTCTCAACAACAAAAATTAACTCCTATTTTATTAAAAGGAAAAACTTTTAAAGACTCTCTAACAACACTAGAAAAACCTACAACTAGTGAAGAAGCCTTTGTCAGAATAAATTACGTATTAGATCAAAAAATTGCTCTTCAAGATGAAATCAAGGATGTTTTAAGGTCTTCTCAATACGATACTTGGAAAGAAATACAAATGAGAAAAGGAGAAAAAAAGCCGGATGTAAAAAAAGAAGCTCCACAAGCTTCAAAAAGAAAGAAGAAAAAGAAAAAGAAATAACTATCTGAAAATAAAAAAACCAGCTTTTGCTGGTTTTTTTATTATATATGGGTTTAACTTAAATGAATCACCTTATTTAACTCTTAATTCTTGACCTATAGAAATTATATTTGACCTCAAACCATTCATCTTCTTTAATTCATCTACTGAAAGTTTGTATTTTCTAGATATTGAATACAACGTATCTCCTTTATCAACTTCTATATATTTTCCTTTAGGTTTCTTCTTATCATCTTTAATTCTCTTCTTTAAAACCAATTTATCGTAATTGTCTAGATTATACCTTTCTATTAATGTTATTAGCTTATCTGGGTACTTAGGGTCTGTTGCATATCCTGCTTTCTTTAGTCCTTTTGCCCAAGCTTTATAATCATCAATATCTAAATTAAACAGAAAATTATATCGAGACCTTGATGTTAAAAACAATGAATGATCTTCATACGAACTTTCTACATATTTATACTTTCTAAAACACTCTTGTTTTTCATCATCATCATGACGTACATAATCTCCACTCCAACCTACATGGCACTTAACTCCAAAATGATTATTCGATTTTAAAGACAATTGACTTACTCCATTACCTGATTCTAAAATACCTTGTGCTAAAGTAATACTTGCTGGTATTTTATGCCTTCTCATCTCCTCCATTGCTATTGCAGAATACTTGCTAACATAGGCTATGGTTCTTTGATTTAAGTTACTTCCTGATCTTTTTAATTTATCAACCTCTTTTTCTATGTCTTTCGATTCTTCCTTATCTAATAGTATCAAAGGGTGTGTTTCCGTACTTTTTTTTGAAACAGTCTTTGATGAACCACAGCTAGCTAAATTGATTGTTATTAAAACTAATAAACAGATTTTTATAAAACGCATCTTTTTTATTTTAATAGAGTTTTTCCTTTCTTTTTGAGTATTGTATTCATTCCTTCTATTCCTTGTAAACCTCCTGTATGAATTAGTAATATTTTAGAATTTTCTGGAAAAAAATTTTTCTTAATTAAATCAACAACTCCATAAGCCATTTTTCCTGTATATATAGGATCTAAAGGTATTTCTGTCATTTCTTTAAATTGGTTGATAAAGGTAATTAATTCTTCATTTATTTTAGCATAACCTCCAAAATGGTAATCGGTATGTAATAACCAATTATCTTTATTTACATTATTCTTTTTTATTTCTTCTTTTAAAAAGTCCCCCTTCAAAGCAGGAAACCCGAATACTTGTTGATTTACTTTACTGGTATTAATTATTCCCGAAATAGTTCCTCCTGTTCCTACAGCTACACAAATAAAATCATATTTATAATCTTCTTCATTCAATATGTATTCACATCCTTTAACCGCTAATTCATTTGTTCCTCCTTCTGGCACAATATAGGCATTAGGATACTCTCTTTTCAACTTTGTTAAAAAACTATCGGTACTCTTGAGTTTGTAGTTTCCTCTGGAAATAAATTTAAATTCCATTCCAAATTCTCTAGCAGTCCTTAACGTACTGTTTTGAGAAAGTGTTTTTTCTAAATCATCACCTAATTCTTCTCCTCTAATAATTCCTATTGTTTGGAAACCAAATTCCTTTCCTGCTCCTGCTGTTGCCAAAATATGATTGGAATAAGCTCCTCCAAAGGTTATTAAACACTTTTTATTTTGCCTTTTTGCCTCTTTTATATTAAAAGCTAGCTTTCTAAACTTATTTCCTGAAATTATAGGATGTAACAAATCCTCTCTTTTTATAGAGACCGTAATATTTTTCTTTGTTATTTCTGGTAGGATAACGGGTACTACCTTGCTATTTATTGGAGATAAATCCATGCTACCTTAAGAATATGCACTTACTTTATCATCTAATTCTGCCCAATCATCCATTAAGGATTCTAATTTATTTTTTTTCTCTTGATATTTCTCAAAAAATGTAGGGTCTGAAGATGTTTTTTCGTAATCTTCTGACAACTCTGAATCCATATTTAAAATATCTTTTTCTAAATCTGAAATAGAACGTTCTACTTTACTTAATTTATTCTTTAGTTGTTTAAATTCTTTTTCCTCTTGCTTACTCAGTTTATAAGCTTCTTTTTTAGATTCTTTCTTTACAACAACTTTTGTCTTCTTTTCTGCTTCTCTTAAATTTTCAATTTTATGTTGTTCTAAAAAGTAATCAATATCTCCTAAGTACTCTTTAATTACTTTATCCTTAAATCCAAAAACCTTATCTGTCAATCCCTGTAAAAAATCTCTATCATGCGACACTAAGATTAACGTTCCTTCAAATTGTTGCAATGCTCTTTTTAATACGTTTTTAGAAGCAATGTCTAAGTGGTTGGTAGGCTCATCCATTATCAACACATTAAAAGGTGATAATAACATCTTACAAATTGCCAATCTATTTCTTTCTCCCCCTGAAAGCACCTTAACCTTTTTTTCCACATCATCTCCTCCAAACAAAAATGCCCCTAACATGTCTCTAACTCTCATTCGATTCGTATCGTTAGCCGCATCTTCCATTGTTTCTAAAAGTGTCTTTTCTCCATCTAAATACTCTGCTTGGTTTTGTGCAAAATACCCCACCTCTACATTATGACCTAATTTAAGACTACCTTCAAAATCAATTTCTCCTACCATCATCTTGGCCAACGTTGATTTTCCTTGTCCATTTTGACCTACGAAAGCTATTTTAGAAGATCGCTCTATCAATAAGTTCACATTGTCTAAAATATTCTTGTCTCCGTAACTTTTAGACACCTCTTCTGTTTCAACAACAACCTTTCCTGGCTGCTTAGATACAGTAAACTTTACGTTCATAACTGCATTGTCTTCAACATCTACTTCAATACGTTCTACTTTGTCTAATTGTTTCATTAGAGACTGCGCCATGGAGGCTTTATTAGCTTTTGCTCTAAACTTATCTATCAGTTGCTGTTTTGCTTTAATTTCTTTCTCTTGATTCTTCTGAGATTGCAATTGCTTTTCTCTTATCTCTTCTCTTAGTACCAAATATTGAGAATATGATTTCTTGTAATCATAAATTTTACCAAGAGATATTTCTATCGTTCTATTGGTTACATTATCCAAAAACATTTTATCATGAGAAACTAATACAATTGCCCCTGAATATGATTTTAAAAAACTCTCTAACCAGATAATAGATTCAATATCCAAATGATTGGTAGGCTCATCTAACAACAAAATATCATTTTTTTGTAATAATAGTTTTGCCAATTCTATACGCATACGCCAACCTCCTGAAAAGGTATCTGTTAACTTATCAAAATCTTCTCTTTGAAAACCTAAACCTTGCAATATCTTTTCTGTATCTCCTTGATAGTTATACCCTCCTAACAATTCATAACGAGTTGTAATCTCATCCAAATCATGAATCAATTGGGTGTAATAATCACTCTCGTAATCTGTCCTTGTAGCCAACTCTCCATTGATCTCGTTCAATTTAGATTCTAGCTCTACAATTTCTTCAAAAGCTTGATACGCTTCCTCTAAAATTGTTCTTCCTTCTATAAAATCTATGTCTTGACGTAAAAAACCAATACGAACATCTTTCTCAAAAGCAATCGTTCCTCCATCGTTTTCAATATCTTTAGAGATCACCTTTAATAAGGTGGATTTTCCTGCTCCATTTTTCCCTACAAGTCCTACTCTATTCCCTTTTTCTAACTTAAATGTTATTTCTGAAAAAAGGTCTTCACCTCCAAATGAAACTGTCAAATTATGTACGTTAAGCATCTATTTACTACTGGTATTTATTATAATTAAACTACTTTTGCAAAGCTATTATAAATTTTAGATTTTGAATTGCTATTCATTAAATGTTTCAAATGAATACCTTAAATATCTACATATTCAAACTACTATGGGAATTTTAAAAAAAGGTACAAAATTATACAGCATTCTTAAGTATAAATGCCCGCAATGTCAAGAAGGTGATTTTTTTACCGAAAAAAGTAATTTCACACTTAAAAACATTACAAAGATTCATGACAATTGTCCTAAATGTGATTTAAAGTACATGATGGAACCTTCTTTCTTTTATGGTGCTATGTATGTTGCCTATGGCCTTACAGTTGCTTTGTCTATATTTGTTTTCTTAATTACAAATCTTCTATTCAACTTTGAATTACTCGAAAGTTTTCTAACTATAATTATTGTTCTAATACTTACAAGTACAATAATGGCTCGAATAGCTCGAATTCTTTGGATTAATATTTTTGTAAGCTATAAAAAACCTGACTAAAAACGCTTTATATCTGATTCTGGATCTAAAGCCGCTCCTTCTTCAAGGTGGTTGTAAAGCTCTTTAGATACTTTAGGTGCTATCATAACTCCTCTGGTACCTAAACCGTTTAAAATAGCCAATCGTTTGTATTTAGAATGTTTACCTACCAAAGGTCTTCGATCTTTAACTGTTGGTCGTATACCCGCTGTTTGATCAACAATCGTATATGGTACTTTCATAAACGATTCTAATTTTTCTATCAATTCGTTTCTTCCCGCTTCTGAAGCTTCCAGTGTTTTGTCTTTCCAATTAAATGTAGCTCCTACTTTATAGTAAGAATTTCCCAAAGGCAATACAAAAACTGCTGCTTTTACTAAAAAATCAACATTTAAATCAGGCGCATGAATTGTTAATAGTTCTCCTTTTGCCTCATTCATAGGTAAATCTTTAAAAAAAGGATTCTTATGCATTCCGTATCCTTCACAAAACACAATGCGTTTGGCTCTTATGCCTTTATACTGAACATGTGTTTCTTCAATTACCAATGAATTATAATCAAAGGTTTCATACCTAATTGCTTTTGATTTATCTAATTCAAATTTATAATCTTCTAACAATGATTTCGTATTAATACGTCCTGTATGTTTTAACCTACCAAAACCATATTCAGATACCAAACCATCATATTTTTCATTCTTTATAACTGTATCCATAAAAGGTGTCAAAAGAGGCTTATCAGACGCTGCAAACCAATTGTTTTGTTCTTCTATTGATTTGAATACCCTATAGGTATCAAATGAAAAATCGTACTTTTTATGAAATCTCTCTTCTAATTTTTTATAAAAAGGCAATGCTAATTTCAGTTGTTCTGTTCCTTGCCAAACAGGGGTAAATCTTTTTAAAATAACTGGATTATAAACCCCTCCTGCTACGTTAGATGATGTTTGAGAAGCATCTTCAAAAACGACAAAAGAATCTTTATTATCTTCTAATATCGAAACAAAAGACATTCCTGCCAATCCAAACCCTACTACTAAATAATCTACTTCCATATCTAAAAATTAAAAAGCTCTTGTATAATTAATAAACAAGAGCTTTTCTAAAAATTTAAAAAAATTAGGGAATTAGTAATTCCACATATCTAATTCTTTGTTTCTTATACTTTCTTTAATTCGTTCAGACTCCATAATTTGGAACATTGCATTTCCTCTAATATAATCAGAAATAGATCTGTTACCATATATGTTTTCTTCACGAACAATAACTGCAGAAAATCTTCTTGCATTAAATACTTGATCAAACGAAACCGGATGTCTAGGATTGTTCCCATTAAATATCATTGACTCATGCAATACATCACGGGCACTAGGATAAAATACCCAAAATAAAGGTAAACTTTCATCTTGTATATCCTCTCTTCCTATAATCTGAACATCAGGAGCCATTGGTGCAAGAGCTAAAATACGATATTTCATTTCTCCTTGACGCTTGTCAAAATACCAAATTCCTTTAATTCTATACCCATCGATATCTTGTGCTTGAATTGAAATTTCATCAACATAATCCTTGATATTAGTTTCTCCTTCATTCAACAATTCATAAGCATAATCTGAAGTATCCACACGTGTTAACTTCTCATTAATATCTGTCATTGTTAACTTAGATTTAAAGAATGAATCATCATAAACTTCCTTGATTCTTCCATCTTGAATTCCTTCTAACAAGGCATAAAACAAAGATTTTCTACCACTATCTACGAATGTAGAATCTATAGGATAATACAATGGCAAATTTATTCTCTCATCTAAATCGATATGTTCCCATACAACTTTAGACCATAAAATATCACGATCGCTAATATATCCATAAGGAAGTACAGCATCTCTACTCGCTAATTTATGGCTTTCCGGTATCTTACCTATTTCATCAGGTGTCTTTGCATTCAGTAGATTAAAATCAACCTGTGCATTTGCTGTAGAAAAAAGTACAGATACAAATGTGCCTATTATTAAACTTTTCCAATTCATATTCGTAGTATTCAAAATTACTAATTTACAAGTTCAACACTAAGAGGCATTACCCCTTTTAATTTATATGATGAATTTCCTATAATGTTAGCTTTCACGTCAAAGATACTAATTACATCTCCTCTTTTAGCTTTTAACAATGCTTTTTGAGCTTTAGCATCAAACTTTGCTCCTTTAACAACCACTGTTGATTGTCCTGGAACTTTTACTTTAAAGCCTGAAACTCTAAGTTTTAAATCAAAATCAAAATCAACCAAACTTGCTGCCACAAAAGATTTTGCTAAACTTGATTTTGGCAACTTAATTGTTCCGTATTGCTTTCTAATCGTTGCTACTGGTGGTGGAATATCTTTTATTCTAAATGTTACAGGAGGTGACTTAATAACTGTACCGTCACTTGTTTTCCCTGTAATATTGATAACAACTTCTTTACCTTTTCCTGGAGACAATAAGTACTTAGTACCTTTAACTTGTTTAAGTCCTTCCGCAGAAGCTTTCACATTATTATCAGATACCCCTGGTATAGAAATTGTAATAGGGTTTTCTACTCCACGGTAAACCACATTCATTTTATCAGCAGAAACTACAGCAGCATTAGGCTTAGGAACCACTAAGTAAGACGAATTAATTGGAATTTCAACTATTTTTCCTCCCTGTTTAAACACAAAGTTACCTTTAATAGAATTCTCTCCCACTTTCCCTGCTTTAAACTTCATTACAGCAGCTCCATTTTCTCTTCCTTTTACTTCTGATCCATTGATAACTACTTTATCTGGTTTCAAACTAGCATCGTAACGTCCTAATACAATTTTACCTTCAAATGTATCACCTGGGAAAACCGCTGGTCTACTAGGTATTACAATTGCTTGATATGTATTAGAGTTAATTGAAGCATCTGCAGATAATTGCTTACCTAAAAGAGATGAATAAATTTCATTTTCAGATGTAAGTACATCTGCTTGTATTACCGAAATATTAGTCAATGTCGCTACCAAAGGAAATCCTTCAAACCTGCTATTAAACCAAGTTTGCTTAGATGGTCCTTTTACTACATCATCTGTATTAAAACGCTTCTCTAATTTTGCCAAAATTTTTGCATTAGCACCTGCTCCTAATACTTGAATAACTCCATCTCTAAAGTTATTTATATTGTCTACAAACGCTTGTCCACTCTTAGACAACTTTTCTCCAGCAAAAAACAACTCATCTCCTGCATCTTCTTTGTCCATAGATTCGTAATCTCCTGGATCTTCAACTCCAATTAATAATGAATCTTTTACTGTTCCTAAATACGCATAATAGTCTCTAGCTAATTTGTGTATTTGAACAGCTTTGTCATTGATTTTTTTATACTTATCAGGTTGTTCTGATGCCTTTGTAGCCAAATCAGACAACGTTAAATCTATCGTTTGGATGTTATTTGTATTTGCATCCACGACCTTCTCATTCAGGTACCCGAATGAAGAAAGGACCTTTTTTCCCATACTCAATGCAAGCATTGATATAAATACAAGGTACATAAGACTGATCATCTTCTGCCTTGGTGATTCACTTCCTCCTGCCATAATTAGCCAATTAATTTAAAGGTTAATAAAATATATACTAATTATATTATTTGTTCATTGCAGATAACATTCCTCCATAAACTGAATTCAATGAAGAAAGATTAGTTGCTAATGTTTGCATTTGCTCTTCTAATTTTTCAGAATGCTTTAACATAGACTCATTAAAGAATGATTGTCTCTCTGTATTTTCTGACTGAACTTTGTATAAATTATTCAATGATTCTAAATGAACAGCTGCAACTGCTAATTCTTCATTGTATTTATGTGTATTTGCT
The DNA here is from genome assembly GCA_965243265.1 of Flavicella sp. Taxonomy (GTDB): domain Bacteria; phylum Bacteroidota; class Bacteroidia; order Flavobacteriales; family Flavobacteriaceae; genus Flavicella. The sequence goes on from CBDEUL010000006.1 coordinate 332,523, forward strand.
ACTGTATCTGCAGATCCTTGAATTCCATCAGCTGCATCTTTAACTTTAGAGATACTATCTGCTAAACTTTGAATTAACTCAGCATCTAAATTTGTTTGTTGTAACATTTCATCCAATTTAGAAGCCATTATTCCTTCTGCATCTGCTCCTTTGTCTTTAGGTACTCCTCCTTCAACCAATTCTGGATATACATTCGCCCAGTTCATATCTGGTTCTACTGGTTCAAATGCAGCATAAGCAAAAATAAATGCCTCAGTAAGTAATCCAATAGTTAACATAACTCCTCCTGTAAGGAATCCGTATGATAAGTGAAGAATTTTAAATAGGGCTCCTACTAATACAACAGCGGCTCCTAGCCCATATACCATGTTTAAAATTTTCTTTTTCTTAAGTGATTGTGCCATAATTTACTAAGTTTGGGGGGTTATTAATTAATTTAATCTTTGTTTGTTTATTTTACTCCTAAATAATCTTGAACGGTTCTAAAACCGATGTAACTTTTTACAGAATCTGCATACTCATAATCCTGTGTACTCACTTGTAAAAAGTAAGCAATATCTTTCCATGAACCTCCTCTAATAACTTTACGGTGGTTCCCTGCATCTTCTACATATGCATTTATTGTAGACCCTACAGCATTTGCTCCTGCATTATAAGATGTACTTGTCCATTCTGATACATTTCCTGCCATATTGTACAATCCATATCCATTAGGGTTATATGAATATGCTTCTACAGTATATAAAGCACCATCAATTGCATAATCTCCCCTTACAGGCTTAAAGTTTGCTAAGAAACATCCTCTATCATTTGTTGTATAAGGTCCACCCCAAGGGTATGTACCTCCATCAATTCCTCCTCTAGCTGCATATTCCCACTCTGCTTCTGTTGGCAAACGGAAGTTTGGTACACGAATTGCATGCTTTCTAGATCTTAAATAATCATTCTTCTTTTTAGTTTTCCAGTGACAAAAAGCTTTCGCTTGATACCAGTTTACACCTACTACAGGATAATCTAAATAAGCTTGATGCCAAAAATAATCTTGGTGAATTGGATCATTATAAGAATAATTAAAATCTTTTACCCATGCAGTCGTATCTGGATAAACAGAAACATCTTCACGAATAATAAAATCTTTTCTACTAGCTTTCTTACTTTTAGCTGCACTTGTTTTATCAAACCAAGAGTATGTATACTTTAGTTTCTTAACATTTAAAATACGTTCTCCTTGGAAAGTATCTTCTAAAGGCAAGTACAACGAATCCATTACCTCCGCATAAGTAGCGTCTATGTAACTTTGTTTCTCCCACAATATAGGCTCTATCCAGTTTAAAGAACGCCCTTCTGTCAATGAGTTTACATCTCCAATACCTCCGTAATTTTCTATCATGTACTTTTCGTACTCACTAGCGTTTACTGTATCTACTTCTATAAACTTATATCTAAAAATACCTTCTCCTGATACTTGCTCTCCTACATCTGATAAATAAGACATTTCATCTGCTGCCAAAGCCAACTCAGTACGTACAATTGAATCTCTCACCCAGTTCACAAACTCTCCATACTCAGAGTTTGTAATTTCTGATTCATCCATAAAAAATTGTTTCACTGTAACTGTTCTAGGTCGTGTACTTATGATTCCTCCAAACGGATCTTCATCTTGTTTACCCATTGTAAAAGACCCTCCAGGAATCAAAACCATCCCAAAAGGTTTTTCTGTAAACCATTTTTTACGAGACTTTTTCCCTAGCACCTCTCCTCTATCATTTGAGCCACAACTATATACAACAAATGTTAGTAATATATACAATGTTATTTTTTTCATATTCTATTCTTGTCTTTCGTAAATTGGACGTAAACCTATCATTTTTTTTCAATAAAAACAACGATTTTATAAATCATACGTCAGTTTTTATTTTTTAAATCCTCTTTTTTTCAACTTTTCCTTTAATCTAATTTCCTCAGAGCCTTAAACCATCTCTCTGGAACATTCTGATCTGCAGCGTCTAAATAATCTTGATAGGTACAAGGTATTAACGCATGCCTTTTATATTTATTATCATTCATAGATGGCACCTCTAACCACCATCTTCCACTTTTATGACTCTTATAAAAGTTCATATCTCCGTTTTTATGCGGAATTATATATTTTAAATAATTTTCTTTTGTACAGTAAGGATAATCCTTTGCTCTATGCGAAACTCCTTCTACAAAATACCATATTATTTGAGCTATTAAGTGTGCTGTTTGTCCATTGTCATCTAATCTATTATTAAATTCATAAATTCCAAAAGACGTTACTTTATCACTAATTCCTGCATACCGCGCTATTGCACATACTTCTTCTCCATAAAACCCATTTGGAGTTGCATTGTTATTCCCTGGCGCATCACTCTTTCGAATTGCACCTATATCAATACTCACCAAATCTGCATCTCTCATTATTGGCTCTACCAACTCAAGCTTTTTAGCTGTACCTAAACGATATGCATCAAAAGACAAACCTTCTATCAAGTCTATTTCTTCTTGAGAATTAAAAAAGGTTTGATAACCTATGTTACTAAAGTTAAATAAATTATTTGGTTGTTCCATCACAATGGTACTCAAATATGAATTTGAATTTACGGGTTCTCCTAATTTTCCTAAATCAAATTTAGAGTCAACAGAAACAATATTGACCATTTGTTCCAAATTATCATAAGCTCTATAGTTTGCGTAAGTAATGTCTTGTCCCCCTCCTATAACAACAGGTATAATATCTTTTTTAACCAAGAAAGATATTGCTTCTTTCACTGCAAAATAAGTATCTTCAACGGTATCTCCGGCATGAATATTTCCTATATCAACAATTTTCAACTCCCAATTCCCTGCATATAACTTGTAAAAATATGAGCGTATAACATCTAATCCGTATCCCGTTGTATCGTTATTTATAGCATTCCTCCCTTCTTGGACTCCCAAAATGGCAATATTTACACCTTCTAAGTCTGGGAACCCTCTTTCTTCTGTAAATACATCAATTGTATTTCCTAAAGATTGTTCTGGAATCTCTGCTAGTAAAGCTTCTAGCTCATTTTCAATAGGTTTTAAAAAATCAAAAATCATTCTAATAGATTTACTTTTTCTTTTTTACTGCCTTTTTCTTTGCTGGTGCTTTTCTTGTCCTTTTCTTAGGAGATTTTTTCTCTATAATATCTTGAACCTCCTCTAAAGTCATGTTTTTTGCATCTGTAGTCTTAGGGAGTTCTATCTTTAATTTCCCTTTGATGATATTAAAACGTCCCCATCTTGCTTTTTCTAAACGAATCCCCTCTTCTTCCCAGTTATGAATAACTTTTTCAATCTCTTTTCGTTTCTTATCTTCAATCAAGGTTACAATGTCATCGTATGTTAAATTATCATAGTCATACTTCTTATTAACATTGATAAACATACCGTTCCATTTTATAAATGGCCCAAATCTACCCACTCCTTTTTGTACAGGTAAATTTTCATATTCTGCAATTGGAGCATCTGCTTTTTGCTTTGCTACAATTAATTCTATACCTCGTTCTAAATCAACATCCATAGGATTTTCGCCTTTACTCAAAGACACATACATGGTTCCGTATTTAATATAAGGTCCAAATCTACCATTCGAAACAACTACCTCTTCTCCCTCATAAGAACCCAATGTTTTTGGCAACAAAAACAAATCCAAAGCCTCTTCAAGAGTTATCGTCCCTAAATGTTGATCTGCTTGTAAACTTGCAAATTGCTTTTCTTCATCTTCTGGATCACCTATCTGAGCCATTGCTCCAAACTTCCCTAATCTAACCAAAACAGTTCTGCCAGATTCTGGGTGTTTTCCTAAAATTCTTTCTCCACTTTCTCTTTCTGCATTTTCAGAAACATATTTCACTGTTGGATGAAATTCTTGATAAAAACCTTTGATCATTGAAATCCAATCTTGACTTCCTTCTGAAATATCATCAAAATCGGCTTCTACTTTAGCTGTAAACCCAAAATCTAAAACATTTGAAAAATTAGCCACCAAAAAGTCATTTACAATATTTCCTATATCTGTTGGTATCAATTTTCCTTTATCTGATCCTACTCTTTCTACTAAAGAATGGTTTTCTACTTTTCCTTTTTTCAAAACAAATTGCTCGTAGTTTCTTTCAACTCCGTCTATTTGTCCTTTTTCTATATATCCTCTACGTTGAACTGTAGAGATTGTTGGTGCATAAGTAGATGGTCTACCAATTCCCAATTCTTCCAATTGTTTTACCAAAGAAGCTTCTGTAAATCTATAAGGTGGCTTTGTAAAACGTTGTGTTGCCGTTATAAACTCATAATTTAACTGCTCTCCTTTTTCTAAGCGTGGTAACATTCCTGCTTGCTCTTCTTCCTCATTATCAGTCCCTTCTAAATACACCTTTAAAAACCCTTCAAACTTGATCATCTCTCCATTTGCCGTAAAGATTTTATCATTATTTGAATTTTTGATTTTAACATTTGTACGCTCCAATTGTGCATCACTCATTTGAGATGCCAATGTTCTTTTCCAAATCAAATCATACAACCTATCTTGATCATGTTCTACTGATACAGAATGACGCTTCATATTTGTAGGTCTAATTGCCTCATGAGCTTCTTGTGCTCCTTTTGCTTTTGTTTTAAATGATCTTGGTTTACTATACTCAGCCCCGTAATAGCTTGTAATCTCCTCTTCTGCTTCTTTTTTAGCATCATCAGAAAGATTCAAACTATCTGTTCTCATATAAGTAATCAAACCGGCCTCATACAAACGTTGTGCTACTTGCATTGTTCTAGCAACAGAGTATCCTAATTTTCTTGAAGCCTCTTGTTGTAATGTAGAAGTTGTAAATGGTGGTGCTGGAGATTTTTTTGCAGGTTTTTTCTGTAAATCTTCAATATTAAAACTTGCATCTGCCGCAGATTGTAAAAAAGATTCTGCTTCTTCTCTACTAGCAAAACTTTTAGGAATACTCGCTTTAAAAACCTTTCCATCTATATTTGAAAACTCCGCAACTACTTTATAATGTTCCGTAGTTTTAAACTCTAAAATACTTCTTTCTCTTTCAACTATTAAACGTACAGCTACAGATTGTACTCTACCTGCTGAAAGTCCTCCTTTTACTTTTCTCCACAAAACAGGAGACAACTCATATCCTACCAAACGATCTAATACTCTACGTGCTTGTTGAGCATTTACCATATCATAATTAATATCACGTGGATTATCAACCGCTTTTAATATTGCCTTTTTGGTAATTTCATGAAAAACAATACGTTTGGTGTTATCTTCCGTTAATTTTAATTGCTCTTTTAAGTGCCATGCTATTGCTTCTCCCTCACGATCCTCATCACTCGCTAGCCATACCGTATCTGCTTTTTTAGCTAAAGAGCTTAATTTTTTTACAACTGCCTTCTTATCATCAGATACAATGTATTTTGGTTTAAAATCAGTATCTATATTTATTCCTAATTCACTTGATGGCAAATCAGCTATATGTCCAAAACTAGATTCTACTTGAAATCCCTTCCCTAAAAACTTTTCTATTGTTTTTGCTTTTGCTGGTGACTCAACAATCACTAAATTCTTTGCCATATATCTTATCTATAAGTAAAATTACCTCCTCAAAAATCTCATAAAACAGCATCAAAATACTTTTTACCTCATTTTGAAATCGTATGCAAAAGTAGATAGTTTTTTTAAATTTCAAATCTTTGACACCATTTAAATTAAAACTTCACCTATAATACTACCTTATTTTACATTTTATTTCTCTGCCAAATTGTCACTATTTTACTTTTTTGATTGTATCTTTGTACTCCAATTTTTTGAATGAATGGATACTGAAAAAATCATAGATGCTAATAAGCAAGGACACCCTTTGCTAACTGATAAAATTGAAGGAAACACAAAAAAACTATACATTGAAAGCTATGGCTGCCAAATGAATCTTAATGATAGTGAAATTGTTGCCTCTATTTTATCTGAAAACAATTTCAATACAACTCAATTTATTGAAGATGCTGATTTAGTTCTGGTAAACACCTGCTCTATTAGAGACAAAGCTGAACAAACTATTAGAAAACGTTTACAGAAATACAATTCTATAAAAAAGATAAACCCAACTATGAAAGTTGGTGTACTAGGATGTATGGCTGAACGTTTAAAATCTAAGTTTTTAGACGAAGAAAAAATTGTAGACTTGGTGGTTGGTCCCGACGCTTATAAGGATTTACCTAATTTATTAGGAGAGGTAAATGAAGGGAGAGATGCTGTGAATGTAGTATTGTCTAAAGATGAAACCTATGGAGACGTTTCACCTGTACGTTTAAACTCTAATGGTGTTTCTGCATTTGTATCTATTACAAGAGGATGCGATAATATGTGTACATTTTGTGTAGTTCCTTTTACTAGGGGACGTGAACGCAGTAGAGACCCACAAAGTATTATTGAAGAAATACAAGATTTAAAAGATAAAAACTTCAAAGAAATTACGCTGCTAGGGCAAAATGTTGACAGTTACCTTTGGTATGGTGGCGGTTTGAAAAAAGATTTCGAAAAAGCTTCAGACATCGCCAAAGCAACTGCTGTCCATTTTTCTCAATTGTTAGATTTAGTAGCCACAACTTTTCCTACACTAAGAGTTCGTTTTTTCACAAGCAACCCTCAAGATTTGGAAATAGAAGTACTACATGTTATGGCAAAACACCCTAATATTTGTAGATATATACACCTACCCGTTCAATCAGGAAGCACTACGGTATTGAAAAGAATGAACCGTCAACACACACGAGAGGAATACATCCAATTGGTAGATACTATTAAAGAAATTTTACCTGGCACAGCAATCTCTCAAGATATGATTATTGGATTTTGTGGAGAAACAGAAGAAGAGCACAAAGACACCCTAAGCATGATGGAATATATAGGTTACGACTATGGTTTTATGTATGCTTACTCTGAAAGACCTGGAACACTCGCTGCAAAAAGACTAGAAGACGATGTTCCAAACGACGTCAAAAAAAGAAGATTAAACGAGGTTATTGCTGTTCAAAGAAGATTGAGTAATGAACATACTCAAAAATATATAGGAAAAACAATAGAAGTTTTAATTGAAGGTACTTCTAAAAAATCTGATGCCCATTGGATGGCAAGAAATAGTCAAAACTATGTTGCAATATTCCCTAAAGGAGATGAAAAAGTAGGGGACTACGTAATGGTTACTATAGAAGAATGTACTTCTGCAACATTGATTGGACATGCTGTTAGCGCTCCGCAAGAAATACCTTTTCAATAAACCAAAACACGATCAGTTATGGAAGAATTAACCGCTATAAAACAACGATTTGAAATTATTGGGAACGATGCTGTATTGAATCGATCTCTAGAAAAAGCAATGAGAGTTGCCCCTACAGATATTTCTGTTTTAGTTACTGGAGAAAGTGGTGTTGGAAAAGAAACAATTCCTAAAATAATTCATCAATTATCACACAGAAAACACTCTAATTACATAGCTGTTAACTGTGGAGCTATACCTGAAGGAACTATTGATAGTGAGTTATTCGGACATGAAAAAGGAGCCTTTACAGGAGCTACTTCTACCAGAAAAGGATATTTTGAAGTTGCCGATGGTGGAACCATTTTTTTAGATGAAGTTGGAGAATTACCACTCACTACACAAGTAAGATTGTTACGTGTTTTAGAAAATGGTGAATTTATAAAAGTAGGATCGTCTAATGTTCAAAAAACAGACGTTCGTATTGTAGCTGCCACAAACTTAAAAATGCAGGAAGCTATAAAAAAAGGGAAATTTAGAGAAGACCTTTATTACAGATTAAGCACTATCGAAATCAAACTTCCCCCCTTAAGAGAGCGTAATGATGATATCCACTTGCTATTTAGAAAGTTTGCTTCAGATTTTGCTCAAAAATACAAGATGCCAACTGTGCGACTAACACCCGATGCGGTACAACTCTTATTAAACTATAGATTCCCAGGAAATATTCGTCAACTTAGAAATATCGTTGAGCAAATTTCAGTTGTAGAAGAAAACAGAAGCATTCCACCAGATTTGCTAGCACACTACCTTCCTAACTACAACAACCTACCTGCTATTGTAGAGAATGAATCTGCCGAAAGTGATTTTTCTGTAGAAAGAGATGTTATGTACAAAATCTTATTTGAAATGAGAAACGACATTAACGATCTCAAAAAACTAACATTAGACCTTATAAAAAATGGAAATAGTAAGGAAGTTTACCAAAACAATAGGCATCTAATAGAAAAAATACATCAAGAATACAATGAACCTCAACAAGACACAAGTAATGTAGAGCTCATTCAAATTCAACGTACTCCTGAACCACAACAACAGTTTGATTATATTGAAACTATTGAGGCTGATGAATCTTTGTCATTACATGAAAAAGAAATTGAAATGATAAAAAAATCACTAGAACGCAATCAAAATAAACGCAAACTAGCAGCAAAAGAGCTTGGTATTTCAGAAAGAACACTCTACAGAAAAATCAAACAATACAATTTATAGGTCATTCCTACCATAAAATTGTATCATTGTAAAACATTATTTTAAAACTCATGAGCACTAAACTTTCACTTTTTCTAGCAAGTAGCCTTCTAATTATTCTTACCAGCTGTGGTATTTATAGCTTTACAGGGGGCGATACAGGAAAAGCAAAAACAATACAAATAGACTTTTTCCCAAATAATGCAGCCTTAGTAGAACCTTTGGTAAGTCAAACCTTTACACAAGACCTTCAAGATTTATTTTTAAGACAAACAAATCTTGAACTTGTAAATACCGGAAATGCTGATTTATTTTTTGAAGGGGAAATTACAGGCTATAATGTTACTCCTACAACCGCTACAGCAGATCAAGCAGCAGCACAAAGTAGATTAACCATTGTTATCAATGTGCGTTTTTACAATAACTTAGATGAAAGTAAAAACTTCGAAAAAAGATTTAGCCACTTCTATGATTTTGGAGCCAACAGACAATTAACAGGATCTTTGCTAGAATCAGCCCTAGATGAAATTTTTGAAAGGATTACACAAGATATTTTTAATGCTTCAGTAGCAAACTGGTAATAAAATGGATAAAAATCGTTTTTTTAATTTATTACAGAATTCTCAAGGCATTTATCCAGAAGCCATTCCTGAGCTAGAACAAATTGTAAAAAAACACCCTTATTTTCAGGCTTCAAAAGCTATTTATTTAAAAAATTTAAAATCAACTAATAACTTTAAATACAATAAAGCCCTTAAAGAAACAGCAGCTATTACTACAGACAGAACTGTACTCTTTAACTTCATCAATTCTTTTGTTCCTTTTAAAGAGAAAACCACCAAAGAAAACTTCTTTAAAAAACTTGTTAAAAAAGAACCTCAAAAAACACTAAAAGAAGAATTACAAATAGGAGCTCCCTTAGATTTTAACAATAATGAAAATCATTCCTTTACAGAATGGCTTCAGCTTTCTAAAATGAAACCTATTCAAAGAACTTTAGAAACTCCTAAAAACTCCATCCTCGAAAAAATAGATTTAATAGATAAATTTATAGAAGAAAACCCGAGTATTACACCTATAGAAAAGGACGAAAAACCCATTAAAATAAAAAAGGAACAACTTGATAAAACGGGAATCATGACAGAAACCCTTGCTAAAGTGTATTTAGAGCAAAAAAAATACAACAATGCCATCAAAGCCTATAAAATTTTAATTTTGAAATATCCAGAAAAAAGTGGTTTCTTTGCAGACCAAATTAAGAAAATAGAACTCTTAAAATTAAATAAATCATGACATATACATTATTTTTAATCCTTACACTTATTGTAGCTGTATTACTTATTTTAATAATTATGGTACAAAACCCTAAAGGTGGAGGATTATCTTCTTCATTTGGAGGAGGTGGATCTTCTTCTATGGGAGGTGTACAAAATACAAACACATTCTTAGACAAAAGTACTTGGACTTTAGCTATTGCTTTAATGTCTTTAATATTACTTTCTAACTTTGCTATTCCAAGAGCTGAATCAGCTACACAAGAATCACAATTAGAAAACACCATTAACGATAGAGATATTACAAGTGAAGAACCAGCTTCTTTACCAGCCTTCGGAAACGAGTCATCTGAAGAACAAGAATAACAATCATTAACGATTGAGACAAAAATGCCAAGCTAAAATGACAGCTTGGCATTTTTTTTTACAATATGTCAGAGATATACCAATGGCATATTTTTAGCTATTTCAAAACTAAAATTATTAACATATAAAATTCATTATAATGAGTAACTTAAACATTAAACCCTTAGCGGATAGAGTTCTTGTAGAACCATTAGCAGCTGAAACAACGACTGCTTCAGGACTTATAATTCCTGACTCTGCCAAAGAAAAACCTTCAAAAGGAACTGTTGTTGCTGTTGGAAATGGAACAAAAGAAGAAGCAATGACTGTAAAAGTTGGAGATACCGTTTTATATGGTAAATACGCTGGTACTGAACTTAAATTAGAAGGTACTGACTATTTAATTATGAGAGAGAGTGATATTTTTGCTATCATTTAAACCTCCACTTACTTAACAACACCTTTTTAGATTGTTGAAAATATAAAATTTATAAAAAACTAGCCTTTCGCTTTATGCCAAAGGCACATATTCATTAAAACAAAATGGCAAAAGATATAAAATTTGATATTGAAGCTCGTGACGGATTAAAACGAGGAGTAGACGCTTTAGCAAACGCAGTAAAAGTTACTTTAGGACCTAAAGGACGTAATGTAGTAATTGAAAAATCATTTGGAGGTCCTTCAATCACTAAAGATGGAGTAAGTGTAGCTAAAGAAATTGAATTAGAAGACCCTATCGAAAATATGGGAGCTCAAATGGTAAAAGAAGTAGCTTCTAAAACCAATGATTTAGCTGGTGACGGAACAACTACCGCTACTGTTTTAGCACAAGCAATTGTTAAAGAAGGGTTAAAAAATGTTGCTGCTGGTGCAAACCCATTAGACCTTAAAAAAGGAATTGACAAAGCCGTTAGCTCTATTATTACTGATTTACAAAAACAATCTGAAGTTGTTGGAAACAAATCAGATAAAATAAAACAAGTAGCCTCTATTTCTGCAAACAACGACGAAGCTATCGGTGATTTAATTGCTGAAGCATTTGGTAAAGTTGGAAAAGAAGGAGTTATTACTGTTGAAGAAGCCAAAGGTAGAGAAACCTATGTAGACATTGTTGAAGGAATGCAATTTGACAGAGGATACTTATCTCCTTACTTTGTAACAAACACAGAAAAAATGTTAGCTGATTTAGAAAATCCTTACATTTTATTATTTGAAAAGAAAATCTCTTCTTTAAAAGAATTACTTCCTGTTCTAGAGCCTATTTCTCAATCAGGAAAACCTCTTTTAATTATTGCTGAAGATGTAGACGGAGAAGCCTTAGCTACTTTGGTAATGAATAAATTACGTGGTGCATTAAAAATTGCAGCTGTAAAAGCTCCTGGATTTGGAGACAGAAGAAAAGCAATGTTAGAAGACATCGCTATTTTGACAGGAGGAACTGTAATTTCTGAAGAAAGAGGATTGACTCTTGAAGGTACAACTATTGAAATGTTAGGTACTGCAGAAAGAGTTACTATAGACAAGGATAACACTACAGTTGTAAATGGAGCTGGAGAGGCAGATGCTATCAACTCTAGAGTTGCTCAAATCAAATCTCAAATAGAAAGCTCTACTTCTGACTACGATAAAGAAAAACTTCAAGAACGTTTGGCTAAACTAGCTGGAGGTGTTGCTGTTTTATACGTAGGAGCCGCTAGTGAAATTGAAATGAAAGAAAAGAAAGACAGAGTTGATGATGCTTTACATGCAACAAGAGCTGCTGTAGAAGAAGGAATTGTTGCTGGTGGAGGTGTTGCCTTAGCTAGAGCTAAATCTGTATTAGCAGAAATAGCAGCAGACAACTCTGACGAACAAACTGGAATCAATATTTTAAACAGAGCTATTGAAGAGCCATTAAGACAAATTGTTGAAAATGCTGGTGGTGAAGGTTCTGTAGTTGTATCTAAAGTCCTTGAAGGAAAAGGAGATTACGGATACAATGCTAAAACTGGAGAATACGTTCAAATGTTAGCTGCCGGAATTATTGACCCTACTAAAGTTACACGTGTAGCTCTTGAAAATGCTTCATCTGTAGCAGGTATGATTCTAACTACAGCTTGTACATTATCAGAAATTAAAACTGCTGGAGGAGATGATCATGCACACCCACCAATGGGAGGAGCTGGTATGCCAGGAATGATGTAATAAATACAACAACCTTATTTAAAAAGTGCTTTTAACTGCACAGTTAAAAGCGCTTTTTTATACCTGTACTTCAACTACAGAATAACTTAGTCTCTCTTTACACCATTACGATAATAAAAAGCCGCTACCAACAATAACAACAACAAAGGATGTATTAAAAACCTGCGTACATAAAAAGGCAACAAATACCCTATTTCAAAAGCCGTGTATAAAAAATAGGTATATAAAAGTGTAAATACTACAAAAGCAATAGCATATAATTTTAAAGCTAACCAAGCATATGATTTCTTTTCAAAAACAACATAAATAATACCTATAGAAAATACTGTATTCAAACTAAAACGATACAAAAGATTCACTAGCAATCTTGTAAAATCAAAAACAGGCATTTCAGCATACAAATAATTGTTTTTAAAAAACAATAAAAATGGATCATAAAAAAGCTGTTTTTCAAAAGCTCTTACCAAAACCAATAAAAATAAAAGAATAGCTACGATAGAATACTTATACCTTCTTTTCATTTTTATCCTTTTTATAATCCGAAAAAACATTTACCCAAACAATCCACAAAAGAAAGACCAATCCATAAATAATTGCAGGAAAAACCAAACCGTGCAACACTTCCTCTAGTTCTTTAAATCGATGCAATGCTACTGTTAAAAAAGCAATTCGGGCTATATTAACACTGTAAATCAATAACGATCCAAATAAAGAATATAACAATGTAGCTTTAAAAGATCCTGAAAACGAAACCACAAACGCTACAAACAAAACTATAATACTAATAGAATTACACCCCTCTATAACACGAGCTGTATACACATTGTCTATAAATAATTTTACCGAAAGTTCCTCTGTATGATCTTCCTTCCTAACATCAAAACCTAAACCATCTAACACACCAACTGTTTGCTCGGCTACTGTTTTTGTTATAGGAGCACAAGAAAAAATAGGTACTTTTTCCTGAGTATTTTTCAAATACAAAGAATACCCCCCAAACAAGAGAAAATACGTTACAAAAAACTTTGCTAAAAAAACAGCAACACTCCTATGCTTTTCCACCAGAAATATTCATATTAATTTGAGCCCACTAAAGTACTCTTTTTTTACACCACCCCAAACCGTTTCTACCCTTAGAAAACATCTTCTAATTTCTTCCAACACCTATAGAAACACCTTAAATAAATCTTGTGAAACCCTTTCATAATTAGTAAGTTTGCAAAAAATTTACAACATCATATAATGAGCACTAGCAAAACAGCAAAATCTGCCTTAATTTCTGTATTCCACAAAGATGGTTTAGAACCTATTGTAAAGAAATTAAATGAGTTAAACATTACAATTTACACAACAGGAGGAACTGAAACTTTTATCAAAGACTTAGGTATTGATGTAGTTCGTGTTGAAGATTTAACTTCATACCCTTCTATCTTAGGAGGCCGTGTAAAAACATTACACCCTAAAGTTTTTGGAGGAATCTTAAATAGACGTGAAAACGAAGGAGATCAAGAACAAATCAAAGAATTTGAAATTCCAGAAATTGATATTGTAATTGTTGATCTATATCCATTCGAAAAAACAGTTGCTAGCGGTGCACCAGAACAAGATATTATTGAAAAAATTGATATTGGTGGTATTTCTTTAATTAGAGCTGCTGCTAAAAACTTTAAAGACGTTATCTGTGTTTCTTCTATGGATCAATACGGAGAGTTTTTAGATATTATTACAGAACAAAACGGAGCTACCACTATTGAGCAACGTAAATCTTTTTCTGCAAAGTCATTTGCAGTATCTAGTCACTATGATACGGCTATCTTCAACTATATGAACGATGACCAACCTCAATTTAGACAAAGTTTTGACTCTGTAAAACAATTACGTTACGGAGAAAACCCACACCAAAAAGGATTCTTCTACGGGAATTTAGAAGAACTTTTTGACCAATTACACGGTAAAGAATTGTCATTCAATAACCTTTTAGATGTAGATGCTGCTGTAAACTTAATTAATGAGTTTAAAGGAGAAGCACCTACTTTTGCTATCTTAAAACACAACAATGCTTGTGGCTTTGCTCAAAGAGATACTTTAGCACAAGCTTATATTGATGCCTTAGCTGGAGATCCTACATCTGCTTTTGGAGGAGTATTAATTGCTAACAAAGAAATTGATAAAGCTACTGCTACTGAAATTCACAGTCTGTTCTGCGAAGTAGTTATTGCTCCATCATACTCTGCTGAAGCTTTAGAAATTTTAAAAGGAAAGAAAAACAGAATTATCTTAGTCCAAAAAGATGTTGAATTCCCTAACATCAGTTATAGAACTGCATTAAACGGAGTTTTAGCACAAGACTCTAATAATATTACAGACTCTAAAGAAGGATTAAAAAATGTTACTAACAGAGTAGTTACTGACGCTGAAATAGACGATTTATTATTCGCATCTAAAATCTGTAAACACACAAAATCTAACACAATTATTTTAGTTAAAAACAAACAATTGTGTGCTGGTGGAACAGGACAAACTTCTAGAGTTGATGCCTTAGAACAAGCAATTACAAAAGCAAAAACTTTTAATTTCGATTTAAAAGGAGCTGTAATGGCAAGTGATGCTTTTTTCCCTTTCCCTGACTGTGTAGAAATTGCAGGAAATGCAGGAATTGAAGCTGTTATCCAACCAGGAGGATCTATCAAAGATCAATTATCGATAGACTACTGTAATGAAAACAACATCGGAATGGTTTTCACAGGAACACGTCATTTTAAACATTAATTTATTAAATTTGTAAAGATGTATCTGAGAATATTCTTAGATACATCTTTATTTATTAACCATATACACCAAACTACAAATGGGATTTTTTGATTTCATGATTGAAGATGTTGCTATTGACTTAGGAACTGCAAATACATTAATTATCCATAACGGAAAAATTGTTACTGACAGTCCTTCAATTGTTGCTCGTGATAGAACTACAGGTAAAATCATTGCTACAGGTCAAAAAGCAAACCTTATGCAAGGTAAGACTCATGAAAACATCAAAACTATTCGCCCATTAAAAGACGGTGTAATTGCAGATTTTCAGGCTTCAGAAGAAATGATTAAGGAGTTTATCAAAAACATTCCTTCAATTAAAAAGAAGTTATTTGCTCCTGCTCTAAGAATGGTAATCTGTATTCCTTCTGGAATTACAGAAGTTGAAAAACGTGCTGTTAGAGATTCTGCTCAACACATGAATGCCAAAGAAATTTATTTAATTTATGAACCAATGGCAGCTGCTATTGGTGTTGGTATAGATATCATGGAGCCTAAAGGTAACATGGTCATTGATATTGGTGGAGGTACTACTGAAATTGCAGTAATTGCCTTAGCTGGTATTGTATGTGATAAATCTGTAAAAGTTGCTGGAGATTTATTTACAAACGACATTATGTATTATATGCGAACACAACACAACTTATTTGTTGGTGAAAGTTCTGCAGAAAAAATAAAAATTCAAATAGGTGCTGCTACTGAAGACTTAGAAACCCCTCCTGATGACATGTTAGTACAAGGGCGTGACTTATTAAGTGGTAAACCTAAACAAGTACAAGTATCTTATAGAGAAATTGCGAAAGCTTTAGACAAGTCAATCTTGCGTATTGAAGATGCTGTAATGGAAACTCTTTCAAAAACACCTCCTGAACTAGCTGCTGACATATACAATACAGGTATCTATTTAGCTGGTGGTGGTTCTATGTTAAGAGGGCTTGACAAGCGTTTGTCTAAAAAAACAGACTTACCTGTTTACATTGCTGAAGATCCATTAAGAGCTGTTGTAAGAGGAACTGGAATTGCTCTTAAAAAGATAGATGAATACAAAGGAGTATTGTTGAAATAATCAATACCTAACTTTTTATGCAGCAAATTGTTTATTTTATACAGAAGTACAAATACTTCCTGCTATTTGCTGTTTTAGAGTTATTTGCCTTTTTACTTACAGTACAATCAAAATCGTACCACAAAAGTAAATTTATCAACTCAGCAAATACAATTACTGGTGGTTTTTACAATACCACCAATTCACTTTTTGATTATAGTTCGTTAAAATACCACAATCAACTTTTAGCAGAAGAAAACACATTTCTTAAAAACAAACTAGCACAAAATACTAACCACAGTACTGATAGCACTCTCCAGAAATACAACTATATTTCTGCCAAAGTAATAAACAACACCTTTCACAAAAGAGAAAATTACATTACGCTAAACAAAGGGGTTTCTGACAGTGTACACATGGATATGGGAGTAATCAATAGCAAAGGTGTTATTGGAATAATAAATAATGTTTCCAATAAATATGCTACTGTATTATCTATACTAAACACACAATCTAAAATCAATGCACGTTTAAAAAACAGTCATTACTTTGGTTCTTTAACATGGAATGGTGACGATTATAAAACTGCTACATTAGTAGATATACAAAGACAAGCACCTATAAAAATAGGTGATACTATCATTACAGACGGAAAATCAATGTTATTCCCCGAAGGTATTTTAATTGGTGTTATCAAAAACTTTCAAATTAACAACAAAAGATACGAAAACATAGAAATAACACTCTTCAACGACATGAGTAACCTTGGCTATGTACAAATCATAGAGAATAGAGATAGAAAAGAAATAGAACAATTACAAAACAGCAATGACTAAAGAAACACTACTTATTGCTTTTCGATTTATAATACTCGTACTTACTCAAGTATTAGTATTAAATAAAATATATCTTTTCGGATACCTAAATCCTACTATTTATCTATTATTTATTTTCTTATACCCTTTAAGAAAAGAACGAGGTAACTTTATTTTACTTTCCTTTTTATTAGGACTCTCAATAGATTTTTTCTCTAACTCAGGAGGAATCAATGCTGCTGCATCCGTTTGTATTGCCTATTTACGATTGCCTATTTTAAAACTAGTACTTAACAAAAGTGACCTTGATTTCAAATTATTTAAATTAATTAACGAACACCTAATTAAAGTAATTCTGTTTATTTCAATTCTTACGTTTATACACCATCTAATTATTTTTAGCTTAGAATACTTTAACTGGAATGACTTACTTACAATTATTTTTAACACAATCACAACCAGTATTTTTACAATCTTTTTAAGTACCTTGAGCCTCCTATTTTTCTCAAAGAATAATTTAAAATGAAACGAGGATACTTACTGTATTTCTTTATATTATTATTTGCTTTTATATACATTGGAAAACTTTTTCACCTCCAAGTATATAGCAATACCACTCGTGAAAACACCTTACAAAGCTCTACTGTAAAAAAAATATACGACTACCCTATTAGAGGGTATATATATGATAGAAACGGAAGACTTCTAGTTACCAACAAACAATCTTATAACTTAATGATTGTTCCTAGAGAAGTAAAAGCATTAGATACTTTAGAATTCTGTAGATTACTAAGCATTGACAAAGCTTCCTTTCTAAAACGCTATAAGAAAGCAAAAAGATGGTCCCCTAGATTGCCTTCTGTCTTTTTATCACATCTTTCTAAAGAAGATTACGCTTACTTACAAGAAAAAATGTACAAATACGAAGGGTTTTATATTGAAAAAAAATTCTTACGTTACTACCCTATTAGTTCTGCCGCAAATGTATTGGGCTATGTAAATGAAGTAAACGAAGAAACCGCACGTAAAAACCCATATTATCAAGCAGGAGAAACTGTTGGAACTACAGGTATAGAAAAACAATACGAAACACTCTTGAGAGGTAAAAAAGGCGCTAAATACCTACAAAGAGACAACCTTAACAGAGTTATAGGAGCTTATAAAAATGGGCTTTACGACACTTTACCAACTCCTGGAGAAGACCTTACCATTACACTAGACATTGAACTACAACAATATGGTGAAAAATTAATGAAAGGAAAACGAGGAGGAATTGTTGCTATAGAGCCCTCTTCAGGAGAAATACTTACACTAATTACCATGCCTGGCTACGACCCTAACCTAATGGTGGGTAGACAACGCTCCAAATACTCTGTCCAGTTTTTCAACGATACAATTAACAAACCTATGTACGACAGAAGTTTGTTAGCTCAATATGCTCCTGGATCACCTTTTAAAATGATTCAAGGTCTTATTGGATTACAAGAAGGAATTATTACACCCACCACTTCTTTTTACTGTCACCATGGTTATAGATATGGAAACCGAGAATCTGCCTTCATGGGCTGCCATTGCAATATTGTAAACAAACCCATTCAACTCCAACTTGGAATTGCAAAATCTTGTAATTCTTACTTTGCCAATGTTTATAGACGAATTATTGAAAAATACCCTACAGCATCAGAGGGCATGAACCACTGGCACAAACATGCTAAAAGTTTTGGATTAGGACAATACCTTGGATACGATTTACCTCTTGGACAAAAAGGATTGATTCCTGACGCTGCTCTTTATAATAAGTGGTACCCTGATGGACGCTGGAGAGCCACTTATACCATATCCAATGCCATAGGACAAGGACAAATACTAACAACTCCTATCCAATTAGCCAATATGACTGCTGCAATTGCCAATAGAGGTTTCTTTTACACTCCTCATGTTTTAAAAAGCAGTAACGGAAAAGCAATTGACAATCCAAAATACACACAACCTCATTTTACTACAATTGATAAAAAACACTTTGCTCCTGTTATTGAAGGTATGCACGATGTATTTAAATCAGGAACAGGAAAACACGTACGTTTAAAAAACATAGAAATTTGTGGAAAAACAGGTACTGCTGAAAATTTTAAAAGAATTGACGGTACAAAAATTCAATTTAAAGATCATTCTATCTTTGTTGCATTTGCTCCTAAAAAAAATCCTAAAATTGCACTCGCTGTATATATTGAAAATGGAGGTTTTGGATCTGAAATAGCAGCTCCCATTACAAGTTTAATGATTGAAAAATACCTTACCGGAAAAACAACTAACAAATGGTGGGAAAATAAGATGTTTGAATTAAGCCTAGAAGAAGAATACAAACAACAACTAAACCCTTTAAAACTTGAGAGCACAGAAAAATAATATTTTTTTTGGGGTCGATCTTACCTTGATAACCCTATTCATAATACTCGTAATTTTTGGGTGGATGAACATTTATGCTGCTTCTAATACTGAAGAACACAATTATGTTTTTGACTTTAGTGTACGCTACGGAAAACAAATCATATGGATTGGAATGAGTTTTCTTTTAATTATTTTAATCCTATTTATTGATGCTAAGTTTTATGAAAAATTTTCCTCCATCATATATCTAGTTTCCCTTTTAAGTTTAGCTGGTCTCTTTGTATTTGGAAAAAAGATAAACGGAGCTACTTCTTGGTACAATGTTGGTTTTTCCAGTATACAGCCCTCTGAATTCGCAAAAACAGCTACTATATTAGCATTAGCAAAATTATTAAGTGATAAACAATATGACCTAAAACTTTTAAAAAATCAATTAAAAGCACTTATCGTTATATTTTTACCCGCCTGCTTAATTACCTTACAACCTGATCCTGGTTCTGGACTAGTTTATACTGCGTTCTTTTTTCTATTATACAGAGAAGGGCTTCCCATCTATTATATTGCTATTGGAATAACTGCTATTGCTTTATTTGTATTAACCTTAGTTTTTGGTTTTACAACGCTTATTATAGCTTGTTATACGCTTATCACTTTATTCATACTTTATATTATCTATTATAGAAAGAAGTCTCTAAAATTTGAAATTTTTAAAATTATCGGAGTTTACCTTACTATTGGGCTTTTTATTTTTAGTGTAGATTATGTTTACAATCATATTTTTGAACAAAGGCACCGAGATCGTTTTAATATCCTCTTAGGAAAAAATAACGATACTAGAGGTATTGGCTACAACACAAACCAATCTCTCCTTACAATACAATCAGGTGGTTTTACAGGAAAAGGATATTTACAAGGTGATAGAACTCAAGGTAAATTTGTTCCTGAACAAGATACAGATTATATATTCAGTACCATTGGTGAAGAATGGGGCTTCTTAGGAACTTCAATTACTATAATCCTTTTTACCTTATTTGTATTAAGAATACTACAACTTGCAGAGAGACAAAAAACAACCTTTAGCCGTGTTTATGGCTATGGTATTGCCAGTGTATTCTTTTTCCATTACCTCATAAATATCGGAATGGTTATTGGAATTTTTCCGACTATTGGAATTCCTTTACCTTTTTTTAGCTATGGGGGTTCCGGGCTTTGGGGCTTTACCATACTACTTTTTATATTTATAAAATTAGATGCTAGCAAATCTTATGAATTGTAAATGAACAATTCATAAGATAAAAAACTACTTGTATTCAAATCTATAAAACAGTGAATACTTCATATCTTAATTTCCTTATAATTTTTATTGAAATAGACACTACTTATAAACTTCCCTAGTCTTTTCTAAAAACTACAAAGTAAATTAGTACACTATTAAGAGTACTTTTTTTCTCTTATCTAAATCATACCACTAAATCTAATAACTAAAAAACCTACTTATGAAAGTCATAAGTAGGTTTACTTTTAAATGGTTCTAAAATATATTATCTCTTAAGAAACTTTAAGAATGCTTTTTTACCTTCTATATTTAAATGTAATACGTACATTCCATTTGGAAGCTCTTCAATAGAAATACCTTCATTCTTCCAAGCAGTTTGTTTTACCAATCTACCTGTCATATCGTAGATAGTCATTTCCGTTCCTTCTTTTAAATTTGTTACATATAAAATTCCAGATCTAGATGGTACAACTACCTCATAACCCTCTACAGAAAGGTCACTTGAAACTACCACAATAATCTGATCTGAATGTTCAAACCCATGCGCATCTTCAACTGTTAAAGTAACTACATACTCTCCAACAGGGAAATCTATTGTTTGAATTGCTCCATCATAAACTCCTAATTCTGGAATATCCCATGTATAACTAACAATATCATCATTGGCATCTGTACTTGAACTTGCATCTAACACTACTTGCTCTGATCCTGAATCGTCTTCATCTTCTACAGTAACATCATCTCCTGCAACGGCTACCGGCGCCACAAAAACACTTGCTACAACCTCAACCATCATAACATCTTCCGCTGTTCCTCCATTATCATCTGTTACTACTAAAGTAACTTCTGTTGTTCCTACTGGAAAGTCTACATCTACAGAAACTCCATTATAAGCTTCTTGACCAGGAATTTCCCAACGATATCCTACAATACTTCCATCAGAATCTGAACTTCCTGTACCATCCAATGTAAGTGTAACTACATCATCTGAAGAAACAGTTTGGTCTGCTCCTGCATTAGCTACTGGTAAAATGTTTGAAGGTGTTGAGTTAATAGTTACTGTAAAGTCTACTGATCCTTCATTACCATCTTCATCCAATACTTCTAAAGTACATTGATACACTCCTACTGGTAAATCTAATGTATGTGTTGTTTCTGTTACTGTATAAACTCCTACTGATGGAATCGTCCATTTGTAAGCAGCTACCTCTACAGAACCTGCAACACTTGAACTAGCATCTAAAACAACAGCTTCTGAAAGATTTCCATCAGTATCTGTTAATTCATAATCAGACTGTGTAACTGCTATCTCAATACTCCCTGGAATCTCTGTATTAGGCGTTGGATCATTTGATAAGTAAATATCATCTAAGTAGAATACTACTGATTCCCAACCTCCTGCTGGCTCATCTTCTCTATAAAGTCTAAACCCTATATAATCTGAACTCCAAGTTTGATTTCTCAGATCAAACACCAATCCTTCCCAAGTGTTTAACCCATTACTTACTGTATACGAAGTTGTTCCACTCTGACGAGTTTTGGCGATACTAGTTGTAGCAATATCTGCACGTACTTTACAATGTAAATAACGGAAGTTTGGACTAAAGCCTTCTTGATCAAAATTTATATCCATTCCTACGTTACGACTCGTTCTCCCCGCACTTGTACCTGGTATTGTAACTTTTAAAACTCTATCACTTGGATTTAAGTTTTCAGTATCTGGATTGTCTACAACCTCTAATGCAGAACCTGTTACACTTGCCAAACCAAAAAGTTCAATTCCTGTATGAAGTCCATCTTCAAAATCATACAAACTAAGTCTTGTAGCTGGCACAGGGTCTTCTTCAACAGTTATAGTTACCTCATCAGCACTAACGGCCCCTTCATTATCAGTAACTTCTAGAGTAACTATTGTTTCTCCTAAAGTAAAGTTGAACGCCACCTCTGATCCTTCTTTTGGTGCATAACCTGGTATAGACCATTTGTAATTTACAATACTTCCATCTACATCTGAACTAAATCCTCCATTCAATGTAAACGTTTCGATTCCACTACCATCTAAATCTACAATATTCGCATCAACTCCTGCGTTTGCAATTGGTGCATTGTTAGAAACAGGCTGTCTGTAAATCTCAAATTCTTCTAAATCAAAAGGTCCATTTGTGTTATCACTGACACGGAATACTTGTAATCTTACATATCTAGTAACTACTCCAGAAACATCAATCGTAGAAATTACTCCTGAATTAGAATGTACAGACTCCATCTCCGTCCAGTTAGTTCCATCATTAGATCTATCTAACTGGAAATCCATTGCATACGAATTTCCCCATAATAATTTGATATCATTCAGGGTAAATAAAGCTCCTAAATCTACCACAACTGTATTTCCACCTCCATCTAAGCTAGAGTAATTAGAATCCAATCCATCGTTGATCGCAGTATAAGAAGGTATTGTCTCTTTATACAATGCAATATTTTCAGAACCTGCAACAACATCTATTGTAATTACATCTTGTGCCGTAGCACCATCTAAATCCGTTACTGTCAACGTAACCTCATGGCTTCCTAATGGTAACGTTATTTCTGGATTAACTCCAGCATAATGTCCTCCTAATTCATCTTCCCATTCATATGTCAACTGTATTAAATCAGGATCTGAACTTCCACTTGCATCTAAAACTATAGAAGCAAAACCATCTTCATTCCCAAGAGCATCTTCATCGTACAAAATCACATCATTACCCGCATCGGCTATTGGAGCCACATTTGGAAGAGGTGCTCCTTGCCCTGTTATCTCATAAATTCTATAGGTCTTATTTACCTCTCCATTATTACTATTTATCGTTCCTTCTGGAAACTCCAGTCCTTCAAAACGTACGTATTTCCCTTGAATAGCTGGAGAAAATGTAAATTCCTCATATTGAGATACTGCAACACTGCTAGAATACGAAGCTATTTCTGTCCAATTTTCTTCATCGTTAGAAATGTACAGTTTAAATTCATAAGGTCTATTTCTTTCTACACGACCAAAATTAATTTCAATAGACTCTATTTCATGTTTTCTACCCAGTTCTATAATAAAATTCTGGCTATCCACATCAATCAGTGGATCTATTGATTTCTTACTTCTCCACTCAATATCATGATCTCCATCAACCGCATTCAATGCAAAATAATTCTGATTAAATTCAGTGTCTGCTTTTACAGGTTTTAAATAAAATATTCCTGGGTTTGCTATAACATTAACTATTACTGTAGCTTCAGCTTCATTAGCATCTGTATCGGTTACTGTTAAAGTAGCTATATGATTTCCTACTGATACATTTACTAATGGCGTCGCCTCTGTATGTTCTTGACCATCAATTTCCCAATGATATGCTACGATATCTCCTCCTAAATCATAACTTAAAGAACCATCTAATTGAATCGTTTCAAATCCATTTCCATCCAAGTCATAAACTTCAACAGGATTCCCTGCATTTACTGTTGGGGGGGCTCCTGGTAATACAGTCTCCGTATCTATCTGAAGTGTTACAGTACCTGTAGAACCTCCCAATGTATATACAAAACTATCTGTACCTTCATGGCCACTTCCTGTTTGTGTATAAGTCAACCTTGTATCTTCATATACAACATTTCCAAAAGAAGGTGCCGATGAAGCCGAAACAGTTCCATCAAAATCTAAAGAAATAGACTCCCCTTCCAATAAGGTAATTGTGTAATCTGGTGCTTCTTCCCTAATCTCAACAGAAACAGTTGCCGTATTAGAAACTTTTCCTACATAATCTGTAATTGCATAGGTAAAAGTATCGACTCCTGAAGTACCTTCATCTGGCACATAGCTTAAAGTAGTTTCATCTGAATTGATCGATACTGTTCCGTTAGTAGGAGTACCTACTATTGTAATTTCATATCCGTTTAACTCATTGTCACTTGTATCATTAAATAAGATAGGCATTTTTACAGGTTGATTAAAGTCACCTATATAAGAATCATCATTTGCTATAGGAGCGGGTACAGAAGCAACTACCTTTAACTCAAAGGTCGTCTCTCCATGTGTATCTGTTTCTAAAATAATGTCTGTTTTCCCTTCTGAAATAGGAGTAATGGTTGCAATACTACCATCTCCATTCAGTACAATAGTTGCAATCGGTTCTCTTGAACTATCCGCAACAACCATTATAGGTGTCTCATTATCTTGTACCCTCATAAAGATATCTTCTGAATTCAATGACAAAGGTCCTTGATCCAATCCTATTTGCATATTCTCTGGACGATTGACCACGATATCACGAATAGGTTCCTCCTCCACGTTTTGAACATGTTCTACTGGTCCTAAAACAGCATTCTTATAGGTAACATCTGGAAGGTACGGTTCAAAAACCTCTTCTGGATTGTACATCTCCGATGCATAAACAGATGTTAATTGTCCTGACAAGCTTCGCTCCCTATTGGTAACATCTCCTAAGGTAATTTTGTTTATTGGCGGAATACTATCTGGGTGTTGCTCATTTTGTAAATATACTTTATAGAGTTGACCATTATGCATCACTACTATATCAGATACCTTTCCTGTATTATTATCATCACCTGCTTCTTCAAAATCTTCCTTAATTACCTCTCCTGCTACAATATCATTGATTGCATAATAGTCAATTTGCACACCGTTAAAACCTGGTAATTTGGCTTTTACATTTTCTAAAGCTTCTTCAGAAAGATTCCCGAAAGTATTATTGATATAATACTTTAACTCATTTCTATCATGCCTAAAATCTAAGTAAATGTTGTATACATTGTTAAAATATCCGTCTTTTACAACCTGTGCATACTTTCTTTTTTCGTATTTAATTCCATGAATAAATCCTTCCATATGAGCTCGGATAAATTGCTGACTTCGCCCATTATGATTCGCTAAATAAGCTGCAGTTCCTATAGGGTCATCTAAATCTCCAATCAACACCATATCAATATACTCTGTATGCTTCGTATACTTACGGCGAATACCATGCTCTACCTGGAAACCTACAAAATTTTCAATTCTATGAAACCCTTTTGCATCATCAGATGCCTGAGAAACAAACGATTGCCCATAAGCAAATGTTCCTCCATAAGCTACACTGTTTTGCATTAAAAGACCTGAACCTTCAATAAAATCTTCGTTAACAGTTGCTATTTCAGGATCTCTTGTTGGGTCTCTATCATAACCATCAATGGCTTGGTTCCAAAATTGAAAACCTGTTCCTCTAAATCCTGAAGCAACATTATCTTTCATAACGACCATATGAGAATGAATCCAAAATCCATCTCCTGCAGATCCAAACTCATTGATATTTTCTTGCGCTGTGTAAGGTCCTTTTGTCGGTGCTGAGAATGTTGGATCCCCTGTAAAATTCTCTTCTCCTGTTCCTAAAGTTCGTATAGCAACATTATTAATAAAGGTTCCTATCTCATTCCCTACCTCCGATATAAATGAAGCTCCGTTAACATTATACGCCACGTTATTTTCTATATAGACAGCCCCTCTATGGTTTACATATCCCCAACCTGGTGAACCATCTATTGCACATCCTTTTACAACTCCAAACGAAGAACCATCAGCTCCTGTTCTGTGGAAGTGACATGGATAACGTGCAATAGGGTTGTGTGCTACTGTTGTATATTCAAAATCAACATCTTCAGAAGGCCTAGGTCCAATAATAGCACCTTTGTTAATCATTTTTGCCAACTTATTGGTACGCCCTAACTCATAAAACCCAGCATAATGGATATCCACATCATTGGTATGCATAAACATTACATGTCCTCTTGACTTTGGTTCTGTTCCATCCATCACATAACGATAATTACCTTCTTCTTGTGTTGTAATTATCGCATTTCTCGTTAAGTTAATCACATGTAACTTTAATACCAAATTTTCTTTGGTGTGACGTGGTGTAACGTGATTATAATCTAATGGTTTTTTAAAGGACACAACGTTTCCTCCCAACCCTGTGATGATACGTGCTTCATCTTCTGTTGCAGATCTGGCAGTACCTGCCAATACAATCTTATCTCCTATTTTCCAATCTGTAGGTAACTCGTCTACTCGAATAGAAGTAGCTCCCGACAAGGCTTCATCAAACGTAGCATACCCTGTACGTTTCATTCCATAAATTTCTACACTACCATGTGCTATAAATCCTAAACCTAAATGGGATGGATCATAATCTGGATTGGTGATATCCGTATTCACAAAATCTCCTTGATCTTCTATAATTAATTTAGCTACAACTCCCTCAGGAATCGGATTATTCTCTGTACCCATTTCAAACTCACTTCCACCCAAAGCAACCATCGTATCAACTTTTAACGATGAATTTCTTGTTCTTGAAAAATTAAGTTTCCCTTCTAAACGTACAGTTTGCACAGCATTGTCAATATCTCTATTTACTTTTACTGTATGACCTGCTTCAATAAGTACTCTTGCACCTACTTCTGGCACAGAACCTGTACTCCAGGTATCACCACTATTCCAGTTACCACTTTGTACCGATCTAACAGTAACATGATTATAACGAACCAAATCTAACATATCTCCCATCTCTGAAACCTTTGGGGCATAGGCATCATAATGCGACATCTCTGTTGGTAAATCTGGAACTGCTGTTGTATTCAACATATCCATTTCCATTTCCATATTTAAATAGCGGAACTGGTTAACATTAGCTACTGGGTAGCTATAATTGCTCACTGAGCCATCAGAGTCTATAGACACATCATAATTTGCTCCATTCTCTGTGACAACAACTAAATCTGTAACTCCTCCTTCACTTGTAAATATCAATACTCCATCGACTCTTAACTCTGGGGGAGTAATTGCATGGAGAATAAAACAACTAGAAAAAAAGAAAAACAACAAAAGTGATTGTCGAAAACTAATATTTTTTTTTGTAGTACTCATTTTGTGTGGTTAATTTTAAATGGTTAATTCTGAGTCCCAAATATAACTGTTAGCTTATCTCGAAACAAAAATACACCTAATTCAAGACTACTTCATTTTGTTCAACTATACTTTATTAATACTTCTTTATTACCCTAAAAAAGAAATAACTATACATCTAACACAAGACCAAACTACTCTACTTAACTATACTTCACTCATACTTCATTCTTATACAAAGATACAAAAACGCCCTAACACACTTAAACAAACAAACAAACAAACCTCACTTTATTAATTACTCCACACCACTCTCCTACTTCTTTACCACCTTATTACCATAATTTTCCTACCCCATATATTTCCACTCCCTATCCTTACAACCACAAAAAAGTAACAATTATAGATTACTTCCTTATAATATAAATTTATCCTACCTTAAAATAAGTTGACACAAACTCACTTTTATTTTATGAACTTAACTAAACAGAGGAAAAATCGTACGCAACATGATTATAATCTAAGCTTTAATTAGCTGTTGTTTCTCAAATCTAAAAGGCAATTTTACCTATAAACAGACTCAAAAACATTATGATATTCGAGAAAGAAGTACTGTTTTGGTTTCGTTACGAAAACATAACAACTTAGATTAAAACAAACCATCACATCATATAAAATCTATTTCAAAAGAAACACCTACTTAAAAAACAAATGGTTAGAAAATCAAAAACTCACGAATTTAATTCTTAATAAAATAATTGACACCTCAGAGACTCAACATAACACTTCGATTCGAAAAAAGTATTTATCTCAACAATCCAAGCCTTCCGAGAAAAACGACAAGTAAATTTATCACGTTGTTCTCGATTGTTTGAAATATCAAGACAAGGATTTTGTCAAAAAATTTAACGCATAGAATCTCGTAACCAAAAATCATCAAAAACAAAACCTTTAGATAGTGAATTTACGAATGAAAACACCTCTAATAGAAACAGAGAAATTGTACTATTAATTAAAAAATGATTTTAAACTTTCAGGTATTAAAATAAGTAGAGATGCCCTGTTTAATTATTTACGTTCTGAGTCTCTTTTAATCAAACCAAGAAAAAGCTACACTAAAACAAAGAACTCTAAACATTGGCTTAAAAAACACCCTAATTTAGTAAAGTCACTTAATCCAACAGCTCCTGAACAGTGTTTTGTGAGCGATATAACCTATATCAAATCAAAAGAGAAAACACATTATTTCTCTTTAGTTACAGATATTTATCGTAAAAAAAATTATGGAATATCACCTAAGTAATGATATAAGTCCTGAAAATGTAGTAAAAACTCTAAAAATGGCGAATAAAAAAACAAAGTTACCCCAAAAACCTAATACACCATTCTGATAGAGGTCTACGATATTGCTCTGCTATACATCAAAACAAACTAATTAAATATAACTCCATCCACAACCAATACACGTAACTATCACACAACACTATAAATCAAACAGTTTACAAGACTCTATAACACGGATTCTCAATACATAATTGTAAAAACCACAAGAAATTAAAAAAATCATTTAAGAAATCTATAAAAACTTAGACACTGTCCAAATTTTTATTCACAACAAAAAACCAGAGACGATATCATCTCTGGTTTAATTAATAATTTACTATAACCGTCAAGCTATTTTAGGACGACTCAATTATATCCTTAAGAACATAAGGCTTTAAACTACTGCATTTCTGGTCTGCTCCAATCTGTCGCTTCTGCTTTCGCTTTTCTGTCTTTTTTAGGCTTTTCTATCTTAAACTCCTCAACCCCTTCTTTAAACAAAGGCCAAGTATCTGTTCTAAATGGTGATGCTGGTAACCCTTCATTGTTATACAACATATTTCGTTGTGATGGATTCATTCCCCATGCATAACGTACTGCTACTGGATCTTTTACTTTTTCTGAGCTTACAACTACTTTATCTCCTTCTATTTTAGCTTCTGCCCAGTGCCATTTTTGATCTTTTCCTGCTACTGCAAAGGTATTCAATACTCCTTTTTTAGCTGACACCAATCCTGTTCCTACTCCTGTAAAGCTTAATTCTATTTTATCTCCTTTGATTTCTTGTGATTTATAATAAGGTCCATGTGCCACTAAAGAAGATCCGTATACATCATGCAATACATTAAAAGCGTGTCTCAATCCGATTGGTTGCTTATTCTTTGGATGCAAAGCAATTGGGTCTCCTGTATCTATTGATACTGCCATAGCTGTATTTGGGCACTCTTGAATAAGTTCTCTCATCATATTTCTTGAAGTAACCCATGATGATTCTACTCCTTCTACTGGCTTTTCTTGAAGTGCTTTCCAACTTGGTAATTGTGTTACTGAGAAATAAAACTCATCTGATACGTTTCCATTTGATCTTTCTGAAAATTCTTTTCTATAGAAATTGATCATCGTTTTCAACTGAACTTTCAAATCTAAAGCTTGTTGTACTGATTTTGAGTTTCTTTCTCCTTGGTACCAGATCATCCCTTTTATTCCATATCCTAATACTGGGTGTGCCATTGCATTGTAAATATTTGATGGGTATTGGTGTCCTAGGTTAGCTGGCTTAGTGATGATAGGCATGATTCTTTTCTTTACCTTGTTTTTCATAAGATCTCCTGCTGCCATTTTTTCCTTGTACTCTTTAAGATCTGCTTCGTATTGTTTTAAAGCTGTTTCTCTCGTAATTCCTTTTTGAGAAGCTTGTCTTGCTGCTGAATCATCCAATTCTTTCTTTAAAGCAATACTTCTTGGAATGTCTTTTTGCACTTCCCATGGCATCCATCCTTCAATAGGGGTACCTGCAAAGGCTTGCACGATAATACCTACTGGAATTCCTAATTCTTTTTGTAGTCTTTCTGCAAAAAAGTAAGATACTGCTGATGTTTCTGCTACAGATTCTGCATTTGCCTCTTTCCATGATCCTGAAGGACAGTCAAATCTTGGCTCGTACCAGTTTTGACGGTCTGAT
The DNA here is from genome assembly GCA_965243265.1 of Flavicella sp. GTDB lineage: Bacteria > Bacteroidota > Bacteroidia > Flavobacteriales > Flavobacteriaceae > Flavicella. The sequence continues at coordinate 363,133 of CBDEUL010000006.1, forward strand.
TTATAAATCCTTAAATTTGGGTTCTTTATTTTAGAAGCATATTCTTCTCCTCCGTAACAGTTTCCTACAGCCCAACCCATATTAGATTGCCCCATACATAGCCAAACTTCTCCAAAAAGAACGTTTTTAATTTCTATTTCACTTGATCCTTTTATATGAATACTGTAAGGTCCGCCTGCATCTTTTGTTTTTAAAAATACTTTCCAGTGACCTTCTTTATTCGTTTCTACTCTTGACTCTGACCCCCAATCTCCTGTTACTGTTACTGATTGAGATGGCTTATCCATTCCCCAAATAGCTACTTCTGTTTGTTGCTGCAAAATCATATTATCACCAAACAGGGTTGGCAAACTAGTCTGCGCTGAGACTGAAAAATATTGCACAAAGGCAACTAACATTAAAACAACTTTTCTCATAATTTATATATCCTTTAAAATTTATTATCAGGATAAATATAAAGATCATTAACCAAACACAACACACTTCAAAAACACTTCAAAAACCCTCAAAGCCCTTTATAGACAATAATCTACACATCAAACAAACTACTACAAGACCTTTTCAATACATTCAACTAAATCCACCTTAAACCCCTTATAAAACCAGTCACTCCACACATTACTTCCCTTTAAAACCAGCCGCCCCCTACCTAAAAGCTTTCTACTTACTTCTCTTCTTATAATAAAAAATAAACTAGTACTACATCTCCAATTAACCATTCTATTTTATTTCTCAAAAGAAATACATAAAAAACAACCTCCTATATTTTCATTTTTTTAAAAGGCGTAACAAAAAACCACTACTCACATAAAAAACACACATATTCTTAAAGAAAGTAAAACAAAAAAACACTCCTTCTTCAACACAACAAAACATCCCTTATCTAAGTAATGACATTTATAAGTAAAAACATGTAAATTTACATTGTAAAATCACACTCAAAAGCAACATAATGAGAAACAACTACATAAAGAAACTCAGTATTTTAAGCTTCCTTCTTATCTTTCACTTTAGCTACTCACAAGGTAACTACAAACAAGAAAATTATGGAAATAGATCTATACTACTAAACGGAAATGTTACAGGGAGTGTTTCAGATCTAGGTCTTACCTACTACAACCCTGCAAGATTAGCTTTAGTAGAGAATGTTGCTTTTGCAATTAACGCAAAAACATATGAATTAAACCAACTTGAACTAACGAACACCTTTGGAGAGAATGAGAAAATAAAAAACTCAAGTTTTGAAGGACTCCCGAGTATGGTAGCAGGTACTTTTAAAGTAAAAGCTCTAGAAGACAACCACTTTGCATATGCTTTTATCTCTAAGGCTAGAGAAAACACCTCACTTAGCTACGAAACAGAATTATTGGTAGATGAAATTATTGAAAAATATCCCGGAGACGAAACATTCATCGGTCGTATCAATCTAGAAAGTTCTTTAAACGACGAATGGTTTGGGGGTTCTTGGGCTAAAAAAATATCAAACAACTTCAGTATTGGTTTTTCTGGTTTTTTCTCTACTTATTCAGAATCTGCTAGCAGCGAACTAAATTACAATGCAATCCACACAGAAGATCAAGTAGCCAACTATAATAAAGAGATCGCTTACGCTATTAATTCTTATGGGCTTTTTGGAATTTTAGGTGCCGCTTATCAAACCGAAGAGATAGAGTTAGGACTAAACATCACCCTACCTTATTTAGAACTTTTAAACGAGGGAAGCTTCACTTACAACGAATTCTTAGCTGGTATGGGAGCCGGAAACGACATTTTTATATACAATAACTTCTCTGGACTAGATTCTCAAAGAAAAACACCTCTATCCATTGCCATAGGTGCGGGAATACCTGTTGGAAAACACAAAATACATCTTAATACAGAATGGCACGACAACTTAACAACCTACAACCCTATAACACTACCAACCTTAGAAAGCGAACTAGGAACCCCACCTACATTTAATTTTGAGGAAGAAAGAAAATCTGTTATCAACTATGGTATTGGTTTTGAATACTATATAAATCCTAAATTTAGTGGTTATGCTAGTTACTCTTCTGACTATTCTTCTTACAAAAAACACGCAAACATCTATGATTTATTAGGAAGAAAAGAAAAAGACGTGAACTTTTTAACAGATTATCACCACTTCGGGTTTGGTGTAGATATATCTATCAAAACAATACAGCTAATTTTAGGAAGTACATACTCAACCACCAGTTCAAACTTTGAACAACCTATTGATTTTCCTACAGGAACTCCAAGCACCCCCGACAACTCCTTATCTGGACTTAAAGTCAGTCGCTGGCAATTTGTTATTGGTCTAGAAATCCCTTTCTTAAAAGATGAACTGGATAAAAAATGGAATGATCTATCTAACAGCTTCAAAAAGGATAAAAATGATGATGATAAAGATGAGTAAACAAACAAGCTCAAAAAAAAAGCCTCATAGTTTTACTATGAGGCTTTTTTTTGAAGCAACCCATAAATTTTAAACAATAAAAAACCCTTACAGTTTCCTGTAAGGGTTTTGCGGAGAATGAGGGATTCGAACCCCCGGAGGTGTGACCCTCAACAGTTTTCAAGACTGCCGCATTCGACCACTCTGCCAATTCTCCAAGTGTCTCATCAGGTATTCCCTGAATGCGGATGCAAATATACACCCCTTTTCAAGTTCCACAAATTTTTTTTCAAGTTTTTTTTATTTTTTTTCTAAAAACACTGATTACCAGCATCCTATTTTTCACTCCTTATTATAATCTTGAGCTTAAATTTACCAAGTGGACAGACTTTTATAAAAAACACTTGAAATAATGAACTCCCTTCAATTATTGAAAACCTCAACAAACGCATCAATAAGCAATCCTTAATAATCAAAAACAATTCGTTCGATTAAATGAATGCTTTATTTCTTATTAAAACGAGAACCTTGTATTAAAAAAGAAAAGCTTTTCGCAAAGGACATGAGAAAACTTTTTTCTAACTTTGCAAAAATTTTTTTTATGTCGAATTCTTTCGGAAAACTATTTAAAGTAAGCACTTTTGGAGAATCTCATGGACCTGCTATTGGAGGCGTCATTGATGGATGTCCTCCGGGAATAGAGCTAGATTTTGAAGCTATTCAAAATGAATTGAACCGTAGAAAACCGGGGCAATCTAAAATTGTTACACAGCGTAAAGAACCGGATGAAGTTGAGTTTCATTCTGGAATTTTTGAAGGAAAAACTACAGGTGCTTCTATAGGTTTTGTTATTAAAAATACAAACCAAAAATCGAAAGATTATTCTCATATAGCTACTACTTTTAGACCTTCTCATGCAGATTATACATATGACAAAAAGTATGAAGGTAACAGAGATTATAGAGGTGGTGGTAGAACCTCTGCTCGTGAAACTGCCAATTGGGTAGTTGGAGGGGCTCTTGCCAAGCAGATTATACCAAATATTAAAATAAATGCCTATACATCTTCTATAGGAAATATACATCTTGAAAAACCTTATCAGGAGCTAGATTTTAATCAGATTGAAAGTAATATAGCTCGTTGTCCTGATGCTCAAAAAGCAGAGGAAATGATTGATTATGTTTCTGAAATAAAAAAACAAGGAGATACTGTTGGAGGTATTGTTACTTGTGTTATTCAAAATGTACCTGTAGGATTAGGTGAACCTATCTTTAACAAGCTACATGCTGCTTTAGGACAAGCAATGCTTTCTATAAACGCTGTAAAAGGTTTTGAATATGGTAGTGGATTTGATGGTGCTGCTATGAAAGGGAGCGAACATAATGATATTTTTAATAGTGATGGTACTACCAAAACCAACAAATCTGGAGGTATACAGGGTGGTATTAGCAACGGAATGGATATTTATTTTAAAGTAGCCTTTAAACCTGTAGCTACTATCATTCAAAAACAAATGACAATAGACAAGGAAGGGAACGAAGTTGAAATGATGGGTAAAGGACGTCATGATCCTTGTGTTGTTCCAAGAGCTATTCCTATTGTGGAGGCGATGGCAGCCATGGTTCTTGCAGATTTTATGATGCTCAATCAGGCTAGCAAAATATAAAACACTTTAAAAACTCACCAAATGGTGAGTTTTTTTATTTTTACATCTATGAAAAAATGGAAAACACTCTCTTCTGAAGATGTATCACCTAATAAATGGTTTCCTATCGAAAAACACACTGTTGAAATTCACAACAACATTGTTATTGATGATTACTACATTTCTCCTATTGGAGATGGTGCCATGGTACTCCCCTTTACTAAGGAGGGAAAAATTATTCTTATAAAACAATACAAACATGGCTATGGAGATTTTCTATATGATTTACCTGCTGGGTTTATTCAAGAAAATAAAACTATTGAAGAGTCTGCTTTAGCTGAACTAGAAGAGGAAACAGGGATTAAAGCTTCTTTAAAAGATTTAAATTTCATTGGAACATTTAGCAACATTCCTACAAAATTAAAACACACTACATATAGCTACTATATTGAGAATGCAACTTTTAATAGCATTCAAAAACTTGATATGTGTGAAGAAATTGAAATTGAAATAATTGACAGTTCTACAGTTTTAGAAATGATTAAAAATCAAGAAATTATCAAAAGTGACGTTGTTGCAACAATTACTACAGCTTATTTAAAACATCCTGAATTGTTCTAAATTAGAAAAACACGTAATTATTTTGCTTTATTTACTTTTCCTCCATTTTCTTTTACAAAGGAAGCCCAACCACTGTAATTTTTGCCTTTGACTACAACTCCACTATTATAATAATGACAAACTGCTGCCGCCAAACCATCTGTAGCATCTAAATTTTTAGGCAATGTTTTTAAGTCTAAAACACTTTTCAACATCATTGCTACTTGTTCTTTACTGGCGTTCCCATTACCTGTAATTGCCATTTTTATTTTTTTAGGAAGGTATTCTGTCACTGGTATTTCTCTTGACAATCCTGCTGCCATAGCAACTCCTTGAGCTCGTCCGAGTTTTAACATAGATTGTACGTTTTTGCCAAAAAAGGGAGCTTCAATAGCTATTTCGTCTGGGTGATAGGTATCTATCAATTCTATAGTACGTTCAAAAATTAATTTAAGTTTGGTATAAGGATCGTTGTATTTTTGCAACAATAATTCATTCATTTGAATGAATTCCATTTTTTTCTTCACCACTTTTATCAATCCAAACCCCATAATGGTAGTTCCCGGATCTATTCCTAAAATAATTCTTTCTGCACTCAAATTAAAGTCCTTCTATTTGTTTATCTAATTGGTTTCTACTTTCTTTGCAGCATTCGCCACTAGATTTCAAACAACGAAGATAAAAAATTGTACTCAGTACCACAGAGCTATTTCTGCTAATACCATATATATTTGATTTTTTCTAAAAAAATTTACAACAGCCTTTTTACTTCTTTTGTAAAACTTACCATCGTTGGACTGGCATTTTATATAATTATATCTAAAGTTTCTGAAGCTCCTAACGTAAGCATAAATATTAAATCTTACGAATTGCTTTTGATAATCCCCTTAAGCTTTCTTAATTGGTTTTTTGAAATTTTAAAATGGCAAAAGCTAACATCTGTTCTCTTCCCTATTCAACTTAAATATGCAGCCATACAATGCATCAGTTCTCATACTGCTGGCATTATTACCCCCAATAAAATTGGTGAATATGGAGCTAAGGCTATGTTTTACCCTAAGAAAGCTAAAAAAAAGATCATTGCACTTACCTTTATTCGAAACTTCTATCAAATGTTGACCACTTTTGTTTTTGGTTTTTTTAGTTTACTTTTTGTTTTGCCTAAGGTCCCTAGACTAGAACACAATTTTTCTGCTTATATTTTCATCATTGTATCTGGTATTCTTCTTTATCTTTTTAGAAACAAAACCCCTTTTCCTAAGTTTGTGAAGTTTTTCAAAAAAATGCCTATTGCTACACATATTCAGGTAAGTTTATTTTCAATTATTCGTTATTTATTATTTTCACATCAGTTCTATTTTTTATTGCTGTTTTTTTCTGTAAATATTGATTATTCGACTGCTTTATTGAGCATTTTTAGCATGTACTTTATTTCTTCAATAATTCCTAGTTTGGCTATATTCGATTTTGTTATTAAAGGATCTGTAGCTCTTTGGGTTTTTGAACTAATGGGAGTTAATAATTTAAATATTGTTACTATTAGTTTTTTAATGTGGGGATTAAATTTTGCAATTCCCGCTATAATAGGAAGCTATTTTATTTTGAAATTCAATATTAAAAATATCGTACAGGTATGATTGTAGTCAGTTGTATTTTTTTATGTGGCTATATTTCTATAATCCTTGCTCTTAGTATTGGATTTAAAAATGTGCCTACTTTTTCTACTGATAAGAATTCCCCTATCAAACATCAATTTTCAATTGTAATTCCTTTTCGGAATGAGGCAGACAATATTCCAATTCTTCTAGATAGTATTTCTAACATAGATTACCCCTCTAATATGTATGAAATTATTTTTATAGATGATTTTTCTGAAGACAATTCTAGTTCCCTTCTTAGAGGACTCACAAACAACTACAGTAATATTCGTATTCTTTCTAATGATATACCTGGAAAAAAACAAGCTATTGAAAAAGCTATTTCTGAAAGTTCTTATGATTGGATTGTGACCACTGATGCTGATTGTATAGTCCCAAAAAACTGGCTAAACAACTTCAGTTCTTTTCTACTAAAAAACAATGCTAAATTTATTGCTGGTCCTGTTGCTTATACTGTTGAAAATAATCTTTTAGAACAGTTTCAAAACTTTGATTTTGTTAGCTTAATAGGGGCTACAATAGGTAGTTTTGGGCTTCAACAACCTTTTCTATGCAATGGTGCCAATTTATGTTATAATAAAACTGCTTTTCTTGAAGTAAATGGCTTTAACGGAAACTCTACTATAGCTAGTGGTGATGATGTTTTTTTATTAGAAAAAATAGCAAAAACCTTTCCCAACTCCACACATTATCTTAAAGCTACAGATTCTTTAGTTTATACTACTCCCCAGAAAAGTTTTAAAGCCCTATCTGCTCAAAGAATTCGTTGGGCAGCCAAAACAACTACATATCAAAGTGTTTTTGGAAAAATGGTAGCTATAGGTGTTTTTACAAGCAACTTATGGTTCTTAATTCTTTTAACAACTTTCTTTTACTCTCCTTTACTAACAACTGCATTTTTTATTGGAAAAATGGGTATTGATAGCCTTTTATTTAAACAGAGTTTCTTTTTTTTAAAACAAAAGTTTCGTTTTAACTATTTTGTTGTTTCTGGTTTCTTATATCCTTTTTTTAGCTGTTATATAGCTATACGTTCTTTAAATAAAGGATATGTTTGGAAAGGTAGGTATTCTAAAAAATAACGCTTCTTATTGAGCAAATAGCGTATTAATTATTCTATCTACATTCAATAACAAATAAATTATTAAGACCAACAATATAACCAATACTATTGCGCGGTATTTATTAGGTTTTTTACGTTGTTTAAGTCTGCTTATTTCCATGATTTAAAATTACATTATTTACGATATAGGACGTATAAAAAAATCAGCTTAGAAAATTTCTAAACTGATTTTTAATTATTTTTTTTAGTGCCAAAGAATTACATTTTCTTCATTTGATCTTTCATCATCTTAATTTGATCTCCAAGCATTCCGTGTTTGTCTAATTTTTTAGCTTCATTTAGCAACGTTGTAGCTTCTCTCTTTCTACGTTTATGCATTGCTACTCCTGCTAAATTTAATTTAGCCATAGCAATATCATGATCCATAGATAAACCTAAATTCAATGCTTTTTTAAATAACTTCTCTGCTTTTGTCATACTTGTTTGAGTTAACATTAACCCTTGTAAAAAATAGTAGTATGCTTCTTGAGATTTTATCAAAGCACTTGATGGATTTTTAATATACGCCAACCATTTTTGAGCTCCAGGAAAGTTTTGTTTTCTTATTTGTAAAAATGCCAATAATAAAAATTCATTTTTATAATAGAAGAACACGAATACTCCTGCTAATAATAAAAGCATAATTCCGTTCATTATATTCTCATCTACAAATTGAAAAACGGCTGCTGCTACAATTCCTACTGCTATTACTAATTTAATGTACTTACTAAACATATTTAAATTTTATATTACTTCGATTCTTTTTCGAGGGGCTAATTTACATTTTTTGAAAATAAATTCGACTTATTTTTTATAGTATTTCGCATACTTTACATAAGCTAAAGCTCCTATAATTGCTACTACTCCAACTGAATAATAAACAAAGCTTGGTGTTACTATTTTATCTCCGCTCGCATAAGAGTGTAAGCCTGATAAGTAAAAATTCACACCAAAATACGTCATCATAATAGATGCAAATGCACATACTGATAATAGGTTATAAGTAAACCTACCTCTTAAACCTGGTACCAAACGCATATGTAACACAAAGGCATAAATCATAATACTAATTAACGCCCATGTTTCTTTTGGATCCCAACCCCAATAGCGTCCCCAACTTTCATTGGCCCACATTCCTCCTAAAAAGTTTCCTATAGTTAACATTACCAAACCAACAGTTAATGACATTTCATTAATAATTGTCAATTCTTTTATAGTATTTGAAAGACGTTTCTTGTTTTTATTTGTTGTCAAAATCATTAACAACAATGCTATAATTCCTAAAATCATTCCTAAAGCGAATGGCCCATAACTAGCTACAATAATAGCCACATGAATCATTAACCAATAGGAGTTTAATACTGGCTGTAAGTTTGCAATTTCAGGATCCATCCAATTCCAATGTGCAATCATCAAAATCATAGATGTCAAAAAAGCTGTTGCTGCAATCGTTAAAACCGATTTTCGTCCAAAGAGTAACCCAAATAACATTGTTGCCCAAGCCACATATATCATAGACTCATAAGCATTACTCCAAGGTGCATGTCCACTAATAAACCATCTTGCTCCTAAACCTGCTGTATGTGCTGCAAAAAATAAAAGTACAACTACTACAGCTATTTTTACAAGTGCGTTTATAACCTTACTTGTTTTAAATATTTGAAGTATTACTAATACAAATAATATTAAACCTACAAACATATAATTCATAAATAGCTTTTCAAATACATTGTATTTGTTGTATGCTATTTCAAACTTGATTTTGTCTTCTGATGGGTATACTGCTGCTCCAAACTTTTTTTGAAAGTTTTTTACCCCATCTAAAATATTTATTGCTTCTGTATAATCATTAGATCTTTTAGCATCATAAAGTGTTTGAATATAGATAGGTAATATTTGTTTTACAAAAACAGAATCTACTCCTGTAAATTTTGCATTGTATAATTCTGGTTGAGAAACCCATGTATTATTTGCATCATCTGGTATTGGGAAAATTCTTAAAATCCCTCCTCCAATTGCTGAATATAATAAACCAACTCGTTTGTCTACATTTATTACATCTTTTTCAAATTTACTCTTAACGGGGTTCTTTTGTGCTTGTTCTACATATGTACGAATCTTATAGTTCCCCTTCTGATCTATAAAATCCATTAAACTTGCATACTTAGCTTCTGAGGTTACATCTAAAATTTCTCTTAGCTTTGTATTTCCTCTTTCTAAATAAATTACTGGTACCTGAAACCAAAATCTTGGATTTTCTACAATTGATATAAATACTTGATTTGCATCCAACCCCTTATAAGTATCCTTCTTACTTACTTTTCTTAACAACTGAGATGCAAATGTATGTACAGGCTTCATACGCCCACCTGCGTCTTGAATCACTAGACTACTAAATTCTTCTGCATGAATTTTATTTACAGCATTGGCTACTAATAGTGAATCAATTTGTGTTGAAGAAAGGTTTACAATATGATCTTCGTGTTGTTCTTCTTTAGATGTTTCTTGTGCAAAAACGCTTCCTCCAACTATTGAAAATAATACAAGTAAAAGTGTGGTTTTACTTCTCAGTTTCCTTAATTGATGTCTTAGTTGTGAAAAACGAGTACCTTTCATAAAAAGAATTAACATTAAACCTAAGTATAATAAGAAATAACCTATGTATGTAATCTGTGTTCCCCAAAAATCGTGATTTACAGACAACCTTGTTTCTTCATATTGGGGTGTTATATTATAACTTGCTTGAAAGAAACGGTATCCTTTATGGTCCAATATGTTATTCATAAAAATTCTAAAATCAAATGTTTCTTCTGGATCAATTACAATGATTTCACTTGCATAAGACATCGCACTTTCTGAACCTGGGTATTTATCTAACTGGAAATCATTCAATTTAATTTTGAACGGCAACTTCATTTCTTTTGCTCCATAGGCTACTCTAAAGTTTAAATCTCCTAAAGTAAATTGTACTGGCGCATTCGTTGTATACTGCCCTCCTAAAACATCTATTTGCTTTGTTTCTCCCTTTGTTTTTACATTAAATCTTAATAAATCTTCTGGATGTTCGTCTTTATTACCTGAAATCACCTTCATCTCACCCTTTAGAGGCGGTTTTGGCACCACAAAACTTAATCCTGCAATATTATGTAATGTCAAGTATTTAAATGTTTCTAAAGAGTCTTTTTGAATTGTTCCTCTCAATTGATCTGACATTCTCATAAAAGTTCCTTCAAAAAGGGATTCCATTTTCAATTCATCATTTTCTTCTTTGAAATTGATCAATGCATTTTTTTTATGTTCAAACCCGACTAAAACTCCATGAACATTTTCAACAGTTCCTTTTTTAATATAGTGGTCGTGACGGCTACCACTACTTGATTCTACAAAGTGTAAATACTCTTCCTTACTGCTTTCTGACTCTACAAAACTTGTAAAAGCATTAGGAATATACTCTAACATCTCAAAAGAGACTTCTTGCCCTCTAAAATCAGTATTAAAAATATAATCGTTAGTTCCCCAACCCGATAAAAGAATTTTATCATTCAGTACTCGTTGATCCTTGTTATCATCTAATGTTACCTTTAAATAGGTTATATCAGAAAAAAACACATTTGATGTTTCTCCTTCTTTGATAGGCATGATTCCTTCAAAACTGATATATCTAGTAATTCCCGCTCCTACTAAGATTAAAAAGAAAGATATATGAAAAAGAAGTACAGGCCACTTTTCTTTTTTGTACATCCTATATCTAAAGATGTTACCGAAAAAATTAACTGCAAACAGTAACATTATTGCTTCAAACCACCATGAGTTGTAAACCAATGCTTTTGCTGTTTGTGTACCAAAATCATTTTCTATAAAGGTTGCAACTCCCATAGCGGCTGCGTAAACTAAAAACAAAACAGCCATTAACCTGGTACTAAACAAAAGTGCTACTATTTTCTTCATCTTTGATGTATATTTCTCTATAAATAAGAGGTGATTTTTTGAACTGCAAATTTACTCAATAAAGAATTAACGACCTTATTATAAAGGACAAAATACTCTCACAATAAAAAACGGGAGTCATTGACTCCCGTTTTTTTTATATATAAAATATTATTTATGATTTTCTAAACATCGTTTTCCACCAAGGTAAAGATGTTTCAATTCCGTAACCATAGGCTCCATAAGCTCCATAACCATAGCTCTTTTTATAATCAGAACCATTAATTAACATTGCCATATTAGGTAAACGTTTTTCTTTATACAACCCTTCTGGAATACTCAACAATCTCTTGTCTAAATAATTTGCTCTAGATACATATATAAACAAATCAGCATATTTACTAATCATTAGGGTATCTGTTACTAAATTAACAGGAGCTGTATCTACCACTAAATAATCATAGGTATCATTTAATGTTTTAAAGAACTCTTCTACTCTAGGGTTTAATAACAACTCTGCTGGATTAGGAGGAATAATCCCTGAAGAATAGATATCTAAATTTTCATATCCCTTTAACTTAAATTTTAAGTCTTCTGTCTTTAAAGTATTGTCCTTGATGTAATTTGTTACCCCTTTTTTATGTGGAACCTCTAAATACTCTGTGATTTTTGGGGCTCTTAAATCCATCCCCACTAAAGCTACTTTCTTTCCTGACAAAGATAATGTACATGCTAAATTAACCGACACAAATGATTTTCCTTCTCCACTAGTTGTTGATGTAATAAAAATAGACTTACAATTTGTTTTGACATCAGTCAACATAAAATCTAAATTTGTTCTTAACAAACGGAAAGCTTCAGCTGTACTAGATCTTCCTCCCTCTACAACAACTATGTTATCTTTCGTATCGTTAATTGGAATGTCTCCTAATATTGGAGCAGACACGTTTTCTTCAAGGTCTCTACGTGTATGTAATTTTGTATCTAACAAATCCTTTATATAGATAACTCCAAAAGGAATAATTACCCCTAAAATTAAACTAGCTAAAAGTATAACTGATTTTTTAGGAGCTACTGGTTTAGAGGGCCCGTAAGCTGAGTCTATAACTTTTGAATTAGAGGTAGTCACCGCTAATGATATTTCTACTTCTTCTTGTTTTTCTAACAAATATAAATACAAGGCCTCCTTGATTCCCTGTTGTCTTTGAATAATTCTATATTCACGCTCAATCGTAGGAATGGAAACTATTTTTTCATTGATTCGTTTGTCATTCTTATTCATTTCTTTTAAAGAAATACCTAAAGAAGCTTTTAAATTAATCAAACTCTCTTTTAAACTTTTTTTATAATTCCTTAATTGAAATTCCAAATTTTGAATAATCGGATTCTCCTCAGATGAACTTGATAAAATCTTACTCCTCTGCAAAGCAACTTCGTTATACTTTTCTGTAAGCAAAGAAATTGAAGCATCTTGAAATCCTAAATTCACAGGTAACAACTCAAATGAATCACCTTGCTTTTTTATATAATTATCCATGAACTCTACCAAATATAATTGAGTAGTCATTTCATAAAGTTGCTTTTCACTTTCAGAAACCTCAACTACAAATTGAGCGGCTTCTTGCTCTATATTTGTTAACTTGTGAGTTTTTTTATATTCTTCTACTGTTTTATCTACAACCTCTAATTCTTTTGAAATAATCTCTAAACGCTGATGAATAAATTTAGAGGTGCTTTTTCCTACTTCACTTTTATCATCAATAACATCTTCATTATAGTTATCAATTAAGGTATTAAGTATATCTTCTGCTTTTTTTCTTTTCGCATGTTTTAAAGATAGGTTCAATACACTTGATAATTGATCTACTGGTTTTATCTTAATACGCCCAACCAAATAATCTATTAATGCATCGTCTGATGTTATCACAATACGTACATCCTTATCCACTATAGGCCCTCTAAAATCTTCATTAAGTGATAAAACAAATAAATGCTTCCCCAAATTTAAAGTATCCCCCAAAGAAGCTGTCTTTAAGTCTTCCTCATCTAAACCCGAAAACTGAAAACTAGTTTCAGATAAAAAAGACACATGTAATACCGTGTCTAATTCTTTAAAAGGATTAGAAACTCCTAAAGACTTAAGTATACAAGGTGTTTCCTTTTTATATAACTCAACCTTTTTTATTTTATTTTCTCCAAAATATCTAACATTTAGTTTTAAATCTTCTACAACTGACCTTGCTAATCTTCTCGATTTTAAAACCTGAATCTCATTATCTATATTGTTTTGTCCTCCCCCAAAGATACCCAAATCTTGAAAAGCTGTTACCTCTGAACTTAATGAGGATTGCTCTTCTTTAATTAATAAGGTAGAAGAAACTAGGTATTGAGGTGTCGCATACTTTAAATATAAAAAAGCCAACAATAAAGAAGCTAGTGTACATAAAACAAACCATTTCCAATGAACTAAATACTTCTCTAATTCATCTTTTAAGTTAAAATTTTCTTCTGTCATACTCTGAAAACTATATCTAGATTTACTTGTGTTCATTAATAAATATTTAACGTACTATTAAAGAAATCACTGTAATCAATAAAGATGTTACAGAAATAATAATACCCGTTGTAGCACTTGTAGCTGAATTATTTATTTTAGGTTTATTCGGCTCTACATAAACTACATCATTTTGTTCTAAGTAATAAACAGGAGATTCAAAAACATTTGAAGAAGTCAAATCTATACGTTCATATTTTTTCCCTTCTTCTGTTTCTCTTATTACCAATATATTATCACGCTTTCCCCATAAACTTAAATCACCCGCTAACCCCAAAGCCTCTACAATAGTAATACGCTCATTCTTAACAGAAAACTTCCCTGGTCTTTTCACTTCTCCTAACACAGTTATTTCAAAATTAACTATTTGTATATTAATTGTTGGGTTTAATAAGAAAGGACTTAATTTTTCTTTAAATAATTCGATCGCTTCAATACGTGTTAAACCTGCTAGACGAATTTTCCCCAATTGAGGAAACTCTATGGTACCATCTTTAGCTATTAAGTATGTCTGTATTTGAGGAGTCCCCGAAGCAACTCCTCCCTTAACATTATAAGAAACTGTAGGTAAATTGAACGGTAAAGATGCTTCACTATCTATTGATGATACAACTATAGCTAATTGATCATCTAATTTAAAAACAGGTGTATAGTCCATTCTTACAGAATCCACCTCTACTGTATCTACCCCTTGAAAGTAAACCAAATCTTCCTTTGATGCACATGACCCAATCAATAAAAGGATTAAACATCCCATCAGTACTTTTCTAAACTGACTCATTAAATTATTTTTCTGCGAATGTACAAGTAATTCCTTTAACATAAAATCCTCCTTAATTTAATCTAAACTTGAAAACACAGAGTTTTGAGAAATATACTCTGGTACGATCCTTTTAATATTTCTTACTACACTCTCTATTTCCCCTGCTTTATTTTCTAAACATAAATCATTAATACTTGAAATCACGTCTTCACAACTTAACTCCTTAACTTTACTTATCATAATTTTTTCATGATGTGTCGGCATTGTATTTTCTCCATCATTTAATAACTCTTCATATAATTTTTCCCCTGGACGTAAACCTGTAATTTTAATATCAATATCTTCCGGATATCTAAAACCTGATAATTGAATCATTTTCTTTGCTAAATCATATATTTTAACTGATTTTCCCATATCAAAAATAAATATCTCTCCTCCATTCCCCATAGCTCCTGCTTCTATAACTAGCTGACATGCCTCTGGAATTGTCATAAAATATCGTGTGATTCTTTTATGTGTTAGAGTTAAAGGTCCTCCTTGCTCTATTTGTTTTTTAAACAAGGGTATTACAGATCCATTAGACCCTAAAACATTCCCAAATCGAGTTGTTATAAATTTAGTACCCCCTTCTGCTTTCTTATTCATACAAGTGACATACATCTCAGCAATACGCTTTGTCGCTCCCATTACATTAGTAGGATTCACTGCTTTATCTGTTGACACCATTACAAATTTATCTGCTTTATACTTTAAAGCTAAATCTGCAATATTTTTAGTTCCTAATACATTAATTTTCACTGCCTCATATGGAGTATCTTCCATCAAAGGGACATGTTTATAAGCAGCCGCATGAAATATAAAATTTGGTGAATACTGTTTGAAAAGTGTTTCCATTCGACTAACATCTCTAACATCAGCAACAAAAACTAAAAAATTAGTTTTCCTTTCTCTTTTAAGTTCTTGTTCAAGATCATATAATGCTGATTCTGATTGATCTATTAAAACCACTTGCTTACAATCATAACTGCTTATTTGTCTGGAAATTTCACTTCCAATAGACCCTGCTGCTCCTGTAATAAAAACTGTTTTAGATTCTAATTCTTCTCTTACAATAGAATTATCTAAATTGATAGGCCTCCTCTCTAACAGATCTTCAATCTTAACTTGTTTAACTTGACCTACATTTAAATCTCCATCAACCCACTTGGATACAGGTGGTGCTATTTTCGTTTTTACTCCTAATGACAATAACTCATCTACTATCTCCATCAACCTTGAAGGTTTCACTTTTTGAATAGCAATAATTACCTCCTCTATTCCTTCTTTTTCAATAAAATTAGGTGTAACATCTATAGGATTAAAAATCGATATTCTATCAATTTTTTTACCTGATTTTTTAGGATTATCATCTATAAATCCAGCAACAGCATAGGAACTTTCTCCATCTTTTTGTAAAGTAGAGTACATAATAGACCCCATTTCTCCAGCTCCATAAATCAATACTTTAGTCGGTTTTTTTAAATCAAAAACTATTCTTTTATAAATGTATTTGAAAACAAAACGACTCGTTATTAATAAAATAATATTTAATAAATAATGAATCACAATTATAGCTATAGGTATCGTAAAACTAATATTAAACCTATAAACCCTATTTAATAAGACCACCAATACCATAAAGGCACAAAGTAAACTTACCCCTACGTAGACGTTCAAAGCATCTTTTAACCCCGTGTGCCTAATGACCCCTTTATAAGAACCTGTAATTAGAAAACTTACTAATGCTAAAGCCCCTATCAAAGGAACTTCATAAAACAATTGATAAACATCAAAATTAACACTAAAATTAAAACGTATGAAATAGGCTATAAAAAAAGTTTGTATTACTAAAAAAACATCGATACACAATACCAGCCACCTGGATGCATTTCTTTGTGTATAGTTCAATAAATACGTTCGAATCATTTTAACTTCAATCTAAAATCAATTTTACAATCTCATCTAAGTCATGTATACTCAGACTTGAACTGCTTGGCAAAGTTAAACCTTTTTTAAATAATTTTTCAGATGTTCCATTTAAATATGACGTACATCCTAAAAATACCGGTTGAAGATGAAGCGGATTCCACAAACAACTAAATTCCAAGCCTTTACTCATTAATCTTTTTTGTATCTTTTCTCTTTTATTTTCTGATTGAATCAGAAAACATGTCAACCACCTATTAGAAGCTACTTCCTTTCCTTCTTTTAAGAAAGAAAAATCTCTAATATGCATTAACTTTGTTTTATAAAATTCAAAAACATTCCTCCTTTCTAAAACCCTTTTTTGTATTAGTTCTAGTTGCCCTAAACCTATCGCAGCAGCTATATTTGACATTCTATAATTATAACCTATGTTTTTATGCTCATAGTAAGGTACAGATTCTTTTGCTTGCGTTGCTAAATACAATGTTTTGTCGGCATATCTTTTATTATTAGTAATCAGTGCTCCTCCCCCCCCTGTTGTTATAATTTTATTTCCATTAAAAGAAAAGATCCCTATTTCCCCCATAGTTCCGCAAAGCTTGCCTTTATACTTTGAACCTAATGCTGCTGCTGCATCTTCTAAAACAGGAATGTCATATTTTAAAGAGATTGTCATTATTTCATCCATTTTTGCAGGCATGCCATAAGCATGAACTACTAAAATAACTTTAGGTTTTTTACCTTTATTTATTTCTGAAATAATTGCCCTCTCCAATAATTCTGGACACATATTCCATGTTTCTTCTTCTGAATCAATAAATATTGGTACACCTACCAAATATGTAATCGGAAATGCTGATGCTGCAAAGGTAAACGTACTACACAATACTTTATCTCCTTCTTTTACTCCTAAAACCTGCAATGCCAAATGAATTGCAGCAGTACCTGAAGATAAAGCGACAGCTTCTTTTGTCTTAGTAAAATCACAAATTTTCTTTTCAAAAGAGTCTAAAAATTTTCCTCTAGGTGTTATTTCGTTTTCTAAAAAAGCTTCCTGAACATATTTCAGTTCATTCCCTCCTATATGAGGTTGAGAAAGTTTAATTTTATAATTTTTCAACATCCTTTTGACTTGTAATTATTGTACCTGCAGGAATTTTAAGATTATTTGGAATCTCTACAGAAGCATCAATCTTTACTCCATTTCCAACATACACAGATTCTCCTATAACTGCTCCTGCCGAAATAGCAACTGTTGGCATTAACATAGAGTAACTCTTAATATGATTATCATGAGCTACTACAACCGCTGTATTAATATACACATGTTTTTCTATATCAATATTTGTTGTTAAAACACTATTTGCTCCAATAACAACTCCTTCTCCTAATGTAATGTATTTTTCAGAATATAAAACAACTGAAGGGTGTATTAAAATAGGGTATTGAATATTACTCTTAGAGATATCTTTTATAATTTCCTTTTTAATTTTTGGATTTCCTATTGCTACAACTGCTGAGATTTGATCTTTTAGCTGCTTTAAATCCTTAAGAGTTCCTAAAACAGGGTAATCATTAACTTTCTTTTCTTCTGTAAAGTCATCATAAAAACCTTTAATATTCCACTTGACTTTAACTTTATTAATTTCTAATAAAAGCCCTAAAACTTCTCTTCCTAAACCACCTGTACCAACAATAACAATATCTTTCATTCTATCTTTTCCCTATTAACTCTTCACAAATTGCTAAATGTTTATTAATTACTTCTATTTGATCAAATTCATTTTCTGCTTTACTTCTTGAATACCTTCCCATTCTTTCTCTATCCTCGGGAGAATTAATTAATTTCTCTATTGCTTCTGCTAATAATGCAATGGATTTCATAGGTACTTTATATCCATTTTTCCCCTCTTCTACACATTCCCTACACCCTATAGAAATAGTTGTAATCAAAGGTCTTCCAATTGCTGATGCTTCTATCAAAACAGTAGGCATTCCTTCTCTATAGGAAGGTAGTACAACAATATCTGACTTCCTATACTCTTCCGCTATATCATCTTTATGCCCAAACCACTCTAAATAATTATCTACTTTATTATCTCTTAAATACTGCTCTGGAACAGCTTCTAGATTTCCCTCATCTATTCGCCCACATAATTTAAAAAAAACTTTTCCTTGGTAGCTTTCCTTTAATAATTTAGCTGCCTCTATAAATTCTTTTACTCCTTTATCCCACAACATTCTTGTCGCTAACAAAACAACTATTTTTTCTTTTTTAAAAGCAGGCACATATTTATATATTTTTAAATCTACACCAACACCCTTTACAATCGTTACATTATTTTGATTGGTAACTATTTCTAATTCTTTAAGCTCTTTTAAATCATCTTTATTCTCAAAAATTAATGCATTATCCTTTTTTGAAAAACCAAAACGCATCAATCGAATCATTTGTCTTTGAACAAATCCTTTTCGTTCCCCTGTAAAATTATAACCTAAACCACTAATCGCGTTTACTGTTTTTATTCCTAACAATTTAGAGACCAATGTTCCGTAAATCACAGGTTTCATAGTCACTTGGTATACTACTGAAGGTTTTAATTTTTTATAAAGGAAAAAGAATTTACACAACAATAAAGCTTCAGTTATTGGATTTACTCCTGAGCGACTTATCGGAAGGTTTATAAACTCAATTCCTTCCTTTTTAATTTTATCTGACTCACCTGTATCACTTGCTACTACAACAACTCTAAAACCTCTTCTTATAGCTTCTTTAGCAATTGGCAATCTATGTGCTATGAATATCCAATCTACATTGGCTATCATTATTATAACTTTATTCTTAATCTCTTCCATCATAAAACATTAACTCCTGCCTCTTTTTTCTTCGAATAAATTCTTATTAAAAAATAAAATAAATAAGGATAAAACATTATTCTCATTCTATTTCCTTGTCCTAAATTATATACATAAAAAGCAAACATTACTATCAATAATAGCGAACTAATCAAAACGTATCTCAACTCATTGTCTAAATTTGATATTTTAAATTTATTTTTAATCAACCTAAATATAGAATAAAAAAGAATTGAAATAACATATATATTCTCCAAAGCAACTAATCCTTGCAAAGGTGTTTTTATTTCATATAAAACAGGTAATGGCATAAACAACAAATACCCTATTCTAGTAACAATACCAGTATTTCTAATACTAATGGCACTCCCTCCTCCGTTATTCTCTGTGTATTGTAAAAAATTTTCAAAATGAGTACTCAAATACTCTATATTCAAAGACTCAAAATTCAGAAAAAAAGTAATAAAAAGATACCCCCCTATGCTAAACATCGTAAAACAAATTCCTAAAAATATTTTTTTTGATTTTAAAGAATACTCTTTATCTAAAAGAATTACTATAAAAATTGAAAAAAGAATTACTATAAAAACATGAGGCCTTAGTAAAAATATAATTCCTAATAAAAAGAGAAAGAAAACATCGTATTTTTTTTTCTGTATTTTGTTTAAAAGAATTATTAAAAGTAAAAGTAAGATAGATTCCTTTCCTAAGAAACCTGTCCAAACATGTAATGTCGGTAAAAGGAAATAAATCAACAAAAATTTATTTTTTTTATAAATTTCTTCAATTGAAAATCGATTGAAAAGAATTATAAATGCTTTATAACTAATTACCGAAAAGAGTAAAAACAAAACTTGAATACTTATTTTTATTTTTACCAAAGGATAAATTAGAAAAGCCATAAAATCATGTCCTAATCCAAATACATCCAACCATTTTTTTCCTTCAACAGCCAACTTATAAAAATCTTTAGGGTCATTAATTATTGATAACCTATCTAAAAAAAAAGCAAAAAGAAAAGATGTTAGAAAATGAAAAAAAGTAAATATTGTAAAAAAAAGCTTCCCTTTAGATATTTCTATTCTAGAGTATCCTTTTATATATATAATTCTTACATAAATTATTAATAATATAACTAAACCTATATTTGATATCAGTTCAATCATATTACTCTTTTATTAAACAATTCTATTTTTTTAAGAAAAACAAACGACAGAATAGCATAGACACTTCTTCCGAGCAGAAACGAAATAGCTCCCCCTAAGATGTAATAATTAGGCACCAAATAGTATGCTGAAAAAATCATAGATAATGAAGACACAATCGTAATCTTACTAAAAAGACTGTCCTTATAATGACTTAATAATCCATGAACTCCAAAACTAGAAATTATACTCATCAAAAAAGGCACTGGACTTAAGATTTCGACAATTTTAATGATATTCTCTAACTCTGAGTCAGAGCCAAACTTCAACCAATATCGTACAACAAAGTCCACAGAAAAGTACATCAATAAACTCAAAAAGAAACCTGTTCCGTTTACTAAATACCTTACAGGAATCATTAACCTTATATCTCTATTTACAACCGGATAAAAAACATCTGTAAGGATTGTATTTATCGTAGAGAATATAGCAACCAACTTGACACCTATTTGAATAAAACTAACCTGTAAAGGAACTCCCAAAACCCCCACTAAAAAAACAATCATTGTACCATATGTAGACGGAAATAATAAATTAATAAAAGAACTAAAGTTTTTTCTAAGATATATTATAACTTCTCTTATTGATAAAATTTTTAATCTTATTTCAAACTTTAAAACTACCCATATAAAAGACACTACAGAAACCACTAACATTCCAACAGCTTCTAAAAGTGGAATTATTATAAAATCTGACTTATTATTTATATACTGGAAAATTAAAAGGATATATATTATTGTTCCTATTAACTTTATCAAAGCTATATACTTCATTTTCTCTAGTCCGAAAAAAAGCCACCTTAAAGAAAACAAATCAGAAATAAGTAATAACGAACTATAAAAATAAAGTGTTCGGTACTCTAAAAACTTTGGTATGAAAAAAAGTAAGATGAAATAAATAAAATACAGTAAACAACATATAAAAACCTTTACAGATAAAACTTCATTAAAAATCTGATTGATTTTTAATTTATCTTCTTTATTCTTTGCTACTTCTCTTACTGTACTCAGATTAAATCCATAATTCAATACATTTACAAAAAACAACACTAAAGACATCGCAAAAGCATATACCCCATAATTGCTTAAACCTATCTTAAAAATCAAATAAGGAATCAACCAAAGAGTTAATCCTAAATCAATAGTTTTTAAAGAAAATAAAGAAATGCTATTTTCAAAAGCTCCACTATACTTTTTAAAATCCACTGGCTAAACGTTCTTGTTTCTTCTTTAAACCACCTAATACTCTAAATAGAAATACGTAAAATAATATAAATAAAACAATAACCCCTAATAGTATTAACAGCTGTTTTTCTATAGCAGCCTCTACATATAGATATACTACAATATTAATTAGTCCTTGTAAAAAGGCATAACTAAGAGCCACATACATATGAGGCATCTTCTTCACATCTACTAATTTTTGATAAATATGATGCCTATGAGGCTCCATTATTTTTTCTCCTATTATTTTTCTATATAGAATCGTTAAAATAGCATCTGTTGCATATACAATAATCAATAATAAT
Source organism: Flavicella sp. (assembly GCA_965243265.1). Lineage (GTDB taxonomy): Bacteria > Bacteroidota > Bacteroidia > Flavobacteriales > Flavobacteriaceae > Flavicella. The sequence goes on from CBDEUL010000006.1 coordinate 385,334, forward strand.
ATAATTGGTGCTTGTAGCTTATAAACAAACACAGCTCCCATATAAAACAGTACAACAGCAATGGAAATACTTCCAATATCTCCTGCAAAAAAACGTGCTTTTTTTCTAAAATTGTAATATCCAAAAACAACTAAAGAAATCGCCACATATAACAATAAATCAGAATGAATTAGATGGACTTTTTCATTTATCAAATACATCCCTAATAAAACAGACAAACTATAAGCACCTGTAATACCATTGATTCCATCCATAAAATTATAAAAATTGATAAAACCTACCCCTATTATAGTTATAAGAATTATTCCCCACCATGGAAGAACTAGCAATTGTATCTCTTGCATAGCAAGTAAAACAGCAATAAATTGAAATGGCAACCTAACTTTAGAACTCAAGGTTTTTAAATCATCTATAAAGCTAACTATCGATATTAAAGTAATACCACATACTAGATAAGGGTATTGGTATGAACTTTGAATAAAAAAAATCCAAACCGCCATTAAAAAAAGAACCCCACCTCCCCTAATTGTAGGCACAGTGTGTGAACTCCTATTATTAGGCTTATCTATTATATTAAAATAATCTGCTATTTTTAAATAAATAACTGACAATACAACTAAAACTATTGATACTATTAAATACTTTTCCATTCTTATTAAAATGAAGAGATTGTTTTTTTAAGACCTTCTATTGCAGACAAAGGTAACTCTTTTCCTATAGCTTTTTTTATCTTAGCATTTGAAACTCGATAATTCTCTGTTAGCTTCTGAACCCTCTCTGTATTTATTGGCAACCAAAATATATCTCCCAATTTAGCCAATACTAAAATTACTTTTTTAGGTATCTTTAAAACCTTTACAGGAACTCTTTTAACCTCCCCAATTACTTTCACTAATTTGTTTGTTGACAACATATCATCATCGGCTATGTTATAAATACCTGATTCTATATTTTTATTTTGAATCAATTCCTTAATGATAAAAGATAGATTATCTATAGAAACATAAGAACGTTCATTTTGATATTTCCCAAAAGGATAAGGCACCCCTTTCGAAATAAATTTATACAACAAATTTAAATTACCCTTATTATTCGGTCCATGAATCATACAAGGTCTTAATATATAGACTCTCTTGTTCTGGAGATTTTTCTTCCTTAAGATGTATCTTTCTGCTTCCAGCTTAGATTTACCATAAGCTGTAATAGGACTAGGAATAGTATCCTCGTCTAGAACATCTAACACCTCATCAGCAACAGCTTTTACGGAGCTCATATAAATAAACACTTTACAATCACTGCTTAAAAAGTGATCAAACATTCTCTTCGTCAGTTCTGTATTAACTGCAAAATACTCTTCATCCTTTAACTTTCTGTGAATATGATGGTTATTTCCCGCCAAATGTATTAACACATCTGAATTTCCTAAGCCCTCTTGCTCTAATTCATCATAAGTAATTCCTTTTTGAGAATTTGAACTTCTAAAAATCCCTTCTATTTCATATTCTTCTTTTAAAAAGGCAGATACATTACTTCCTACAAACCCTGAGATTCCAGTAAAAAATATTTTTTTTTTCATAATTTAAATCAATATAACTTCTTAATTTATTGATTTAAGCTAGAAATTCTTTGATATAGTTTTTTATTCATAAGTGTTCTTTCCTTATCAAAAAACCATCCATATTTGGTAAAATATTTAAATGCTGAAATAATTAAAGCTTTCAATAACTTCTTATTTACTCTAGACTCACTTCTAAACCCATGAGTTACATCTACACTTGGAAAAAAAATAGTTTCATAATGACGATGGAATGACCTGGTTAAATCTAAGTCTTCCATATACATAAAATATCTGTCATCAAAAAAGCCTGCTTTATCGAATCCAGATAACCTACAAAACATAAAACACCCTGATAAATAAGGAACATTTAAAATAGAGTTATAATCAAATTCATGTAATTCTAACTTCTTATTTAATTTTTCTTGTAATGATTTAAAAGGCAACCTTTTCCCAAACAATTCAAATGGTGAAGGTAACTTTTTACATAAATATTGTAAATCTCCATTTTTATAAAATATTTTAGGAGAAACCATTCCACAATTTTCATTACCCTCCATAAAAGAATATAACCTCTCTAAAACATTATCTTTAAACTCTATGTCTGGATTTAATATCAAGTGATATTTAAATTTATTCTTTTGAGCGATTTTAATAGCAATATTATGAGCTCTTCCAAAACCTAAATTAGCATTTTGAAACAAGTACTCTACTCTATTTTTATCTATATTTTTTAGAATCTTTAACTCATCTGTTGGAGAATTATCTACTAAATATATTTTTCCAACTAAAAAAGATTGTAAAGCACTATTAATTGCTATCGTTAACTCCTCTATATCATTACGATACATCACTAATGATACCGAAAGAGTTCCTTCTTTCCCAACTATATCTTCTCCCATTTTTCTGTGTCTTGGTTAAACTTTTTAATAACCTTAGCCGGTGAACCAATTGCTATTGAAAAAGGAGGAATATCTTTAGTAACTACAGACATCGTTCCTATAATACTTCCTTCTCCAATTGTTACTCCTGGTAAAACAGATACATATTCACCCAACCAAACATTTTTCTCTATTACTACTTTTTTTGATATTATCGGTCTGTCTTGAGGTGGACTTAAAGGTGAATCTTGATTATCACCTTTATAATTACCATGATTATGGTCCGTTATAAAAACCTTACTTGCTATTAATGTATTTTCTCCTATTTCTACTTTATTTACTGCCCCTATATGTACGTAATCGTTGATTTGAACATTTTCTCCTATCTCAATTACCGTTTTTCCTTTTTCTTCTGAATAAGCATCTATTCTACAATTAAACCCTGTTGTAAAACCTTTCCCTATTTTAATAAAACTTCTCCCTCTCACTCTGATAGGGAAACGAATAATTCGTGCGTTTGAAAACAAAAATTTAGTGCGAATTTTAAACACCATTAATTGTAAAACGCCTAAAAACCCATAAGTTTTAAATAATCCTGCATTATTTTTCATTCATTATTTTTTTACAAATTCCTATATACTTCAATGCTTGTCCCCTAGAGTCATCAAAAAACTTCAATCTCTTTTCTCCTTTATCAACCATAGCATCATATAAACCTTGAGTATGAAATAGTTCTTTTATTTTATTTGCAATTTCCTTTGGGTCCTGATTATCAAAATAAAGAGCGGCATCATCACAAACTGTTGTGGCAAAAGATAAATTCGAAGTCAATATTGGTCTTCTCATCTTCATTGCTTCAGGGTAAGAAGCTGAAAAGCACTCTAAATGAGTTGGTAAAAACATAGCATCAGCCTCATTATATAATGGGGGACAATCTTTAGCAAACACATGTCCATGATTCTTTACCCATTGTTCCATACCTTTAAACGATTTCTGATAATCTTCATCCTTTATTGTTATATGGAATTCGTAATCAAATATATCTTCTTTTAAATACGGAATTACATCATTTATAATTTCAAAATTCTTACTAGGTCTATAAGTGCTTATCATCAAAAGTTTTTTAACTTTTCCACTTTCTCTAGTAACTGGCTCAACTCCTAAATATTGCTTACCAATTCCATTTGAAACCAAATATATTTTTGATTTAGGTACATCAATACGTTCTGCCAACCGTTCTCCAACGTCCTCTGTTTGAACCACATAATAATCGGCCTCTTTCTTTGTCCAAAACTTCTTATAAATCATTTCTAGCTTAACTTTCCATGAATATTTTTTAACATATTCATAATCGTCATAAACTATATGAGGAATTCCATATCCTACTAAATGGGGACTTTTAGGTCTCCAATAACACGGTCCTACAAATGAAAAAACAACATCTGGATTTATTTTTTTTTCTAATCGATTAAACTCTTTTACTATCTTAGTTCTATATTTTAAAGATGCTGGTGAATGTTCGAACTTATAAAAATTAAAATTATTAGGATAACTAAGTACATCAATCTGCTTGCCTATATCTTTATTATAAAAAATATGATACTCATCTTTCCCTATTTCTTTTAACTCTTTCAAAAAAGAAATAGAACGCTGAAACGCTCCTCCTATTTTAAGATTGACTGTATTTATAATCAAGATCATAATGCTAATTTATATCTGTAAAAATTGATTTATTATAATTATTCTATTGAAAAACTTCTTGATATTTTTTTAAGATTTTTTCATCCTGAAACCTTTCTGCTCCTAATAAAGATTTCTCTTTATATAGTTCCAAAGTCTTTTTATTGTTAATTATTTTTTCTATTCCATTAGCCATTTCCAACACATCATTTTCTACCATAAAACCAAAATCTCCATAACCTAAAACTTCTCTACATCCCGGTACATTTGTTCCTAAAACAGGTTTCCCTAAAATTTGGGCTTCACATAAAGCTGTAGGCAGGCCTTCTGCAAAAGATGGCATTACAAATAAATCACACTTTTTAATATAAGGATACGGGTTCTCTACAAAACCATGTAACCTAACATGACTTTGTAAATTATTATTTATAATATATTCTTGATGAATTTCTTTTAGCCTCCCCTCGCCAAGTATATGCAACAAAAAAGATGTTCCCCTCTCTTTCAACAACTTACAAGATTCTAATAAAGTCATGTAATTTTTAACCTCTATATGAGAACCTACTGCTAAAATATTAAACTCTCCAGGATTAAACCCTAGCAAATCTTTCTTATTAGCTAAAGTATTAATTCTATTGGTATTTATAGAGTTATAAATAACTCTTGTATCTTTAAATTTACCATACACTTGTGTAAATTCATTCAATGAATCATTAGAAACAGCTACTATATTATCTAATGAATTATATAGTTTTAGTTTTAGCTTAAATGCCTCTGATTTGTATTTTTTAAATGAATAAGAATATGTCTTATAACTACTATGAATAAAAACAACTTTCTTTCTTAATTTTCCCTTAGTACCTTCTAAAAAATAAGAGTAATGAGAATCTAAAAAACAAGTACCTACATCATAATTAGACCTAATCTTATTTCCAAAAAGTTTATACCATATTTTTAAATTAAAATATCGCAAGGTTACAGATGCCAACATTTCAAATACTCTATGGGGGAAAAGGTAAAATACATTCACATAAGCAGGTATTTGACTTTCCAATCTTCCTCCTTTGAGTCCTAAAAACAAATCAACACTATATTTTTCTTCTGGCAGTTTTTCTAATAAGTTAATTAAAACTCTTTCTGCTCCTCCTCCTACCAGCTTAGGCATGATAAATAATATTTTTTTCTTATGCTTCATATACATACATTTACATTTGACTTATAATCATATGACACTTTCAAATGATTTTTCAAACTCCTCTATTATCACAAATAAAGGATTACCTATTAAAGTCATTACCCCTATTTTATTTGCCCCTAATCTTAAGTTACCTATACAATATCCCAATAAAAGAGGACTCAGTATAGTTGCAAATAATTTAAACTGATAGAGTATCTTTTTATTAGAAAAGTATAAAATTAATAATGTCAATGAAAACATAAAGGCCACTATCCTAAACCTACCCACTGAAGGGACTACAGAAAGAAAATTTGCAACTCCCATAAATAACAATGAGAAGTTAAAAAGGTTAAAATAATCTTGATTATTTCTAAGTTCCTTTTTATACTTTATTGAAATAACTATAAATAAGGTATTTATAAAAATAGGTAAAGACGATGCAAATATTCTTGCCAATAAGCTCAAAGACTCCTTCTTTTCTTTTATCGAACTTAAATAACTAACATTTGTATAAGAGGTAACCTTATTTTGAAAAAATGAAGGCAACAATCTTAATATATTTTCTTTTACAAACTCCAAATCAACTCCTGTAACAAATACAGATGCAAGAAACAGGTAGAAATATAATGTTGGTCTATTTTTTAAAAATTTATATAAAAAAAGGATTGATATTGGTAAGACAAAAGAAAAATGAGTAAACACGGCCAACGCCAAAAACCATAAATATTTTTTATCTTTTTCTAAGACATAGGGTATTACTGCATAAAAAAAGATATGAGTCGCTGTCCAAAATCGAAAACCATTAATTTGCCAAAATCCTACAATTATTAAGAACGTGAGCATTAGTATTTTTGATATATATCCATTGTATCCTTTTACCCTTGATAAAATATACCAAACATTTCGTGAATAAAAAAAACCAAAAATAGCCCCCATAAAAGCAAAGAGTATACGAAAATCACTTGTTAATCTAGAGACTAAAAAAGATAACAATGGAAATAAAAAATCCATAGACAATCTATTCTCACCCAAATACTCTGAATAAAAAACATCGTATGTATAATTCGAATTAGTCATTCCCCAAAAAACATCTCGATAAAAATTAGCATCCATAGTTAAGGTTGCTATCACAAAATTATACCCTGAAAAGATGACAAAAAGCCATAAGATATTTTTAAGCCATTTATCTGTCTTAAGAAAAGACAACAGAGTTGTTCCTAGAGGCCAAATAATAAAACCTATGAAATATATAAATCTAGTAAATTTAATTTTAGTGAAAGTTCTCATATTCAACCAATCAATTTAACAAATTCACATCCTACATTTTCAATGTTATATTGATCTATATTAGAAACTTTTAACTCACTACTATAATTTCCTAAAAGAAACTCTTTAATATCTATTGTATTTAATTCAGTTAAATTTACTGAGAGTATAGGAACTTTAATAAGTGCGTAATCTATTATTTTACTTGGTAACTGAAGGCTTGTATTATTTTCAAAATTAATTACAAAATCCATTTTTTGTAATTCATTCAAAAGACCCAACCTTGGTATAAAATCTCTAATAATTAATTTTTCACCTAATGCTTCTTTATATTTTTCAAAAAAAGAACTTGAATTTGTATATACAATAAATCTAAAATCCAACTCTAGATTTACCAAATAATCTAAAAAAACACTTGGATTTCTATGTTTAACATAAATACTACCTGCATAACAAAAAGTTGGAACTAAATTAGGTTTACGATTGGTTTCTAAAACAATTTCTTTAAAGTTAAACCCTTGTGGTATTATATTAATTTTTTCATGAAACTCAGAATAATAAGCTTTTCTCCCTTCTTCAATAGGAATCGTTATATAATCTGCATTCTTACAAAAGAATTTCTCAATGTATTTAAAATAAAAAAAAGGCTTATGGAAAATATTACCCATATAAGGATCTCCACAATCAGCTATCCATTTTTCTGGAAAATCATTCTTTAATCTCTTTTTTGCCCAAGCAGTTCCCCAGTGTAACGTATGAGGTATTCCTATGGAAATGACTGCATGTACATTTTTTTCTTTTTTAAGAATTTTCAAAGGTTTGAAAAACAATTCTATATCAGGATATTCAATAATTTTTTTTAATAGAAAATCAATTCCCCTAAAAAATTTAGATTTTGGAGAGTTTGCTCTTTTAAAAAAGAATAGAGGATTCAAATCCCTTACTTTTAGATTAAATGTTTTTTCATATTCTGAATAATCATAATCTTTTAAAGGTGCGTAGACAACAACCTCAAAACCACGTTTTGACAATTCCTTAGCCAATTCACTCGTTCTGAAAGCTCTTGGAGAGGTTTCGGGAAAAACCATTTTAGAAAAGATTAAAACCTTCTTCATATTCTTTATTTTTTAAACCAAAAAATCATGTATTTTTTCCTGAAACTCAATTGCAGGATATTTTTTTGATAGATTCTTTAATAATTCAAAGTTTATTAAAATATCACTCTCACTTAAATTCAAATTATCTTCTTCAATATCTTTTTTAAAATTACTAATAGAATATACTTTAAAACCTTCCTTTATCAACCAATGGTAAAAAGCATTTTTTTCATTTAAATATACTTTCACACCTCTTAGTATACCTTGAAAAATATTTGCCACAGCCATTTGTCTATAACCATTAATTACCAAGGCACTTGCTTCATTATAAACATCAGAAAATTCTTCTAAACTTAAAAAATCAGTTATTAAATTAAACCCTCTATCTAATGCTAACTCTTTTACATAATTACTATAGTAACTTTCTGAACCGTAATTAAAGAACAATGTAAAATCGTAATCCTTTTTTTTGTCTATTTTATTTACTATATCTAGTATATCAATATGGTTATTATAGGCACTTCTATTATTTCCTATAATAACCTGTCTCCTTTCTTTATTTTTAATTTTATAAAAATCAAAAAATTCAACATCATATGGTTTGTTAGATAACTTCACCGCTTTATCTGGTAAGATTTCCCATTTCTTTTTCAATAATTGGAACTCTTCTATCGATAAAATTAGCATTAAATTTACCCTTTTTACAGCCTTCCAAAACAAAGAATCTGGGGTTTCTCCTAGACGAACTAAACTTTTTCCAATGGCCAGTCCTTCTTGAAGTTTTTTCTTAAAACTTTTTTTTGAATTTTCTATAGATTTTTCACTTAAAAAACATGTATCTCTCCCATAAAGTTCATAACCAAAAAAACGCCAAGCTATTTTAATTTCTTCAGGTAAAGCTAAAGCTATTCTACATTTCACATAATTTAAATCATATAAAACTACCAAATCAGCATTTTCACAAGCTGCAATTATTTTTTTGAATTCTGAATTTTTATAAAAAGTTACATTTCCTTCTATTCCTGATATTTTTACAGGACTTTCTGTGATAACAATTGTTTTATTTATAAAAGTACTACCTTCAAATCTTTTACTATCCCCTACAAATTTTTTATCTGTATGAATATGTATTACTTTCATTTTTTTGTTTTCAGCACTCATTCTTACAGTTCAGTAGGTATCAAATCTTTACATACAAAAATACCTTCTTTGATGTTAAATAAATCCATATCTGTTTCTTCTCCCTTCAACCATTTAATAATTTGCTTAGGAAGATTAACTCCTGCTACATGACTTACTGGATAATGTCCCGAAATTCTACAGTTCATTTCAATAACGTATATCTCTCCATCAACATCAAAACAATCTACCGATAATATTGTTTTTTGAGAAATTTTATTCCCTAATGTAAGAGCTACTTCTTCAAAAGGAGTTGAAGATACTGTTTCTCCTAAATCAGTTTCTCCTGCTCTCATTAATACTTTCTTTTTGGCAAATGTTTTCACATAATTCCCTTCCAAATCATTAATAACATCCAAACCATATTCTTGCCCCAACAACACTTCTTGATAAATAATTGAGTCATCTGGTGTAAATGAGGACTCATACTTCAAATGAGTTTTAGATATATCCTTTTGACACTTTTTAGACAAAACAATTAATTCCTCTTCTGTATCTACAATATAAATCCCCATTGAAGCCATACCCCACCTTGGTTTAATAATAATTGGGTAAGATAATTCCTCCTTAGATATTGCATCAATTGTCGAGTTTACACTCAAATATGTTTTGGGAGTTTTTATATTATTTTCTTTTAAAAATAAATATGTTTCCCATTTATCATTACAAATTTCAACTTCCTTCTCATTCGCTAAAAGTACTGTTATTCCATTTTCTGCAAACAGTTTTATATTTTTTGAAAGCACTAATAAATCAATATCAAAAACTGATAAAAGAGTTGTTATATTATTTTTCAAACAATACTCTAACAATGTTGGAATATATTGTTCATCATAAATCAAAGGAGTTATTAAATAACCATCCGCTTCTTTAGTTGCTAGTGTCTCCGCTGAATTAGAAGCATATATTTTTCCTTCTTTTCCTAAAGCTTCTTTAAAGTAATTAACTAAATATGTTCTTCTCCCTACCGATGTTAATAATATATTCATTCTATTTATATTTTTAGTTTTTTAGTTTTTTAGTTTTTTTAATTTTTCTACTGCTCTTGATATATCTTTTTCATTAAATAAATGAACATATTTTTTAATTATATCGTAAGAAAAATTCCACCACTGCAAATCTTCTAAGTCACTTACTATTTTTTCCGAAAACCTATACTTAATAATTTTAGCAGGACTTCCAACTACGATAGCATAAGGAGGAACATCCTTAGTTACAACAGAATTTGCTCCAACCACAGCTCCATTACCTATTTCAACTCCTCTTAATACTGTTGAGTTTGTACCAATCCACACATCATTCCCAATCTTACATTTTTCAGAGAACCTATCATAAGGCAAAGGTGCTTCCGCCTCTCTTAATCCATAATAATCATTATATAAAAAATCATGTGATGTTATTCTTTTATAGTCATGATTCCCTGGCCCTATAGTTACTCCCCATGAGATTGATGAAAACCGTCCTATCTCTGTATGCATAATTACATCTGATGAACCCGTATAAGAATAATCCCCTATTATTGAATGATAAATTAAATTAGACCTGTCAATTCTTACTAAATCTGATAATTTAGAGTTAATAATTCTTGAAAAATCTCCTACTATTGACTTGTTACCAAGAGTTGAATTTTGGATTTTAGAATACTTATATAGTTGACTTTCTTCTCCTAAAATACTATTCTCAATCAAAGCATTTTTATCTCTATAAACATTCTCAGGAATATCTGTAATATCATTCTTAAACCCCATTGTTTTCCTTTAAAATTTCACAAACTTCTTTAACATCACCAACTGACAAATCATAATATAGTGGTAAACAGAGTACTTTTTTAGAAATACTATCAGTCACATCTAATGATACTGCCTCTAAATATGGTAAAGCAACTCCTAATGAGGGATAAAAATACCTTCTTGAAAAAATTTCTTTTTCCTCCAAAGCTTTTTTACACTTTAACATCTCTTCTTCTGTTTGAAACAATAGTGGAAAATACGCATAATTTTTAGTTGCATCATTATTCCATTCAGGAGTTTTTACTAAAGTCCCTTTCAAATTGTCTAGATAGGTTTCAGTTAATAATTTCCTCTTTTCATGAATTTTTTCTATATGTCTAAAATTAACTAAGCCCATAGCGGCATGAAATTCAGAGTTTTTCCCATTAATTCCCAATTCAGAGAAAGCTTCAGGTCCATTAAAACCAAAATTTCTCATTTTAGAAATTTTATACGCCAATTCACTATCCTTCGTTACGATAAAACCTCCTTCGGTAGAATGATATAACTTTGTAGCGTGTAAACTACAAATAGATATATCACCAAACTCAAATATAGACTTTCCTCCAACAGTAACCCCGAAGGCATGTGCCCCATCATAGATTACTTTTAAATTATGCTTTTTTGCTATCCTTTCTATTTCTAATACATCACAAGGATTTCCATATACATGAGTCGCTAATATTGCTGATGTACTAGGAGTTATCAACTCTTCAATTTTTTTAGGATCTATATTCAATGTTTTCTCATCAATATCTGCAAAAATAGGCTTACACCCCTCCCATACAATACTACTTGTAGTAGCAACAAAAGAAAATGGAGTTGTTATTATCTCTCCTTTGATTTCTAGTGCTTTAATTGCCATTTGTAGAGCAACTGTCCCATTAGTCACAAATAATAAATGATCTAATCCTAAATGTCCTTTTAGTTTTAATTCCAAATCATTTGCCAAAGGTCCCATATTAGTGAGCCATTGACGCTCCCAAATTCCAGAAACTAATTCCAAATATTCATCTTTTGGTGGTAAAAAAGGTTTTGTTACTGGTATCATTTTTTTAAAATTATATTTTTAAATTCATTTATAGATGGGTATTTCAAAAGGTAAGCAACCAAAACGTAAAATATACTTCCAATCCCCAAACCAACAATTATTCTTATTAAATCTGACAGTTCTCGTTTTAACAAAATATCGTCTAAACCACGAATCATAAAACCTGTAATTATCACGAGTATAAAAATACTCGACACATCTTTCATCTGTTGAAAAAGATTATAATTGATAAATCTACCCGAATAATGTGTATTAATAATCAATCCCAAAACAGAAGCACCTACTCTAGCCCACAAAAGCCCTAATATTCCATAAGGAATTGAGATAGCTATAGATATTACTAAAATAATTTTTTTATAGATCTCTAATTTCAAAAATAAATCACTTCTCCCTTTTACGTTTAAAATATTCAAATTATATGAATGAAAAGGATATAAAAGTCCTGAAATACACAGTATTTGAAAATAAGGCACTGAAGGCAACCATTTTTCAGTAAAAAGAAACCTAAAAAAAGGTTCACCCAAGACAGCTAATAACATTAAAACTGGGGCTAATACAAATGTTACCATTTGTAAAATTTTTTTATAAACATTTTTAAGACGTACATCATCATCTTGAAACTTTGAAAACAGTGGATATGTAACCTTACTTAACGCTCCTGAAATATTACTTACAGGTAACTGTACAACTGTATTTGCTCTAGAATAATATCCTAAAAGTGCCGGTGAAAATATTTTACCTATAACTATAGAATAACTATTTTTAAAAATAGTATCCAATAGACCTGAAAATAAGATTTTATATCCAAAATTAAAATGATATTTAAACTTAGATACATCAAAAATTAAAGAAGGCTTCCAATTTGTAACCAACCATAACTGCAATGAATTTAAAAAAGCTTGACTTATATACATCCAAACCAAACTCCAAACTCCAAAGCCCCAATATGCTAAAACTATTCCTAAAACACCGCTACCTATTAAAGACGGAATAGATACTTTAAGCTGAGTCTTAAAATCCATTTTCTGAGTTAGTCTTGTTGTTTGAACCGTAGAAAAAGCATTAATAATAAACGTAACTCCATAAAGTCTTGTCAAATTTAAAAGAATAGGTTCTTCAAAAAAATCGGCTATTAAAGGAGCTGAAATAAACAGTAATAAATATACAAGTATACTTCCTAATAGATTAAAAAAAAAGACTGTAGAAAAATCCTTTTGATCAGCTTCCGAAGTCCTAATTAAAGAACTCGTTAAACCTCCATTAACTAAAGTATTTCCTATTCCCATAAAAACAGTAATCATAGCTATGACACCAAATTCTTCAGGTAATAATATTCTTGCTAAAACAATGGAAACCAGAAAACCTATACCTTGTCCTGAAAATTGTTGTAGGAAAGTATACAACACTCCCGAAACTGCTTTAGCTTTTGTTGTCATTCAATTGTCTCTAATTGTTCTTTTTTATTCCACAAAAGTCTAAAATGACCTTACTTTTATCATCTGACAAATTTTTAAACTCATCATGAGCTACTAAAAATACAATTATATCTGCTTTTTCTAATGCAACTTTATATTCAGTTAACTTAAAAACATTATGCTCTTCTATATTTGGCTCTACAATAAAATAACTTCCATTACTATCATTTTGCATGATCTTTTGAGCTATATATTTGGCTGGAGATTCTCTTAAGTCATCAATATTGGGTTTAAATGCTAAGCCCATTAAAGCAACACTTGGTTTACGACCGTGTTTTAATTCAAATTCTAACTTTGTTGTTTGTACTTTTTCAGCACACCAAAAAGATTTATAATTATTAACCTCTCTAGCCGTACCTATTATTTTTGACTCCATAGGGTAATCTGAAACAATAAAGTATGGATCTACAGCAATACAATGTCCTCCTACTCCACATCCTGGTTGTAGTATATTTACTCTTGGATGTTTATTCGCTAAACTTATCAATTCCCAAACATTGATATCTGCTTTATCACAAATCAATGACAATTCATTAGCAAAAGCTATCTGTACGTCCCTTGAAGAATTTTCTACCAACTTACACATCTCTGCAGTTCTAGCATTTGTAGGATGTAAAGCTCCTTTTATATATTTTGAATAAAAACTTATAGCCTTTTCTGTTGACACATCATTTACTCCTCCTATTACTCTGTCGTTATAGACTAATTCATGCATAACATTACCTGGTAAAACCCTTTCTGGACAATAAGCTATAAATAACTTATTTTTCAACTCTGGACGTTCTGTATAAATTAACGTCATCATTTTTTCTGTAGTACCTACCGGTGATGTCGATTCTATAATATACAAATCATTCTCTTTTAAAAGAGGTAATATTGCCCTTGTCGCTGCTTCTACAAAAGAAATGTCTGGTTCATTTTTTCCTTTAAAAGGTGTTGGTACTACTATTAAATAAGTATTCGCCTCAACAGGCTTCGTATCAGCTCTTAGAAACCCTTCTTTGACTGCAACTTCTACTGCTTCATCTAAAGACGGTTCTACTATATGAATTTTACCTTCATTAATTGTATCTACAACATTTTGATTGATATCAACACCATGTACTTGTGCACCTCCACTAGCTATTAAAGCCGCGGTAGGTAAACCTATATATCCTAAACCAATCATTACTACTTCTGGGTTCTTCATCTTGCTATAATTTTTCTATAAATGAAACTATTCTCTTACATGCTTTTCCGTCTCCATAAGGGTTATGTAAAGCACTCATTTGGCTATATTTTTCTTTATCTGATAATAATATTGTTGCCTCGGAAACTATCTTTTCCTTATCTGTACCTACCAATATAACTGTACCTGCTGTTACTGCTTCTGGACGTTCAGTAGTATCCCGCATAACCAAAACAGGCTTCCCTAAACTTGGAGCTTCCTCTTGTACACCTCCACTATCTGTTATTATTAAATAAGATTTGTTCATTAACCAAACAAATGCCGGATATGATAAAGGATCAATTAATTTTATATTTTCAATGTTTTTTAAAATTTCGTAAACAGGCTTTTGCACATTTGGATTTAAATGTACAGGATATATTATTTGTACATCAGAATTTTCAACTGCTATTTGTTTTAATGCTGAACAAATATTAATAAACCCTTGTCCATGATTTTCTCTCCTATGTCCTGTTACTAAAATTATTTTTTTAGATATACTTAAAACTCCTTTCAAATAATTTATTTCGTCATCGTTTAAATTTTCGACTTTTAAAACGCTTTCCTGTAAAGCGTCAATTACCGTATTCCCCGTAATTAAAACATCTTTATCAGAAATATTTTCTTGTAATAAATTCTCTTTAGAAGTTATCGTAGGTGCAAAATGATAGTCGCAAACTCTTCCCGCTATACTCCTATTAATTTCTTCTGGAAAAGGAGCTCTCTTATTAAAGGTTCTCAAACCTGCTTCAACATGACATACTTTAGCCCCTGAATAAAAAGCAGCTATACTGGCTGCCATTGTAGTCGTTGTATCTCCATGTACATAAACATAATCAGGTTTAAACTCCTCTAAAACTGGTTTAAGTTCATTTATGATATCACCTGTTAATGAATATAAGTTTTGATTAGGTTTCATTAAATCTAAATCAAAATCTGGTGATATCTCAAAAAAAGACAATACCTGATCCAACATTTCTCTATGTTGAGCTGTAACACATACTTTTGTTTCAAAAGTATCATTATTCCTTAAAAACTCCTTTACTAATGGAGCCATTTTAATTGCCTCAGGCCTTGTTCCGAAAATTATTAAATTCTTTTTTTTCATCAATGATATCCTATAACGAATAATACTTTTTAAACCACTCTACAAACTCTCGTACTCCCTCATTAATTTCTGTTGTACTTCTATATCCTAACTCTTCTATATCTGAAACATCAGCCCAAGTTTGAGGTACATCTCCTGCCTGCATCGGTAAATATTCTTTATCCGCTTCTATTCCAAAACTTGTTTCGATTGCTTTTATAAAATCCCCCAATGATTGTGGATTTCCATTACCTATATTTGACAGTCGATAAGCAGGTTTATCATCTTCCTTAGACGGTGGATTCTCTAACAAAATTTCAATTCCATTAACAATATCGTCTATATAGGTAAAATCTCGACTCATATTTCCATTGTTGAAAACTTTAATCGGTTTACCTTTGGAAATTGCATCTGCAAATAGATAAATAGCCATATCAGGTCTTCCCCAAGGTCCATAAACTGTAAAGAAACGCAAACCTGTTGTTGGAATACCATACAAATGGCTATAGGTATGAGCCATTAATTCATTACTCTTTTTGGTTGCTGCATACAAGCTTATAGGGTAATCAACATTATCTGTCGTAGAAAATGGAACCTTTTTATTTTCACCATACACACTAGAACTACTAGCATACAATAAGTGCTTAATTTTATGATGTCTACAACATTCTAAAATATTTAAATATCCTACAACATTACTATCTATATAAGCTTCTGGGTTTTCAATACTGTAACGTACCCCTGCTTGAGCAGCTAAATTACAAACCACATCAAAATTAGACTCTTGAAAAAGCTTTGGTAAATTCTCTCTATCTTCTAAATTCATTCGAATAAACTCAAATGAACTCAAATTACTCTTTGTTTTTTTCAAAAAAACTTCCGAATCAGTTTTTAAAATACCTAATTCTTGTAGACGAGCATACTTTAGATTGACATCGTAATAATCATTTATATTATCTATACCTACTACCTGATGACCTTTCTCTATTAAAGATTTTGATAAATGAAAACCTATAAAACCAGCAGCTCCTGTAATTAATATTTTCATTTAATTTTTTCCTATTTGATAATATTCAAAACCTTTATTTTCTAAATCAAATACTCCGTATTGATTACGGCCATCAAAAATAATCGAATTGTTCAATTGTGCTTTTATTTCTTCGAAATCTGGTGAACGGAACTCTTTCCACTCTGTCAATAAAATTAAAGCTTCAGATTCCTTTAAAACATCATATTTAGAACTGTGATAAGTAATATTCTCTATTCCTTTCAAATAACACTCTTTTGCTTCCTCAATAGCCTTAGGATCATAAGCCTGTATTTTTGCACCTCTTTTTACTAGCTCCTTAACTATATAAATAGCTGGTGCTTCACGCATATCATCTGTTCCTGGTTTAAAAGCCAATCCCCATAAAGCAAATGTCAACCCAGATAAATCTTCTCCAAATCGTTTTATAACCTTTTTTGCTATTACTAACTTTTGAGCATCATTAACATCTTCCACAGCAGTTATTAAATCTGCTTGATATCCATTTTCTTCTGCTATTTTCTTTAAAGCCTTTACATCCTTAGGAAAACAAGACCCTCCATACCCTGCTCCTGGATAAATAAAACTGTACCCTATTCTAGCATCTGATCCTATTCCTATACGAACCTTATTTGCATCTGCTCCAACTCTTTCACAAATATTAGCTATTTCATTCATAAAAGAAATCTTAGTCGCTAACATTGCATTTGCCGCATACTTAGTCATTTCTGCTGAACGAATGTCCATAGCAATAAAACGATCGTGAGACATGCAAAAAGGGTGATATAGTTCCTTCATTTTATCGGTAGCATATACCGATTCCGAACCTATCACTACACGATCAGGCTTCATAAAATCAGCAATAGCTGCTCCTTCCTTTAAAAACTCTGGATTTGAAACTACATCAAATTCTATTTGAACATCCCTTCTCTCCAAAGCTTTTTTAATAGTTGCTTTTACTTTATCTGCAGTACCAACAGGAACAGTAGATTTATCAACAACAACTAACCTACGATTCATCTTTTCTCCTATAGAGTTTGCCACAGCTAACACATACTGTAAATCTGCAGATCCATCATCTCCCATTGGAGTACCGACAGCTATAAAAACAATTTCAGCACCTACAAGTGCTTCTTCTAAATCTGTTGTAAAAAAAAGATTTTTATTCTCAATATTTTTCAATACCATTGGCTCTAAACCTGGTTCAAAAATTGGAATAATCCCGTTATTTAACTTATCTATTTTTTTAGGATCAATATCTACACAAGTAACTTTATTTCCCATTTCTGAGAAACAAGTTCCCGAAACCAACCCAACATACCCCGAACCTATTACTACTATATTCATATCCTTAAGTTCTATTTTTCTTTTAACTTCTCCTTATTATGTACTTCTTTCCTTAATCCACTACTAGAAAATCGATGCTCTCTCTTATTAAAATACAATCGAATACCTTTTTCCTCACAATATTCTCTCCCTGTAAACATTTTATTAGCATACTCATCTCCAATAACTCTTACATCTATTTTAAACGATCGCAAAATATCTTCTAAATCTTGTTCTGTCGCATACGGAACTATTTCATCAACATATTTACACCCCTTTAGTTGAATGTATCTTTCTACTACAGATTGCACAGGTCTATTTTTCTCTGGTCTATCTAATGTCGGATCTGTTTGAATTCCGCAAATTAAATAATCACACTCTCTCTTTGCTTCTTCAAGCATTTTAATATGTCCAGCATGTAACAAATCAAATGCACTAAAAGTTATACCTACTTTCATGTTTTTAGTTTTCGTTTTACAAAAGTAATTTAATATTTTAACATATGTTATTTTCTCTTAAATAAAGAATTAGAGCCCTATCTGATATTTTCTAAACATTTTTCTAATGAATCTTTCCAATAAGGGATTTCAACACCATATTCTTTCACTATTTTTTGCTTATTCATTACTGAATAAAAAGGTCTTTTTGCTGGAGTTGGATATTGACTCGTTTCAATAGGGCTAACTCTTACATCGATATCTTTTATCTCAAAAATAGCTTTAGCAAAATCAAACCAACTACAAACTCCTTGGTTTGAAAAATGATATACTCCCACTTCCTTATTTTTCAGTTGAGGAGCTATTTGTAAAATTGCCTTTGCTAAATCTTTTGCGTATGTAGGTGTCCCTACTTGATCAAATATAACAGACAATTCTTCTCTCTCTTCCCCTAACTTCAACATTGTTTTCACAAAATTATGCCCATAACTAGAATAAACCCATGAAGTTCTAATAATTATAGAGTTTGAAGGGTTTATTTCCAACATCGCTTTCTCTCCTGCTAGCTTTGTTTTCCCATAAACTGACTGTGGATTTGCTTCATCAGATTCTATATAAGGTCTATAATTATTTCCATCAAAAACATAATCTGTAGATATTTGAATTAACTGAATTCCTCTTTCTTTCGAAATTTCTGCAAAATTAGCTACAGCCAAATGATTCAATTTATCATTCAACTCATATTCAGTTTCAGCTTTGTCTACAGCTGTATAAGCTGCACAATTAATGATAACCTCAATATTATTATTCTCAATAAACTCTTTTACCTCAATATGATTTGTTATATCTAACTCTCTTCTATCTGTAAAATAAAAAACATATTCTGAATGTTTTTTTTCTAAATCCCTTAACTCAGAACCTAACTGACCATTTGCACCCGTTACCAATATATTAGACATATAAATTTTCTTTAAATTTAAACAAGTCTGCTTCACTAAAAAGAGGTTGATTCATATCTTTCTTAGATAATTTCATCTCTTGAATTGATACTCCCCAATCAATATTCAATTGAGAATCATCAAAAGCAATACCTCTATCATTCTCAGGGCTATAATAACTATCTACTTTATACGCAAATGTAGCTTCTTCACTTAAAACAACAAATCCATGAGCAAACCCTCTTGGAACAAACAACTGTCTTTTATTATCTCCTGTTAATTCTACTGCTACATGTTGACCAAAAGTAGGCGAACCCTTACGTATATCTACAGCAATATCTAAAACTTTACCTGTTATAACTCTCACCAATTTTGTTTGTGAATATGGAGCCAATTGATAGTGTAGACCTCTTAAAACCCCATAACCAGATTTTGACTCATTATCTTGACAAAAATTAAGTTGGATACCTAAAAAATCTTCAAGTTTATCTTGACGGAATGTTTCTGCAAAATATCCTCTATCATCCCCAAAGACTTGAGGTTCGCAAATTACAACATCCGGTATTTCTGTTCGTATAAACTTCATCTTATTATTTTACTCTATTTATTAAATATTGTCCATATCCGTTTTTCTTTAACGGTTCTGCCAATACTAACAATTCTTCTTTTGATATATAACCCATCTCATAAGCAATCTCTTCTATACAAGCAACTTTAAGCCCTTGCCTATTTTCAATTGCTTGAATATAATTCGATGCCTCTAATAGTGACTCATGAGTTCCAGTATCCAACCAAGCATAACCTCTTCCCATTAACTCTACCTTAAGTTTACTTTGCTCCAAATAAGCCTGATTTACTGAAGTTATTTCCAACTCTCCTCTATCACTTGGTTTTACCCCTTTTGCTATCTCAATTACCGAATTAGGGTAAAAATACAAACCAACCACTGCATAATTACTCTTAGGCTGATCTGGTTTTTCCACAATACTTAAAGCCTTCCCTTCTGCATCAAAATCAACCACTCCATAGCGTTCTGGATCTTGAACATAATATCCAAAAACAGTGGCGTTTTGTTCTTCCTCCACATTCTTCAAAGATCTAGCTAATAATTTTGTAAATCCGTGACCGTAAAATATATTATCTCCTAGAACTAAACAAACATCATCTGAACCTATAAACTCTTCTCCCAAAATAAACGCTTGAGCCAACCCATCTGGTGAAGGTTGCTCTTTATATGATAAAGAAAGTCCTAAATCTGCACCATCTCCTAATAATCGTTTAAAATTAGGTAAGTCATTAGGTGTAGAAATAATCAAAATTTCTTGAATCCCTGCCAGCATTAATACTGACAAAGGATAATAAATCATCGGCTTATCATTGATTGGCAATAATTGCTTAGACGTAGCTTTTGTTAGTGGGTACAACCTTGTTCCTGAACCTCCAGCTAAAACAATTCCTTTCATATAATTTATTTATATTGGTTTTCGTAATAATCCTCATAAGCTCCGCTTACAATTCTTTGCATCCACTCAGTATTTTCTAAATACCAATCTATTGTTTTAGAAAGCCCCTCTTCAAAAGTTACCGAAGGTTTCCAACCTAATTCTTTATTTATTTTTGATGCATCAATAGCATAACGTAAATCGTGACCTGGTCTATCCTTTACATAGCTTATCAGTTTTTCACTTTCTCCTTTTTCTCTTCCTAACTTCTCATCCATCTGTTGACATAATAATTTGATTAAATCAATATTTTGCCATTCGTTAAACCCACCTATATTGTAAGTCTCTTCATTTACTCCCTTATGAAAAATCAAATCTATCGCAATAGCATGATCAACCACATACAACCAATCTCTTGTATATTTACCATCTCCATATACAGGTAATGCCTTATTATTTATAATATTATTTATAAATAAAGGTATCAGTTTCTCAGGAAACTGATTAGCTCCATAATTGTTAGAACAATTAGAAATTACATAAGGCATTCCATAAGTCTCCCCATAAGCTCTAACAAAATGATCTGAACTTGCTTTACTTGCTGAATAAGGTGAATTTGGATCATACGAAGTTGTTTCTGTAAACAAACCTGTTTCCCCTAAAGTTCCATAAACCTCATCTGTACTTACATGGTAAAACAACTTATCCTCCCATTTATCTTGCCATAAGTTTTTAAACGAATTTAATAAAACCATTGTTCCTAAAATATTCGTTTTTGCAAACGCCAATGGATCAGTAATAGATCTATCTACATGTGACTCAGCCGCCAAATGTATTACAGAATCAAATTGATGTTTTTGAAATAAATTCTCAATAAACTCTTCATCTGTTATGTCTCCTTTTACAAAAGTATAGTTAGAAGCACTTTCAATATCTGTTAAATTTTCTAAATTTCCTGCATAGGTCAACGCATCTAGATTATAAATTTGATACTCTGGATACTTATTCACCAATCTTCTTACAACATGTGAACCTATAAAACCTGCTCCTCCTGTAATTAATATTTTTTTTGACATAAAATTTTGTTTTATATATTTTTATAAAGATGCGTCTTTTAACTCTTCTGACAATACATTTTTAACATCATAAACTACACTCACATTATTTTTGATTCTTGTATAATCTAAATCTTTAAACTCGTCATGTGCTACAGCTAAAACAACAGCATCATACTTCCCTTCTGGAATTTCTTTATATGAATCTACTCCATACTCCTTTTTTACTTCTAATGGATTAGCCCAAGGATCACATATAGTAATATTAGTTTTATATTTCTTTAAAGCAGTAATTACATCAATTACTTTAGTATTTCTTACATCTGGACAGTTTTCTTTAAAAGTAACTCCTAAAACTAAAATATTTGAATTATAAACATTAATCTCTTTTTGAATCATCAACTTTACAATCTCAGATGCTACATAATCTCCCATACCATCATTCATTCTCCTTCCTGCTAAAATAATTTCAGGATTATAACCGTATTCCTGAGCTTTTTGAGCTAAATAATATGGATCAACACCTATACAGTGTCCCCCTACTAAACCTGGCTTGAAAGGTAAAAAATTCCACTTTGTCCCAGCTGCTTCTAAAACATCGTGCGTATTAATACCCATTAAATTAAAAATCTTTGCCAACTCATTCACAAAAGCAATATTAATATCTCTTTGAGAGTTTTCTATAACTTTGGCTGCTTCTGCTACCTTTATAGTCGGTGCTAAATGAGTACCTGCTATAATTACAGACTTATATAAATCATCAACTTTTTTCCCTATTTCTGGTGTAGATCCTGAAGTAACCTTGAGTATCTTTTCTACTGTATGTTCTTTATCTCCTGGGTTAATTCTCTCTGGAGAATATCCTGCATAAAAATCAGAATTAAATTTCAATCCAGATACTTTTTCTAATACAGGTATACATTCTTCTTCTGTAGCTCCTGGGTAAACTGTAGACTCATAAACAACAACATCTCCCTTTTTAAGCACAGCTCCTACCGTTTCACTTGCTTTAACTAAAGGAGTTAACACAGGCCTGTTATTTTTATCTACGGGAGTAGGAACTGTAACAATATAATAATTACATTCCTCTAAATCCTCTAATTTATCCGAACAATACAAACCATTAGCACTTGTATTTTCTTTTTTCAAAACTGATTGTAACGTCTCATCATCTACTTCCAACGTACTATCTGATCCTTGCATCAAAGCAGCAACTCTTTTCGAATTTACATCAAAACCAACCACACTATACTTTGTTCCAAACAGCCTTGCCAATGGCAATCCTACATAACCTAAACCAATTACTCCTACCTTAGTTTTACTCAAAATCTTTATTTTATTTTTTTCCTCCTAAAAACGGATGAACCGATTCAGGAAGTTTCACTAAAGGATGAAACTTCCCTTCCTCTTTATTACTAATTTGCGTATTTCTAATCTTATGAACAATCTCTATAGACTTCCTTGCGTCCTCTAAACCATACCCATTCCCCTTAACAATCTCCTGATAGCTTTTAGTATGTAATTCTGTAAACCCTCCACTAAACTCTACTTCTTCTCCATCAACGGTAATAGACCTATATGTTCGTTGTCCTTTTTCTTTTATATCTTCTGGTAAAACATCATAATCAATCGACAAAAACCATTTTACCCTAGCTTGTTCAAACTCTAAATACCCTGCAGCTCTATCATGCGTATGTAAATGAACTTTATTTTCTTTTACATCTCCAAAAATCCAAGCCAACATATCATAAAAATGAACTCCTATATTCGATGCTATTCCTCCCGATTTTGAAACATCTCCTTTCCATGAAGTATAATACCAATGTCCTCTTGAGGTTAAATATGTTAAATCAACATCATATACCTTATCTTTAGGTCCTTGTGCTATTTTTTCTTTTAAAGCGATTATACTTGGATGTAATCGTAACTGAAGAATTGTATACACCTTATTTCCCGTTTCTTTTTCAATATCTAAAAGAGCATCCAAATTCCACGGATTCAAAACCAAAGGTTTTTCACAAATAGCATTTGCCCCACTACGCAACGCCATACGAATATGAGCATCATGCAAGTAATTAGGTGTGCAAATACTTACATAATCTAACTTTATTTTTTTTTCACGTTTTAATTTTTCTACATGACGATCAAAACGCTCAAACTCCACAAAAAAATCTGCATTTGGAAAATAGCTATCCATAACCCCTACACTATCAAATCGATCTAAAGCAGCTATCAAATCACCTCCGATATCTTTAATCGCTTTTAAATGCCTAGGTGCTATATAACCTGCCGCTCCTATTAATGCAAAATTCTTCATTATTTTATCTCAAATACTCCCAATACCAAGCAACAGCCTCTTTCAATCCTTCCTGAAGAGAAAACTCTGGTTTGTAATTTAACAATCTTTTTGCCTTATCAATACTTGCCAAAGAATGAGGTATATCTCCTACTCTATTAGGACCGTGTTTAACTTCTACATCTTTTATTTTTGAATCGTAGTTTGATAAATTTTCTTTTAATGAATTCACCAAATCATTCAATGTAGCTCGTTCTCCAAAAGCCGTATTATATACTTCATTAACAGCTTCTTTATTATCTGTAGTCAATGCCAATAAATTCATTTGAATTACATTGTCAATATATGTAAAATCTCTTGAATATTCACCATCGCCATTAATTACAGGCGACTCATGGTTTAAAAATTGCCCTACAAATTTTGGAATTACAGCTGCATAAGCTCCATTAGGATCTTGCCTTCTTCCAAAAACATTAAAGTAACGCAAACCTATTGTTTCAAAACCATAGGTTCTAAAAAAAGTATCTGCATACAATTCATTTACATATTTAGTAATTGCATAAGGAGACAATGGTTTCCCTATTACTTCTTCTACTTTTGGCAAGGATTTTGAATCTCCATAGGTAGATGAACTTGCAGCATATACAAAACGCTTAACTCCTGCGTCTCTAGAAGCAACTAGCATATTCAAAAAACCTCCTATATTTACATCATTCGTTGTCACTGGATCTTGAATAGATCTTGGAACAGATCCTAAAGCAGCTTCATGCAACACATAATCTGCATTTGCTACTGCCTTGTTACAATCTTCTATATTTCGGATATCTCCCTCAATTAAAGTAAATGCTTTATTCTCTAAAAAAGAGGCTATATTTTCTCTTTTACCTGTTGCAAAATTATCTAAACAAACAACCTCATTACCCTTCTCTAACAGCACATAGATTAAATTTGAACCTATAAAACCAGCACCTCCTGTTACAACAATTCTTTTATTCGATAGTTCTATCTCTGAAAAGCCTCCCATAATTCTATAAAACTTACTTTTATTAAACAGGTGCAAAAATACATTATTCCTTTTTTATATAGTAATAAATAGAAACAATATTCCTTTCACACCTTTAAAGCGAGAAGAACATTTAAACAAAAAGCATAAAAAAAACCTTCACAAGTTGTGAAGGTTTTATAGTAGCGGGAACTGGACTCGAACCAGTGACCTTCGGGTTATGAGCCCGACGAGCTACCTACTGCTCTATCCCGCGATTTCGTGCTGCAAAGATACAACCTTTAAAAAGTTTAATCCAAATTTTTTTACACTTTTTTTACTTTTATTTTACATCTCTTTAAGAAGCTACTTATAATCAATACATTCCCTATTTAAAATAAAAACCTATTAAAGTCATAACATTTGTTTTCCCTTTTTTAAAATTTAAATTTCTCACTCAATTAAAAGAAAGTATCTTTGTAACCTAATTCATATCAAATGACACATAAAGCTGGTTTTGTAAATATTATAGGGAACCCAAACGTTGGAAAATCTACATTAATGAACGCTCTTGTAGGAGAACGTTTATCTATCATCACATCAAAAGCACAAACTACAAGACACCGAATTCTAGGTCTTGTAAATGGTGATGATTTTCAAATTGTATTCTCTGACACTCCTGGAATTATTAAACCTGCTTACGATTTACAAGAATCTATGATGAATTTTGTAAAATCAGCTTTTGATGATGCTGATGTACTTATTTATATGGTAGAAATTGGAGAAAAAGAATTGAAAGACGAAAGCTTCTTCAATAAGATTAAAAATGCTGAAATACCTGTTCTGCTTCTTATCAATAAAATTGACAAATCTTCACAAGAAGAAGTAGAGGAAAAATTAGCTTATTGGCAAGAAAAAGTTCCCAATGCAAATGTGTATTTAATTTCTGCTACAGAAAATTTTGGAGTTCCTGAAGTGCTAAATAAAATTATTGAAATTTTACCTGAATCACCTGCGTTTTACCCCAAAGACCAGCTAACAGACAAACCCGAACGTTTTTTTGTTAACGAGTGTATTCGTGAAAAAATCCTAATGCACTACAAAAAAGAAATTCCTTATTCAGTAGAAATTGAAACTGAAGAGTTTTTTGAAGATGAAACCATTATAAAAATAAGAGCTATTATTATGGTAGAGCGCGAAACTCAAAAAGGGATTATTATTGGTCACAAAGGAGCTGCCTTAAAACGTGTAGGAATGGAAGCCAGAAAAGACTTAGAAAAATTCTTTGACAAAAAAATATTCTTAGACCTTTATGTCAAAGTAAATAAAAACTGGAGAAACGATTCTAAGCAATTAAAACGATTTGGTTACAACGAATAATCCATTTCAAAGACCTTGTCTTTCTATAAAGTTAAATAGATAACTTTATAGAACAATCAATACTTATAAACAACTCCTAAAAACTTGGACTAAGTTTAACTTTCCAATACTTTCAATAAATAAGAATGTAAATCTAACATTTGTTGCTTTCCTGTACTTTTCCCTAACCTGCCTAAAAAATAAAGTATCCCCCAAAGTATTGGCAAACCAATTAACATAACTATTGAAAAAGTAGTACTCTCTTTTACCGTCCATTTTACATAAAACAATATCAAAAAACTTACAAAAGCTATTACCGCTGCAAAGTGTATAAACATAAAAAGCGTCCATACCTGAGGTTTTGGACCAAAAAGACCTTTTACAACAGAACTCGTCTCGGATACCTTTTCTACTTCTACATGTAATTGTGGTGACCAAAAATGATTGTCTTCTTCCAAGATATCAAAAACAATATGCCCATCTACAATTTTAGTTTTAAAATTACAGTCCTCCTTACGAAATGCTTTTCTAAATCGTTCTAACAATTTTTCTTGAGATTCCTCAAGCTCAATTCTAAAACGAGGCCTTAAAAATACTTCGCTATTTTTTTCTTCTTGCATATCCTGTTGTTTGGTTTTGAAAGATAACAAATTTTAAAATACACAATTTCGTAATACAGTTTTCTTACTCTCACTCAACATTTCACAAAAAACAACTCTCCTATTCGCTAAAAATCCATTTACGTTTTATCAACATACTAAAACTTCCTATAACACTTCCTTTACACAAAAACACAATACTCTAAAGTTAACTTCTCTTTAACCTAACAATTACCTAACCAACCTCTTCTAAATTCGTCCCAAACAAAAAAACAAATACTAAAATGAAAACAATTAATTTTATAGCTAGTGTAACTTTAGCATCTACACTACTAATGACAAGCTGTAGCGATGATACAAATGATATTATTGACAACAACAATGGAAATAACGACGAAATTGTAGACCCTATAACAGATATACCTATAGACACCTCTATAGATTTCACTTACAAACAAACCATCAATATTGGAGGAGAAGGCGCTTCAGAAATTTCTGCTTATGACCCTGTCTCTAAAAATCTATTCACTGTAAATGTTGAAAATACTGAAATTTCAGTTTACAATATTGCAGACCTTAACGCTCCTATTCAAAAAATTGCAATCGACTTAACTAGTTACGGAGCACCTAACAGTGTAGCGGTTTCTGATGGAAAATTAGCCATTGCAGTAGAAGCCTCTACAAAGCAAAACAACGGGAAAATTTTGGTTTACGACACAACTTCTCTAAACCTGGTTAACACTTATAACGTAGGTGCACTACCAGATATGGTCACTTTTTCTAAAGACGGAAAATTAATTATCTCTGCAAATGAAGGAGAACCTAATGATGACTATACTGTAGACCCTGAAGGATCTATAAGTATTATTGACCTTGAAAACGATCAAACTACAACATTAGACTTCTCTAACTTTAACAACGAAGAAACGAGCTTAGAAAATGATGGTTTTAGAGTTTTTGGTCCCAATGCTACATTAGCACAAGATGTAGAACCAGAATACATCGCTGTTTCTAAAGATTCTAAAACAGCTTGGGTATCTTTACAAGAAAACAATGGTATCGCAAAAGTAAACTTAGCAACAAAGGTTATTGAAGACATTTATCCTCTTGGTTTTAAAGATCATAACCTCGTAAATAACAGCCTTGATGTTAGCGATAAAGATGATGAAAAAACCTTGAAAAACTGGAATATAAAAGGAATGTACCAACCAGATGCCATTACCGCTGTAAATATTAATGGAATAGAATATGTTATTTCTGCAAATGAAGGTGACGCTAGAGATTACGACGGGTTTAGCGAAGAAGTAAGAGTTGATGACTTAACATTAGATACTTCTGTTTACACGGCTACTAACATCCAAGAAAAAGAGCAATTAGGGCGCTTAAAGACAACCACAACTTTGGGGGATTCTGATAACAATGGAGAGGTAGAACAAATTTATTCTTACGGTACTCGTTCATTCTCTATCTGGTCTGCAGATGGTGATTTGGTATACGACAGTGGAAACGATATTGCTACACAAACATTAAGCTTAACTCCTGATGTATTTAATGGACAAGACAAAAGAAGTGACGACAAAGGTGCTGAACCAGAAAGCGTTGAAGTTTTAAACATTGCAGACCAACGTTATATCTTATTTGTAGGGCTGGAAAGAAACGACCAAGTATTGGTATACGATATCACAAACCCTAATGCACCGTCATTCTTAACAATCCTTTCTCATGAAGGAGATGAAGCCCCTGAAGGATTGCTAATTATACCTGCTAACGATAGTCCTACAGGAAAAGATTTATTAGTAGTTTCTAATGAAGACAGTGGAACTGTATCTTTCTACGAAAACTAAAAAACATTCTCATATCACTTTAAAAGTCCAGTAGATTCTACTGGATTTTTTTTTGAATTGATAATTCCTAGTAATCGGAATAAAATTGCGTAATTTTGCAGAAAATTAAGAAGATTATGAATACTATAGTAGCCATTGTTGGAAGACCAAACGTAGGAAAATCAACCCTGTTCAACAGATTGGTACAACGTAGAGAAGCTATTGTTGACTCTGTAAGCGGAGTAACACGTGATAGACATTATGGAAAAAGTGACTGGAACGGAAAAGAGTTCTCTCTTATAGACACTGGTGGATACGTAATAGGTTCTGATGATGAGTTTGAAGGAGAAATTAGAAAACAAGTACAATTGGCATTAGAAGAATGCGATGTTATTGTATTTGTAGTTGATGTTACCGACGGTATTACTCCTATGGATGAAGCTGTTGCCAAATTGCTTAGAAAATCTAAAAAACCTCTGTTCTTAGCTGTAAACAAGGTAGACAACGCCATGCGAGCTGCAGATGCTGTAGAGTTCTACAACCTTGGTTTGGGAGAATACCATACCATATCTTCTATAAACGGATCTGGAACAGGTGAATTGTTAGATGCTTTGGTTGAAGAAATGCCTTTACCTGAAGAATTTGATGAAAATGCCAATACCGACGAAGAATTGCCAAGATTTGCTGTAGTAGGAAGACCTAATGCAGGAAAATCTTCTTTTATAAATGCCTTGATAGGAAAGGAAAGAAATATTGTTACCAATGTTGCTGGAACCACTAGAGATTCTATAGATACTGAATACACACGTTTTGGATTTAAATTCAATTTGGTAGATACCGCTGGTATTCGAAAAAAATCGAAAGTATCTGAAGACCTAGAGTTTTACTCTGTAATGAGAGCTGTAAGAGCTATTGAACATTGTGATGTTGCCATTTTAATGATTGATGCTACCAGAGGATTTGAAGGACAAGATCAAAACATTTTTTGGTTGGCAGAAAAAAATAGAAAGGGAATTGTTATACTGGTAAATAAATGGGATTTGGTTGATAAAGAAACCAATACCATGAAAGAGTTTGAAGCTTATGTAAGAAAGCAAATAGAACCTTTTACAGATGTTCCTATCATCTTTACCTCTACAGTAACTAAACAACGACTTTTAAAAGCCATTGAAACTGCTGTTCAAGTATTTGAAAATAAAAAACGCAGAATTGCTACGAGTAAGTTAAACGACACTATGTTAGAGGTTATTCAACAATACTCACCACCAGCAATCAAAGGAAAGTTTGTAAAAATAAAATACTGTATGCAACTGCCTACAAACACGCCTCAATTTGCCTTTTTTGCTAACTTACCTCAGTATGTACGCGATCCTTACAAAAGGTATTTAGAAAATAAACTACGTGAAATTTACGACTTTGAAGGAGTTCCTCTTAGTATCTATTTCCGTCAGAAATAACGGCTTCGACAGGTTTAACCTACTTTAATAAAACTATTTACCACCCGAGCCCTGAGCTTGTCGAAGGGCAATCAAACCCAACCCAACATAGCTACCTTTCAAAAGGCCAAATACACAATTTACCTCCCGAGCCCTGAGCCTGTCGAAGGGCATATAATTCTAATTCATTTAATAACACGTACTACTAACATTAGTAAAGTATCCTTAAAAATGAAAAAACTACTCTAAATTAATAAAGTAGTTTTTTGTATTATTTCTGTCTCAGTAGCTTACGGCACTAGTACATACTAGCGCTAGCCACAATGTTTACAAACTAGGACCATCAGGGGAGACAGATATATCAAAGGCGTCGGGTTAAAACCTCTTCAACAATTTCAATAACATCGTTTTGATATTTTGCTTTATTGCTTAAAATATTTTCTAATTCTTCTTTAGATTTATTTTCAAAATTATTTTTTAACTTATCTACTCTACTCAAAGGTTTTGGTAGGTCTATTTGCGTAGATTTATCATTTATCAATGGAAAATAAACTTTTCTACGCTCTATTTTATCAATATCTATATATTCTTCTAAAATATCTATAACAAGGCAACTAACCTTAAATACACCTTTTGTAGTTACAATTTCTGAATAAAAATAATCATCCCAAAACAACCATGTTGAACGTTTGTCATATAAAGGAGGAGATAAATGTAGAATTACTTTTTGTATATCTTTTTTTTCAAACTCTACTTTTTTATCTTCATTTTGGTAAATAAAAAATTCTCTGCTTATTCCTATTTTTAAAAATACATTCTTATCTTTTTTATAATAATTATTGTAAAAAAAAGATATAGGAAAAAGAAATAAAAATGATTGTCCAACAAAAGTTCCTAATAATATTTTGACAAAAAAAATAAAATTATAACTATGATAATATTTTAATATCAATGCAAAGACCACACATAAAAAAAATATTATCAACAAAGGCTTAAACAAATATTTTGTTTTGTCTTTCGAAGTTATTTTAAAACTCTCAATCATATTAATAATTTATTCCGTTCATCATACCAGACATGTTTAAATGCCCCCCAACTTCAGTCCAAAAAGATTTTGAAAATGTATCCGTATTGTTAATGCGTCCATGATGGATTTGTTGAGCAGAAGCTTCTGCTCTTAACTTAACTGAAGCCGCATTTGCATCCAACATCAATTCTCCCATTTTAAATCCACCACCAACTACAATACCAACTCCACCACTTGCAGCTGCTGTTGCAGCGTAAATAGAAAGACCTCTACCAACCATTCGATAACTAAACCTACCTGCTCCTATTTCTCCTGTAACTAAATCTTTTATATCTAAACCAACAGATGCAACATTCATCGCCCCTCCTAACATCTTAGTTCCTGATTTCAAATTTCTAAGTTCATTAGGGATTGACTTAAAAGTACTTTTATTAATAAAGTCATCTACTGCCATATCAAGAGCAGAAGGAAATACACTCCCTACAAACAAACCGTTCCCTACTTCTGAAGAATCAAAATTTGTATTAAAAAAATTATTATCACCTCCAATTACAACTTCATCCAAATAATTTACATGACCACCAATATCCCTTAACGTAATTGACTCAAGACCAGGTACATCTTCACCATATACAACAGCACCATCACTAGGGTCAGTATCTCTCCCCCCATCGGGGTCAATTCTACTTACCCAGTTATTCCCCATCGCCAAATAAGGACTTGCATATTGTCCAGCAGGATCCGTAGTCAACCACCTATTAATTCTAGAATCGTATAAACGTAATTGGAAGGCTTCCTTCCCAGTTTCAGGGTCTTTTTCTTGTCCTTGGTACGCATATCTATAATCTCCTTGTACATTTCTATTAGGCATTTGCATCCCACCGGGATAATAATCTGCAAAGATAGAAGGGGTTGGATCATCTTTGGTTACTACAGCCCGTACATTCCCTAAATGGTCTGTTAACTCATAGTTCGTTGCGCCTCCTTTTTTATAAACTCCCAACCTACTGGCTCCATAAATTGGCAATTCTACCTGAGTCAAATCTTGGTAAATAGCCATTACGGATCCGGATATATCTCGTACATAGTGTTGGGTACTTACTAAATTCCCTGTCTCTATATCATAGCTTTCTTTACGCACTCGAAATCCTTTATCGTTGTAATAAAACTTTACACGGGGTTGGTTATTCTGTTTTACTTCACTCACCAAACCACTGGTTGTATAAAGATACTCAATATTTTCTTCACTATTTCTTACCAGTTGTCCAATACTATTGTATTGGTAATTATCACCTGTTTGATTTTTTATGTCAGGTGCATTGGTTTCTGATGTAACTGCATCTTCTACACGCTGCAATTGATTGAGTTTGCTTTCTTTATAGGTATAATTCAATTTATCCATGGCATTGCTACCATTTTCTTTATCCTTATTCCTGTTTAAGGTTAAGATGTTTCCATTGGCATCGTAAGTTATTCCTGAGACGTTGTAATCATCTCCTTGGGATACTTGAGTAGTATCATCTATTATTTTTGCTTCAAAAGTTACTAATTCATTTGCTATCATGTGAAATCCTGGTTTTAACAAAATCTCCTGAGTCGCTCTTACCTCTTCTGATTCTGACAATAGACTATTTCTTACTTCTATCATTTCTATTCCTGAATCTACGCCAAAAAGCTCTGTATTAAAACTTGCCCCGCTAGCGCTAGTATATACTAGTGCCCACAACTACGAGTCCATAGCAACTTACCAATCTCCACTGGCTCCACCTCCTCCGAAGCCTCCGCCTCCAAAACCGCCACCAAAGCCTCCTGAAGAACCTCCGCCGAAACCTCCAGAACCAAAGCCTCCACTGCTTCTTCCCATATTGCTAAACAAAATAGCAGTAAAAATATCTCCTGCTCCAATATTTCCACGTCCTCTTCCGCCTTTGCCTCCTTTGTTTCTATTTGTCAATACAAAAAACAGAATGATGACAATTAAAATAAACAGGGCTTTGACTTTAGATTTTTCTGAACCTTTTTCCTTAGGATCTGCCTTAAACTCTCCTTCTAAAACCTGTATAATAACATCGGTTCCCTTATTTAAACCTTGGTAATAGCTCCCTCTTTTAAACTCTGGAGTTATTACATTTTCTATAATCCTTCTAGAAAGTGCGTCTGTTAGTAAGTGTTCAACTCCATACCCTGTTCTTATGGTTAGTTTTCTATCGTTTTTAGCAACCAACACAAGTACTCCATTGTCTTTTCCTTTCTGACCTATTCCCCAGTTGTGCGCCAATTCTGTACCATACATAGCAATATCTGCTCCTTCTAACGAGGGGATACTTACCACAACTATTTGTGTAGAAGTTGTGTCTGCATACCGAATCAGCTTATTTGTTAACTGCCTGTTTTCTTGTGCCGATAATATATTTGCATTGTCATAAACACTGGTCTTCTTTTTCGGAGCCTCTGGAATATTGTTTTGTGCACTACCCACAAAACTCATCAAAACAAAGAGTATTGCTACCCACTTTATACCTTTCATAAATTCTTAATTTTTTTTCTGCTTGTAAATTTCCCTACAACCACTGCTGTAATAATTACATTGTAAAACTGCCCTAACAAACCCATAAGTATGGTTGCTTTTCTTGCGGTTGTTGTAGCAGGGGTTATATCACCATAACCTATGGTTAATAAAGTAATATAACTGTAGTACAACAAGTTCTCTGTATCTGTATTGGCTTGTCCCTTATCATTCAATAAAGTTAAACCATTAAAAGAATCATGATTCTCTAGTTCTACTGATAAAAACACAAACACTCCTACGAGTCCTAAACATACATATCCTGAAATGACCCCTAAAATCAAATTTTTTCCAACTTCTTTTGTCTTTAATATTTGCCGAATTATTTGATATGTAAAAATCAAATAAGCCATAAAATAGAACAAAAACTTTCCGTAGAGAACATTGGGGTTAAAAGGAAGGGTATCAAAGAAACTTCCTATTAAAACAAATAACAGGAATAGAATCACTAACACTCCAAACAGCTTATTTCTTTTGTTTGTTATTAGGTTGATTCCTGCTAATACATTCAACAACAAAACCAAAGGGTACACATAAGTCTCAAAAAAGGCTTCTGGTATTATTAAAGATCCGAATAGGATAAACAAAACACTTATTAAAAAGGCTTCGAATCGGTATTCTTCCCTAAAATAATTTAGTTTCTCTACAAACATCTATTCTTCTATAAGTGATTCATTAAACGAATAGTCTGTATAATCTACCTTGTAAACAATGCTATAAAAAGTTGGTATAAATAACAGTGTAATTACCGTACCAAATAACAAACCTACCATAATACTTACAGCCATACCTTCCCACATTTCACCTCCACTTAAATACAATGGAATCATTCCTAAAACAGTGGTAAAAGTTGCCAATAAAATAGGTCTAAAACGTTGTAAACAAGCAGATATAATAGAATCGTGTTCCGATCGTTTCAATACATTTTGTTCTACTTCTATTCTATCTATCAATACAATGGCGTTGTTAATTACAATACCTGCCAATGAAATAACTCCTAAGAAAGGCATAAATCCAAATGGCTGTTGAAAAGTCAGTAAACCTATAACCACCCCAATAACTCCTAAGGGTATTGTTAAGGTAACCATGGTCATTTTTCTAAAAGAGTTGAATTGAATAATCAACAACAACAAAATAATAAAGGCTGCTAACGGAAGGTATTTAAATACTGCCCCCATATTGTCTGCTGTATTTTCTGCATCTCCTCCAAACTCATATACATACCCTTGTGGCCATTTCTTTGTTTCTTCTGCCAACCAAGCTGTCATATCTTTTGTAATAAATGATGCGTTCCCGTTTTCATTCAATTCACTAGATACATTGATGGTACGAATCAGATCTAACCTTCTAATTTTTGCATACTGCCATTGTGGAACAATGCTTGCTACTTGTAACAATGGAACACTTTTTCCTGACGATTGAGAGTATACGTTTAAAGTTTCTAATGATTCTAATGTTTGTTGTTGACTTCTATTACTACGCATTAAAATAGGAATAGACTTATCATCTTCTCTATATTCTCCTGTTTTAAACCCGTCTAATACCGTTTGTAAAGATGTTGCAATATCTTGACTCGATACATCTGCCAATTGGGCTCTGTTCTGGTCTATATTAATTACAAACTTCTTACTCTTTGGTCCCCAATCATCCTTTACGTTTTTGGTTCCTGCTACAGATGATAGTTTTATTTTTATAGCTTCTGATATTTTTGAAAGCACATCTGGATCATCACCCGAAACTTTAATTTCTATAGGTGTTCCTCCTCCTCCTGCTCCCAAAGCTCCTACTTTAATATCAGCATTTGGAAAATGCTTGAAACAGTATTCATCAATTTTCTTAATCATTTCATTGTTGTAAATAGCTTCTGAGATATTTACTAACATATGTGCATAATTAGAATTGGCTTCATCAGGTGTATACCCTTGATCGTACGATTCTGGTCCTTCTCCTATATAACAAGACCAATCTACAATACCATTTACTCTCGTGTTATTTACCTGTAAAGAATCTGTAATGTATTGTTCTATGGTACCTACTACTTTAGAGGTTGCTTCTATTTTTGTTCCTTCTGGTAAATTGATATCTACAGTAATCATATTTCTATCACTATCTGGAAAGAATACAAATGGTATTTTTGTAAATCCATAAAGCGACAAAAAGAACATCGCAAAAATAATAGCGATCACTTTTTTATTATTCAACAAAGCCCATAGTATCAGTTTTTTATAGTACTGTTTTAATAGCATAATTGTTTTGTCTACAAAACTTGGTTCTACTTCTCCTTTTGGCTGTATTCTTAAAAACAAATAACAAAATAAAGTAATCACGGTAAGTGCCATAATCCATGAAGATAGTAGCGCCATGGTAATTACAACAAAAATAGGCCCTACAATATCTCCCATATTAGATTCTGCTAAATAGAATGCTAAAAAGGCTGCAGAGGTAGTTAACGTAGAAATTAACAATGGTGTAAACAACTCTGAACAGGCTTCTATTGCCGCTTCTTTTGCTGCAATTCCTTCTTCCATTTTTACCATTACCGTTTCTGCAACTACAATGGCATTGTCAACCATCATTCCCAAAGCCATAATTAATGCTGCCAGAGTAACTTGATTCAATCCCATATTAATGGTTCCCATTAACATCAATGTCATAATAACAACAATCGGTATTAAACTTGCAATTACCAATCCTGAACGTACTCCTAAAAACACCAACATTACTGCCAATACAATAACAATAGATTGCATTAGATTGACTATAAAGTCATTAATTTTTACATCTATATAGGTGTCCATAGATGCCAATCTTTGCATTTTTAAACCTACGGGAAGTTTTGCTTCCCACTCACGAACAACAGCATCAATAGCCGCTCCCAACTTAATAATATTAGCGCCGTCTTTTAAATTTACATGTAACGAAATGGCATCTTTTCCATTTACTCGTACTTTTTGTGTAGGCGGATCTATATAACCTTTGCTAATCTTGGTTATATCTCCTAGATATACCAATTGATTTCCATCTCCTACAGGAATCAGCATTTTTCGAATATCTTCAGTGCTATTAAAATTCCCTGTTGGTTCTAATATGATTCTTTCGTCTCCAACATTAATTTGCCCTCCTGAACTTAAAATATTGGTTGAAGTAATATGACTTTGTAGCTTGTTTGCTGAAAGTCCATATTCTTTTAATTTAGAATTGTCAAACCCTACAAAAACACGCTCTTCTTGTTCTCCTCCTATTTCTACTTTTGCAGCATCGTCTAACTTTATCAAATCATCCTTGATGTCGTCTACAAAATCTTTCATTTCAGCATAAGAAAAACCGTCAGAAATCAAACCTACAGCAATTCCGTATACGTCTCCAATTCCATCATCTTCTAACCTGTAAGTAACACCTTCAGGCATATCATCAATCAAATCTAATTTTCTTCTTAATCGATCCCAAACAGGTTGTAAAACTTCTGGTTTTACTTCATCTTTTAGGGTTACAGTAACTACAGAAAGCCCCGATCTTGATGTACTTGTTACTTCTTTTAACTCTGGTATTTCTTGTACTTTTTTCTCTATTTTGTCTGTAACAAGCTGCTCTACCCTTTCTGGACTGGCTCCTGGAAATGGTGCTATAATATTTGCCACCCTCACTGTATACGGAGGCATACTATCTCTTGGTAAAGACACATACAATGCCAACCCCATAAGAATAATGGTTGTTAGTATGGTAAATGTTATTCTATTTTTTTCTATTGAAAACTTCGTAAGATTCATAAGCTTTTATTTTAGGCATTGGAATGCAAAATGTTTTAAAAACAATTGCTTATTTTATTTTTACTTCTTGACCATCTAACAGCGTTTGCAAACCTGCTGTTGCTATTTTTTCTCCTTCTGTTACTCCTTCTAAAATTTGAAACCCTTCAGATGTTAAATTTCCTATTTTTATATGTTTTTTTCTTACAAAAAACTTTGATTCTTTTGAATCAATTAAAAACACAAACTGCCCTTTATCATCTTCTCCTACAGCCATTGCTGGGGCTATTAAATGATTTCCTTTTTCTGCCGCTCCAAAATTAAAAGTTACATTGGTAGCCATACCACTCTTAATATCTTTAGTAGGGTTTACCACTGTTATTTTAACAGGGTAGGTAGAGGTTGTATTATCTATTGCTGGAGACACCTCTGTTACAATTCCTACAAATTGTTTCATCTCTAAAGAGCTAAAATCCACTTTTACTTCCATTCCTTTTTCAACCCCATTGATAATACTTTCTGGAAGTCCTAAATTAATCTGCATAGACGATCCTGCATTTAATACTCCAATAATTTCACCTGGTGTAATATTTTCATCTACCTCTGCATCTACTCTAGAAATAGCTCCGTCTTCTGGTGCGTATAAAAATCCATATCGTATTTGTTCTTCTTGGATAGACACGCTACGCTTTGATGATTCATGACTTGCTACTGAGGTTCTATAAGAGTTTTTCGCTGCTTCATAATCACTTAAAGATGAACTTCCTTTTTCAAACAAAGATCTAATTCTGTTTAAACTTAATAAGGCTGTATTCATTTGAGATTCTGTACTATTCAAATTCTCTAAAGCACTCTCATAATTCAATCGTGCTTGTACATTATCCAATCGTCCTAATAAATCTCCTTTTTTCACCACTTGCCCTAGCTTCATATCTAACATGGTAATAATTCCACTGTTTCTAAAACTTAGGTTGATTACTTTGTCTGTAATAGCTGTACCACTAAAAGTTCTTACTTTGTTAGCTCCTAAGAAACCTACTTTTTGGTAACGTACAGGTCTAACCATCTTCGTTTCTTGTACTTTTTCTTTACAAGAAACAATACTTATTAAAAAGATTCCGATGGTTAAAATTTGATATATATTTTTCATAAATAGTATTTTTATTAGTTAGCGTAGATAACCTTTATTTTAAATCTGTTGTTTCTATAAATTCAGCAAATTTTGCCATAAACTCTCCATTGGATTCGTCGGAATGCAATAAGAAAAAATGGTTTATATTTCTTTGCAAAGCCATTAGGCTTAATAAATAATTATAGTTTGCGTTTGCATTTGACAATTGAGCTTGTAAATAGTTTCTTTGAGCATCTATCAATTGCGTAATATTTACAGCTCCGTTAGAGTAAGAAATTTGTGTTAACTCCAAACTTTCTTTGGCTGTTTCTTCTGAAATTGTTGACAATGAAATATTGGATATTTCTTCTACAATTTTTAAAATAGATTCATTTACACTTCTCTCGATAGAAAGGTTTACATTTTCTCTGTTCAAATTCAACTGCTCTTGTTGAATTTTAAATGTTTTGGTATTGATGTTTTTTTGATTTCTTTGAAAAATAGGCAATGATAAGTTCAATCCTACATTGTATGTGTTTCTAAAATCTGGTGCTCCAGGAGTTGCTGGTCCGTTCGCTGTAAAATTATGACTGTATTGTCCTTGCAAAGCTAACGTTGGCACAAACCTACCTCCTGCATTTAATTTCATTGACCTTTCTGCCACTTTTAAATTGTAGTCTATAAATTTAATTTCTGGTGCTGCAATAATAGCTTCATTTACCAAAAATTCAACAAATGGACTTCTAAAAGTTGAATTGTCTAACAATTCTTCCAGTTGTACATAA
The DNA here is from genome assembly GCA_965243265.1 of Flavicella sp. GTDB lineage: Bacteria > Bacteroidota > Bacteroidia > Flavobacteriales > Flavobacteriaceae > Flavicella. Next base: position 424,713 of record CBDEUL010000006.1, read on the forward strand.
CCTTCTTTTTTATAAACTCCCTTATTCAATTCAGCATCTTCTACATCAATAGCAAAATTAATATCGTTATTCAATAATTGATTTAAAACATAAAAACCTTGTTGTAATTGATTGGTTGCTTCTACTAAAGTTTGTGTGTTTTGTGCTTGCTCACTTTTTAAACGCAGTACATCTATTTTTTCCGACAATCCTGCTTCATAATTTTGTGTAGCTATTTCTAAGTTTTTCTTTGTTACATCTAAATTTCTAGATTGAATTTTTACATTAGATTTTAAAATCAACGTATTAAAATAGGCTGTTGAAGCATCCAAAACAGCGTCTAAAGTTGCTATATTATACGTCTCTTTTTGAGCCTTTTCTAAATTCTTTTGAATAGTAATTCCTGCATTGGCATCGTTTGAAAACAATGTTTGAGACAGTGTTACATTTCCTTTTATTTGATAATCTTGATCTTGCGTTCCTATCAATTCATTTATGTTAGGGTTCATATAGCTCCCCTCTCCACTAACTGCTATTTCTGGCAAATAATTACTCTTTGCTGTTTTAACCTCTTGTGCAGCTAAATCAACAGATTTCTGTTCTGATAAAAGATTTAAGTTGTTCTCTAATGTTTGGTTCATTACTTCTTGTAGGGTATACTTTTTTGTTGAAGTAATCTCGTTAAAGTCTCCTATAAAGTTAATCGTAGACATTAGACTGTAACGTATTGGCATGTCTACCTTTTTCGCTGTATTGTAATTTACGGTTAACTTATTCGCTAAATCTAAGTGTATAGACAGTTCTGAAGGATTTTTACCATTAATTATAGCTTCAATATTTAAAGCCAACCTTCTAAAAAAACGCTCTATATTTTCTTCTGCTTGGTTTGTTGCCAAAAGCCCTCTTTTTACATTATCTATATAAGAAGCTGTAAACGACGGTAATTTTTCTTCTATTAAAAAATTAGACAAATCTATCACCTCTTCTTCCGATAAAAAGTCACCTCCTGCTAAATAAACCGCATCTAAAGGTTCTTTTCCTTCTACTGTTTGGTTTTTCTTAATTCCTAATTTTATATCCTCAACAGTAGCATAGGGAATCAATTCATAATTTACACCCAATGCTTTTACCTTTTCTCTTAGTGACTCATTTACAGAGGTTATATTCAATAAAAAATCATCTACTAACAGTCCTACTCTCTTAAAATCATATAATTTTTTAAATGATTTTAAATCTTCTTCGAAAGACTGAGATGTAACCAAATAGGTAAAATTATCAATCCCTGAAACTTTTACTTCTTGATTCAATTGTATCAATTCCTTATTTAATGCTCCATAAAGAATTGTTGGTTTTTTATAGACATCTACCTTTGTAATGACCACATTATTAATAGGTCCAAATGCCAAAATAATATCCACATCACTAGCAAGCATTGCCTCATAATTTTGTTTTGCTGTTTCAATATTTAGGTTATTTACTAAAATATCTTTTTCAGAAAAACTTACAGAGCCATCTCTACCAACAACTGATGTTATTTCTTTTTTTAACTTTTGATAATAGATTCCGTGATTCTCATCTGTTCTATCTATCAATAAACCTATTTTATAGTTTTTTTGCTTTTGAGAAAAAGTAAAATTCACTGCCAATAAGAGTACTAGAAGTAATGTTTTTTTCATATAATTTCTAAATTAGAAAACCACTTTTTATCAAAAGTGGTTTTGTTTTTACTATTATTTTCTGTCCCCGAATAAACGTAGTAAATACAGAAACATATTTATAAAATCTAAGTACAGTGTTAATGCTCCTAAAATTGATTTTTTCTTAGATACCTCGTTAGAATCTTCAAAGGCTGCCATACGCTTAATTTTTTGAGTATCGTATGCTGTTAAAGCAACAAAAATTAAAACCCCTGCATAGGTAGATACCCAATACAATATTTCATTTTGAAAAAAGATATTTACTACCGATGCGATTATCAACCCTATTAACGCCATAAAAGCAAAATTTCCTACTGAGGTTAAATCTTTTTTAGTCATATATCCGTAAGCACTCATTACTCCAAAGGTTAATGCTGTAATCAAAAATGTAGATGCAATAGAACCGCTTGTATAAATCATAAAAACCATTGATAAGGCTAACCCGTTTAAAATGGCGTATACTAAAAAAAGTACTCCTGCTCTTTCTGCTGTCATTTTATGAATTCGTGCAGTAATATAAATTACAGCTCCAAACTCTGCTGCTATCAATAAATAAAAAGGCATTTTACTCCCCGATGCAGGAAAAATTATATCAAATACAGCCGGTGTAGAAACTGCCCACATAGAAACTGCTGCTGTAATTAATAAAGCACAACTCATCCATCCGTAAACTTTTGATATAAATGCTGCTTGTAAAGCTTCCTGTTCTTGATTTAATGTTATATGTGTATTCATTCTTATTAGTGTTTCGATTATACTAATTATGCGGTAATCATGTTATCTCGTAATACTGTGTTCTAACTAAATATCCCCTTTCGAAATTTCGTCAGACAATTCGTTTACATCATCCGAAGTAAAAGGGAAATATTCTTTCAACTTTTCACCAGCTCTTAAAATTCCTGTTTCTAAACCTTTTGCAAAAGCACCTTGTTTAAATTGCTCAATTACCAAATCTTTGGTACAGTCCCAAAAATCATTTGGCACAACTGCATCAATTCCTTTGTCTCCTAAAATTGCAAAAGTATGATCTGTTACTGCAACATAAAACAACACACCATTTTGAGCTTTTGTGTTATTCATTTCTAATTGAAAAAACACCTCTTTAGCTCTTTCTAAAGCCTCCTTACCCGAAGTTCCTTCAATATGCACACGTATTTCTCCAGATGTGTTTTGCTCAGCTTGCTGAATAGCCGCTATAATTTGAGCTTCCTCTTCTTTAGAAAAAAAATCTTTTTGAGTTGCCATATTTAAAATTTTACTTCAGGAGCTTTTTCGCTTCCTTCTGAGGCTTTGTATAAACTCAAAGGATCAAACCCAAACAACCTTGCAGTTATATTTGTAGGAAATTTTTTAATATAGATATTATAACCTCCTGCCATTCCGTTGAAACGGTTTCTTTCTACATTAATTCTATTTTCGGTTCCTTCTAATTGACTTTGCAACTCTAAAAAGTTGGTATTCGCTTTTAAATCTGGATATTTTTCAGCAATTACCATTAACCTTCCTAAAGCTCCAGACAAACCTTGTTGTGCTTTTTGAAATTGTTGCATTTTTTCTGGAGTCAAGTTATTTGCATCAATTTTTGTACTTGTAGCTTCTGAACGCGCTTTTATAACTGCTTCTAATGTTTCACTTTCATGAGCCGCATATCCTTTTACTGTATTTACCAAATTTGGTATCAAATCTGCTCTTCGTTGGTATGCACTTTCTACATTTGCCCACTGCGCTTTTGAAACTCCTTCTTTTTCTACAATTGTATTGTATTTAGATATACTAAACATTATTACTACTGCTAAAGCTATTAAGGGCCACCATTTTTTCATATTCTTGTTTTTATAATTCGTTTTTAATTTTTATTAATTCTGCTTTCACCAGCTCTAAACTGGCTATAATTTCATGATTATTTATTGTTTCTTTAGGCTTCGTTTTCAACTTATTCTTAGCCCCGTCTAAAGTAAAACCTTTTTCTTTTACTAAATGATATATTAAGCGAAAATTCTTAACATCATCTTGCGTAAACATACGATCTCCTTTTGCGTTTTTTTTCGGTTTAATAGCATCAAATTCTTTTTCCCAAAAACGGATTAAAGATGCATTTACATTAAAAGCTTTGGCTATTTCTCCTATCTTGTAGTATCGCTTTTCGGGCAGTTCAATATTCATACTAATCTAAAGATTGATTTTCTTGTGAAGACATTTCTAGCATTCTATCATACTCTTCTGGTGTTAAATCATTAAAATAATAATACACCGGATTTACCTTTTTATCACCTTTGGTTACCTCATAGTGCAAATGGGGAGCTGTTGAAGTACCTGAACTTCCTACATACCCTATTAAATCACCCCTTTTTACTTTCTGCCTTTTTCTAACCGCGTATTTATCTAAATGTGCATAAAGAGTTTTATACCCAAAACCATGGTCTATTTTAACCTGATTTCCATAACCTCGCCTAGATGTTTTTGTATACTCTACAATTCCATTTCCTGTAGCATATATTGGAGTTCCCTTGGGAGCTGAAAAATCCATTCCTGCATGAAATTTTCTTGTTTTATAAATTGGATGAATCCTATATCCATATCCCGAAGCCATCCTTTTTAAGTCTTTATTGGCTACAGGCTGAATTGCTGGTATAGATGCCAACATTTCTTTTTTATTTTTTGCCATTTTCACAATCTCATCCAATGATTTTGATTGCACCACCAATTGTTTCGATAAAACATCAATTTTCTTAGTAACCTCTTTAATCATCGTAGAGTTTTCAAATCCTTCCAAAGATTTGTAACGGTTTACCCCTCCAAAACCAGCCATACGCTGTTCTTTAGAAATAGGTTTTGCTTCAAAATAAACACGGTAAATATTATTATCTCTATCCTGAATATCTTCTAAAACATTAGAACTTTCATCTATACGTTTAGATAACAATTGAAAATGTAATTTTAAGTTCTCTAACTCTCGTTCTTGTGCCAATTGGCTAGGCGATTTTATTACATAACTAAAACTAATGAACCCTAGAAAACCTACAAGCACCAAAGCAACCAAAAGCATCAAAGTTCTCTTTACTTTTACGCTTCTTTTTACCTCTATCTGCTGATACGAAAGTGTATCAGAATCATAATAAAATTTTACTTTCGCCATTTCGCTAAATATAGTACTTTTGTATGCTTATTTACAAGCTCGAAATATAAATTTTGAAAACTTACAAATACAAGCAAAATTACAAAATGTTTTAAAACTACTACTAACAACAACTGTTTTGACATTTAATTAATATCTATAAAGAATCAACAACATGAAGTCACAAGAAATAAGACAGCAATTTTTAAACTTTTTTGAAGAAAAAAAACATAAAATTGTTGCCTCTGCTCCTATTGTTTTAAAAGACGACCCTACATTGATGTTTACCAATGCAGGAATGAATCAATTCAAAGAGTATTTTTTAGGACAAAAAGAAGTGACTGCTTCTAGAGTTACCGACACACAAAAATGTTTACGTGTTTCTGGAAAACACAACGATTTAGAAGAAGTAGGTATGGATACCTACCACCACACCATGTTCGAAATGCTAGGTAACTGGAGTTTTGGAGATTACTTTAAAAAAGAAGCTATTGAATGGGCTTGGGAATTTTTAACCGACACCTTAAAAATAGACAAATCTTACTTATATGTAAGTGTTTTTGAAGGGAGTAAAGAAGACGGCTTAGACTTTGACCAAGAAGCATACGATTTATGGAAGGCTATTGTTCCTGAAGATAGAATTATCATGGGAAACAAAAAGGATAACTTCTGGGAAATGGGAGCTCAAGGACCTTGCGGACCGTGTTCTGAAATTCACGTAGATATTAGATCTGCTGAAGAAAAAGCTAAAGTTTCTGGTAGAGATCTTGTAAACATGGATCACCCACAGGTTGTAGAAATATGGAACTTGGTATTTATGCAATTTAACCGTAAGGCTGATAGTTCTTTAGAAAAGTTACCTGCACAACATGTAGATACTGGAATGGGGTTTGAACGTTTGTGTATGGTTATGCAAAACGTACAATCTAACTACGATACAGATGTTTTTACACCACTGATTCGTGAAATTGAAACCATTACCAATTCTGATTACGATAAAAACAGCTTACCTACCGATAAAGACGGTAAAACAAGTGTTGCTATTCGTGTGATTGCAGATCATGTAAGAACTGTTGCTTTTTCTATTGCTGACGGCCAACTACCATCTAACAACGGTGCTGGATATGTAATTCGTAGAATTTTAAGACGTGCTATCCGTTATGGATTTACTTTCTTAAACACCAAAGAACCTTTTATATACAAATTGGTTGAAACTTTAGTCAACCAATTAGGTAGCGTATTCCCTGAATTAAAAGCACAGCAACAACTTATAAAAAATGTAATTAAAGAAGAAGAGCATTCTTTCTTAAAAACATTAGATCAAGGACTACAGTTATTAGATCAAGTTATTGAACAAACAAAAGGAAACGTTGTTTCTGGAGAAAAAGCCTTTGAACTATACGATACTTTTGGATTCCCTATTGATCTTACTGCACTTATATTAAGTGAAAAAGGATTGACTTTAGATGAAGAAGGGTTCGAAAAAGAATTGAAAAAACAAAAAGAACGTTCAAGAGCTGCTGCTCAAGTTTCTGCAGGAGACTGGGAAATACTATCTGAGAGTACTGAACAAACTTTTATGGGCTACGATACTTTAACTGCTGAAGTAAAACTAACTCGTTATAGAAAAGTTGTTAGCAAAAAAGATGGTGAGTTATTTCAACTTGTCTTCGATCAAACACCTTTTTACCCTGAAGGAGGAGGACAAGCAGGAAGCAAAGGATATTTAGAGGTTCCTAACGGAGATGTTGTTTATATTTTAGATACTAAAAAAGAAAACAACTTAATCATCCATTTTTCAAAGAACTTACCTAAAAAAATAAACGGAACATTTACAGCTGTAGTAGATGAGAAACAGCACATATTATCATCTTCTAACCACACTGCTACACACCTATTACACCAAGCTTTAAGAAGTGTTTTAGGCGAACACGTAGAACAAAAAGGTTCTATGGTAAACGCAATGGGATTACGTTTTGATTTTTCACATTTTTCAAAAGTATCTTCTGATGAATTGATAGAAATTGAAAACTTTGTAAACGCTCGTATCCACGAAAAACTTGCCTTACAAGAAAATCGTAACAATACATTTGAAAACGCTCTTTCTGAAGGAGCAATTGCTTTATTTGGAGAAAAGTATGGAAACACTGTTCGCTCTATTAAATTTGGAGAATCTATGGAATTATGTGGAGGTATCCACGTTCAGAACACTTCAGAAATTTGGCATTTTAAAATTACATCTGAAAGCGCTGTTGCGGCAGGAATTAGAAGAATTGAAGCAATTACCAACCTTGCTGCAAAAAACTATTTTACTTCACAAGCCAAAGCGTATGAGAATGTAAAATCTACTTTAAAAAATGCAAAAGACCCTATAAAAGCTATTGAAAGTCTTCAAACAGAAAATGCTTCTTTAAAAAAGGAAATTGAAAACCTTGTAAAAGAAAAAGCGAAAAATGTAAAAGCAAACTTGAAGAATAACATTACTGAAATTAACGGTATCAATTACTTAGCTTGTCAAGTAGATCTAAATGCGGCGGCTATTAAAGATTTAGCCCACGAATTAGGAAACGAAGTAGAAAACTTATTTTTCTTTGCAGGAGCTCAACTAGGAGAAAAAGCTTTGCTAACCTCTTACATTTCTAAAAACTTAGTAGAAGAAAAAGGGTTGGACGCTGGTAAAATTGTACGCGAATTAGGAAAACTAATCCAAGGTGGCGGTGGAGGTCAAAAATTCTTTGCTACTGCTGGAGGAAAAAACCCTAAAGGAATTGCTGAAGCCATTACTAAAGTAAAAGAATACATTGCTTAAGTAAAAACAACACCTTACAAGTATAAAACCTGTACGAATTGTAAACTCACTTTTTTGAGACTACAATTCGTACATTTGTTTTAAAACCATTCTTTTTTAAACATTATACTGTGCAAGAACAAGATTTTAGAACCGTTTACAAACCCAAAGAACAACAAAATAGTATTCAATACAGTTCTAAAGTACTACTCTTTGGTTCTTGTTTTTCTGAAAATATTGGAAACAAATTAAACTACTTTCGTTTTCAAGAATACACAAATTCACACGGTATTTTATTCAATCCTAAAGCTATTGAAAGTGCAGTATCAGAATGCTGTACTCTCAAAGAATATAAAGAAACTGATTTGTTTTTTGAAAATGAACAATGGCATAGCTTCAATCACCATTCCGATTTTTCAGACACCTCAGTTGCTACTGCACTTCAAAAAATAAACACTAACATTTTAGAAGCACATAAATTCTTAAAAACAACAAGTCATATCATCATCACTTTAGGAACTTCTTGGATTTACAGAAACACCAAATCCAAGAACATTGTTGCCAACTGTCATAAAATTCCTCAAAAACAATTCAATAAAGAATTACTTTCTGTTGAAGAAATTGCAAACTCACTAAAAACCATTGAAACTTTAATCAAAAAAACAAATCCCAACGTAACATTTATTTACACCGTAAGCCCTATTCGACATTTAAAAGATGGTATGGTTGAAAATTCACTCAGCAAAGCAAATCTACTGGCCGCAATTCACCAACACATCAACTCAAAAACTTCTTTTTACTTCCCTTCTTACGAAATACTTTTTGACGATTTACGTGACTACCGTTTCTATAAGAATGACATGCTACACCCTACACAAACTGCTATAGATTACATTTGGAACCTATTTCAAAAAGAATGGATAAACCCCAATACAAAAACACTTTTAAAGGAAATCGACACAATACAAAAAGGCTTGCAACACAAAGCTTTTAACCCTGAATCTAAAGCACATCAAAAATTCTTACAAACACTAGCCTCCAAAAAAGAAAAACTTAAAAACCAATACGGCATTGTCTTCCAATAAAAAACGGCTTTTGAAAAAATCAAAAACCGTTTCTTATCATCTTATTTGGTAAATCTTATACGTACTGATCTACATTTTCCCAAGGACCTCCATTAATAATATCAACCCCCTGTTGCTTTAAAAAGTCTGTTGCCTGTCCACTTCTAGCACCACTTCTACAAACAGCAATTACTTGCTTTCCATAGTCCTTTACCGTTTGTACATTTCCAGGAATTCTATCCAAAACAATATGCTGTGATCCTGCTACATGCCCCTCTTCATATTCTGCATCAGTTCTTACATCTAAAACCACTGCACCATTCTTTAAATATTCTTGTATTGCCTCGTTATCAAAATTTGCCATTTTATTTCTTTTTAGTTTTTAGTCTCCAGCAAAATTAGACATATCCCTAAAATAATTCTACAATTTTAAGTTAAAAAAAACACCACCTACAAAGTGTTTCAAAACATTAAAAAATCACATACTTAAACGAATTCGTTAATATTTATGACTATGCAGTCTTTATTCATAAATCCTTTTTATCTTTGGGAAATTAAATTTTTTTAGACCATGAACAAGAAAGTTATCTTAATGATATTAGACGGATGGGGAGTTACTCAAGACCCTAAAGTCTCAGCAGTTTTCAATGCAAAAACTTCTTATATAGACGCTCTATACAACAAGTATCCAAATGCTACGTTACGTACCGACGGAGAACATGTTGGATTACCAGAAGGTCAAATGGGAAACTCTGAAGTTGGACACATGAATTTAGGGGCTGGTAGAATTGTATACCAAAACCTAGCTCGTATCAACAAAGCCGTTAAAGAAAAAACTTTAGGTCAAGAAAAAGTTTTACTAGACAGTTTAAAATACGCTAAAGAAAATAACAAAAATGTTCATTTATTAGGATTGGTTTCTAATGGTGGTATTCATGCACATATAGATCACTTAAAAGGATTGTTAGATGTTGCTAAAGAGAATGAAGTAGACAATGTATACTTACATGCATTTACAGATGGTCGTGACTGTGACCCGAAATCTGGAGCTTACTTTATCAACGATATTCAAGAGTACATGAAAGAAAGTACTGGTGAATTAGCATCTCTTACTGGGCGTTACTATGCTATGGATAGAGACAACCGTTGGGAACGTGTAAAATTAGCTTACGATGCTGTTGTTAACGGAGTAGGAACAAAATCTACAGATGCTGTAGCTTCTTTAAAAGCAAACTACGAAGCAGATACTACAGACGAGTTTATTGAACCTATTATTATGACAGATGCTGAAGGAAACCCTAAAGCACAGATCAAAGAAGACGATGTTGTAATATTCTTCAACTACCGTACAGATAGAGGTAGAGAATTAACCGCTGCGTTGTCTCAAAAAGATTTCCCTGAACATGGAATGAAAAAATTACCGTTACATTTTACTACAATCACTTTATACGATGAAACATTCGAAGGAATCAATGTAATCTATAACAACGATAATATTAAAAACACAATAGGTGAAGTATTATCTGCAGCAGGAAAAAAACAAATTCGTATTGCAGAAACAGAAAAATACCCACACGTTACATTTTTCTTCTCTGGAGGACAAGAAGAACCTTTTGAAGGAGAATCTCGTATCTTACGTAACTCACCTAAAGTAGCTACTTATGACTTAAAACCAGAAATGAGTGCTTACGAATTAAAAGATGCTTTGTGTGAAGACCTTGAAAAAGGAGAAGCTGATTTTGTTTGCTTAAACTTTGCTAATGGAGACATGGTGGGTCATACAGGTATGATGGATGCTGCTATCAAAGCATGTGAAGCAGTTGACGAGTGTGCACAAGCCGTTATTGAAACTGGTTTGGCAAACGGATATTCTACTTTATTAATTGCAGATCATGGTAACTGTGAAACAATGATGAATCCTGATGGATCTCCTCACACGGCACACACTACAAACCCTGTTCCTATGATTTTAATTGACAACGATGTCAAAGAAATTAAAGACGGTGTATTAGGTGATGTCGCTCCAACCATATTAAAATTAATAGGAGTTGAACAACCTGAAGAAATGACTAGATTCCCTTTGGTTTAAAAACAACCCTTTAATCATATATAAAAACCTGTTGCAATGCAACAGGTTTTTTTGTTTATTACACAACTTACTATATCAACTGTATTTTTTTTAAAATAAAGGGTAGGGTATCTAATATCTAAACTGTTTTATTAGAAACTACAACCTACTATGAGAAAAATATCACTAATTATTACAGCCCTTCTGTGCTGTTCAATGACACTTCATAACAAAGAGCTAATGGCATGCTCTATTGAAGAAACAGAAAATGAATTGATCTATAGCTTTATCATTCAAAAAGATCTTATTTCCAAAATTGATACCTCCTTATTGAATTATCAAAACAACATGTCTAGTCATTTAAAATTACAACAAGTAATCTTAAACAATTTAGAAGTTTCCATAAACCAACAAATTACCCCTCTTACATTTACAAAAACTACTGAAGATAAAAGTTTTTTTATTCTCCAGTTCAGTTCTAAAAAACCCGAAAAAGTGGAAAAAATCAGCCTAAAAAACAACGGTTTTTCATTTCTAAATGAAGATCACACATCATTTGATTTTTGGATACTCCTCAACAATCAAAAAAGATTATTCAAATTAAAAAAAGAAACAAACATTATAAAAGCAAACTACACATTATGAAAAAATTCCCACTAATCATCTGTTATCTCTTCTTTTCCGAATTCATGCTTCAAGCACAATGTGATTCTGCCGCTATCTTTGCAGAAGAAGAAGATAATGCTGTATGCATAGAAGACGACGGTATTGTTCGTACTATTTATGCCAATTCTATTCCTGATCATGCCGCCGGAGTTTCTAATGGAGGATTCACTGTTACAGGTCAAGACGATACTTGGACCATGTGTGCCAATCCCGAATTAGGAGCTAATATTACACAATTGTATGGTGATGACGAAAGCGCTGGCTGTAGTACAGAAGGATCTTACAGATTTGGAGTCGGAACAAACGGTGTACATTATGCACCAAGCTCAACCGAATATTTTGAAATTTTAGATAGCGACACGGGAGACCCAACAGGAGAATACAATTACGATTGGAATATAGAAGCCGTAGTAGCTTTTGGTATGAACACACAAGGGGCTCATTTAAATGCCAAAGGAGAATATCACTACCATGCCATTGCTACAGATTACTTTACAAAAACGAGTGGAGTTAATTTAGCAATTGACGGAACTGATTTTTCACCAATAGTTGCTTACGCAGCAGACGGATACCCTGTATATTACAAATACGCTTATACAACAGCTAACAATAGTAATAGTGGTATTTCTAGTTTTAACTCTGGTTGGCAATTAAAAACAAGTAATAGCTCAACAAGACCTGGTGATGGATTTTCAGCTCCTAACGGAACATATGACGGGTATTATATTGAGGATTACGAGTTTGTACAAGCAAATACAGAATTAGATGAATGCAATGGTAGATATGGAGTAACACCCGATTACCCTGAAGGAACTTATTATTATGTATTAACAGACGATTGGCCTTATATCCCTAGATGTTTTGCAGGAGCTCATGTAGATGAATCTTTCTTAATAGGGCCTAGCAACATATGTCCTGATTCTACTGCTGATGACAATTGTTCTGTGACACTAAGCACTCAAAACCTAAAAAACATAAACTCTATTCAAATTAGCCCAACTATAACTTCTACTTACTTTAAAATTAATGCTCCAGATCAGTTAGAAAACACCCCTTATGGTGTAGAGTTATACAACAATCTTGGAAAATCTATTTTTAAAGAAATGAATACCAAAGAATACGATGTATCTGGTTTAAGCAGTGGAGTATATTACCTAAGACTAACAATTGAAGGAGCTAGTCTTGTCAAAAAAATTATCGTAACAAATCCACAAAATTAAACGCTGTTTTAATTCAAAATACAATAAAAAGGCTCGTATTTCACGAGTCTTTTTCTATTATAACCTCAGACCTATATATAACTTTCAATATTCTATTTTTTAAAGTACCTTTGTAGCCCGAAAAAAGACACTCATGATAACGATAAAAACTTCAGAAGAAATTGAATTAATGCGTGAAAGTGCATTGATTGTATCTAAAACATTAGGAATGCTTGCCAAAGAAGTAAAACCTGGCGTAAGTACAATTCATCTAGACACTTTAGCTGAAGAGTTTATCAGAGATCATGGAGCTGTTCCTGGGTTTCTAGGACTATATGATTTTCCGAATACTTTATGTATGAGTCCTAATGCTCAAGTAGTACACGGAATCCCTAATAATGATCTTTTGGTAGAAGGAGATATTATCTCTATTGATTGTGGAGCTTTAAAAAATGGTTTTTATGGAGATCACGCCTATACTTTTGAAGTTGGTGAAGTAGATCCTGAAACTAAAAAATTATTAGACGTAACCAAACAAAGTTTATACGAAGGAATCAAAGAATTCAAAGTAGGAAATAGAGTTGGAGATGTTGGATATGCTATTCAAAAATATGCCGAAGACCACGGTTACGGCGTTGTTAGAGAATTGGTTGGTCACGGGCTAGGTAGAGTAATGCACGAAGATCCAGAAATGCCTAACTACGGAAAAAGAGGAAGAGGTAAAAAATTTGTTGAAGGAATGGTTGTTGCCATTGAGCCAATGATCAATATGGGAACTAAAAGAATCAATCAATTAAGTGATGGTTGGACCATTTTAACCAAAGATGGAAAACCTTCTGCCCACTTTGAACACGATGTTGCCATTGTAAACGGAAAACCTGAATTACTTTCTACGTTCAAATACGTTAACGAAGCATTGGGTATTGTTACCTCTGAAGAAGACCCTTTTAGACAATAGCACATGCAGCTTTTTAAACTCGTACTAAATACAATTCCCCGACCACTTCTTATAAAAGCAAGTTACTGGGCAAAACCTGTAATTAGTTGGTATTTAAAAGGAACCACATACACAGATCCTATAGATGGAAAAAGCTTTCGAAAATTTCTACCTTATGGATATGAAAACCAACGTGAAAATGTATTAGCTCCCGGCACACTTTCATTAGAACGCCACAGACTCCTATGGCTATATCTTAAAAACAATACTGATTTTTTTAGCGTTCCTAAAAAAGTATTACATGTAGCCCCTGAGCAATGTTTTTACAAACGTTTTAAAAAACAAAAAAACATAACGTACTTAACTACAGATCTTTTTTCACCACTCGCTGATGTAAAAGCAGATTTGTGTGACTTACCTTTTGAAGACAATAGTTATGATGTTATTTTTTGTAATCATGTATTAGAACACATAGAAGACGACAAAAAAGCGATGCAAGAACTGTATCGAGTTCTTAAAAAAGGAGGTTTAGGAATTTTTCAAATACCTCAAGATTTAAATAGAAAAACCACATACGAAGACAACTCTATACAAAGTCCTGAAGAACGTAAAAAACACTTTGGGCAATACGACCACGTTCGTGTATACGGACAAGATTACTTTAACAAATTAAGAAACACAGGCTTTAAAGTATCTGAAGTAAAATGTACAGATATAACTTCTTCAAAAAACATAAACATCTTTAGACTTTCTAAAGAAGAAATACTTCCTGTTTGTACTAAATAAAAAACTACAACCCTTCTGAAATAAACTCAGAAACTTCTCCACTTCTATCTACATAAATCAAATAAGCTTTTAACTCAGGATGTTCTTTTAAAAACTCTTTCGCTTTTTCACTACCCATTGCCATAAGAGCAGTTGCATACCCATCTACATCAGCACAATCTAAAGCTGCAATTACAGAAGCACTCAACAAATCTCTCCTTGCAGTGTAACCTGTTTTGGTATCTAACGTATGTACATACTTTTCTCCAGTAATAGAATCTACTTTAAACTTCCTATAATTCCCTGATGTAGCAATAGATGCATTCCTCAAAACAATTACTTTTTGAATACCTCTTGTTCCGTCAAAATTAGGCTGTTCAATCCCTATTTTCCAAAAATCACCTTTCAAATTTTTCCCTCTAGCACGAATTTCACCACCAATCTCAATCAGATAATTTTCAATCCCTTTTTCTTCCAAAAACCTACCCACAACATCTACTCCAAATCCCTTAGCTATTGCGTTAAAATCAAAATATATTTGTGGAAATTTCTTTACAACTCTTCCCTCTCTTAACTTCACTTTATTAAAACCAACATAGCTCAACATATTCTTTATCGCTAATGAGTCTGGTGTTTTTACATCTTTTTTTGGGCCAAACCCCCAAGCATTTACCAAAATTCCGATTGTAGGGTCAAAAACACCTTTTGTTTGTTCGTGAATAACCTTTGATTTAGCAAAAACCTCTTCAAAATAAGCATCTACAAACACCAAAGAATCCCCCTTATTTATTCTTGAAATATCAGAAGTCGCCATATATGTAGACAAAGATTTATTTACCTTTCTAAACAAACTATCAACTTCTTTCTTAAAGGTTTGTTTCTCTTCTCCCAAGTATATCATATGAAAACGAGTTCCAAACACATTCCCTTCCAAACGATTTTGAACTAATCCTTCCCTTTTACAAGAAATAAAAACAATAAATAAGCCTAAAATTAAACGAATTGATATTTTAAAGGTCATTTTTTAACGATTTTTTCAAAAGCTTAAAACTATATTAATTTTTAAAACAATAACAAGCTTTACTCTAAGTTTTTTAATAAATTTGCGCAAAAATAATTTATTTATATCCATGAAAAAACTTATTGCATTATTCTCTGCATCAGTACTTTTATTTTCTTCTTGTGTTTCTAAGAAAAAATTTGACGAAGTACAAAACGAAAACTCTCAGGCTCAAGTTGAATTAACAGAGGCTGAAACTCAATTGTCTGATAACAAAGTAGCTTTAGACAAACAAGACGCTAAAATTGCTTCATTAGAGGATAAAATTAATTATCTTTTAAAAGGAAACGAAAGAACTTTAGAATACGTTGATAACTTAACTGTACTTTCTAAATCTGCTTCAGAAAACATGTCGCAAACATTAAACCAGTTAAAGAGTAAGGATGAATATATCAAGCATATCAGAGAGGTAAACTCTAAAAGAGATTCTATCAACTTAGCTGTTGCTTTCAACTTAAAGAAAGTATTAAACAATGGTTTAAATGATGAGGACATCCAAATAAACATCGAAAAAACTGTAGTTTACATTTCTATCGCTGATAAATTACTTTTCAAAACAGGAAGCTATAGAGTATCTAGTAGCGCTAACTCTATCTTAAAAAAAGTTGCACAAGTAATCAATGCACAACCAGAAATGGATGTTATGATTGAAGGGCATACAGACTCTAGAACTATCAAAACAAGTGTATTGGAAGACAACTGGGATTTAAGTGTAAAACGTGCTACTTCAATTGTTAGAACTTTACAAAACAACTTTGAAGTAGATCCAGCTAGATTAATTGCAGCAGGAAGAAGTAGTTATGTACCTTTAGTTGAAAATGATACTGAAGCTAACAGAGCAACTAACAGAAGAACAAAAATTATCATCATGCCTAAATTAGATCAATTCTTTGAATTGATGGATTCTGAAGAATAAGAGATAATTTAAGTCTATAAATTAAGAAGCCCGTACAGTTGTACGGGCTTTTCTTTTTTTGTAAAACAATCTGATGATTAGTTCTCAATCTACTAATTTTCGTCTCAATTAATTTGTATTTTTGCCTACCTAAGCAAATAAAGACACCATGAAAAAACTTCAAATGGTTGACCTAAAAGGTCAATATGAAAAAATACAAGATAAAGTTAACGACGCTGTTATTAATGTAATTCAATCTACTGCATTTGTAAACGGACCTGAAGTTAATGGATTTCAAAAAGATTTAGAAGAATACCTTGATGTTAAACATGTTATTCCTTGTGCTAACGGAACAGATGCTTTACAAATAGCAATGATGGGATTGGGATTAGAACAAGGTGATGAAGTTATTACTGTTGACTTTACTTTTGCTGCTACAGTAGAAGTAATTGCCCTATTAAAACTAACACCTGTTTTAGTAGATGTTGATACAGATACTTTTAATATGGACATTCAAGCTTTAAAAGAAGCTATTACTCCAAAAACAAAAGCAATTGTTCCCGTTCATTTATTTGGACAATGTGCTAATATGGATGCTATTTTAGAAATTGCTAAAGAGCATAATTTATTTGTTATAGAAGATACCGCGCAAGCTATTGGAGCTGATTATACCTTTAAAGACGGAACTAAGAAAAAAGCAGGAACAATAGGAAATATAGGAACAACTTCATTTTTCCCTTCTAAAAACCTAGGATGTTATGGTGATGGTGGTGCTATTTTCACAAATGATGATGACCTTGCCCATACTATTAGAGGAATTGTAAACCACGGAATGTATAAAAGATATTACCATGATGTTGTTGGTGTAAATTCAAGACTAGACAGCATGCAAGCTGCTATACTAAGAATTAAACTACCACTTTTAGACTCTTATTGTGATGCACGTAGAAAAGCCGCTGATTACTACACTGCTGGTTTCTCTGTATCTGATAAGATTATTACACCTGCTATTGCAACCAATTCTACGCATGTATTTCACCAATACACCTTACAAATTATCAATGCAGATAGAGATGCTTTACATCAATATCTAAATGAGAACAACATTCCAAATGCTATTTACTATCCTGTACCACTTCACAGTCAAAAAGCATACACAGATACTCGTTATAAAGAAGAAGATTTTACTGTAACAAATACACTTATCAAAACAGTAATTTCATTACCTATGCACACTGAATTAGATACAGAACAACAAGATTTTATTATAAACACAATACTTAACTTTTTAAAATAATGGCTAAAATACTTGTCACTGGAGGCCTTGGATTTATTGGCTCACATACGGTTGTTGAATTACAGAACAAAGGTTTTGATGTTGTTATTATTGACGACTTATCAAACACAACTTTAGATGTACTGGACAATATAACTGCTATCACAGGTATTAAACCTGAATTTACACAACTTGACCTAAGAGTTAAGAATGATGTGAAAACTTTTTTTGACAATCATACAATTGATGGTATTATTCATTTTGCTGCCTTTAAAGCTGTGGGAGAAAGTATGGACAAACCTCTAGATTATTACGAAAACAATCTAGGTACGCTTGTTTATTTGTTACAAGAAATGAGAGATAGAAAATTAGACAACTTTATTTTCTCTTCTTCATGTACTGTTTACGGACAAGCAGATGAACTTCCTATCACAGAAAAAGCTCCTGTAAAAGAAGCTGAATCTGTATACGGAAACACCAAACAAATAGGAGAAGAAATTATTAGAGATGCCAGTACAGCACATGGTATCAATTCTATAGCTTTAAGATACTTTAACCCTATAGGAGCACACCCTTCTATAAAAATAGGAGAATTACCATTAGGGGTACCGCAAAACTTAATTCCGTTTATTACACAAACAGCTGCTGGAATTAGAGAAGAATTGTCTGTTTTTGGAAATGATTATCCAACCAATGACGGTACCGCAATCAGAGACTATATACATGTTGTAGACTTAGCCAAAGCTCATATTGCAGCCTTAGAAAGATTACTAAACAAGAACAATAAAAAAGCTTTTGAATACTTTAATGTAGGAACAGGTACAGGAAGCTCTGTTTTAGAGGTTATCAATGCTTTTGAAAAAGTAAACAACTTAAAATTAAATTATAAAATTGTTGACAGAAGGGCTGGAGACATTACAGCTGCTTTTGCAGATACCACCATTGCCAACAAAGAACTCAACTGGAAAGCAGAATCATCACTAGAAAAGTCGCTTCGTTCTGCATGGGAATGGCAACAAAAACAAGCCTAGACTTTAGAATAAAAAATAAAGCCTTTTAAGAATTTTCTTAAAAGGCTTTATTTTTTATTTAAACAGAGTACTAGATTGCAGCTCCACTTCTTGCTACAGAACGGTCAATTTTAGCAACCAATCCTTGCAATACCTTCCCTGGTCCTACTTCAATAAATTCAGTAGCTCCATCGGCTATCATTGCTTGTGCACATTGTGTCCACTTTACAGCTCCTGTTAACTGAGCTATTAAATTATTTTTAATTTCTGCTGCGTCTGTAACTGCTTTTGCTGCTACATTTTGATAAACAGGACATGATGGTTCGTTAAATTGAGTAGCCTCAATTGCTGCTGCCAATTCTTCCCTTGCAGGAGCCATTAATGGAGAATGAAATGCTCCTCCTACAGGTAATAACAATGCTCTTCTTGCTCCTTTTTCAGTAGCCAATTCACAAGCTGCTTTTACAGCCTCTAATTCTCCTGAAATCACCAATTGACCTGGACAGTTAAAATTTGCCGCTACAACATCTCCTTCAATAGCCTCACATAACTCTACAACAACCTCATCTTCCAAACCTAAAATTGCAGCCATAGTACCTGCCTGTAGCTCACATGCTTTTTGCATTGCATCTGCACGCTTTGCAACCAATTTCAAACCGTCTTCAAAAGACAATGTTCCATTTGCTACCAAAGCAGATAATTCACCTAAAGAATGCCCCGCAACCATAGCTGGTTTAAAAGCATCTCCCAATACTTTTGCTAAAATTACCGAATGTAAAAATACAGCTGGTTGTGTTACATTCGTTTGCTTTAAATCTTCAGCAGTTCCTTCAAACATAATTTTAGTAATCTCAAACCCTAAAATTTCATTTGCTTGATGAAACAATTCTTTTGCTAAATCAGAATTTTCATACAAATCAAGTCCCATTCCTGAGAACTGAGCTCCTTGACCTGGAAATACATATGCTTTCATATTTATTATTTTCAATTTCAAATGCAAAAATAAGCATTGTTTTCCGATTAAAAAGAATTCCTATTCATTAACAAAATCAAATACTTCAATTTTTAAGTATATTCGTTTTTCAATTAAAATCTATGAGGCTAAAAGATCGCATTTTTGCACAAAAAATATACTTGATACTCACCACTATTTTTATTACTTCATTAGTGGTTTCAAACCTTATCTTTCAAAAATTCTTTTACTGGAATCCTTTCGGTTTTTTCCGATTTGAAGTTTCTGTAGGTATACTTCCCTATCCTATAACTTTTTTAATTACAGATATTATCTCTGAAATTTACGGAAAGAAAAAAGCCAATCAAGTTGTTATTACGGGTATTTTTGCTTCTTTCTTTTCTATTCTAATTATTTACATAGCAAACCATGTTCCTGCGATACCAAATTCTCCTGTAACAGATGAAACATTTACACACGTATTTGGGTTGTCTCTCTTAGCTGTTCTAGCATCCATGCTAGCCTATCTTTTTGCTCAATTTATAGACATAAAGATCTTCCATTTTTGGAAAAAGAAAACAAAAGGAAAACACTTATGGTTACGCAATAATTTTTCAACTTTTTCTTCCCAATTTATAGATACGTTTACCGTTGTTGCATTGCTGTCATTATTTGAGGTATTGCCATGGGAAATGTTTCCTAAACTACTTTTAAGCGGCTTCTTATTCAAAATAATCATAGCGGCTCTTGACACTCCTATACTCTACCTATTGGTATATCTATTTAAAAAACGCTTTCAATTAAAAACTGGAGAAGAATTGGAACTTTTATAAAAACAAAAACCTAACTGTAATCTATTAAAGTTATCTACGTCCAATTGTTTACAAAAAACAAAAATGATGAAACTAAAATTAATTGCCTTTTTATTAATTGGTTTAGTTACCAAGATAAACGCACAAGAAAGTATTTGGAATTCTTTATTAGAAACTCATGTTTCTGAAAAAGGAATTGTTGATTATAAAGGATTTCAAGCTGAACAAACAAAATTAAACAGTTACTTAGAATATTTACAAACCACAACACCCAACAGCACATGGTCTGCAAATAAAAAGAAAGCTTTTTGGATGAATGCGTACAATGCCTATACTGTAAAGTTAATTTTAGACAATTACCCTTTAAAGAGTATTACTAAAATACGTATTAAAGGAAAAGATGCTTGGAACACTCCTTTTGCCAATGTTGGAGGAAAAATATATACTTTAAATGCTATTGAGCATGAAATATTAAGAAAAATTTACAAAGACCCACGTATACATGTAGGTGTTAATTGTGCCTCTTTTTCATGCCCTCCATTAGCTAATTTTGCTTTCACAGAACAAAATGTAGAAGCTTCTTTAGAAAAACTAATGAAACAATTTATCAACGACTCTAATAGAAATACGTTGACTTCTGAAAAAATTTATTTATCTAAAATATTTGATTGGTACAAAGGAGATTTCACCCAAAATCAAAAATTAGTAGAATATATAAACAACTATACAGATATAGAACTGACTAAAAAAACAAAAGTTAGATATTTAGAATACAACTGGAGTTTAAACGAATAAGGCTTTTTAAAATTTAAATTATTATGGAATCGTATACTGCAAAAGACCGAGATGTTCTTTATAAAAAAATAACAGAAACACTACACAAATCAAAAACAGATTCAATTACACAAATCAAAGAGAAAAAGGCTTTACAGGAAATTGAATTTTTAGAAAACATTGCGGTACCCTCTTTTACCGAACAACTTAAAAAATACAAATACACTCCTCTTAAACCTAGCAACCTAGATATCTTACAAATAAACCTTGGTTATTTATGCAATCAGGTTTGCAATCATTGTCATGTAAATGCAGGACCTTCTCGTAAAGAGCTTATGTCTAGAGAAACAATGAACGATTGTTTAAAAGCCTTAGATTCTGGTAGTTTTAACACTGTAGATTTAACGGGAGGAGCTCCTGAAATTCACCCAGATTTTAAATGGTTTGTAGAAGAAACATCAAAAAGGAACATTAAAATTATTGTTCGTAGTAATTTAACCATCTTAACCTTTCATGAAGATTATAACTACCTACCTGAATTTTTCAAAAAACACAAAGTAGAAGTTATTGCTTCTATGCCTTGTTATACATTAGAAAATGTAGACAAACAACGTGGCGAAGGAGTTTTTGAAGCCTCTATAAAAGGATTGCAGATTTTAAATACATTAGGCTACGGAAACAGTTCTGATTTAAATTTACATTTGGTTTACAATCCTGGTGGACCTTCCTTACCTGGCTCTCAGAAAGGATTAGAAAAAGACTACAAACGTATGCTAAAAGATAATTTCAATATAACCTTTAATAGCTTGTACACCATTACCAACATGCCTATTAGTAGATTTTTAAACGATTTAAAAAAGCAAGAAAAAGTAGCACATTATATGCATTTATTAGCTGATAATTTTAACCTAGCAGCCGTTGAAAACCTTATGTGTAGAAATACAATTTCCGTACGCTGGGACGGAACCATGTTTGACTGTGATTTTAACCAAATGCTAAACCTACCAATAGCAGATAAAAACACTAGAAACATTAAAAATTTTGATCTAAAAAAACTTGCAAACAGAAATATCGTTTTAAAAAACCATTGCTACGGTTGTACAGCAGGTGCTGGATCTAGTTGTCAAGGAGCAATTTCTTAAACCTCAAGCAATGAAAAACATACTTCTTATTTTTTTGAACCTCCTAATTTGTACTACACTTACAGGACAATCAAAAACGTTTGAAGCGCTTCTTAATGAAAAACTCAACAAAACGGTTCCTATAATAAAAGTAAAGACTGTTAATAATACTACTGACTATCTTTTTTTAGACACTCGAGAACTCCACGAATTTGAAACAAGCCATATAAAAAATGCAATACATATAGGTTATAATTCTTTTGACATACAGCAAACAAAAAAAATAATTCCGAATAAAAACACGCCTATCATACTCTACTGTTCTGTTGGTATTCGAAGTGAACTAATTGGTGAAACTTTATTAAAAGAAGGCTATACCAACGTGTTTAATTTATACGGTGGTATTTTTGAATGGAAAAATCAAAACCACATAGTAGTTGACCTAAACAAAAAACCTACTGAAAAAGTACACACTTTTTCCAGAGAATGGAGCAAATGGTTACTAAAAGGAAATAAAGTTTATGAAGACTAAAAACCTATTATTACTCTTTACAAGAAACCCTGAATTAGGAAAAGTAAAAAGTAGATTAGCCAAAGATATTGGACAAGAAAAAGCCCTTCAAATCTATATTGAGCTACTAAAACAGACCAATACAATTGCTAAAAACCTGACCTGTGAAAAATGGGTGTTTTATTCTGAAAACACCATTACTAATGATATTTGGAGCAATAAAACCTATCAAAAAAAAGTTCAAAGCTCTGGTGATTTAGGCAATCGTATGGAACAAGCTTTTAAAGAAGGCTTTGAAAACGATTATGAAAAAATTATTATTATTGGCAGTGATATTTATGACCTACAACAAAAACATATTGAAGAGGCTTTTGAGAAGTTAAACACTCACGATGTTGTTTTTGGACCTGCTGAAGATGGAGGTTATTATCTCCTAGGTATGAAATCATTAAAAACTGAACTGTTTAGAAATAAAAATTGGGGAACAGAAACAGTTTATAAAGACAGTTTAAACAGCCTACCTTCTACAAATACAATTTACAACTTAGAAACTTTAAATGATATTGATGTAATTTCTGATATAAAAAGCGACTCATATTTAGAGAAACTTTTATGACATGAAAAAAATTATTCTATTAGGTATTTGTAATTTGTTATTGCTAACGAGTATTTACGGTCAGTGTGTACGAAGTGGGCCTTTCTTAGACGGTCCTGAATACGATTTTGATGGAACTGTATCCATGACTTTTTTATTAAACGGCACCAATACCTTAAGTTTTGACAGTAATTTTAATACCGAAGCTGGACCAGAACTACACGTCTATCTTTCTAACACAACAACCGTAACCACCTCTAATGGAATTTTAACAACACCTAATGCCATAGACTTAGGTGAATTACAAAGTAATTCAGGAGCTCAATCATACACACTTCCTATAGATGTAAATCTAAACAGCTACGATTATGTAGTAATACACTGCGCTCCTTTTAATCATTATTGGGGAACTGCAACTTTAGGAACAGAAGCAGGTAATGATTGTAGTACTATCTTAAATGTTTCTGAGTTCGAAAACCCAATATTTGACATTTACCCAAATCCTATTCCGGAAAATCATTTTTACGTCCACTTAAAAAGATCTACCACTGCTATTTTAAAAATGTATGATATTACAGGAAAAACAATCAGAAAACCTATATTTTTATCTGAAGAAAAAAACAAGATAGGCACCTATAATTTAAAAGAAGGAATCTACATTCTCAAAGTAATTTCAGAGAATACAATTACCTCTAAAAAAATACTCATTCAATAAATAGCATGACTCCACAAATAGAAGAAACTCTTGCATTCCTTACATCCAAAAAAATTGAAACCCCAGCTGTAGGTATTGTATTAGGAACAGGATTAGGAAAATTAGTAGAATCTATAAAAATAGAAGTTTCTATAGACTACAAAGACATTCCTCATTTTCCTGAAGCCACTGTAGAATCGCACTCCGGAAAATTAATTTATGGTACACTTGGAGGTAAAAAAATACTAGCCATGCAAGGTCGATTCCATTTATATGAAGGCTATGACTTTTCAGAAATCACCTATCCTATCCGTATTTTAAAATTATTAGGAATTCAACAACTTTTAATTTCAAATGCTGCTGGGGCTATCAATTTAAATTATAAAAAAGGAGACTTATTATTAATTGATGATCATATTAATTTACAAGGGGGTTCTCCTTTAGCAGAAAAAAACATTGAAATTTTCGGGTCTCGTTTTGTAGACATGTCTGCACCTTATTCAAAAAAATTGAATGCCAACTTAAAACAAATTGCAGATCAAGAAAATATCAACCTAAACGAAGGGGTATATGCTGCTGTTGTTGGACCTCAATTAGAAACACGAGCAGAATACAGGTATTTAAAAATTATTGGAGCGGATGCAGTAGGAATGTCAACCGTACCAGAAGTAATTGTTGCCAACCAAATGAACTTACCTTGTACTGCTATTTCTGTATTAACTGATGAATGTGATCCTGATAATTTACAACCTATAAACATTCCTGAAATTTTAGCTTTGGCTGCCAAAGCAGAACCTAATTTAGTTACGTTATTTACTAAATTAATTGAAAACATATAAAACAATCAAAACAGAAAGTCATAACGCAAAAGAAAATACTTTTCTAAACTTATGACTTTTAAATTACAGATTATAATACTGAACTTATGAGTTACTTAGATACTACACACAATGTTTATAAAGAAGCTGCATTAACACCTGATGTTGGACTTTGTTGTACTACAAATCCTATTTGGGAATTGCCAGGATTAAAGATTCCTAAAATAATGCAAGAGATGAATTATGGTTGTGGAAGTACTGTAAACTCACGTGATTTATCTAACTCCCCTAAAATTTTATACGTAGGTGTTGGAGGAGGAATGGAACTCTTACAATTCTCGTATTTCTCTCGTCAAAAAGGAGGTGTTATAGGAATTGATGTCGTTGATGAAATGCTAGAAGCTTCTCGAAAAAACTTTACAGAAGCTGAAAAATTAAACCCTTGGTTTAAAAGTGAATTTGTTGAACTTATTAAAGGGGATGCTTTGAATTTAAACGTTGCAGACAATAGTATTGATGTAGCTGCTCAAAACTGCCTATTCAATATTTTTAAAGCCGATGATCTAAAAAAAGCCATTGCCGAAATGCACCGTGTCTTAAAACCACATGGAAGACTTGTAATGAGTGATCCTACTTGTGAGCAACCTATGAACGATACCTTAAGAAATGATGACCGTTTACGTGCATTGTGCTTAAGTGGAAGTTTACCTATTGCTGAATATGTAAAAATGCTAACAGATGCAGGTTTTGGTACTATTGAAATTAGAGCGCGTAAACCTTACCGAATTTTAGATCCTAAAAACTACCCTACAGATGAATTGATTTACATAGAATCTATAGAAGTAGCAGCCATTAAAGATCCTATGCCAGAAGATGGTCCTTGTATTTTTACAGGAAAAGCCGCCATTTATTATGGTAATGAAGATTTCTTTGATGATAAAAAAGGACATACTTTATTAAAAAATCAACCTTTGGCTATTTGTGACAAAACTGCTGCCGCATTAAAAGATTTGAGCAGAGATGATATTTATATAAGTAAGTCTACCTTCCATTATGATGGTGGTGGATGTTGCTAATTTATTTTAAGGAAGAGCTATCTTTTTTATTGAAAATAATTCTTCCTTATACACTATATACTTCCCCTTTGTTAGGACGAATAGTATTCGAAAAAACATCCAACAACCTAATAAAGGATACTTACAATTGAAATAGAAAAACACTCTTAAAAAGAAAAAAATCACTTTTATAACTTTACCTAAAAGCAATTCATCTTATATATGGAAAACCTCATCAACCTTTTTAAAGATTCTTTTATTGGCTACGGGAATTACCTTATTTATGAGATAACACATCCCTCTTGGCACAATTATTTTTATGCCTTAATTACAATATCATTAATTGTATGGGGATTAGAAATTGCTTTTCCATGGAGAAAAAATCAGAGTATTTTTAGAAAAGATTTCTGGTTGGATACATTTTACATGTTTTTCAACTTCTTTATTTTCAATCTTATTATTTTTATAGCCCTTTCAACTGCTGCAGAAAATCTGTTTATAAAAACTCTGGGTATGTTTTCTATTTCTATAGAAACACTTCAGCTTATCAACTTAAACGAATTACCTGTTTTAATAAGGCTTTTGCTGTTTTTTCTCATTACCGATTTTGTACAATGGGCAACACACATTCTTTTACACAGTACACCTTGGTTGTGGAAATTTCATAAAACACATCACTCAGTAAAAGAAATGGGCTTTGCTGCACACCTACGTTACCACTGGGTGGAAACATTAGTATACAGAACCACTCTTTACATTCCATTGGCTCTTATTGGAGGTTTTCATGTAAACGATGTTATCTTTGTACACCTAATAGCTCTTAGTATTGGTCATTTAAACCACGCCAACATTTCTATAAATTTAGGACCTTTAAAGTACATTTTTAACAATGCACAAATGCATATTTGGCACCATGCAAAAGAACTACCTAAAAAACATAAAACGGGGGTAAATTTTGGAATTTCTCTAAGTATCTGGGATTATCTATTCAAAACAAACTACATTCCTAAAAACGGAAGAGACATTGAATTGGGGTTTAAAAATGATGAAGATTTTCCAAAAAGCTTTATTGAGCAAGAAATATACCCTTTAAAAAAGTAGTTTTCATTGTAATACTTACTTAACAAATTAATTTGTTCCTTTTTTATCATATGAGAATTGAATAGATTTGTAAAAAATTGCTACTCGTTAAAATTTCATTTTTTAACGAGGGTATATCAAATATATTTTAAACAAAGTCTATAATGGGAATAAACGTACCAGTACGTTTATTCAATCGTTGGCAGCAAGTTGAAATTCGTAATCTTCAGGAATATTCTCAATAAAAATGGAATTCTTAATACTTATTATAATTTTAGCTCTTTATGGAATTTCATACTATTTCAAGAAAAGAATCATTCCTAAAATTAAAGGCTCAATTGGAGAGTACAAAGTAGCTTCAAAACTAAAACGTCTCAATAAAAAGGAATATCTAGTATTAAATGATATATTATTAAAAAATGGCGACTTAACTACTCAAATTGACCATATTGTAATTAGCAAAAGTGGAATTTTTGTTATCGAAACAAAAAACTATAAAGGTTGGATTCACGGACATCAAAACTCTGAATATTGGACTCAAACTATTTATAAACATAAAAGTAAATTAAGAAATCCGATTAAACAAAATTGGGTTCACGTCTATGCCATAAAAAAAACTCTTTCAGAATATAATTATATTAAATATTTTCCAATTGTTGTTTTTGCGGGAGATGGTAAACTAAAAAATGTGACAACGACTCTTCCTGTTGTTTATAATAACAAACTTATAAAGACAATTAAAAACTTAAATGAACAAGAAAGTTTATCATATAGTCAAATGGAATCGATTTCAGATAAATTACTCAAGAGTAATATAACTGACCGAAAAATATCTAAAAGCCATTCATCACAAGTTAAAAAACAGATACGAGAACGAAATAAAAAGGAAAAACAAAAAATATGTCCCAAGTGTGGAAATAGACTGATTAAAAAAAGAGGGAAATATGGAAATTTTTATGGTTGTGATAATTTTCCGAAATGCAGATATACTATAAACATTAAATAAAACCAGCTGCCAACAACGTGTATAATTCATTGCTAGTTATAGCCTACTTACGAAAGTCCTCGCGGACTTTCTATCTGTGATTTATTTTCTAACTTTAGTGCTTAATCACGCAACGAAATCATACACAAACACGTTATGCCCAAGTTTAAAAAATCGCTATAAATGAAACAACATATTACAAAAATAACATCAAAAAGTGTTGAACAAAGTGGTTTGCCAACTGATTATAGAAAAGCTATTGCTGAATATATATGGAATGGATTTGATGCTAATGCTTCTGAAATTGAAATTAATATAGATTCTAATGAAGTTGGATATATAAATAGTTTTTCAATCTCTGATAATGGAACTGGTATCAATATTGAAACTATCGACCAAACTTTTGGGCATTTCTTAGATTCACAAAAAAGGAACACATTTAATAACGATGGTTTTGTAAAAGGTAAAAAAGGTAAAGGAAGATATTCTTTTCAGCAATTCTCGGGTAAAGCAATTTGGAACACAACGTTTAAAGATAAAGATGGTAAATTTTTAAATTACAATATTGAAATTAAGGAATCAAGTCTTCAAAGATTTGGGATTTCTGAAAAGAAAACAATAACAAAAGAAAATACAGGAACTACTGTTTATTTTGAATCATTTGCTAAGTTAACAGCTGATTTAATAGAAACAGAATCTTTTTATGACTTTCTTGCTTGTGAATTTGGTTGGTTCCTCTACTTAAATAAAAGTTACACTTTAAAATTAAATGATTATGCAATAGATTATAATAGCATAATAGATAAAACTGTGAGTTTTAATGAGAATTTTAATGATTTTGATTTCAAAATTAACTTTATTCGCTGGAAAAAAAACATTGGAGACAAATACTATTATTACTTCTTAAACGAGGAGAAAAAAGAAAAAGACAGAAAACATACTTCTTTTAATAATAAAACAGAAGACTTTCATCATTCAGTATATATTGAATCATCTTATTTTGATTCATTTAAATTATCAAATTCCAAAACCAACACTTTAGGTTTTGAAGTAAAAGACCAAAATGATATTACTTTTAAAAGACTTCTTGTTTTTTTAAAAGAGAAACTTTCAATCGAAGAAAAACTTTTCATAAAAGAACATAAAGCCATAGAATTAATTACAAAATATCATAAGCAAAATGTTTTCCCTCAGTTTAAAAATAATCCTTACGATAAATTACGAAAAGAAGATTTAGAAAAAGTTGTTAAAGAAATATATTGTGTTCAACCTAAAATATTTCAAGGGTTAAAAACAACACAAAGTAAAACTATTGTCGGTTTCTTAAATTTACTTTTAGACTCTGACCAAAGAGATGACATTCTTAATATACTTGATAGTATTATAAAGTTAAGCGATGAAGAAAGAAAAGAGTTATCTGAAACATTAAATAAAACTAAATTTTCAGCTGTTGTTGCATTAGTTAAATTACTCGAAAATAGATTTAATACTGTATCTGGATTAAAGCATCTTGTTTATGACTTAGAAAAATTCACAAATGAAAGAGACCATATTCAAAAAATTATAGAAAATAATTACTGGTTATTTGGAGAACAATATCATTTAGTTTCTGCTGACAAGAATTTTGAAACATTATTAAACAATTATCTTTCTTTTTTAGAACAAGAAAAAAAAGATTATAACAAAATTGATGCTAAATCACGATTAAAAAGACCTGATATTTTTATTGCTAAAAAATCTGACATACCAGATTCTAGTAGCGATGAATATATGATTGAGGAAAACATAATTGTTGAATTAAAAAGACCAAGTGTTGTTATTGGAAAATCACAATATGACCAAATAGAGGAATATATTAGAATTATAATAAAAGAACCTAAATTTTCAAGCGAGACAAGAACTTGGAAATTAATTTTAGTTGGTAAGGATGTTGATGATTGGATTACTGACAAATACGAATCTCAAAAAGGAAAAGGAAAAAAGTTTTTAGTAGAAGCTGTTAAAAACTATGAAATATATGCTTTAAAATGGGATGATTTGTTTAGAATTTTTGACATAAA
Source organism: Flavicella sp. (assembly GCA_965243265.1). Lineage (GTDB taxonomy): Bacteria > Bacteroidota > Bacteroidia > Flavobacteriales > Flavobacteriaceae > Flavicella. The sequence continues at coordinate 454,689 of CBDEUL010000006.1, forward strand.
ACACAAGCACTTGATTAATAAGCTTGAATTTAGAAACTCTATTATTGAAAATTTAAATGAAAAAGGTTTAATTGACCAATCCGAAAAAGTTGAACATATTACTGGAAAAATAGCCAGGGCATAACAATGTATAAAAAACATAGGGCGTTTGTGTTAAATCCAAAGTTCTGTGCATAATAACAAAGTCCGCTAAATATAAAATTTGGCATTTAAACCAAAAATAAAAGCAAAATATTTATATTTAGCTAAGTTATAAATTGAAACGATAGTGCTTATTAACTGCCCTACGTTTCTTATACTAAACGTAGCAGTATACTCACAACAACAAATTAAATTCGATACTTTCAGTAAAAAACAAGCATCAGAAATACTGCCCTATTCCAAAAACCAATCCGTGGGTATCTTCCGTTAATCCAACACCGTAATCTATTCTAAATATTGCATTCACTATTTTTTTATGAATGAATCGAAGTCCCAAACCAGAAAAAACAACAATATTTTCTTCTTCTATAAAATCATTAAAATCTCCTCCAGGGTTACGCCAAGAACCCGAGTCTACAAAGACGTTTCCTTGTAAACTAAATACACCACTATCTATAAACGAATGTCTATATTCTGTATTTAAAACAATAGAACCCGTTCCTCTATCAATTACATTTCCAACCCCTCTAATATTTACATTATTGTCTAAAGCAAAAGGAGCAAAAGGAGAATCGTTATTTGTTGCCAAACCTACACGTAACCTAGAAGCAAAATTACCCCTAGAACCCAACCTGTTGTAAAACATAAAGTCATTCCATCCTATCAAAAAATTTGGTGAAGATATATTGGTTTCAGAAGTCACATATTGAAAATTAAATACGCTTTGAAATCCAGAAACATACTGACAACTAGAACTTAAATTGTCGTATTGATAAATAATTTTATACAATATTTTATCTTCAATTAAATCCAATACCGGAGGCGTTATATCTCCCTCTTCTGGTTGATATTTATAATCTTCTGTAAAAATATTTACTCCTGCACGCATTCTATTTTTCCCATCAAACTCATACATTCCCAACACTTCGTACGAAACATTATTGTATTTATACTGAACAGTTCCTCCACTAAAAAACACAGGCTCTAAAGATGTAAAATCCTGATAGCTAAACGACAGTCCTAATTTATTAGAAAAAAGATAAGGCACCTGAAAACTCAAACGATAAGAATCATAAACATCTTTTTGATAAAAACCACCTATTGTAATGTTTCTACCTAAAAAATTGTATTCTGAAACTCCTACCCTATATGCCAGTTCTTCATTATTTGAAGTATATACATTAAACGAGGGAATAATTGTAAAATTTTCTTCCAGTATGTATTGTACTGTATAACTATTAGGGGTTGATTCAATAACTTTATAAGCAGCATTGGCAATTGCTGGCAAACGTGTTAAAAAACGAATATCTGCCTGAATTGTAAGAGAATCTAATTCTTGATTATCCTCCACTGATACTACTCGTTCCAAAAAACTTTTCTTTAATTTTTCAGCACCTAAAAAAACTACTTCTTTAACAGTCTTATTCTGTGCATTTAAAGAAAAACACAGCAACAAAACAAAAAGAAATAGCTTGTTATTTTTACACATAATTGTGAATTTACAAAATTGTAAATCAATATTTTAATTAGAAATAAAACGCAATCCTAAATTAATTGTTTTTCCCAGACCTGTTTCAGACCCTCTTACAAAACTAGTATAAGATGTTTCTATATTTAAAGCATTGGTTAACTGATATTTTACCCCCAAACCTAACTGTGTATATTCTTGACTAAAATCATTCCCTAAATCTATCAATACATATTGTTGCGCCTGTCCATAAACCGTAAAATTATCTGATGGAAAATAGCTTAAAAACACACTCAAAGGCACTCCTAAACTTGTATTTGCAAATCCTCCCTCTGAAGTACCCTCTGCTGAATAAGTATCTTCTTTCCCTAAATGCAACTGCGTATCTATCTCAGAAAATAATTGAAAATCTCCACTCGGAAACGTGTAATCATAGAAAAACTTTGTTTCCCATATATAACTTTTCTTATCTAAAAACACTCCGTATTCTGTTTCATGAGCTACCAAAGGAATAACAACAGCTGTACGTACAGAAAAATTTCCAATAGATGAAATAGGTTGAAAGCTAATACTTGGTGCTATAGAAGTAAGACCTGCCCTAGAAACACCTTCTTCATTTTGAAATGCTAATGGCGAAAACCAACCTTTTCCTCCTCTTGTTGTAGATTTTATATTTACAACTAACCCTACATTAAAACGAGCATCTTCATGAACACCTCTAAAATATTCTATGGTAGATGTATAAAAATTTTCACGAGGAATGGTTCCTGTAAATGTATCTTCAGTTTGGCTATAAAAATTATTAAACCATTTGATATCATTTTGCCCTTTCTTTAATAATTTTGAAGGAGTATATACTTGGATATTGCTTTCTTGAGCCCTTACTGTAACTGTAAAAACAAACAATAAAAATATTGAAAGTAAACTTATTTTTTTCATAATGGTATTATAAATGATTCTTTTCTAATTATTTAATTACATACACAATCAGTAAACCTACCACCTGAATACTTACAACCTTCTATTAATTTAGAATAAATTTAAATAGATGAATTATTTTTAAGGTCTCTAAAAAAGTAACGACAGACCCATGGAAGTAAAAGCTCTTTTATTTTGAAAACACCATTCATCAAAAAGATAGTACCTTCAACTAAAACAAAATTTTATGAAACATATTGTCATTATTGGAAACGGAATATCTGGAGTTACTGCTGCTAGACATATTAGAAAACTCAGCGACCATCGGATTACCATTATTTCCAAAGAATCTGATTATTTTTTCTCGAGAACAGCTCTTATGTATGTTTTTATGGGACACATGAAATTTGAGCACACTCAACCTTATGAAAACTGGTTTTGGAAAAAAAACAAAATTAACCTTGTCAATGCATATGTTTCAAAAATTGAAAACACAACCAAAGAAGTTGTTTTAGACAATGGTACAACCATACAATACGATGATTTAATTATTGCTACAGGTTCTAAACCAAATAAATTTGGGTGGCCTGGACAGGATTTAAAAGGAGTACAAGGACTCTACTCTAAACAAGATTTAGAAAACTTAGAAAACAATGCCAAAAACTGCAAACACGCCGTTATTGTTGGAGGAGGTTTGATAGGTATAGAAATGGCAGAAATGCTACACTCTAGAGGTATTTCGGTAACTTTTTTGGTTCGTGAAAATAGCTTTTGGAATGGGGTTTTACCTGCTGAAGAATCTGAAATGATCAATCAAGAGATTCTAAACAATCATATTGATTTACGCCTAGGTACTAATCTAGTTGAAATTTTAGCAGATGAAAATGGAAACGCCAAAGCAATAGTTACGGATAAGGGAGACACTATAAAATGTCAAATAGTTGGTTTAACCGCTGGCGTAAGTCCTAATATAGACTTTGTTAAAAATACTGAAGTTGAAATCAACCGAGGAATACTTGTCAATCGTTATTTAGAAACCAACATCAAAAATATTTATGCCATCGGAGATTGTGCAGAACAACACCAAGGTATTGATAAAAGAAGACCTATTGAAGCTGTTTGGTACACAGGTAGAATGATGGGAGAAACTGTAGCTAGAACCATTTGTGGAACACCTACAAAATACACACCTGGACATTGGTTTAACTCTGCCAAGTTTTTTGATATTGAATACCAAACTTATGGCTGGGTATGGGCAAAGCCTAAAGAAAACGAACAACATTTTTATTGGCAACACCCTAACGAAAAAAAATGCATCCATATCAACTATGATAAAAGCACCTCGCTATTTATAGGGATTAACACTTTTGGAATACGACTAAGACATAAAATGTTTGATAAATGGCTTACCGAAAAAGAAACTGTACAACATGTACTCACACATTTAAAAGATGCCAATTTTGATCCTGAATTTTACAAACAACACGAAGAAGAAATTCTTCAAAAATTCAATTCAGAAAATGGAACAAACCTACAACCAAAGCCTAAAAAGTTGGAAACGTATTTTTTCAAACTCTTAATACAAAAAAATGAAAACAATAAAAAATATAGGATTAATCATTAGCCTTATTGGATTTACATTCTTTACAGGAAGTATATTTACTGGAACAAATAAAGTAACCCAAGAAGTCTTTAATTCTTGGATTGCTACTTCTAATATTAAGAGTGAGTTCTTTATAGAGAAAGCACAAAAAAAGGTTGTTGGTAAAGAGTTGAGTACCGCTACGTTGTCTACAGAAATTATTAAAATAGCCAAAGCTTCAGATGCCTATCAATTAAGTCAAGAAAATATTGCTTGGGAAAAAGTAATGAAGCTGAAATGGAATAAAACATCTAAAGAATATGTATACCCTTTGGCTAGAGCCTCTGCAACGGGTTGGGTCTCAGAAAATCAATTACTATTCTTTTGGTTAACCTTTGACTCGCAATTCTAGGAGGAATTATTGCGTTTGGATCAGATTATAAAATATTAGGACCAGCCGGAATAAAAAATAATGGAATCATGCAACATTCAGCAACCAACAAGGGCTGGATGGGAATGATTGCTTTCATTTACTTTGTTGGGTTTTATGTTTTACTGTATTTCTTCCCAAACTATTTAATCAACCCTATTTTGGCTGTAAACCCTGTTAATCTTGCCTTAAGTGGTAATGAATCTAGTCAATGGTTTTTATATGGGTTTATGTATTGTTCTGTTATGACCGTTTTTGCCATTCGTATGTTTATCAAATACAGACATAACAATTACCAATTACTAAGAACAGGAGTTGTACTATTTTTTCAAATAGCTTTTGCTTTTTTAATCCCAGAAATACTAG
>CBDEUL010000007.1:0-96831 GCA_965243265.1 Flavicella sp.
AATACGTTATACTTTATTAGAAAATTTTGATTGGAAAATAGAAAGGCTAGCTCCTTAAAAATAATTATATTTGAATATCTAACCCTAGCTAAACCATCAAAATGAAAACTATATATATTGTCAGACACGCAAAATCTTCTTGGGAATACGAAGGAATAGACGATATCGATAGACCTCTCAAAAAAAGAGGAATAAAAGATTCTTACTTAGTTTCTTCTGTCTTAAAGAAAAACATAAAAAGACCCGACGTTTTTATTACCAGTAGTGCATCCAGAGCACTCTCTACTGCCGTAATATTTAGCAATGTTTTTTCATATCCCCTATCTAACTTACAGATCAAAAAATCTTTATACGATTTTAGTGATGGGTATTTGGTTAAAACAATCAAAGCACTAGATGATGAATTTGATTCTGCCATTGTATTTAGCCATGATCATGGAATTAATGACTTTGTAAACAAATTTGGGAGCGAATCTATACCACATGTGCCAACCTGTGGGGTTATAGGAATACAATTTGAAAACAACCATTGGAAGAGTATCAAAAAAGGAACTACCGTTTTAAAAGAATTTCCTAAATTTCACAAGTAACCGTAATCTGATAAATTTTGTTAGAAATAAAAAAATACGGAGCAATCGATATTGGATCCAATGCCATTAGATTGCTTATTTCCAATATTGTTCTAGAAAAGAACAACCAGCCTAAATTTAAAAAATCCTCATTAGTACGTGTCCCTATTCGTTTGGGAGCCGATTCATTTGGAAAAGGTAAGATCTCTCCTGAAAATAGCTCTAGAATGGTTGAGGCAATGAAAGCTTTTAAGCTCCTTATGAATGTTCATGGAGTTGAAAAATACAAAGCCTGTGCTACATCTGCTATGCGAGACGCCCAGAACGGGACTGAAATTATTGAAAAAATTAACAAAGAGGCTGATATTCAAATAGAAATCATTGATGGTAAAAAAGAAGCTGAAATTATTGCTTCTACCGATCTATCTCAATTAATTGAAGGACATAAATCTTACTTGTATGTAGATGTAGGTGGTGGTAGTACTGAATTTACCGTTTTTTCTAAAGGAAAAGTACTTGCTTCTAAATCATTTAAAATAGGTACTGTACGCCTACTCAACAAAACTGAAGAAACTAAAAAGAACTGGAAAGAAGCTAAATTATGGATTGAAGAAAACACAAAAGGGCTTAAGAAAATTGTATTGATTGGTTCTGGAGGGAATATTAACAAGATATTTAAAATGTCTGGTCAACACCCTGAAAAACCACTTTCACTAATCTACATGAAAGCACATTACCAATTTCTAAAAAACATGAGTTACCATGAACGTATTTCTGAATTAGGACTAAACCCAGATAGAGCTGATGTAATTATCCCTGCCGCTAAAATATACGTGTCAGCAATGAAATGGAGTTCTGCAAAAAAAATATACGTTCCTAAAATTGGACTTGCAGATGGTATTATTAAAAGTCTTTATTCTGGAATTTTACAATAACTCTCCTTTGGTTTTAAAAAAATCTTTTTTCACTTCTTTAACTTTAGTCGCTATCTTTTTCAGCCTCTATTCCTGTAAAGAAGAAACAACTAAAAAAGCACCTCTTCAAAAAAAGACGGTAAAAAAAGTAATTGTAAAGGAAAAAACCAACAAAAAACAACAATTGGTTTTGGATACCATAACAACTGAAAACGCAGAAGCTTTCTTTTTAAATTATGGTAAAACACATACTGAAAATAAAGTAGTTTTAACAACTGTATTTGGTAAAATAACAATACTCCTATACAAAAATACGCCCATCCACAGGGCAAGTTTTTTATACCTAACAGAAATAGGATACTTTAATACAACCTGCTTTTATAGAGTTGTACCCGATTTTATTGTACAAGGAGGAAACTCTGACAACGATAAAAAATCTCTTTATAGAAACGCCCTAAACAGCTATCTCTTACCAGCAGAGTTTAGAAAAAACAGACGCCATAAAAGAGGAACATTAGCTGCTGCTCGTGATTGGGAAAACAACCCCGAAAAAAAATCAACTCCTTTTGAGTTTTATTTTATTCAAGGAACCAAAAATCAATCACACCTAAACGGTGAACATACCGTTTTCGGAGAAATCATTGATGGCTTGGAAATATTAGATAAAATTGTTTCTGTTAAGATTGATAAAGATGAATGGCCGCTACAGAATATAGACATCCATATGGAAATTCTCAAAAAGCAACCCTAAAACTACTCAAACCAAACAACAAAAGTTGTAGGTTTTACCAAACTTGGTATTTGTTGTTTAGATATTGGATTTGTATTCATTGTTTTAATTCCTAAATCTTTTTTAGACAGTGTCATTGTTGCATTTATTTCGTCTAAAAACAACGTAGCTAAAGTAAAACTAGCTTCTATTTTCACAATATTCTCGAGCATATTTATTTCTTCAAAAGTAGAACTTAACCCTACACCTTGTTCTGTTTGATACCTTGCATCATAAACATCTATACACCTAATTGTTGACAAAGAATCTAATGGTTCTTTTGGTGTAATGGTTAACAAGTGTTTTCCTTCTTTTGAGTATATCAAATACTTATCATCATCTTGAGTATATGCTCCTTTAAAACCGAGTAACCCCTCACTTAAATGCTTTACAACCGAATCATTTTTAAATAGCTGCTCAATATCTCCCGCTGTAGTTTTAGCTGTTAATACCCCTACTCTATTTTTTGATACTTTATATTGTTCATTACTAGAACACGCAAAAAACACTGTACAAATACCCACTAAAAGAAGTCTATTGATAACTTTATTCATGTTGTTTATTTTTTAAGTCGATAAATTTAATTCAAATCTTTTAGATTAAATCACAAATAAAAGCAAAAATTCACACATCTAGTATTCCAGAATCCTTGTATCTTTGCCATTCAATTTTTATTATGACCCAAAAGGACACACAACAATTAATTGCTTCAGGAAAAATGCTTCCTTTAATGGAAGAGTTCTACACAATACAAGGTGAAGGAGGCCATACAGGAACAGCTGCTTATTTTATTAGAATTGGAGGTTGTGATGTAGGATGCCATTGGTGTGACGTAAAAGAAAGCTGGGATGCCGAACTACACCCACCTACCTACACAGACACAATTGTATCTAATGCCAAAAAATACGCGAAAACTGTTGTTATTACTGGTGGAGAGCCTTTAATGTGGTCTTTGGATTATATTACTAGAGAATTGAACTCTGCAGGAATAAAAACTCATATTGAAACCTCTGGTGCATACCAACTCTCAGGCCATTGGAACTGGATTTGTTTATCTCCTAAAAAAACAAAATTACCCTTAGGTGAAGTTTATCCACATGCTGATGAACTTAAAATGATTATCCACAACACAAACGATTTTATTTTTGCTGAAGAACAAGCTGCTAAAGTTTCTAAAAATTGTCAATTGTACTTGCAACCTGAATGGAGTAAAAAAGAAAAAATGCTACCTTTAATTATTGACTACGTGATGGAAAACCCTCAATGGCGCATTTCTTTACAAACGCATAAATACTTAAATATTCCTTAATTGTTATTATATGCAACCCTGCAACTTGACATTCTAAATAGCCCCAATTAAAATTTGAATAGCAACCTATTTACTCAAGCCCTTTTTACCTAAAATAAAACCGTATACTCTAAATGAATAAATTGAGGTAAATTTACTGTATCTAATTTTAATAACTAAATTTTACACATACCTAACAGTTCAAAACCTATTAGGTTCGATATATCTAAATAAACGTACTGGTACGTTTATCCAATCGTTACCCACAAGCTAAAAAAAAGACCACCGCACGTTCAAGCACATTTCATTTTGCTCGTGCCTCACAAAAAAAGAGCTTGCCCTTCCCCACCACCACCCAAACGAATTAAGAATCCCGAAAATCTAAATAATCGTCCTAATTTTATATATTTGCATCAAACATTTCTAGACAAATGACTGAAATTGGTAAATTTTTAGAGAAAAAATCTGTTAATAAAGCTGAAGTTGCTAGACGAACTGGAATTAGTACTTCTAGACTGAGTGAGTTAAGTCTTAATGAATCTACTCGATTTACAGTTCAAGAATTATATCTAATTGCGTTAGCAATTGACACAAAACCAGCAATTGTGTTAGAAGAAGTTTGTAAAAATTTAAAACTGAATAATGGCTAAAATACCTTTTAAAGTTTCTGCTAGAGCAGGTAAACTATTAGGTAGAGAAAATTTCTCTAATCCTGAAGGTGCCATAATTGAGTTGGTTAAAAACTCTTATGATGCTGATGCAAATAATTGTTTTGTGTTTTTTGATGTTCCTTTTGAAACAAAAAAAGATAAAAATGGAAAGGAATATCAAGTTCCAATAAAAGAGAAGAGTGTTTTATACATAATTGACAATGGAGAAGGAATGACCGAAAAAGTCATAAATGAACATTGGATGCAAATTGGGACAGGGAACAAAGAAAAAGATTTTATCTCAGAAGACAAACGAACCAAAACTGGAGCAAAAGGAATTGGTAGATTTGCATTAGACAGACTCGGCTTTGAAACAGAAATGTGGACATTACCGAAAAAAACATCAAAAAACGAAGGTACATATTGGAAAATGGATTGGAATCAATTTGATGATTCAGATAAAATCGTTTCTCAGATTGAAGCAGATATAGAACCTATAAACCTAGATTTATCCGAGAAGGTAAAATCAATTATTAAAGGCAATACGAGATTAGAAAAGCAGATTAAAAATATTTCTTTTAATAAAGGAACAATCCTTAAAATAAACAACCTAAAAGATAGTTGGGATGAAAATAATATAAATGATGTTTTCAAAAACTTGGAAGCATTAATACCTCCTAAAGAGTTAAAAATTCCTTTTGCAGTATATTTTTATCATTTTCAAAACCCAGATGAATTTGGAGAAGTGAATACAGCTTTCTTCAATGATTATGATTATAAATTAACTGCAAACTACAATGCGGATAAATTAAAAGTAGATTTTGAAATAACTAGAAATGAGTTTGATACAAAACTGATAAAAGAAAAATATGCTTTTATATTTAAAAATAAAAAAGCTCCATACGATTTAAAGACATTAGAAAATAAAATATTCAAGGACTCTAAATCAATTGGGGATATTTTAAAATGGAAATTTAGCGATTCTGAAAAAAAGCAATTAGTAAATGTTGGTTCTTTCGATTTAACATTTTATTATTTGAAGCAAAGTAATTCTTCAAAATCAGAATATCCTTATCCTCTTAAATCTGTTTCTGCATCAGAAAGAAAATCAGTTTTAAATAAATTTGGTGGTGTAAAAATATATCGAGACTCTTTTAGGGTAAGACCTTATGGAGACCCTACGAACGATTGGCTAAAATTAGGTGCTAGAAGAGCAACTAGTCCAGCAGGTGTTGGGCAAAGAATTGGTGACTGGAGAGTTGGTTCAGAATCTACTGCCGGAATAATTACTATTTCCCGTAAAAAAAACCCTTTATTAATAGATAAATCTGACAGGGATTCTTTACAAGAAAATGATACGTTTAATTTATTTAAAAAAATAATTATTGGTGTAATACATCAATTTGAATCAGATAGAACAAAAATATTTCATCCCTTTTACAAGTACTTCAAACAAGAAAAAGAAGCCAAACGAGAAGCCGAAATTCAAAGAAGAGCTGAAAAATTAGCTTCTGAAATAATTGAAAAACGAAAAGAAGTTGATGAAAAAGTTTATGGCAAGAAAAAAGGTGCTGTAGATTTATTTCAAAAGGAACAAGAAAAAGAGGAGAAGAAAACCTATGAACAGGCTTTTAAAGATACTTTTAAAGCTATAGATGAAGAAAAAGCACAAAAGGAAAATGAAGAAATAGTTCAAGTTCGTGCACTTGCTAGTTTAGGACTAATAGTTTCTTCTTTTGCTCACGAATTAAAACAAATACGAAATAACTCATCAGAAATTATTTCCTTAGAAGTAATATACAAAAACCTTATCGACAAAGAATTAAAAAAAGGTATTGAGTATAAAGATGGTATTGATATTATTAATTTGCTCAAAGAAAATAATCAAAAGATTAAGCATTGGGTAAATTACTCATTGACTTCAATTCAGAAAGATAAAAGGAAAAGAGGAGCTTTAAACTTTTCTTCTTATTTCAAATCACTAGAAAAAAATTGGAAAAAAGTATTCAAATCAAAAGATATAGAGTTAAAATTAATAGATAATTTAAAAGATGAAAACTACAGCTTTAGGGCTTTTGAAATGGATATTAGTACAATTTTCTCAAATCTTATCAATAATTCTATAGATTCATTTGAAAGCCTTAAAAAAGTTCAGAATAGAGAAATAAAAATAGAATCTTCCATAAAAAAGGAAACGCTAGAACTTATATATTCTGACAATGGTGCTGGTATTCCAAAAGTATTTACCACTAAAGAAGATATTTTCCTTGCATTCACAACTTCAAAAAAGAATAGAAAAGGTGATGAAATTGGAACAGGTTTAGGAATGTATTTGGTTAAGAATGTAGTTGACGATAATAATGGAGATATTGATATTTTAGAAACTGACAAAGGTTTTAAAGTTAAAATCATTTTCCCGATAAGAAAAAAATAAATTATGAAAGGAAAATATACTATTGGCTATATAGATGAAGATCCAAACGAAGTAAACACTTATGCTCGTAGATTGAGACCTTTAGGGTTTAATGTTATTGGTTTTGAATTCAAGAAAGGAATGTCTTTTAATGAATTAATGGCACAAGTATATGATGCAAATAACATAGATTTATTAATGATTGATTTTAATTTGAAAGGCTCAAATATTGTAGCTTTTGATGGTGATAAAATTGAAAGTGACTTTTACGACAAAAAACCAAGATTTCCTCATATTATATTTACAAGTGACACAGAGTATGCAGAAGGGTTTGTTGAGGATTTAAAAATAATTTTTGATAAAGAAGATGTATTTGAAGATGAAGAAACAATCCAAAAATTTGTTACTATGTTGGAGAAAAGTATTCTTCAGTATCGAAATCACATAGATAAAAAGAAGACTTTAATTTCAGAATTATTGATAAAAGGAGAAGAAGAAGGATTGAATTCATCAGAGCAAGATTCTTTAATTTCTTTACAAAGAGAATTAAGCGACTTAGATAAAACTAAAAAGAAAGAAATTCCAGAAAAATTAATTTCATTCGAGAAATTAGATGATTTATCTAAAACTCGAAAAGAAGCTGAAGCATTCTTGCAATCATTAATTGAAAAAAGCAAGAAGAAATGAAAGTAAGGGATAAACTACCTAAAAGACGTCCTGAGCCAACAAAATCGCCTAAAAAAGGGAGCTGGACAAAACACAAACCAGATTTACGTCAAGATTTTCATTCACATTGTGGTTACTGTGGTTCTTATGATGGCTATAGGCATACTTGGTATGAAGTTGACCATTTTATTCCTAAATCATTATTAGAAGGTAAAATATCTGATGTGGAATATTCAAACTTAGTCTATTCTTGTAAATTTTGTAACAATAAAAAATTAGCTAAATGGCCTACAGAAGACATTTCAATACCAAATGCCAATAATAAGGGGTTTGTAGACCCTTGTGATGAAGATTATGATACTCATTTATACCGAACAGATGATGGTGGTATAATGTGGAGTACAGACTTAGGAAAATGGATGTGGGAAACGGCATTTAAGTTTGACGAAAGAAATTATGCACTCAAACTTTTATGGGAATTGAACGAAAGAAGAAAACTAATTGATGTTTTTATTATTGAGTTAAATAAAAGAGAAGAAGGCTCTAATGAATATAATGAGATTAAAGCAGAAGCAGAAAAGTTAAGTTTTGAATATTATAAATATGACAAAGCCCTTATAGAACACTATAATAGTATATAACGGTATGACAAACCAAAAACAAACAGGTTCATATTACACGCCACAATATTTGGCGAGTTTTATTTCAAAAAGAGTTTTATCTCATTTTGAAAACAGAACCCGTATGTCTATTTTGGAACCAAGTGTAGGTGATGGTGCTTTTATTTCTGAATTACAAAAGGAAGATACTATAAATATCAAATTAACGGCATTAGACATTAATGGGATTGAGTTAAATACCGCTTCTGAAAAATGGAGCAAAAAAACAGCTTCATTTATCGAAACAGATTTTTTAGAATATTCAACTACAAAGAAATTTTCAGCAGTTATAGGAAATCCGCCTTATGTAAAGAAAAACCTACTTAAGGAAAAACAAATTGAATTAATTCAAGAAATTCATTCAAATGAGAATTTAACAGAAGCATCTGTAAAAAATATTTGGACTACGTTTTTGGTAAAAGCAAACACATTATTAGTAAAAAATGGGGTTTTAGCATTTGTTTTACCTTCAGAATTACTTCAAGTTAAATTCGCAGAAGAAATTCGCGAATATTTAAAAACAGAATTTGAAAGAATTGAAATATTTACTTTCAATGATTTAATGTTTGAATGTAAAGGTCAAGATACAATTGTCTTATTTGCTTATAAAAAAGCAGAAGTAAATGGTGAATTCTTTACGAATATTTCATCAAAAGAAGAATTAGAAAAAAATAATTTTGTTTTAAAAAACAATAATTTATTAGTAGAATCAAAAGTAAAATGGACTCACCATTTTTTAACTTCTGATGAGCTAACTTTTATAGATAATTTAAAGAAACGACTTAAAACTGTTAATGATTATTCAGAATCCAAACCAGGAATTGTAACTGGAGCAAACAAATATTTTATAATTAACAAGGAAACTGAAAGTAAATTTAATTTATCAAAGTACACAAAACCAATCATTCAAAAAGGACTTTTTGTAAACGGAAGTGTTGTTTTTAGTGATGAAGACATTAAGAAACTTGAAAAGGAAAAACGCCCAACGAAACTATTGCAGTTAAATGATAACGACAAAATTTCAAAAAACTTAAGAGAATATTTAGATTTTGGAGAGTTAGAAGAATTACCTGAAAGACATAAATGTAGAATTAGAAATAATTGGTATGTAATCCCAAATATATCAGAAAAGCCAGATGCATTTTTCTTTAAGAGAAGTCATTTATATCCAAAGCTTTTAAAGAATAATTCTAATGCATTAGTTACAGATTCTGCATATAAAGTAGAAATGAGAAATGGTTATGACTTAAACAGCTTCATTTATTCATTTTACAATACTCTTACCCTACTTCTATCCGAATTGGATGGTCGCTATTATGGTGGTGGAGTTTTAGAGCTTATACCAAGTGAATTTAAAAAATTACCAATTCCATATAATGAAATCAGTAATAGACAATTTGATAATTTCACGACTGACTTTGAGAACAAATCAAATATTGAGCAAATACTTATTCAGAATGATTTATACATCCTTAATCCAACTTTAGGAATCAATAATGAGGATTTATTAAAGTTAACTGAGATAAGAAATAAGCTGAAGAGGAAAAGACTGCGGAAATAAGCCAACGCAAGTTCAAGCACATTTAAAGTTTGCTCGTGCCTCACAAATTTAAAAGAGCTTTCACGCCAACGCTAGCAAGTTTGTGGAAAGAAAGCCAGTGGGTAACAATGTATATAAAAAATAGGGCGAAAAGTGCTTAAACAAAGGCTAGTGCTTTTTTGTGAAGTCCGCCATATTTTTAATTTGTATTTTAGAAAACGAAAAGATAAAAATAAAATGAAAAATATGGCTAAGTACAAAACCGAAAGTAAGTGCTTATAAACTGCCCTACTTTTCATATACTAACCGTTCTTCCAAACAAAAAAATAATTAAATGAGAGCTACTCCTGAACACGATGAACGAATAGCAAAAATGACATTTGCGTCAGTTTACCCACATTACGTTAAAAAAATAGAGACTAAAGGAAGAACAAAAAAGAAACTTCATAAAGTTATCGAATGGTTAACAGGGTTTGATGAAAGTAAATTACAAGACTTAATCAGTAAAAAAGTAACTTTTGAAATCTTTTTTGAGAAAGCTAAATTAAATACAAAATCACATTTGATTACAGGTCTGATATGTGGATATCGAATTGAGGAGATTGAAACCCCATTGACCAAACAAGTCAGATACCTAGATAAGTTAGTAGATGAATTAGCTAAAGGACGTAAGATGGAAAAGATTTTAAGAAAATAAAAGTGATTTTCTGTCAACGTATTCTAGGACGGGACAAGTCAAAAACAAAAAATCCCAATTTATACAAATTGGGATTTTTTAATTCTAAATATCTCTTTTTTTAGTAATCTCCTAAAGTTTCAGGGTTTTGAGCTAATGCTTCTTCTAATTGAGCATCACTAGGTGCTTTACCATGCCAAGCATGTGTATTCATCATAAAGTCTACACCATTCCCCATTTCAGTCTCCAATAAAATACAAACTGGTTTTCCATTTCCTGAAAGCTCTTTTGCTTTCGCTAAAACAGCCTTTACAGCATCAATATCATTTCCGTTTTTTTCTTCTAAAACAATCCAATCAAATGATTCAAACTTCGCTTTTACAGATCCCATAGCCAATACATGATCTGTAGTTCCATCAATTTGCTTTCCGTTTAAATCTACAGTAGCAATTAGATTATCCACTTTTTTAGCAGATGCATACATAATTGCTTCCCAGTTTTGCCCTTCTTGCAATTCTCCATCTCCATGTAAACTGTATACTAATTTATCATCTCCATTTAACTTTTTAGCTTGTGCAGCTCCTAAAGCAACACTCAACCCTTGTCCTAAAGAACCTGAAGCCATACGAATACCCTCTAATCCTTCATGAGTAGTTGGATGCCCTTGCAAACGAGAATTCAACAATCTAAAAGTTCCTAATTCTTTTACTGAAAAATATCCACTTCTAGCTAAAACACTATAAAAAACAGGAGAAATATGACCATTTGATAAGAAAAACACGTCTTCATTCTTCGCATCCATATCAAATTTTTCAGAAGAATACGTCATTACTTCTTGATATAAAACTGTCAAAAATTCAGTACATCCTAAAGATCCTCCTGGATGCCCAGAACTTACTGCGTGTACCATACGTAATATATCTCTTCTTACCTGTTGAGAAAAATCTTTCAATTCTTGAGTTGTAGCCATTGTATTTTTTAAAAATTTGTTAGCAAAAGTACATTTTTTAAGTGATGTTGCAAATTTAAAAACCTAATAAAATTTAAGCTTTCAATACTTTTACATTCAATTATCTAAATTGTAATTAAAAAGGGACATCGTTATCATCTGGAGCCCCAAAAGCATCTGCTGCACTAGGGAAGTTATCCGATGATATTTCTTGATTAAAATCATTCATTTTAGACTGAAATTCATTTCCAAAACCTTCTTCTAAGTCAGAGAAACGAGCCAAATGTCCTGTAAACTTCAAACGAATATTATCCAAACCACCATTTCTATGTTTTGCTACAATAAACTCTCCTTGTCCCTCACATGGTGAATGATCATCATCATCCCATTCTGTTTGCCCATAATACTCTGGTCTAAAAATAAATGATACAATATCTGCATCCTGCTCAATTGCTCCAGATTCACGCAAATCTGAAAGCAAAGGCCTTTTTGAACCTCCACGTGTTTCTACAGCACGTGATAACTGAGATAGTGCAATTACAGGAATATCCAATTCTTTTGCCAAAGCCTTTAAGTTTCGTGAAATCATAGATATTTCTTGTTCACGGTTTCCTCCTGCTGCCCCACCTGCTGTCATTAACTGCAAATAATCAATTACAATTATTTTAATTCCATGTTGAGATGCCAAACGACGTGCTTTTGCTCGCAAATCAAAAATAGATAATGAAGGTGTATCATCTATAAAAATAGGGGCATCTGTTAAGTTTTTAACCTTCACATTTAACTGCTCCCATTCATGCGCTTCTAAATTTCCTTTTCTCAATTTTTCTGAAGTCAATCCCGTTTCACTAGAAATCATACGAGTTATCAACTGAACTGACGACATTTCTAAAGAAAATAATGCCACAGGATGATTGAAATCTATCGCCATATTTTTTGCCATAGAAATGACAAATGCCGTTTTTCCCATACCTGGACGAGCGGCTATAATAATTAAATCTGAAGGCTGCCAACCAGATGTTAATGCATCTAATTTTGTGAATCCTGTTTCCAGTCCACTCATTCCCTCTTGATTCCCTATTTCTTGAATTTTATTAACAGCCTGTTTTACAAGATCTTTAGCACTCTCAGAACTTTTCTTCAAATTTCCTTGAGTCACTTCAAAAAGTTTTGACTCTGCTGTATCTAACAAATCAAACACATCAGCGGTTTCACTGTACGATTCTTCAATAATTTCACTAGAAATACTAATCAACTGTCGTTGAATATACTTTTGAATAATGATACGTGCATGAAATTCAATATGGGCAGAAGAGGCTACTTTTTGAGTCAAGCCAATTAAATAAAAATCTCCTCCTACAAACTCTAACTTCCCCTCTTTTCGTAACTGATTTGATACTGTTAGTAAATCTGTAGGTTCTGAGTTTTGAAACAGCGTATAAACGGCTGCATAAATATCTTTATGGGCTTCTTTGTAAAAGGCTTCTGGGTGTAAAATATCAATTACATCATCAATTCCTTTTTTATCAATCATCATTGCCCCTAAAACAGCTTCCTCTAAATCAAGGGCTTGTGGGGGTATTTTTCCTTTTTCAAGGTTTATAATTCTACTTTTATCTACTTTTTTACCTTTTACAGATCTTGTTTGCTCCATAGCCACAAAATTAAATTATTAATTCAACTTTTAAATTGAAAAATGAATTTAATTTGTACACATACTGTTGATAAAGCCTTTATTTTGTTAATAAGTATTTTCAATAGCCCTATTAACTTTAAATATCTTATTTTTAGACTTTTATATTTACAAACCTCACCTCTTTATGAATAACCAATTGGCTTCTAAATATTGGACTTATTTCCTGTTCTTACAAATTCTCTTTGTTCAAATAGTCGCTAAATTCCCTGTATTTATTGAAACTTACTACAGTACAAAACTGTATACTGTACTTTCTCAAATAATGCGATTTTTATTGGGATGGCTTCCTTTTAGTTTAGGTGACCTATTCTATATTCTCTTAGTTTTATCTGTTATCAGATTTCTTTATATTATAATCCGTGAAAAGTTTTCTGATGTGCGAAATTACTTTTTTGCCCTTGGTAAATACTCTTCTATTTTTTATTTTTTATTTCATTTAAATTGGGGCTTAAATTATTACAGGGTTCCATTAAATACTCAATTAAATATTTCTACAACCTCATATACATCTGAACAGTTAATATCATTTACACAACAGTACATCAAGGATATAAACACCCTGCATGTAAGTATTGTAAATACTCCTCAAGAAAAAATAGAGGTTCCTTATTCTCAAAATGAAATTCACCATATTGTTCAAAACGGTTATGACTCCATTGCTAAAAAACATGATTTTCTAAAAATTCATAACCATTCCTTAAAAAAATCACTTTTAAGTTCTCCCTTGACCTATATGGGCTTTGCAGGTTATTTAAACCCTTTTACAGGAGAAGCACAAGTAAACTCAAAAATACCTTTAGTTACCCTTCCCTTTACTGTTTGTCATGAAATAGCCCATCAGGTAGGATATGCCGCAGAAAACGAAGCTAATTTTATTGGTTATTTAGCAAGTACACACAATACTGATTTATACGTTCAATATGCTGGAAAACTAACTGCTTTACGTTACCTTCTTTCTGAGATTTACAGAAGAGACCCTATTCTATTTAACAATCTAAAGGATGATTTAAACATGGGTATTAGAAAAAACCTTCAAGACATTAGCTCTTTTTGGAAATCTTATGAAAATCCGTTTGAAATCATATTTAAAACAGGCTATAGCTCCTACTTGAAAGCAAACCAGCAAAAATCGGGAATAGAAAGCTATAATTATATGGTCAATTTATTACTGAACTACAAAGAGTAAACTTAAAAACATCGTTCCTTTACTTCTTATCACATAAAAACTTATTTTTGCACAAAACACCTGTAATGCATAAGCAAATTACCAGTCTACAAAATCCTCTTATCAAAGAAGCAACTCTTTTAAAAGAAAAGTCTAAAGCACGAAAAAAAACAGGATTATTCCTGTTAGAAGGACAGCGTGAAATTTCTTTAGCTTTGACTGGAAATTATAAAATTGAAAAAATTCTTTTTCTTAAAAATATTTGCCCAGAGGAAATACTAAATGAACTAATTTCCAACACTAGCAATCCTCTTGAGGTTATAGAGATTACTAAAGAAATCTATAAAAAATTGGCTTACAGAGAAACCACTGAGGGAATTATAGCTATTGTTTCTTCAAAATCTCATAAACTATCTTCTATTCAATTTAAGCGAAAAAAGCCTCTTGTTTTGATTGCCGAAGCTCCTGAAAAACCAGGAAACATAGGTGCTTTATTAAGAACTGCTGATGCTGCAAACATAGATGCTGTAATTATAGCAAACCCACTAACAGACTTGTATAACACCAATATTATTCGAAGCAGTGTTGGCTGTCTATTCACGACCCAAATAGCAACAGGAAGCACTGACGAAGTCTTAGAATACTTACAAGAAAACAAAATCAATTCTTTTGCTGCTGCTTTAAAAAATGATTCTGAACCTTACCAAGACCAAGATTTTACAGAGGCTACAGCTATTGTTGTTGGTACAGAAGCTACAGGGTTATCTGACTCTTGGTTAAACAAAGCAACAAAAAAAGTAATCATCCCTATGAATGGAAAAATTGATTCTATGAACGTTTCTGTGGCAGCTTCTATCTTAATTTTTGAAGCTTCTAGACAACGTAATTTTGTGTAAACCTATTTCACGAAACTGTTCCCATTCTTAAAAACTTTTATAGCACTTTTAAACCAAAACTCTTTTTTAAAAATAAGGTAATATTTTATCCCATTTTTAGAATTTAAACAATCGAATTCTTAGAACTCAAAAAAGCTTCGTACATTTGGTTTTAAAGTACTAAACAATATAAATGACACCTGAAATTTTATTCAAAATACTTATTGCAATCATCTTTTTAAATTTTTTAAAAGATCGTATTATTTCCTATTTAAATGCACGTCATTTTGGAGATAAATTACCCAAAGAAATATCCGATGTTTATGACAATGAAGAATACCTAAAATCACAAGCCTATAAAAAAGAAAACTACAAATTTTCCATCTTAACAAATAGCTTTTCCCTAGTACTTACTTTAGCCTTTTTTTTTCTAAACGGATTTAGTACTCTTGATATTTGGATTAGAAGTTTTACTGCCAACGAAATTACAATAACCTTATCATATCTAGGGATTATCTTTTTTGTTAGTGACTTTTTAAACATTCCCTTTTCATACTATCAAACCTTTGTTATTGAAGAAAAATTTGGATTCAATAAAAGTACCAAAAAACTCTTTTTTCTAGACAAATTAAAATCGTGGGTACTCACATTAATCGTTGGTGGACTTCTACTATCCCTTATTACTTGGTTTTACCAAAAAACAGGAAATTCATTTTGGATTTACACATGGGTTCTAGTTGGTGTTTTTTCAATTACAGCCAATCTATTCTATTCAAGCTTAATTGTACCTCTTTTCAACAAACAAACACCTTTAGAAGAGGGAGAACTAAAAACACAGTTAGAAAAATTTGCTACCTCAGTAGGATTTAAACTTGATAAAATTTTTGTGATTGATGGTTCTAAAAGAAGCTCTAAAGCCAATGCTTATTTCTCTGGATTTGGACCTAAAAAGAGAATTGTATTATTTGATACACTCATCAACGACCTTAGTTCTGATGAAATTGTAGCTGTTTTTGCTCATGAGGTTGGACATTATAAAAGAAAACACACTTTATTTAATTTATTTGCGTCATTACTTATAACAGGATTCACGCTCTATTTATTAGCAATACTAATAAATAGTCCTCTCCTTTCAGAAGCCCTAAGTATAGAAACCCCCAGCTTTCATATCGGACTTATTACATTTAGTATTTTATACAGTCCCATTTCTGAAATCACTGGATTGCTAATGAATTACATTTCACGAATTTTTGAATACCAAGCTGATAATTATGCTAAAGAGCACACTCATTCAAAATACCTTATTAGTTCTTTAAAAAAATTATCAAAAAACAGCCTCAGTAATTTAACACCACATAAGGCAACTGTATTCTTACATTACTCACACCCTACATTATTGCAACGTATCAATAATTTGAAAAAATAAATTCCTCTATCAACCAAAAATAAGTATCTTTCGTATATGAGTTATACCGTTACCGTAGAAGAAGAAAATAAAGAAATTACCAAAAGATACAAGGACCTCTTAAAAGGTACTTATCAAAAATTATCTGAAGATGATAAACAACTAATCCGTAAAGCTTTTGATGTGGCTCTAGAAGCCCATAGTGATCAAAGAAGAAAAACCGGAGAACCCTATATTTATCACCCTATTGCCGTTGCTAAAATTGTAGCCTATGAAATTGGTTTAGGAGCACAATCTATTGCTGCTGCTCTTTTACATGATGTTGTAGAGGATACTCCATATACGGTAGATGATATGGAGCAACTATTCGGTGAAAAAATAGCCAAAATTGTTAGCGGACTCACAAAAATTTCTCGCTTAAACAAAGAGCAAGACACTTCTATACAAGCAGAGAATTTTAGAAAAATGTTACTTACGTTAAATGATGATGTACGTGTCATTTTAATTAAAATAGCCGATCGTTATCACAATATGTTAACCATGGACGCTATGCCGGGTTACAAACAAGTAAAAATAGCTTCTGAAACGCTGTACATCTACGCCCCTTTAGCGCATAGATTAGGATTATATAATATAAAAACTGAATTAGAAGACTTAGGTTTAAAATATACCGAACCAGAAGTTTACAATGATATTTTAAGTAAAATTAAAGAAAGTAAAGAAGAGCAAGATGCTTATATCAATACTTTTTCAAGTAAAATAACCAATACACTAGACCAGGAAGGATTCAAATATCGTATCAAAGGGCGTTCAAAATCCATTTACTCTATTCGTAAAAAAATGCGAGCTCAAAATGTAAGTTTTGATGAAGTCTACGATAAATTTGCTATTCGAATTATTTACAACTCTTCACAAAAAAATGAAAAATTCGATGCTTGGAAAATCTATTCTGTAGTTACAGATCATTACAACCCAAACCCTCTCCGTTTACGAGATTGGATAACCAACCCTAAAACCACAGGATATGAGTCTTTACACATCACTGTAATGGGACCTGGTGGTAATTGGGTTGAAGTTCAGATTAGATCTGAAAGAATGGATGAAATTGCTGAAAAAGGATATGCTGCTCACTTTAAATACAAACAAGGAAATGTTGAAGAAGGAGGTCTAGAAACTTGGTTAAACCGTTTAAAAGACACTTTAGAAAATGGAAATATCAACGCTGTAGATTTTGTTGAAGACTTTAAATTAAACCTCTATGCTGAAGAAATTTTCGTATTTACACCTAAAGGAGAACTAAAATCTCTCCCCAAAGGAGCTTCTGCATTAGACTTTGCTTTTGCCATACATACAGATATTGGATTGAAATGTAGAGGGGTAAAAGTAAATGGAAAATTAACTCCATTAGATACCGTTCTAGGAAGTGGTGACCAAGTGGAAATCATAACATCCAAAACTCAAAAACCAAATCATCGTTGGTTAGAATTCGTTGTTACAGCCAGAGCAAAAGCTCGAATTAGAGCTTCTCTAAAAGAGGAAGAAAAGAAAATTGCTGAAGAAGGAAAAGTAATTCTTTCGAGAAAACTAAAACAACTTAAAATTGTTTTAAATGAAAAAGTTATCAATGAACTTGTTGCTTACTTTAAATTAAAAACAAGCTTCGATTTATTTTACCGAGTAGGTATTTCGACTATTGAAAACTCTGAACTTAAAAGTTTTGCCAATCAAAGAAGTAATACTCTCTATAAGTATATAAGGAGTAAAATAAGAAGAAACAACACTGATAAATTCAAAGAAGAGTCCGAAGAGTTATCTAGTAACTTTGATATGCTTGTTTTTGGTAAAGATGAAGAAAAACTAGAATACAAAACATCTAAATGTTGTAATGCCATTGCCGGAGATAAAGTATTTGGTTTTCTTACAATAAACGACGGTGTAAAAATCCATAAGTCAGACTGTCCAAATGCTATTAGTTTACAATCAAACTATGCTTACCGTGTACTGCCTGCTAAATGGATAGACTCTTCTCAAAGAAACTTTAAAGTAACACTTAAGATAAGTGGTGAAGATAAAAAAGGAATCCTTAACAATCTAACAAGAATTATTGCAGGAAATTCAGACATGAATATTTACAATATAAATTCTGTGACTAGAGGCTCTATTTTTAACGGAAAAATAACTATTGATGTAAAAAATAAAACGCAACTTAAAAAACTCATAGAAAATATTTTAAAAATTGACGGAATTAATAAAGTTACAAGAGTAGATTAATGAAAATAAAAAATCTATTTTGTAAACTCTAAATGAAAAATAAAGTTAAATTTGCCTTTTGCTTTTAAGTAAACAATTAATGAATGGAAAATAGCGAGAATCATCAAGAAACGGTTAAAGAAGTTTTTGTAAATTTTTTAGAAAAAAATAGTCACAGAAAAACACCTGAACGTTTTGCTATACTTCAAGAAATATACGATGTTGAAGATCACTTCGATATAGAATCTCTTTATATCAGCATGAAAAACAAAAACTATCGTGTAAGTAGAGCTACACTCTATAACACCATAGAATTGTTACTAGAGAGTGGTTTGGTTCGTAAACATCAATTTGGGCAAAACCAAGCTCATTACGAAAAAAGTTTCTTCAACAAACAACACGACCATATCATACTAGACAATGGTGAGGTAATTGAGTTTTGTGATCCTAGAATTCAAAACATTAAAAAATCTATTGAAGATTTTTTTAATATTGATATTCAAAGTCATTCACTATACTTTTACGGAACAAAAAAAGAAAATAAAAAATAAAATCACATAATAACTTATAAGATAATGGCTGTAGATTTATTACTAGGCTTACAATGGGGAGACGAAGGAAAAGGAAAAATAGTAGATGTTTTAACTAAAGACTACGATTTAATTTCTCGTTTTCAAGGAGGTCCCAATGCTGGACATACATTAATTTTTGACGGACACAAACACGTGTTACACACGATTCCTTCAGGAATTTTTCATGACAAAGCCCTTAATATTGTAGGTAATGGTGTTGTAATTGACCCTGTTATCTTTAAAAAGGAGTTAGAAAACTTAGACAAGTTTAATTTAGATTTAAACGCTAAAATTCTTCTTTCTAGAAAGGCACACTTAATCTTACCAACACACCGTTTGTTAGACGCTGCTTCTGAAGCTTCTAAAGGAAAAGCTAAAATTGGTTCTACCTTAAAAGGTATTGGTCCAACTTATATGGATAAAACAGGGCGTAATGGTATGCGTGTTGGAGATTTAGAACTAGATAACTGGAAAGAAATATTCCAAATTTTAGTAGACAAACATCTTAAAATGTTAGATTTCTTTGATGCTGAGTTAGAATACGACTTAGAAGCGTTAAAAGAGGAATTTTATGTTGCTGTAGCTCGTTTAAAAGAAATGACTTTTATTGATAGTGAAGAGTATTTACACAACGCAATCAAAGAAAAGAAAACAATACTAGCAGAAGGAGCTCAAGGATCTCTTTTAGATGTTGATTTTGGAACATATCCATTCGTTACATCTTCAAATACTACTGCAGCAGGTGCTTGTACAGGTTTAGGTATTGCTCCAAATACTATTGGAGAAGTTTATGGAATCTTTAAAGCTTACACTACTCGTGTTGGTTCTGGACCATTCCCTACTGAGTTATTTGATGAAGATGGAGCTAGAATGGCTAAAGTTGGTCATGAATTTGGAGCTACTACAGGACGTGCACGTAGATGTGGTTGGTTAGATATTGTTGCTTTAAAATACGCTTGTCAAGTAAACGGAGTAACTCAATTAAACATGATGAAAGGTGATGTACTTTCTGGTTTTGAAACACTAAAAGTATGTACTGCTTATAAATACAAAGGAGAGGTTATCAAACATTTCCCTTACAATATTGAGCCAGAAAACGTAACTCCTATCTATACAGAGTTTAAAGGATGGAGTGAAGATATTACTGAAATAACTTCAGAAGCTGAATTCCCTAAAGAATTAAGTGACTATATTGCCTTTATTGAAAAGGAAACTGGAATTAGAATTTCTATAGTTTCTGTAGGGCCAGATAGAAAACAAACAATTGTAAGATAAGTTTTACAATTGCTATTTTAAATAAAAGCGGATAAACCTAATAGATTTATCCGCTTTTATTTTTTAACTAATTTTATACTACCCCTAATAAACTTCCCTCTTTAAGTAATGACTCTTATTTCCTCTTAAGCCTTTGGATATATTTTAACACTTTGAAATACTTGCTCGCTAGTTTTTCCTTATTTTTGTTTCCAAAATCAAGAAATTTGAAACAATTAATATTATTTTTTCTTTTAATTTTTACTGTAACGACACATGCTCAACAGCAAAAAATTAAAATCCTTAACTCAGAACAAACCTATAAGGATCAAAAAAAATATCCTGATGCACTGATCTTAAATGGAAAAGTAAAGGTAAAACACGAAGGAATTATTGTAGACTGTAACAAAGCTCTATTTTACCAAACTAAAAATATATTACACGCTTATGGTAATGTACATATAAACCAAGGAGACACCCTACATCAAAAAAGTGCTTATATTAATTACAACGGAAATACTAAAAAAGCCATCTCTTGGGGTAATGTAGAATTAAAAGACCCAAACATTGTTTTAAAAACAGACACCTTACATTTTGACAGAAATAGTCAAATAATGTACTACAACTGCAATGGTACTATAAACGATGCCACTAATCAATTAAAAAGTAAAAATGGCACCTATTATTCTGAAAGAAAAAAATTTACAGCTACAACCAATGTAGTTGTTACCAACCCTGGAAATAAACTTATATCGAACCACTTAGATTACTATACAGAAAATAAAGAAGTTTACTTTTACGGTCCTTCAACTATAACAACCCAAGAAAGTACTGTATACGCCGAAAAAGGTTTTTTTGACACTCAAAAAAACATTTCTCAACTTACAAATAACTCTAAAATTAATTATCAAGATAGAATTATTGAAGGAGACAGTATTTATTATGATAAATTTAGAGGATTTGCCTCAAGTACAGGAAATATTGTTGTTACAGATACTATAAACAACTCTATCATTAAAGGAGGTTATGCCGAAGTTCATAAATTTAAAGATTCTTTATATGTTGTAGATAAAGCTGTTGCAATATCCATTATG
The DNA here is from genome assembly GCA_965243265.1 of Flavicella sp. GTDB lineage: Bacteria > Bacteroidota > Bacteroidia > Flavobacteriales > Flavobacteriaceae > Flavicella. The sequence goes on from CBDEUL010000007.1 coordinate 21,405, forward strand.
GAAAAAGACTCTATGTATGTACACGGAGACACCTTACTTATTACAGGTAAAACAGACAACAGACTAGTAAGAGCTTACCACCATGTAAAAATATTTAAAACCGATTTACGTGGAAAATGTGACTCTTTAGCCACTACACAAAGTACAGGACTTATTAAATTATTTAAAGATCCTGTTTTATGGTCTGGAGAAAATCAAATTACAGGAGATAGTATCCATTTACTTAGCAATCCAAAAACGAATGTATTAGACTCTCTTTTTATCAAAAAAAATGCAATGGTCATTCAAAAAGACTCTGCTGGATTCAACCAAATTAGAGGTAAAAACATGTATGGAAAATTTACTGTTAATAAGCTAAACGACCTATTAACAAAAGGAAATGGAGAGGTTATCAACTATGCGAGAGACAGTGAAAAAATATTAGTTGCTATTATGAAAATGAGTTGTAGTAACATCCTTTTTGAATTAAATAACGGACAAATACAAACGATTAAATTTTTAAAAAAACCTGAGGGGAATACATACCCTCCATCACAATTCCCTAAAAACCAAAGTAAATTAAAAGGCTTCCTTTGGAGAGAATCTGAGATGCCACATACCAAAGAAGATATTTTTATACACGATTAATACCTTCTTTAAAAGCTTCAAATATTAAGTTTATGAAAGAAGATTTTTTCAACCATCAAGCACAAACTACTCCCCATCCATTAGCTATAGAAATTTCTCATGCAGAAGGATCTTATATTTATGATAGTAATAAAAAAGCATATCTCGACTTTGTTGCAGGAGTATCTGCCAATAGCTTAGGTCATAACCACCCTAAGGTATCCGAAGCCATAAAAAAACAACTGAATGCCTATACACATGTAATGGTATATGGTGAATTTATTCAAAAACCTCAGGTAAACCTTTGCAAAACCTTAGCTAAACACTTACCTCCTTCTCTACAAACAATTTACTTAACAAACTCAGGAACCGAAGCTACAGAAGGAGCCTTAAAACTAGCCAAACGTGTTACAGGAAGAAGTAATATTATAGCCTGTAAAAATGGTTACCACGGAAATACACAAGGAGCTATGAGCGTATGTGGTGCTGAGCAACAAAACAGAGCTTTTAGACCCCTAATACCTGGTATTAAGTTTATTGAATTCAATAATGAAATAGATTTAGAGAAAATAACCACTGAAACTGCAGCGGTTATTTTAGAAACTATACAGGGAGGTGCAGGATTTATTGTACCTAAAAATGATTATTTAAAAAAAGTACGCAAACGTTGCGATGATGTCGGTGCATTACTTATTCTAGACGAGATTCAATCTGGTATTGGACGTACAGGAAAACTCTTTAGTTTTCAAAATTACAACATCACTCCTGATATTATTATTACAGGAAAAGGTTTAGGAGGAGGAATGCCAATTGGGGCTTTTATTTCTTCTAAAGAAAAAATGGCCTGCTTACAAGACAAACCAAAATTAGGACATATTACAACATTTGGAGGACACCCTATTATTGCAGCTGCTGCTTTAGCTACCATTGAAGAAATTACTACAAGTAACCTCATGAAAGAGACACTTCGTAAGGAAAAACTTATAAAATCCTTACTTGTACATCCAAAAATAAAAGAAATCAGAGGCACAGGGTTAATGCTTGCTTTACTAATGGAAACCCCTGAAATAGCTTCAAATGTTATTTTAAAATGTATGGATGCTGGACTTATTCTTTTTTGGTTACTTTTTGAAGGACGTGCTATTAGAATTACCCCACCTCTTACCATTTCTGATGAAGAAATTACTAAAGGATGCTCTATAATTATAGATACCATAAACTCTTTATAAAATCACTTTTTTTAATTCGGATGTTTTTGTCTTAATTAAAAAAAAGAGTTATCTTTACAGTATAAATTAATTGTATGTTTTCTAAAACGTGTGAATACGGTATCAAAGCGACTATTTATGTTGCTTCAGAATCTTTAGAAGGAAAAAGAGTTAGTTTAAAAAATATTGTAGAAGAAATTGAAACTCCAGAAGCTTTTACTGCAAAAATATTACAACAACTAACCAAAGCCAAAATAATAACTTCTAATCGAGGAGCTTCAGGCGGCTTTAGTATAGATTCACAAAACTTAGAAAAAATAAAATTAAGTCAAATTGTAAGTACTCTTGATGGTAATGATATCTATACTGGTTGTGGATTAGGTTTGAATAAATGCGATGCCAATAACCCTTGTGCTCTTCACCACAAATTCATTAGTGTTCGCACAGAACTAAAGCAAATGCTCGAATCTACTACCTTATTATCTTTAATTGAAGACATTAAAAACGGTACTTCCTTTTTGAAAAGACGGTAAAATAAATAAGACAATTAAACATTTATAATTCTAATTAGGATATTAAGATCCTTAAGTAAATTAATAATATCATGACTATCTCAGAACAAACTATTGTTGGTGACATTGTATCATCTAATTACAAAACTGCAGCTGTATTTTCAAAACTTAAAATAGACTTTTGTTGCAATGGAAATAGATCTTTAGCACAAGCTTCTAAAGACTCCGATGCCAACCTAGATGAATTGATCAACTCACTAACTGCTACCCTTAACAACACCAATTTTAAAGACACCAATTATCAAGCATGGTCGCTAGATTTTCTTGCAGATTATATTTACAACAACCATCACCTATATATAGAAGAGAAAATTCCTATCATTAAACAATATCTAGATAAAGTATGTAGTGTACACGGAAATATCCACCCAGAACTATTTGATATTCAATCTTTATTTTATGAAGGAGCTGATGACTTGACACAACACTTAAAAAAAGAAGAATTAATTCTCTTCCCATTCATCAAAAAAATGGTAACGGCAGAAAAAGAGAATTTTCCCTTAACCCCTGCTCACTTTGGAACTGTAGAAAATCCTATTGCAATGATGCATGAAGAGCATAATAACGAAGGTGAACGTTATAGAAAAATTTCAAAACTTAGTAATAATTATACTCCTCCTCATGATGCTTGTACAACCTATAAAGTACTATTTTCTATGTTAGATGATTTTGAAAAAGATTTACATTTACATATTCATTTAGAAAATAATATCCTCTTTAAAAAAGCTCTAGAACTGGAAAAAAAACTAAAAAACAATTAATGGAATTAACTCTCAAAAACCGAGATGAAATAAGTATCTTAATACGTGCTTTTTATAAGAAAGTACGTAAAGATTCTTTTATTGGTGATATTTTCAACAATCATATTTCTGACTGGGAACCTCATTTAGAAAAACTTACTGATTTTTGGTATACTAATTTACATACTAAAAAAGCATACAAAGGTAATCCTGGAAAAGTACATATTGAAGTAGATCAAAAAGAACAACAAACTATCACACAAGAACATTTTGGAAGATGGTTGGTTTTATGGTTTGAAACGATAGATGAACTTTGTACAGGAGAACTTGCTGAAAGAGCTAAAAATAATGCCCGAAATATGGCTACAGGACTCTTTTTAAGAATGTTTCATGCCAGAAACACACAGTAAAACACATTCAATAAAAAATTATATGCACTCAATAAATGTATATAGTTCCTAAATATTACATTAAATTAACACCCAGTACCAATATTAAACACTATCTTTGTGCTTTAAAATAATATTTATAATGAAAAACGGAACAGTAAAGTTCTTCAATGATTCAAAAGGATTTGGATTCATTACAGAAGACAATTCAAACGAAGAATTCTTCGTACACATCTCAGGATTAGTAGATGAAATTAACGAAGGTGACTCAGTAGAGTTTGAAGTAAAAGAAGGTAGAAAAGGATTAAACGCGGTAAACGTTAAAGTAATTTAATATTTATTCTTAATTTTTTAAGACTTAGAAAAGTCTGTTGTTTTATACGGCAGACTTTTTTTATGCTCTCTTGCCTCCTTCCTACTCCTTTTACCTATACTTTTGTTGACTCTGAAAAAAGAGAAAAAGACATAACTAAATTATTTTAATAAAAACAACTAACCTATGATTATAGACAAACTAGAAAACCATACTCTTTACCAAAACATACACAAAGACTTTAAAAAAGTATTTGATTTTATATCAAATACCAATCTTTTAGACCTTAACCTTGGAAAACATACAATAGATAAAAACACTGTATTTGCCATTGTTTCTGAATACGATACAAAAGCAGAAAAAAACTGTTTAACAGAAACTCATAAAAAATATATCGATATCCAATATATCGTAAAAGGTGAAGAATATATCGCTGTAAAAACCTTACAAAATGAAATAGCTACCACTCCTTATAACAAGGAAACAGATGCTATGTTTTATACTTTAAAAAATCTTTCTAAAATAAAACTTTCTGAAAAACATTTTGCTATTTTCTTTCCTGATGATATTCACCAACCAACAATACAAGTAGATACCCCAAAAAAGGTTAAAAAAATAGTTTTTAAAATTTTAAAATAAAAGGTCAGCTAATTTATAAGCTGACCTTTTATTATTCTCCTTTATAGGTTACATAATTTCTAGGAGTTTCATAAAGTGTAACCGAAAGTTCTAACTTTGAATCTATTTTTTCTCTAAGTTTGTTCCAGATTACAACAGAGATATTTTCTGCTGTTGGATTTAAAGTTTTAAATTCTTCAACTTCTTCATTTAAGTTTTTATGATCTAACTTTTCCTCTACCTCTACTTCTATTATTTCTTTTAAAACTTTCATATCCATCACAAAACCTGTTTCTGGATTTATTTCTCCTGTAACTCCAACAATCAATTCATAATTATGACCGTGGTAATGCGGATTGCTACATTTTCCAAATATCATTGCATTACGAGCATCACTCCATTTTCCATTATACAAACGATGTGCTGCATTAAAATGAGCTTTTCTATGTACTGTTACTCTCATTAATTTTTATTTTTCTTTGAAACGTTCAATAATACGTTTCCTAATAAAACATAGCCTACTCCAAAAAAGATCATAAAATTCATCCAAAACTCTTTAGAATTTAATTGAATTTTAATCTCAAATACTTCTTCAGAAAAAGAATATTTAGCTATCAGACCAAATACACTAAACAAAACTCCTATAAATAATTTATATGCTATGTTCTTCATTTTATAAAGTGACTTCTTTTATTTGATAAATTCATAGAATTTTTCAAAAATGATTTTAAACCAAGCTGTATAAATTTCTGGTTGTAAATCTATATCTTCCTTAACTTCCTCTGGAGTCATCCACTTATAGCCTTCTACTTCCTCTGGGTTTATTACAGGTGCATCATTATAAGAACCTATCATTACATGATCTAATTCATGCTCTGTAAGTCCATTATCAAAAGGAGCTTTATAGATAAATGAAAATACTTCTTTTAACTCTGTAACAAACCCCATTTCTTCTTGTAAGCGTCTTTTTCCTGCTTCTATATTTCCTTCTCCTTCTCTTTGATGACTACAACATGTATTTGTCCATAACAAAGGTGAATGGTATTTATCTGCTGCTCTTTGTTGCAACATCATTTCTCCTTTATCATTCATTATAAAAACAGAAAAAGCCCTGTGTAACTGAGCTTTTTCGTGTGCTTCCATTTTGGGCATTAAGCCTATTTGTTCATCCTGTTCATTCACAAGAATTACTTGTTCTTCCATCCTTTATATTTAAAAGCTTTTATCTCTTTCATTTAATTAGCTACCAACCTAAATCCTTCTCCATGAATGTTGATAATTTCAACCTCTGAATCTTCTTTTAAGTATTTTCTCAATTTTGCGATATATACATCCATACTTCTAGACGTAAAATAGTTATCATCTCTCCATATTTTAGTCAATGCCAATTCACGAGGCATTAAATCATTTTTATGAAGTGCTAGCATTTTTAACAACTTATTTTCTTTTGGAGATAACTTAATTGTTTCTGACCCTGGAATAGTTAAATGACGTAACTTTGAGTTCAAATGAAATTTACCTATCGTAAATTCAAAAGTATCGTCTTCTACTTTTTGTTCTGATTCTTTTCTTTGTAAGATTGCATTAATTTTATACAACAATACTTCAGAATCAAACGGTTTATTTAAATAATCATCTGCTCCTACTTGATATCCTTTCAAGATATCTTCTTTCATTGTTTTTGCTGTCAGAAAAATAATAGGGACTTCTTTATTACTTTTACGAATGTCTTCTGCTAGTGAAAACCCATCTTTACGAGGCATCATTACATCTAAAATACATAAATCAAAATCATCATTCTTAAACATTATCAATCCTTCTATACCATCTTTTGCGTGACTTACATTGTAATTACTTAATAACAAATAGTCTTTTAAAACAGTTCCAAAATTAGGATCGTCTTCTACTAATAATATTTTTTTATTGCTCATATTTTAATTTATTAAATCAAAGGTAATTTAATGGTAAATAAACTCCCTTTTCCTTTTTCGCTTTCTACAAATATTTTTCCGTGATGCACTTCTACAATTGCTTTTACATAAGCCATACCTAAGCCATGGCCTTTTACATCATGGATATTTCCTTTCTGTTCTCTATAAAACTTATCGAATACGTGTTTTTGAGCAGACTTGCTCATACCAATACCTTCGTCTTTAACCTTTAGTGTAAAATATTTTACAGAACTTTCCATAAAAATATCAATTTTAGGTGAAACAGAAGAATATTTAATTGCATTTTCTACAATATTTACAAATGCATTTGTTAAATGAAATTGATTTCCAACTCCTTCATTCAATGTATAATTTTCATGAATTGTAAGAGTTCCCCCTTTGTCTTTTAACAATAAGTCTGTATGCGCTATTGCTTCCTCCACAACAGTTACGTAATTCAATACTTGTTTATCTACATCTATTTCTTTTTTCTCCAATTTAGACATCCTAAGTACATTTTCTACCTGGGCATGCATTCTTTTATTCTCTTCTTTAATCATAGATACATATCTCAAAACCTTTTCATCATCATGAATAATTTTTGGATTTTTAATAGCATCTAAAGCCAAATTAATTGTTGCAATAGGCGTTTTAAACTCATGCGTCATGTTATTGATAAAATCAGTTTTTATTGCCGCTATTTTCTTTTGCTTAAACATTTGGTACAATGAACTTGCAAATGTTAATATAATAATAACTGTAAAAAACACCGACAACAATAACATAATACCAATGTCTGAAAATATATAGTGTCCTTTTTTAGGAAAGGTTATATACAGCTCATATGGACTATCTTTATTGTATTTTGAAAATAACTTAGTATGAAAACTTTTACCCTCTTCTATTTTAAATGTATTGGACTTTATATCTGTTAATTCTTTTTTATCAAACAATCCGTATTTAAAATCTATCTCCACTCCTATATTTTGCAATTGTTTTTCTAAAGCAGTTCTAACCTTTTCTTTTGAAAGTCGAGATATTACATCTTGATTTTTATTCTTATAAGCATCCTCTAAATGTACTTTTTCAATCTGAGTAAGCTTATTAAAAAACTTAAATTTTTCAACTGAATTCACTTTTGAAAGCTCTAAGTCATTCGTTGTGTTCTTTACTTTATAAACTCCATTTAAACTATAAACAGATTCTACAAAAAGTGAGTCATTTTCATAAAGATCTTTTAAACTTTTATATTTTTTTGTTTCATAAACTCCACTTGACGAAAACCTAAAAGTCTCATTGGTACTGGTATTAATTTGCTCATAAACAAATTTTTCAAAATCTGCTTGCTTTGCAAATTCACGAGTTTCAAAAAAATCCATAAACTGAGCTGTAAACTCTACAAAATCTCTCTGATAAAGAATTTCGTTTGTCCTTGCCAATGCATGCTTTACATTGTTAGAAAATTGCTTTTCTCTAATTTCAATTGCATTTCCGATCCAAAATATTTGAACAGTTATAATACCTATCAATGAGATAGTCATTAATAACATAATTGAAATAAATATTTTCTTAGCCATGAATCAAAAATAGTTTTTTAGAAATTGAGACAATCATATATTTTAAATTGATTTTGTTATAAATAACAGTTTTAACAAAGTCTTAAGAAATGTTTTATTCTTCTAATTTTACCTTTTTAACAAGTATCTCATGAATTCTTAACACCTCTTTTTTTGTTACTTCTAAATCTACGTTCTCAATGATATAATCAGACTTTAATTCTTTTTCAGCATCTGTCATTTGATTATTAATTCTAGACAAAACTGCCTCTCTTGTAGTGTTATCTCTATGCGTTACTCTATCTATACGTTTTTCTATAGGCGCTGTTACCAAAATAACAGAATCACAAAGTGCCTCTGCTTTACTTTCGAACAAAATAGCATTTTCATAAACCAAATAAGGTGCTTCAATATTTTTAGAATATAATCTAAAATGTTTTTTAACCTCTGGATGTACAATTGCATTTAAAGCCTTTAATTTTTCAGACTCCTTAAAAACTATACTCGCTATATAAGTACGATTTAATTTACCTCCCTTGTAAGCTTCTTTTCCTAATAATGCAATTATTTTTTCCTTTACTACAACTGAAGTATTCATGATTTTCTTTGCTTCTATATCTGCTACATAAATAGCAATGCCTAAAGATTCAAACATGTTTAATACTGTAGATTTCCCACTCCCAATTCCTCCTGTTAGTCCAACAACCATTTATTTTTGTATTAAATATTCTATATGACTTGGTCTTATTTTTACTGAAGAGACAATACTTGTTTTTTCTATAATTTTTGGTTCTAAATAGTTTAAGTTTCTCTTCTTAGACTCTTTAAAATCACACTGAACTTTAAAACTATTTGCTGATATTTTACTAAAATTTGAAAGTCCTATTTGAAAGACCACTTTTACTTTTTTAGGATAAGTCGTTATCTTTAAGCTATCAGGAATCCCCACAATTTCAAATGGAACTTCAAAGCTACCTTCTGTAAATTTTTCTACCCTTGCCTTTAATTGAACTTCTTCATTTGAAAATGTTACTTTAGGTAATTCTTCTGGTAATATTAAGTTAATTGATTTATCTATATTCTCAGAAACATTAAGTAACTCTTCTTTTTCTGTCTCGATAAACTTTATTTTATCAATATGAATTTCTGGTCCTCTAACTACAACTGAATCTGGTATTAAACTTATTCCATTAGATATATTAAATCCTAATTTACAATTAACATCTATGTTGGAGACTACTGGAACTTTTTTAAATTTATTCAGTCCTAATTCAAAAAAAACAGTGTCTTTCACAAATGATTGTAATAAAACACCATCTCCTAATTGCTCTTGAACTCTTCCTTTATAATTTTGAGTAAGAATATAATAATGGTATTTTTCTTTAAAGAAGACTTTACGCAAATTAAAAGAAAGCTTTTTCCTATTTATTTTTTCCTGAAGAAGCTTAAAACCTGTTGCCTTTAAACGTATATCAATTGTTGAAGGAGGATCGTTTTGAAATAATTTTTCTACAGGTAATTTTTCATATATTACCCTATAAGTTACCACACTTGAATATTCATTAGAAAGTTTTATCAAGAGCCAAAATAAGGTAGATAATGTTATAAAAAACAACAATGTGTGTTGTCTTTTATTTTTTACTGGTTGAATGTCTTTATTTTTTGTGGTTACTTTCATTTTGGTAAAATAAAGGTACAAAAAAAGTGAGCATAAAGCTCACTCCTATATTTTGAATATCTAAGATACTTATTTCTTTTCAGCTGGTGCTAATTTTTTACTCAACTCCATAGATATAGAAGATCTTTCAAATTTAATTTTCCCTGCTCCTGTTTCAATAACTACTGTATTATTAGTATCATTTATTTCCACTACTTTACCGTGAACTCCACTCGTAGTAATTACTTTATCTCCTTTACTTAATGCACTTTGGAAGTTCTTTTCATTTTTTTGTTTTTTAACTTGTGGACGAATCATAAACAAGTATAAAACTATAAACATTAATGCAAATGGCATTAAACTTTTAATATCAAATCCTGCTGCTTGTAACTGTAACATATTGTACATTTTCTTCTTATTTTATTAAATTATTATTCTGATTTTGGATTTACAAATCCTTTGATTTTTAAAAACTCATTTCCTTTAATCGTATTTGTAATTAAAGTAATTGTTTTAGATTGTTTGTTTCTTTTTCCTCTCGAATTAAATTTCACTTTAATTTCTGCTGTTTCTCCTTTTTTTATAGGTTCTTTTGGCAAAACAGGAACAGTACATCCACAGGTTGTTTTTGCATCTGTTATCACTAAATCTAAAACACCTACATTTTTTACAATAAAGGTTGTTTCTACAATTCTTCCTTCTTCAATACTCCCAAAATCAAATTCTGTTTTATCAAACTCAATTACTGGTAAGTTTTTACTTTCAACATCTCTCTTTTGAGCAGCTACCACATTCTCCTCTTTTACTTTTGACACCGAGCTTTCTTTACAAGAAAAAAGTGTAAAAACAGCTACAAAAAAAACTAAAAATATCTTTCGAATCATTACTTCTTATTTTTATAAAGTTCCCCTCCCTATTTTATTCAAGCGGTTACTTTTTTCATAATCTTTACAAATTTTATCTAAAACTCCATTGATAAAGAAACTACTCTTTTCTGTTGAGTAATCTTTTGCTATCTCAATATATTCGTTAATTGTAGCCTTTGTTGGAATAGAAGAAAAATTCAAGAACTCACAAATTCCCATTTTAATCAAAATCATATCCATTTCAGCAATTCTATCTGTTTCCCAATTTGGAGTTTTGTCTGTTATTTCTTCCTCATATTTATGGTGATTTAGAATAACCTTTCTAAACAGATCTAATACAAATCTTTTATCTCCATCATCTTTATACAAGCCTCCTAATACAAAAGCTCTATCTTTCTTTAGATTTTGTAATGTTTTTACAATCCATGTGTTTACATAAGGAATATCATCAACCCAACTGATATTAATATCTTCAAAATATTCAGCTAATTTTTCATTTGGCGCTATAAATTCTGAATAAAACTTTATCATAAATTTTACATCCTTTTTAAAAGAACTCTCCTTTTCACTCATGTACTCATTGTACAGTTTGCTCTTTTGAAGGTTTTCTAAAATAACTTCTAAATATTTATCTTCAATATCCCAGTTATTTAACTCACTCTCCTCTTTGTAGTTTTGATAAGAAATACTGTCTTCTAAGATTGAAAAAACAGCATTGTCTACAAATTTAGTGTTCGGATTTAATTCTTCTTCAGTAGCAAAATATTTCCCTTTAGCAAGATCCATTTTTGCTTCAGCAATTTTCTTTATGTGCGGCAAAGTATCTAACATCAAAAAGTATAAATCATACATTTTTTCTATACTCCCAAGTAAAAACTTTTCTTCCTTAACCAGATTGTCACTATTAGCAGTTGTTAAAGCGTATACAGATTGCATAACCTTTACACGAATATGTCTTCTATTAATCATTTTTAAAGAACGAATTTTAGTATTGTTAGATGCGGCAAAAATACTACTTATTTTTATTGTGGTTCTTATATTTCACTTCTTTTTTTAGAAGGAAAACCTATATCATTAAAGCTCCTGTTTTCATTTAAACACGTATCTTCGTAACTTTAAAATTAAACAGAATTACCCATTCTATAAATGAAGTCTTTAAAGCATTTAAATAAATACTTATACAAATACCGATACCGCTTAATTGCAGGAACTATTATCTCTATCCTATCAAAGTATATGGCTGTTAAAGTTCCTGAAGTAGTTAAAAACTCCATTAACATTGCTGACAATTATAGAAATGGAATTATTGAAAATATTGGAGAGGTTAAAGGCGAGCTTTTAAACAATATACTTATCATTATTGCTTTTGCTATTTTATCTGGTTTTTTTACTTTTTTAATGCGTCAAACAATCATTGTAACCTCTAGATTAATTGAATTTGATCTAAAAAATGAAATCTTTGAACAATACGAAAAACTTTCGATCAACTTCTATAAAAAGAATAGAACGGGAGATTTAATGAATAGAATTAGTGAAGATGTTAGTAAAGTAAGAATGTATTTTGGTCCTGCCATTATGTATACCATAAATATGCTTGTATTATTTACTGTGGCTATTTTTAAAATGGTAAAAATAGATACTACACTCACGCTTTATACCTTAATACCTTTTCCTGTTTTATCTGTTTCTATTTTTATTTTAAGTAAAATAATTAACAAACGAAGTACCATTGTACAAGAGTACTTATCAAAACTAACAACTTTTGGACAAGAAATTTTTTCTGGTATCAATGTAGTAAAATCATATGCCATAGAGCCCCAAACTATTACTGAATTTACCAAACTCTCTGAAGCCAGTAAAGAGAAAAACATTCACCTATATAAAGCACAAGCCTTATTTTTCCCTTTAATGATTTTATTAATCGGAATTAGTAACCTTATAGTACTATACATTGGGGGAATGCAATATATAAACGGAGTTATTTCTATTGGAACTATTGCTGAATTTATCATGTATGTAAACATGTTAACTTGGCCTGTAGCAATTGTTGGTTGGGTAACCTCAACCGTACAACAAGCTGAAGCTTCTCAAAAAAGAATCAATGAATTTTTACAACAAACTCCTGAAATTATTACGGGAGACATAACTCCTAAAACAATCCATGGAAATATTACATTTAAAAATGTAAACCTTACTTATGACGATACCAATATTACAGCTCTTAACAACATTAGCTTTGATATAAAATCAGGTGAAACTGTTGCAATACTGGGAAAAACAGGTAGTGGTAAATCAAGTATTTTAAATTTAATTGCTAGATTATACGACACCACTTCTGGGAATGTTTTTATTGACAACATTGATATCACTCAATTGAACTTAACAACCCTCAGAGAAAAAACAGGCTTTGTTCCTCAAGACCCTTTCTTATTTTCTGACACAATAGAAAACAACATTAAATTTGGTGATAATAATGCCACACATAATCAAATTATCGAAGCCTCTAAAAATGCAGTAATTCATGACAATATTCTCACTTTTAAAAAACAATATCAAACCGTTTTAGGAGAAAGAGGAATTACTATTTCAGGAGGGCAAAAGCAAAGACTTTCTATTGCCAGAGCCATTATTAAAAAACCTGAAATCTATATTTTTGACGATTGTTTTTCTGCTGTTGATACAGAAACAGAAGAATTAATTTTGAATAATTTAAAAGATGTATCAGAAGGAAAAACAACACTGTATTGTTAGTCACAGAATTTCTTCTGCTAAAAATGCTGATAAAATTATTGTTATTGACAAGGGTGAAATTATCCAACAAGGAACCCACAAAGAACTTGTGAATACTGACGGATATTATAAAAAGCTACACAAACAACAAGTTTTAGAAAAAGAAAATTGATATTCTCCTTTCTAAGTAAAATATTTTTTTAGTTTTGTGAAACATTCAGTAAAAAATTAATTATAGTAAAGATTATTATGAAAGATCAAGTGGAACAAGAAGAAATATTTTCACAAATATTAAGAGCAGGAAGAAGAACCTATTTTTTTGATGTAAGAGCAACCAAAGCAGGAGATTACTACTTAACGGTTACTGAAAGTAAAAAATTTACACACGATGATGGATCTTTCCATTACCAAAAGCATAAAATATACATTTACAAAGAAGACTTTACAGAATTCCAAGAAATGTTAAATGCTGCTACAGAGTTTATTTTAAATGAAAAAGGTAGTGAGGTAATTAGCGATCGCCATCAAAAAGACTTTAAAAAAGAATTTGCTACTAGTAATAGCGAAGACTCAAAAGACTTTACGAATGTAGATTTTGACGATATTTAAAAAGACTTAAATCAAAAACTAAAAAACTCAATCATATAATGATTGAGTTTTTTTATGCAATAAACTCAAAAGCCTCATATTCTATAGCTTCTGTAAAAATAAAACTTATGAACTTTTTGTATGATAAAATTTCTCTTGACCAACAAAGCACTAAAGAAAGTATTTATTAAACTATCTCAACTGGCGTAATCCTTCACCCAATGCCATAGCTACTGCATTCCCTAAATTAAAACTACGTACTGTTCCTGGAAAAGGTATTTTAATACATTGTTCTAAATACCTATCAACTATTTCTTGAGGAAGACCATCAGACTCTCTTCCAAAAATTAACCAATCCCCTTCTTGGTACTCAACATCATAGTACGCTTTTTCTGCTCGTGTTGTGAAAAAGAATACTCTAGATATATCAGGTATTGAATTTATTAAATCTTCAAAATTGTCATGATAATTCAAATCTAAACTACCCCAATAATCCAAACCAGCCCTCTTAACTCTAGAATCTGTTATCTGAAACCCTAAAGGTTTTACCAAGTGTAACTTACTCAAACTTCCCACACACAAACGCCCAACATTCCCTGTGTTATTTGGTATCTGAGGGTTTACCAATACGATATTGAAATTGTGCTTTTTCATATTTAATATTTATACCTAAATATATAAAATGTCTCTAAAACTTTACAGTAGTTTCTAAATAATGTTCCTCAATTCCGTAGGCATTTTTCAGTTCGCTAATTTTTGAATCTAAAACTTTAAAATCATTCTCTTTTGAAGTTTTTGTAGCCACCAACAATACATTCTTACGTGTATGTTCATTAGAAACAAATTCAAAAATCTTAGTTTGATAATTTTTCTTTTCTAAGATCAAAGCTCTAATAGTATCGGTTACCATTTCAAACTGACGCTCCTTAAAAATTCCATATTTTAAAATCGGATCCTTTTGCTCTTTCCCCTTTACTTGTTGACGTATTTGCTTATGACAACAAGGTGCACAAACAATCAAACCTGCCTTAGCGACAATCCCTTTTGTAATAGCATCATCCGTTGCTGTATCACAAGCATGTAAAGCTATTAAAATATCTATCTTTTTATTCTCATATTCTTCAATAGGCTTGCATTCAAAATTCAAATTTTCAAAACCACACTTATCTGCTACATCATTACAATAAGTCACCAATTCTTTACGCAACTCTATCCCTGTAACAGTTACATCCATCTTTCTTTGAACCACTAAATAATCGTATAAAGCAAAGGTTAAATATCCTTTTCCTGACCCCATATCAACAATTTTTATTTGCTTTGGAAGCTTAGCATTCGCTATCAAGCTTTCCATAATTTCCAAATACTTGTTAATCTGACGGAACTTATCTGCCATTTTAGGAATCACATTGTTTTCTTTATCTGTTACCCCTAAATAATGTAAGTATCTTCCCAATTCTGCTCTTTTTTGTTTGGGCTGATCATGAGTAATCGGTGGCTTATTTGTAAAACTTGGATGTGTGTTTTTGTATGAAATTGCTTTCTTTTTAGACACAAATACCTGAACATCTTCACGCAATGTAAAAACAACTGCTGCTCTAAACGTGGTAGTTAAAAACTCCTTTAAAAGTTCTATCCCCTCTTCTATTGAGTAATTTTTTACCTGGTCATTTGTTTTATAATGGTATGTAAAAGACATTTTTAATTCATCTTTCACCAATACTAAACGCACATAAATATTACGCAAACCATCATTTTTTCGAATAGGTTTACTTAAAGTGATCTTTACAAAATCATCTGCAGCAATACTCGTTTGTATCGCTTCTGAAAAGGTTTCGAATGTACTCATACTTCTTTTATCTATTTAATGAAACAGACCTAACAATTTTAAAAACTGTTAGGTCTTCTTCTATATTATCAATTAAAAACAACTTTTAAAACTGTATTACAATACAGCCAAACTTGTTTTCAATGTTTCTATTTTAGCCAAAGCATCTGCTTCTTTTTTACGTTCATTTGTAATTACCTGCTCTGGTGCATTGTTTACAAAACGCTCATTGCTCAATTTTTTTTGTACCGATTTTAAGAAACCTTCCGTATACTTTAACTCTTCTTCTAACTTTGCTTTTTCTGCTTCTACATCAATAGCTCCTGCTACAGGAATAAAGTATTCATTAGATTTTATTCTAAAACTCAAAGCTCCCTCTACTGCTTCTGACACTTTTTGTATTTCTGAAGTATTTCCTAATTTTTCAATTACACAGTTAAAAATTGAACTTCTTTTTTCACTATCTAAAACCGATAGTTCTATTGCATCTTTGAAAGCTATATTTTTATCCTTTCTAATTTTTCTTACTCCAGAAATCACTTCAGATGCAAACTCAAAATCAGCAATAATCTTTTCATCAAAAGAAACCAATTCTGGATATTCTGAAATAATTAAAGCTTGCTCTGGTGTTCTTTCTTCAATAGTTTGCCAAATTTCTTCTGTTAAAAATGGCATAAACGGATGTAACAACTTAAGATTATCTTCCAAACATGCAATTGCAGCCTTATAAGTTACCGCATCGATAGGTTGTTGATATCCTGGCTTAATCATTTCCAAGAACCATGAAGAAAAATCATCATAAATTAACTTGTAAATCGTCATTAATGCCTCACTAATTCTATACTGCTCAAACGAAGCTTCTATCTCAGCCAATGCTTTTTGAAACTTTGCTTTATACCAAGCTATTGCTACTTTGGATGATTCTGGTTGCTCAATAGATTCTGAAACCTCCCATCCTTTTATCAGTCGGAATGCATTCCATATTTTACTTGAAAAATTACGTCCTTGTGCACATAATTCTTCATCAAATAACAAATCGTTCCCCGCAGCTGCACTTAACAACAAACCTGTACGAACCCCATCGGCTCCATACTTTTTCATCAATTCAATTGGATCTGGAGAGTTTCCTAATGATTTTGACATTTTTCTACGTTGCTTATCTCTAACCAAACCTGTAAAATAAACATTGCTAAACGGTTTTGCATCTGCAAACTCATATCCTGCAAAAATCATACGTGCTACCCAAAAGAAAATAATATCTGGTCCTGTTACCAAATCATTTGTTGGATAGTAATAATTAAACTCTTCATTATCTGGATTTTTAATTCCGTCAAATAATGATATTGGCCACAACCAAGACGAAAACCAAGTATCCAAAGCATCTGGATCTTGCTTAAGATCGTTTACAGTTAAATTACTATTTCCTGTAACCTCTTTTGCTTTTTCTAAAGCTTCCTCTTTTGTTTCTGCAATTACATATTCTTCCAAACCTTCTCCATAGAAATATGCTGGAATTTGGTGTCCCCACCATAATTGACGTGAAATATTCCAATCACGAATATTCTCTAACCAATGTCTATACGTGTTATTATAATGCTTTGGGTATAATTTAATTTCCTCGTCTTTTAATACAGCATCCAAAGCAGGTTTTACAATTTCTTCCATTTTTAAGAACCACTGTACTGATATTTTAGGTTCTATAACAGCTTTTGTTCTTTCAGAAACCCCCACCTTATGCATGTGTTGCTCTGTTTTTACCAAAGCACCTATTTCTTCTAATTCTTTTGTAATTTCTTTACGAACTACAAAACGATCTTTTCCTTCATAATGCAGCCCTAAAGAGTTTAAGCTTCCATCATCATTTAAAATATCTATAACTTCTAAACTGTGTTTTTCTCCTATAGCCTTATCATTCTGATCGTGTGCTGGCGTAATTTTTAAACACCCTGTTCCAAACTCTACATCCACATATTCATCTTCAATAACAGGAATTACTCTATTTGCTATTGGTACAATTACATTTTTCCCTTTTAAATGAGCAAAACGTTCATCATTAGGGTTTATACAAATTGCAGTATCTCCTAACAAAGTTTCTGGACGTGTTGTTGCTACTGTAATTTTATCTTCAGATCCTTCTATCTGATAATTGATATAGTATAAATTTCCTTGTTTTTCTACAAATTCTACCTCTTCATCAGACAATGTTGTTTTTGCCTCTGGATCCCAATTCACCATACGGTATCCACGGTAAATCAATCCTTTACTATACAAATCAACAAAAACCTTTGTTACAGCTTCACTTAGGTTATCATCCATTGTAAAGGCAGTACGCTCCCAATCACAAGAAGCTCCTAGTTTTTTTAACTGCTCTAAAATAATACCTCCGTGCTTATCTGTCCATTCCCAAGCATGTTTTAAAAACTCATCACGTGTTAAATCTTCCTTACGAATTCCTTCTTCTTTTAACTTTGCAACTACTTTAGCTTCTGTTGCTATAGAAGCATGATCTGTTCCTGGAACCCAACAAGCATTGTATCCCTTTAAACGTGCTCTACGAATTAACACATCTTGGATAGTATTATTCAACATATGCCCCATATGCAATACTCCAGTTACATTTGGTGGTGGAATGACGATTGTATATGCTTCTTTTTCATTTGGTGTTGAATGAAAATATCCATTCTCCATCCAATAGCTATACCATTTGTCTTCTACGTTTTCTGGATTGTATTTATTTGGAATCATTAGTCTTATTTACGATTGTGAATTTTTGTTTTTAGCTTTAAAAAACCGAACCTTACACTATGGTTCTAGTTTAAAAATATGCGATTGCAAAAATACAATTATCTACTTTAACTAAAAAGCAACATTTTCATATTTTATTGTTCAAACATTATTATTACTTTTACGCTTTAAAAATTAAAATTTATGAAAACATTTATTACCGCAATTACTTTATTTTTTGCTGCCATTACAACAAATGCTCAAGTAGCTAATTCTACCGAAGATTTTGACAATAACAAACCTGTTTTTAAATTTGAAGAAGAAATTATTGACTATGGAAAAATAGAACAAAACGCTGATGGTAATCGTGTATTTGTATTTACAAATGTAGGAAACAGCCCTCTTATTATTTCTAATGTAAAAGGAAGTTGTGGTTGTACAGTACCTACAAAACCTGAAGAACCTGTTATGCCTGGTGAAAAAGGTGAAATTAAAGTAAAATACGCAACCAACAGATTAGGGCGTTTTTCTAAAACAGTAACTATTACATCTAATGCTTCTGAAGAGAAAAAAGTTGTTAGAATTAAAGGTGAAGTTTTAGCGAAGTCATAAAACAAAACACATATTCATAAAAAATCCACTAATTAATTTTAGTGGATTTTTTGTTTTGAATAGCACCTGAAAAGATTCTAACTTCTATTTATAGCTGTTTGTTCAAAAACTGTTTCTAATACTTTCTCATCCACTAGTGAAAACTCTTCCTTTTTTGAAGCGTACATTCTTTTTGCTGTTTCAATAGCTTTCTTTATTGCATACGTTTGAGGCTTTTCAATCCCCCAACTAAAAGAAGGAATAAACTTTTGAGGAAAACCTCCTCCAAAAACATTGGCACTTATACCTACAACTGTTCCTGTATTAAACATCGTATTGATTCCTGTTTTAGAATGATCTCCCATAAAAAGACCACAATATTGGAGTGCTGTATCTTTTAAAGAGCTTTCTTCATAATTCCATAATTGAACACTACTATGTGTATTCTTCATATTTGAACAATTTGTATCTGCTCCAAAATTACACCACTCTCCTATTACTGAATTCCCCAAATAACCATCGTGCCCTTTATTCGAATTTCCGAAAAGCACCGAATTTTTAACTTCTCCTGCTACAGTACATTTAGGACCTACAGTTGTACCTCCGTAAATACGAGCTCCCATTTTCACTACTGCCTTTTCTCCAAGTGAAAAAGGACCTCTAATCAAAACACCTTCCATAATCAAAGCATCTTTAGCTATATAAATAGGACCAGCACTTGCATTTAATGTAGCAAACTCTACCACAGCACCTTCTTCTATAAATATGTTTTCTGGTGCTATTACATTGTTTGTTTTACTTATTTCTGATGATACCCTGTCTTCTGTCAACAGCCTAAAATCTTCTTTTATAGCCCATTCATTTTTTAAAAAGATATCATATACATTTTCAATTCTATACAGCTCATCCTCAAAAGAAATTACCTCATAAGAATCAAAATCAACCTCTTCTTGAGAGTCTTTTGCATAAAAAGCTACAACATCCTCTCCTGACATCAACAACTCATTTTCAGACAAAAATTCTATAGATTCTACCAACTTAGTAGTTGGCAAAACAGAAGCATCTATAAAAACATTTTCATCCAATTCAACCATCGGATACTTTTCTTCTAAATACTCCTCAGTCAACATTGTAACCGTAGTTCCTAAATATTTCTCCCACTTCTCCTTTATCGTTAAAATACCAACTCGTATTTCTGCCACAGGTCGTGTATAAGTAAAAGGCAATAAAGCATCCCTAACAGAACCGTCAAATAAAATATAGTTCATAATTTCTATTTTGCTTTCAAAGATACCATTCTTTACCATAAACTCGCTGTTAAAAACCCTGATAGAAAAATCAAAATGGCTATTTTAAAGTTTTTGTTCATCAACAGAATATACCTATCTTTGCCACTCTTAAAAAACAGAAAAAATGAACGAAGGATTATACGCTAAATTCAACACCTCTAAAGGTGAAATATTGGTTAATTTAACATTTGAAAAAACTCCTGGAACTGTAGGTAACTTTGTTGCTTTGGCAGAAGGAACTATGGAAAACGATGCTAAACCTCAAGGAACACCTTATTACGATGGTTTAAAATTCCACAGAGTTATTGCTGACTTTATGATTCAAGGAGGATGTCCTCTTGGAACTGGAACTGGAAGCCCTGGATACAGCTTTGAAGATGAATTTCACCCAGAATTAAAACATGACAAACCTGGTGTATTGTCTATGGCAAACTCTGGACCTGCTTCTAACGGAAGTCAATTCTTTATTACACACGTAGAAACTCCTTGGTTAGATAATAAGCATACTGTATTTGGAAATGTTGTTGAAGGACAAGATATCGTTGATGCTATTGCTCAAGACGATACAATTGATAGTTTGGAAATTGTACGTGTAGGTGCAGCTGCTGAAGCATTCAATGCTATTGAAGCTTTTAGAACTTTTGAAGGAGCTAGAGAGCAACGTATTGCTGAAGCTAAAGCTGCTCAAAAAGCTCAATTAGATGAAGTTGCTGCTGGATACGACGAAACTCCAAGCGGATTACGTTATAAAATATTAGAAGCTGGTAACGGAGAAAAAGCTACAAAAGGAGCTGGTGTATCTGTTCATTATAAAGGCCAATTATTAGACGGTACTGTATTCGATTCTTCTTATAAAAGAAAACAACCTATTGATTTTACTATCGGTGTTGGACAAGTTATTAGAGGATGGGACGAAGGTATTCAATTATTAAATGTTGGAGACAAGGCTCGTTTGGTTATTCCTTCTGACTTAGCTTATGGTGCTAACGGTGCTGGTGGAGTTATTCCTCCTAATGCTACTTTAATTTTTGATGTTGAATTGGTAGCTGTAAACTAATTTTACTTCAAAATATCATATATAAAAGACCATCCTAGAGATGGTCTTTTTGTTTCTACAAAAAAAAATATAAACTCTTAAAACCTTCCCTACTCTTTTATTCTCTTATAAATCAATAAAATTGAAACACCATGAAAGCTACCATTCTCACTAACAATTAGTTAAAAAAAAGTTGTAAAAAAACAGCATTTTACCTTGTAAAAACAAAGATATCTATTATCTTTGCATAGCAATACCATGCGAAAGTAGCTCAGTTGGTAGAGCGTCAGCCTTCCAAGCTGAATGTCGCCGGTTCGAACCCGGTCTTTCGCTCAAAAAGCTCCATATTTTATGGAGCTTTTTTTATACTCCAATCTTACATCAAATAACTAGACCAAACTCAATAAAAACAAAAAAGGTAGCAACCAAAAATTGCTACCTTCTACCTACCTCTTTTATAATGGATTAAATTCTTTTAAAAATATCTTACAGGTCTAACCTTATTAGAGGACCCCTTGTGTATTTTAAACTTCTCTCCAACTCCCATATGCAGCACATAAGCATATGCTTTATTAACTTGTTCCCCTTCTTTATCACTATACTGAGTTGAACTCCAATAAACTCCTGTATTAGAATCCGTATCTAACTTTAACTGACTAGCCATTTGCCTTTGATTAAATAAATACTTTAACTCCCCGATACTTGGTAAAAACCACTCCCCTTTATCACTTCTATCAGGAACAGCAGAATAAACTGCTGCTAAACCTGCTGCTGAATCAGAAGAAGTACAACCTGCTTGAAGAATTGCTGTTGTATTAGCTTTTCCTCCAAACAAAGCAAATCTTGCTCCTGAAACAAACGTAGATACACACCCCCAATTTGCCAATGTACTTAAATCTTCTTTTGCTACAATAATTCCATGTTTTCCATTACTCTCTAAGAAATAGACAACTCCACCTAAATACTCTTCTCCTATAACAAATTTAGAAGTCGTAAACGAAATTTGCTTTCCATATGTGACTACATCTCCATTTTTAGCATAAGGAACTATATAATATTCCGTATTTGCTTCTAAGTCTTTTAGCGACAGAATTGTTGTTTCCAAAGTAGCTGAAGCTGTTAGTACAGCATCACTTACTGTTGGATTTTCTGTTGTACCATAACAAATCCCTTTCTCTGTAATAGAACTCCCTCCTTTAGATTCTATAGTCACCCCAATTTTTGCTGATTGACGTGTAATAACCCCCATTTTAACAACTGATTCTATAACTGGAGCACTCTGTGTAGTAACATCATACATTTGAGTATTAAAAGTACCTGCTTTATTTGTTGCAACCGCCTGTATATAATATTTCTGGCTTGGTGACAAACCTTCTATTGTTACCGTAAAGCTACTATCTTCTCCCAAACTAACTGATTGCTTAGCTCCTAATTTTATCGTTGTTCCGTAAGACAAAGACACCGTAGTTGCTTTATCTTGCCCATTATCTACCAACTCTCCTTCTACAGTAACAACACCTGCTCCTATAGCTTTTAATTTAGTGATTTTTACTTTTCCTTTTTCATGAGATACTGTTACCCCCCAAGGCTCACTATAAGATATTCCTTCCTCATTTTCTACATAAGCCCTCAGGTTGTATTCTTTATCTGCTGTTAGACCTGAAAATACCCCTCTATATTTACTATCTCCTACAGCTACTCCTTCATTTAATTGAGTTCCTTTTCCTATTTCTGGGTAATCTTCTGTTCCAATAACAAAACCTTTGTCTGAAACTGTACCTCCTCCATTTGATACTATCTCTGCATCTGCAACTAAACTAAATTTTCCTAAATACATCACCTCTAAAATTTTAACCTCTGGGAGTACTGCCTCTGTTGTAAAAGTAATTAGATTCCCATAAGACAGTCCTATTGTGTTTTTAGCAAACGCTCTTGCATAATATTTGGTTCCTGGCTTTAATCCTTTTACTACAGCTGTAAATCGTCTATCTAAAGAATCCATCGTTACATTAGCTACTATAACTCCATCATCTACTGTAGGGTTTGGACTTAAACCATAGCAAATTCCTGTTTCTTTTGTTAAGGCTCCTCCATTATTAACTAACATTCCCATACAATCAGCTCCGTGGGCATTCAAGTTTGTTACCTCCAATTCTGTAGATACCTCTGCTACACTAGCTTTTGAAAAATACCTTGCCGGACGCACTCCTTGATTTGTACTTCTAGGCGCATCAATCCTACCTCCCAAATTATCAAACGTAATCCCTGGAACGGGTATTACTGGTGGATTTCTATAATATTTTGGATCACCACAAAGAACATTTGTTGAACTCCAATAAGTTGTTCCACTAGCAAAATCTCCCAATCCTCTTCTAAACACATTTAAATAAATTGCTCGTAATTCATCAATAGATGGTAAAAACCAATCGTCATAACCATACTCTTTAATTCCCATATCATAATAACAAACATACTGCGCTCCTCCTCCACAAATTCGTGCTATTTGTCTTGTATTTGTAGCTCCTGTACCTATAGCTGTACCTGTTGCTCCATACTTATTGTATTGCTGAGGAGGTCTTCCACACCCCCAATATGCAGGTTTTTGATCTGAAGAAGCTATTACCATTCCACTTCCATCAGTTGTATTCAAGTATGCAATCAATCCTCCTTGGTATTTTTTACCATATAAAAGTGCCAATCTGTTTGGATTCTTTAAATATATTTGAAAAGGCGTTATCCCTCCATTTAATTGCTCTTGAATTGTTGGGCTAAAACCAAACGAGCGAACTGCTACTACTGCATATTCATTTGTTTTTGGAACTTTTGCTACATACTCAGTAGCTGAACCATTATCTCCATACAGTTCTCTAGAAGCCTCTGCCTCTGTTGATGAAACTTCTGTAGAAGTCCAATACATGGTTAACGAATAATTGCCTCCGCTACTTTTTTCCATCCAGTTTTTATAAACTTTAGAAAACTCATCTACACTAGGCAAACTCCAATCTGTATATCCTCCTAACTTTAACTCTCTACACCAATTTGCTGCAAAATCGCCCTTTGTTCCTAACCCCTCTAGAATAGCTGTTGTATTTTCATTTCCTGTACCTACAACACTCCCTGAAGCGTTTAATAAAGATTCATTTCCGTTAACAGTCCAAGGAACTGTAGCTTCATATGCTTTTAAAGCATTTGCTTCTTCTTGTGGTACACCTGCACCATCTCCCATAATAACATAAGAAGAACCTGTAGGCGGATTGTATTCTTGTGTTTCTTCATTAAAAGTCCTTACATAAGTAGTTACTTTATACAAATCTCTTGGACTGACAATTAAACCAGAACCTTCATTCACATCTAAATATGCTATAATACCTCCTTGGTATTGTTTTCCATACAACGAGTCTAAAGAAATGTTTGTGGCATAAATATCATAAGGTGTTTCTCCTGAATCTAAACGTTGTTGTACATTTTGCCCCCAAAAAACAAAAGACATTAAGGTTAATAAAATAGAAATAGTATTTTTTTTCATATTGCTTTATTAATTTATTGCTACGAATATAGCAAACTAACTTTGATTTTAGTTTTATCTCCCAACGGGCAGACACTCCTATAAAATATTTTCAACTAGATTTTTTCTGAAAATAGTAGACAAAAAAAAACCCACATTAGAAATGTGGGTTTTTGTGACCGGGCTGGGGCTCGAACCCAGGACCCTCTCCTTAAAAGGGAGATGCTCTACCAACTGAGCTACCAGGTCGGTACTAAAACAAAGAAATATTGTGGTGAGAGTAGGATTCGAACCTACGAAGCTTGCGCAGCAGATTTACAGTCTGCCCTCGTTGGCCACTTGAGTATCTCACCAATATTTCAATAAAAAGGAAAATCTACTTTCGTAAACTTAGTGACCGGGCTGGGGCTCGAACCCAGGACCCTCTCCTTAAAAGGGAGATGCTCTACCAACTGAGCTACCAGGTCATTATTCCTTTGTTTTAGCGGGTGCAAATATAGAACCTTATTCCAATCAAAACAAATTTTTTTTCAATTTATTTCATTTAAATAAGCTTCTCTTACCTTCTTAAATAAATTAGAACTGTAAACAAAATCCACAACAGATTCATTATCAGTTTTAAAGATCTCTTTACTGCTTCCTTCCCATGCTTTTAAACCATTTTTTAAAAAAATAATTTTTTCTCCAATCTCCATTACAGAATTCATATCATGGGTATTTATAACAGTTGTTATTTGAAACTCTTCTGTAATTTCTTGAATTAAATTATCTATTACAATGGCTGTCTTAGGATCTAATCCCGAATTGGGTTCGTCACAAAATAAATACTTTGGATTCATTACGATTGCTCTTGCAATGGCCACACGCTTTTGCATTCCTCCTGAAAGTTCTGCAGGAAACTTTTCATTTGCGTTTTTTAGGTTCACACGTTTCAAAACAACATTTACCCTATCTAACATTTCCTCTTTACTTTGTTTTGTAAACATTTTTAAAGGAAACATTACATTTTCTTCTACCGTTAATGAGTCAAACAATGCACTTCCTTGAAAAACCATTCCAATATCTTGTCGCAATTGCCTTTTTTCTCTTTCATCAAAATCTTTGCTAATTTTTCCATCAAAAGCTATTACTCCTCCATTTGGTATATGCAAGCCTAATAAGCTTTTTAGAAAAACTGTTTTACCTGAACCACTTTGCCCAATTATCAAACTTGTTTTTCCTCTTTCAAAAGTAGCATCAATCCCTTTTAAAACTTTTGCTTCTCCAAAACTTTTTTCTAATCCTTTTACTTCAATCATCTACCCTAAAAGTGTTTGTGTTAAAAAATAATTCAATAATATAATAATCACACTTGTCCAAACTACAGCTTGTGTACTAGCTCTTCCTACTTCTAAGGCTCCTCCTTTTACATAGTAACCATGATAAGAAGGCACTGTAGCTATAACAAATGCAAAAACAAGTGATTTTATCAATGCGTATTGTATTAAAAATGGATTAAAATCTAATTGAACTCCTCCTATATAATCTACTGAATGGAACAAACCTGTTAACACTCCTGCAACCCAACCTCCAAAAATGCCTAAAAACATGGCAACAATTACGATCAATGGATAAAAGAATACTGCTGCTATAACTTTGGGCAAAACTAAGTAACTAAGTGAATTGATTCCCATAACTTCTAAAGCATCTATTTGTTCCGTTACTCTCATTGTACCAATACTAGAGGTTATAAAAGAACCTACTTTTCCTGCTAAAATAATAGAAGCAAATGTGGGTGCAAACTCTAATATCATAGATCGCTTAGTAGCAAATCCTATCAGGTATTTAGGAATCAATGGACTGTCTACATTTAATGCTGTTTGAATGGCAACAACCCCACCTACAAAAAATGCGATAAAAGAAACAATCCCTAAAGATTTCAGTCCTAAATCTTCTACTTCTCTAAACAAAGCTTCCACAAAAACTTTTCCTTTTTGAGGTTTTTTAAATACTTGTGAGAGCATCATAAAATACTTTCCAACATGTTCTATATAATTCATGTATATTTTATTAGTTTAACCGCTAAAGTATTAAATAATCTGAAACAATTTTAATTGTCTTTTATTTAAAATACTCTTTTCAATTTTATTCAACTGATTTCAGTATGTTTGACTCTAAAATAGAGTTATCCTTATGAAAAAAACAATCCTTCTACTTAGCTTATTTATAGGTTTTATATATTACTTAAACTCACAAAATAAAGATAAAAAACCTCAACTTGTTGTAGGTGTAGTTATAGATCAAATGCGCTACGATTACTTGATTCGGTTTTCTGAAAAATATGGTTCCAATGGGTTTAAAAAGCTTCTAAAAAACGGACATAACTTAGAAAACGTTCACTATAACTATATTCCTACATACACTGCTGTAGGGCATGCTTCTATTTACACGGGTACTAGCCCTGAAAATCATGGAATTATAGGGAATGGCTGGTATGATAAATATTTAAAAGAAAGTATTTATTGCGTTAGCGACCCTTCTTTTAATACCGTAGGGTCTAGTTCTAAAAATGGACAAAAATCTCCTTATAGACTTCAAACAACTACGATAACAGACCAATTACGATTGGCACAAAATCTTAAAGGAAAAACAATTAGTATTGCTCTTAAAGATCGTTCTGCTATTTTACCAGGGGGTCATACCGCAAATGCTGCTTATTGGTTTGAAGGAGGTAATGAAGGGAAATTTATCACAAGTACTTTTTATATGGATACGCTTCCTAAATGGGTAAGAAATTTTAATAAAAATGGAAAAGCTAATTCCTATTTAAGCCAACCTTGGAACACCTATTACCCTATTGAAACTTATACAGAAAGTATTTCTGATAACAATTCATATGAAGGTACTTTTAAGGGCGAAAATAAACCTGTATTTCCTCACAATTTACCTGAGCTTAGAAAAACGAACAACAATTATAGTTTACTAAAATCTGTTCCTTTTGGAAATTCTATCATAACTGATTTTGCAATTGCTGCTTTAAAAGGTGAAAAATTAGGGGCTACTAAAAACCAAACTGATTTTTTAGCAATCAGCTACTCTAGTACTGATTATGTTGGTCATAAATACGGTGTAGACTCTAAAGAAATTGAAGACACTTATATTAGAATGGACAAAGAAATAGAGCGTTTATTAGACTTCCTAGATAATGAAATTGGTAAAAAGAACTATACTCTTTTTTTAACGGCAGATCATGCTGTTGCACAAACTCCCAATTATTTAAACTCTTTAAATATCCCTGGAGGTTACTTTGACATGAAAGAGTTTACAAAATTTACTAAAAACTTAGTAAGAGAGAAATACAATTCAGAACAACTTATTGAAAAGGTTTCTAATTACCAGATTTTCTTAAATAAGACTGAGCTCAAAAAATTAAACTTAAAAAGTAAAGATGTAGAAAATTTTCTTGTTGAAGAATTGATTCTTTTTGACAATGTATACAAAGTAACAACTGCACACATATTACAAAGTACCCAATTTAAAACTGGATTGCTTAGTTTGGTACAACAGGGTTACAATCAAAAATTATCTGGAGATGTGATTATCATCCCCAAGCCTTCTGTTATTGGTAGTGGTAATAAAAAAACAGGTACAACACACGGTAGTGGTTACAGTTATGATACACATGTACCTTTAGTTTTTTATGGAAATGGTATTCATAAAGGTGTTTCTAAACAATATTATCCTATTATAGATATAGCTCCCACAATTGCAAACTTATTACAAGTTGAGTTTCCTAATGGTACAACTGGTAAAATAATACAGGGTGTGTTAAAATAGACACAAAAAAACCGAAGAAAATTTCTTCGGTTTTTTTATGTATTTACTTCTGTCAACTATATTTCTTTATTTACATCCCACTCCTCTAAGTAGTCTTTAATAAACTTTATAAACAAGCCTCCTAAAGCTCCATTAATAACTCTATGATCATATGAATGAGAGATGAACATTTTTTGTCGTACCGCAATCATATCTCCATCTGGTGTTTCAATTACAGCAGGTACTTTTCTAATAGCTCCTAAAGCCAAAATAGCAGATTCTGGTTGGTTAATAATAGGCGTTCCAAATAAACTACCAAAACCACCTACATTAGTTACGGTATAGGTTCCTCCTTGTATCTCATCTGGTTTCAATTGATTTTCTCGAGCTCTTAATGCCAAATCGTTCACCGTTTTAGCCATTCCCACAAGACTCAATTCATCTGCTTTTCGGATTACAGGAACAATCAGGTTTCCGTCTCCTAAAGAAGCAGCCATCCCTAAATTGATATCTTTTTTAATAACTACTGTTTTATCCCCATCAAAAGAAAGGTTTACCAAAGGGTACTTTTTAATTGCCTTTGCCACAGCCATCATAAAAATAGGTGTGAAAGTCAATTTTTCTCCTTCTCTTGAAAGAAAAGCATCTTTAAATTGATTTCTCCATGTTACCAAATTTGTTACATCTACTTCTATAAACGATTGTACATGAGCTGCTTTATGTACAGAATGATTCATATGATCTGAAATCATTTTCCCCATTCTACTCAATTCAATAACCTCATCATCTCCATTAACAGATAAAGATGTTTTTACTACTGCTGGACTTTCTTTTTTAACTTCTTTTTTCTTAGCTACTTTTACAACCTCTTTTCGAGTTTCTAAATATGCTAAAATATCTAATTTTGTAACTCTACCATCTAAACCTGTTCCAGGTATTTTTTCTAATTCTTCTTTAGAAATCCCCTCTGAAACAGCTATGTTTTTCACCAACGGTGAATAAAAACGTTCTGTATCTGTAATACGCTCAACAGGCTTTACTGCCGTTTTAACTTCTACAGATTTTTGAATCTGTTGTTCTATTTCTTTTATCTCCTCTGGTACTTCTTCTTCAGCTATTTCTACTGATCCTTTAGGAACATCACCCTCAACTTCAATAATAGCCAAAGTTTCTCCTACTTTAACAACAGCATCTTTTTCGTGTAAAATTTGAACCAAGGTACCTGCTACTTCACATGGAACATCTGAATCCACCTTATCTGTCGCTATTTCAACAACAGAGTCATCAGCTTCAATTTTATCTCCTACTTCCTTTAACCAAGAAGTTATTGTTGCTTCAGCCACACTTTCTCCCATTTTAGGAAGTTTTAATTCAAATCTTGCCATTTTTATAAATTGTGTTGTTAAACTGTTTTAAAAAGAACCAATATACTTGTTTAAAACTGAATGCAAATCTAAGAAAAATATAGTCACTTTAACACCTAGAATTTCCTATTGAAAGGTATATTATAAAGCTACCTATTAAAAGAAGTTACCACTCTCTATTAAAAAGCAATTATTATACATTAAAAGCCTTTTGAAACAATTTCTAACTACTTATTATTTTTCATGTATCTTAAAAGAAAAATGAAAATTCTAATTACAGGTACTACTGGTTATATTGCTAAAAGGTTGATTCCTCTTTTACTTTCTCAAAATCACAAATTAACTTGTTGTGTTAGAGACCTTATGAGAATTCCTGAAACTTATAAAAACAACCCCCAAATTTCATTTATTGAAATTGACTTTTTAAAAATTAATGACAATTTCTTGTTAGATAAAGATATTGATGCTGCTTATTATCTCATACACTCTATGTCTTCTAACAACTCTAATTTCGATGATCTAGAACAAAAATGTGCTTTTAACTTTAAAAAACTTGTAGAAAAGACAACTATTGAACAAGTAATTTATTTAAGCGGTATTACCAATGAAAAAAAACTCTCCAAACACTTACATTCTAGAAAACAAGTTGAAACAACACTGCAATCCAAAAAATATGCATTGACAACTGTTAAGGCTGGAATTATTGTTGGAAGCGGAAGTGCTTCTTTTGAAATTATTAGAGATTTGGTTGAAAAACTACCCATTATGATTACTCCTAAATGGCTCAATACCAAAACACAACCTATTGGTATTTCTGATGTTATTCAATTTCTATATAAATCACTTGCTAAAAAAGAATTGTACAATATATCCTATGATATTTACGGTCCCGAAATACTAACTTATAAAAAAATGTTGTTAATTTTTGCAAAAGTTAGAGGGCTAAAACGGTCTATTTTTACTGTTCCTGTAATGACTCCTAAACTATCATCATACTGGCTGTATTTCGTTACTTCTACTTCTTATAGATTAGCCACCTCGTTAGTAGACAGTATGAAAGTTGAAATTATAGGAAAACCCAATGAAATTGGTAAATTATTAAATATTCACCCTATTTCTTATAAAAAAGCTATAGAAAAAGCTTTTGACACCATAGAACAAAATGTTTTAATTTCTAGCTGGAAAGATTCTATGGTCAGTGGTATTCTAGATGATAAACTCTCTAATCACATCAACATTCCTCATTTTGGGTGTTATAAAGATATTAGACACGGTATTATTGTTGATGAAAAACAAACACTTGATAAAATATGGTCTTTAGGAGGTGATACGGGTTGGTATAGCTCCTCTATGTTATGGAAAATACGAGGATCTATAGACAAACTTATTGGAGGTATTGGCTTAAGAAGAGGAAGAACACACCCTACAAAATTACAAGCTGGAGATGCTTTGGATTTTTGGCGAGTTCTCTATGCTAATAAGGATAAAGGCAGGTTATTACTTTACGCCGAAATGAAGTTGCCTGGCGAAGCTTGGTTAGAGTTTAAAGTTGTTAAAAACAAATTGTACCAGCGAGCTGTTTTCAGACCCAAGGGACTTTTAGGTAGATTGTATTGGTATGCTGTACTTCCTTTTCATTTTATAATATTCAATAAAATGTTAAAATCTATCTTGCAAGTTCCTAGTTAACAAAGTTTGATTTAACTTGCGCTCTTAATACAAATTGAACATGAAAAAACTAGTACTACCTTTTATTTTTTTAATAACATTCACCTTCATCTCGTGTAACGATCAAGCCTCTATTGAAGAACATCCTATTGTTGGTATTTGGATTAATACGGAAACTTTTGATAACAATATCACTAGAACTCGAAAAATAGTATTTAATGATAATAGTGAATATGGAATATCTACAACAGAAAAATATGAAGATGGAAGTAACGTTGGGTTTCCCTCTTCTCCCGTCTATGGCACTTACTCTATAAGCGCCACTAAGATAGAAATGAAACCTGACCCTAATTCATCAAGTGATGATCCTTATGAAATAGAATATACAATCAACGAAAATACATTAACAATTTTATCTTCACCTGATTCAGAAGGTAATAAAATAACCACCATTTATCAAAAAGAAGAATAAATCATATACATTTATAAAAAAAACAGGGACGTAATTTAGATTACCTCCCTGTTTTTTTTTTATATCCACTCTTTAGGTTCTTTTAAAACAGCTAACAGCCTTTCCTCTTCACTATCTTTTTCTGGCTCGTGACAATAATGCCATTGCACATGTGGTGGTAAACTCATTAGAATAGATTCTATTCTACCGTTTGTTTTTAAACCAAACAAAGTACCCTTATCATGTACTAAATTAAACTCAACATAACGTCCTCGTCTTACTTCTTGCCAGTTTCTTTGCTCTTTTGAATACTCTAAATTTTTACGCTTTTCTACGATAGGCACATAACTTTCTAGAAAGCTGTTTCCTATTGCTGTTACAAAATCATATCTATTTTGAAGACTAAACTCTTCTGTTTCTTTTAAATAATCAAAAAACAAACCTCCAATACCACGGGCTTCATTTCTGTGTGTATTCCAAAAATACTCGTCACAACGTTTTTTATACATCGGATAAAACTCTGTATTGTATTGGTCACAAGCATTTTTACAAACTGTATGAAAATGAATAGCATCTTCATCAAACAAATAATAAGGTGTTAAATCTTGTCCTCCACCAAACCATTGCGTAACTATTTTCCCTTGTTCATCATACATTTCAAAATAACGCCAATTTGCATGTACCGTAGGTACCATAGGGTTTTTAGGATGCAAAACTAAAGACAATCCACAAGCGAAGAACTGCCCTTCTTTTACTCCAAAATTATCACGTAAAGCTTGTGGTAACTCTCCTTCTACTGCAGAAATATTTACACCTCCTTTTTCAAAAACAGCACCTTCAGAAATCACTCTTGTTCTTCCTCCTCCTCCTTCTGGTCTTTTCCAAAGATCTTCTACAAATTTTGCGTTTCCATCTACCTCCTCTAGTTTAGAGGTAATAATATCTTGCAAGTTTTGTATATATGTATAAAATTGTTGTTTCATTTGCGTAGTTGGTAACTGGTAGTTTTGATTATTTAAGGTTAAAACCTAACCTTAAATAATCAAATTTTAAATATTATTTAGAATATTCTTTTACAGCATCTATAAATGCTTTTGCATTGTCTAAGCCTATATTAGGTAAAATACCATGTCCTAAGTTTACTATGTATTTATCTTTTCCAAAGGCATCAATCATTGTTGTTACTTGCTTTTTAATTTCTGCTGGTGGAGAGAACAAACGTGTTGGGTCAAAATTACCTTGTAGAGTAACATTTCCTCCTGTTAATTTTCTTGCCCATTCTGGAGTAATTGTCCAGTCTACACCTAATGCAGCTGCATTTGATTTTGACATTTCTTCTAATGCAAACCAACATCCTTTTCCAAATGCAATTACCGGAGCTTCATCTTTCAATGCTTCAATAATTTGGTTGATGTATTTCCAAGAAAATTCTTGATAATCTACTGGTGATAACATACCTCCCCAAGAATCAAAAACTTGTA
Organism: Flavicella sp.; assembly: GCA_965243265.1. GTDB lineage: Bacteria > Bacteroidota > Bacteroidia > Flavobacteriales > Flavobacteriaceae > Flavicella. Next base: position 54,908 of record CBDEUL010000007.1, read on the forward strand.
CTGCATTTACTCCTGCTTTTACCTTTTCTTTCAAATACAAAATTGTTGTATCTGTAATTTTTTGCAATAACGTATGTGCTGCTACAGGTTGTGTAAAACAAAACTCTTTTGCTTTGTCAAAATTCTTTGAACCTTGTCCTTGAATACAGTAACATAAAATTGTCCACGGAGAACCTGCAAAACCAATTAACGGAATGTTATCATCTAACATTTCTTTGGTTAACTTAATGGCATCCATTACATAACCTAGAGTTTCATCTATATTAGGTACAATTACTTTTTCTACATCTGCCATGGTACGAATAGGATTCGGTAACCAAGGCCCTATTCCGTTTTTCATTTCCACTTCAATATTCATGGCTTGTGGAATTACCAAAATATCTGAAAATAAAATTGCAGCATCCATTCCGTATCTACGAATTGGTTGTACTGTTATTTCTGCTGCCAACTCTGGTGTTTGACAACGTGTAAAGAAATCGTATTTCTTTTTTATTTCTTGGAATTCTGGAAGGTATCTTCCTGCTTGACGCATCATCCAAACAGGTGGTCTTTCAACTATTTCGCCTTTTAAGGCTCTTAGGTATAAGTCGTTTTTTATCATATTAGCTAATGGTTATCGGCTTTTGCGTTTAACCTTTTTTATTTTATTTATCTGTTTCTCTTTTTCTTATCAACCTTATATATTGTAATTAACGAACAGTTAAAAACTAAGACTTAACTGCTAACGTTTCCATTGCTTTCTCTACTGCTTTTTCAAAACGTTCTAAATCTTTATCTGATAAAACTGAAGATAAAAACCAAGCTTCGAACTGAGAGGGGGGTAAGAAAATTCCATTTTCAATCATAGCCCAGAAAAATTTAGCGAATTTATCTGTATCTGAAGTTTGAGCTTCTTCAAAATTAGTCACTTCTTTTACTGTAAAAAATGGATTGATCATAGATCCAAAACGATTTACTACTAAATCTACTCCATGTTTTTTTGCTGCTTCTAATAAAATTGCTTCTATTTTTTCTGCTACTTCATTAAACTTCCCATAAGGATTTTGTTTTTTCAATTCTGTCAAAGTAGCAATACCTGCTGCCATTGCTATAGGATTTCCTGACAATGTTCCTGCTTGGTACATACCTCCTAATGGCGCTACATTTTCCATAATTTCATTACGTGCCCCATAGGCTCCTACTGGAAAACCTCCTCCTATCACTTTTCCTAAACAAGTAATATCTGCTTCAATCCCTAAAACTTCTTGGGCTCCTCCAAATTTAGATCGAAATCCTGTCATTACCTCATCACAAATCAAAAGCACTCCTTTTTCTTTGGTGATTTTTCTCAATTCTTTGATAAAAGCATCACTAGGTTGTACAACTCCCATATTTCCAGAAACAGGCTCTAAAATAACAGCGGCAACATCTTTGTTTTCTTCTAAGTGTTTTTTAACTGAGTCTATATTATTGTACTCTGCAATCAATGTATTTTTAACAGCTTCGTCTGGTACTCCTGCACTTCCCGGAATACTTAAAGTTGCTAGTCCTGAACCTGCTGCTACCAACATAGCGTCCATGTGCCCGTGGTAACATCCTGAAAACTTAACAATCTTAGAATGTCCTGTATGTGCTCTTGCCAAACGAATAGCACTAATTACAGCCTCTGTTCCTGAACTTACAAAACGAACTTTGTCCATTCCTGGAAAAGCATCACAAACCAATTTTGCTAATTTTATTTCTCCATTAGATGAAGCTCCAAAAGAATATCCTTTTTTTAAGGCTTTGGAAATTGCTTTTTCTACTCTTTTATTACGGTGTCCTAAAATCATAGGTCCATAAGAAAGTACAAAGTCTACATATTTATTACCATCTACATCTTTAATTTGGCTTCCTTTTGCTTTGTTAATAAACAACGGATTTCCTCCTACTGATGCAAATGCTCTTACGGGTGAGTTTACTGCTCCCACAAGATTTTGAAGCCCTCTATTATATAGTTTTTCTGATTGTTTGAATTTCATAATTCCAATATTTATTTGTTGGTTGTTGATAGAACTATTCTTGTAATTTTTTAGCTACTTCTTTAGCAAAATAAGTAATAATGATATCTGCTCCTGCTCTTTTCATAGATAGCAACGATTCCATCATTACACGGTCTCCATCTATCCATCCTTTTTCTGCTGCAGCTTTTACCATGGCATATTCTCCACTTACATTATAGCAAGCAATTGGTCTGTCATATGTGTTTTTTAGATCGCGAATAATATCTAAATAAGACAATGCTGGTTTTACCATTAAAATATCTGCTCCCTCTTCATCATCAAAGGCAGCTTCACGCAAACCTTCATCTCTGTTAGATGGATCCATCTGATATGTTCTTCTATCTCCAAAAGTAGGTGTAGAATCTGCTGCATCCCTAAATGGTCCATAAAATGCTGATGCATATTTTACAGAATATCCCATTATTGGTAAAGTTCCATAACCTGTAGTATCCAAAGCTTCTCTAATCGTAGCAATTGTTCCATCCATCATTCCTGAAGGGGCAACCATATCAACTCCTGCTTTGGCATGTGATATTACCTGTTTTGCGATATTTACCAAAGTGGCATCATTATCTACATCGTGATCATGAATAATTCCACAATGACCATGATTTGTATATTCACAAAAGCACACGTCTGTAATTACATATAAACTAGGATAATTTTTTTTGATATATCGAATAGCTTGTTGCATTATTCCATCGTCATTCCATGTTTCTGTTCCTTCGTCATCTTTTTCTGATGGTATTCCGAATAATAAAACTGCTGGAAGGTTTAATGATACTACTTCATCTAATTCTTTATGAATTCTATCTAAAGAAAAACGCTTGATTCCTGGCATAGAAACAATTTCTTTTTCTATGTTTTCTCCTTCTTCAATAAACAAAGGATAAATCAAATCATCAATAGTTAATTTGTTCTCTTGAACCAATCTTCTAATTCCTTCTGTTTTACGTAACCTTCTTGTTCTATTCATCTTTTATATTTAAAAGTCCGTTATTCAAAGTATTTACTTTAAATTTTCTTTTATTGATTTTATCACTCCTTCTACAGACACTTCTTCTGCTACATATACATTTTCAAACTTCATAATAGCAGCTACTGCTGTTGTATTTCCTATACAAAAAGCAGTGCTCTTATTAGAATTTCCTGACATTATATAACTTGTAACTGCAGAGGGGCTAAAAAATAAAATACCATCAAACACATCTTCTATCTTATTTTCCAATAATTTTGTTTGATATACTTCTATTTCTTCTACTTCTATATTATTTTCTCTTAATAAATCTGGCAATTCATCTCTACGCAAATTACCACAAAAAAAAGTGATTTTATTTTCTGCTTTCTCTTCTAATAACAACAGCGCCAATTCATATGCTGAGTGACTTATTCCTTCTACTTTAATATCAAAATCGGCTAATAACTTGGCTGTTTTATTTCCTACACAAAATACTTTAGAAAACTTATTAGTTGAAACTTGGCTTTCTCTAAAAACAGCTTTTACGGCATTTTGACTTGTAAATACCGTACAGTTTACTTGGTTCTCTATTTGAAGATCTGAGCGTAATACAACTTCTATAAATTTTTCTTCCTTTACTGAATACCCAGACAATGCTTCTTTTTGAATTGTGTTAAGTTTTTTAGTTGAAAGTAATTTTAAGTGTTTACGCATCATAATATTTATGACTTCATCTCTGCTTTAATACTTTTCATTAACTCAGCACCTCCATTATTCAAAACTTCTTGTGCACAAACTGCTCCAAAGTCAGACACTTCCTTTAATGATACTGTTTTATCTACTTCTATTTTAGAACTTCCATCTAATGCACTTAGAATTCCTCTAAAAGAAATCGTTTCTTCTTTTACAATAGCGTTTCCTCCAATTGGTGCTGTACAACCGCCTTCCAATGTTTTCATAAACTGACGCTCTACTGCTACTGCTATTTCCGTTTCTTTATGGTTTAGTTTTTCACATGCTTCTAAGACAAAAGTATCACTTTCTAAAGCTGTAATCATAATGGCTCCTTGTGCTGGTGCTGGAATCATCCAATCAAGTACATGATGTGTTTCTGGTAAAATATTTATACGTTGTAACCCTGCCAAAGCAAAAATAGCCCCGTTCCATTTGTTATCTGCTAACTTTTGCAAACGTGTATTTACATTTCCTCTTAAATCTGTTAAAGAATGTGTTGGATATTTATGCAACCATTGTGCTTTTCTGCGCAAGCTTCCTGTTGCTATAACTGCTTCTGTAGCTTCTAAAAACTCTAAATCGTTTTTATAAACCAATACATCTTGCACATTGGCTCTTTCTAAAACTGCTGCTTGTACAATTGTTTCCGGTAAATCTGTTGGCACATCTTTTAATGAGTGTACTGCAATATCTATCTGTCCACGTAGCATAGCTACGTCCAACGTTTTTGTGAATAACCCCATTCCTCCTATCTGATGCAAAGGAATGTCTAGTATTTCATCTCCTGTAGAAGAAACTTCTACTATTTCTGTTTGATACCCTAAATCGATTAATGATTTTTGAACTAAGTGTGCTTGCCACAACGCCAATTCACTGTTTCTAGTTCCTATTCTTATTTTCTTATTCATTTACTCGATTGGTTTATTTCTATATCAAACATTTTAGAAATCACTTCAATACTTTGATCTACAGAAGTATCTTCAGCTTTTAAATGTTTTACAAATTGGGTTGTTATTTTTTGAATAAAACGTGAAGTAATAACTTCTGCATGTTCTGTATTAAAGTCTTTTATTTTCTTACTTTGAAAATCTATTTCATCATTTTGAATAGATACCAAAGATTCTTTTAAAGCATTTACCGCTGGGGTAAATTTACGATGATCTAACCAAGCTATAAATTCTGCTTTATGCTCCATTATAATAGCCTCTGCTTTCGGAACTTCTTTTTGTCGTTCCGCAATAGTTTTGTCTGTTATTTTGGACAACTCATCAATATTTACCAAAGTTACATTTTCTAATTCTGTAACTGATCTATCTACATTTTCTGGCATTGACAAATCTAAAACCAATAACTCTCTATCTGATTTTATATTCTCTAAAGTAACCGTTGGTACATTTGCTCCTGTAGAAACTATCAAAATATCTGCCTTTGACACTTCTTCTGTTAAGTTTTCTAAACTTCCTACTTTTACAAGTGAATGTTCTTTTACAAACTCTTCTGCCTTACTTACCGTTCTATTTATCAATGTAACATTTTCAATATTGGCGTATTCAATAAGGTTTTTACAAGTGTTCTTCCCTATGTCTCCTAAACCATATACCAATATATTTTTATTACTATAGTCTTGAACTTTATCTATGATGTATTGAACCGCTGCGTAGGAAACAGAAGTTGTTCCTGAACTTAACTTAGTTGTATTCTTTACTCGTTTACTTGCTTGTAAAACCAAGTTAATCAAACGTTCTAAATATGCATTTAGTGTTTTATGTTCTTGTGCTAAACGAAAAGATTCTTTTAACTGCCCTACAATTTCATAATCTCCTAATATCTGACTATCTAAACCTGTAGCTATTTTAAATAAATGACGAATTGCATCTTTATTCTTGTAAACATTGGAAACGCTTACAAAATCTTCAACCTCTCCACTTGAGTATTTACAGAGTAAAGAAATCAGCTCAAAAGGATGGTATGCAAATCCCATAATTTCGGTTCTATTACAAGTAGACAAAACAAATACTCCGTCAATTCCGAAATTCTTAGCATCTTCTAATAAAAGTTTCTGATTCTCTTTAGTAATACTAAAAGCTCCACGTGTTGCTGCATCTGCCTTTTTATAACTTAACCCTACATTGTATAGTTTTCTATTATTAATTTCTAAACTCATCTATGCCTAATTTCCTTATCCTCTTTTAATTATAAAAAACAATTCATCTTTTATAAACCACGCCAAAAGTACTACCTTCCTTTAGATAAAAACATCGCCAAAAGTACTTAAAATAACGGCGAGAGTCTTTTTTCTCTTATTTAGAACACTTACAAACAACATAAAAATGATGTTTTCATCAGTATTTACAATGGATAAAGAAGATTCACCTTCATTTTCAACTTGTTAAAACCTTCCTAAAAAACAGATAAATACATAGATGTTTTTATTGTACTTTTGTTAAAATTTTAAATCAAGTGCTAATGAATTTTAACATCACAGAATTCAAAAACATCGATAAAAGTTCTGTAGAGATTTTTAAAGAAAAAGAAAAATTCTCTTTACTTTTTTTTGATAATAGTAATGAAGAAAATTTTCAAGGAAAATATACATTAGACGGCAATTACATACAGCTCTATTTTAGTTTAGAGAACACAAACAAAATTGCTTTTAACATGGAACACTGTGCTATCAACTTATCTACTGAAGACTCTGGGTTAATTTACTTTAAAGACGATGCCATGAATCTTTTAGTTACACTCCCTCCAAAAGGAAAAGTTTTAGCTCTATTGATTTCTGTACCTTACTTTCATTCCCTTTTTGCTCATGAAGGAGACTATTTTTTTAATTTCAACAATATCAAAGGCGGTAAACCTGTTATTGAAGAAAAAATAATTTCTCCTACATTAAAAAAAATCCTGCAAGAAATCATTGCAAAAAAACTACACGGTGCTCTACAAGGACTTTATATGAAAGGGAAAATTTATGAGTTGCTAAGCTTGTATTTTAATATCTCTGAAGAAATTGAATCTGATCACTGTCCCTTTATGGCAAATGAAGAAACAATTGCTCAGATAAAAAAAGCCAAAGACATTATTATAGAAAACATGGCAACACCTCCTAGTTTAGAGGAGCTTTCCAAAACAATAGGACTCAATATAAAAAAGTTAAAAATAGGATTTAAAGAGTTTTACGGGGTTCCCGTATTTACTTTCTTACTCAATTACAAATTAGATTATTCAAAAAGGTTATTAGAAGAAAACAAATTAAATGTTTCTGAAATAGCACTACAAGTAGGCTACAGTAATTCTAGTCACTTTATTGCTGCTTTCAAAAAAAAATTCGGAATAACTCCTAAACAATTCACAAAACAAGATCACAACTAATGAAAGGTGTATTACTCGTTAATTTAGGGTCTCCAGACACCCCAAACCCTAAAGATGTAAAAAAATATTTAAAAGAATTTTTAATGGACGAACGTGTTATTGACACAAACGTAATTATGAGAAATATTCTTGTAAAAGGTATTATCTTAAACACACGTCCTAAAAAATCTGCTGAGGCTTACCAGAAAATCTGGTGGAAAGATGGTTCTCCTTTAGTAGTCATTTCTGAAAGATTTCATAAAAAACTAAAAGAGAAAACAAATATTCCTATTGAATTAGGAATGCGTTATGGCTCAGGAAACATAAAAGAAGGTTATGAAAAACTACACAAACAAGGAGTCACAGAAGTATTACTGATTCCTTTATATCCTCATTACGCTATGTCTTCTTTTGAAACTGTTGTTGAAAAAGCATACGAGGTACAAAAAAAGTTTTTTCCTAATATAACAACAGAGGTACTTCCTGCCTTTTATAACAATCCAGACTATATAAAAGTCATGAGCAACAATATTAGTAATCATTTAAAAACATTTGATTACGATCATATCCTATTCTCATACCATGGAATACCTGAACGCCACATTTTAAAATCAGACACTACAAATTCTCATTGTAAAATAGATGGTTCTTGTTGCGATAGCCCTTCAAAAGCTCACGAAACTTGTTATAGACATCAATGTTTTGAAACAACAAAAGAAATCGTAAAAAAACTAGGTCTTAAAGAAGGAACTTACAGCAATTCTTTTCAATCTAGACTTGGTAGAGATCCTTGGTTAAAACCTTATACCGATTTTGAATTCGAAAGACTTCCAAAAGATGAAGGTAAAGAAAAATTAGCGGTCATCACTCCTGCTTTTGTTGCAGACTGTTTAGAAACACTCGAAGAAATTGCTATGGAAGGTGAACATCAATTTAAAACAGCTGGCGGAAAATCATACAAGCATATTCCTTGTTTAAATGAAAATGATGACTGGGTAGCAACAATGCTTAAATGGATTGAAAACTGGCACAATAAATAGTTAGCGTTATCTTAACCTTTAATTAACTTAAAAAAAGACTGTTCAATTTAAATTTGCAGCTCAAAAGTAAAGTGTTTTTAAATTATGAAATCGTTAAAATTTCTTTTAGTATTATTTATAGGAGCAGTAGTAACTACATCATGTGGATCCATGAGAGGTCGTGGTGACTGTGGTTTATCTAAATCTCTTAAAATTGAAAATATTCACGACACCAAAGAAGGTAAAATAATGCTTGTAGATAATCAATCTATTGATAGATTAAAAAACAACAGTTAATAAACAAAGCTCCCTTTCTTTTAAGGGGTTGCACAACACTAAATACAACAAAAGGATTTGAAAATATATTTTCAAATCCTTTTGTTATTTTAAGACATCTCCTTTACAAAGAATCTCCTCTATGATATCAAATCTATTTAATTTTCAGTTATCGCTGTATTCTCACTCTCTTTAAGAGACTTTAAATGCGCCCTCCATTTTACTTTATTTTCTTTACCCAACAAACTAAAAAACCTCTTGTTTATTGGTTTCATTGCTTTTCGGTATTCCTGTTTAAAAACCACAGGGTCTCCTGCTCCAAACTCCTCTTTAACCTTTTCATTTACAATAGCTCTTTCTAACAAAACATCATACACTTGAGACGAGATCTCTGGACTCAAATCTAAAACCTCATTCATTTCTTCCATCACTTTCTCTACTCGTAACTCCACCTGTGATTGCCCCACAACTACTACTCCATATAAAAGAAACAAAAAAACCAATAGCACTCCTTTATTCTTACTCTCCCCTAGAAACATATTTTATATAATTTTACATAAACACAATCTAAAGTTAACATTTTTAGCTATAAAACAAAAAAACACATCAAAAAAAGGAACAAATTAAAATTCATCCCTTTATATTGTTTTAAGCTATGGTTAATTACAGGTGGTTTACCTAATAAATTCTAAGTATACTACAACGTGTGCTTAGTCTCTAAATAAACTAGAGCCAATAAATAAGTATTTATTGGCTCTAGTTTATTTTAATTATTTGTTTTTCTTTTTACTCTTAAGATGAGTCTGCCATTCTTTTAATTTTTCACTTCCTAACAAAGCAGACAACTTATTATTTAGAGGTTTTATAACCTCTTTTACCTTTGCCTTATACACAGCTCTATCTCCCCCTGACTCTTTTTTAATTCTTGCTGCTTCTTGTGCTTTCTCTAATAAAATATCATATACTTGAACAGAAGTCTCTTCATCTAATCCAAGAACCTCAGTCATTTCTGCTGACTGTTTTTTTACTTTATTTTCAATTTTAGACTGAGCATTTACTGAAACACCAAGAAAGAGAGCAAATACAAATAATAATTTTTTCATTTTTAGATAGTTTATAAGTTTAATTAAAAATTGCCTAGATATAAAACCTCCTAAGCATACCACAATGTATGCTTTTTTTAACAAAAACAAAAAAACTATATTAAAAAAACATGTCTAAATTATTAAAACTATTCGTACATCTTATTTCTCAATTCCTTTATTTTCGGATCTGACAAATACTCATCGAAAGTAGCATACTTATCAATCACTCCTTTTGGCGTAATTTCTATAATTCTATTAGCTACGGTTTGTGCAAATTCATGATCATGAGTAGAGAACAACACTGTTCCTTTAAAGTTCTTTAGTGAATTATTCAAAGCCTGAATAGACTCTAAATCTAAGTGATTGGTTGGCTCATCTAGCATTAATACATTCGCCCTTTTCATCATCATACGAGACAACATACAACGAACCTTCTCTCCTCCCGATAAAACATTACATTTTTTTAATGCCTCTTCTCCACTAAAGATCATCTTTCCTAAAAACCCTCTCAAGAAAACCTCTTCTCTTTCTTCTTCCGTTTTAGCATATTGACGTAACCAATCTACCAAATCTAATTCTGCATTTTGAAAAAACTCCGAATTTTCTAATGGTAAATAAGACTGAGTTGTTGTAACCCCAAAGGCATACTCTCCCGAATCAGCTTCCTCATTACCATTTATTATTTGATAGAAAGAAGTAACCGCTTTTGAGTTTTTAGAAATTATAGCAACTTTATCTCCTTTACTCAAATTGATATTAACATCCTTAAACAACACCTCTCCATCAATTTCTTTTGATAGATTTTCTATATTTAAAATCTGATCTCCCGCTTCTCTTTCTCTTTCAAAAATAATAGCAGGATACCTTCTACTTGATGGTTTTATTTCATCTACATTCAGTTTTTCAATCATCTTTTTTCTACTGGTAGCTTGTTTTGACTTTGCTACATTAGCTGAAAAACGACGAATAAACTCTTCCAATTCCTTCTTCTTATCTTCTGCTTTCTTATTTTGTTGAGCTCTTTGTTTAGCTGCTAACTGACTAGATTCATACCAAAAAGTATAATTCCCTGAATATTGATTTACTTTTCCATAATCAATATCTGAAATATGTGTACACACAGCATCTAAAAAGTGACGGTCATGTGATACTACAATAACAGTATTTTCATAATTCGCTAAAAAATGTTCTAACCATGCTATTGTTTCAAAATCCAAATCATTGGTAGGCTCATCCATGATCAAAACATCTGGATTTCCAAATAAAGCTTGTGCTATTAAAACACGTACTTTTTGTTTACCATCCAAATCTCCCATTAAAGTATAGTGAGCATCGTCTTTAATACCTAAAGATGATAACAACATTGCAGCATCACTTTCAGCTGTCCAGCCTCCCATTTCCTCGAATTTCACTTGAAGCTCTCCTATCTTATCGGCGTTTTCATCTGTATAATTAGCATACAAATCATCTATCTCTTTTTTAATAGCAAACATATCTTTGTTTCCCATCATTACTGTCTCCAAAACAGGAAACTCATCAAAAGCAAAGTGATCTTGAGACAAAACAGACATTCTTTTACCTGCTTCTAGAGCTACGTGCCCCGAAGTTGGTTCCATTTGTCCTGTCAATATTTTTAAGAATGTAGATTTCCCTGCACCATTGGCACCAATAATTCCATAACAATTTCCTTGTACGAATTTTGTATTTACTTCATCGAACAATACACGTTTTCCGAATTGCACTGAAAGATTAGATACTGTTAGCATTTCTTTAGTTTTTAAATTTTTGCAAAATTAAAAAAAAACCTTGAGCTAGACAGCTTTAAAGCAAATAAGTTACTCCTAGAAAACAGACAGACTGTAAATTATTTTTTAGCTTAAATTTTTTCCAAAAAAAAAGCTCTTCAATTAAGAAGAGCTTTTAAAGCGGTCTGGACGAGACTCGAACTCGCGACCCCCTGCGTGACAGGCAGGTATTCTAACCAACTGAACTACCAGACCGTTGCTTTAAGCGGTTGCAAAGATAGAATGTTTTAACAATAAAACAAGTGGTTTTTAATTTTTTTTATTCTAATAAAAAAAATTAAAACAGCCACCTCTTCTAAAGCAACCTAATTTTCGAACTAATCTCTAAAATAACTCTTTCTAAAAAGAATATCCCTCTACTCTTTTATAAAATTCAATCGTATACTCAGTACTACACAAAAACTAAATTATGGTTTCGTAACTTTGTTTTATGAAACATGTACTCTTTTTTTTATTCTTTTCTATAAACTCTGTTGCCCAATTAAAAACAAACATCGTATCTACTACAAAAATCACTGCTGATACTTTTATTGGTGCAGATTTTCAAAACAACCTATATTATATAAAGGATAATATTCTTTACAAAGAAACAACTTCTAAAAAACTTACCTATACCAATTACCAATTCGGAAAACTCTCTTCTGTAGACATTGTAAACCCTTTACATATTGTTTTATTTTATGATGAATTTAATGTTGCTATTTTACTCGATAACCAACTCAATCAAACATCAATTATTCAGTTCAATTCTAACATTACTTTTGCAAGAAAAGGGATTGCAAATATATTATGGCTTTTCAACAGTGACTCTCAACAGCTAGAAGTCTATAACTACAAAACACGTACAATAGAAAACACCTCTCCTCCTTTTAATAAAAAGGCTATAAAAAAACTAGAGAGTAATATGAACTACGCCTATATTGAAATTGAAGGAGCCATTCTTTATTATGATTATTTATGCAACAACATCCATAAATATAACCATACACAAAAAATAGATCAATTTAATATTGATAAAAAAAAGATGTATATCCTTGCAGACAACCTTCTTTACCTAAAAGATAAAGACCTTTTAAAAATAACACTTCCCACAAATTCAAAAATTAAAAGTTTCTACGCTTTAAACAACGATTTATTTATCTTTGATGGCAAAGCAGTAGTACAACATCGAATTACTAGATAATTAAATATACAATCCATTACAACAATGCATATAGCAATAGCAGGAAATATTGGTGCAGGAAAAACTACCCTTACACATCTTTTAGCAAAACACTACAACTGGGATTCTCATTTTGAATCTGTTGAAGAGAATCCATATTTAGACGATTTTTATAGTGAAATGGAACGTTGGTCTTTTAACTTACAAGTGTTCTTTTTAAATAGTCGTTTTGAACAGATGTTAAAAATTCAACAAAGTGGAAAAAATATTATTCAAGACAGAACCATTTACGAAGATGCTAAGATATTTGCTCCCAACCTACATGCAATGGGGTTACTAACAAATAGAGATTATAAAAACTACAATTCTCTTTTTGATCTCATGGAAAATCTTGTAACTCCCCCTGACTTACTTATTTACTTAAGAGCTGATATTAAAACGCTTGTAGGGCAAATTCATAAAAGAGGAAGAGCTTATGAGAACAGTATTAGCATAGAGTATTTAAGTCGATTAAACGAACGTTACGAAGCTTGGATTTCTCAATACAATAAGGGAAAATTATTAATTATTGATGTAGACAATTTAGACTTTGTTGAAAACCAAGAAGATCTTGGAAAAATAATAGACCGTATTGACGCTCAAGTACATGGACTTTTTTAAACTTTTATACATTATTCTTTAAAACAAAAAATCCGTATTTATTACTAAATACGGATTTTTAATATTATCTAAAAAAAAGACTAGATCGTGAAATCTCCTTTTTCTTTGTACTCACTTTCATTGTATCTCTTAACACACTCTAAGTAAGTTTCTTTTGCTTCTTTAGCATCACCCCATCCACCTGTAGTAACTTCTTTCTTTTCTAAGTCTTTATATACTTCAAAGAAATGCTCAATCTCTTTTAATCTATGTGGATTTAAGTCAGAAATATCTTTCTTAGTATTCCAGAATGGATCTGAAACAGGCACACAAATAATTTTTTCATCTGGTCCTTTTTCATCTGACATATGGAACACTCCAATTGGTCTAACTTCCATTACCACCATTGGGTATGTAGGCTGGTGTCCTAAAACTAATACATCTAAAGGATCGTTATCTAAAGCTAACGTTTTTGGTATAAATCCGTAATCTCCAGGGTACATCATTGAAGAAAACAACATTCTATCAAAACGTATTTTCCCTAAATCAAAATCATACTCATATTTATTTCTACTTCCTTTTGGAATCTCTATTAATACATCAAATGTATTTACTGTTTCTGAACTCATTGGTTTGTTATTTAATTACTATAAACTCGGGCAAAAATAGTAAATTTTAATGTATTGAAAACACAATACATCTAAAATAAACGACATTAACGACTCTTTAATACAAAAAATCCTGTGAAGCAAACTCCACAGGATCTATTTTTTATACTTTAAATCACCTAATTTATTTTAGGCTTTATTTAAAACCAAGTACTATTACTTCACGTACAATACTTCTTTTACTTCTTTAATTACATCTGTATAATCTGGCAACCACTCTTTTAACAACACTGGTGAAAATGGTGCTGGTGTATCTGCTGTATTAATACGTTTAACAGGAGCATCCAAATAGTTAAATGCTTTTTCCTGCACTTGATATGTAATTTCTGTAGAAACACTTCCAAATGGCCAAGCTTCTTCTAAGATTACCAATCTGTTTGTTTTCTTTACTGATTCAATAACAGTATCAATATCCAACGGACGCACTGTTCTTAAATCTATAATTTCAATTGAAATTCCTTCTTTTTCTAAGATTTCAGCAGCTTTGTAAGCCTCTTTGATAATCTTTCCAAAAGAAACAACTGTTACGTCTGTTCCTTTTCTTTTAATATCAGCTACTCCTAAAGGAATGATATATTCACCTTCTGGAACCTCACCTTTATCTCCATACATTTGCTCTGACTCCATAAAAATAACAGGATCGTTATCTCTAATCGAAGCTTTTAACAACCCTTTAGCGTCATATGGATTCGAAGGAACCACTACTTTTAATCCTGGAGTATTTGCAAACCAGTTTTCAAAAGCTTGTGAGTGTGTAGCCCCTAACTGACCTGCTGATGCAGTTGGTCCTCTAAATACAATTGGACAAGGAAACTGCCCTCCCGACATTTGACGGATCTTTGCTGCGTTATTTATAATTTGATCAATACCAACCAAAGCAAAGTTAAAAGTCATATACTCTACAATTGGTCTGTTACCTGTCATTGTAGAACCTACTGCAATTCCACCAAAACCTAACTCAGCAATAGGCGCATCAATCACACGCTTTTCACCAAATTCATCTAACATTCCTTTAGAAGCTTTATAAGCTCCATTATACTCTGCAACCTCTTCACCAATCAAGTATACGCTTTCATCTAAACGCATTTCTTCACTCATGGCTTCACATATTGCTTCTCTAAATTGTATTGTTTTCATTGTATTTTCTTTAATGGGAGTACAAAAATAAGGATTTTGCTTACATTATTCTCACTTAATTCTAAAAAATCACAGATTAAACGTAAAATTTATTTTCTCAATCACATCTCTTTTTTTAGGAGGGCGCCCCTTTATCATTAACCTAATAAAAAGCGCCACTTTTTCTACTCCCTATTATCTAAAAAAGTTATATTTTTAGTAGACATTTAAATGAAGTTTTTTATAAAAAACAGTAACTTCGCCTTTCAAATTTTTAACGATAAAAAAGTCTTTTAATTATGAAAATACTCGTTTGTATAAGTCATGTACCTGATACGACTTCAAAAATAAATTTCACAGAAAACAATGCCAGTTTTGACACTAATGGCGTACAATATGTTATAAACCCTTATGATGAATTTGCTTTAACACGTGCTATGTGGTTTAAAGAAAAACAAGGAGCTTCTGTAACTGTGGTTAATGTAGGGGAAGCTTCTACAGAACCTTCTTTAAGAAAAGCCTTAGCCATTGGTGCTGATGATGCTATTAGAGTAAATACAACACCGATTGACGGTTTTTATACAGCCAAACAATTAGCAGAAGTTGTAAAAAACGGAGCATATGATTTGGTCCTTACAGGTAGAGAATCTATTGATTACAATGGAGCTATGGTTCCTGGAATTTTAGCTACACTTGTTGAATACAACTTTATCAATGCTTGTGTAGGACTTGAAGTAGAGGGAACGACTGCTACAGCCGACAAAGAAATTGATGGTGGTACCGAAACATTAAGCACTCAATTACCATTAGTAGTTGCATGTCAAAAAGGAATTGTAGAAGAAAAAGACCTTAAAATTCCTAATATGCGTGGAATTATGATGGCTCGTAAAAAACCATTATCTGTTGTTGAATCAATTGACTTTGAAACTACAACACAGGTAAACAGTTTTGAAAAACCAGCTGAAAAATCTGCCTGTAAACTAGTTGATGCATCTGACCTCGATGGATTAATCGACTTACTACACAACGAAGCCAAAGTAATCTAAAAATATTTTATGCAAACTTGTAGTTCTCAAACAGGGGCTACCCAGTTTAGCATTCACAATTAAAAACATATATTATGTCTGTATTAGTTTTTGCCGAATCATCGGAAGGAAAATTTAAAAAAATTGCTTTAGAAGCAGTTTCTTACGGAAAAAAAATAGCGGATCAATTAGGTACTCAATTGGTCGCCTTAACAATAAACGCAAATAATGCATCTGAGTTAGCTACTTACGGAACTGAAAAAATAATCAAAGTATCTAACAATTCATTAGATGCCTTCAATGCTCAAATAATTGCGAATATTGTAAAACAAGCTGCCGAAAAAGAAAGTGCAGAAGTAGTTGTTATTGATTCTAGTTCTAACGGGTTATACTTAGCTCCTATTTTAGCTGCGAATCTAAATGCTGGATATGCTTCAAATGTTATTGACACTCCATCAAGTACAACTCCTTTTATTGTAAAAAGAAAAGCTTTTTCAAACAAAGCATACAACAACACACAAATAAACACACCTGTTAAAATTATAGGGTTGTCTAAAAATTCTTTTGGAGTTTTTGAAAATAAAACGGACGCTTCGGAAGAAGACTTTTCTCCTGAAATAATAGCTTCTGGAGTTACTTCTACTTCTATAAACAGAGCTTCTGGAAAAGTTTCTATTGCTGATGCCGATATTGTTGTATCTGGAGGTAGAGGATTAAAAGGACCTGAAAATTTTAATTTAATTGAAGAGTTAGCAGATGTTTTAGGAGGGGCTACAGCTTGTTCTAAACCTGTTTCTGATTTAGGATGGAGACCTCATGGAGAACATGTTGGACAAACAGGAAAACCTGTTGCCTCTAACCTATACATTGCTATTGGTATTTCTGGTGCTATTCAACACCTGGCTGGAGTCAATGCCTCTAAAGTAAAAGTCGTTATCAATACAGACCCTGAAGCTCCTTTCTTTAAAGCTGCAGATTATGGTATTGTAGGAGATGCTTTTGAAGTGGTTCCTCAACTAATTGAAAAGTTAAAAGAGTTTAAAGCTTCAAATTCATAATTTTTATTAACTTGAAGCTTGGAATAGAGTCTCTTTAATTAGGATTGTTATATCCTGAATAATTAAAGAGACTCTATATTTATTTACAGAAACAGCAAAAAAATATGAGTTTAGTACAACTAGACATAAAAGGAATATCATACAGTCAAACTCAAAGTGGTGCATATGCATTGGTTTTAAATGAAGTGAATGGAAACAGAACACTTCCTATTATAATTGGAGCATTTGAAGCACAATCAATCGCTATTTCTTTAGAAAAAGAAATCAAACCACCAAGGCCCCTAACACATGACCTTTTTAAAACTTTTGCTGATAGATTTCAAATTGGAGTAAAAAAAATCATTATTCATAAATTATTAGATGGTGTATTTTTTTCAAGTCTTATTTGCGAACGAGATGGTATGGAAGAAGTAATTGACACAAGAACGTCTGATGCCATTGCTTTAGCTACTAGATTTAACGCTCCTATTTATACTTATGAAACGATATTAGACAAAGCAGGTATTTACTTAAAACTAGAGGAAGAAGAAACTACGGAGGTTAATGATGATGAATTTGCTATAGAATCATTACTACAAGAAACTCCAAAAACAGATAATTCTAATCCTTTAAGCACTCTTAGCCTTGAAGAGCTTAATGAAAAATTAGCACTTGCAGTTGAGCAAGAAGATTATGAACTTGCTGCTAATATTCGTGATGAAATTAGCAAACGCTAATACCAAATATATTTTATTGTGCTTTTAAAGGTCTATTCATATCTTACAGCAATAAATGCAGCATAACTTATTTTATTATTTTTGTGCTACTTAGCCTCTTTTTATAGAGAAAACACAACTTAAGAAACTTCAATACATATGAAACAATATTTAGATTTAGTAAAACACGTAAAAGAACAAGGTGTTTTCAAGGGAGATCGTACAGGAACAGGAACTAAAAGTGTTTTTGGGTACCAGATGAGATTTGATTTATCGGAAGGGTTCCCTATGGTAACTACAAAAAAACTACATCTTAAATCTATTATTCATGAATTATTATGGTTTCTAAAAGGTGAAACTAATATTGAGTACCTCAAAGAAAATAAGGTAAAAATATGGGATGCTTGGGCTGATGAGAATGGTAATTTAGGTCCAGTATATGGTCATCAATGGAGAAATTGGAACAGTGAAGAAATTGATCAAATTTCAGAATTGATTGAAACCCTAAAAACCAATCCTAACAGTAGAAGAATGTTAGTATCTGCATGGAATCCTAGCGTATTACCTGATACTTCTGTTTCTTTTGCCGAAAATGTAGCGAATAATAAAGCTGCACTCCCTCCTTGTCATGCCTTTTTCCAATTTTATGTTGCAGACGGAAAACTATCTTGTCAACTATACCAACGTAGTGCAGATATATTTCTAGGAGTCCCTTTTAACATAGCCTCTTATGCTTTATTAACCATGATGATAGCACAAGTTGTAGGTTTAGAAGCAGGTGATTTTATACACACCTTTGGAGATGCACACATTTACACCAACCATTTTGATCAAATAGAAGAGCAGTTATCTAGAGACACTAGACCTTTGCCAACCATGAAAATAAACCCAAATGTGACTTCTATTTTTGATTTTACATACGATGATTTCACATTAGAAGGGTACAACCCACACCCAACCATTAAAGGAGCTGTGTCTGTGTAAAGAATTTTAATTTTCAAATGCTATGAAAAAGATTACAACACTATTGATACTCCTATTTACCACCATCAATTACTCACAAACAAAAGAAATTATTCAAACAATAAAGTTACTTCCTCTCCTTTCGAATTACCCCCCTTTCAAAAAGGAAAACCTATTTCTATAAAACACACATTTCCTATCTTTTTTAGAACACAATAAAATTATGCTTCTGCCTATTTATATATAAAAATTATGATTACAATAATAGCTGCCATTGCCAACAACAATGCTTTAGGAAAAGACAACGATTTAATTTGGCATTTACCTGCCGACTTAATACGATTTAGAAAAACCACTACAGGTCACCATATCATTATGGGAAGAAACACCTATGAATCTATAGGGAAACCTTTACCCAATAGAACAACAGTAATTATTACTAGAAATAAAAATTATAAAGCGGAAGGCTGCATTGTTGTAAATTCTATTAAAGAAGCTTTAAACATTGCTAAAAATGATGAGAGTCCTTTTATTATTGGAGGAGCTCAAATATATAAAGAAGCTATAGAGTTGGTTGATAAGCTAGATATTACAGAGGTACATCATAAATTTGATGCTGATGTTTTTTTTCCTGAAATAGATAAAGAAAAATGGCTAGAAACCTCTAGACAACGTTTTTCAAAAGACGAGAAAAACATTTACGAATACAGTTTTGTACAATACGTTAAAAAGTAATTTGTTTTATTTAAGTAACAAATTAAGAATTCAATAAACTTTGAAACTTCTTTTCTTTATTATAAAATAGTACCTGTGCCTTCTCTAAAGTAATTTCTCTAAATCGAATATTGTCTCCTGCTTTTTGTTGTGCTAAATAAGGTATATCAGCAGTTATTACATTCGCTATTCTAGGGTAGCCCCCTGTAGTTTGTGCCTCAGACATCAGCAGAATAGGTTGTCCATTTTTTGGAACCTGAATAGTACCTTTTAAAACCGCTGATGAAAGAATTTCTAAATTGTTTTTAATTTTCAACTTATTCCCTTCCATTCTATATCCCATCCTATTACTACTGGATGATATTTTATATGAAGTATGAAAAAAAGAAGCTAATTCTTCTTCTTCAAAAAAGTCATATTCTGGTCCCCTTACAACTCTTACTGTTAATGCAGCTGTATAAGTATGTATTAATTCTTCTGGAACCTCTTTCTCTTCAATCTGTTTTTCTACTGGTTCTTCAAAAAACAAACAATCTCCTTTTTTTAACCTTCTTCCTTTAACTCCTCCCACGAAAGCTAATTCATAAGTCGACGAACTATTCAAAAACCTTGAAGTTTTCATTAACCTTGAGAACGATACATATGTTCTACAGCCCGATATTATTCTTCCAAACTTTAAAATTCCTCCTTTGGGTACAAAAACTGTTCTATTCATTGATACAGAAATTCCATTCAAAGTAACTTCTATAACTCCTCCAGTAATTCCCACATACATAGTTTCTTTAAAAAGTAGTTCAACTCCTGTAATTGACATTTCTAAAACAGGATTCTCTTTAGTGCCAACCAACCAGTTTGCCAAACGAAAAGCATCCAAATCCATAGCTCCAGAAACAGGCATTCCATACCTTTGGTAACCATACCTACCACTATCTTGTACTGTAGTATATAAACCTGGGTGAACAACTTCTACCATAATTTCATTTTAGTATAATCTTCCAACGAAATTTCATAAAAAGAAACCAAATCTCCTTGCTTTACTAAAAAGGGGGCTTTTCTGTTTTTATCAAAAACCTGCAGAGGCGTTCTTCCTATTATCTGCCATCCTCCAGGACTATCTACAGAATAAACTCCTGTTTGATTTCCTGCAAGTCCTACAGCTCCTTTGTTTATTTTTATTCTTGGGTTTTCTTTACGTCTACAATGCAAACGTTTATCTAAACCTCCCAAATAAAAGAAACCTGGAGTAAAACCTAACATATATACTAAATACTTTGGTTTTGTATGAATTTGAATAATTTCTTCCTGAGTTAAACCTGTTTGTTCAGAAACTTCATCCAAATCAACTCCTAATGAATTATGATAACAAACTGGTATTTGAATTTCATTTTCTCCTTGTTTTGAAATATCTATGAACTCCATTGATTTTAGCTTCAAAACCAACTCGTCAAAAGTAGTTTTAAATAAATCATATACAACCGTAATAGTTGTATACGCTGGTATTATATCTGTTACCTCTAAAAAATTATACGAATCCAATGTTTTTACAAAACGTACTATGTTTTGATGTATTTCTCGTGACACAACATCTCCAAATGTCATCAATACCGCATTATCTCCAAAAGGTGTATAAACAACCATCTTTAAAAAGAGCGTACTTTAATATGATTCTCTTTTAAGCTAAAACGCAAAGCTTTTACCAAATCTACAGCCGTCTCGGTATCTCCGTGTACACAAATACTCTGAGGTTTCAATGCTATTTCTACTCCTGAATTTGATATTATTTTATTTGTTTTCACCATTGACAAACATTGTTTTACAGCCTCTCTCTCATCTTCAATTACTGCATTTTTATACTTTCTTGAAAGCAACAAACC
The DNA here is from genome assembly GCA_965243265.1 of Flavicella sp. GTDB lineage: Bacteria > Bacteroidota > Bacteroidia > Flavobacteriales > Flavobacteriaceae > Flavicella. Next base: position 76,069 of record CBDEUL010000007.1, read on the forward strand.
TTCATCTGTATATCTTCTGTCTGCAAAAGCTTCTTTTACAAAAAGAATTTTAAAATAATTTGCTGCTTTTTCCATTTCAGAATTCGCCATACCTACTAATGCAACACCTTTTCCAAAACTGGCTATTACTTTTACTATTTCAAAAGCTAATTGAAAATCAATTGCTGCTGCATTGTATAATGCCCCATGAGGTTTTACGTGCTTAAAAATCCCTCCACTATTTTCTGTCATAGATTTCACAGCTCCAATCTGATAATTCAAACAAGCTTTTAACTCTTCTGAAGAAAGCTTCATATACTTTCTGCCAAAATTTTCTAAATCAGGAAACGAAGGGTGTGCCCCTATTTGAACATTATGTTCTAATGCTAAAGAAATTGTTTTTTGAATTGTCAGTGGATCTCCCCCATGAAAACCACAAGCTATGTTACATGAAGTTATTAAAGGCAATAATTCTAAATCATTCCCTATTTTTTTATCATAATAACTTTCTCCTACATCGCTATTTAAATCTATTCTCATTTGCTATTATTTAATATTTAATACAAATGGAAGCCTAGCTTGTATACCTTTCAAATTAGACGTGTTCTCAAAAGTTTCAAACAACTGAGACTCTTCCATTCCTAAAGCTTTCTTTATAAAACTATATTCTGAATTTACAAAAGGGAGCTTTTTAAAAGACTCCTCTAAATCTTTTTCGTAATCTGGATAATTTTCAATTTTATAGTCTGTAATATTCGCATAAGCAGCCGCTCTTTCTATTGCTGTATCAAGCCCTCCTAATTCATCTACCAATCCGTTTTGAACAGCTTGTTTTCCTGACCAAACTCTTCCTTGAGCAATTTCATGTACTGCTTCATAACTCATATTTCTACCACTAGCCACTTTATTTACAAAAGTTGAATAAATAGCATCTACCCCTTCTTTAGTTACCTTATAATAATCAGCTGTAATAGGTTTAAACACACTATAAGAAGCCCCTTTATTTGTTGCTACTTTTTCTGAACGAATACCTATATTCTCAACCAATTCACTTGCATTAGGCATAATTCCAAACACTCCTATTGATCCTGTAATTGTAGAAGGTTCTGCAACAATATAGCTTGCATTACTAGATATATAATACCCTCCTGATGCTGCTAAATTTCCCATTGATACTACTACAGGTTTTTCCTGTTTAGTTAATTCTACCTCTCTCCAAATCATATCAGAAGCTAATGCACTCCCTCCTGGCGAATTAACCCTTAAAACAATTGCTTTTACATTTTTATCTTTTTGAGCTCTACGCAATTCTTTTATAATTAATTCTGGACCTATACTATTTTCATCCCCTTTTCCATAAATAATATCTCCTTGTGCATAAATTACTGATACTTGATTTTTTGAAATATTATAACTATCTAAATACATTGTAGTTAGATAGTTTTTTAAAGTAACTTGACGTAACTTTTTAACTCCTGTTAATTCTCTAAGTTTTTCTTCATATTCATCTTTATAAATAACCCCATCTATAAGATTATTTTTGAGTGCCAGATCAGCATTTCTCCCTTCCAAATTATCAGCAATACCATTCAACTTATTTATAGAAACCCCTCTATTTACAGAAATCCCTTCTAAAACACTCAACCATACAGAATGTAATAATTCACTTATTTGCGTTCTATTAGCTTTGCTCATTTCATTTTCTAAAAAAGGTTCTACAGCACTTTTATATTTCCCGTGTCGAACAACTTCCATTTTAACCCCATATTTTTTCTGAAAATCTTTAAAAAATAAAATTTCAGAAGACAAACCTTTTAAATCAACGCTTCCTAAAGGGTTTAAATACAATGAATCTGAAACAGAACTCAAATAGTATTCTTTTTGTCCATAAAAATCCTGATAAGACATCACAAATTTTCCTGACTCTTTAAATGATTTCAAGGCTCTTCTAATCTCTAAAATTTGGGCAATACCTGCTGATATCTTAGGAACTTCAATACTAATCCCTTCAATATTTTTATCATATTTAGCTTTTTCAATTACCGAAACAATAGAGTTCACACCTAACAAACCATCATCAAACCCTAACGCCTCTGCAAATAAATCTACCCCTTCTGGAGCATAATCCTTGATTTCAGAATCTAATTTAATTTTTAAAATACTCCCCTCTTTTATCAATACCTCAGAATCTTTATTTACTGATAATGTAATTCCTATAATTAGAATTAGTATTAAAAAAATTGAGATAAAAAAACCTACTACAGAGGCTAACAAATTCCTTAAAAACTTCATTTGAAAAAACTATAAATTATTTAATAAGCAAATATAAACTATTCATTTTCTATTTGTTTCTTTGCAAAACCATGAATTTAAAAAATAAAGCATACCTATCTATAGGGAGTAACCTAGGTGATAAAATAGAAAACCTACAAAACACAATTAACTTCCTACGTATTGAAGTAGGTACAGTAAAAAAAATATCATCAATCTACGAAACTCCAGCTTGGGGGTTTGATGGAAATGATTTTTATAATATTTGTATAGAAATTGAAACTGAATTAATACCTGAAGTTTTATTAACAACTATTTTAAACATTGAAAAAAAATTAGGTAGACAACGAAGTATTGATAAACAGTACCAAAATAGAACTGTTGATATAGATATTATTTTATATAACTCTACAATTATTAATACTGACTCACTCATTATACCACACCCTAAATCACTTTCTAGAAACTTCGTTTTAAGACCTTTATCTGAAATCTCACCCGATAGTGTTTTTACAAATACCAATCAAACATTTAAAGAATGTAATGATGCTTGTGATGATAAAAGCTCTGTAAGAATTGTCCCTAATAAAACACTTATTTGAACATTTAATTTCTCAGTAAAAACAGGTACTTAGCAATAATGTTTCTTTAATTCAAAAAGAATGTTATTTTTGTTCTTTTAAGAATCTTTTAACATTGTTAAAATCTAATAATCTTAAAGTTATGACTTTGAAAAATCAAACTCTACAGATACTTTTATTTCTTTTAATTTCTACAGTTGCAATTGGGCAAAAAGAGTGCAAAAATCCTGAAGAAAAGGGCTCTAATCAACATGATGAAAAAACAGAAGATTACAACACATGGTCTTTGGGAGTAGGTATTAGCAACCTAATGTTAAATGGAGACATAAAATCTTTTGGAACGGCCTCTGGAGATAACTATTTTAATTTGGGTGGGTATCTATATGCTAGTAAAATGTACAATCCTGTAGTAGGTTTTGAATTAAAATTGGATTATTCACAACTAGGAGGTGATATTTACTCACAACCACGTGGCGGATATGATATCAAAGGAGTAAATGAAAACTTATATCCTAGTGAGCTTTTAATACTAGATGGTTCTAGATTTGGTTTTGAGTTGAACGGAATTATTAATATGACTAATCTATGGAGACTTGATGGAGGCAGATGGAATACTTCTTTTATGGCAGGGTTAGGATATCACTATTACAGTTCTAAATTAACGGTAGATTCTACAGGTGACGTTATTCCTGAGACAGTTTATGACAATGGTGCGTCTACTTTTATGAACTTTGCCTTTAGTGTTAAGTATAAAATAAACCAACGTTTTGATTTTGAATTTAGACCAGGGTTTTACTTAAACGTTGAAGATAACTTAGATGCTGCTATTTCAGACAAACAAAGCCTAGAAACATTCCTTACAGGAAGTGTTGGAGTTGTATACAAGCTTGGAAAAAATAAAAAACATGCCATTTGGGTTTCTGAAAATGACTTAACAGATGATAAATTTGAAGTTGTAGATAGTGATGGAGATGGTGTTATGGATTACCTAGATGAAGAGCCTGATACTCCAAAAGGGGCAGAAGTTTACGGTAATGGTAGGGCTATTGATACTGATAAAGATGGTGTTCCTGATTACAAAGACAAATGCCTTTTAATACCTGGACTTGAAGCCAATGATGGATGTCCTGAAGATACTGATAAAGATGGTGTTTATGATATTGATGATTTATGCCCTGAACTAAAAGGAGTCAAAGAAAATTTAGGTTGTCCTTCTGAAAGAGATTACAACTATAACGAGAACATTGATAAAAAAGTATTTAGATTTTCTAAAAGTATTTATTTTAAAAAGAACAGCAATCAATTAAAAGGAGCTTCACATAACACGTTGAACGAAATTGCAAATGTCATGTTACAATTTCCTAAAACTCAGTATTCTATTGATGGACACACTGATGATAGTGGATCTGCAGATTATAACTTAAAGCTTTCAAAACAAAGAGCTGTAGGGGTTAAAAGTTACTTAGAAAAAATAGGTATTAATCCTGAAAGATTACACCCAGAAGGATATGGAGAAGAAAGACCTTCAGCTGACAATAACACAAACATAGGAAGAGACCTAAACAGAAGGGTTGAAATTCACTTTGTTCAACCTAATTCTGACCAAGGAAAAGAAATTTACAAAGATCTTGATGGTATATACGCTAGTGTAAATGTAATTGAGCCTAATATTGTATCTATTGACCCTGATGTTGAAACAAGAGGACAAAACAAAACTACATCATCTAGCTCCAATCAAATTGACTTAACAGATAGCGACGGAGATGGTGTCCCTGATCAATTTGATCAACATCCAAATACACCTAAAGGAGTATTTGTATACGGAAATGGAGTTCCTATTGACAGTGATAAAGACGGAATTCCTGATTACAGAGATAAATGCCCTCTAAGAGCTGGTACAGTAAAGAAAAAAGGATGTCCTGACAATAAAAAAGGAAGCAAATCAAATAATGTAGATTTAAGAGATTCTGATGATGACGGTGTAATTGATTTACTAGATAAAGAACCTAACACGCCTAAAGGAGCAAGAGTATATGGAAATGGTGTTTCTTTAGATTCAGACTATGACGATGTTCCTGATCATGTAGATGAATGTCCTTTTAAAGCTGGTAGTATTGAAAATAAAGGATGTCCTACTAATGACACATCATCAACAGGAAATAAATTAGATTCAGATGGAGATGGTGTTATAGATGAATTGGATAAAGAACCAAATACCCCTAGAGGAGCAAAAGTATACTCCAATGGGGTAGCTATAGATACTGATAATGATGGGACTCCTGACTATAAAGACAAGTGCCCTTCTGTAAAAGGTAGTACTAGCAATGCTGGGTGCCCAGAAAAAGATTCTGATAAAGATGGAGTTTCTGACGCAAATGACTTATGCCCTGACATAAAAGGTAGTTTAAAAAATAATGGTTGTCCTGAAAAAAAAATGGATAAAAAAGCCTCTTCTACTATCGATGAATTAGCTGAAAAAATAAAATTTGAACGAACAAAAAACACCTTAATACCAGAGACAAAGACTGTATTAGACCAAATAGTTGTGATTCTTAAAAACTTCCCTTCTACTAAATATGAAATAGCTGCTTATACAGATAACAAACAAAATGAAAAATACAGCTTATTCTTATCAAAAAGAAGAGCTAGTGCAGTAAAAGAATATTTAATAGATGAAGGTATCAACAAGAAAAGATTGATTTCTGAAGGTTACGGTAATACACAACCTAAATACCCTAATGATGACTCAACTAAAAGTCAATTAAACAACAGGATTGAATTTTATTTAATGAAATAAAAGGAGAAAAACAGAAAACAAAAAAAGAGCGTTATTATTTATAACGCTCTTTTTTTATGAGGGTCATTTCCCCCTACTAATTTCCTTTTTTAAAATCTGCCAAAAATTTAGCCAAACCAATATCTGTCAAAGGGTGTTTTAATAGCCCCTCAATAGAACTCAAAGGTCCAGTCATTACATCTGCTCCTATTTTAGCACAATTCATTACATGCATTGTATGCCTTACTGAAGCTGCTAATATCTCTGTCTGAAAACCATAATTATCGTAAATATGTCTTATTTCTTCAATAAGCCCTAATCCGTCAGTTGAAATATCATCCAAACGACCTATAAATGGAGATACATATGTAGCTCCTGCTTTTGCCGCCAATAAAGCTTGCCCTGCGGAAAACACTAAAGTTACGTTGGTCTTAATCCCTTTTGAAGAAAAATATTTACAAGCCTTAACCCCATCTTTAATCATTGGTAGCTTTATTACAATTTGTGGGTTCAATGCCGCTAACTTCTCCCCTTCAGCAACCATACCTTCAAAATCTGTAGAAATTACTTCAGCACTAACATCTCCATCAACAAGTTCACAAATAGACTTGTAATGATTTAATATATTTTCAGCTCCAGTTATTCCTTCTTTAGCCATTAAAGATGGATTTGTAGTCACTCCATCCAACACCCCTAAATCTTGAGCCTCCTTAATTTGTTGTAAATTTGCTGTATCGATAAAAAATTTCATATTCCTTTATTAAATATTAATGTTATAAACCAAAGTTAGTTTATTTATATAAGAAATAGGAAAATAATAGGCATAAAAAAAGGCAAGCTACCTACATCACACTGCTACAACCTTGTACCCTTGCTGCGTTCCCACCCTGGGGGATTCCAAAGGAGCTAGTTGTGTAGGACTTGCCGATGCAAAATTACAATGATTTTCCAGTTTTTCCAATGTTTTTAGCATAAAAAAACAAGATTTTTCATAAAGTTCTCTCTACTAAATATTTACCTATTTTCCTTAATTTTAAAAGTAACTCCTACCTATTTCTTATCTTATGAAATACCAATTTACAATCAAAAATACATCCTTTTCTTTATGTATATTTGCTACTCTAAAATTACACTTTTGAGATATTTCGTTGAACTTTCCTATAAAGGGACCAACTATCATGGTTGGCAAATACAACCAGATGCTATTTCTGTACAAGAAAAAGTAAATAATGCTTTCTCAAAAATTCTAAACACCCCTATTAATGTAGTTGCAGCCGGTAGAACAGACACAGGAGTACATGCTTCTCAAATGTTTGTTCATTTAGATTCAGATATAAAGCTCGATACTTCTAATTATTTGTATAAAATAAATGCAGTACTACCTGACGATATTGTTGTATACTCTATTTTTAGAGTTGGTGATAATGCACATACAAGATTTGATGCTATTAATAGAAGTTATGAATATCATATATATCAAGGAAGAAATCCATTTAACTTAGAAACAAGTTGGCAAATTCATCATCAAGTGCTAGACATAAAAGCAATGAACAATGCAGCAAGTATTTTAAAAAATTATACATCTTTTAAATGTTTTTCTAAATCTAAAACAGATGTAAAAACATACGATTGTAATATTGTAAATGCTGAATGGAAGCAACAAAACAATACAATTACCTTCTATATAACAGCCAATCGATTTTTAAGAAATATGGTAAGAGCTATAGTTGGTACCCTTGTCGAAATTGGCCTTGGTAAAAAAAACAAACAAGATTTTGTAAAAATCATTGAAAGTCAAAATAGAAGTAACGCAGGCTCCTCTGCCCCTGCTAAAGGATTATTTTTAACAAAAGTAGAATACCCAGAAACAATAATCTATGAATAAAACAAATGTATTTGATATAAAAGTTTTTAAACGTCTGATGAGCTTTGCCCAAAAGTATCGTCTTCATTTTGTTTTTTCTTCTCTAGCCGCTATATTATTAGCTTTTACTTCTGCAATTCGACCTTATTTAATTATAAATACCGTCGATGAATATATCAAAATAAAAGATTCTGAAGGACTGCTTTACTATACCCTATTTATACTATCAGCCTTAATTATAGAAGTATTACTGCAGTTATTTTTTATCTACACTGCCAACTGGCTAGGACAACATATTATTAAAGATATACGCACAAAATTATTTGAACATATTTTAAAGTTCAAAATGTCTTACTTTGATAACTCATCTGTAGGTAAAATGGTTACTCGAGTAGTTACAGATGTTGAAACCATTGCTCAATTTTTTGGACAAGGACTTTTTATGATTATTAGTGACCTACTAAAAATGAGTGTTATTGCTATATTTATGCTATATAAAAACTGGCAATTAGCGTTAATCTCCTTTATTGTTTTGCCTATTCTTATATATGCCACAAAAGTTTTCCAAAAAGCAATTAAAACAGCTTCACAACAGGTACGAATACAAGTTGCCAATCTAAATGGTTTTGTACAGGAGCGCGTTACAGGTATGAAGATTGTTCAATTATTTGGACGTGAAAAATTAGAGTTTGAAAACTTTTCTCAAATAAATACAGAACATAAAAAAGCACATATTAAAACTGTTTGGTATTTCTCTATTTTCTTTCCTATTGCTGAGATACTCTCTTCCTTTGCCGTTGGGTTGTTGGTATGGTATGGTGGATTAAAAACAGCTTTTGAGGGATCTGTCAGTACTGGTGAAATCATTGGTTTTATTATGATGGCTGAAATGCTATTTAGACCACTCAGACAAATAGCCGATAAATTTACAACACTACAGATGGGGATGATTGCAGGAGACCGTGTCTTTGAAATATTAGATACTCATAAAAGTATTACTAAAGAAGGTACTGTTGAAATAACCAAATTGAATGGAAATATTCAATTTAACAATGTTAAATTTAGTTATATTGAAGGAGAAGAAATCTTGAAGGGAATCAACTTCGAAGTAGAAGCTGGGAAAACCGTTGCAATTGTTGGTGCTACAGGAGCTGGAAAATCTACTATTATCAATTTACTTAATCGTTTTTATGAAATAGACTCCGGAACTATTAAAGTAGACAATTTAGATATTAATAAATATAAGATTACCTCTCTAAGAAAACACGTAGCGATAGTACTACAAGATGTCTTTTTGTTCTCCGATTCCATCTTAAACAATATAACATTAAAAGACTCTTCTATTACCTTAAATCAGGTTCAAGAAGCCGCTAAACAAATTGGAATTCATGAATTTATCATGAACTTGCCCAATAATTACAACTACAACGTAAAAGAAAGAGGGAATATGTTATCATCTGGGCAGAGACAATTAATTGCCTTCTTACGCGCCTATGTTAGTAATCCCTGTATTTTAGTTCTAGATGAAGCAACGTCTTCTGTTGATTCACATTCTGAACAAATGATACAGTACGCTACTGATAAAATCACCAAAAACAGAACTTCAATTATCATTGCCCATAGATTAGCAACCATTAAAAAAGCAGATGCTATTATTGTAATGGACAAAGGTGAAATTGTAGAAAAAGGCACACACCAAGAATTACTTAAGAAAGAAAATGGTTTTTACAGAAATTTATATAACAAACAGTTTTCTAAGGAAAATAATCCCAAAACACTCAATTAACAAAATAGTTGTAGCCAATTAGATTTCTTCATTATTCTTACCACTACTACAGATATCAAAATAATCAACACTGGTAACAAAAAAGATAATAAAATATTACTCTCAAAATCAAAGAGTTTACGAATAACAATCCCTATAATCAAATGTACAGCATAAATTCCTAGTGTATAATTCCCATAACTAGATAATGCCTCTAATTCGAGTAACTTAGGCTTATTAAGCCCTATTAATAAGACTCCTACTCCCATCAAAAAAGTAGAAAAATAATAATCAGAAAAATATAATTTATATTTACTTTCAATATAAATAACTTCCAAACAATGCCCTAAAAAACCTGACACCAATAAAAGGGTAGCCATTCTAATGTTTATTTTATTATTTGACTTTCTAATTATTCCTCCTAAAAAGAAAGGTAGTGATGAAAAAAAAATATAATTTCTTGTAGAAATCCCTAAATCCATTCCTATACCTGTAAATTTATAACTTCCTCCTAATACACCAAAAACATATAGAACTACAGAAATAAATAATAATATTTTTAATCTATCTACCCCAAAAAGAAAGTAAAAAATATACGTCATTAATAAACTCAGAAAGAACCATAAATGGTAGCCCACACCACCAAACACCAACTCCTCTAATGAAATTTTATTCAACTGAATATACATATATTCTATAGCTGTGAAAAAACCTTTCGTGAATATGAATGAAGATGTGATAAATAACACATAGAATAAATACCAAAAAATAAATAACCTAAAAATTCTTTGAAGTACCTTTCTAAATACAAAAAAAACATTCCTCGTTTTTAATAATTTATCCGTTAGAAAATAACCACTTGTAGCAAAAAAGAATGGAACTGCAAACCTAGAAATTTTACCTACCCAAAAACCTAAAGCACTAGTATCTGAAAAAAAATGTAAAAATACAACTGCAATAATAGAAATAAAACGTAGTGACTCAACAGAACGAATCTTTTCTTTAGCCATCTTTTTACTAATTAAAAAGCTCCTTAACCTTATCTACCAAATCTGTACTTGAAGTAAAAAGTTCAAATTCACCATCTTTAATCAAAGACAACTTTCCTGTTTCCTCCGAAACAGCTATACAAATACAATCTGTTCGCTCAGTAATACCTATTGCTGCTCTATGACGTAATCCAAATCTACTAGGTAATGACTTTTCAGATAAAGGGAGTACAACTCGTGTCGCTGTCACAAAATTATCTTTTATTATAGTGGCTCCATCATGTAATGGACTGTTCTTATAAAAAATACTTTCTAAAAGAGGTACTGTAACTTCCGCATTCATATAATCTCCTGTTTGTTTTACAAAATCAAGACTATTATTTCTCTCTAAAACTATTAACACCCCTGTTTTAGTCTTAGACATCTTTATGCATGCATCAATAATAACATCTACATCAATTTCAGACGTTATTTCTGTTTTTAAAAATTTTAATTGCTTAATAAAACTTCTTTTTGATGAAATATTTGCTGATCCCAACATCAACAAAAACTTCCTAAGTTCAGGATGAAAAATGATTAACAAAGCTATTGCCCCACCTCCTACTAAAACTCCTAAAATACCACTAAGCATTTCCATTCTAAGGGCCTCTGTTATCTTGTATATTAAAAAAACAATTGAGATACCTATAAAAAATATTAATAGCAACTGTACCTTTTAAAAGCTTGTATACATAAAAATAACAGAACTCCTACAAGCGTAATGTCTAAGAAATCAATTATTGTAAAATCTATAAAATCCAAAAAAACATTATTTAAAAATTTTCTTTTAATTCAGGTGGTATCGTACAAACAGGTATTGGATTCATTTTATGCTGATTTTGCACTATTCAATTTCGAATAAATTTTAAAAACCTCTTTCTCTCTACCTTGAAAGTCTTTTTCAACCTTTCCTTTATCTAATACATCCATTGCCCACTCTAACTCATCATAAGAAGCACCTATCTGATCTTCATCCGTTCTACTATCACCAAATAATCCATCTGTTGGTGCTGCTTTTTGAATTGAATTGGGAACTTTTAAATAATCCCCCAACATAAACACTTCAGACTTAACCAAATCAGCAATTGGACTTATATCAACTCCACCATCTCCATATTTTGTATAAAAACCAACTCCAAAATCTTCTACTTTATTACCTGTACCAGCTACTAAACATGAATTCATTCCTCCTATATAATACAATGTTGTCATACGTAACCTTGCTCTTGTATTCGCCAAAGTTAAATCCTCGATTGCCCCCTGGATCTGATTTAAACAAACTTTTAAACACATCAAAAGAATCTGTCAAATCAACTCTTTCATCACAGACATTAGAAAAACGTTCTTTTAATTGTTTTATATGTTCTTGAGCCCTTGTTACTTGATTCTCCGATTGATGAATAGGCATTTCTACACAAATAGTTTTCAATCCCGTCAAAGCACATAAAGTAGATGTTACAGCAGAATCAATTCCTCCTGAAACTCCAACAACAAATCCATTAACATTAGCTTTTTCTGCATAGCTTTTTAACCAGTTTACTATATAATTTGAAACCTTTTCTGAATTCATCATCATTAGTTTTAGTATTTTTGTAAACCTCAAAAATAAACAATTAATATTCTATTTTTTTAGTTTCGTTATAGCTTTTCATAAAATATTAATTTACATACTAAATAAACTTAATACTCTAACATGAAGAAAATCATAATGTCTGGTTTAATAGCTAGCGCTTTACTAAGTTGTCAAAAAGAGACTAAAAATACCATTGATATTTCTAATATAAAGATTTCTCCTAAATTTGTAAATTTTGAGGATCAATTTTCAAAATGCTGATACTACTTCACTTCAAGTTTTAAAAAGAAAATTTTCCTTATTTATTTCCTCAAAACGTACACGATTCTATCTGGTTGAATAAAATCAATAATAAAGATGAACAAATCTTGTATAAAATGGCCAAAGAAAATTTTGGTGATTTTTCAGATCAAAAAGAAGAAATTATCGATTTATACAAACGAATAAAATATTTCAAATCTAAGTTCATTCCCCCAAAAACAATTACATTAATTAGCAATATTGATTACAATAACTCTATTATATACTCTGATTCACTAGTTCTTATATCTCTTGATATGTACTTAGGTAAAAACTCTGAAGTATATAATAGTTTTCCTTACTATTTAGCTTATACCTATGAAAAAGAAAAATATTGTCATTGATATTGCCGAAAAAGCATCTAAAAAAGAGTTTCATTTTACCAAAGGAAGAACATTTTCTAGAAGCTATCGTATATGAAGCTAAATCAAAATATATAATGAACTTACTTCTTCCCAATAAAAGTGAGCAAGAAATTATGGGATACCCTTCTGAAAAATATAATTGGGCTCTTAAAAATGAATTTGAAATTTGGTCTTATTTTATAGACAATAAAATGTTATTCAGTACAGAACAAAACTTAACCAATAGATTTATTAAGAATGCTCCCTTCTCTAAGTTTTATCTAAATACAGATCAAGACTCACCTGGAAGAATTGGAGTTTGGATTGGATATCAAATTATTAAGTCATATATGAGTTCAAATAATATTTCACTAGAAAAAATGCTCTCACTAGATGCTTTAACAATTCTAAACAACTCTAAATATAAGCCAAAAAAAAGAACCTAAAATAGGTTCTTTTTTTTGGCTTATATTATCAGTGAAACTTAATTTCAACCCTATCGTTCTTTAAATTGACCTCTGGGTCATCTGTATCATATTTAGGAAACTCTCCTCCTTTTCCTAGAACTTCTAATCTATCCTCTGATACCTTTTTCTTCTCTGTTAAATACTTATTAATAGCATAAGCTCTACGCTTAGATAAGTTCAAGTTATAATTAGCATCTGGTTTGTTAGTTGTATGAACTTCTATAGTAAAACTTGTAGCCTTATAATGATTCATAACATCACCTACCTTACTTAAAACCTTTAAATTATCACCTCTTAAAATATGACCTTCTGATCTTGAGAATTCAATTTGAGATAACAGATTCTTTAACTGAGCTTCAATACCCGTAGTAACTGTTTCTAATGGACATCCAAAATTATCAGCAAGTCCTACAATATCAGGACACAAATCTTCATTATCAAACACCCCATCACCATCTAAATCTTCATTTACAGGGCAACCATCATTTTCAACAACTCCAACTACCAACGGACAGCGGTCTTTATAGTCAGGAACTCCATCTTTATCACTATCAAAAGCAACACCGTTTCCATAAACTCTAACACCTTCTGGTGTATTTGGCTCTTTATCATAAATATCAGCCACACCATCTCCATCACTATCTGCCACATCCTTAAGCCCTGAACCTCTATAAGATGATTCTACTGCTCCTCCTACTGGACAACCTTTATTTTCTGATGGTCCTGCAGCAAAAGGACAATCATCTCTATAATCAGGAACTCCATCATGATCTGAATCAACAGAAACACCGTTTCCATAAACAAATGATTTCTTAGGAGTATTTGGTTCCTTATCATACATATCAACAACTCCATCTCCATCACTATCTTTCACTTGTCTAGGGTCAACCATTTGTGCAGAACCTGATCCTTTTGATGAACCAGTTCTTTCATTTACCCAAATAGCATGTTTTTTATTTTTTCCAAGCTTATAAACAACCCCTATATTCGTTTGTATAAAACTCTCATAAATTTGTTTTTCTGTAATTGCTGCATCTAAATGATCTTCAAAATTAAGATATATTGTTGAACGTAACTCTATATCAATTTTAGAATTGATTCTTCTCTTAACCCCTAATCCCAAATCAAAGAAAACAGAAGTTGCTTTTGGATATTCAATTATTTGACTGTCATCTTCTACTGCATATAACGTAGATGTATACATCTGAGATCCAAACCCCGTATAAGATGTAAAACTCCACTTTTTACGATTTCTTCTCCACCTGTTACTCAAATTAATTACAGCATTCATTTCAGCCCCATAAGAAATACCTTCAAAATAAACTGGGTTTTGAAAATATTTCCCTGCCGCTCCCATCTGAAAAGCTTGAAATTTTCATTTCTACTCCTACTATAGGATTAAACATTTTATTAGCATATAAATATCCTCCTATATTAATAAACTTCTTTCCTTTCGAAGTAGAAAAATCTGCTAAATCACCATACATCAAAGTGTTATTAATACCTGCCCCTATAGACCAAGTATTAAAGTTATATTTAGAACCTCTCGAAGATCCTCTATCTTGAGCAGACATAAATACAGAAGTTAGTAATAATACGACTAAAGTCTTTTCCTTAAAAGATTTCAACATTACTTAAATAGATCTTTAGATTAAAAAATACAAGCAATACAGCGAATCATGTGCTCTACGGCTTTTTTAATAGATAGCTAAATATCGTAAATTATTTGAAATATTCTAATACGAAACATAAATATCTCTACTTAAAGTTTGAATCAGCTTGTTAAAACACTCACTACTAATTAGTTTACCTTATGAAAGTACGTATAAAAACATTCCCTATTCTCCCCTTAACCTCCTTTTCCTCCTTACTTAATCTCCCTTTTTCTCTCATTAAAATACACAATACAAGAAATAGTAATACTTATACCCACTTCTTTCTAAAACCAATCTTTTTATACAAAAAAAAGTATACTATATAGAGTTTCCCCTTCAATCTCTTATTTTGAGATTTATCCCTCTTTAAAATTACCTGAATTCAAGTTCTAAAGCTCTTAAATTAACCTTTTAATAGGATTATTATATCTCTTCTTAGAAGTCTTTATTTAAGTTTCAGGTATAAAAAAACCCTTCAACATATATTTGTTGAAGGGTTCTAAAAAAAGGCAGTGACATACTCTCCCACTATTAGCAGTACCATCTGCGCTGATAGGTTTAACTTCTCTGTTCGGAATGGGAAGAGGTGAGCCCTATCGCAATAACCACCTTAAGGTCTTTGCTAGTTTAATCTCTTAAACCAGTATTTAATAATTGACATATTGAAGTGTCTATGACACTGGATATTGTAAAATCTAATTGTTGCTATACTCCATATAATAAATAATAAAGAGTGTCCCTTCTCCTCATTGCTGAGGAGAAGTTCGTCGTACATAAGCCTATGGGTTATTAGTACTACTTGGCTATGACATTACTGCCTTTACACCTATAGCCTATCAACGTGGTAGTCTTCCACGACCCTTTAAAGAAATCTCATCTTGTGGTGGGTTTCGCGCTTATATGCTTTCAGCGCTTATCCCTTCCCAACGTAGCTACTCTGCAATGCCCTTAGCAGAACAACAGATACACCAGAGGTTAGTCCAACTCGGTCCTCTCGTACTAGAGTCAGATCCACGCAAATTTCTAACGCCCGCTACAGATAGAGACCGAACTGTCTCACGACGTTCTGAACCCAGCTCGCGTGCCACTTTAATGGGCGAACAGCCCAACCCTTGGGACCTTCTCCAGCCCCAGGATGTGACGAGCCGACATCGAGGTGCCAAACCCCCCCGTCGATGTGAGCTCTTGGGGGAGATCAGCCTGTTATCCCCGGAGTACCTTTTATCCTTTGAGCGATGGCCCTTCCATGCGGAACCACCGGATCACTATGCTCTACTTTCGTACCTGATCGACTTGTTAGTCTCGCAGTCAAGCTCCCTTATGCCATTGCACTCTACGCACGGTTACCAAGCGTGCTGAGGGAACCTTTAGAAGCCTCCGTTACTCTTTTGGAGGCGACCACCCCAGTCAAACTACCCACCAAGCACTGTCCTCATTCCTGAGTTAGGCTCTAGATAAGCAAAGGGTGGTATTTCAAGGACGACTAAACTGCGCCTGGCGACGCAGCATCGATGTCTCCCACCTATCCTACACATTACTTATCCAAAGTCAATACTAAGCTATAGTAAAGGTTCACGGGGTCTTTTCGTCCCGTAGCGGGTAATCGGCATCTTCACCGATACTACAATTTTCACCGAGCTCATGGCTGAGACAGTGTCCAGATCGTTGCACCATTCGTGCAGGTCGGAACTTACCCGACAAAGGAATTTTCGCTACCTTAGGACCGTTATAGTTACGGCCGCCGTTTACTGGGGCTTCATTTGAGAGCTTTGCCGAAGCTAACTCCTCCACTTAACCTTCCAGCACCGGGCAGGTGTCAGGCCCTATACTTCAACTTTCGTTTTAGCAGAGCCCTGTGTTTTTGATAAACAGTCGCCTGGACCTATTCACTGCGGCCCATCATAGATGGGCGCCCCTTCTCCCGAAGTTACGGGGCGATTTTTGCCTAGTTCCTTAGCCATGAATCACTCGAGCACCTTAGAATTCTCTTCCCAACCACCTGTGTCGGTTTAGGGTACGGGCTGCTTCACTCGCTTTTCTTGGAAGTCGCTTCGCTGGATTATCAGCTTAACCGAAGTCTCGCTGTACTATCGCGGTGTTACCACTCGCTTCAACGTACAATTCTGTCTGTACGCACCAACTATACGCCTCCGTCACTTTTAACGTGAGCAGGTACTGGAATATTAAACCAGTTGTCCATCGACTTCCCCTTTCGGGTGCGCCTTAGGTCCCGACTAACCCTCAGCTGATTAGCATCGCTGAGGAAACCTTGGTCTTTCGGTGGGCGTGTTTCTCACACGCCTTATCGTTACTTATGCCTACATTTTCTTTTGTAGAAACTCCAGAATACCTTACAGTACTCCTTCGACGTCGCTACAATGCTCCCCTACCACTTGTAATAAATTACAAATCCATAGCTTCGGTAATATGTTTATGCCCGATTATTATCCATGCTCGTCCGCTCGACTAGTGAGCTGTTACGCACTCTTTAAATGAATGGCTGCTTCCAAGCCAACATCCTAGCTGTCTAAGCAGACAAACCTCGTTAAAACAACTTAACATATATTTGGGGACCTTAGCTGATGGTCTGGGTTCTTTCCCTCTCGGACATGGACCTTAGCACCCATGCCCTCACTGCTGTGTATATTTAATAGCATTCGGAGTTTGTCAGGAATTGGTAGGCGGTGAAGCCCCCGCATCCAATCAGTAGCTCTACCTCTATTAAACTTTACCACAACGCTGCACCTAAATGCATTTCGGGGAGTACGAGCTATTTCCTGGTTTGATTGGCCTTTCACCCCTACCCACAGGTCATCCCAAGACTTTTCAACGTCAACGGGTTCGGTCCTCCACTGTATGTTACTACAGCTTCAACCTGCCCATGGGTAGATCACCAGGTTTCGCGTCTACTACTACTAACTATGCGCCCTATTTCAGACTCGCTTTCGCTACGGCTGCGCACCTGAAGTGCTTAACCTTGCTAGAAACAGTAACTCGTAGGCTCATTATGCAAAAGGCACGCCGTCACCATGTAAAATGGCTTCGACCGCTTGTAGGCGTACGGTTTCAGGATCTCTTTCACTCCCTTATTTAGGGTCTTTTTCACCTTTCCCCTCACGGTACTAGTTCACTATCGGTCTCTCAGGAGTATTTAGCCTTACCGGATGGTCCCGGTGGATTCATACAGGATTACTCGTGTCCCGCACTACTCAGGATACCACTATCAATAACTAATATTACCTATACGGGACTATCACCCTCTATGGTTTAACTTTCCAGTTAATTCTAATTCTATTAGCATCAAATATCGTGGTCCTACAACCCTAATATGCCGTAACATATTAGGTTTGGGCTAATCCGCGTTTCGCTCGGCCACTACTAAACGGAATCCACTATTGTTTTCTCTTCCTCCGGTTACTTAGATGTTTCAGTTCGCCGGGTTTGCCTCCTTTCGGATACTATGTCTTCAACATAGTGGGTTGTCCCATTCGGAAATCTTCGGATCAAATCTTATGTGCAAATCCCCGAAGCTTATCGCAGCTTATCACGTCCTTCATCGCCTCTGAGAGCCTAGGCATCCGCCATACGCCCTTATTTAGCTTATTGTACTTTTGCTCTTTTATTCTATTATATTTTTTTATACTTATATACTATTACATAGTATACAAGTTCTCTATATAGCTCGTCTATAAATTAATATTTATAAACTTCTGTATCTTTTACGATATCACTTTTCAATATGTCAATGAACTTTTGCGAATAACAACTGATAAATTATCAATTATTATTCTGGCGTTCCATGAGAATAATAAATTATCTCAAGGTACGCCTTGTTGTGGAGAATATCGGAGTCGAAACCGATGACCTCCTGCGTGCAAGGCAGGCGCTCTAGCCAGCTGAGCTAATCCCCCAAAATTACTAGTAGCTAGTATTGGGTAGTTAGTCGTTAGACTTCTAACGAATACTCAACTTCTAAAATTTCCTATTATTATATATTAACTCCCCTAACTATTTAAACTATAGTAGTCTCGGGCAGACTCGAACTGCCGACCTCTACATTATCAGTGTAGCGCTCTAACCAGCTGAGCTACGAGACTCTGTCTATGTTAGTCTTGTATATATGATAAAATTGAACAGCATTAAAGAATAAATATTCTTTCTTCGTAACTAAAACATCTCTTTCTCTAGAAAGGAGGTGTTCCAGCCGCACCTTCCGGTACGGCTACCTTGTTACGACTTAGCCCTAGTTACCAGTTTTTACCCTAGGCGGCTCCTTGCGGTGACCGACTTCAGGCACTCCCAGCTTCCATGGCTTGACGGGCGGTGTGTACAAGGCCCGGGAACGTATTCACCGCAATCATGGGCTGATATTGCGATTACTAGCGATTTCCAGCTTCACGGAGTCGAGTTGCAGACTCCGATCCGAAACTGTGATATGGTTTGTAGATTCGCTCCCTGTCGCCAGGTGGCTGCTCTCTGTCCATACCATTGTAGCACGTGTGTAGCCCAGGACGTAAGGGCCGTGATGATTTGACGTCATCCCCACCTTCCTCGCGGTTTGCACCGGCAGTCTCTTTAGAGTCCTCAGCTTTACCTGTTAGCAACTAAAAATAGGGGTTGCGCTCGTTATAGGACTTAACCTGACACCTCACGGCACGAGCTGACGACAACCATGCAGCACCTTGTAAGTAGTCCGAAGAAAGGGGTATCTCTACCCCATGCAACCTACATTTAAGCCCTGGTAAGGTTCCTCGCGTATCATCGAATTAAACCACATGCTCCACCGCTTGTGCGGGCCCCCGTCAATTCCTTTGAGTTTCAATCTTGCGACCGTACTCCCCAGGTGGGACACTTATCACTTTCGCTTAGCCACTGAGCCGAAGCCAACAGCTAGTGTCCATCGTTTACGGCGTGGACTACCGGGGTATCTAATCCCGTTCGCTCCCCACGCTTTCGTCCATCAGCGTCAGTGTACTCGTAGTAGACTGCCTTCGCAATCGGTATTCTGTGTAATATCTATGCATTTCACCGCTACACTACACATTCTATCTACTTCCAAGTAACTCAAGACTAACAGTATCAAAGGCAGTTCCACAGTTAAGCTGTGGGATTTCACCTCTGACTTATCAATCCGCCTACGGACCCTTTAAACCCAATGATTCCGGATAACGCTTGCACCCTCCGTATTACCGCGGCTGCTGGCACGGAGTTAGCCGGTGCTTATTCATATAGTACCGTCAAGGCCCCTCGCAAGGGACGGTTTCTTCCTATATAAAAGAAGTTTACAACCCATAGGGCAGTCTTCCTTCACGCGGCATGGCTGGATCAGAGTTGCCTCCATTGTCCAATATTCCTCACTGCTGCCTCCCGTAGGAGTCTGGTCCGTGTCTCAGTACCAGTGTGGGGGATCTCCCTCTCAGGACCCCTATCTATCGTTGCCATGGGGAGCCGTTACCTCTCCATCTAGCTAATAGAACGCATAGCCATCTTTTACCCATAAATGTTTAATCATTAATCGATGCCAATTAATAATACCATGGGGCATTAATCCAAATTTCTCTGGGCTATTCCCCTGTAAAAGGTAGGTTCTATACGCGTTACGCACCCGTGCGCCGGTCGTCAGCAAATAGCAAGCTATCTCTGTTACCCCTCGACTTGCATGTGTTAAGCCTGCCGCTAGCGTTCATCCTGAGCCAGGATCAAACTCTTCATCGTTATTTTTTTTAGTTACCGAAGTAACTTATTATTTTTCGATGCTAGCTTCTCAAATTGAATTCATGATCTAAATCATGTAACTTATTCTTTAATTTTACGCTGTCAATTTCAATATTTTCAATGAACTTTTAAGTTGTTACAAAAACAACTCATCGTGTTTCTCATCCTTAACTAACTCGACTAGCGTGTTAGCGGCTGCAAATCTAAAAGCTTTTTTCGATATAAAAAAATAAAATTTGAATTATTTTTTTAACTCCCTAAAACTAAAAAACCCCAACTCTTTTAATGAACTCAACCAAACTAACATCCCTGTATCGTTTAGCGGGTGCAAATATACAACCCTTTTGTTCTCCCACAACTACTTTTCTTAGTTTTTTTTGAAAAAATTTTATCCCCTCTCTTAACTAGCTTAAATAGTGTGTTTTATCTTATTGTCTTTTTTAAT
>CBDEUL010000008.1:0-182785 GCA_965243265.1 Flavicella sp.
TTATTTATTTTTAAAATAAATCTACTCGTAGTTTTATAAACACAAAACTAATCTTCTTTTCTTGAAAACATCTTAATGAATTCTTAAATAAAGAAGCTCATTATTAACTTTTAATTGTTTTTTACAGAAGTATCATCTTCTATCTCTTTGTCTTTTTGAAAATTCTTATAGTTTTCTCTCCCTTCTTTTAAGGACTTTCCTCTAGAAGTTATAAAATAAGTAAGCGGTACCACACCACCGAACAAAAATAGACTAGCCCCTATACCTCGCATCCATGTTAATGACTCGAACATAGGACTTGAAATAAACTCATTTGACCTAGCAAACCACAGTCCGTTATCTAATACTGATTTTAACTGAATAACTCCTGCTGGAAATAAATCTAACACCACCATTAACATTAACCCTCCATTTATAGACCAAAAAGAAAGGCGTACAATATTCTTATTCCATCGTGCTGGTTTCACCAATATTTTTGAAGCAAACAGCATTGCTGCAATAGAAATATTTCCATATACCCCCATTAAAGCAGCATGTGCATGATTAACCGTAAGATAGGTTCCATGCTCAAAGAAGTTCATTATCGGAAGGTTCACAATAATACCCAATACTCCTGCGCCAAAAAAGTTCCAAAAATTCATTGCTATAAGAAACATGAATACTTCAGGAAAAGCAAAATTTTCAACATTTGTATTGACCTTCCCCAATCGTTCAGATATCGAAAGTCTTGGCATATTCTTAAACCTCCAAGCTTCCACTGTTAATAAAATTAAAGGCACAAATTGCAAGGTT
Source organism: Flavicella sp. (assembly GCA_965243265.1). GTDB lineage: Bacteria > Bacteroidota > Bacteroidia > Flavobacteriales > Flavobacteriaceae > Flavicella. The sequence goes on from CBDEUL010000008.1 coordinate 793, forward strand.
GAAAACACACTTCCTAAAGCCATCGTTGCAACTGGTTTTGCATTCCAATAAAAGTTATGTGAAATTCCCAACAAACCTGTTCCTAAAAACAACAGTGTAGCAATATACACTACTCTAATTGCAGCTTGCTTGCTCACCAAGCCCATTAACACCATTAAATAACTTACAATAACTGTAACAAATACTTCAAAAAAAGCTTCAACCCACATATGTATCACCATCCACCTCCAAAAATCTGCTATTACAAAATTTGTTTCTGGCTTAGCCACAAACCCTGACAAAAACAATAAAGGGATTCCTAAAACAGAATACATAATCCAATTTGGCAAACTCCATGGTTTTCCTTTTTTTAATGCTGGTTTTACTCCTCTATAAACAACTACTGCCCAAAGAATAAAAATAAACATCAACAGTATTTGATAAATCCTTCCAAAATCTACAAATTCCCACCCTTGGTGTCCTAATTCATACCACCAATCTCCCAACAGTCCTTTTGGACCTAACACCATTCCCGTAAGCGAACCTCCTACCAAAATAAATAACATAGCGAAGAGTATATTCACCAATAGTAACTGTCCCTTTACTTCTTTTTTGGACATTATAGGTATAATGAAGATAGAGGAAGCAATCCAACAGGTTGAAATCCAATATAAAGACAGCATTAAGTGCCAACTTCTGGTTATAGTAATAGGTATTTCCTTTGATGTATGAATTCCTACAAACCCAAGAAAATCTACAAATTCATTTAATGTAACAACTCCACTTAAAACCTGTATTAAGAACAAAAGTATTGCTACAAAAAAGAATTTAAAAGATGCTTTTTGCGTCTTAGTTGGCGAAAAATTATTGATTTGTTTAAAGGTTAAAAAACCGCTATTGCCTTGTTTAAAATATTTATTTGGAAGCTGATTGTACTGTCCTATAAAATAAAGAACCACACCACAAGCCAAAACAAAGGCCAAAAGCCCTATTACACTCCATAAAACAACAGGTGATGTTGGTGTGTTTCCTGCTTCTGGATCATAAGGCCAATTATGTGTGTAACTAAAATTAGAACCTGGTCTTTCAGCAGCACAAACCCATCCTCCCCAGAAGAAAAAATCACTTAAGTTTTTTACCTCTTCTCTATCTGAAATATAACCTTGAGGGGGAAAAGCATCTTCTGTATTCTTATCTATAAAAACATCTAAATAATATTGTCTTAATTTTTTTAAAGCATATGACTGTGCATCAGAGAGCACTACTGTATTTTTAAACTCATCATAATTATTTTGCTTTATTTCTGTCTTAACATTTTCTTTAATAATTTCAGTCTCCATAAGAGATATTTCTCCTCCATTTTCTTTTTTATACTCTTCTATGCGATATTCTGTCATGAACACTACGGTTTGATGAAGTGCTTCTGCCGTATAATCAGGACCTCTTTGTGCTCCATCTCCAAAATAAGAACCGTACTCCATTAGGGCATATTTATGAAACACTTCTTGACCTTTTTCTATAACTTTCTTGGTTATTAAATTGCCCCCATTATTATCTTGAAAGCCTGTCATTGGAGGCGCATCATTGTAGGTTTGAAAACCTATCATACCAACTCCTGCCAGACTGATAACAAGTATAAACAATAAAGGCTGCCACCAATTTTTAGTTTGCATAAAGTAATTAAGACTTCTTTGCGAATCATTCTCAAATAGTTTTTCTTCTTTCATCTGATTAGATATAGACTATAAACTAAAATTACCGTAAAAGAAAGTAACGCTATTTTTCTCTTACGGTAATTTTAATTTATAAATGGTTTAGATATTAGTTTCACCAAAGAAACAACTAAACCTTTCCTAGAACAATATTACACAACACTACAAAACGTGTTTTACAACATTGTTTATCTTAAAAACCCACTGTACTTAAATCCTGCAAAGCTTTTAGGTTTACTATTTTAATTTCTTTTTGATGAAGTTCTATTATTTTCTCTTTTGCAAAACTTGAAAGCACACGACTTGTATTTGTTGCAGTCATGTTTGATAAAGCCCCCAGATCTGCTCTTTTTAGAGATACTGCTAGATTACCTGAAGTTGTTGTTCCGTAAATATCATTTATTATCAAAAGTGCTTCTGCCAATCTTGCTTGTACATGCTTTTGCGTCAGATTTACTATTCTAGCATCTAAACGGACTACCTCTTCTGCCAGAAAACGTATGATTTTAAAAGCCAATTCCGAATTCTTCTTTACAATCGAAAAAAAATCTTCTTTTTCAATAACACATACTGAAACATCTCCCAGAGCTATTGCAGAAGACAAACAAACATCGTCTCTCATTAAAGCATTAAACCCTATAAAATCTACCGATTTTTTTAAAGATACTATCTGCTCTACTCCATTAACTCCTCTCATGGTAATTTTTACTTTCCCTTCATTTAAACAAATTAACCCCAAAGGTTTTGCTCCTGCTTTACAAATAACTTCTCCTTTTACATAATTTACCGTATATCTTTTTTTATTAAGAGCCTCTAAATCATCATAAGGTAAACCTTCTAACAAAGATTGTTTTTTTAAAGTACAACTCATACAGTTATGAGCTACCGAACAAAGGGACGAACAAGAAAAAGATGTCATAGATTGATTCTTAAAGTAGCGCTAAAGATACTAAAGAAAGCTATTACACTTACCAGTTGTTTCTTCCTCTTTTTATAGGTTTCAATAATTTTTTTTTATCCAACAATCACCACCACTGTACTATTAATTCATTTTAATAACAACCCGTTAAAGCAAAAAAGGTTTGCTTTATAGTATAGCAAACCTTTTTTAGAATAAAATAATAAATATATTATTCACTTAACACCCCCATATTACCCGAATGAAAATCATCAACTGCTTGATTTATTTCTTCCACAGTATTCATCACAAAAGGACCATGAGAAATAACTTTTTCCTTTAAAGGAACTCCTGACAAGATTAAAAACTCACTTTCTGTTGTTGCTTTTAACGAAATCCCTTCTCCATCTAAATTAAATGTAAACATTCTTTCTCCTTCTTCTTTTAAATGAGAGAATTCATTTACAAACAGACTTCCTTTAATCAGGTAAATTAAAACTTCATGATTTTCTGGAACTTTTACAAAAACCTTCCCTTCCTTTTTTGCCTTCCCCCAAAGTGTGTTTACCTCTGTTTGCGTTTCTATTTTTCCTTTTTCTCCTTTATGTATACCTGAAACAACTTTTAGTTTTATTTTAGAATCCTCAGAAACAACTACAGGGAATTCATCTCCCTTTATATGTTGGTAAGCTGGATTCATCATTTTATGGGTACTTGGTAAATTTAACCACAATTGAATTCCTTCTAAATCCCCTCCCTTTTCAACAAACTCTTTCGTTGGTCCTTCTGCATGTATAATTCCTTTCCCTGCTGTAGTCCATTGGACATCTCCTGCAGAGACCACACTTTCATTTCCTAAAGAGTCTCTATGCAACTGCTCTCCTTGTATTAAAAAAGTTATTGGCTCAAACCCTCTATGTGGATGCGGTCCTAAATCAAAAGGATTACTTTTATTGTTTATTTCATAAGGTCCGTAATGATGTAACAATATAAACGGGTCTACATTGTTTATTGAAAAACTAGGTAAAGGCTGCCTTAACCTAATAATTCCCATGTTCACATAATTACTTTTACTTTTTGCTTGTATTGTTCTATTTTTCATCTTTCTTATATTTAAGTTTTAAAAAAGACTGAAAACTCATCTAAGTTTATCTAACAACCTATTCAACTCCAAAGCTTCTTCATTCGTTAACGTATTTATAGCCTCTCCAACTAAGTCCATATTAACATCCTCTAAGACACTTAACCCTTGAGAGGTTATTTTTACATAAACAGCTCTTCTATCTTCTTCACAACGAAACCTTTCTATAAGTTTCTTATCACACAGTTTATCCATTAAACGAGTAGCATTGGGCGATTTTTCTATCATCCTATCTTTAACTATTTGCACTTTTATAGCTTCTTTAGCTCCTCGTAAAATTCGTAGAATATTATATTGTTGTACAGAAATATGAAAAGGTTTTAAGATTCCATTCGACTTATTTTCAATCCAATTTGCTGTGTATTTTATATTGATCAATGCTTTTACCTGTTCTGAAGGAAATGTTGAATTGATCTCTTTTGCTAAATCTCCCATATTAAAAGCTACTTTAATGCATCTTGAAGTTTTTGAACCTCATTTATTAATTGCTCTTTTAGTTCTTTATCTACAATTTGCCCCTCTTTATAGTTATCAAAAAATGAAGGAAAAGAAAGAGTTCCTGTTATTTCTGCTCCCATGTAAGGGAAACGTCCTGCTGCAATTTCCAAAACTGTTTGTCCTCCTCTAGCTCCTGGAGATGTGGCCAATAACAGTAAAGGTTTTTCTCTCCAAACCTTTCCATTAATCCTACTTAACCAATCAAAAGCATTCTTAAATGCTACCGAATATGCTCCATTATGTTCTGCAAGAGATACTACAAACCCATCAGCCGTATCAAAAACATCACTCAATCTTTTTGCTTCTGAATCTATTCCTGATAATTCTTCTAAATCTATTCCATACAAGGGGAAATTAAAATCATTTAAATCTATCACCTCCAAAGATGCGTCTTTAACTTGTTTTGCTGCATATATAGCCAATTCTTTATTTATTGACTTCTTACTATTACTCCCTCCTATTACGATTATTTTTTTCATCTTCTATTTTTTAAAATTCTGTTAGTATTGTTGTTTTGTTTTTCACCATTTGTGCTATTGGACATTTCTTTGAAACTTCTCTTAGTTGCCTTAACTGTTCTTTTGAAACTTCTTTCTCAACAACTATTTTTTCCTTCAAAGTCTTTTCTATTCCTTTTGATGTTAATTCTGTTTTTTCTGAAACTTCAACACAAATCTCTCCTAAATCCCAATTCATTTTTTGAGCATACATTCTTAATGTAATAGCTACACAACCACCAATAGCTGCTAAAAAGTACTCTACAGGTGTTGGTGCTGTATTTTTACCTCCTTTTTTTAACTCTGTATCTAACGCATAGTTAAATCCTCTACTTTGTACTGAGCCTTGATAATTTTTGGTACTGAGCTTAACAGCACTTGATGGTTGTTTACGCATTTTATTTTCTACCTTTATATATGTAAGAAACCGTAAGAAGTAATATTGCTATTACCGCCCCTCCTTGTTCTCCATCTCCTATCATAAAATGAGCAAAAAACGCTAAAACAAACTCAAACAACAATCCTGCATAAGCCCACTCTTTTAATCTATCCAGTTTCGTTAATAAAATAACAGCTACTGCACTTACCTTTAAAAAAGCTAACGGATAAATTATGTAAACAGGATACCCTAACTTCACAAATTCAGCATGCACCATTTCATAATTAAACACATACATTCCTGCCGACATTAACAACATTAAACTTAACAAACCTGTTGCTGACCAATAAATTATTTTATTTTTTTTCATCTTAAAACTATTTTATAATTACAGTACAAACATACACAATTATTTTTTATATACCAAGGTAAATAAAACCATGGTTTACATCTAGTCGTTTTATGTTACAATTTTGTACTTTAGCCGACTTTAAAACAAGGACGCACAGATGGACATCAATTTCAATATAAATGAAGATTTCAATAAGTTAGAAGTAGCTGAGTTAAAAAGAAAGCTTCTGAAAACATACAAAGGTGGTGGAGAAAAACGTATTGCTAAAATTCATGCCAAAGGAAAACTAACGGCTAGAGAGCGTATTGCTTACTTATTAGACAATGACGAAAAGGCTATTGAAATTGGCGCTTTTGTAGGTGAAGGGATGTATGAAGAACACGGAGGCTGCCCTTCTGGTGGTGTTGTTATTAAAATAGGACATATTAGCGGCAAGCAATGTATTGTTGTAGCCAATGATGCTAGTGTAAAAGCTGGTTCTTGGTTCCCTATTACAGCTAAGAAAAACTTACGGGCTCAAGAAATTGCCATGGAAAACAAAATTCCTATCATCTACCTTGTAGATAGTGCAGGTGTTTACCTTCCTTTACAGGATGAAATTTTTCCTGACAAAGAACATTTTGGACGTATCTTTAGAAACAATGCTATAATGAGTAGCATGGGTATTACTCAAATTTCTGCAGTTATGGGAAGCTGTGTTGCTGGAGGTGCTTATTTACCTATTATGAGTGACGAGGCTTTAATTGTAGACAAAACAGGAAGTATCTTTTTAGCTGGTAGTTACCTCGTAAAAGCTGCCATTGGAGAGAGTATTGATAATGAAACCTTAGGTGGAGCTACAACACATTGTGAAATCTCCGGGGTAACCGATTATAAATCTAAAGATGATAAAGATGCCCTAGATACTATCAAAAATATTGTTGGTAAAATAGGTGATTTTGAAAAAGCTGGCTACAACCGTATTGAAAGTAAAGAGCCACAAGAAAACCCTGACGATATTTTTGGAATTTTACCCAAATCAAGAGCCGATCAATACGATATGAATGAAATTATCAAACGTATTGTTGACGACTCTAAATTTGAGGCTTATAAAGAGAATTACGGACAAACTATTATATGTGGTTATGCTCGTATTGATGGTTGGGCTGTAGGTATTGTTGCCAATCAAAGAAAAGTTGTAAAAAACGCTAAAAAAGAAATGCAATTTGGTGGTGTTATTTATTCAGACAGTGCCGATAAAGCAACTCGATTTATAGCCAACTGTAATCAGAAAAAAATACCTCTTGTATTCCTACAAGACGTTACTGGTTTTATGGTAGGGAGTAAATCTGAACACGGAGGCATTATTAAAGACGGTGCTAAAATGGTAAACGCTGTTAGCAACTCTGTAGTTCCTAAATTTACCATTGTTGTTGGTAACTCTTATGGTGCTGGTAATTATGCTATGTGTGGTAAAGCTTATGACCCTAGATTAATTTGCGCATGGCCAAGTGCTCGATTAGCGGTTATGGGAGGTACACAAGCTGCTAAAGTATTGTTACAAATTGAAACTGCTTCTTTAAAGAAAAAAGGCGAAATTATTACTCCTGAAAGAGAGCAAGAAATTTTAAAATCTATCGAGGAAAAATACAACAATCAGACCTCTCCATATTATGCTGCTTCTCGCTTGTGGACAGACGCTGTAATTAACCCTCTAGACACAAGAAAGTGGATTAGTACCGGTATTGAGGCTGCCAACCACGCTCCTATTGAAAAACCATTTAATTTAGGCGTTATTCAAGTATAACTTCACCTCTTTTTAAAGTAGTTTTTCTTTTATTTTATATGATAAGAATCATATAAAATAAAATTCTATTCGGCTTTATTAAAATGAAGAATTTGTAATTTTACTCTATAATTTAATACGTATGAGTAAAGCTATATATATTGCTACTATTGAGTCTGATAGTGGTAAATCTTTGGTGTCATTAGGACTGTTAAGAATGATGTTAACCAAATCTTCAAAAGTAGGTTATTTTAGACCTATTATTAACGAAGGAAAAGACGGAAAGTATGATGATCATACCAACACAGCAATTAATTTTTTTAATCTTGATATTGACTATAAAGATTGCTACGCTTATAAACAAAGCGAAGTTGTTCACTTATTAAGTCACGGAAAGGCTGATGAAGTAATTCATAATGTCATCAAAAAATACAAGTATTTAGAAAACAAATACGACTATGTTTTGGTTGAAGGAAGTGACTTTTCTGGAGAAGGTGGGTTTACAGAATTGGATGTAAATTTAATGATTGCCAAAAACCTTGGTATCCCTGCTTTAATTGTAGGTTCTGGGTGCAACAAAACAAAAGATGAATTTACACACTCTATGCAATTATGCTACAAATCTTTTATAGAAAAAGAAGTAGATGTTATTGGGGTAATTGCTAATAAAGTTGAGAGTGATGAAACTATATTCATCAACAAAGAGCTAAAAAAATTCCTTCCTAAGAGTGTTCAAATAGACATTATCCCGAAAGTAAACTTTTTAGCCAATCCTACGGTAAAAGAAGTTGTAGAAGCTTTAAATGGTAAAGTCTTATTTGGAGAACAATTTCTAGACAATACAATAGATAGTTATAGTACCGGTGCCATGCAACTGCGAAACTACCTAACACGTATTCGAGAAAACGCATTGGTAGTAACACCTGGAGATAGAGCCGATATTATTTTAGGAGCCCTACAAGCAAACGCATCTACAAACTACCCTAAAATTGCAGGAATCATTTTAACTGGAACCATACTTCCTGAAGAATCTATCCTAAGTTTAATTGAAGGTGTACAATCTACCGTTCCTATTATTTCGGTTGATGGAGGTACTTTTAATATCACCAATAAAATTGCAGCAGTAAAATCTAAAATTTACGCTACACACAGTAAAAAGATATTACTTTCTTTAGATACTTTTGATACCTATGTAAACGCTGAAGGGCTTACAAATATTCTAACATCTTACAGCTCTGATAGAATGACCCCTAGTATGTTTCAATACAACATTCTACAAAAGGCAAAAGCTCATAGAAAGCATATTGTACTTCCTGAAGGAAATGACGAAAGAATTATACGTGCTGCATCTAGATTGCAATTATTAGACATTGTAGATTTAACAATACTGGGTGATAAAAACACCATTCAAATGAAATGTGATCAAATAGGATTGCAAATAGATTTGGACAAAATGAATATCTTAAATCCAGAAAATTCTATTCATAACAAAGACTTTGAAAAAACACTTCTAGAAGCCCGTAAACACAAAGGAATGACAGAAACGATTGCCAAAGATTTGGTAAAGGATGTTTCTTATTACGGTACTCTTATGATTATGAATGGATTGGCAGACGGAATGGTTTCAGGAGCTGCACATACCACACAGCATACTATTAAGCCATCCTTACAATTAATTAAAACTAAACCCGGAGTTTCTGTAGTATCTTCTGTGTTCTTTATGTGTTTGTCTGATAGAGTTTCCGTAATGGGAGATTGTGCTGTAAACCCTAGCCCAAACGCAGAACAATTGGCTGAAATTGCAACCACTTCTGCTCTATCTGCCGAAGCCTTTGGAATTGAAGCTAAAGTAGCTATGTTGTCTTACTCTTCTGGTAGTTCTGGTAAAGGTGAGGAAGTAGAAAAAGTAAGAAAAGCTACCGAAATTGTAAAAACAGAATTACCTGAGTTAAAAATTGAAGGACCTATTCAATACGATGCTGCTGTAGATATGTCTGTAGCCAAAACAAAAATGCCGAGTTCTAAAGTTGCAGGGCAAGCATCTGTATTAATTTTCCCTGATCTTAATACGGGAAACAACACTTACAAAGCCATTCAAAGAGAAACAGGAGCTTTGGCCATAGGACCTATGTTACAAGGATTGAATAAACCTGTAAATGATTTAAGTAGAGGCTGTACTGTTGACGATATTTTTAATACTGTTTTATTAACCGCTATTCAAGCACATCAAGAATAACATGAATATATTAGTTTTAAACGCTGGATCTTCATCAATTAAATACCAATTGATTGAAATGCCTTCTGAACTCGTGAAATGTGTTGGTATTATTGAGCGTATTGGAATGGACGACGCCATCTTCACTCACGAAAAAGATGATAAAAAGCACACAGAAACACTTCCTATAAAAGACCATGAAATAGGATTACGAAAAATAGAAACTACTTTAATGGATCCTAAAATAGGAGTTATAAAATCTGTTGAAGAAATCAATGCTGTTGGACATAGAGTTGTACATGGAGGAAGTAAATTCAAAAGTACTGTTCTTATTACCAAAGAAGTAAAAGATAGTATCCGTGATTTGTTTGACCTAGCTCCTTTACACAATCCTGCAAACTTAACAGGAATTGAAATTGCGGAAACCATTTTTACCTCAGCAAAACAAATTGCCATTTTTGATACTGCTTTTCACCAAACAATGCCAAAAGAAGCTTATCAATATGCTATTCCAAATACATATTTGGATGATCATAACATTAGAGCTTATGGTTTTCATGGAACCAGTCATAAATATGTCTCTGAAAAAGCAATCCAGTACTTAGGTGAAAAATCAAAACGTATTATTACCATCCACCTAGGAAATGGTTGTAGTATTTCTGCTGTAAAAAATGGGCAAAGCATTGAAAACTCTTTAGGGTTTGGTCCTATGAACGGATTAATTATGGGAACACGCTCCGGAGATATTGATCAATCTGTTGTTTTGTACTTAAAAAACAAATTCAATAAATCTATAGATGAAGTAAACCACCTTTTACAGAAAGAATCTGGAATGAAAGGATTAACAGGTTATTCTGATTTACGAGAAATTCAAAATGCGGCAAATAATGGTGACGAAAAATGTATCAATGCTTTAAAATTAGCCAGCTACAGAATTAAAAAATATATTGGTTCGTACATTGCTATTTTAAATGGTGTAGATGCCATTGTGTTTACAGCTGGTATTGGTGAAAACTCTAGTTTAATCCGTCAGATGTCTTGTGATGAATTAGATGGACTAGGTATAGAAATTGACATTCCTAAAAACTTAATTCGCTCTAAAGAAACCCGAGAAATACAAAAAGATGGAGCTGCTGTAAAAATATTAGTAATTCCTACAAACGAAGAAATAGAGATTGCAAAACAATCTTATAATCTTCTGAAAAAATAACCTCCTCCCTTAAGTTTTGGCTTTGAGTATCAGACAACATTTTTTTGTTATCTGATACTCAAAAGTCATATATACTGCCCTTTCCTTTAAACTTTTTAATTACCAGCCCTAAACCCTTGTTTTAAATTAGAGCAAAAAACAACCAGTTAAAAAATTGTAAAACACTGTTGTAATTTTTACATTTGTTCAGCAAAAAAATAATCCGAATAAAAATTTAGAAATGGGTAGAGCATTTGAGTTTAGAAAAGCTAGAAAAATGAAACGTTGGTCTGCAATGGCAAAGACTTTTACACGTATTGGTAAAGACATTGTAATGGCTGTTAAAGAAGGTGGACCTAACCCAGATACAAATTCACGTTTGCGTGCTGTAATGCAAAATGCAAAAGCAGCCAACATGCCAAAAGACAATGTTGAACGTGCTATTAAAAAAGCTACCGATAAAGATACGGCTAACTATAAAGAGGTTTTATTTGAAGGATATGCTCCTCATGGAATTGCCATTGTTTGTGAAACAGCAACCGACAATAACAACAGAACTGTTGCCAATGTACGTTCTTCTTTTAACAAGTGTAATGGTACTTTTGGAACTTCTGGTTCTGTAATTTTTATGTTTGACCATACTTGTAACTTTAGAATTAAATCTGAAGGAGTAGAAATAGACCTAGAAGAGCTTGAATTGGAACTAATGGACTTTGATGTTGAAGAGGTTTTCCAAGATGAAGATGGTATTTTAGTGTACGGTCCGTTTGAACAATTTGGAGCTATTCAATCATACTTAGAAGAAAACAATTTAGAAATCTTATCCTCTGGATTCGAAAGAATTCCTACTTCTACTAAAAAACTAAGTGAAGCGGAACAAGCTGATGTTGAAAAGTTATTAGAACGTTTAGAGGAAGACGATGATGTACAGAATGTGTACCATAGTATGGAGCTGTAAAGTCTCCTAACCCTATAAACTACACGAAACCCGCTATTACTTGCGGGTTTTGTTTTTTACATAAATAGCTATATTTGTAGTAAAAGAGAACTAATACAACTAATAGATTTTAATTACAGTTTATTGGGAATAAACACACTGGTGTGTTTATTCAATTGTTGTACCCCATTAAAAAAATGAGAACACTAGAACTAATAAAAGATAGATTAAAGTTTGATTTTACATCAACCATTATCGAGCCTGATAGTGGTTCCGGGGTAGACTCCAATTTTGAGCTAAAGCCTCGTGATTTTCTGCGATTTGCAAAACAAGATTTTAAGGGAAATAGTGATGTCGGATTTATAAACGCCTTGACTAATTCCAAAAGAGCAATTGACTGTCAGATTGATACTGCTTTTAACGCTTTTGGAATAACTTACGATAATATTTCTACAAGCGCAGAAAACCTAATCAGTTTCATTCAATTTGAGAATTCTGATTTACCTTATAAATTAAAATTAGTTCGAGCTTTAGATTTTGCTCCTAGCGGTTTGATTTCAAATATAAGAGCCTTAAGAAATAAATTAGAACATTATTACAAAAAACCAAGTAAAGATGAAGTTTCAACAGCTATAGAATTGGCGGAATTGTTTATTCTATCTGTTGAAAATAGGATTCGATTCATTGAATCAAACCTCTCAATTTCCGACCAGAAAAACTATCTTGAGTACGGGGACTATAAAAATAGTTTTCATATAAATATTGACAAGTCGGAAAGACATATAAGAATTAACTATTATGAGAATAAGATAAAAATTGAATCAGAAATATTTGATGAAACTAACCCTCTTTTTTATTGTTTAGTTCGGATTTTAAACAATGTAAATGAGGAAGTTGAGTTACTTGATTCCTTCAAGCTTTTCTTAAAAATGATAAAACATCCCATGCCTGAAAATAATATTAAAATGTTTAAAGACTAGACTATGTTAGATATAATTGGAAAAACAATATTAGTTGAATCTGTAAAGGAATTAGTAAGCCGATTAATGAAATACATTAATTCAACTGAACTTAGTCCTGAAAAAAGGGATTTATTGGTAGAAGCTCTTATTTCAATACAAAAAGCTACAATAAGTACTAGAAAATTCATCAAAGATTCTGGATATGAACCAAATGAAGATTTGACGGAATTGTGGCAAGATGCATTAAAGAAATCATTAAAAGCAGAAATTGAAGACCTACCAGAGTATTTGTTTCATAAAGCTGAGTTTTGGGGGGCTCCACAAGATTGGCTAAATGAAAAATCTACTCTTGAATTAGTCCCAAAGTTGAATTATTTAAATGAACAATGTAAGCAAATATTAATTAAGTTGAATTAATAACGGGGTACAACAATGTATAAAAAACATAAGTGGCTCAGTGGTTTACAGGAGTTTGGCACATTTAATCAGCTCCGCCAAATCTGCGATTTGACGGATTGTTTTGAAACTTTAAATTTGTGTCAAAACGCAAATTTGGCTCAGTGCAACATGACAGGTAAGAGCTTCGAAATCACTTACGTTTCTTATACGAGACCGTTAGGTGTCAGGCAAGGAAACCACAGTACAATATGAAACATAACCCGATGACAAAAGAAACTGAAGCAAAACTAATTGATAATACAGAAAAATCTATTGAATATGTTTCAAAGTCAATTGACGAAGTACGTGGATTTCTTTGGAAGAAAGACAAAGCAATGGATTTTCTTAAAGCTCATAATATAAACACTGAAAATGAGACTTTTGAAACAATGGAAAAAATGTTGGAATATAGAATGCTTATAGGAATTATTTTTCTTGATTTGGCATCCGCAACAAGAGCTCATCTGAATTCTAAATATATCTATGAGAAGTTGTTTTCTTTGCGACAAATCATTGTGATTATAAATGAAGGATATAAGCAAATATATAATTTCGTGAGAAAGAGCGAAAATGGAGATTTAATAACAAGAGATAGAAATAAATCCTTTTGGCACAAAGATATTAGAAATGTTGTTGCAAATTCATTACCAGAACTAACTGATAAATATGACAACCTGACTCAGGAACTTGAGAATTATTTTAATGATAATTTTTCGTCCATAAAAATGCAAAGGGATTTGTCAGTACATTATGACAAAGTTGCAAGTAAAGTTTATGATATGACGGTAGGATTGGATGTGGAACAGACTTTCTTGAAAATGTCTCCTTTTCTTAGGATTTTGACTGAAATGTTTCGTTTTACTGAGAAAATGGCATTGATTTCATCTGTGAAAGAAAGACAGAAAAAAGAGAAAACAAATTCGCAACTTGAAGCAATGTTTGATAATTTATTAGCAAAAGTAGAAAGTGCCAAGACAGATAAAAATGACAAAAAATTAAATGAATTATTGGATAAAATAAGTAAATCAAAACAAGATATAATGGGGGAAATAAAAAACCCGAACACCTAACAATGTATAAAAAACATAGGGAAATTTAGGCTTGCCGAAAGCCCTGTACTTATTTACAAAGTCGCCAAATATAAAATTTGGCGTTTATAAAAGAAAAGATAAAAGCAAAATATTTATATTTGGCTTAGTACCAATTCGAAACGTATCGCTTATTACCTGCCCTACGTTTCTTATACGAGACGTTGTACACAACAATACCTTAGCCAAGATACTAATATCATGAAAAATATATCAATTCTAATTAATGAACTGACTCCTTTAATTGTGTCTTCTTCCTCCTATTTGCTCTTTTTAACATTTCAAAATCCTTATTTTAAAAAGTATTATTATCCTTTAAAAACCAACTCCAAAGTTTGTTTTCTTTGAATTTTATTTGTAGCTGTTTCTATAAATTTTGGAAGAAAATAGACCCTTTTTGGAAATTCGTATTTTAATAATGAAACTCCACTTAAATACTCTAAAATTTCTTTTTTCTCTTTTAAAGTTTTTCTTTGAGAAGCCTCTACTAGTAGTATTATTTTTTCACCCAATTTTTCATCGGGTAAAGAGCTTATAAAAAAACGTGAAGTGATTTTCTTAGCTATTTTTTCTTCTAACTGCTCTGGTACTAATTTAATGCCTCCACTATTTATAATAGTATCAAAACGTCCTAACCATTTAAAATGGTCGACATCTATAATTTCTACCAAATCGTTGGTCACTACTTTTTCATCTGAAATACTTGGAGCACTTATTACCAAACAACCTCTACTATCTTTTGTTATAACTATACCTGGTAATACTTTATAAACAGTTTCTGTAATTGTGTAGTTCAGTTTTTTTAATGCTATATGTGTTACTGTCTCTGTCATTCCATAGGTAGCATATATTTGTGTAGAAACGGTAGCTATTTTCTTTTGAAGTTTTTGAGACACCACACCTCCTCCTACAATCAATGTTTTTATATATGCTAATTTTTCTAATGATTTTTCTAACTGTAACGGTACCATAGCACAAAAGTCATATTCTTTTGAAACATCCTTTAACGGTTCTGAATCAACCGATACAATGTCTAACTTCCATCCTAAAGTAAATGCTCTTACTAGCATCATTTTTCCTGCTATATAATTTGCAGACAAACACAGCAAAGCTGTTGTATTTTCGTATGTTTTAAAAAATGCAGCTGTTGCCATCGCAGAGTTTTTCATATGCTCCTTTTTAATGGCTATCACTTTAGGTATTCCTGTAGATCCTGAGGTTTTAACTTCTATTACTAGACGCTTATTAAACCACTGTTCTAAAAACTCATATACCTCCTTATCCAAATCTCTTACATAAGAAAGTAAGGCTTCCACAGAAGTAAAAGAGACTCCATTTAAACAAAATTCCTTATGCAATAAACTCATCTTCGGAAACTTCTATTTTTTGAGGTGTTACAATTTTTCCTATTAATTTTTCTTTCCAATTGTTCCATTTGTACTTTTTTGAAAACACAAATAATACAATTATATAAATTACAAAGGGTGGTAAAATAGCTGTTAACAAAGTAGGCTCTGAAAGATCTTTAAATATTGAATGTGTTTGAAAAGCTGTCCAATCTGCAGTTACCAACAACGCTGTTATTAAATTATTCGCCATATGAAACCCTAATGACAATTCCATACCTTCATCCATTAAAGTTAGTACTCCTAAAAAAAGCCCTGTTACAATATAATAGACCAATAATCCATATCCTAACTTATCTACTTCGGGGTTTGAAAAATGTAACAATCCAAAAGTTAAAGACGTAAATAGCAATGGAAACCATTTATTCTTAGCCAATACTCCTAAAGATTGCATTAAATAACCTCTAAAAACATATTCTTCAAAACTTGTTTGTATTGGTATCAAAATAACTGACAAGCCTAATAAAACTAAAAATGGTTTTAATTTAAAATTATACACAAACATGTCTGGCATAGATAAGTATTGAAGTCCCACAAATAAAGCTACTGCAATACCCCAAATAGTAAACGAAAAACGTATCCTATTCCAATCTATTTTTTTTCTACTGGTTGTTAAATCTACAATTGTTTGCTTATGTATGTATTTAACCCCTATAAATAACGCTGCAAGTCCTCCTAAAAACGGCAATATCATAAATAGTAAATTCAGATTTAAATCAAAAAGAGAAAACAAATATTCTAAATCTTTTGCTCTTGAGAGATCAAAATCTTCAATAGTTCCCAAAGCGATAGAGTGTGGCACAGATAACAACCCTACTCCTAAAAAAACCATTGATAAAACTACTATATAACGCCACCAATCTATTTGGGCTTGAAATCCTTTTTGAATGTAATTCATATTTTAATTATCTAATAAATCAATATTCCATGTTCCTTGATTATCATACCAAAGTCCACCTTTTTTCACTAATAATGGGGCTTTAAAATTATTGGTAAACAATCCTCCTGTTCCTAACCCTTGTGGCATTGTTGTTTTTAATGCAGCCGTCCACTGTGCTATAGCGTTTAAACCTATATTACTTTCTAATGCGGAAGTAATCCACCAATCGGCATTATTTTTTTCTGCTATTTTAATCCATTCTGTACTGCCTTTTATTCCTCCTACCAAACTCGGTTTTAAAATAATATACTGTGGTTGTATTGCTTCTATTAGTTTTTGTTTGTCTTTAAGGTTGTAAACTCCTATCAACTCTTCATCCAATGCAATTGGTAAAGGTGTGTTTTTACACAAACTTGCCATTGCCTCTATTTGTCCTTGTTTTATAGGTTGCTCTATAGAGTGTAAATCGTATTTAGATAATTTTTCTAATTTCCCCAAAGCTTCTTTGGGACTAAAAGCTCCATTAGCATCTACTCGTAATTCTATTTCTTTGGACGAAAAACGATTGCGAATGGTTTCTAACAGTTTACATTCTTGTTCAAAATTAATAGCTCCTATTTTCAATTTTATCGTGGTAAAACCTTGTGCTAATTTCTCTTCTATTTGCTGTTGCATAAAAGATGCTTCTCCCATCCAAATTAAACCGTTTATTGCTATTGGTTCATTCTTATTTGTAAAATTGGTAGGAAAGAGTTCAAAGATATTTTTACTTTTAAGCGATAAAACGGCTTGCTCTACACCAAATTGAATGGACGGAAACTCCATTAATTCTTTTAATAAAACTTGTTCTCCTAAGTGTATATTATCACAAACCCATTGTAATTTTTGCTCGTATTGAGGAACGTCATCTGCACTCAGTCCTTTAAACAGTCCACACTCTCCTATTCCATATTTATTTGCTTGAAAAAGTTCTAAAAAGTAAGTTTCTTTTGTTTTTAATATTCCTCTTGAGGTTCCACTAGCTTGTTTAAAGTTTAGCGTGTACTTTTTATATTTTGCTTGTATCATTTACAATTTTATTGAAGCTCCTATTTCTAAAAGCAGGAGTTCTTTTTCTTTTGCACTGAATTTTTCAATGGCTGCTTTATGATCTATCTCTATGTATCCAAAGGTATCAAAATGGCAGCCTAAAACTTTTGAACACTCCAAAAAATCACTCGCTATAAGTGCTTCATCTACTCCCATTGTAAAATTGTCTCCAACAGGTAAAATTGCCAAATCTAACTTTGTTTTCATCGGAATCAATTTCATGTCCATTGTTAAAGCCGTGTCTCCAGCTATATAAATATTTTTATCAGCTCCTTCAATTACAAACCCTCCTGGTTGCCCTCCATAGGTTCCGTCTGGAAACGAGCTCGAATGAATAGCATTTGTATAGCTAACCTTCCCAAAAGGAAATTGCCAGCTACCTCCGTGATTCATTGGGTGTCCTTGCAATCCTTTTTGTTCAAAATGTGTCACAATCTCAAAGTTCGAAATAATTGTAGCTCCTGTTCTTTTGGCTATCCTTTCTACATCTAAAATATGATCTTGATGCGCATGGGTTACCAAAATATAATCTGCTTTTAAAGAATCTATATCTATCGATTTTGCTAAATCATTTCCTGAAATAAAAGGGTCTACTACCAAATGTGTTTCTCCCACTTGAATAGACAAGGAAGCGTGCCCTAAAAATTTAATTTCCATAATAATTATTGTATATCCTTTCAGTTTAAAACTTGTATTGCAATTTACAAAAAAGGCGAAAGAAATAAATTCCTTTCGCCTTTTTAAAACAGAACTCTAAAGTAGTTTTTTTTACAAATATTAATCTCCCATTCTTTTTAAAAACCATACTTATTAAAAGTCTTACTGTCTGGAGTATTTTACAATACTTCTTAACAACAAACAGCCCATTAAAAATGGGCTGTTTTCTTCTATTTAAAATAAATATTCTATGGTAAGAATGCGTATCCTTTTTTACTTTTCCATAGGAAATATTTTTCTAAAAGCACTTTGCTAAAATCATAAAACACATTTGGAATCATTATGGCAAAGGTTCTTGGTTTAAACAGTTTATTTGAAAAAATAAGCACTTCTTTTTTTCCTGCATCCATTACACACAGTCCAGCAATATCTCCCCATGGTTTCTTTTTTAAATCTGTTCTTCCATTCGTTTTTCTAATGATATTTTCTGCTACTATTTTTCCCGTTTCATCAGACGGGTATCCTGTTTTAGGTGCTGAAAAAGGTACTCTTTCACAGGTAAAAGGCAAATCTACTTGAACGGCAATTCCTGCTGCCCAAACATTTTCAATTTCTTTATGTTGATAGGTCTCTTCTACAGGAATATATCCATTTGCTGTTGTTGGCAATGTTGGTGAGTTTTGTACAAAATCTACTCCTACAAACGGTGGCATTAATTGTGTTAAACTACTTTCCAATACTTCTCCCGTTGAAAGTACAACACTCCCTTCTTTTACTTCTTTTACCCCTACTTGTGTTCTGTAATGAATATTAAACATTTTCATAAATGTTTTCAGCATGGTTTCTCCCATTGGCATTCCATCTATTCCAAAATGTCCTAAATAGTCTTCAGGTGTTATCCAATATAGGTCTACTTTTTTACGAATGTTTTGTTCTCGCAACCATTTTTCAACATTGAACAAAAACTCGTAAGCAGCTCCCATACATCCTGCATTTTGTGTAGCTCCAATAACAATAGGCCCTGGATTCTTTTTAAAAGCGTCTAAAGCCGCTCTTAATTTCATTGCTCCATTTGGACTTCCTACATAATAAGAGTGTTCTGCTACTCCAGGTGCCACATTAAAATCTACTTTAGGTCCTGTTGCTACCACCAAGTTATCATAGGTATAATCTCCTTGACTTGTTTTAACAACTTGTGCTTTTGTATCTACAGACAATGCTTCTGCATGTACAAAATCTACTCCTTTATCTTGTAAAATTTTTCCTTTTTTAAAAGAGATATCTTTTAAATCTCTTCTTCCAAATGGCACCCAAATCAATGATGGAATAAATAAAAACAATGGTGATTTATCAATCAATACAACTTTGTGCTGGTCTTTCCCTTTTCTCTTGATTTCGAGTGCTGCAGTCATCCCTGCAAAGCTTCCTCCTATTACTACTGTGGTTGTCATAATTATTGCTTTTTAACTTGTATAAATGTACCCTGAACCTCTAAAATGGACAGTAACAATTGTTACACAAAACGTTAAAAAGAACTTAATAAAACACCTCTATAAAGTAGCTTTTTTTTATTTACCTACAGACAGCATATTTGCAAATAATTTGTAAGCTCCTGGAACACCTGCTGGCAATTCTCTAAAGAAACTTAATCCTGTATATACATAATAGCCTTTGCCATAACGTGCTACTAAAAGGGCTCCTTTTTTAGGAGTTTCTCCTGCATCTTTCATTTCTAATATAGGTGTATATTCTTTGCTCCAGTTGTCAGGAAAATACAAACCTCTTTCTTGTACCCATCCTTCAAAGTCTGTTTGTTCAATTTTATTGGGTGTATTTAACAAAGGATGTTCTGGTGTTAAAAAAGTAATTGCTGAATTTTCGTCGGTTACTCTATCTGTAGAAACATTTAAAGGATAGGGTGCTTGTACATCTACAACTCCTCCCCAACCACTGGTATTATATTGTACAATCATATTTCCTCCTTTTTTTACATATTCTAATAAATAGGATTGCTTGAACTTTAACTTCTCTAAAGTATTGTATGCTCGTATCCCTAAAATAACAGCATCGAACTTTTTTAAAGTTTCAGTATTTATAGTTGCCACATCTAATTGAGTCACGGTATAACCGATTTCTCGTAAACTTTCTGGAACTTTATCTCCTGCTCCTTGAATATATCCGATATTGGTTCCTTTCTTTTGTATATCTAATCGTACAATTTTAGAAACTGCGGGTTGCAATAATGTTTGTTTGGGTATATGATCGTAATTTATTTCTATCAATTCTTTTGTATGTATTTTTCCATCAACAGTTACCAAACTTTTTAAGAGACCTTCTGCTTGTATATTGGGTGGTGTTATTTTAAAAGTTTCAGTAACCTCATCTCCTTTTTCTGCTATAGAAAATGCTTTGTTTTCTGGAAGAACACTCCACCCTTCTGGAGCTTCTAATTGCATGTTTCCTTTGATAGCATCTGCTCCTGCCACAATTTTCACTTTTACTTGTTGTGCTTTTTCGGTCTCAAAAACCAGCACCTTTTCTTCTATTTTTGAAGTTACCACAGGGACTATTTCAAAAGGTTGGTAGAGCTCTCCTTTGTCTCTTTTAGCAAAACGATATACCACTTCTTTTTCTATAGTTATTGGTTTGCCTTCTATCAATAATTCAAATGCTACTTTTACAACTCTTGTTGTTTCTGGATTTCCTAAATTCCATTCTTCATTTACAGTGTACATCCCTATAGTTCCTTGTTTATTTAACCAATAAGGATTGGTATAAGATACTCCGTTTAATGAACTGGTTTCTTTAAATATTTCTTTTTTATTGGGTGTTAAGAGCAGGTTTGTATGAATTGTCTTGTTTTCTGGTTTTAATACAATTGCTTCTAATTCTATAGGAGCTTCACTTCTATTTAAAGTCTCTATTGCTAACACTACTTTTCCATAGGGATTGGTACTGCTATTTTTTGTCGATGCTTCTAAATACAGCCCTGCACAAGCTTCAATAATTTCTACAATCTCTTTTTCTTTAATAGTCCGCCAATGTGTATTTTCTAATTGCTGAATCAAAGCATAGGCTTCCATTAATTCTGGTAAGTGCTCTGAAGGTTTTCTAAAATTAAATTGTTTCT
Source organism: Flavicella sp. (assembly GCA_965243265.1). GTDB lineage: Bacteria > Bacteroidota > Bacteroidia > Flavobacteriales > Flavobacteriaceae > Flavicella. The sequence continues at coordinate 22,005 of CBDEUL010000008.1, forward strand.
CTACTGTTTCTAGAATAGTAGCTATTTGCTTCCCTCCTTTTACACGTGTCCAACTGGTATTGATTCCTGAAAAAACTCCTGCTCCTTTTTTAGGTTTTCTTCCTCTTAAAGGTTCTAGGTATTCTATTTCGCTTCCTCTTATTGACAAACGTCCGAACCCTTGACATAAATGTTGGCTACTTGCTACGGCCGCAACTTCGTTATTAGATAATCCTTTTAAAGGGTAATACACACCTACATCTACACTCACAAAATCACTTTTATCTTCTTTTGCAAAGGCTTCTTCGCTTTTATAAAACCACCAATGTGTATTGAAAAACAATCGTTTTGTTTTCCAAACATCTACATAATCTAATTGTTCTGGAAATTGTTTTTTATCTCCTGCTAAATCAAATGCTTGAAAACTTAACATCGCCGATGCTGTATGATGTCCATGTGTTGTTCCTGGTGTTCTATGATCAAATCTATTTATAATCACATCTGGTTGTACATTTCGTATAGCCCAAACTACATCACTTAAAACCTGTTCTTCATCCCAAATTTGCAATGTTTCTTTTGGGTTTTTAGAGTATCCAAAATCATTGGCTCTACTAAATAGTTGTTCACCTCCGTCTACAGATCTTGCTGCTAATAACTCTTGTGTTCTTATAACTCCTAGCGCTTCTCTTATTTCAGAGCCTATAAGGTTTTGTCCTCCATCTCCTCTTGTTAAAGACAAATAGGTAGTTCTCGCTTTTACTTTATTAGATAGATAAGAAATTAATTTTGTATTCTCATCATCTGGATGTGCAGCTACATACAATACGGATCCTAAAAAGTTTAATTTTTGAATGCGTTCGTATATTTGATTTGATGTTAATTTTTCTGGTTGCTGTGCTTTTAAAGGTAGTAAAGCACTACATATAAAAATAAATAAAAGTATGTATCGCATTGTATAAAGGCTTGATTTTAAAAACCAAATTTAACCTAAAATATGCTAGCTATAAAGTACTAATTTATATTCACAAAGTGTGCTTCTTAAAACCGAAGGTTTACAGTATTTGACCCAACCCGAATAGTATTGAGAATAAAAAAGTACTCAATGCCAATTTTTTAAGTTCTGGGTCTAACTCTTGAGGGTTCTTATTTTTTACCACAGTAACAAAGTGTTTGGTTATTGGTAAAAAAGCAATTGTAAATAAGTATTGTAATGGTGAGGTTGAATTTAACAAAACAAACAAAATAGCTAGTAAAAATGCTGCTATTAACAACGTATAGTGATATATTTTGGCTTTTGATGCTCCTATTTTTACCACCAAAGTATTTTTTTTAGAAAGAATATCTGAGGCTCTGTCTCTCATATTATTCAAGTTTAACACACCTGCACTTAAAAGCCCCACTGAGCAAGCTGGTAAAAATGAAATTACTTGTAACTGTTGCGTGTATAAAAATTCACATCCTACTACACTTAATAGTCCAAAAAATAAGAATACAAAAACATCTCCCAAGCCACTATATCCATAAGCACTTTTTCCCATCGTGTATTTCATAGCTGCCACGATACTGGCAATTCCTAAAACAAAGAACAATACTGAGTAGGCAAAATTTTCAACTCCAAAAGAAACATAAATAAGTACTAATGCCACCAAAAGTGTTATTGCAACCGTTATATAAATTGCTTTGAGCATTTGTTTTGGAGTAATAGCTCCACTTTGCAAAGCTCTTTCTGGTCCTACTCTGTTTTCGTTGTCGGTTCCTTTTACCCCATCTCCATAATCATTAGCAAAATTAGACAGCACTTGAAATCCTATGGTTGTAAGAATAGCGAGTGTAAAAATAGTCCAGTCAAATTTATCTTGATTTGCTGCTAAAAAACTTCCTAAGATAATTCCCGACAAAGACAAGGGTAAAGTTCTTAATCTAGCTGCTTGAATCCAATGTTTCATGGTACTGTTTCTTCGTTTTATTTTTAAGAAATTACTCCTGAGCCTAACAAATCGTCTTCGTTATACCAAGCAACAAATTGTCCTTCTGTTATTGCTGATTGTGCGTTTTCGAATTCTACATACAATCCTGTTTCCATTTTGTACAATGTTGCTTTCTCTAAAGCTTGTCTATAACGGATACGTGCCATAACAGATAGATTTTCTCCGTTTTTTAAGGCCAAATCTTCTCGTATCCAATGCAATTCTTCATTGGCTACAAAAAGTACTTTACGAAACAGTCCTTTATGTGATTTTCCTTCTCCAGCATAAATTACATTCTCAACAACATCTGTTTCTATTACAAACAAAGGTTCTACAGTACCTCCAACTGCCAGTCCTTTTCGTTGTCCTTTGGTAAAGTAGTGTGCTCCTTGATGTTTACCTACCACTTTTCCGTCTGCAACTGTGTAACTGTATTTTTGAGCATAAAAAGCCAACTCTTCTTCTTTTGAAGCGAATGTTGGTTTTTCTGTTTTGTAAACTTCTGAGTTGTTCGGAATGGTTACAATAACTCCTTCTTTAGGTTGTAATTTTTGCTGTAAAAACTCTGGCAAACGAACCTTTCCTATAAAACAAAGTCCTTGCGAATCTTTTTTATCAGCTGTAATTAAATCTTGTTCTTTTGCTATTTCTCTTACCTCTGGCTTTGTCAACTCTCCAATAGGAAACAAAGCTTGTGACAATTGTGCTTGTGATAATTGACATAAAAAATAAGACTGATCCTTATTGGTATCCTTTCCTGCCAATAATTGATATACTTCTTTTCCGTCTTTTTCTAAAGTTCCTTTTCTACAATAGTGACCTGTAGCAACATAATCTGCCCCTAAATCCAATGCTATCTTCATAAACACATCAAATTTAATTTCTCTGTTACAAAGTACATCTGGATTTGGTGTACGTCCCATTTCGTATTCACGAAACATATAATCTACAATCCTGTCTTTGTATTCTTCACTTAAATCTACTACCTGAAAAGGGATCCCTAATTTTTCAGCAACAATCATAGCATCGTTACTGTCTTCTAACCAAGGGCATTCGTTAGATATGGTTACAGAATCATCATGCCAGTTTTTCATAAAAAGCCCAATTACCTCATACCCTTGTTTTTGCAACAAATATGCTGCAACACTACTATCTACACCTCCTGAAAGACCTACTACTACACGTTTCATGGTTCCTGATTTTTTAAGACTGCAAAGATAAGAAATCTAACGAAGTATTTTAACTTTCCTCTTTAGCTGATTTGAGGATAAGACTGTATTATTTAGTTTTTGGATTTTTTTGAGATTTCCTTTTGTTAAGCTCTTCTAAAGTTAACTTTGGTTTTTCCTTTTTTTTGTTTGGTTGTGATGTTCCTGCCAATGCTCCGTCAATATAAAACTCCCAAACTCCTACACGCTCTCCATTGGCATAATAACCTGTTTCTCTAAGTATTCCATTGTTTTCGTAGTAAAAAACTTTACCATCAATAACACCGTCTTTATAATTGATGTTTGATAAAATTTTACCCTCACTAGAGTAGCGTTTTGAAGAACCATTTAATTTACCGTTTAAGTACATACTCTCTTCTGTCAACACACCTCCTTTGTAATACAACTTCATTACTCCTGACAATTCTCCATTTACATAATTTTCTTCTAGTAAAATAGATTCTCCATCAGTATCAAAGTACAACCACTTGCCAACTCTCAATTTACCATTCATAGTTCCTTGACTTTCTAAAACTCCAAAGTTTGAATAGTACTGTACTGTGGCTTGATTTGAACCTTTTTTAAAGGTTTTTATTAAATAAGGGTGTTCGTAATAATGTTTTTTGTAAAAGTAAAATGTACCTACTTCTTTTCCTCTTATAAACTGTCCCTTATAGCGAAGCTTTCCATTTTCGTATCTTTTTTCCCAGGAACCTGTTCTATCTCCATTTACGTCGTACTGATTCACCAACTCTTGAGAAAAAGCTTGGACTCCTAGAATAAGAGTAATTATAAAGAGCTTTATTTTAATCATAGAGTACAATATTACTAAAAATTATTAATGCATGATTTTAAATAAAAGCTCTTTTAACAAGTCTGCTTGCGACAAGCCACTTGCTCCAACTCCTTTACTTTTAACATCTGCATCTCTTAAAAAGCCTATCACTTGAGATACTTTTCGCATTGGGTAATTTCTAGATGCTGTTACATAGTCATCTACAAAATAAGGACTTACCCCTAAATTTTTAGCTACATTCCCTTTCGATTTATCTTGCAATCCATGGTATAAAAACAGCTGTGTAAAAAAGCTATTTAACAATGAAATTGTCATTACCAACGGATTGTTTTTAGGGTTGTTAGAAAAATATTTAATAATTTGATTTGCCTTTAAAACATTTTTATTTCCGATAGCTTTACGCAATTCAAAATTGTTAAAATCTTTACTAATCCCTATGTTTTTTTCTATATGCTCTGGTGTAATAATAGTTCCTTCTGGAAGAATTAATATCAATTTATCCAGTTCGTTACTTATCTTACTTAAACTTGTTCCTAAAAATTCTACCAGCATTTGGGCTGCTTTTGGCTCCATCTGGTAATTTTTCCCGTTTAAAACTTTGCGTATCCAGTCTGCTACTTGATTTTCATAAAGTTTTTTACTTTCAAAAACCACTCCGTTTTTAGAGGCTATTTTATGAAGTTTTTTTCTTTTATCTAAGGTCTTGTATTTGTAATTCAATACCAGTACTGTAGAGGGCTGTGGATTTTCTACATAACTCGCAAACTTTTCTATAGTTCTCGAAAGCTCTTGTGCTTCTTTTACCACAACAACTGTTTTCTCTGCCATCATCGGAAATCTTTTGGCATTCCCTATCACATCTTCAACAGTTACATCTCTTCCGTATAAAACAACTTGATTGAATCCTTTTTCTTCTTCACTAAGTACATTCTTCTCTATATATTCAGAAATCTTATCTATATAATAAGCTTCTTCTCCCATAAGAATATAAATAGGTTTTGCCTGCCCATTTTTTATATCGGAAACAATCTGATTTACTTCGTTCATTTTTTACTGGTTTGCCAACTGTTCTGGCTAATTTATGACTAATAAATTCTTAAATTTGTGCGATGATAAATTTAAACCTACCATCGTATCAATTTAAAATCAAAAGTAGAGAAAATAAGCGACTCATTTTTGATCTGATTCGAAAAAAATATGTGGTATTGACACCCGAAGAGTGGGTTCGTCAACATTATATTTGGTACCTCTTGTCTGAAAAAAAATATCCTATTTCTTTAATTGCTGTTGAAAAGGAATTAAAAATCAACAACTTAAAAAAACGAACTGACATTGTTATTTTTAACAAACAGGGAGCTCCTGAAATTATTGTAGAGTGCAAGGCTCCTCACATTCCGATTACACAAAAAACTTTTGATCAAATTGCTCGCTATAATTTAAAACTAAACGCAAACCTATTGGTTGTTACAAACGGATTGCAACATTTTTACTGTAAAATGGACCTTGAAAAGGAACGTTATTTATTTCTTAAAGAGCTTCCTAATTATACAAATTAAACTAAGTTTGCACTCTCTTAATATTTGGCACTCTTTGTTATGAAAATCGCTGTAGTAATTTTAAACTGGAACGGAAAAAAACTCTTAGAGTCTTTTTTACCTTCTATAATTAAGCACAGCGGAAATGCCAATATTTTTGTAGCAGACAATGCTTCTACAGACAATTCTATTGAATTCATTAAAAATAATTTTCCTGAAATAAACATTGTTGTTAACAAAAAAAACGGTGGCTTTGCCAAAGGTTATAACGATGCTTTACAGTATATAAATGCTGATGTATATGCCTTGGTAAACTCTGACGTACAGGTAACCGAAAACTGGTTGACTCCTATTGTTGCTGAATTTGAAAAAAACAAAAATGTTGGTGTTATACAACCTAAACTATTAGACTATAATAAAAAACATAAGTTTGAATATGCGGGAGCTGCTGGTGGGTTTTTAGATTTTTTAGGATACCCATATTGTAGGGGTAGAATTTTTAATTCTTTAGAAAAAGACAAAGGGCAATACAATGATGTTATTGATATTAATTGGGCCTCGGGTGCTTGCTTTTTTATAAGGTCAGCTGTATTTCATCAATTAAAAGGTTTTGACGAAGATTATTTTGCGCATCAAGAAGAAATAGACCTTTGTTGGAGAGTACACAATTTAGGTTACCAAATAAAATACGTAGGTACTTCAACCGTTTACCATGTTGGAGGAGCTACTTTAAATGAAGCCAATTCTTTTAAAACCTTCTTAAACTTCAGAAATAGTTTGTATTCTTTGGTAAAAAATCTACCTGCTAACAAAGTGTTTTTATTGGTATTGATTCGAATGATTTTAGATGCTGTTGCTGGTATTTACTTTTCTTTACAAGGCAGACCTATCCATACCATTGCCATTGTAAAATCGCATATCAGTTTTTATAAAAACCTTAGAAAAATGCTCAATAAAAGAGCCTCTAGCAATAACAGTAAGTACTACCAGGTAACAAGTATTGTATGGAGTTATTTTATTTTAAATATTCGAAAAACGAATAAATTATAAAATATCTAAACTCCCCTTACCTTCTCTTATTACTTCTGGTTCATCTGTAGTTAAATCTATTATTGTTGATCCCAAGTTACCTCCATAACCTCCGTCAATTACAATATCTACTTTATCTCCCCATTTTTCATAGATCAATTCAGGATCTGTTGTATATTCTAAAACTTCATCCTCATCATGAATAGATGTAGATACAATCGGGTTTCCTAATACAGATACCAACTCAATTGCTATTGCATTGTCAGGCACACGAATACCAACTGTTTTTTTGTTTTTAAAATACTTAGGCAATGTTTTACTCCCTGGAAGAATAAAAGTATAAGATCCTGGTAAAGCTCTCTTTAATAATTTAAACGTAGCAGAATCTATTTGTTTTGCATAATCAGACAGATTACTCAAATCTTTACAAATAAAAGAAAGGTTAGATTTTTCTAATTTCACCCCTTTTATTTGGGCTAATTTTTGAAGTGCCTTTACATTGGTAAAATCACAACCTAAACCATATACTGTATCTGTTGGATAAATAACCAAACCTCCCTTTTTAAGAACATCAATAACTTTTTGTACCTCTCTAGGGTTTGGATTTTCTTCGTAAATTTTTACTAATTCTGCCATAAAACTAAATTCTAATACAAAGGTAATCATTAATAAAATAGTACAATCTTAAACACAAATACTTAATTTTACACAAAACCAATTACTACCTGTGTCTACAACTGTTAATATTAAAAATCAATACGAAGGTTTTATCAATACTCCTTCAATTTTTAAAAAGGATAACGACTTTTTAAATCCTTCTATTTTTGATTTTCCTTCTTCTAAAAATAGGGACAATTCTTTACATATAAAAGACAACTTAATGTTAGGCAAACGTGCCGAAGTGTTTTTTGACCATTTTATCTCAAATCATTCGGATTATAAAATCGTTGCTAAAAATATTCAGCTTTACTCCAATAAAATAACAATTGGAGAACTCGATTTTATCCTGCAAAAAACGACAACAAACGAATTATTCCATATTGAATTGGCTTACAAGTTCTATGTCTATGACCCTGATTTTAGTACTGTTGAAATAGAAAAATGGATTGGTCCTAACAGAAAAGACAATTTTATTAAAAAAATAACCAAACTCAACGAACATCAATTTCCTTTACTCTATAGCAAAGAGGCACAAAGTGCATTGAAATCTTTTTACATCACTACAGATAACATACAACAGAAAATCTGTTTTAAAGCGCAATTGTTTGTTCCTTATAACAATCCTCCAATACAGCTTTCACATATAAACCCTGAAGCCATTAAGGGCACTTACCTTAATTTTAAAAAACTTAAAAAAAGCTCTCTGACTTCATTTCAATACCATATTCCTAAAAAACAAGATTGGTTTATAAACCCTGAAAAAAATGTTTGTTGGGAAAAATTTGAAGAAATTGAAGAAAATCTCAATACGAATATGCTTCAAAAAAAATCGTGCTTGGTTTGGTTAAAAGACCACTATAATAAAACACAGCGTATTTTTATTGTTTGGTGGTAATCATAAGTACTTAAAATTTTAATAAGATTTAAAACACCACCCTTTTGTACTTCATCCAAAAGAGTATCTTTGCTTTTCTAAAAAATAACATTTAATATACATACTATGTGGTACGAGTGCAAGATAAAATATAGCAGAATAGACGAAGATGATAGAACTAAAACTTTCAACCAACCGTACTTATTTGATGCAATGTCTTTTACTGAAGCAGAAGCTAGAGTAAATGAAGAAATGCAACAATACATTTCTACTGAATTTAAAATAACAAATATCAAGGTTGCTAACTTTTCTGAAATTTGTCCAAATGAACATGGTGACAGATGGTTTAAGTGTAAACTTTCTTGTATTACTTTAGATGAAGAAAAGGGAACGGAAAAAAGAGCCAATTCTTACATTTTGGTACAGGCCAATGATGTAAAAGATGCTTATGATACTTTGGCGGCTAGTTTAACAGATACTGTTAGTAATTACGAAATACCTAGTGTAGCGGAATCTCCTATTTTAGATGTATTCCCTTATTATGATGGTGAAGAAGAGGCTCCTTTAAACGAAGAAGTTCCTGAAAACTACAGCCCAGCTGAAGCTGTAGAAACTTCTATAGGAGAGGAAACTTTAGAGGAAGAAGAAACAGAGTTTTAAACAGACTCTAACTTTATATAAAAAAGGGTAGTGAATTATATAATTCACTACCCTTTTTGGGGTCTTATCATCTTCCTATTTTCCGAACGTATATACTCTTTTCCTTATATCGAAATACTAAAACAAATAACTACAGTATCGCTTTCAATGTTTTTTTAATTACAAAAAAACTATATCGAGAAATCTTAACTCAATTTTAGGCTCCCCCTCTCTTGTATCAAAACATTCCTTTGTACAAACCTCTCTAAAAAAATCATTAAACATAAAAAAGCCTCTCCGTTTGGAGAGGCTTTTTTAAATATGATGTATACTTTCTTAGTTGTTAAAGAAAACATATGTACTAATTACAATAACTAAGATTACAATACTTACTGGCTTTAAAATTGACCATGGAGTAATGTCTACTTGTTCTGTATATTCTTGTTCAAAGTCTTTTGCTCTTGGTTTTAATTTACCTATGATCAACATGATAATAATGTTCATCACAAATAAAATAGCCATTACGTGTAAGAAGTGAGGATACTCGTATCCTTTTGCTTCTAAAGATGGCTTTAAGATAAATTGAGAGATAGAATATAAAATTACCCCTGAAGCCAATCCAACTTTTGCAGCCAATGCAGGTACTCTTTTTGTTAAGTAACCAACTACAATAATTGTAAAAATTGGAATAGAGTAACATCCATTCACCTCTTGTAAGTATGCAAACAAACCTCCAGATGCCTTTATTAACCAAGGAGCAATAAGCATTGCTGCAAACGCTAAGAAAATACCAAACGTTTTACCAACTTTTACAACCTTAGCCTCAGATGCTTCTGGGTTTATATGTGCTTTGTAAATATCTAATCCGAATAATGTAACAGAACTGTTTAAACCTCCATTAAAAGAAGATAAAATAGCTCCAAACAATACCGCTGCAAAGAAACCAACCATACTTGCTGGCAATACTTGTTTTACTAACAATGGGTATGCTTGATCTTTAATAATTGCATCTCCTTCACTAAAGAAGTGGAAAGATTCAGGGTGTTGTGCCATATAAAAAGCGATCATTCCTGGTAATACCAACATTAAAGGTCCTAATATTTTTAAGAATGCTGCGTACAACAACCCTTTTTGTCCTTCTGCTAAGTTTTTAGCACCTAAAGCTCTTTGAATAATTGCTTGGTTTGTTCCCCAGTAAAATAACTGTACCAACATCATCCCTGTAAAAATTGTTCCAAATGGTACAGAAGCGTCAGAACCCCCTACTGCATTTAACTTTCCTAAAGGTCTTGCAAATTCAGCCAATGTATCAATACCAGCACCTACACTTCCTCCACCAACTGCCATCAAACCAAAGAATGGAATTGCCAATCCTCCAATCAATAAACCAACGGCGTTGATTGAGTCAGAAACAGCAACTGCTTTTAGTCCTCCAAAAACAGCGTAAATAATACCAATAATACCAATAGCAAATACTGTAATATACAATGCTGTAAACTCATCAACTCCTAACATTTTAGGAACATCAAACATTGTATTAACAGCCAAAGCTCCAGAATACAATACAATAGGTAATAACACAACTACATAACCTGATAAAAACAAGGCAGAAACCCAAGTTTTTGTCATTTTATCATAACGATTTTCTAAAAACTGAGGTACTGTTGTAATTCCTCCTTTTAAGTAACGTGGCAATAAAAATACTGCTGTAACAACCATTGCAATGGCAGCTAAAGTTTCCCAAGCCATTACTAAAATACCCTCTTCAAAAGCAGCACCGTTCAATCCTACAATTTGCTCTGTTGAAAGGTTGGTTAATAATAATGACCCTGCAATTACAGGTCCTGTTAAACTACGACCTCCCAAGAAGTAACCATCGGCAGATTGTTTGTTTTTTCTTGTTGCTAAGTAAGCAATTACAGCAACTAAGATTGTAAATCCTAAGAAAGAAATTATTCCCATATAACTCTGTTTTTATTAAATTTTGTTTTTTAGTTCTAAAAAAAGCATTTTTTTCAGGGTGCTAAGCTATTAAATATTTGATATAAAACAGCTAATAAAAAGCATTAAAATACATCTAATTGTAAAAAAAATTCATCTAGACACTCAAAAAACCGAAATAATGAAAACTAAAGAAATACAATTCTAAGAATCTCTTATTTCGTAGATACTTTCGTCTTATAAAAATTATTTGAAATAGTTTATTTGTAACTTTGCAGGAATTTAATTGAAAAGAAAATGTCTGAGCAAGTTAAAACTACCGAAAGAACAACCAAACCTAAATGGTTACGTGTAAAACTACCTGTCGGAAAAAAATATACAGAATTAAGAGGTCTTGTTGATAAATACAAACTAAACACAATTTGTACCAGTGGTAGTTGCCCTAATATGGGTGAATGTTGGGGTGAAGGTACCGCTACATTCATGATTTTAGGAAACACCTGTACCAGATCATGTGGATTTTGTGGTGTTAAAACAGGACGCCCTGATACAGTAGAATGGGACGAACCAGAAAAAGTAGCCCGTTCTATAAAGTTGATGAATATTAAACACGCCGTAATTACCTCTGTAGATAGAGATGATTTAAAAGATGGCGGGTCTATTATTTGGTCTGAAACAATACAGGCAATTCGTAGAACCAGCCCTAAAACAACTTTAGAGACCTTAATTCCAGATTTTCAAGGAGATACTAAAAATATAGACCGCCTTTTAAAAGCGGCTCCTGAAGTTATTTCTCACAACTTAGAAACCGTAAGAAGACTTACTAGAGAAGTTCGAATTCAAGCAAAGTACGATCGAAGCTTAGAGGTTTTAAAATATTTGAAAGACAACGGACAACCCAGAACAAAATCTGGTATTATGTTAGGTTTGGGAGAAACTGAAGAAGAAGTAATTGAAACATTACACGACTTAGCCAATGCAAAAGTAGATATTGTTACTATTGGACAATATTTACAACCTAGTAAAAAACACTTGCCTGTAAAAGAGTTTATTACTCCTGAACAATTTGAAAAATATAAAGAAATTGGTCTTAAACTTGGTTTTAGGCATGTAGAAAGTGGTGCTTTGGTAAGATCATCTTACAAAGCTCAAAAACATTTAGAGTAAAAAACCAATCTTTGGCACAGTAATTGCTACCTATTTAAATATAGGGAGTGGTTACCCTAAATCATAAATTAAGTTTGGTTAATAAAAAAGCTCTGTAATTTTTTACAGAGCTTTTTTAGTTTTAAACCCAGATTGATTATCTTCTCCACGATTAAAGAGAATTCTATTTTTGTTAAAAAAACTTTACATATTGAACCCCTTGTTTACTAAAGCCTTACAAGTTTTATGTATTTTATTTGTTTTCATTAACCAAACAGCAAAAGCACAAAAAACGTACTCTAAAGAATTTTTACTTATTTCTGACAACGATTTATATGTAGACACTTATAGAGATCGTTACTACACCAACGGTCTACTTTTACAATACAGATATATAACGACTAATGAAAAAATTGAAAAACAAATTTTTAGTTTTGAGTTAGGACAGTTTATGTACACTCCCCAAAGCCCTTTCTTTATATACCCTGAACAACACGACCGTCCTTACGCAGGTTATACTTTTGGTAATTTTAGCATTCATAAATTTTTCAAAAACCAAACCGCCTTTAAAGCTACTTTTGAAATTGGCTTGGTAGGACCTCTTGCACTTGCCAAAGAATCACAAGATCTTATTCATTTTATTTATGGGTTTAACGATGTACCTGGTTGGGAGTACCAAATAGAAAATGCACTGGGTATTAACATTAACTTTAGCTACCTAAAACCTCTTACTAAAAAAGAACACAATTCTATTGATTTTACCTCCTACTCTATAGCCAAAATAGGAACTACTTTTACCGAATTTTCTACCGCTATTGTTTCTCGAGTTAGCTTTCTAAAAAAAGGTTTAAACAAAACCAATAACTCCCTCTTATTCAATAGTAACCTAAATATCAGTAATACAAACCTAAAGGAATTTTTCTTTTTTATAAAGCCACAAATAACTTATGCCTTGTATAACGCAACTATACAGGGTGGTATGTTTAACAACAACAGTCCCATTACTTTTGATATAGAGCCTTTGGTTTTTGAATTAGAAACAGGTATTAAATTTACATTAAACAGGTTTAACCTAGGGTATTCATACAATTATTACACCAAACGTCTTGAAAGGATGAACCAAAACTCTAACAACTACGGAAGTATTCAATTGGGCTATCTCTTCAACTAATCTTGCTGAAAGGCATCGTCTTTAAAACCTATTAAATACAATTTTTCTTTAGCTCTGGTTACCGCAGTATACAACCATCTTAAATAATCTATACTTTGTCCATCAGGAAGGTAAGGTTGCTCTATAAAAACAGTATTCCATTGTCCTCCTTGTGATTTATGACAAGTCATGGCATAAGAAAATTTGATTTGTAAAGCGTTGAAAAACTTATTACCCTTTATTTTTAAAAGCTTTTTATACTTCGATTTTTCATCTTCATAATCTTTTGCAACCTCATGATACAACGTATTCATTTGCTCATAAGACAATGATGGACTTTCACTAACCAAAGTATCTAACAACAATACCGTTTCTAAAGGTGGTTGAGAAGGATAATCAACCATACGTATTTTTACTTCTGCAAACTTAAAACCATACAGACTTTTAATTCCAAAAATTTCCAAAACCTCAAACGTATCACCATTTGCTATAAAACTTACTTCTGTAGCATCTTTTAGCCAGTAATAATTATTTTTAACCGCCATTATATAATCGCCTACAGAAATTTCATTTTCCTGATCTCTAATTTTTGTCCGTATCTGTTGGTTGTATTGATTGGCCCTTTTATTAGATCGTACAATTATTGCAGTATCTTCTATTCCCGCAGCATCATAAGCTGTCGTAATAGCGTCTTGAATATCATAACTATCCTCCAATCGCACAATATCTGGAAAATTTAAGTCAAACTTAAAATCACAAAAGCCATCATTTGCAACCAACATTCTCAGTTCGGTTGCATTGCTTAAAATACCCGAATTTTCACTTTGTCTAACTACTTCATCCAATTCTAACAAGACCACACTTTTATCGTATGTATACCTCAATTTATCTTCATCTAAAGCAGGACTCAGTTCTAATTTCACCGGAGGCAATTGTGCCGTATCACCAATCAATATCAATTTACAATTAACCCCTCCGTATACATAACTAATCAAATCGTCTAAAAGCGAAGTATTGTCAAACAACTTTACTCCATCTTGACTATCAGGCACCATAGATGCTTCATCTACAATAAAAAACGTATTGGTATGTTTGTTTGGTTGTTTTACAAACTCTACCCCACCATTTGATGTTTTCTTAGGATGGTATATTTTTTTATGAATGGTAAATGCTTTTTTCTTAGAATACAAAGAAATAACCTTTGCTGCTCTACCAGTTGGCGCTAACAACACAGGCTTTTTTCCTATTTTCCATAACAAATTTACAAAGGTACTTATCAAAGTAGTTTTACCTGTTCCTGCATATCCTTTTAATAAAAAAAGCGCTTCTTTATCATCATTAAAAACAAATTCTGACAATTGAATCAACAACTCATCTTGAGTATTTGTAGGCTTAAAAGGGAAGGTGTCTTGAAGCTCTTTGTAAAATTTTGTAGCAGTTTTTATCATCTCAAAAAATATGGACAAAGATAGGAATTGATTTAAGCTTAAAAGTTTTTACCATTGAAAAAAAATTGTAGATTTGTCTAATTCAAATTAAAAAAAACACACAATGATATTTATGTTACTTGGTGGTATAGTTGGAGCTGCTCTATTAGCTATACTGATTATGAAGTTTGTACCTTTAAAATTGCAATGGTTGGTTTCTGTTGTATTGCTTTCTTTAGCTGGTTTTTTAGGATATTCTATCTACGAAAGTATTATGGGACCTATTCGATTTAATATTGAGAAAAAAGCAAAATATGCCAAAGTTATTAATCATTTAAGAATGATTAGAGATGCTCAAGAGGCACATAAAACAATTACAGGTGACTATGAAGAAAGTGGTGAAGCTTTAATTAAGTTTATTGACACTGCTCAATTTGCTATTACAAATACACACAACGAGATTATAAAAGTAAACAAAGGAACTAAATGGCAACCTATTATGGTTGATATTGAACAAAAAGTAACAGATACTACAGGATACGAATCTGTTAAAGAAACCTTGTTTAAAGGAAGAGATTATACAAAAATGTTATCTGTACCTGGAACAGATGCTCAGTTTGAACTAAGCACAGGACATTTAGAAAAAGTTGCTGGTTTAAACGTTCCTGTTTTTGAAGCTAAAGTAGACAAGAGTGTTATTTTAAAAGAAATGGATAAAGACCTTGTTAGACAGGAAAGAGAAGCTATCGGTGGAGATGAAGTAAAAGGTGCTTACCTGGCTGTAGGTTCTTTAGAAGAAGTAAACTCTAACGGTAACTGGCCTCCTTTTTATGACAAAAAAACTAAATAATATACTTAGTAGCTCACTTGAAAGTAGTGATTTACAAAAACAAAATCTATCCATCCAAATTAGTTTGGATGGATTTTGTTTTTGTATAACTACCCCAGAAACCAAAGAACAACTCGCTTTTGTTCAATATGTTTTTGAAAACACCATAGGAAGCCCAGAAGCTCTTCTTACAGAAATAGAAAAGCTTTTTAAAGAAAATATACTTTTACAACAGAAATACAAAAACGTAACAACTATTCATTTAAACAATTTGGCTACCCTTGTACCCGAAGCTTATTTTAATGAAGCTTATTTAGCAGATTATTTGCAAAACACTATTAAGGTTCTTAAAAACGATTATATAACGTTTGATAAAATTCCGTCTATCAATACAAATACGGTTTACATTCCTTTTGTAAACATCAACAACTTTATTTTTGAAAAGTTTGGAGCTTTTGATTACTATCATACAGCTACCCTACTTATAAAAAAACTACACAGTATTACTACCGAGGGTAAAAAAGTATATCTCAATGTTTTTGATAACAATTTCCACATGGTTGTTTTTAACAATCAGGAACTGGAATTTTTCAATACTTTTGAATTTCAAACCTCAGAAGATTTTATCTATTATATTCTATTCGTTTTTGAACAATTTAACCTAGACCCTAATAGTATTGAAGTTACACTTATTGGAGATATTGAAAAAGAATCGGAACTGTATACAATACTTTACCAGTATATACGAAACATTTCTTTTTTAAAAACAACTACTTCTTCATTATTAAACGAACAATCAAACATCAGCCCACACACTAATTTCGTTATTTTAAATTCACTCTCATGAGAATTATCTCTGGAAAATATAAAGGGAGAAGACTTTCAGCTCCTAAAAACTTACCTGTAAGACCTACTACTGATATGGCGAAAGAATCGCTATTCAATATTTTAAACAATCAATATTATTTTGAAGATCTTAATGTATTGGATCTTTTTAGCGGTACAGGAAATATTAGCTTTGAATTTGCCTCTAGAGGAACTCAAAAAATTACTTCTATAGATCAACATTTTGGTTGTATCAAATTTATCAACCAAATAAGCAAAGAGTTTGATTTTTCTATAAATACGATTAAAAGTGATGTCTATAAATTTTTGGATAAAACAAGCGCACAGTACGATGTTGTTTTTGCCGACCCTCCTTATAATTTTGAAGACAAAGATTTTCTAAAAATTGTAGACCGTGTTTTTGAAAAAAACTTATTATTGGATGATGGACAACTCATCGTTGAACACTCTAACCAAACCAAACTCCACGAACACCCTAAATTTAGTTACGAAAAAAGATACGGTGGTAATGTATTTAGCTTTTTTGAAAAAGAACAGTAGGCTTCGACAGGCTCAGCCTGCTTACACCTCACAAAATAAAATTATTTAAAACTCGACAAGTTCAGCCTACACATGCCTCACAAAATAAAACTATCTATCACTCGAGCTCTGAGCCTGTCGAAGGGCAACAAAACCTAACATAGCTACCTTTCAAAAGGCCGAATATACAATTTACCACCCGAGCCCTGAGCTTGTCGAAGAGCTAACTTTTAAACTCTGAATAATTTTTAGAATATTTCACCAGCTCCTCCAACTTGTTACTCATCAAAGCCTCTTTCTTTTTCCTACTCCAACCTTGTATCTGTTTTTCTCTATAAAAAGTAACATCTATACGATCATACTCCTCATAATACAATATTTTTATTGGTACGTACTTTCGAGTATGCTTAGCTCCTTTTCCTGCTAAATGTTCTTCAAATCTTCTTTCTAAATTTTTAGTGCTTCCTGTATAATAACTTCCATTACTACACAGTAATATATAAGTGTATCCTTTCATAGCTATACCAAAATACAAAATTGAAAGGTTTCATCAAATCAGGCTTCGACAGGCTCAGCCTGCTTAAAATTCGACAAGCTCAGCCTACGCATACCTGACAACTAAAACTATCTATCACTCGAGCCCTGAGCCTGTCGAAGGGCATATAATTCTAATTTTCTTAATAACACGCACTAGTGAGAGAGTCTCATAAATTATTTTCTCCCCCCTAACTCCATTCAGTATTCAAACACTTTGATTTAAATTGATTATTTTTGTAGTATAACCTATACGAAACAGTTAGCCTTTACAAATCTTTATAAATTCTATTACAATGGCACACTTAACAGTTACAATACCAGATAACAAACTACAGTTCTTTAAGAATCTAGTAGATAACTTAGGTTTTAAATACAGTGAAACTAAAGAAAGCCCTTACAATTCTGAATTTGTACAGAAGATTAAAAAATCTATGAAACAAGCAGACAAAGGAGAAACTACACAGATTGATAATATTGAAGATTTTTTAGGCTTAGAATAAATGGCTTACAAATTACTTTACACCAAAGAAGCTCAGAAAGATTTAAAGGAATTTAAAAAACCTGGGAACAAAGCATTACTTAAAAAAGTGGCTTCTTTATTACAAGAAATTCAAGAACATCCATTTGAAGGAACTGGTAAACCCGAAGAGTTAAAATATGAGCTTACTGGTTTGTGGTCTCGTAGAATTAATCGTGAACACAGAATTGTTTACAAAGTAGAAGACGAAATTATTACAGTAACTATTCTTTCTTTAAAAGGTCATTACTCCAACTTTAAACGTTGGAGTTTTTTATTACAAAAAACAATGCCCTACACACCATACAGACTCTGGAATTTAAAAACTCTAGAAAAAGTAATCCTAAAACAAGTCATAGAGTTTAAACTACCTGAAGATATTAAAGAATTAGTACTTGTAGCTGTTATTGACAGCCCTTGGAACCCACTTTTAGAATATGACGGTTGCACTGTTGTACAAGACAAGCTACACCCGTATTTACCCTATTTTGTACACGACTAGCTTTGGAATACAGGACAAGGTGGTAAAGACTCCGACAAGCTTTTTAAATGGGTATTAATACACTGTGGTACTATCAAACTAAAAGCCAATAGCATGTACTTAGGTGTACGCTTGGGTTGGAATTCTTTATACAAATGGAAACACAAACGCAATAACAATATCTCTAAAAAACACCCTGTATTTCTAAAAGCTTTACAAATAATTTAAAACGAAAAAAAGCAGCAACATTCCTTAAAAAATGTTGCTGCTTTTGGTTTCAGTAGCTAACGGCACTAGTACATACTAGCGCTAGCCACAATGTTTACAATCTAGGACCATCAAGGGAATACTTCCAATCTTCTGGATTTACTACAAATCCACTTTCTATAGGATTGTTGTGTATATAATCTATTTTTTGCTTAATTACTTTTTCACTCCACAACTCAATAGGTTTGTTATGTTGTTGCCAAAATTGATATTTACTCGTAGTCGCATTCTTTTTACCTGCTCGCTCAAACATCCATAACAACCACTCTTTTCTACTTTCTTGTCCATTATTTACTATGGCTTCTATCACATTTTTACTGGTATGCCTCTTAAAATCTCGCAACAACTCCGATGGCTCGCCTTTATTAGACCTAAATATTAAATGTACATGACTTGGCATAAAACAGTAACAATACAATTCCATGCCCTTTTCTTTTCGGCAATAATCTATACTCTCTGCCAAAATATTTAGATACACCTCTCTTGTAAATACATCTATCCAATGTACGGTAGCAAAGCTTACAAAGTATAAACCTTCCTTATTATAAAACTTGTATTTTCTACTCATAGCCATTACAAAATACAAAAAGCTACTCTAAATTAATAAAGTAGTTTTTTGTATTATTTCTGTCTCAGTAGCTTACGGCACTAGTACATACTAGCGCTAGCCACAATGTTTACAAACTAGGACCATCAGGGGGAAATGAAACAGTATTACAATAAAAGAGTCGCTTTAGGGAAAAGTAAAATGAGTACTATTAACATTATTCGCAACAAATTAATAGCTCGTATTTTTGCGGTAATAAAAAGGCAAACTCCATATGTAGATACAATGAAGTTTGCTGCTTAAAAAAATATTAAAGATAATTTGTTTTAATCATAGAATACGGGGGAGTAGTTAGTCTTTAAATTCATAAGTGAAAACTTTTTTTATATTCTTATCCGTATCAAAGATCTTAACATTAATAGAATTAATCAATTTAACAACTGAATCATTTTTATGAATTATATTATATAATTCATAATTATAACCTAGATCAATTGATTTTTTTTCATAAGAATCAATTATATCAATAAATACAACACCTCTATTTCCATAATATTTTTCACACACTATCCCACTATAACTAATCGAACTTATTCTTTTTACAGCCTGTTCCTTAGAATTTTTAACTGAAAATAAATCATCTTGGTTTGTGTATAAAAATAACAACAAGTATAAAATCATTATGATTCCAAAATATATTTTTATCTTATTTTTCATAATTTGTTTAATCTGTAATTGTATGCCATCTAGCTGCTCCTATATCAATCCCATAACCTACAGAAATCGCATGTATCTGAATATGAGCATTCTCATTAACTCCATCTACTAAATCAGTAGATAAAGAATAACCTCCAAAGAAATCAAACCCAACTTCTGTTCCATATCCATAAATCATATCACTAGTAACTTTTGTTGATTTATTAGTTTGGGAAATATTCTCTGCCCTTAAGTAATCAATAGAAATTCCCATTGAAATATTTCCTTTATCAGTAGCTCTTTTTCTTGTTCTAAAAAAATTAAGCCCCTCTTCTGACTCTAATACACCAAATGACAATCCGTACCCAGAAAATTGCTGATTTTCCCTTTTCCAAGGAATAGCAACTTGCATAGTAATGCTTAGCCCTTCATAAGTACTAAGATTAGGAATCTTTATAAAAGCAAATGAAGATGCAGGTATAACAACTTCATCCAAATAATTTACATGACCACCAATATCCCTTAACGTAATTAACTCAAGACCAGGAACATCTTCACCATATACAACAGCACCATCACTAGGGTCAGTATCTCTCCCCCCATCGGGGTCAATTCTACTTACCCAGTTATTCCCCATCGCCAAATAAGGACTTGCATATTGTCCAGCAGGATCCGTAGTCAACCACCTATTAATTCTAGAATCGTATAAACGTAATTGGAAGGCTTCCTTCCCAGTTTCAGGGTCTTTTTCTTGTCCTTGGTACGCATATCTATAACCATCTACACTACAATGTCTACCAGGTACTAGCATACCAAAAGGGTAGTAGTCACTGTAAGCTACTACATCGGGTGTAAAACCACTAAGGTTCGGTTTCTTTACATCGGTTACTACTGCCATTACATTTCCTAAATGATCCGTTAATTTGTTCCTATTCTCTATTATCAATCCTCTTTCAAAATAGACTCTCCATTTAAATCAGTAGTCAATACATCACTCATATAATCAAAAAAGGGTCTTAAAGCTAAATACGATTCTAATACTTTTTCTTGAAAATCTGGCGACAGTACTTCTTTATCAGTAAACTTTCGAGTTACCAAAAATGATTTTTTACGTATCAAATCAATCGCAGGGTGATTTTTATCAAAACCTCTTGGAGCTGTTTTTACCTCATCTCCTTCTAAAGTTCCAAACAAACGTTTAAAAGTAGTATCATTGATAATTTCATTTATTTCACCAGCATCCATTTCAAACTCTTTTCGAATGCGCTTTAAATCCTCTGAATTGGGTTGAAAAAATCCACCAGCCATCATCGTTGCTCCAGGTTCAATACGCAAATAATACCCTCCTCTTAATTTTTCAGTAGCCCTAGAAAAACTCACACTTCTATGTGTTTGATACGGTGTTTTATCTTTTGAAAAACGAACATCTTTATAGATTCTAAAAACTTTCATTTTATCTATAACATCCGTTTTATTCAACCCTTCCATCAGCTCTGTAAAAAACTCTTTTAATTGAGTATCTTCCTCTTTAAATCGTTTTTTTTGCTCCTGAAACCAATCACGATTGTTATTTTCTTTCAATTCATTTAAAAAATCAAATAAAGACGGAGCAATTGTCACAGCCATAATAATGTGTTTTAAAATTTAAAAATCAGACGATTTGTCTGTAGTATGTTTACAAAACTTAATTTCGTTTAGAAACTCTTTTTAAGGTTAATAAATTTGTAGGATTTACACCTAAACCTACAACATTTTTTTGAGTAAAACGGACTACCTCATCATAATACAAAGGAATTACAGGAGCTGTGCTCATCAATAAACTGTCCATTTTTTGATACAATTTGTGGCGTTTCCCTTCATCTACCTCTTTAATAGATGTTTCGTATAATCTATCAAACAAATCATTGGCATAATGCACATAATTGGGTCCGTTGGGCGAAAAATTCTTGCTATAAAAAATAAACAAATAATTTTCTGCATCAGGATAATCGGCAACCCAACTTCCTCTAAAAATAGACAAATCGCCTTTTACCTTTTTTTGTCGTAAAGTAGAAGGAGGCATCACATCGATCACAACCTCCAAACCTATTTTTTTCAACTCTCGCTGAATAAATTCACACAAGTCTAAATATTGACTATTGGTTGAAATGGTAATAGACGGATTTTCATTCCCCGATGTTTTTATATATTCTTCTATTATTTTTTCTGCTTTCTCTGGCTGATAACTATACCCTTCCATAGCCGAAAAAGAAGGCAAGCCTTTTGGAATAAATCCATTTACAGCAGGAGTTCCAATACCATTTCTCAAATACAAAATCATTTTTTCTCTGTCAAAACCGTAATTAATGGCTTTTCGCAACGCCACCGATTGCAAATCTTTATCATCTGTATCTAAATAAACCCCTAAATACTCTGTATTCAAATACGGCCCTGTTAACATTTTTATGCGCTCTTTGTAACGGGGTATTAAAGTTCCTTGTGGAGTCAACAATTCATCTTTGTACGAAGCATCAATACTGTTTAAAAAATCTAAATTTCCCTGTACAAATTGCAAAAACTCACTTTGTTTGTCTGGTAAAAAAGTAATAGATACAGCTTCCATATAAGGAAGTTGTACTCCATTGGTGTCTTTTTCGTAGTAATTCGGATTTTTTCTAAAAACTAGTTTCGTATTCTCTACCCATAATTTAAATTGAAACGGACCTGTTCCTATTGGGTTTTCTCTAAACTTATTGCCGTAATATTTTACCACTTCATGGGGCACCACAGAACAATACTTCATACTTAACAAGCTTAAAAATGGAGGAAAAGCTTGTTTTAATTCTATTGTAAAAGTACTGTCATTTTCTGCCTTAAAATGAGCTACATTTTCTAAAACCCATTTTCCTGGAGAAGCCACTTTAGTATCTAACAATCTTTGAAAACTATATACAAAATCGTGTGCTGTTACCAAACGTGTAGAGTCTTTTCCAAAAACAGCATGCTTATGAAACGTTACATCTGTTCTAAGGTTGAAAACATATCTTTTCCCTTCCTCCTCTATTCCCCACGAGCTTGCTATATCTGGTTGTACGTCCAATTTATCATCTAATTGTACCAGTCCATTAAACAATTGATTGGTCACCCAAAGTGTTCTTAAATCTTTTGAAAAAGCAGGATCTAATGTAGTTATATTACCTACTTCATTATAGCGAAACACCTTAGATATATTTTGTTTTTTATGTTGTTTTCCGCACGATAAAACCAATAGTATTATTACCACATAAAAGCAACTCCACAAAAAACACTTTCCTTTAAAATTCATATTGTATTTCTTCTATTTACTACAATTTCAAAACTCCTACCTTCTTCACAAGAATACTAGAATTTATTGTAAATTTGCATTCGATAAAAGTACAAGAATGAACCCACAAAAAAAAGTAGCATTTTATACCCTTGGTTGCAAATTAAACTTCTCTGAAACCTCTACCATTTCACGTAGTTTTCAGAATGAAGGTTTTGACCGTGTAGAATTTGATGAAATAGCAGACATCTACGTTATCAATACTTGTTCCGTAACAGACAATGCAGACAAACGATTCAAATCTATTGTAAAAAATGCCTTAAAAAAGAATGAAGAAGCTTTTTTAATTGCCGTAGGATGTTATGCTCAATTAAAACCTGAAGAATTGGCTGCTGTAGATGGAGTTGATTTGGTTTTGGGTGCTACCGAAAAATTTAAGGTTACAGATTATATCAACGATCTTTCTAAAAATGACTTAGGTGAAGTACATTCTTGTGAAATTTCTGAAGCCGATTTTTATGTTGGTTCTTACTCTGTTGGAGATCGTACCAGAGCTTTTTTAAAAGTCCAAGATGGTTGTGATTATAAATGTACTTATTGTACCATTCCTTTAGCCAGAGGTATTTCTAGAAGTGATACACTTGAAAATGTTCTAAAAAACGCCAAAGAAATTTCTGAAAAGGGAATCAAAGAAATTGTACTTACAGGTGTTAATATTGGTGACTATGGTAAAGGAGAGTTTGGCAACAAAAAACACGAACATACCTTTTATGAGCTTGTACAAGCACTAGATAAAGTTGAAGGTATTCAACGCCTTAGAATTTCTTCTATTGAACCCAACTTACTTAAAAATGAAACCATTGATTTTGTTGCAGGTTCTAACAATTTTGTTCCTCACTTTCACATTCCCCTTCAAAGCGGTAGTGACGAGTTATTAAAACTAATGAAGAGAAGATACTTAAAACAAGTATATACCGACCGTGTAAAAGCGATTAAAGAAAAAATGCCAAATGCTTGTATTGGTGTTGATGTTATTGTTGGTTTTCCTGGTGAAACCAATGAACTTTTCTTAGAAACCTACAACTACCTCAACGACTTAGACATTTCCTACTTACACGTATTTACCTACTCTGAAAGACCGAATACAGAAGCCGTAGAAATGGACAATGTTGTTCCTTTAAAAACAAGACAAAAAAGAAGTAAAATGTTACGCGGACTTTCTGTAAAAAAACGAAGAGCCTTTTACGAGAGTCAATTAGAGACTTCACATACTGTTCTTTTTGAAAACGAAAACAAAGAAGGTTATATTCAAGGGTTTACAGAAAATTATGTAAAAGTAAAAACTCCTTGGAATCCTGCACTTGTTAATACCACACATCAAATCCATTTAACAAAAATAGATGAGGACGGATTGGTAAGATTTGACTGGATTACAGAACCTGTTTTAAACTAAATACATTTATTTAAATTGACAAAACACGTTTACTTTGTTCCTGGACTCTCTGCCAATTCAAAAATTTTTGAACGCCTAAATTTGCCCAAAGAACAATTTGAATGTCACTTTTTAGAATGGTTTTTACCCGTATCTCTAAATGAACCCTTAGAGCAATATGCACAAAGAATGTGTGCACTTATAAAGCATAAAAATCCTATTTTAATTGGAGTTTCTTTTGGAGGTGTACTCGTACAGGAAATGAGTAAAATTATTACCTGTGAAAGAGTTGTAATTATTTCAAGTATCAAAACAAAATACGAACTTCCTAGAAAACTTCAATTCATAAAAAATACAAAGGCTTATAAACTATTCCCTAGTAAATCCATACATAAAATTGAAAACACACTTCAATTTTTATTTGGTACAAAAGCTAAAAAACGAATTGAGCTCTATCAAAATTTTCTCTCTGTTCGCAATCCTCAATATTTAGATTGGTCCATTAAAACTATCTTAAATTGGAAACAAACAGAACCTTCCAAAAACATACTTCATATACATGGTGATAGAGACGAAATTTTCCCTATTAAACACATCAACAATCCAATTATTATCAAAAAAGGTTCACATGTAATGATAGTGACCAAAGCAACAGAAATTAGGAGAATTTTAATAGGAAACCTCTCTTAAATCCGTTTAATTTTCTTAATTTTAAACATCTTCTCGAGCCTATTTAACTCAGATCTTAAACTTTACCACATGACTAAATTAATAAAACTTTCCTCTATATTCATTCTTGTTTTTTTAGCTGTACTTTTTATCAACAGTACTTCTGAATCTAAAAAGAAAACGAGTGAAAGCTATCAAATAAAAGCTCTAAAAATACCTAATAACCTTTCTTTTTCTGGAGAAGACATTCCTTTAGAAAAACAAGACATCCGCGAACGTATAGATAGAGAGTTTTTAGTAAATACTTACTGGCAATCCAATGCATTATTACTCATTAAAAGAACTCATAAATACTTTCCTATTATCGAACCTATTTTGAAAAAAAATGGAATTCCTGATGATTTTAAATACCTCGCAGTTATAGAAAGTGGATTGCAAAATGTAACATCACCTGCTGGCGCAAAAGGTTTTTGGCAACTTATGAAAGATACCGCCAAAGAAAGGGGCTTAGAGGTTAATGAAAATGTTGACGAGCGTTATCACTTAGAAAAAGCTACACAGGCCGCTTGTGACTACCTTAATAAATCTAAGGAACTATTAGGTAGTTGGACTTTAGCAGCTGCCGCATACAATGCTGGAAACAGAGGTGTTACAAAACAATTAAACCGTCAAAAAGTAAGCAGCTATTACGACCTACTTTTAAGTGATGAAACACAGAGGTATCTTCCTAGAATTGTTGCTATCAAAGAAATTTTAACACACCCTGAAAACTATGGGTTTGTTTTTGAAAATGAAGATTTATACCAATTACAACCTACTAAAGAAGTTTTAGTAGATTCTACAATTACCAATATTGCACTTTTTGCAAAAAAACTAAACACCAACTACAAAGAAATAAAATTACACAACCCTTGGTTGCGTGAAAATAAATTGAACAACAAAACCAAAGTACTTTACAAAATTAAAATACCGGAATAACACTCCTCTATGAAAATGACTCTAACAGCAATGATACTTTTACTTTGTATTGGACTCGCAGCAGGTATTTTAAGTGGACTTGTGGGGGTAGGTGGTGGAATTATTATGGTGCCTCTTTTTATTTTTTTCCTAGGATACACACAACATAATGCCCAAGGAATGAGTTTGGCTGTTATGTTACCTCCCGTAACCTTGTTAGCTGTATTAAACTACCATAAAGCTGGAGCTATTGAATGGAAATATGCTTTAATTGTATCTTTAATTTTTGTGATTGGTGGTTTTTTAGGATCTAAATTAGCGCTTAAAATAGATCAACATCTTTTAAAAAAAATATTTGGTACCGTAATGCTTATTGCAGCTCTTAAGATGATTTTCGGAAAATAAACTCAACTCCTTTTCCTCTACAACGTATTCTTTACTTCTATATATTCAGTTACTATTTCTTCAATAATTTCTCCAGAAGTTTCAATTTTATCAATCAACCCAGCTATTTGGCCTATTTCTAGCATTCCTTCTTTCAAGTCGCCTTCAAACATTCCTCTTTTCAACCTTCGCTTGCCTAAAAATTCTTTTAACTCTTCTACATTATGCTTTTTAGAAAAGGCAACTAACTCTTCGTAAAACTCATTTTTAATCATTCTTACAGGTGCTATTTCTTTCAAGGTCAACATAGTCTCTCCTTCTATAGTATCAATCACCTTCTTCTTAAAATTAATATGAGCTGAAGATTCTTTACTCACAGCAAAACGACTTCCTATTTGAACTCCATTTGCCCCTAAAACCATTGCCGCCAACATACCTCTACCTGTAGCAATACCTCCTGCTGCAATTAGCGGAATATTAATTTTATCGGCCACCATTGGCACCAAAGTAAATGTAGTACTCTCCTCTCTTCCGTTATGCCCTCCTGCTTCAAAACCTTCTACAACTACGGCATCTACCCCTGCTTGTTGAGCTTTTAATGCAAATTTTACACTACTCACTACATGAACTACAGTAATACCTTTAGATTTTAAATAAGAGGTCCAAGTAGCAGGGTTCCCTGCTGAAGTAAAAACAATTTTTACACCTTCTTCTATAATAATCTGAATAATTTCTTCAATATTAGGATACAACATAGGAATATTTACTCCAAAAGGCTTGTCTGTTGCTTTTTTACATTTTTGAATATGTGCTCTTAAAACATCTGGATACATAGAGCCCGAACCTAAT
Organism: Flavicella sp.; assembly: GCA_965243265.1. Taxonomy (GTDB): domain Bacteria; phylum Bacteroidota; class Bacteroidia; order Flavobacteriales; family Flavobacteriaceae; genus Flavicella. The sequence goes on from CBDEUL010000008.1 coordinate 49,169, forward strand.
AAACCTAGCCCTCCTGCATTACTCACAGCCGAAGCTAATTTATACCCACTCACCCAAACCATACCTCCTTGAACTATAGGATACTTTATACCAAATAATTCTGTTATTCTTGATGCAATCATAAAAACAAATGAAAAACGTTAACTTTTAATAATTTTTACAGTTTTTCTTGAAGAATCTTTCATCATCTCAAGTAAATAAATTCCTTTTTCCAAAACTGTTAAGTCTAACTTTGAGCTTGAAATATTCACTTCTTTATCCAAAATTATTCTTCCCATTATATCAGTAACTTTAACTCGAAATGAAGAAAGTGGTTTTGGAAAATTGAAATATAAAAAATCTTGAATAGGATTTGGATACACAACAACCTCTTCTAAAAAATGTTTTTCTACTACCAAGGTCTGGTCTGCTATCTGAAAATCTGGAATCCCATACCCTCTCTGTGCCGTTGGAGAAGAGTATTGATCTCCTGATTCTTGAATTTTTTGACGAATTTCTATCGCAGTTTTGTCTGGGTTTGCTTGCCATAAACAAGCAAGAGCTCCTGCTGTTATTGGAGCTGCAAAAGAAGTTCCATTTGAAGTTGCAATATTTCCAGAACCGTTAATTACATATGTATTTTTTCCTTGTGCTAAAACCTCTGGCTTTACTCTATTATCAACTGTAGGTCCATAAGAACTAAAACTTGCTGAATTTTCTAATTGATCTACTGCACCTACTGCTACTACATCAACTGCCTCTGCTGGAACACTTATATAATGCCATGTACTACTCCCTTCATTTCCTGCTGCAATAACTAAAATCATTCCTCTAGAAGCTCCTATTGTAGCTGCCCTAGAAGCAAAAGCCGTTTGTCCATCCATATCTGCATATGTATAATTATAGCTTGAGTCATCAAACTCTGTATATCCTAATGATGTATTAATAATATCTACCCCTAAACTATCTGCTCTTTCAGCTGCTTCAACCCACAAACTCTCTTCTAAAGGAGTCTCATTTGCGGCATCTTCCGTTACGTATAAATAAAAATCTGCATTAGGAGCTATTCCTACAAACTGATTTTCAATATAACCTGCTATAGTAGATAGCACCGACATACCATGTTGACTTCCTGTATCTGCATAAAAATCAGAACTTCTATTTACAAAATTATATCCTCCTAATACTTCTCCATTAACAGACGAACTATCATGTAAATTTACAAATGCACTAAAAGTATCTGCTCCTTCAAAACCAGCATCTATAACTGCAATAGAAATTCCTTCTCCCTTAAAACCTAAATCATGTAAATAATCTACATTTAACATGGTTACTTGATTCTCCGTGTCTCCATAATCAAGAGCCACAGCCACTTCTTCATATTCTTCTACAAACTTTGATGCTCTTTTTTGAATTTGTTTTGAAGACACATTTAGATTTCTATTTGCAAACTCAATAGAATCTACACAACTCAATGCCAATAAAGCATTAATATTTGCCTGACTTCCTTGTATATGCAATGCATTCATCCATTTAGAGCGTGCTTTAACCTCAATACCTGTTGCAGTAGCAATTTCTAAAACATATGTTGATTCTAAAGGAACATCTTTCAAATCTAAAGCAATTCCTTGAACCTCTCTTCTATCTAAAGAACGTTGAGTTAACATTGTTAACGGATTGTCTAAATAATTTTGAGCATTTGGTTTATCTACAAAATAAACCCAAGCATCTTCTGTTTGTCCAAAAGAAAAACCATAAAAACAAAATGTTACGAGAATGAGCAGTATTTTTTTCATTGTGGTTAGTTTTATCACTTAAAACTAGGCATTTATCTATAATAAAAAAAACGAATACTCTTGAGTATTCGTTTTTTAGAACTAAAACTTTTCAACTATCTAAATTTTATTGAATTCTTTACTTTTTGTTTTGTAAGTGCAATATCTATCACTTCTTTCATTTCTGTTACATAATGAAACTTCACCCCTTTTAAGTAAGATGGTTTAATTTCATCAATATCTCTTTTGTTATCGGCACACAAAATAATTTCTTTGATATTTGCTCTTTTAGCCGCCAAGATTTTCTCTTTAATTCCTCCTACTGGCAATACCTTACCTCGTAGAGTTATTTCTCCTGTCATTGCTAAGTTAGCTTTTACCTTTCTTTGTGTCAATACAGATATTAAAGAAGTTAACATAGTAATACCTGCACTTGGTCCATCTTTTGGTGTAGCTCCTTCAGGAACATGAACATGTATTTTATAATCTTCTAATACTTTCTGATCTACTCCAAAAGTTTCTGTATTTGCTTTGATATACTCTAAAGCAATCGTAGCAGACTCCTTCATTACATTTCCTAAATTTCCTGTAATAGAAAGTTCTCCTTTTCCTTTTGAAAGAATAGATTCTATAAATAAAATATCACCTCCAACACTTGTCCAAGCCAAACCAGTAACAACTCCTGCTACACTGTTATTTTCGTACTTATCTCTTTCTAACCTAGGGGCTCCTAAAATAGTTACAATATCTTCGTTTGTTAACTTAACATTATATGTCTCTTCTAAGGCTATTGATTTTGCAGCATAACGTACTACTTTAGCTACTTTTTTCTCCAATCCTCTAACCCCAGACTCTCTAGTATATCCTGTTACAATTTTTTCTAATTGTGCTTTCCCTACTTTTAAATGTTCCGAAGTTAATCCATGTTCTTTCAATTGCTTTGGAAATAGATACTTTTTAGCAATCTCTATTTTTTCTTCAATCGTATATCCAGAAACGTTTATCAACTCCATACGGTCCCTTAAAGCCCATGGAACTTCATTTATATTATTCGCAGTTGCAATAAACATTACTTTAGACAGGTCGTACCCTACCTCTAAATAATTGTCGTAGAAAGCTGTATTTTGTTCTGGATCTAAAACCTCTAACATTGCCGCCGAAGGATCTCCACTATGACTAGATACTAATTTATCTATCTCATCTAATACAAAAACAGGATTCGATGTTTTCGCCTTTTTTAAACTTTGCACCAACCTTCCTGGCATCGCCCCAATATAAGTTTTACGATGTCCTCTAATCTCTGATTCATCACGTACACCTCCTAAAGACATACGCACATACTTTCTTCCTAAAGATTCAGCTACTGATTTCCCTAAAGAAGTTTTTCCAACTCCCGGAGGCCCATATAAACAGATTATTGGAGATTTCATGTCCCCTTTTAATTTTAACACTGCTAAATGTTCAATAATTCTATCTTTTACCTCTTCTAAACCAAAGTGATCTCTATCAAGAATTTTTTGTGCTCGTTTCAAATCAAACTTATCTTCAGAATATTCTCCCCAAGGCAATTCTATCAACAACTCCAAATAATTTCTTTGAACAGAATAATCTGGCATTTGTGGATTCATACGTTGCAAGCGTCCAATTTCTTTATCAAAACGCTCTTGAACCTCTTTATTCCATTTCTTTCCTTTTGCTTTTTCTTTAAGATCTAATAACTCCTGATCATGAGAGCCTCCCCCCAATTCATCTTGAATAGTTTTTAACTGCTGATGTAAATAATATTCTCTTTGCTGCTGATCCATGTCAACACGCGTTTTAGATTGAATATCATTTCTTAAAGCCAAACGTTGCAATTCTTTATTCAACTCTTTTAAGGTCATGATAGCACGCTCCCTTAATGAGTTTTGTTCTAATAAGTTTTGCTTTTTCTTTACACTCAAATTCATGTTTGATGAAATAAAATTCACCAAAAATGATTTACTCTGAATATTTTTAATTGCAAATCCTGCTTCAGATGGAAGGTTTGGGTTTTCTTTGATAACCTCTAAAGCCGATTCTTCAATAGAAGCCATGATTTCTTTAAACTCTTCAGTATCTTCAATCACCTTATCCTCTAAAAAATCTTCAGTAGCAGCTTTTAAATAAGGTTCTTCTTGTATAATCTCTTTTATCTGAAACCTCTTTTTACCTTGAATAATAACAGTTGTATTACCATCTGGCATCTTTAAAACTCTCAATATTTGAGCTACTACCCCTGTTTGGTGAATATCCTTCCCTGTAGGTCTCTCTACCTCCGGATCTATTTGAGAAACAACCCCTAAAACTTTATCTCCTTTATTAACATCTTTTATCAATTGAATTGACTGATCTCTTCCTGCTGTAATAGGAATTACAACTCCTGGAAACAAAACTGTATTTTTTAAAGGTAAAATTGACAAAACCTCAGGAATCTCTTCCTTATTAATCTCTTCCTCATCTTCAGGCGTTAATAAAGGTATCAATTCTGAATCTTCATCCAACATATTTTGTAAGGACAAATTGTCTATTTTTATTGTTTTTGAATTACCCATTTTTATGTTTTACTGTCATAATGACATTCAATAATCTATTTAAAAATTTCAACGGAGTTCTACAACCATCAAAAAACCTGATACACAAATATTTAAATAATATTTAAACACGATATCATAAGAATAAGTTCAATTCCTATGCCATACTGTAAATAGTTTTCAAAAAACATAAAATGGCAGCTCTACCTAATAAAGAAATAAATCACATTTTTATACAGAGATATCACTTTTCAGCGTAAAAATTCAAACAATTAGCCTAGAAACATTAAATTTGTGAGTTTTTAAGAAATTAACTTGATAAAATCACTTAATTATGCCTCAAATATCACGCAAAGGACATCTTACACCTCAATCTCCAATTAGAAAATTGGTTCCTTTTGCTGAAGCTGCGAAAAGAAAAGGCACGCATATTTATCACTTAAATATTGGACAACCTGATATAAAAACGCCACAAGTAGCACTTGATGCCGTTAAGAATAATACAATTGAAATTTTAGAATACTCTACATCTAACGGATCAGAAACATACCGCCAAAAACTAGCTAATTACTATGACATCAATTCTATTGATGTTAGTAAAGATGATATTCTTGTAACCACAGGAGCTTCTGAAGCTCTTTTATTTACAATTGCTTGTATTACAGATCCTCATGATGAAATTATTATTCCTGAACCTTTTTATGCGAATTACAATAGTTTTTCAATAGCTGCAGGTGTAAATGTAGTACCTATTACTTCAACTATTGACGAAGGTTTTGCTCTTCCAAAAATTTCTGATTTTGAAAAAGTAATCACTAAAAATACCAAAGCAATTTTAATTTGCAATCCTGGAAATCCAACCGGTGCTGTATATCCCAAAGAGGATATTAAAAAATTAAAAGAATTGGTTGTAAAGCACGATTTATTTTTAATTGCTGATGAAGTGTACCGAGAGTTTGTCTACGATGGTGAAGAGCACTACTCTATCTTAAACGAAAAAGGAATGGATCAAAACGCTATTATGATCGATTCCATTTCTAAACGATTCAGTATGTGTGGCGCTAGAATTGGTTGTGTTGTATCCAAAAACCAAGAGCTTTTATTTACAATTATGAAAATGGCACAATCTAGATTGAGCCCTCCCACGTACGCACAAATTGCTGCTGAAGCTGCTTTAGATACTCCACAAAATTATTTTACTGAAATTGTTAAAGAATATACTGCTAGAAGAAATTCATTGATCACAGAGTTACAAAAAATCGAAGGCATTAAAGTAAACAAACCTAAAGGTGCTTTTTATTGTTTAGCTTCTTTGCCTATCGACGATGCTGATGATTTTGCCCAATGGATGCTAGAAAGCTTTAGTGATAATAATGAAACCGTTATGGTAGCTCCTGCTAGTGGTTTTTACTCTAGTCCTTGTATTGGAAAAAACCAAATAAGAATTGCTTACGTACTGAACCAAAAAGACTTAATTCGTTCTGTACAAATTATAAAATCAGCATTAACTGCTTATAAAAAACATATACAAACAAAATAGTATACAGCTATTTTATAAAAATATATCTAAATGAAATTACTAGTTATCGGAGGAGGAAATATGGGGTTTACCTATGCCAAATCAATTTTAGATTCTGGATTTGTAAAGCCTGGAAACCTTATGATTCTTGAAAAGTTTCCTCCAAAAATAGAAGAATTAAAAACTTATAAAGACTTTGTGATTTTTGATTCTCTTGAATGCATTGCGCAAGCAGATGTGATTATGTTGGCTATAAAACCTCAACAATGTTTAGAGTTATTTGCTGAAATGAAACCTCTGATAAATAAAAATCAGTTGTTTATTTCCATCATGGCAGGAGTTACAATAGAAACTATCCAAACAAGTTTAGATACAACCAAAGTAGCTAGAGCTATGCCTAATCTACCTGCACAACTAGGAAAAGGTATGACCACTTTTACAGGTGCTAAAGAACTTATTCAAGAAGAAATCGACACCATTCAAAAACTATTAAGCACTACAGGTAAGTCTTTATTTGTAGCTACCGAACCTTCTATTGATTCTTCTACAGGAATTTCAGGAAGCGGGCCTGCATATGTATTTTACTTTATGCAAGCAATGGTAGAAGCTGCTACAAAAATGGGATTCTCTGATAAAGAAGCTAAATTATTGGTTAGTCAAACATTTGATGGAGCTGTTGAACAATTCAAAAAATCTGACGATCCCCTACCTACTTGGATGAATAGAGTTGCCTCTAAAGGAGGAACTACAAGAGCTGCTTTAGACTCTCTTGAAAACAACAATGTAAACTCCCACATACAAGAAGCTGCATTTGCTGCATTTAATAGAGCTGTTGAATTGGGTAAAAAAAAGGCATAAATGAGTATACAACAAAATATATCTTTAAAAGAATACAATACATTTGGAATTGACGTAAACGCTCAAGAATTTACGTCAATTTCCTCTGTATCTCAATTACAAGAAATTGTAAAAACAAGAAAAGATATATTTGTATTAGGTGGTGGCAGCAATCTATTACTTACTCAAGACATTGAAAAACTAGTTGTACACCTAAATACAAAAGGCATAACAACAAAACCCTTTTCAGATACTGAAGTAGTGGTTACTGCAGAAGCTGGAGAAAACTGGCACGAATTTGTTTTATGGTGTATTGACAATGACCTTGGCGGAATAGAAAACCTTTCTTTAATTCCAGGAAATGTGGGTACCTGTCCTATTCAAAATATTGGTGCTTATGGAGTAGAAGTAAAAGATACTATTCTACAAGTTGAAGCTCTAGAGCTCAACAGTGGAAAAATAAAAACTTTTACTAACCAAGAATGTAATTTTGGTTACCGAAATTCAGTCTTTAAAAACGAATTAAAAGGGAAATATATTCTACTAAACGTTAGCTTTAAACTCACGAAAAACATTCACAAATTAAATTACTCTTACGGAGCTATTCAGGCAGAATTAACAGACAAGAACATTGATAAACCCACTATAAAAAACATCAGTGATGCTGTAATTGCTATACGAAACAGCAAACTACCCAATCCTAATGAAATAGGTAATAGTGGTAGTTTTTTTAAAAACCCTGTTATTACAAATCTTCATTTCGAAAAACTCCAAAAAGAACACTCTACAATTCCTAGTTACCCTGTTTCGGATACTCAAATAAAAGTACCTGCTGGTTGGCTTATAGAACAAAGCGGATACAAAGGAAAACGCATTGGAAATACGGGTTCTCATAAAAATCAAGCTTTGGTATTAGTTAACTACGGAAATGCTACAGGAAAAGAGGTTTTTAACCTTGCAAAAGACATTCAAAAAACAATTTTAGAAAACTTTGGCATTACTTTAGAAATTGAAGTAAATGTCATCTAAAAAAATAGTCATTATTGGAGGTGGCCCTGCAGGGCTTCTAGCTGCTACAGAACTAAGTAAAAACTTTACCGTACACCTTTATGAACAAGAAAAAAGTGTCGGTAAAAAGTTTCTAGTAGCTGGTAAAGGTGGGTTTAACCTTACCAATAGTGCCACAGGAAAAGAACTCATTTCTAAATACACTCCCACAGAATTATTAAAAACACCTTTACAAAACTTCGATACACAAGCAACTCAAAAATGGCTTAAGGGTATCGGTATTGACACATATACTGGCTCTAGCGGACGTGTTTTTCCCTCTAAAGGAATAAAACCTATTCAAGTTTTAAATGCCATTAGAGAGAGTTTAATAAAACTAAATGTTAATCTACATCTTGATCATAAATTTGTAGACTTTAACGAGGGTAGTGTAACTTTTTTACACAAAGGAGAACAAATTAAAACCTCTTTTGACTACTGTATTTTTGCTTTGGGTGGAGCTTCTTGGAAGATTACAGGTTCTAAGGGTAATTGGAGACCGGTATTTGAAAAAAACAATATTACCACCAAAGTATTTGAACCTTCAAATTGTGGAATTACAACAAATTTTGACAACAAAAACTTAGATGCTATAATTGGAAATCCCTTAAAAAACATTCGAATTACATGTAACAGTTACTCTGTAAAAGGAGAAGCTGTTATTAGTAAATATGGATTTGAAGGAAATGCCATTTACCCTATCTCGTCTATAGTAAGAGAATCTCTAAAACAGAATCTCCCTACTGAAATATCTATAGATTTTAAACCTTTTAATACGGAAAGTGAGTTATTACAAAAATGCAACAGTTCTATAAAGCCTAAGAACTATGGATATATTTTTAAACTTAACAAAACACAGTTAACTCTTATTAAGGCATACACTACAAAAGACACGTACTTAGATGTTGAAAAATTCACAAAAAGTATCAAAAACTTAAAAATCCCCATTACTGGACTCCGCCCTATTGATGAGGCAATTTCTACTGTTGGTGGCATACACTGCGATGAACTGAACGATAACTTATCTCTAAAAAAAATCCCCAACATATACATTGCTGGGGAAATGTTTGATTGGGACACCATTACTGGTGGTTATTTATTGCAAGGTTGCTTTTCTACCGCTTATACTGCTGCCAAAGCTATTTTAGAAATAGAAACTTCTTCTGATCTTTAGTTATTACCTAAAATTAAAGGCAAACCATCCTCACCTGACCCTACAACAATAACCTTTGAATTAGGAGATTTCGCCAATTCCAAAGTTGCTTGAATTCCTTTCTCCTTTAAAATTTTATCTGTCAATGATTGACTTAAAATTCTATTTGCTGCTGCTTTTCCTTCTGCATCAATTCTTTGACGTTCTGCTTCTTTTTGAGCTTTTTGAATGGTAAACTCATACTCCAAAAACTCTTGCTCTTGTTTTAACTTTTTCTCTATAGCTGTTTTTATTGTAGGTGGTAAAGTTACATCTCTTACCAAAACATCATTTAACTGAATAAATTGATTGTCTAATATTTTCTTCGTTTCTGCATAGATTTCTTTTTGAATAGCATCTCTTTTACTTGAATAAATTTGCTCCGGAGTATATCTTCCTACCACACTTCTAGCCGCTGATCGTATTGATGGTTTGATTACTCTATCTAAATAATTCAAACCTTTCTTTTGGTGTAAAAAACCTAATTGATCTGTTTGTGGTTGATACCATGCTGTTACTTCTAAAAGAATATCTAGTCCATTAGAAGAAAGTACTTTCATTTTTTCTAACAGTTCTTGTTGACGTACTTCATATACAATAACCTTATTCCAAGGTGCTACAAAATGAAACCCTTCTCCTAAAGCAGGTTCATCTGTTACAACCCCTCCTCCAAAAGTTTTATACAACACTCCGGCTTCTCCTGAATTGATCGTTACAGTAGCTTTTGAAAAAAAGATAACTGCAAAAACAGCAGCTATTATAAACAAAACACCTCCCTTAGGGAATTTAATATCCAATTGATTATTACTCATATATTTAATTTTAAATTGTTCTTTATTTATGAAAGTACCTCAAAACTAGTTTCGGTAATTTTTATTTTTTTACGTAATCGTGTATACTTATCTCCTCCTGGAATAAAACAACATCCCGCAAACGTACATTCATACACCATTTCTACATCGAAAATATTCGGATCTTTCTTGTCTTTTTCATTAAAAAGGAAAACCTCTAAATTATCAAAATTGGGCCAACCTCCCTCTGTACAAAAATCAGAAATGGCGAACATATCAATATTCGCCATTATTTTTTCTTTTAATTCCAATGCTATCAAAACTTAATTTGTAAACGTATATAGGAAAACAATGTCTCCTTGTGCTGCTGGTTTTTTCTCTCCTTTAATCTCTATTGAAATACCTAACACCGCTTTAGATGTTCCTCTTAAGTTTACAATAGATTTTAAATGAGCTACCAACCTAATTTCACTTTCTGCTAAAACTGGCTTGATAAACTTTAAGTTCTCAATACCATAATTTACCATCATTTTATTATTTCTCACCTCTGCTATCTGCTCCCATAAATATGGTAATACCGACAATGTTAAATAACCATGTGCAATGGTAGATTTAAAAGGACTTTCTTTCGCTGCTCTTTCTTTATCTAAATGAATCCACTGATAATCTAATGTTGCATCAGCAAACTTATCAATTCTTTCTTGTGTGATTTTTAAATAATCTGAAGCTCCAAGTTCTTTCCCCTCGTAAGATTTATACTCCTCAAAACTGTTAATTATTATTGCACTCATATAACTTTATTTTGGTTTTGTTTTTTATTATATTATTAGTAGGCTACTTCTAAAAGTACTACATTCTCTTGTGGCAAGATAGTCAATCTTTTTTCATTTGCAGGCAACAATACCGTTTCTCCTTTTTTAATTGATATTGTTTGATTTTCTATCTCCAAAATAGCTTCTCCTTCTGTACAAATAAATATTTTAAACGACTGGTTTAACTTATAATCTAAAGAAATTTCCTCAGATGCCTTTATTAAATTGGTCTTAAAAAAAGGAGTATCAATCATTTCATTTAATTGATTGCTTTTCTCTAAAAACGGCGTTTTATAATTCTCTATCAAAGAAAAATCAATCGCATCCATAGACTCTTCTACATGTAATTCTCTTTTCTTACCTGTTTTTTGATCTATTCTGTCATAATCATATACACGGTAAGTTACATCTGAAGTTTGCTGAACCTCTGCAAGCATCACCCCTTTTCCTACAGCATGCACTCTACCCACTGGTAAATAATATAGATCTCCCTTTTTAACATCTACTTCATTTAAAACAGATAATAAACTTCCTTCTTCTAAATGCTTTTTAAAACTTTCTTTATTTAACTCTTCCTTAAATCCTATTGTTAAAGTAGCATCATCATCTGCATCCATGATATACCACATTTCATTTTTACCTAAAGAATTGTGTCTTTTTTTAGACAAAGCATCGTCAGGATGTACTTGAACTGATAAAGGAGCTGCTGCATCTAGAAATTTAATTAAAATAGGGAATTCATTTCCATATTCTTTAAAGCACTTAGTTCCTACTAAGTTTTCTGTGTATTTATCTATCAAAGATGACAATACTTCCCCTTTCAAATTTCCTTCTAAGACTTCTGTTTCACTTCCTTTTACACCAGAAATCTCCCAACTTTCACCAATATTATTTTCTGTATAGCTTTTTCCTAATACTGTTTTAAGCTTTTCTCCTCCCCAAATTCGATATTGGAAAACGGGTTGAAACTTTAAAAATCCTATTGAGTTACTCATTTATTTTACTTAGCTGGTTTGTATATAAATACATTTAAATTTGTATTCGATATACTAAAATTTAAAGCACTTGCGAAATAAAGCAAGACTATCTAAAAAAAATACGCCTTGAAATATTTCTAAAATCAAGGCGCATCTTATTATTGTTATTATGCTGTAATCATTCCTCCATCTACATTCAAGGTCTGACCTGTAATATATGTAGACATATCTGATGCTAAAAATACGCATGCGTTTGCAATATCTTCTGGAGATCCTCCTCTTTTTAAAGGAATAGCTTGCCTCCATCCATCTACTACTTTTTCATCTAGTTTTGCTGTCATTTCTGTTTCAATAAACCCTGGTGCAATTGCATTACAACGAATGTTTCTTGATCCTAACTCCAAAGCTACAGACTTTGTAAACCCTAACATCCCTGATTTAGAAGCTGCATAGTTTGTTTGTCCTGCATTACCCTGAACACCAACAACAGAACTCATATTGATTATAGATCCTCCTCTTTGTTTCATCATTGGGCGAATCACTGCTTTTGTTAAATTGAAAACTGATTTTAAGTTTACTTCAATAACATCATCAAAATCAGATTCACTGATACGCATCAACAAATTATCTTTTGTAATTCCTGCATTATTTATTAAAACATCAATACTTCCGAATTCTTTTAGCACATCTGCTGCTAAATCTTGAGCTGCATCAAACTTTGCTGCATTAGACTGGTATCCTTTTGCTTTTACACCCATAGCCTCTAATTCTTTCTCTAAAGCTACCGCTGCTTCTACAGATGAACTGTATGTAAATGCTACGTTTGCACCTTGCTTTGCAAAAGCTTCTGCTATTCCTTTACCAATTCCTCTAGTTGCACCTGTAATTAATGCTGTTTTATTTTCAAGAAGTTTCATATGTTGTTTTTTATTTTTTAGGCTTCAAAGATACTAATCCCCTATTAAATATAATAGGAATTCAATTAATTTAGAATAATTTTGGGAAACTACCTGTAGTTAAATAAATAATCTATAGGTAATTCTTTAAAAACTTTCTTATTCTTTAGTTCTTCTAATTTTAAATCTTTTCTACTTCCTAGAACCAACGTTGTATACGAACTGTTTTTAATTGATTTATTAAAAAATACAACCAAATCTTGTAACGTCATTTTTTCTATTTCTTTATAAATAGTTTCTCTATAGTCATTGTCAATTCCTCTTTCTTTCCAGCTTTCATAAGTCCAATAGATAGATGACTTCGTTATTCTTTCTGATGCTATCTTTTTTAGACAAGCTCTTTTAGCTACCAAAAATTGTTTCTCCGCTTCTGGCATATTTTGCATTAAGCTTAACATCTTTTCAATGGCTTGTGGTAATTTATTTGCTTGCGTACCTATATAAGCATATACCATATCCTTCTTTCCTTCTTTACCTGCATTATAATAACTTGCAGATGCTGTATATGCCAATGAACTAGATTCTCTAATTTCTTGAAACACTATAGATGACAAACCGCCACCAAAATAAGAATTGAAAACCGTTGCTAAAGCGAGGTTTTCAGATGAAAACTCTTCTTTATTGGCTACTAACAGTATTTCTGCCTGTACCATATCATAGTCTACAAAATATACTTGATTTCCTGTTTTTACCGTTTTATAAACTATAGGTTCTGGACATGCATTCAAAATACTCGGTAATTGATGCAACTCTTTTAACACTTCAACAGCTTTACCTTTCTCATTTCCGTAATAAAAAATTTGCTGTTGATACTTTTTCAAGTTTCGAATTTTATTTAAAAGTTTTTCTGGTGAAATTTTCAGCAACTCTTCTGAAGAATAAATATCTCTTAGAGATGAATTTTCTCCATAACGTGCATAGTTCAACATACCTCCCCACAAGATACTTCCTTTTTGAGTTTTACTATTAGAACGTGCTTTTACTATTTTTTGGATATAATCTTGATAAGCTACTGAATCTACTTGCGCATCTTCCCACACATGCTCTAAAAGTTTTAATGCTTTTGGTAAGTTTTCATTAAGCCCTGAAATACGAACTGTAGACTCTTCTGCTCCTGTATTAAAACTATAATTAACACCTAACTTATAAAACTCCTTCTTTAATTCTTCTGCTGAATATTTCGATGTTCCAACATACTCCATATACCCCATTGCCAACCCCAAATCTTTATCATGATGCTTACCTACCTTAAAAATAAAATTCAAACTAAAAAGATCATTGTATTTATTTTCAACAGAAAACAACATTACATCATTATAAAATACTTCTTTTTGAATTTCTTTCTTGAAATCTACAAATATAGGTTCTAAAGGTTCTGACACTTCTTTATTAAACTCCTTTAAAAAATCAGACTGCTTTCCTCTATTTAAATGTACTGGTGTTATTCCAGGGTTTTCAACCTTTACAACCGAAGCATCCTTCCCTTTACGTTTATATACAACCACATAATTTTCTTTGTAAAAGTTTTTTGCAAAAGAAATCAACTTCTCTTTGTCTATTTCTTTTAAAGACTCTATAAATGAAATTCTATCAACCCAATTTTCTCTATGGATAAATGCATTGTAATACATAGATGCCAAAGCTGTGCTATTTTCAAATACTTGCATTTCATTTACCAACAAATCATTGATTACGGCTTCTATCAACCACGCATCAAAATCACCTTGTTTAATTAATTCTATTTGATTTAACAACAACTTTTTTACCTCTTCTAAACTTTGCCCTTCCTTTGGACTTCCTGATAATTGATGTACTCCATAGTCATTTAAAAACATGGGGCTTGAACTCGCCCCTTGTACCAACTGTTTTTGGTTTAAGTTTAAATCTATCAAACCAGCTTTACTGTTAGACAGCAACATATCAATTAGTGTAATGTATTTAGACGCTTCGCTTCCAATTCCTGATGTTCTAAAACTTACAGATACACTCTCTGCTGTTGGTCCAAATACTTCTTTTTCAACAACTGCTATTAACGGAGATTCTACTGGTAATTTTGGATGATTTACTTCTTTTCTTTGATAGCTTCCAAAAGCCTTATCAACTTTTTGAATCGTTTCTTCAAAATCTATATCTCCCACCAATACAACAGCCATATTATTAGGTACATAATAGGTATCAAAATAACTTTGAATAGCAACCATAGAAGGGTTTTTCAAATGTTCAGAAGTTCCTATAGTTGTTTGTTGTCCATAAGGATGCGTTGGAAAAAGTCCTGCTAACATTGCAGCATAACTTTTTCTATAATCATTATCTTGCCCCTTATTAAACTCTTCATAAACAGCTTCTAATTCTGTGTGAAACAAGCGTAATACCAGTTCACTAAAACGCTCGCCCTCTACCTCTAACCATTTGGATAATTCATTTGTCGGTATTTTATTTTTATAAACGGTTTCTTCAAACCAAGTATGAGCATTGGTTCCTTTAGCTCCTATTGAAGAAATCATTTTATCATACTCATTCGCTATAGAATATTTTGAAGCTTCTAAAGAAAGACTGTCTATTTTTTTATACAAAGCCTTCTTTTTTACCTTGTCTTCTTCTTTCTTATGTTGCTCATACAGTTCAGATATATTTTCTAAATAGGGAGCTTCCTTTTCCCAATTTTGAGTTCCGATTTTTGAAGTTCCCTTAAATAACATATGCTCTAGATAATGAGCCAAACCTGTGGCATCTTTCGGGTCATAATTAGATCCTGCTCTTACTGCTATATAAGTTTGAATAGTAGGCTCGTCATCATTTTTACTCAAGTATACCTTTAATCCATTTTCCAAAGTATACAAACGTAATCCTGTAGGGTCATTTTCTATAGATTCATAAGAATACCCTAAAGTATCTTCTTTTTGTAAAACTTTGTATGCTGTGTTTGTATTGTTAAAACTACAACTAGTCATCCCAAATAAAAGGATGTACAATAAAAAAAAGACCTGTCTCATTTTCAAAATATTTTTTAGACAAAAAAGCCTGCTCTAAAAAAATAGAACAGGCTTTTTAAAAGAGTATATATATTTTTATTTCAATACTGCTGCAACCATTTCTCCAATTTTAGCAGGAGAATCTACAACATGAATTCCATTTTCTTTTAAAATAGCCATCTTAGCTTGTGCTGTATCATCTGCACCTCCTACAATTGCACCAGCATGTCCCATTGTTCTACCTGCTGGAGCTGTTTGCCCTGCAATAAAACCAACAACAGGTTTTCTGTTACCATCAGCCTTGATCCATTTAGCTGCATCTGCCTCTAATTGACCTCCAATTTCACCAATCATAACAATTGCTTCTGTTTCATCATCATTCATTAATAATTCAACAGCTTCTTTTGTAGATGTTCCTATAATTGGATCTCCTCCAATACCAATGGCTGTAGTAATTCCATATCCTTGTTTTACTACTTGATCCGCTGCTTCATATGTTAAAGTTCCTGATTTAGATACAATACCTACATTCCCTTTCTTAAAAATAAAACCTGGCATAATTCCAACCTTTGCTTCATCTGGTGTAATTACACCTGGACAGTTAGGACCTACCAATCTACAATCTTTATCAGCTAAATATGCTTTTACTTTTACCATATCATTTGTAGGAATTCCTTCCGTAATACAAATAATTACTTTAATACCTGCATCTGCAGCTTCCATAATTGCATCAGCAGCAAACGCTGGTGGTACAAAAATCAAAGTTGTATCAGCTCCTGCTTTTTCAACAGCTTCTACAACAGTATTAAAAACTGGTTTTCCTAAATGTTCTTGTCCTCCTTTTCCTGGAGTTACACCACCAACTACGTTAGTCCCGTAATCAATCATTTGACCTGCATGAAAAGTCCCTTCTCCTCCAGTAAAACCTTGAACAATAATTTTTGAATCTTTATTAACTAAAACACTCATATCAGCTTGTATGTTTTTATATTATTTTAATTTTTGAAAAACAAAAATATGTATATTTTATTGAATTCAACTCTACGAATTCTAAATTTTTAAAAAAGCTTTAAATTCTTATATTTTCAAAATATAGAGCTCACTTTTATTGTACATTTTTCTTTATTAAACAGAAAAATATAAGAATAATGAAATTGTCTACACGTAAAAGACTCCCCTTCTATTATTCTGGCAAAAAAACTTTAACTTTACATTTTAAATTAAAACACTAAAAGCCAATTAACTAATATTTCAACCAACCTCTCCAAATGATTGCCAAAGCACACCTTTATTTTATTGTATTATTTGTATTTCAAACAACATTATTCTCTCAAACAAGCCCTTTTGGAACTGGGCTTATTAACGATGTTTTTCTTGGAGAAGTAGAAAACACAAGTGTTATTGTTCCTCCTGCAACACCTTACACATACTATACTAGTTATGCAAACAGTTATTTAACTGAAGATACAGAGTCTCGTATTGGTAACTGGGACAACACCTATGATTTATACATCCCTGCAAGTTACGATGGCACCGAACCTTACGGATTAATACTCTGGATTAACTCAGGTGTCAATGGTAGAATACGAGGAGCTTGGAAAACAGTTGCTGATGAAAAAAAAATTATTTTCATTGGAGCTAATAATCTTGGAAACAATGCACCTACAAGACACAGAATAAGTGCTGCGGTTGCCTCTGCTTACAGGGCTAGAGAAATTTTTAATATTAACGAAAATAGAATTTATGCTTCAGGAAGCTCTGGAGGAGCACGTGTAGCTACCAACTTAGCTTATCAATTTCCTGAGTGGATTGCAGGTTCTTTATGTTTATGTGGATCTTCTTATTTCTATGAAGTAGAGCAAGATTACCAAACTCGTACTGGTACCTATGACAGGATTTTAACATATACTACAGAACACCTAGAGTATGTGAAGTCTTTTGACCAGCGTTATGCCATTATGACCTCTTATGAAGATTTTAGAGAAGGAAATATTATGAACATCTATCATAACGGTATGGAAATAGATGGGTTTAAAGCTAAATTTTTAGAGAAAGAGGGTACACACTGCAATACCAATACAGCACAATTTAGAGATGCTTTAAATTTTGTTGAACACTCTTTCACCCCTGTTATCGAAGATGATTTCAGTTCACAAACACCTTCTACCGGAAACAGATACCTCTTAAACAGTGCTTCTATTGAAAATAACAAACTAAACCTTTCTGAAACTACCTCAATAGGGCAATTAAAAACAACCGATTTATTTGTTTGGAACGATCCTAAAGGAGCCATTTTAAAAACTACAATAGAACCTACATCAAATAATGCTTCCCTAAACAATACTATTTTTAATCTAGGTATTTGGGAATACAGCACCCCTTCTTTATATACAAACTTCGAAGGCACTCCTACAAACAACACTACGGCCGGAATTATACTGTCTGTAGATTTTTCTGAAACACAACCTATTCTCACCATTAAAATGTCAAACCCAAACAATTCAGCCACTACAGAAACTGTTTTTACAGGTACATTTGACTCTTCTTGGACTTTAGAAGATCAATTAAAGGTTAAATATCATTTATGGGACAATGAACTGAGGGTAGAAGTAAACACACACTTTACAACTGCTACAGCAACTATGGTTGATGGAGTTACCCTCTTAAATGACAGACGCTCTATACAACTTGAATGGAACCTTATGGACTCTAATGGGTACTGGGGAGACACCCAATGGAATAATGGTGCTTTTTTAACAATGACGCATCAAAATGCAAATGAAGTCTCTACTCCTGAAAACACTTTAGTTTCTCAACTTAATATTATTGCTGAAGAAATAATTGATCCTGTAAGTTTATCTATAAACAAACATGAAAAAGAAAAAAATACTTTTAATATTTACCCTACCATTACAAAAGAAAACACAACTATTGTAAATCAAAACTTTAATCCAAATCAAAAAACTTATTTGAATATTTACAATACTTCTGGGCAGCTTATAAAAACACAACACATTCAATCTAAAAAAGAATCTATCAACTTAGAAAACATTAAAAAAGGAATTTATTTTTTTAAAATTTCTAATAATTCTTCAACTGAGTCAATTAAAATTATTAAAATCTAATATCGTTGAATGAACCCTCAGCTGCTTTCTTTTTACAACAAACGACAAGAACCTAACCGTAGTTGTTTTTTTGCTTTACGTGAAATTATTTTAAGACACTCCCCTGAAATTACAGAACATTTAAAGTATGGCACCGCTTATTTTTATTATAAAAAAAAACCTTTGTGTTATTTTTGGAAAGATAAAACGACAGAAATTCCATATATTGGTTTTTCTAGAGGTAGCGATATAGAACATCCTTTATTATATAAAGGCAATAGGAAAAAAATGAAATTATATTATATTTCTGCCACTGAAGATATTCCCATCAATAAAATACAAGAATTACTAAATTTATTTATTGCACTTTATTAAAACAAACCTTTATGAATATCAAATCCTATACGCTCTTAATTGCCATTGTTTTTTTAGGGACTCTTTTTAGTTGCTCTTCTGAATCAGCTGAAGATTTAACAGAACCTACAGCTACAAACACTGAAAACGAAGAAGAAAACACGAATACTTCTTCTATCACATATACAAGCGATATTCAACCATTAATAGCCTCTAGTTGCGCAACTACAGGTTGCCATAACACAAATAGTAACACAAGTCTTGATTTAACCAGTTATGCAGAAATAAAGGCTGCTTTTCAACAAACAGGAGCATCTAGTGCTATTGGACGTATTGAAAGCGGAGACATGCCTCGCGGAGCTCCTATGCTATCAGACACTAATATAAACAACCTAAAAACATGGATCAATAATGATTTTATAGAATAGTAACACGCTATGAAAAATATTATCTTCTATATCCTCTTATTTTCTTTCTGTACACATTATGGACAAAAAAAATATTTCACCAATCATGGAGAAATACGTTTTGAAAACCCTACAACATCTTCTTTTGACAGTATAGGAGTAATTAATAATAATGTATCCTCTATATTAAAAATAGACACAGGAGAAATAGCTATTGTTGCTTTAGTAGAAGATTTTAAAATTGAATCTCCCCTAATAGAGAGTGTTTATCTAGAAAACTACACAAAATCTGATCAGTTTACAAAAGCCAAATTAAAAGGTAAAATTGTAAATTTTAACTGGTATAGCTATAAAAAACATCAAGTAAACTCCATTCAAATAAAAGGGAGACTCACTATCAATGGCATTCACAAAAGAGTTCAACTACCTGCCACTATAGAAAAAACAGACAGTGGAAAAATTGAACTCTATACCAATCTTAAACTTCGCCTTTTTGACTTTAATATCTCCCCCCCTATTGAAATTCAAAATAAAATTAGCGAAGAAGTTGAAATAGATTTAAAACTTATTTTATCCCCATAAAAATAAATACTATTGTAACATTCAATCATAAAAAAAGCTTCCAATTTCTTGGAAGCTTTTTTTATGATATGAGCAATTGTGCTCTATTTGTTCAAATACATTTTACGTCTTGAATACAATTCGTAAAAAGCATCATCTTTTAAGCTATCTATAAACAAAATAGACTCTCCTGTAGATTTCATTTCTGGTCCCAGTTTCTTATTTACATTAGGGAATTTATTGAAAGAGAATACCGGTTGCTTAATTGCATATCCTTCTAATTGAGGTTTGAAATCAAAATCTGTAACCTTATTAACTCCCAACATTACTTTAGTTGCATAATTTACATAAGGTTCTCCGTATGCTTTCGCTATAAAAGGAACCGTACGAGAGGCTCTTGGATTTGCTTCAATAATATATACTGTATCATCTTTTACAGCAAACTGAATGTTAATCAACCCAACTGTTTTTAAAGCTACTGCAATTTTCTTAGTATGCTCTTTTATTTGATCCATTACAAACTCTCCTAAATTAAATGGAGGTAATGTTGCGTTTGAATCTCCAGAGTGTACTCCACAAGGCTCAATATGTTCCATGATACCTATGATGTAAACATTCCCGTCTGCATCACAAATAGCATCTGCCTCTGCTTCAATTGCTCCTTCTAAATAATGATCTAACAATAATTTGTTTCCAGGAATAGAACGTAATAAATCTACTACATGTGCTTCTAATTCCTCTTTGTTTATCACAATTTTCATTCCTTGACCTCCTAATACATATGAAGGACGCACCAAAATTGGGAAATCTAAACTATCTGCTATTTCTAAAGCTTCATCAGCATTTGTAGCTGTACCAAATCTAGGGAATGGAATATCTAAAGATGTTAACATATCAGAAAAACGTCCTCTATCCTCTGCTAAATCCAATGCTTCAAAACTAGTTCCCATGATTTTAACACCATAAGCCTCTAATTTTTCAGCCAATTTCAATGCTGTTTGTCCACCTAACTGAACAATAACCCCTTCTGGTTTTTCATGACGGATAATGTCATAAATATGTTCCCAGAATACAGGCTCAAAATATAATTTATCTGCCGTATCAAAATCTGTTGAAACTGTTTCTGGATTACAGTTGATCATGATGGTTTCATACCCTGCCTCTTGAGCAGCTAAAACACCATGTACACAACAGTAATCAAATTCAATTCCTTGTCCAATTCTATTTGGACCAGAACCTAGCACAACAACTTTTTTCTTCTCTGTAACGATAGACTCATTATCTGCATAAGGTTTTCCTCCTGCAACAGACATTGTGTTTTCAAACGTAGAATAGTAATATGGAGTTTGCGCACCAAATTCTGCTGCACAAGTATCTACTAATTTATAAACACGGTTGATGTTTAACTCTTCACGTTTTTTATAAACTTCAGACTCTAAACAACCCAACATATGTGCTATTTGTCTGTCTCCGTATCCTTTTTGCTTCGCTTCTAACAATAAGTCTTTAGATAAAGTATCTAACTTGTAGTTAGAGATTTCTGTCTCTAAAGCAAACAACTCTTCGTATTGTTTTAAATACCACATGTCTATCTTAGTGATATCGTATATTTTCTTTAAAGAAATCCCCGCTTTAATTGCATCGTAAATCGTAAATACCCTATCCCATGATGCATTTGTTAGCTTAGAGATAATTGTATCGTAATGAGTTTCTTCTTTTCCATCAGCACCTAATCCATTACGCTTGATCTCTAATGATTGTGTAGCTTTGTGCAATGCTTCTTGGAACGAACGTCCAATTCCCATTACCTCACCTACAGCTTTCATTTGAAGTCCTAAAGTTCTATCAGCTCCTTCAAATTTATCAAAGTTAAAACGTGGTATTTTTACAATTACATAATCCAACGTTGGCTCAAATAAAGCTGAAGTTGTTTTTGTAATTTGATTGTTCAATTCATCTAAGTTATAACCTAAAGCTAACTTCGTTGCAATTTTAGCAATTGGGTATCCAGTAGCTTTTGATGCCAATGCAGAAGAACGAGATACACGTGGGTTAATTTCAATTGCAATAATATCTTCTTTTTCATCTGGAGACACAGCAAACTGTACATTACATCCTCCTTCAAAATCTCCAATTGAACGCATCATATGAATTGCCATATCACGCATTTTTTGGAAAGTAGAATCACTTAAAGTCATTGCTGGAGCAACTGTTATAGAATCTCCTGTATGAATCCCCATAGGGTCCATATTTTCAATAGAACAAACAATAACAACATTGTCGTTACCATCTCTCAACAACTCTAATTCATATTCTTTCCACCCCATCATTGCTTTGTCAATCATCACTTCATGAATTGGAGAAATTTCCAATCCTCTAGACAATTGTTTTTCAAAGTCAGCCTCATCATATACAATAGCAGCACCTGCACCACCTAATGTATAAGAAGCTCTAATACACAATGGGAATCCAAATTCCTGAGCAATTTCCTTTCCTTTTAAGAAAGAAGTAGCTGTAGCTTGAGGAGCCATAGGCACTCCAATCTTCAACATTAATTCACGGAACTGCTCTCTATCCTCAGTAATGTTAATAGCATCAATATCAACACCAATCATTTGAACATTATGCTCCTCCCAAATTCCTTTTTCATCAGCTTCAATACACAAGTTTAAGGCTGTTTGCCCCCCCATTGTTGGTAAAACTGTATCAATATTAGGATGTGCTGCTAAAATTTCACGTATTGAATTTGTTGTTAAAGGTTTTAAATAAACATTATCCGCTAACGACGGATCTGTCATAATTGTTGCTGGGTTCGAGTTGATTAAAGTTACCTCTAACCCTTCTTCCTTTAATGATCTGATAGATTGAGAACCTGAATAATCAAATTCACAAGCTTGTCCAATAACAATTGGTCCAGAACCTATAATTAAAACCGATTTGATGTTGTTGTTTTTTGGCATGCTTTTATTTTTATAACGCAAAGGTAATCAATACCTTTAAATTTAAAACTTACTTCTGACTGCTTAATTCAAAAAAAAGGTGTTACTAAAAATTAGTAACACCTGATTTATATGAATTATAAATATTCATTATTTCTTTGGTCTTGGGTCTGAAGATACAGATAATCTTTTACGACCTTTAGCACGTCTTCTTGCTAAAACTTTACGTCCGTTTGCAGAAGCCATTCTTTCTCTAAAACCGTGTTTATTTCTTTTTTTTCTCTTTGATGGTTGAAATGTTCTTTTACTCATTGTAATATCTCTTAAAAATCTTCTTAATTTTATTTATAGCTCAGGCATAAAAACCATCCACTAAAAGCGTGGGCAAATATACAATTACTTTTGTGTACCACAAGAGCTTTTTTAAAAAAAATATTTTTTATTCAAAAGACACCTTATCCTTTAACAACTATTTACAAAACAGCTTACTAATTTGTTAATTTAAACACTTATTTCACCTACTGTTTTCCTTATAAATGTCATCTTGTCACTTAAACCTGTCTAGTAGACAGAAAATAAAGTTTGGTATTTTATTTGACTATCAAAAACTAATTTTAAATAAATACTTAAAAATTTTTACAAACACATATAATTATGGCAAAAGGAAACATTAATGTATCGGTAGAAAATATTTTCCCGTTAATTAAAAAATTCTTGTATTCTGATCATGAAATTTTCTTGAGAGAATTAATTTCTAACGCAACAGATGCTACTTCTAAAATGAAGCATTTAATTGCTATGAGTGAAGCTGAAGGTGTAGAATACGGAAACCCTAACATTGAAATCATTGCAGATAAAGAAAACAAAACACTTCGTATTATTGACCAAGGTATTGGTATGAGCGAAGAAGAGGTTGAAAAATACATCAATCAAATTGCTTTTTCTGGTGCTGAAGAGTTTATTGACAAATACAAAGATAAAGTAGAAGATTCTGGAATCATTGGACATTTTGGATTAGGTTTCTACTCTGCTTTTATGGTTGCTGATAAAGTAGATATTATTACAAAGTCTTTCAAAGACGCACCTGCTGTAAAATGGTCATGTGATGGTTCTCCTAATTACACTATAGACCCTGCCGAAAAAGAAACTAGAGGTTCTGAAATTGTTTTACATATTGCTGAAGACTCTTTAGAGTTTTTAGAAGAAAGTAAAATCACTGAACTTTTAACGAAGTACAATCGTTTCAACCAAATTCCAATCAAGTTTGGAACAAAAGAAATAAACGATCCTGAATTTACACCTCAAACAACAACAGACAAAGACGGTAAAGAAACTACTGAACCACACAAGCAAATTACTGTTGATAATATCATCAACAACACAGACCCTGCTTGGACTAAAAAACCTTCTGATTTAGAGGCTGAAGATTACAATAACTTCTACAGAGAATTGTATCCTACACAATTTGAAGAGCCTTTATTCCATATTCATTTAAATGTAGACTATCCTTTTAACTTAACAGGTGTATTGTATTTTCCTAAGTTAAGCCAAGGAATGGATATGCAAAAGGACAAAATCCAATTGTACCAAAACCAAGTATTTATTACCGACAATGTTGAAGGAATTGTACCTGATTTCTTACAAATGTTAAAAGGTGTTATTGATTCACCAGACATTCCTTTAAATGTTTCTCGTTCTTACCTACAAGCTGACGGAGCTGTAAAAAAGATTTCTGGATACATTACTAAGAAAATTGCTGACAAATTAAGTTCTCTTTACAAAAACAACCGTGAAGACTTTGAACAAAAATGGAACGACATTAAGGTAATTATCGAATACGGAATGTTATCTGATGAGAAATTCTACGAAAAAGCGCAAAAATTTGCCCTATACCCTACTGTAGATGATAAGTTCTTAACTATTGAAGAGTTAAAAGAACAAATCAAAGACTCACAAACTGATAAAGACGGAAATACAATTGTACTTTATGCAGCTAATAAAGAAGCTCAACACGGATTTATTCAAGATGCTAAAGATAAAGGGTACGAAGTATTATTATTAGATTCCCCTATTGTTTCTCATCTAATTCAAAAATTAGAAGCGAGCAACGAAAAATTGAAGTTTACACGTGTAGACTCTGATCATATCGACAACCTTATCAAAAAGGATGAAGAAAAAATCAGCAAACTTTCTGACGAAGAAAAAGAAGCTTTAAAACCAATTATTGAAGCAAATGTTCCTAAAGAAAACTATACTGTTCAATTAGAAGCTCTAGATTCATCTGCAAATCCATTTAGCATTACTGTTCCTGAATTTATGCGTAGAATGAAGGAAATGAGCCAAACTGGTGGAGGTGGAATGTTCGGAATGCAAAACATGCCAGAGATGTACAATTTGGTTGTAAACACGAACAATGATTTAGCTAAAGAAATTTTAGAAACAAAAGACGAAGCTGCTCAAAAAGAATTGATCGGTCAAGCTTTTGATTTAGCTAAATTATCTCAAAACTTATTACATGGTGAAGAACTAACAAACTTTATCAAACGTAGTTATAAAATGATAAAATAAGCAACCCAATTGCTTTAATACACAATCCCATCACCTAAATAGTGATGGGATTTTTTATTCTTAATATCTGATATTATCTTTATACAATATCTATTCTCTTGCCCTCCTAACACCACACTTTAATAAAAAACCTACATTTGCAATTAAATACACAAAACACCAATATCGCAACTCGTTATATATATGTTTAGTAAAGAAGAAGCCGCACATATTAGAAAAGATTTCTGGGTAAGCTACGGAAAATCATTCCCTAGAAAATGGATAAAATATGATACCAAAATAAAAGACTTTAGTTTTAAATTTTATGCCGATAATAAAATAGCACGTGTTATGTTAGATATTGAACCACCTAGCGATACCAAACGTGATCTGCTCTACCAACAAGTAGCTGCTTTAAAAACAGTACTCACAGAAGAATATATTCCTGAAATAATTTTTGATGAAAATCATTATTTAGATAACGGAAAATGTCTTTCTAGAATTTACGTACAACTAGATGCTAAATTCAGTATTTACAATAAAAACACTTGGGGTACAGCTTATGAATTTTTTAATGAAAATATGCACCAATTCGAATTGTTCTTTTATGAATTTGAAGACTTTATAAAACAAGCAGATATTTAACCAAAGACTTATTTTAAGTCAAGCCCCTCTATAATTAATTCATTGTCAATTGTGCTGCGTTAATTATCTTTGCAGCATGAATCAAGACACTATCGTTGCCTTAGCAACAGCTTCAGGAGTTGGAGCCATTGCTATTATCCGTTTATCGGGACCTAATGCCATCAAAATTGCAGATGAAAATTTTGTATCTGTAAAAAAAGGTAAATCACTTTTAAATCAAAAATCACACACCTTACATTTAGGGCATATTGTAGATAACGAACGTACCATAGATGAAGTGTTGATCTCTATTTTTAAAAATCCAAACTCTTATACGGGGGAAGATACTATAGAAATTTCTTGTCATGGTTCTATATACATTCAACAAGAAATTATGCAATTATTCTTAAAAAAAGGATGTAGAATGGCTGATGCTGGTGAATTTACCCTTCGTGCATTTTTAAACGGAAAACTAGACCTGAGCCAAGCCGAAGCCGTAGCAGATTTGATTGCTTCTGATTCTGAAGCTTCGCACCAAGTAGCCATGCAACAAATGCGTGGTGGTTTTTCTAACGAAATTCAACTTTTAAGAGAACAGCTACTCAACTTTGCTTCTTTAATTGAACTAGAATTGGATTTTGCTGAAGAAGATGTAAAGTTTGCAGACCGCCAACAATTCAAAGACCTGATTGCTAAAATTCAATTGGTTTTAAAACGATTAATCGATTCTTTTGCTGTTGGAAATGTGATTAAAAACGGAATCCCTGTAGCTATTGTAGGTGAACCAAACGTAGGGAAATCTACCCTGTTGAATGCTTTATTAAACGAAGAACGTGCCATTGTATCAGACATTGCTGGAACCACACGTGATACCATTGAAGACGAAATGATTATTGACGGTGTTACCTATCGGTTTATCGATACCGCTGGTATTCGTGAAACCAAAGATGTGGTAGAAAGTATTGGTATTAAAAAAACCTTCGAAAAAATTACGCAAGCACAAGTTGTCATCTATTTATTCGATTCTGAAAAGTACAAAGTAAACAGTGCTGTTTTAAAACTAGAGTTAGAAGTTATCAAAAACAAATACCCTCAAAAACAGCTAATCATAATTGCTAACAAAGCTGATAAAATTACAATTGAGGAAAGAAAAAATATTGAAACCGAGATTCCTGAAATTATCAGTATTTCTGCAAAAGAAAAATCAGGGATTACAACACTTACCAACGAATTAACAAAACTAGTAAATATTGGCGCTCTAAATAATAGTGATACTATTGTAACCAATTCTCGTCATTACGACGCTTTACTAAAAGCATTAGATGAAATTAACAAAGTATCTGATGGTGTAGAAATGGGACTATCCAGTGACTTACTAGCTATCGATATTCGTGAAGCCTTATACTTCTTCGGTTTGATTACAGGAGAGGTTACCAACGATGATTTACTAGGAAATATTTTTGCGAATTTCTGTATTGGGAAATAACCCTAATTCAACTACATAATTTCTAAAATAGATGTATACAGGAACAAAAGGAGAACTAGAAATTCAAAAACAACAAGAAAGCACAGACCGCGCAGATAGTTTTTACCAACGTCAAATGAAAAACCGTTTGAACAGCAAAATGAAAGCTTTAATTGCACGCCAAGAAATGGTTTTTATGGCTACTTCTGATACTGAAGGTAACTGCGACTGTTCTCCTCGTTTTGGAAATCAAGGCTTTGTATCTGTACTTAATGACACTACGCTAGCTTATCCTGAATATCGAGGTAATGGAGTTTTTGCTAGTTTGGGAAACATCCTTGAAAATCCACATATTGGATTGGTTTTTGTTGATTTTTTCAATACCACTGTAGGTCTACACGTTAACGGAAAAGCTTATAGCTATAAAGAATTTGACATTCCTAAAGAATTTCAAAAAAAAATTAAAGAATTATCTAAAAACATTGATACTCAAATAGAACGTTGGGTATTTATAAGTATTGACGAAGCTTATATTCATTGCTCTAAACATGTTCCTAAACTAGAAAAATCTGATAAAAAAATAGATTGGGGTACTGATGATAAAAAAGCAAAATCTGTTAACTATTTTTCTGAAACAAAAAAATAAGAGCCTCTCCTATAAAATTACTCTTTGAACAACTCTGCTATATTGACTCAATTAACCATGTAACAATTCTTCCTTGCTTTTCTCCTAAACAAATATCACAAAGTACCGTTTTAGATTTTACCTTTATATTAAAAGGTTCCGTAAACACATCCAAACCACTCTTATGTTTTAAACGATTTCCTTGTCCTGAAATAATATCTTTATTAGGTATAAATTCTCCCAAGGGAATATGCTCTGTAAGTACGATGTATTTAAACTGTTTTAACTTGTAAAGTATCGATTGTACTTCGGCATTGGACAAATGTTGTAGTACCTGTCGTACAATGGCACAATCTGCTATAGGCAAAGAATCTACTGCAATATCTAAACATTGAAATATTAACTTAGCATCTTGAAACTTCGCTTTATTGTAATTTATCAAATCGCATACAATGTCTACGGCACTGTATTTTTTTGTAAAGGGCAGTAATTGTTTTCCTATATTAAAATCACCACACCCCAAATCACAAACCCTAAGAGGTTGTGAAAAAGATTTTAAAAAAGAGGTAACCGTTTGTATATAAGGTGTTACTATTTCTGGTTGATGCGAACCTTCCCCTGAATAGAAAACAAACTCATTTCCTGCTCCCCACAACTTCATTTCATACACCTGTTCCATAGCCGCTTTGGTGGGCCAAGGTTTCTTTACTCTTTCCTTCTTATCTTCATTATCCATAAAACAAACCTATGAATATTACGATATAACTTTACTCAACAAATCTGATAAAACCGTTACCGTAGTATCTATCTCTTCCGTTGTTGTGAACTTACTAAATGAAAAACGGATAGATGTTTTGTTTTCATCTTCTTCATTTAAAACCTCTCTTAAAACATGTGATCCTTTGTTACTTCCACTTTGACAAGCACTTCCTCCCGATACCGCAATACCTTTTAAATCTAAATTAAACAACAAAAATGGAGCCTCTACCGGTAAACGTACACTTAAAATAGTAGGTGTTGTCTGCTCCAAATTATCGGAACCCCCGTTAAAAGCAATAGACGGTATATCTTGTTGCAACTTTTCTATAAAATATTGTTTAATTGTTTGAAGCTTCTTAAAATCTGTATCTAAATTTTGCAACGCTATTGTCAAAGCTGTTTCCATTCCTAAAATAGCATGTACTGCCTCTGTACCTGCTCTGGCTCCTTTTTCTTGCTCACCTCCATAAATCATAGGCTCAATTCCAAAGCCTTTTTTAAAGTAAGCAAACCCAATCCCTTTAGGACCATGAAATTTATGTGCACTTGCCGCTATAAAATCAATCGAAGTTTCTTGTAAATCTATAGGAAAATGCCCTACTGCCTGTACTGCATCTGAATGAAAAAAAGCTCCGTATTCTTTACAAATTGTAGCCACCTTTTTACAATCCAAAACCGTTCCTATTTCATTATTTACAAACAACAAACTTACCAATGTTTTTTTTGTAGTACCCCCTAGTAACTTTCTTAAATGCACCAAATCTACAGTACCATTTTCATCAACCTCTACAAAACTAACTTCTATAGCTTTTTTAGCCTCTAATTGCATTACAGTTTTTAGTACCGCATGGTGTTCAATTTTTGAAGTAATAATATGAGTAACTCCCATATTTGAAACAGCATTGGTTACTATTAAATTATCAGCCTCAGTACCTCCCGATGTAAATATAATTTCACTTGCAGAAACATTAATTTTTTTTGCAATATTTTTACGAGCTGTTTCTATCATTGCCTTCGCCGTTCGCCCAAATTGATGCGTTGAAGAAGGGTTTCCTACAATTCTACGCATACTATCTATCATTCTAGTTAAAACCTCCTCTAAAACAGGTGTTGTAGCTGCATTATCTAAATATATTTTCTCCATATGTTGTACTCGAATAGCGCTTAAAAACAGTAAGTTTAGCTTACAAAAAACAAAAGTATACTATTTAAAATTAACAAAAAACACTTTTATAGTTCTTCCTAAAACCCCTACATTTGTTTCTCTAATTTTATAATTATGAAAAACATAGTATTTCTTCTAGTTCTTGTCTCTTTATTTTCTTGTGATGATGGTGATTTTGATATACCTTCATTTGATTTTGATGATGTTGAGATAAACACTTGTGGAGATTTAGTATTTCATAAAATCACCTCTTCTCAAACAGAATCGTTGTTACTTTTTCTTAATGAAGACAACACTAATGACACCATTTTTAAGACAGAAATGGTTGATGTACCCTACAATGTCACAATAGACGGAGAGCATACCTTCACTTACAGAATTTTTAACGACGGAATTACTTCTGATTATTTTTGCAACGATATTCCGCCTTCTTCTCCTACAGTAACCAAAGAATGGTTAGGAACTGGAGAATTAATTGTAAATAATACCATTACACTAGACGACAAGGACCTTGTAGACGAACCCGTAGATGATACTCTAGATACTGATGGTGACGGAATACCAAATTATATTGATGTTGATGATGATGGAGATAATATTTACACAATAAACGAAGACGTAGATGGTGATGGTGACCCTACCAACGATGATCAAGATAATGATGGAATTCCAAACTACCTTGACCCAGATGACGATAACGACGGTACACTTTCTATAAACGAATCAAAAACGGGTGACGAAGACAACGATACTATTGTTGATTATTTAGATAGTGATACAACTACACATCAAGATGCTAATACTACTCTAACACATGCATATGTACTAATCTATGATATGCTCTTAGAATTTACGACCTTAAACCTGACAAACCCTGAAGGGGATATCAACTACCCTAATGGTTTTTCTTTTGGAACACTAACAGGAGAGTTTGAAGTAACTGTAGAGCCAGAAACTCCTACAGAAGAATAATCTCTATTTATTTTTGTAAAAAGTACACTTCTGTAGCCCCCATACCGTATTTTTGATAAGAAGCATCATAATACTTTACAGGATATTTTGCATATAGGTATTCTAATTCCTTTTGCAAAACACCTTCTCCAACTCCATGGATAAAAACTATTCTTGGAATTCTTTTTCGTAAGGCAAGTTCTATCTTATGTTTAGCAGTATCTAACTGTATAGTTAAAATTTCAAAATTACTCATTCTAGAATACGACTTTACCAAATGCTGGATATGTAAATCTACCTCCATAACAGCATGATGCACTTTTTCTTTTCTAGAAAGTTTTTGACCCTTTTTATTTTTAGACTTAGAAACACTTTGAAGTTTTTGTCTTAAAAGCGAATTGTTTATATCTGAATACTTAGAAAGTTCAGACTGCTCATGAACTATTTTCACCAATTCTTTGGGTGAAAATGATAACTCAAATCCGTTTTCTTCTTCAATCAATATTTCATTTACTGTTACATTTTTTACAATGCCCTTCATTGTATCATTTAACACAGCAACTTTATCACCTATTTCAAACATTTCTTAAAAGTCTAAAAAGAGAAGTATACTATACTTCTCTTTTTTTATTATACGGAATCTGTTGCAGTAAGTATTCCATTGTTTTCACCCTAGATGAAGTTTTCCTATTGGCATCTATAATTTTCCAAGGAATTCCTCCTTCTTTTTCTGTTGACTCGAACATTTTCTTTTTATACTCTGTATACTTATCCCACAATCCTTGCGCCTTTTCATCTACAGGAGTCATTTTCCATTGCTTTAAAGGATTGCTTTTAATCTCTTCAAACCTTTTTGCCTGTTCCTTTTTAGAAATAGACATATATATCTTTACCAACTTAACTCCCGACTCTGTTATCATTCTTTCAAAATCATTTACTTGAGTCATAAACACTTTATACTCTTCTTCTGTACAAAAACCATTTACAGGCTCAACCACTGCTCTATTATACCAGCTTCTGTCAAAAAAAACTATTTCTCCTGCTTTAGGAAATTTTTGAATATATCTCTGAAAGTACCATTGTGTAGATTCATCTTTAGTAGGTTTTGGCAATGCTACAATTCTAAAAAAACGAGGATTTATCCTCTCTGTAATTCTTCTAATAGCACCTCCTTTTCCTGCTGCATCTCTTCCTTCAAAAATAACAATTACACGATCTCCATTTTCAATAACATCTGCCTGCATTTTAATTAGTTCGACCTGTAATTTTTTAAGCTTTTTAACGTAATCTACATATTTCAAAGCTCTTTCAATATTAGGCTCATCTTTCAATAATAAAGACTTCAAACCTATTTTAGTATTTAACTTCTTTAAGTCTGCTGGCTTGTACGTTTTATTCTCCATAACAATTAATCTATTTTATGTGATGAACGGAAATAGTGCATTATAACATTTGGATCGGGAAACAAAGTAACATTGGCTTCCTCTTTTCCATCGTAGTCAAATTTTGACAAAACATAACGAATACATTCTAACCTTGCTACTTCTTTGTCATTGGTTTTAACAATAACCCAAGGGCAATAGCTTGTATGTGTTTTACTTGTCATCAACTCTTTATAATAAGAGTATTTATCCCATAACTCTTGTCCCTTTCTATCCACTGGACTAAACTTCCATCGTTTCAAGGGATTCTCCATTCTGGATTCAAATCTCTTTTGTTGCTCATCTTTTGAGATTGATAACCAAAATTTGATAATAATCAATCCATCTTCATATAACATATGCTCAAACTCAGGTACTTGTGACATAAATTCTTTGTATTCCTTATCTGTACAGAATCCCATTACAGGTTCTACAACAGCTCTATTATACCAACTTCTGTCATAAAAAACAATTTCTCCTGGATTGGGAAGTTCTTTTATATAACGCATAAAATACCATTGTCCTCTTTCTATATCTGTTGGCTTATTCAATGCTACCAGACGCATTGATCGAGGGTTTAAGTGCTCCGTAAAACGGCGAATAGCACCTCCCTT
This sequence comes from Flavicella sp., assembly GCA_965243265.1. GTDB lineage: Bacteria > Bacteroidota > Bacteroidia > Flavobacteriales > Flavobacteriaceae > Flavicella. Next base: position 82,114 of record CBDEUL010000008.1, read on the forward strand.
TCCTGCTGCATCCCTTCCTTCAAAAATAACAGCAACTCGCTTGTTATTTTTTGCAACCCATTGTTGCAATTTCACCAACTCTACTTGAAGCCTATGAAGTTCTTCTTCGTATTCAATTGTATTAATAATTTTTGACAAATCCACTCCTTTGCTCTTGGCAATATCCTTCAGCTCTTGACGAGAACTTACACTCTCTATTTCTTCTATTGATAATTTATTTTTTTTTGCCATATATGCCTATAAATTCTTTGTTCTTCGTGTTAGAATACACTCTACTAATATAGTGTATTTACAGAAATGAACCTCGCCTAAAAAGGCTAAATTTTTAACAAAAAAAAGGAGCTTTTTTTAAGCCCCTTTTATTCACTATTCTGAGATTCATGTTCTTTAAATTCCGACTTCACTCAAAAATTTAATCCTCATCAATCTCAACTCTTCTTCCTCATAATCTCCTTCGAACTCATCTAACGCATCTTGAATATCGTCAGAAGTAGCTTCCATAAAATATTCCATTATTTCTTCTTGTTGATCCTCATCTAAAAAATCATCTATACAATAAGATATATCTAATTTTGTTCCTGAAAAAACAATCGTTTCTATCTCTTTTATCAATTGCGACATCTCCAATCCTTTAGAACTCGCTATATCTTCTAAAGTTAATTTACGATCCGTATTCTGAATTATATACAATTTCAATCCTGAATTTACTCCTGTACCTTTTACTATCAAATCATCAGGCCTCGTTATATCATTTTCTTCTACATAATCGGCAATCAACGCTACAAATTCTTTTCCAAACTTTTTAGCTTTTCCGTCTCCTACGCCATGTACATTTGCCAATTCTTGAATAGATACTGGATATCTTAAGGCCATTGCTTCTAAAGAAGGATCTTGAAAAATAGCAAATGGAGGCAAGCCCTTTTTCTTAGAAATACTTTTCCTTAAATCCCTTAATAAACTCATTAATTTTTTATCACTTACACCTCCAGAAACTCTTGAGTTTACGACCCCCACTGCAACAGAATCGTTGTTGGTATACTCATGATCTGCTGTCATCATAAAAGAAGTTGGATTTGCTATAAAACCAGCCCCTTTTTGAGTTAATTTCAACACTCCATATTGTTCTATTTCTTTCTTCAAATAGTCTACAACAAACGTTTGACGAATCAATGCCATCCAAAACTTAGAATCTTTAGCTTTCCCTATTCCAAAAAATGTACGTTCAGGTGTTTTATGAGATGTTAGCATAGCATTTACTGTCCCTGTTAATGTTGCTACAATATCTTTAGATTTGTATTTTTCTTTTGTATCTCTTACTATTTCAAGTAATGTCTTTACTTCATCCTTCGCTTCTAATTTTGGTTTTGGAGATCTTGTATTATCGTCCATATCGGCTCCAGGCCCGTTTACCTCATCAAACTCTTCACCAAAATAATGCAATAAATATTTACGCCTACTAATTGAAGTTTCGGCATATCCTACCACTTCTTGTAAAAGCGCATGACCTATTTCCTGTTCTGCCACAGGTTTACTAGCCATAAACTTTTCTAACTTTTCAATATCCTTGTATGAGTAATAAGCTAAACAATAGCCTTCTCCATCATCTCTACCTGCTCTACCTGTTTCTTGATAATAACTTTCTAAACTTTTAGGAATATCATGGTGCACTACAAAACGAACATCTGGCTTGTCAATTCCCATTCCAAAAGCAATTGTAGCTACAATTACATCTACATCTTCCATCAAAAACATGTCTTGATGTTTGGCTCTCGTTTTTGCATCTAAACCAGCATGATATGGCAAAGCTTTGACTCCGTTTACTTGTAATATTTGTGCTACCTCTTCTACCTTCTTTCTACTTAAGCAATATATAACCCCCGATTTACCTTGATATCCTTTAATAAAACGGATTAAATCGCTATAAATATCTTTTGTTTTTGGACGTATTTCATAAAAAAGATTGGGTCTATTAAAGGATGCTTTAAAAGTTTTTGCTCCTGAAATCCCCAATGTTTTTAAAATATCCTCTTGTACTTTTTCTGTTGCTGTAGCCGTTAATCCCACAACTGGAACATTATCTATACTTTTAATAATATTCCTTAAGTTTCTATATTCTGGCCTAAAATCATGCCCCCACTCAGAAATACAATGTGCCTCATCAATAGCCACAAAAGATATTTTTTGTGTTTGTAAAAACGCTACATATTCTTCTTTTATCAAAGATTCCGGAGCTACATACAATAACTTTGTTATTCCATTCTGAATATCTGATTTTACCCTAAGCACCTCGCTTTTATTCAGTGATGAATTTAACACATGCGCTATTCCTTCACTTTCTGAAATTCCTCTAATAGCATCTACTTGATTTTTCATCAACGCTATCAATGGAGATACTACTATCGCTGTACCCTCTTGCATCAATGCAGGCAATTGGTAACACAATGATTTTCCACCTCCAGTAGGCATAATTGCAAAGACATCTTCTCCTTCAATTACACTTCGTATTACTTGTTCTTGTAACCCTTTAAATTTTGAAAAGCCAAAAAACTTTTTCAATGGGCCATGCAAGTCAATTTCCTTTCTATTCATTACTGATTTTAATCTAAATTTAGATACATTTGCAAATAAAGGTATAACTTTTTTTTTATTCTAGTAAAACTAAAACTTTTGAAAAAAACAAATACAATTATCGATCTTGCTAAGCAAACTATTGAGCTAGAATCCAAAGCTATTGCGAATTTAAAAAATTTAATCAACTCTGATTTTGAAAATGCTGTAAACTTCATTTTCAATTCTAGCGGACGTGTAATTGTTACAGGTATTGGTAAAAGTGCAATCATAGGTAGTAAAATTGTAGCTACCATGAACTCTACCGGAACACCTGCTATTTTTATGCATGCAGCAGATGCTATTCATGGTGATCTTGGAAATATTCAAGATGAAGATGTTGTAATTTGTATTTCTAAAAGCGGAAACACACCTGAGATAAAAGCATTAGTTCCATTTATTCAAAATTATGGAAACAAGATTATTGCCATTACAGGTAATAAAAACTCTTTCTTAGGAACAAATGCCGATTTCCTATTAGATTGTTTTGTTGAAAAAGAAGCTTGCCCAAATAACTTGGCCCCTACTACAAGTACTACAGCTCAACTAGTTATTGGAGACGCTTTGGCTGTCTGTTTACTAAGCCTTAAAGATTTTGGAAGTAAAGATTTTGCTAAATACCACCCTGGAGGTGCTTTAGGGAAACGCTTAACCTTAAAGGTTAGCGATTTAATTGAAAAGAACAATGCGCTGCCACAAGTTTCTAAAAACACAGCTGTAAAAGATGTTATTATTGAAATTTCTAACAAACGCTTAGGAGCTGCTGCTGTTATAGAGAATAATGAAATTGTAGGAATGATTACTGATGGAGATATTAGACGTATGCTAGAGAAATATGACTCTATTGCTTCTCTTACCGCAAAAGACATCATGTCACTAAATCCAAAAACAATCAACTACAACGCCATGGCTGTTGATGCTATGAATACACTTGAAAATTGCGGAATTACTCAAATTTTAGTTGAAACAACGTCAAAAGAGTACGTAGGGATTGTACATTTACATGATTTAATCAAAGAAGGAATTTTTTAACAATGGCAAAAGATAAAAATCAAATGTCGTTTTTATCCCATCTTGAAGAATTAAGATGGCATCTTGTTCGCTCTTCTGCGGCTATTTTTATTTTTGGAATTATACTTTTTATTTTCAAAAAAACAGTATACGATTCTTTTTTATTGGCTCACTTAGATAGTAATTTTATTACCTATCAATGGTTTTGCAATGCCTTTAAAACAATTGGTGTAGATAGTGATTTCTGTGGAGTGCAATTTCCACAAAAACTACAAAGTTTATCCATGACCAATCAATTAATGAATGCCATTTGGTCTTCACTAATTTTAGGGCTTATCCTTTCTTTTCCTTATGTATTATGGGAGTTATGGAAGTTTATTGCTCCTGGTTTACACCCGTCAGAAAGAAAAAAATCAAAAGGGTTCTTATTTATTACTTCTATATTATTTTTTACAGGAGTTCTTTTTAGTTTTTACATAATTGTACCTATGTCTGTGTATTTTTTCTATCATTTTGAAATCACAGATGCTATCCAAAATAACTTTACACTTTCTTCTTACATATCCATGGTTACCAATACTATTTTAGGGGTATCTATAGTGTTTGAATTGCCTGTTCTAATTTTCTTTTTAACCAAACTAGGCTTAATTACTCCTGAGTTTTTATCAACCTATAGAAAACATGCTTTGGTAGTTGTACTTTTACTTGCTGCAATTATTACACCTCCAGATGTAGCCAGTCAGGTAATTGTTTCTATTCCTATTTTAATACTGTATGAAATTAGTATTATTGTTTCTAAAATGGTGGTAAAAAAACAAGAAAAATCTTAATTCCTATAATATGAAACTGAGAGCTGATAATATCCAAAAAATGTATGGCAACAGAAAAGTTGTTAAAGGAATTTCATTAGAAGTTAACCAAGGTGAGATTATTGGTTTGTTGGGACCTAACGGAGCTGGAAAAACAACCTCTTTCTACATGATTGTAGGAATGATTCAACCTAATGAAGGAAATATTTTTTTAGATGATAAAGAAATAACAAACTTCCCAATGTATAAAAGAGCCCAACACGGTATTGGATATTTAGCACAAGAAGCCTCTGTTTTTAGAAAACTATCTGTTGAAGACAATATCAGATCTGTACTACAATTCACTGGAAGAACAAAAAAAGAAGAAAACGAAAAATTAGAATCTTTAATTGAGGAGTTCAGTTTGGGACATGTACGTAAAAACCGTGGTGATTTACTTTCGGGGGGCGAAAGACGTAGAACTGAAATTGCTCGTTGTTTGGCTTCTGATCCTAAATTTATTTTATTAGATGAACCTTTTGCTGGAGTAGATCCTATTGCTGTAGAAGATATTCAAAGTATTGTAGCTCAATTAAAAAACAGAAATATCGGAATTTTAATTACCGATCACGATGTACAAGCAACACTTGCCATTACAGACAAAACGTATTTAATGTTTGAGGGAGGAATTTTAAAGGAGGGAACTCCTAAAGAATTAGCAGACGACCCTACTGTAAGAAAGGTATACCTTGGTGAAAGCTTTATCTTACAAGAAAACAAATTCAAATAATCTAGTTTCTATAAAAGGTTTTAAAGTTCTCTACGCTCTTTTTTGTCCCCTAACTTTAATGAACTTCTCCCTTAGAGGGGTGTTCCAAAATTACATCTTCCGTATAAGTTAAATCATTTCAAAAGACTTCTGACTTCTGACTAACAGCAGACTACCATCTAATAAACACAGAACCCCAAGTAAAACCACTACCAAAGGCTGCTAAAACAACCAAATCGTTTTCTTTTATTTTTCCTTTTTCCCAAGCTTCACTCAGTGCTATTACTACAGATGCTGCAGTTGTGTTTCCATAATGCATTACATTGTTATACACCTGTTCATCCTTTAACTTGAACTTTTTCTGAATAAATTGTGAAATTCTTAAGTTTGCTTGATGCGGTACTAACAAGCTAATGTCTTCAGCTCTTAACCCGTTTTTTTCTAACCCCTCTAAAATAGCCTCAGAAAACCGTGAAACCGCATGTTTAAAAACAAACTGCCCATTCATATAAGGGTAATAAGATATATCATCTGGATCATTATTCGCAATTATTTCAGGAACCCAACGCTTTGTACTTGGACCTTCCATCACCAATTCTTTAGCATGTTTTCCTTCTGAATGTAAATGTGTAGATAAAATTCCTTTTCCTTCCTCTGAAGTTCTACTTAAAACAACAGCTCCTGCTCCATCACCAAAAATAACCGATACATTTCTTCCTCTTGTAGTTTTATCTAAACCTCCTGAATGATTTTCTGAACCAATTACCAAAATGTTTTTATACATTCCTGTTTTTATAAACTGATCTGCTACAGACATCGCATATACAAATCCTGAGCACTGATTTCTAACATCTAAAGCCCCTATAGTATCTAGTCCTAGTAACTCTTGAACTTCAACACCTCCACCAGGAAAATACATATCTGGACTAAGCGTAGCAAAAATGATAAAGTCTATTTCTTTTTTTGGTACTCCCGATTGTTCAATAGCTATTTCAGCGGCTTTTGCTCCCATTACAGAAGTAGAATCTCCTGAACCTTTTTCAATCCACCTACGCTCTTTGATCCCTGTTCGTTCCTGAATCCAAGCATCATTGGTATCCATCATTTTAGACAAATCATCGTTGGTAACAATGTTATCAGGAACATAAAATCCTAATCCTATAATTTTTGAGCTGTACATATGCTTCTCTTTTAGATCTTTGAACTCTAAATTTAGCAATTAATTTATAGGATTACAATACGCCTTAAGGTTTAAAGGACTTTTAATTTTGCAAACTTTAAAATTAATTTTTTAACACCTTCGTTTTCAAAATTAATTTCTGCTTTGGCATCTCCTCCAGCTCCATCAATTTTTACAACCTCACCTCTTCCAAATCGGGCATGCTCTACAAAGTTTCCTACAGTCACTTTTGTTCCTGCTCCTGAACTTGAAGAAGAACTCTTTGTTGCAGATACTTTTTTCAAATTTTTAGGAACTATCAATGGCTTTTTAACTGATTGTCCTGGTTTTGTTGTTCGTACTCCTCCTGCTGCTCGTGTAACAGGTTTTCTATAACGAATTCTATCCTTAGGAATATCGTCTTCAAACAAATTACTGTCTACAAAATTATTTGTTCTTGGAGCCAACCTTTTAGGAGTTAAATACTCTAGATAACAACTGTCTATTTCTTCTAAAAAACGACTTGGTTCACAATCTACCAATTTACCCCACCTGTAACGTGTATTGGCATAACTTAAATAGGCTTGACTTTCTGCCCTTGTCAATGCTACATAAAACAAACGTCTTTCCTCTTCCAATTCACTACGTGTATTCATACTCATTGCTGAAGGAAATAATGATTCTTCCATCCCTACAACATATACATATGGATACTCCAATCCTTTTGCTAAATGAATTGTCATTAAAGAAACCATTGGCTCATCGTCTTCTTTATCACTATCTAAATCTGATTTTAAGGCTACATCTTCTAAGAAAACCGACAATGAATCCTCTTGTCCTTTCTCTTTCGCATCGTCTATAAAATATTTAATTCCGTTTAAAAGTTCTTGTACATTCTCTACCTTACTAATTCCTTCAGGTGTACCATCTGCTTCTAAATCCTTTACTATTTGTGTACGCTTTACTATTTCATCTGCAACCTCAAAAGCATTGTTGGTTTGAGCAGAAATTTGAAAACGTTGAATCATTTCTGCAAACCCAGACAATTTCCCTTTTGTTCCTGCATTTATCTTTAAATCTACTTTATCTATATTTTGAATTACCTCAAAAATAGAACGGTTGTAATGGTTTGCTGCTAAAACTAACTTATCAATCGTTGCTTGTCCTATTCCCCTTGCTGGATAATTAATAATCCTTTTTAATGCTTCTTCATCTTTTGGATTGATCAAAATTCTTAAATAAGACAGTACATCTTTAATCTCTTTACGTTGGTAAAAAGAAGTTCCTCCATAAATCTTATAAGCAATTCTCTTTTTACGCAAGGCATCTTCCATAGCTCTAGATTGTGCATTGGTACGGTACAGGATACAAAACTTATCATTTGTAAGCTGATGATTCATTTTGTTTTCAAAAATAGAATTTGCTACCCAACGTCCTTCTTCTCCATCTGAAATAGTACGCATTACTTTTACTTTAGGTCCTTCTGGATTCTCTGTAAAAATTTCCTTATCTAACTTGGTCTTATTTTTATCTATTAAACTATTTGCTGCCTCTACAATATTTTTTGAAGAACGGTAATTTTGCTCTAACTTAAATGTTTTAACATCTTCGTAATGCTTTTGGAAATTCAAAATATTATTGATATTTGCCCCACGGAAAGCATAAATACTTTGTGAATCATCTCCTACCACACAAATATTTTGAAAACGGTCTGCCAACGCTCTTACGATTAAGTATTGTGAATGATTGGTATCTTGGTACTCATCTACCATTACATAACGAAACCTATCTTGATATTTTGCTAATACATCTGGAAATCTAGACAACAATTCGTTTGTTCTTAATAATAGATCGTCAAAATCCATAGCTCCAGATTTAAAACAGCGGTCTACGTAGGCTTTGTAAATTTCTCCCATTTTAGGGCGACTTGCCATAGTATCTGCTTCTTTTAATTCAGGATTGTTATTGTAAGCCTTTACCGTTATTAAACTATTTTTAAATTGAGAAATACGCCCCAACACCTGTTTTGCCTTGTAACGTTCTTTATCCAATTGCAACTCTTTTATAATAGAGTTTAACAGCTTAACTGAGTCTTGACTGTCATAAATTGTAAAATTGGAAGGATACCCTAATTTATCTGATTCTGATCTTAAAATTCTTGCAAAAACCGAATGAAAAGTTCCCATCCATAAGTTTTTGGCTTCACTTTCTCCCACAACCGCAGCAATACGTTCTTTCATTTCACGTGCTGCTTTATTGGTAAAGGTCAAATTTAAAATATTGAATGCATCTACACCACCTTTCATTAAGTGTGCAATTCTATAAGTAAGTACTCTTGTTTTACCAGAACCTGCACCTGCAATAATAATCATTGGTCCTTCTTTTTGTAAAACTGCCTCTTTTTGAGATGGATTTAATCCGTCTAAATAATCTGCCAAAATAATTTAAATATTTAGTAGTAAGTATCTTGTGTTTCACCTTAGAATCAAAGACTTATTCAATCTGTTTTTCGGCAAATACAATTAAGATATTAAAAAACAATAGTGTGCCAAAAATAAGACTTCAATACTGTTAAAACAATAAAAGTTATTGACAAGTTTACTTCTGTTTTTAGCATACTTTTTTAGAACAAAGTTTTCTTTTAGGAAAAGTATGCTTAGTTTTGAAATCGTTCATTTATATAACAAATAACAACTTCAATGGATATTATTACTCTTTTAGGTATTGCACTACCTGCTTTAATAACAGGCGCTATTTCTTATTACTTTTTTAAATCATTTGTACAAAATGAAAACAACCGTAGAAACTTTCTTTTACACAAAGAAACGAACAAATTATCATTACCTATTAAACTACAAGCTTACGAGCGCATTACTTTATTTTTAGAGCGTATAAACCCTGGTAGCTTACTTACTCGTGTAAAACCTTTGGGAGAAGATCCTTTTGCGTATGCTTCTTTACTATCTAAAACAATTGACCAAGAATACGAACACAATTTAAGTCAACAAATTTATATTGATGAAGAGTGTTGGAATGTAATTACTACTTCTAAAAACAGTACTCTACATTTGATTAATGAGGCTACAAAAAATAAAGAAATTTCCAATGCTCAAGAATTAAGAGAAGAAATCTTAAAAGGCTTACTTAATTCTACGCCTCCTTCGGCAGTAGCTTTATCCTATGTTAAAAAAGAGGTTCAAAAAATTATTTAATTACCTTTTTATGTTAAAACAAAAGCCGATTCATACTATGAATCGGCTTTTGTTTTTATGCTTACTGCTTTGATTACTCGTTAAAGTATATTTTTGAAGCTCCTAATCCTACTCCTGAAGAGTACAATGGTGTTGCATCACCTACTTCTCTCACTATAAATTCACTAAAGTTAGTAAAGGCATATTTCAAAGTATACAATAATCCCTCCTTTACTTCCATACCGTAAATATTACCTACCAATACTCCTTCTGTAACTAATGTTGTAGCTGACTCTGCTATTTCATATACTTTTGAACCTTCTCCATAGTAGTATATGTTTCCATTATCAATTGCTAAAAAAGTAGCTCTAACATTTTCAGAAAAAGTCAATTCCTTTGAAACTGTGTTATCCACTAGATCTATAAACTGAATTGCTGATGTTGTATTTTGAGTAACTGCATAATCAGGTGCTCCTCCATAAGCTAAAGGTTTTCCTTCTGATAAAACAACTAATTCTCCCGTAGAAGAAAATAACATTTCATCTGGATTGTCTCTCACAGTTATAGTAGCTGTTTTTAAATCAGTTGTAGCATCAATTACTGAAATAATATTATTAGAACCAAACGCTCCTTTATGTGAAACATATAATTTATTATCTTTTGCTATAATTCTTTCCACTCCATTATCTAAAGAGATTGTAGTCTCCTTCACTTTATTTACAGACAAATCTACTATCGCTACATAATCATCTGTTGTATCAGATCCATCTCCCCAATTGGTCACATATCCTTTTCCATTTGCAAAAGCCATATATCTAGGGTTACTTAATCCATCTGTTATCACCGCTTTTTGTACAAATGTATACCTATCGGCTATAACAATGGTATTTACATCGTTTAAAACAATATAAGCATCGTCTCCATTAAATGCAATAGACTGAATTAATCCTCCTAATTGTGCTCCATTTATTTCTTTATAAATAAAATTTGCAGCAATGCTAAAATCATCTTTCACATAAGATATAGAACCATCTTTACTTCCAAAACTTCCTTCTGCACTTATAATAACCCCTTCTTTAAAAGTTTCTATTTCTTCAATAGGAACTTCTTTTATTACCTCTTTTTCTATTTCCTTTATTTCTCCATTATCCTTACAAGAGACAAAAACTAAACTGAATAAGAACAGTTTAAAAATTAGTTTTGTTGTTTTCATTTTTAGTTAAAATTTATAATTAATATGTATGTTAAAATTTCTACCTGGCATAGGACGCAAATTGGTAAAATAATACACCTCATTTAGTACATTATTTACCTTAGCTCCTAAAACCAGTGACTTGTTCTCTTTTTCTAAAAGTTTAAAATCGAGTCCTATATTTGAAACACTTACAGGGTCTAAAGAATAAAAATCAATATTTATTTCATTCGTATATACCTTGGTTTGATACAGCCTTTGAAAATAGACTTTGAACCAATCATACCCATATTCTGCCGTATAATTCAACAAATGTTTAGGTGTATAGGGCAATTCTTTTCCTGTTTCTGTATTGTGTGCTTGTGTGTATGTGTAGTTTCCTGAAAAATGAATCGTATGTTTTCCGACTTCTTTAGTATACCCCAAAAAGAATTCAGCACCTTTATTAATAACTTCTTTGATATTTTTTGGAGCCCATAAATTAGAACCTCCTGCTGGCAACCAAATAATTTTATCGTCTATATGAATGTAAAAGACTGTTGTTGAAAATTCGAACCCTTTATTTTCTAACTCGAATCCAAAATCTACTTGTTTTGATTGTTCGGGTATCAAATTCTTATTTCCCACTACAGGCCAATACATTTCATTAAAGGTAGGTACTCTATAATTTGTAGACAGATTGGTTTTTAACCAAACATATTTTAAAACCTTCTGCTCTGCAGATAAAGACATAGATACAGGAACTTCAAAATCTGAATTGTTCTCGTTTCGTATACTATATGTTGTTATAAAATTTTCTGTAGGTTTAAATGTCAATATCCCCCCTAAAGAAAAAGATGTTCTCGTTTCTGGAGCTATCAAATTAGTATCCCCTTCTGTATTTTCGTACTGCATTAAATACGTAATATTCCAACTATTCGAAAACCTGTACTTCAAAGAATAATCTAGCAGAAACCTTTTTGAATTTCCAAAATCAAATTCCTCTGAATCTTTGTTATCGTAATAGCGATACTCTTGAAATAAATACGCTAAATTCAATACTTGCTTAAAATTAGAAAAACGATATTCCCATTTTAATAAATTGCGTTGACTAAAATCTTCATTTCGTTCACTTCCTGATGAAGGGTTTGGCAAACCTGCCGAAAACAAACGATCTCCGTAATAACCACTAGAATAAAAAAACAATTTATTTAAACTCGTAATCTTATACCCTACACTAAAATCCAATCCATAATTAACATAGTTTCCGTTTTCATTTTTTAAAAGGTTTCCATCCTCATCAGTATAACGGTCGTCTATAAATTTATAATCATTATCAGATTTATTAAAAGTACTTGCCAACTTTACTGCCCACTTACCTGTACCCAAGTTTGATTTAAAAAAATTGGATGTCGTATTAAAACTACCATAAGAAGAAAACACCTGAAAATCTCGATGTTTTTTAAAACCTAAAATATCATTCAAATGTACAGTTCCCCCAATAGCTCCTGAACCATATTGAACACTACCTCCACCACTTTTTACAATTATCTGATCTGTTGTATTTGCTGAAATTGCATTAAAATCCGTTTGCCCATTTCCTACAGAATTGATATTTATTCCGTTCCAAAGCACTACGGTATTTGTTGCTGAAGTACCTCTAAAACGTGCTGAACTGGTTCCTCCGTTTCCATAATCTTTAAAAGCAATTGGACTGTTGTAACGTAATAACTCTGTGAAATTTGTTGGATTTTTAACAACCTCTGCCTCAGAAACCACAATTGTTTTTTGTCCTAAAACATCTTGTTTATGGTGTTTGGTTGCCACAACGGCTACCTCATTTAATTTCTGAATTGAATCTAACAATCCTTTACCAGAAATAGTGGTTTGAGAAAACATAGGTGCAGAAAACAACACCTCCAATAAAATTAATACCTTACATAGTTTCATAATAATTTCCTTTGTTCCCGAAAGAATTTATAATTATGAATAAGGCAGGTCTCCTGGCTTGCGTCTTGTTGTTACCTTCCCGTATTTTACAGTGGTTTAAGTTTACAACAAGCATCAAATAAATGACTTAGCTTACAGTTGCGGGTACAGCTTTCGATTTGAACGAAATTCCCTTTTAATCTCATTTCTAAAACTCTTGAAATGAAAACCAAATTCGCAGCAAAAGTAATTCCTTTAATTGGATATTTAAGTTTATTTTAACAATTCTTTTAAAAAACCTAAATAATTACGATTACTCTAAATCAAAAAAGTTTAAATATTTATGCTCTAACCCTACTGGAGCATTAAAAACATCTGAATGAAAAAGATGTGCCAATACCTCTATTCCATTTACCAAAGTACTGGCTGAAGGTTGTGTAAACATATCAAAATCAGCAATAAAAACAGCCTTATTCTGCACCGCTCTTAGAGAGTTCCACTCTTCACGCTCTGTTAAAAATCGCATATCTTTTAAAGTCGTTTCTTGTGTATACCCACAAGGAGCAATTACCAAAACTTCTGGGTTGTACTTTACTATTTTTTCCCAATCAATTACAATACTGTCTCCTGCTGGATGTGATAATAAGTCTATTCCACCAGCATAGCCTATTTGATGAGGAATCCAATGTCCACAATTAAACAAAGGATCTATCCATTCTAATAATAAAACTGATTTTGCTTGTACTCGAAATTCTCTTTGTTTGTCTATTATAGCTTCTACTCGCTCTAACAAACCTTCTAAATACACTTTGCCGGCTTCCTCATTTTTCATAGCGCTAGCAATAATTCCTATAGACTCAAAAACATCTTGTAATGATTCTGGATTGATGGGAATCAATTCTGGTTGTTTCTCCAATTTTTCTACTGCACTTGCCGTACATTTTGTATCTATCTGGCAAACTTCACAAACATCTTGTGTAAAAATAATATCCGGAGCTATTTTAGCTAAAAGTGCTTCTTCAACATAATACAAGCTCTCTCCAGTAGCTTTACTATTAGAAAACAATGTGTTAATTTCATCACTTGTATAATTTTTTCCTTCCATAACACAACGTACTACAGGCTGCTTTTCTGCTAAGGCTACAGCAGGACATTCAAAGGTAATTCCCTCTAAAGAATCCTGTAAATTCATATCATAAATCATCTGTGTTATTGCTGGTAAAAACGAAGAAACTTTCATAAGCTAAAAAATAAAAATTGAATATTTACAGACTGCGAAAGTAAGTGGTTCTAAAATATTATCAATTCATTTTCTTCATATTTATAAAATTCTACCAATCTTTGCAGCCTAAAACAACAGGTATGATTTATTATATTACGGGGGGTGAACGCTCAGGAAAAAGTGCTTATGCGCAAAAACTTGCTGAAGAATTGTCTGACACACCGTACTATTTGGCTACTTCTAGAATTTGGGACAAAGATTTTCAAAAACGAGTAGACCGTCATATTTCTGACAGGGATGAACGATGGACAACCCTAGAAGAAGAAAAAAACATCAGTATTGTAATTCCTCCTAAAAGTGTGGTTGTTATTGACTGTGTAACCTTATGGCTTACCAATTTTTATACCGACACAAAATACAATGTACAGGAATCTTTGACTTTAGTTACTGAAGAAATTGAAAAGTTAAAAAACACAGATGCAACACTCATTATCATTTCTAATGAAATAGGAATGGGCGTTCATGCTGATACTGAAATTGGAAGAAAGTTTACAGAATTACAAGGTTGGACAAATCAAAAAATAGCAAAAATAGCAGACAAAGCTACCTTTATGGTTTCAGGTCTTCCAATGCAATTAAAATAAATACCACTTCCCATTTTACAAAAGCTTTTTCTTATGAAATTCAACATTCAAAAATTAGATTCCTCCCTAAAAAAAGAACTACAACATAAAATTGATTTTAAGACAAAGCCCTTGGGATCTTTAGGTCTTCTAGAAAAAATTGCTGTGCAAATAGGTACTATTCAGAATACCTTAACTCCTGTAATTTCTAAACCCACACTAGTTGTTTTTGCAGGAGATCATGGCGTTGTAAAAAACAATGCTGTAAGTCCTTTTCCACAAGAAGTTACAGCCCAAATGGTATTGAACTTTTTAAACGGAGGTGCTGCCATAAATGTTTTCTGTGAACTGAACCGAATGGATCTAAAAATTGTAGATGCTGGTGTTAATTTTGATTTTGAACAAAACACATCACTTATCAATTCTAAAATAGCTTATGGAACTAAAGATTATACTTTAGAAAAAGCCATGACAACGGAACAATGTACCAATGCTTTAAAAAAAGGAGCCCATATAATAACTCAATTATACAGTTCTGGAAGCAATGTTATAGGCTTTGGTGAAATGGGAATTGGCAACACTTCTGCTGCCGCTTTACTGATGAGCCATTTTACCCATATTCCTTTAGAAAACTGTGTTGGTAAAGGAACTGGATTGGATGATAAAGGAGTACAAACAAAACTTTCCGTTTTAAAGAAGGCTCAAAACTTGCATAAAAACTGTACCAACCCTAAAGAAATTTTAGAAGCTTTAGGAGGTTTTGAAATTGCCATGATGTGCGGTGCTATATTACAAGCAGCATCTTTAAAAATAACAATTATTATTGATGGTTTTATTACTACTGCTGCCCTACTAGTAGCACATGCTATTGATAAAAACGTATTAGATTATTGCATCTTTTCTCATACTTCTGAAGAACAAGGGCATCAAAAAATGCTAGAGTTTCTAAACCAAAAGCCATTATTAAATCTAGGACTCCGTTTGGGAGAAGGAACAGGAGCTGCACTCGCAATACCTACCGTTAAAGCCTCTATTGCTTTTTTAAACAAAATGGCTTCTTTTGAAAGTGCTGGCGTAAGTAACAACTCATAAACTACGAAACTACATGAAAAAACAACTTCATATTTTTTTAACTGCCTTAATGTTTTTTACTCGTATTCCCTGTCCGAAATGGGTAGATCATAACGCTGAAATTTTAAACAAGAGTACCCGCTATTTTTCATTAGTTGGTATTTTAGTAGGGCTTATTTCTGGGTCTATTTATCTAATCTCGTCCCTTCTATTTTCTAATGAAATAGCACTCATTTTAAGTATGGTAGCTTCCGTATGGACAACAGGGGCTTTTCATGAAGATGGTTTTGCTGATGTTTGCGATGGCTTTGGTGGCGGTTGGACAAAAGACAAAATACTTACCATTATGAAAGACTCTAGAGTAGGAACTTATGGAATTGTAGGAATCATTTTTATTTTGAGTTTAAAGTTTTTAACCCTAAATGAATTACCCCCTGAACATATTTTCCTTATCATAATTTCTGGACATAGTATCAGTAGATTTATTGCCACACTGTTAATTTACCAATACCCATATGTTAGGGATACAGATGATAGTAAAGCCAAACCAGCAGCAAACAACATGCCCATGGATTCTCTCATATTCAGTGCTTTCTTTGGTTTGCTTCCTCTTGTGTTTTTCCAAAACAATTTGGTGTTCCTCGTTTTAATTCCACTAGTTCTAACCTTTTGGTGGATGGGTTCTTTTTTCAAAAAATGGATCGGTGGTCAAACAGGAGATTGTGCAGGATCACTACAACAATTGTCTGAAGTCATATTTTACTTAAGCCTTTTAGCACTATGGAAATTTATTTGGTAAGACACACCACTCCTCATATAGAAAAAGGTATTTGTTACGGTCAATCTGACATTGAGCTCACCAAAGACTTTCCATTAGAAAGCAAAGAAATTATAAAAAAGATTCCTTTTTCTAAAAATACAGTTGTTTACAGTAGCCCTCTAAAAAGGTGTACACAACTAGCAGCTCTATTTTCTAAAAATTATAAAACAAATTCTAGTTTACTAGAGCTAAATTTTGGCGATTGGGAACTAAAAAAGTGGGATACCATTCCTAAAAAAGAATTAACTCCTTGGATGGAAAATTTTGTGGAAGTAACTGTTCCCAATGGAGAATCTTATATAGACTTATACACACGTGTTCTTTCTTTTTACAAAAAAATAACCAAATCCAAACCAGATAGAATCATATTTATAACTCATGGAGGAGTTATTAGAAGCCTACTCGCCCACCTCACTAAAACCCCGTTAAAAGATTCTTTTAATATAAAAGTCACCTATGGTCAAATAAGTAAAATTACCATCTCTTCTGAAAAAACTACAGTTATCCCTACCTTATAAACACAAATATGATTTTTAAAAAACTTTTTATAGCACTTATAACAATTGTCTTTACAAATTCTTGTACCTCAAAAAAAGACTCACAAAAAACAACTAATCAAAAGCAATTAGAATATGCCAAAGGCTTTTTAATTGAAACTTATAATGGTTATAAAAAAGTAACTATAAAGCAACCCTATCAGAATGCAAAAACTACTTTTGAATACCTGCTCGTTCCTAAAGGAAAAAATATTCCCAAGCATAAAAACACCACACAAATTATACGAACACCTATTGAGAGAATAGTAGTTACCTCAACTTCTCATATTCCCTTATTAGAATTATTAAATGAAGAAGGTTCTTTGGTAGGTTTTCCTAATACTGATTTTGTGTCTTCTAGAAAAACAAGAGCTTTGATAGATACTAAAAAAGTACAAGACCTAGGAAAAGAACAAAATATAAACACCGAAATACTTTTGGCTTTACAACCTGAACTTGTAATTAGTTTTGCCGTTAACAAGCCCAATAAATCATTTTCTACACTTCAAAAAATGGGAGTTCCTATTCTCTTGAATGGTGATTGGTTAGAAAAAACTCCTTTGGCTAGAGCTGAATGGATTCAACTTTTTGGAGCCCTATACCATAAAGAAAAACAAGCTGATAGTATTTTTAAGCATATAAAAACAGAATACAACAAAGCAAAAACAATTGCCTTACAAGCTAAAAGAAAACCAACGGTATTGTCTGGTTCTATATTTCAAGATGTTTGGTATTTACCCGCTGGTGAAAGTTTTATTGCTACTTATTTTAAAGATGCACAAACCAACTACCTTTGGGAAAACACTTCTGGTACAGGAAGCTTATCTTTAAATTTTGAGAATGTTTTTGAAAAAGGTAAAAATGCTGATTTTTGGTTGGGTTGTGGCCTATACGATTCTAAAGAAAAACTAAACACAGGAAACAAGCACTACAAAAACTTTGATGCCTATAACAGCAACACCATTTACACATTTGCTAAAAATAAAGGTACTACTGGTGGACTTCTCTATTTTGAATTAGGACCTATGAGACCTGACATTATTTTAAAAGATATTATTAAAGTCACACACCCTGAATTGTTACCAGACTACACCCCTTACTTTTTTGAAAAATTGTAAATTTATTTTTTAATAACTGTTTTAACAGGTGTGTAATAGATTGATTACTCTTTAGAAATTATAAAGAACCATGCAAAACAACACCGTAATAGAGATTGAATCAACCCAAGACTATTTAATCTATCAAGACATTGAAAATATTGATTTTATAGACCACTATCAGCTTTCAACCAAAAACCTTAAATACGCTCCTGAGCCTAAAGATTTAATGATTGCTTTTTTTAAATCATTTCCCACATTTTTCCGTACCCTATTACATACTAGAGAATTTTTTGCTAAATTTTTAAAACTAAAAACAGCTCCAAAATCTGAAAAAGACGCACGTATAGAAAAACTGCATCTCTTCAAAGGAGAAACTGGAGATAGCATTGCTCTTTTTGATGTGTTAGACAAAACAGAAAAAGAGCTATTAACAGGTCAAAATGATACTCACCTTGACTTTAGGTTATCTTTTATTACCTATAAATACAACGATTCGATAAACTTAGAATTGGCAACTACTGTAAATATTCATAACAAAATAGGGAAACTTTATTTTTCTATAGTCCAACCAATTCATAAATTTTACATGAAAAAAATTCTAAAAAAAATGGAATTCGTTCTTTCTAATAAATCTTGGGAATAATATAACATTTCTACCTTAGGCAAATTACTCTTATATAAATCAATTATTGTAACTTTCATAAGTTTTTACAGTAACGTTATACAAACAATTTTACTTGTAAAACCTATTCTTTATAATATTGATTTTATGAAACATATTCTTCTAAACGACGGAAATAAAATACCTCTTGTTGGTTTTGGGACTTATAAATCTACCGAACAACAAGGTATTGAAGCTGTGAATTACGCCCTTCAAAATGGATATAGATTGATAGACACTGCTGCAATCTATAAAAATGAAGAAGCCGTTGGAAAGGGGATTAAAATAAGTGGTATCCCTAGAGATGACATTTTTGTTACTACAAAGCTATGGCGTGAACATTTAGGATACAATGCTACTAAAAGAGAACTAGAAAACTCATTAAAAAAACTGAACTTAGACTATGTAGATGCATACCTCATACATTGGCCTGCGAATGCTAAAAATTACGATAACTGGCAAAAAACCAATGCAGATACGTGGCGTGCTATGGAAAAACTACAAGCTGAAGGAAAAATAAAATCTATTGGTGTTAGTAATTTCTGGCAAGAACATTTTGAAGCTTTGTTTCAAACAGCAAATGTGCCACCCGCAATCAACCAAATTGAATTTCATCCAGGGTATTGGCAACCAGCACTAGTGAATTATTGTAAAAAACAAAATATTGCTATTGAATCTTGGTCTCCTTTAGCTAGAGGAAGAGTTTTTGAAAATGAAATCTTAAAACAAATTGCCAAAAAACACCAACAACCTATTGCTAAAGTCTGTTTGCGATGGGCTACCCAACACGATGCAATCATTATTCCTAAGTCTACCACACAAAAAAGAATTCAAGAGAACATAGATTTATTTGATTTTGAATTATCAGAAAGTGATATGAAATTAATTGACAACCTTCCTCAAATAGGATTCAGTGGAGAGTTGCCCAATATTTGGCCTGATAGACTTTAGAAAAACCATCTAAAAAAACTCTATTCATCACAGATATTACGAAAAAAATAAAGGCAGATAGTTTAAAATTATCTGCCTTTATTTTTTGTTCTATTCTAATACCAGCGTTTCTTTTTCTTTTTAGAAGCAACAGACTTACGTCCTTTTTTATGTTTACTTCCTTGTTTTTTATGAACCTCTGGTTTTGCTTTTGGGTCTAAAGGATATGGATGTTCTTCTTCAACCGTTATGTGGGTATTTATTAACTTTTGAATAGCTGCCAAATATACTTTTTCATCTGCTGAACAAAACGAATAAGACACGCCCATTTCTCCCGCTCTACCCGTACGACCTATTCTATGTACATACGTTTCTGGAACGTTTGGCAAGTCAAAATTCACAACCGAATCAAGATTTTTAATATCAATCCCTCTAGCAGCTACATCGGTCGCTATCAAAATATTAACATCACCATTTTTAAACTTATTCATTGCAGCTTGACGTTCACTTTGAGGCTTATCTCCATGAACACTATCTACCTTATATCCATTTCTTTTAAGTGTCTTTTCTAGCTTAGCGACTCCAAATTTAGTTCTCCTAAAAATAATTATGTTTCCCTTTATTGTATTTCTCAATAAATGCAAACACAATTCTATTTTTTTAGGTTTTGGTGTGTAGTACAATAATTGTCCTACGTTTTTTGCTACTGATGATGTAGGGGCTACTTCTATTTTTTCTGGTGTGTTCAATACTCCTTTCGCCAACTCTACAACTTTATGTGGCATGGTTGCTGAAAACAATAGACTTTGTTTTTCTTCTGGACATAAACGTTCTATCTTTTTAACATCGTCAATAAAGCCCATATCCAACATAAGATCTGCTTCATCTAATACCAATACTTCAATAGAATCTAGATTTACAATATCTTGTTTGTGTAAATCTAACAAACGCCCTGGTGTAGCTATCAAAACATCTACTCCTTTTGCTAAAATATCTTTTTGAGGTTCTATAGAGGTTCCTCCAAAAACAACTGTAGTTCTTAAGTTTGTATATTTAGAATATGTTTTAAAGTTTTCTTCTATCTGAATTGCCAATTCCCTAGTTGGACTTACAACCAATGCTCTTGTTTTTTTACCTTTCTTTGGTGCATCTTGCTTGTCAAACAACAATTGTAAAATAGGCAATGCAAAAGCTGCCGTTTTTCCTGTTCCTGTCTGTGCAGATGCAATCACGTCCTTTTTATCCAAAACCGCCGGAATTGTTTGTTCTTGGATAAGTGTAGGTATGTCATATCCTTTTTCGGCTATTGCCTTTAAGATAGGTTTGTTAAGTTTTAAATCTTTAAAATTCATCTATTTTAGTTTTTAAGCAATCGCAATTTGTGTAATAAACAAATTACTATACTTTCTACCAATAACTACATTGTTATTCTTCTTCGTAAGCTTTCATTTCTGCATCGTAAAAAGCTGATGCTTCTTCAATAAATTCCGCTACTAATAAAGACAGTTCTTCTTCATCGCTTCCTATCAAATCATCCCACATTTCAATTTCATCATCTTTTAAGTTAATGATAAATCGAGGAAATTCTGTATGAATCACAAAGATATCGTCTTCGTTTGCTTGTGTATTATCACCTAATAAAAATTTAGGTAGTTCCATAATATTTCGTTTTTACAATTGTATTTACGGAACCTTTTTAAAGATTTTCTCCGTTTTCAACAATTAATTTATTTGTTAATTTTCGGAAGCGAAGATACAACATAATTGCCGATACGGTAAGTCCTACCAGTAAACCTATCCAAATTCCCATTGCTTCTAATTCCGTTTTTAAACCTAAATAATAACAGATAGGAAAACCTACTATCCAATAAGAAATAAAAGTAATTACCATAGGCATTTTTACATCTTGTAAACCTCTTAAAGCTCCTAAAAAGACTACTTGTATTCCGTCTGAAATTTGAAATAGTCCTGCTATTACTAACAATGAAGATGCTATTTCTATAACTTCAATAGAATCTATATAAGCATAGGGTAGTATATCTTTTAAAAGAATAAATCCTGCTGCAAAAAAAACATCTATAATTATCATTAATAAAAAAACAGACATGGCAATTCTACGCAACTCTTTAAAATTTTTCAATCCTTTTTGGTTTCCTACTCTAACGGTTGCCGTTACTCCTAAACCTACAGCTATCATATAGGTCATAGTTGCCAAGTTCAGACTAATTTGATTGGCCGCTTGTGCCAAAGTACCTATTTTTCCTGCTAATAAAATACCTGTAGCAAAAATTCCTATTTCAAAAAGCATTTGCAATGCACTCGGATACCCTAAATCGAATACTTTCACCAATACCTTTTTTTTCATTTCTGAAAAGCGAATTTTACATACAAAATCTTTAAATGCATTTTTAGTATGTACCATATACATGATAAAAGCCAACATAGCAACCCGAGATATCAAAGTTCCCAAGCCTGCTCCTATCAATTCTAATCTTGGAAAACCAAACTTCCCATAAATCAAAACATAGTTCAATCCTATATTTACAATATTAGATATGATGGCTGCTCGCATTGCATACTTGGTTTGCGACAAACCATCTGCAAACTGCTTGTATGCTTGAAACACCAATAAGGGTACCATAGAATAGGCCACAATATCAAAATAGGGCAAAGCGTAGGCAACCACTTCTTCTGGTTGATCCATAACAGACATCATAGGTTTCATCAAAAATAAAACCCCACAAAGTACCAAGCCTAGAATAAACGACATAGAAATACCGTGTTGAAAATAGCTCTTACCGTTTTTGTAATTTTTTTCACCGTCTGCTTCTGCTACTAATGGGGTTATTGCCAATGTAAATCCAATACCTACACTAAATGCTATAAAAGCTAAACTGTTAGCCAAAGAAACAGCTGCCAAAGGTGCTGCTCCTAATTCACCTACCATAATATTATCTGCAAAGCCTACCAATATGTGTCCCAATTGCCCAAGCATTACTGGATAGGCCAATTGCATATTCTTTTTAAACTCTGATGTATATTGTGATAAATTCACGAAATGGTGTATAAAATTTAGACCGCAAAGATACAGCCATTATTTGACAGGAAAGCTTAATCTAAAAACATTCTCAAAATGTCCTTTTACAACAGTGCAATACTTCTTAAATTTTATACAGGTTTTAATTTATGTCGTGTGATTAAAAAATGCTGTATTTCAGAAACTATTTTAAGTTCAGTATAGAAAATTGGAGTTCTAAGGGGTCTAAATTTTCTAACAATTGAGGTATTAGGTTTTCACCATATTCTAAATAAAAGTCAGAAAAATTACAATTTCTTTCTTGCAATCCTTTTCTTGGAAACAGCACATCTTGAAGTTCTTGAACTCTGGTTGTTTTACCCACCAAGTTCTTTTTTTCTGCCTTTAATAAACGTTTTTCTAAATTTTCAAGCCCTTTTAATTGTTTTTTTTCTTGAGCATTTAAGGCTCCTTCAAAAGAAACATCTGTCTGTTGTACCAAGGGTTTTAATTTTAAAAACATTTTTTGAAGCTGTTCTTTCTCTTCTGAAAAATCTATTTTTAAAGTTGAATATTCTTTTACTTTTTGTTTTATCAATTCTTCTTGCTTTAAAAACAATTCTTCTATCTGAATATTTAATTTTTCTGCCTTCTGAATCTCTTTAGTATTTATCAACAACACTGAATTACGCACCAATAGAACTGGAAATGGAACGTTCATTTCTTTAAAGGTATTTTTTAATTGTAACCAATAGGCTATTTCTCCACCTCCTCCTATATAACATAAGTTGGGCAATACCACCTCTTGATACAAAGGTCTCATCAATACATTGGGACTAAAGTATTCCGGGTTCTTTTTTAATACAACTGCTATTTCTTCTTTTGTGAATGATTCTGTTGTGTTGTTTACCTTAAATTGATTGTCTTCAAAAACAATACGTTCTCGTAGGCCTTCTTTGATATAAAAAAGATTAATTTCTCTTGGATTCACTTGAACGTTGTATTTCTTCTCTAAGAACTTATTAGCTTTTAAAACAGTATCGTATGTAGTTTGTTGAAATAATTCCTGTTCTACAAAGGGTGTAAATTGTTGTTTTAATTCTTTAGAATCTCCATCTATCATCACCAAACCATACCCCCCAAAGAGTTCATTTACCAAATATTGTGTTGCGGCTGTTAATGCGGTATGTTCTAAATATGCTTTTTGGAAAAGTTCTTTTAAATATTCAGCATTGGCATGTTTTCCTAAAACACTTGAAAACTCTGTAAAAACTTTTTCTAATGCTTCTGTTGTATGTTCTCCTACAACGCCATTACTTTCTACATTCCAACTTAACTTGGAGTCTTTAACATAAAAATGATTGATCTCCTCAAAATCATGATCTTCTGTAGCCATCCAGTAAACGGGAACAAAATTATTTTCTGGAAATTCAGTTTTTAATTTTTTTGCAAGATTTATTGTATTGATAATTTTATACAAAAAATATAAAGGACCTGTAAATAAGTTTAACTGATGTCCTGTAACTACTGTAAATGTGTTTTCTTGTGTTAGTAGGTTGATGTTTTTCTGAGTTGTTTCAGAAGTTACAATACTCTTATATTGCGCATTTAAAACATCTACTAGAACATTTCTAGAGGCTTTTGTAAATTGACTTTTCTTTGTTTTTATTTGCGCTCTAAACCCTTCTATATTGGGGTACTCTCCATATAAACTTCTTAATTGAGGCTCTTTATTTATATAATCACATATTAATTTTGAAAAGTAACCTGTTTTTTGAAAGGGTATATGAATCTGTTGCATTTTTTATTTTCTGATACGTATTGACTTTCGTCGAATTGAATAGTAAAACTAACACAAAATACGGTAAGAAAGAATAGTTTATTTCACGGGAATTAAATCACAATACCAAAAACCGGTATCCCAACTTTTTTGATTTTGTTTTTCTTTATAACAATCTTCGTTTTTATTGTTGGTGTAGTTGGAACAACTGTCTTCTGTTTCTTCTGTATTAGCTGAATACGTTTTCAATACTTTTTCTCCTATTGTAAACTTTACAGGCTCTGAAAATATAGGACCATCAAAAACAAATGTGTGAAACTCTCCATTCTCTCCACAAACATCAACTCCTTCTGGCAACTCGTCTATAAAATTTTGATCTACAATTCTTCCAACAAAATCTTTATTTAGCAGTTTTGCATTTACACATACTGTAATGGCTTTAAATCCTAAGTCTAATAATTCTTGTAATAAGTCTTTAGTACTTTGCTTCCAAAGTGGGTATACTCCTTTTAATCCTACTTCTGATAGTTTTTTGTCTCTATAGGCTTTTAGGTCTTCTAAATAAATATCTCCAAAAACTGCATATTCATACGATTCGTTTAGAGTTTCCTGCATTGCTTCTTTCATGATTGTATCATATAAAGACATAGTTACATCTGCGGGAAAATGAACTTTCTGTAAAGGAATTCCTATTTTTTTTGCTTGCTCGTCTAACAGTTCTTCTCTTAAACCGTGCATAGATACTCTACCAAACTCATCATTTAGATTGGTCAACAACCTACCTATTTTATATTCTTTTTCTTGTAGCACCTTATACAGTGCTAAAGACGAATCTTTTCCTGTACTCCAATTAAAATAGGCTTTTTTCATAACGTATAAACTTTTCTGTTTTAAACAGGTGCTCCGTACAGGTCAAAATCACCTGCTTCGGTAATTTTCACGTTTACAAATTCTCCCATTTTTACATAGTGCTCTCTTGCATCAATTAGCACTTCATTATCAACATCTGGTGAATCAAACTCTGTACGTCCTATAAAGTAGTTTCCATCTTTACGATCAAACAAACATTTAAAAGTTTTTCCTAATTTTTCTTGATTCAATTCAAACGATATTTGTGCTTGAATTTCCATAATTTCTGCTACACGTGCTTCTTTAATATCTTCTGGAACATCATCATTTAGAGTTCCTGCATGTGTGTTTTCTTCGTGTGAATATGCAAAAGCTCCTAACCTATCAAAACGCGAATCGATTACCCATTGTTTCAATTCTTCAAATATTTCTTCTGTTTCTCCTGGATACCCTACAATTAATGTTGTTCTAATAGCCATTTCTGGTACGGCTGTTCTAAACTTCTCTATTAAGCTTACCGTTTTTTCATGGGTAGTACCACGACGCATAGATTGTAATATTTCTGTATTGATATGCTGTAATGGAATGTCTAAGTAATTACACACCTTAGGTTCGTTTCGCATAACCTCTAAAACATCTAATGGAAACCCTGCTGGAAAAGCATAATGCAAACGAATCCACTCTATACCTTCTATTTTCACTAATTCTTTTAACAAATTGGCTAGGGCACGCTTTTTATATAAATCTAATCCATAGTAAGTAAGGTCTTGTGCTATTAAAATTAATTCTTTAATTCCTTTTTCTGCCAGTTTTGTAGCTTCTATTACCAATTCTTCAATAGGTGTAGATACATTTTTACCTCGCATAAGAGGAATGGCACAAAATGAACATGGACGGTCACAACCTTCTGCTATTTTTAAATAGGCATAATGTTTCGGTGTTGTTGTTAAACGCTCTCCTATTAATTCATGCTTATAATCTGCTTCTAATACTTTTAATAAATTTGGCAAATCGTGTGTACCAAAATATTCATCTACATCTGGAATTTCTTTTTCTAAATCTGGCTTGTAACGTTCACTTAAACACCCTGTTACAAATACTTTATCTACCTCTCCTACATTTTTCTTTTCTGCATAATGTAAAATTGTGTTTACAGATTCTTCTTTTGCCTTTCCTATAAATCCACAAGTATTGATGACAACAATATTTCCTTCATCATTTTCATCTTCATGTACCACCTCCTTATCATTTGCCTTTAATTGTCCCATTAAAACCTCTGAATCGTATACGTTTTTAGAGCATCCTAAGGTTACAACATTGATCTTATTCTGTTTTGTGGATTTTGTTCTCATCAATAAACTTATTTTAGTTTGCAAAAATAGTTAATCCTACTTAAAAACAGATGCTTTATATACTTGGATTTAATTCTCCTGAATTCCGTAACAAATACTTCCTTTATATGAATAATACCCGTGTAAACAAATAAGAGCCCTTTTCAGGGCTCTTTTAAATTTATCTGGTCGTAAAAAACTATTGTCTAAATTCTGTTGTAGATTTTACAGTTCCGTTAGAGAATATCTCTTTCTTGATTACCAATCCTTTTGCATCTTCTGATACTGGTTGCCCTAAGATATTGAAATATTTAGTATCAACTAAAGTAGCTTTCTCTACACTAAATTTATCATCACTCAAAAGAGCATCTAATGTCAAGTTATCAATTTTAAAATAATCTCCTGTTAGTGTATTTGCATCTGCAAATCTTCCAAAAGTAATATAAATTCTGTCTACTTCTGTAATTTGATCTTCTGGTGCAAGCGCATTCCCCTCTTCATCTGTTAAAGTATCAATATCAAATGAAATTGTTTCTAAAGTTCCTGCTCCATCAGTACCGTTATCTACTGTTGGTACATACTTTACAGTAGGGCTTGTTAATCCTGCTCCATCTGCAAATCTAACTTCAACACTGTAATCTGGATCTCCAAAGTTTGCATCACCTCCTGCGTTGATAGCTGCTCCATCTGTTTCTCCTGCAATATTGATTAACAAATCTACTTTTCCTGTAGAAATTGTAGAAATATCTATTGCCTCATCCAAAACATAAGTCAACTGAGTAGATTTATTAGATGCCGTATTTTTTGTATTTGTTGTAACTGTACCAACCCCTCCTGCTGAAGATGTTTCAAATCTTACAGTTGTACCTGTTTCATAAGCCAATTGATTGCTATCTGTATCAAAGTTTAATGGTAATGACGTAAACCCTGAAGCTCCGTCATTCCAAGTATCATCACAATCTTCATCATCAATAGTACCAATAAGTTCTGTAGAACCTGGGAATATTTGATCATCTGTATCATCACAATCTGTACCACCTGTTTCAATAGAATCAAATCCATCTTCATCTGCATCTACTCCTGCTAATGTTCCACTTGTGTGCTCAATATCATCAAGGTAATAGTGACCTGATACTGTAGATGAACTAATTATAAAATGAGAAAACGCTGTTTCTGTTACATTAGCAAGTGTTACATCTCCATTAAATTCGTTACCCGCATCATCTGCCGTAAAAGTAACTGTATACCAAGTATTGGCTACTATAGCTCCTCCTCCTGTAATATCTGCATCTGCAAAGACTCTTTGTACTCTGTTAGAGACTCCATTCACATAAGATCTAAAACGAATGTCATGAGGACCTGCCGTGTCAAACATAATCTTGAATGTTAATGTATTGTTTCCTGAAGCGTAATTGTAATCTGTAGCTGTAGAAAATACAATACCTTTGTTTAGAGTTGCACTTCCTGTAAGTAGCATTTTTACTACATCATCGTCTGCATCTGTATTCGTACCTGTTAATTGGTCGTTTACAATAGTAGAACCTGTATAAACAGCATTCACATTTGCATACTGCAATTGATCTGTTTCAAAGTCATACGGGAAATCATCTGTTTGAGAGAATCCCATAGTAGCTACCAAAGCGGCAGCTAAAAAGGTAATTTTTTTCATAATTAGGTTAATATTTTGGTTAATATTTTCCCAAATGTATAAAATAAAAACAAAAAGCACTAAAATAATACCAACTAAAAAGTATGCATTCTTTATATTATTAATAGTAGTTAAAACTATTTTTGATTTTTAAAGGCAAAAAAAAGAGCCCTAAAAGGGCTCTTTTAAAAATTCTAGTAAAAAACTATTGTCTAAATTCTGTTGTAGATTTTACTGTTCCGTTAGAGAATATCTCTTTCTTGATTACCAATCCTTTTGCATCTTCTGATACTGGCTGTCCTAAAATATTGAAATATTTAGTGTCAACTAAAGTAGCTGCTTCTGCTTCATTAGCACCAAGCCCTAATACAGGTCCATCTAAGCTTAAATTATCTATTTGGAAATAATCTCCTGTTAGTGTATTTGCATCTGCAAATCTTCCAAAAGTAATATAAATTCTGTCTACTTCTGTAATTTGATCTTCTGGTGCAAGCGCATTCCCCTCTTCATCTGTTAAAGTATCAATATCAAATGAAATTGTTTCTAAAGTTCCTGCTCCATCAGTACCGTTATCTACTGTTGGTACATACTTTACAGTAGGGCTTGTTAATCCTGCTCCATCTGCAAATCTAACTTCAACACTGTAATCTGGATCTCCAAAGTTTGCGTCACCTCCTGCGTTGATAGCTGCTCCATCTGTTTCTGCTGCAATATTTAACAATAAATCTACAGTTCCTGTAGAAATTGTAGACACATCTATTGCATTGTCTAAAACATAGGTTAATTGAGTAGATTTATTAGATGCCGTATTTTTTGTATTTGTTGTAACTGTACCAACCCCTCCTGCTGAAGAAGTCTCAAACCTTACAGTTGTACCTGTTTCATAAGCCAATTGATTGTCATCTGTATCAAAATTTAATGGCAATGATGTAAACCCTTCTTCTCCATCATTCCAAGTATCATCACAATCTTCATCATCAATAGTACCAATAAGTTCTGTAGAACCTGGGAATATTTGATCATCAGTATCATCACAATCCGTTCCTCCTGTTTCAATAGAATCAAATCCATCTTCATCTGCATCTACTCCTGCAAGAGTTCCACTTGTGTGCTCAATATCATCTATATAATAGTGACCTGATACTGTAGATGAAGTAATTGCAAAATGAGAAAAAGCTGTTTCTGTTACATTAGCAAGTTCTACATCTCCATTAAAATCATTACCCGCATCATCTGCTGTAAAAGTAACTGTATACCAAGTATTAGCTACTATAGTTCCTCCTCCTGTAATATCTGCATCTGCAAAAACTCTTTGTACTCTATTACTAGTTCCGTTTACATATGACCTTAAACGAACATCATGAGGACCTGCCGTATCAAACAAAATTTTAAATGTCAATGTATTGTTCCCAGAAGCGTAATTGTAATCTGTTGCAGGTGTAAATACAAGACCTTTATTTATAGTTGCACCTCCTGTAAGTAACAATTTTATTACATCATCATCTGCATCTGTATTTGTTCCTGTTAATTGGTCGTTTACAATAGTAGAACCTGTGTAAACATTATTCACATTTACATACTGCAATTGATCAGTTTCAAAATCGTAAGGAAAATCATCTACTTGAGAGAATCCCATAGAAGCTACTAAAGCAGCAGCTAAAAAAGTAATTTTTTTCATAATTAGGTTAAATTTAAATTAATAATTTCCCAAAAATATGTAATAAAACACGAACAACAATAACATTTGTTTAAAAAAAATTGCAAGCCCTCTTTTTTTTAGAGCTTACAACTTATTGAATACCTTTACCTAAACTTATTTTAGGTAAAACACACCTACTTTATTTTCCTTTTTTATTTAAAAAAAGAATCTACAAATTCTACCTTATTAAACACCTGTAAATCGTCTATTCCTTCTCCAACACCTATGTATTTTACAGGTATTTGAAATTGGTCTGATATTCCAATAACAACTCCCCCCTTTGCCGTACCGTCTAATTTTGTAACTGCCAATGAAGTTACCTCTGTTGCTTTTGTAAATTGTTTTGCTTGCTCAAAGGCATTTTGACCTGTAGAGCCATCTAACACCAACAAAACATCATGAGGAGCATCTGACACCACTTTTTGCATTACCCTTTTTATTTTAGTTAACTCATTCATTAAGTTCACTTTGTTATGTAATCTTCCTGCTGTATCTATTATAACGACATCTGCTTCTTGTGCCATCGCCGATTTTAAAGTGTCATAAGCTACAGAAGCTGGATCTGACCCCATTTCTTGTCTAATAATTGGCACGCCAACCCTATCTGCCCAAACTTGTAATTGATCTATGGCTGCTGCTCTAAAAGTATCTGCTGCTCCTAAAACCACTTTATGTCCTTGCTTTTTAAACTGAGACGCTAATTTACCTATTGTAGTTGTTTTTCCTACTCCATTAACTCCTACTACCATTAAAACATAAGGTTTCTTATCTTTAGGTACTGTAAATTCAGTTTCATTCCCCAGGTTCGTTTCTGAAAGCAACCCTGCAATTTCTTCTCTTAAAATCTGATTTAACTCTGATGTTCCTAAATAAGTATCCTTTGCCACACGTTTTTCTATGCGTTCAATTACCTTTAAGGTAGTATCTACCCCTACATCAGATGAGATTAGTACTTCTTCTAAATTATCTAATACATCATCATCAACTTTAGATTTTCCTGCAACTGCTTTTGTTAATTTTTTTAAAAAACTTGTTTTTGTTTTTTCCAAACCTTTGTCCAAGGTTTCTTTTTTTTCTTTTGTAAATATTTTTTTAAAAAAGCTCATTTTATAATGATAAATAGGTTTTTACAATTCACAAATACTTTATAATATCTTTCTAATTAAAGAAAGTAAGTACAGTAAAATACTGCTGTAGGATTAAATAGGAAAAGCTACTTTCAAAAAAAAATTGAAAGTAGCTTCACTAATAGTATATAAGTAGATTACTTTTTCTTTAAAAAGTCATTTACTTTAGAAGGATCCATGATAGCCTCAACAAAGGTATAAGCTCCTGTTTTTGGAGATTTTACCATTTTGATAGCTTTAGACAATCTTTTTGAACCTGTCTGTAATGTTGCTACTGATTTCTTTGCCATGACTTACTTATTTTATTTCTTTATGAACTGTCATTTTCTTCAAGATTGGGTTGAATTTTTTCAACTCCATTCTATCAGGTGTATTTTTCTTATTCTTAGTTGTAATGTATCTAGAAGTACCTGCTTGACCTGAAGCCTTGTGCTCTGTACATTCTAAAATTACCTGAATTCTATTTCCTTTTTTTGCCATCTCTATATGTATTTATACGAAGAAAAGTTATTATTTAATAAACCCTTTTTCTTTTGCTTCTTTGATTACAGCAGCCAAACCATTTTTATTGATATTCTTCAATGCAGAAGTAGAAATTTTTAATTTAATCCACTTATCTTCTTCTGGAATATAAAAACGCTTTGTTATTAAATTTGCTCCAAATTTTCTTTTTGTTCTATTCAACGCGTGAGAAACATTGTTTCCTACCATTGCTTTTTTACCTGTAAGTTCACAAACTCTAGACATCTTAAACCCTTTTTAGTGTTATTTCTAAACGAGGTGCAAATTAACGAATATTCATTTAATATTACAAACTATTTTCTATAGTTTTTTTGAATTTCTTTTCTCAAAAGATTCAAAGCTTCATTTGAACTCTTCTGAATTACCTTTTCTCTAGGTGTTCCAAAGTTATACTTAGATGAATATACACCTGTAGGTGTTGCTATGGCAATATAAACCACTCCTACTTCTTCTTGTGTGTTATCTGTACCTGGACCTGTGTTTCCTGTAGTTGCAATACTATAATCTGATTGAAACTTTTTTTGAATATTTACAGCCATTGCTTCTGCTACTTCTTTACTAACTACAGAATGTTTTTTTATCAACTCTTGAGAGACCTCCAAGGTATTGATCTTTATTTTTTCAGAATAGCTAATTACACTTCCTAAAAAGTAAGACGATGCTCCTGAATTGGCTGTTAATAACTGAGACAACGCTCCTCCTGTACAACTTTCGGCTATTGCCAATGTTTTATTGAATTCTAATAATAAACGAGCTACTACCTTAACTATGTCTTCATCATCTTCATGGCCTACTACAAGTTCTCCTAAAATATTTTCTAGTTGCTTGGTTTGTTCTCTTATTTGCCTTTCCACTATTTTTTTGTCTATCCCTTTTCCAGAAAGTCTTAGTTTTAAGCGCCCTGGTGCTGGCAAGTAAGCTAAACTAATATTTGAAGGTAGTTTGTTTTCCCAAGTATCTAATTTTTCTGCTACAGCACTTTCCCCCATTCCATAGGTTATTAGAGTTTTATGCTTGATAAATGGTAATGTAAACTGACTTTGTAATCGAGGCAATACCTCTTCTTTCATCAACCCTTTCATCTCAAACGGTACTCCTGGCATGGATACAAAAATAGTTTTGTCTTCTTCAAACCACATTCCTGGAGCTGTTCCATAATTGTTATGTAATGGAATACACTTAGTTGGCACCATACCCTGCAATCTGTTTAACTCCGAAAAAGAGATATTTCTTTTAGAAAACATTGTTTTTATGTGATTTACAATATTTTCATTAAGAACCAATGTATCTTTAAAAAAATTAGCTAATGTGTGTTTGGTGATGTCATCTTTTGTAGGTCCCAAACCTCCTGTAATTAAGACTAGATCTGCATTTTTTTTTGCATTTTTTAAGGCCTCTAAAATATGTACTTCATCATCTTGTATAGAGGTAACTTGATAAACAGAAATTCCTATTTTATTTAATTCTATAGCAATCCATTGAGAATTGGTATCTACTATTTGACCTATTAAAATCTCGTCTCCAATAGTTATAATTTCTGCTTTCAAATTTTCTTTTTTTATTAGACTAACAAATGTAACAAAGTCTATTTGAAACATTATTATTTACAATGATCTAATAAAAACCTTGTGTTTTCAAAAACATTCCCTGTACTCTTAAATTGGTTTTATTTAACCTTTACTTCAAAAGACTGTTTTCCTTCAAGTTTTCCTATAAGCACATCGTTCTCAGCTACAGCTCCCACTCCTGATGGAGTTCCTGTAAAAATAACATCTCCCTTCTTTAGGGTGAGGTATTGTGATACATATGCTATCAGCTCATCTATTCCCCAAAGCATCTCTTTAGTACTACCTGCTTGAACCAAAATATTGTTTTTTTCTAAAGAGAATGAAAGATTGGTAAGATCTCCTAAGTTTTCTTTTGGAACAAAATCTCCTATCACAGCACTCCCATCAAAGGCTTTAGCTTTTTCCCAAGGCAACCCTTTTTGTTTGCATGTATTTTGTACGTCTCTTGCTGTAAAATCAATCCCTAAACCTATTTCATCGTAGTATTTATGTGCAAACTTACTACTGATATGTTTTCCTACTTTATTAATTTTCACCAAAACCTCAACTTCATAATGCAAGTCATTAGAAAAAGGGGGTATAAAAAATGGCATCTTTTTAGGTAAAATTGCTGAATCTGGTTTTAAAAAAAACACAGGTTCTTCCAACCTTTCAGCCCCCAGTTCTTTTATATGTTCTGCATAGTTTCTCCCAATACAAATTATCTTCATTTTTATATGCTTCTAAGTTATTCTCCTGTCATAGGAAAAACAATTGCTTTGTTTCCGTCTACAATTATTTGATTATTGATATGACAACTCACTGCTCTTGCCAATACCATCGTTTCGATATCTGCTCCTACCTTTTTTAAAGAATTGGGGGTACTTTCATGGGTTACACGCTCTACACCTTGTTCTATAATAGGTCCTTCATCCAATTCTTCTGTTGCGTAATGAGCTGTAGCTCCTATTAGTTTAACCCCTCTTTCATAAGCTCTTTTGTATGGATTTGCTCCTTGAAAGGCTGGTAAGAAAGAGTGATGAATATTAATAATTTTACTTGGATAATGGTTTATAAAATCATTGGTTAAAATTTGCATATAACGTGCCATTACTATCAAATCTATTCCATTGCTATCAAACAATTCTATCAAATCCTTTTCTTGCTCTTTTCTTGTTTCTTTTGTTACTGGCAAATGGTAAAAAGGTATTCCGAACATTTCTGCTATAGGGCGTAATTTTTCATGGTTACTAACTACCATTTTTACATCACAAAAAAGTTTTTCTTCCTTGTGTCTATGTAGCAAGTCATATAAATTATGACTTGTGTGAGAAACCATAATCGCTACTTTTTGCTTTTTACGTCCGTAATCTACACTCCAGGTTATTTTATAGACTTCTGCCAATCTACCAAACCGCTCTTCTAATTGTTCTTTACTCAATACGACAGATTCATCTGAAGCCACTCTTAAACGCATAAAAAAGCGTTGTTCTTCTTCATTTGTATATTGCTGTGAGCTTACTATATTAAATCCTTCTTGGTAAAAGAAGTGTGTTAACTTTGCTATAATTCCCTTTTGATCTGGACATTTTATTAAGAAAGTAACTATTTGTGGTTTCATTATTTTTAATTTGAAGAGTTTATAAATCCGCTAACAAACGTTTTATACAATATATTTTTTATCAAAATTAGGTTTTCTCTTTTCTAAAAAAGCATTTCTTCCTTCTTTAGCTTCGTCTGTCATATACGCCAAACGTGTTGCTTCTCCTGCAAATACCTGCTGTCCTACCATACCGTCATCTGTAAGGTTCATGGCAAACTTCAACATTTTAATAGAGGTTGGCGATTTTTCTAAAATTTCTTGAGCCCATTGGTATGCTGTATCCTCCAATTCATCGTGTGGTATCACAGCATTTACCATTCCCATTTCGTACGCTTCTTGTGCTGAATAATTTCTTCCTAAGAAAAATATTTCTCTCGCTTTTTTCTGTCCAACCATTTTTGCCAAATATGCCGATCCATATCCTCCATCAAAACTTGTTACATCTGCATCTGTTTGTTTAAAAATGGCGTGTTCTTTACTTGCTAATGTTAAATCACAAACAACATGTAAACTATGTCCTCCACCTACTGCCCATCCTGGCACCACAGCAATCACAACCTTCGGCATAAAACGAATCAATCGTTGTACCTCTAAAATATTTAAACGGTGCATTCCATCATCACCCACATATCCTTGATGACCACGTGCTTTTTGATCTCCTCCTGAACAAAATGAATAAATTCCGTCTTTAGTCGAAGGCCCTTCCGCAGATAACAATATTACCCCTATAGAAGTATCTTCTTGTGCTTCATAAAAAGCATCGTACAATTCTGATGTTGTTCTTGGACGGAACGCATTTCTTACATCTGGTCTATTAAATGCTATTCTAGCTACGTTTCCAGATTTTTTATAAGTAATATCTTGGTACTTTTCTCCTAAGTGAGCAGAAGGTTTTACAGATTCCCATTGTGCTTGCGCCATAAGTATAATTTTAATTGGTTGTAAAGATATAACTATTGAAAAAACTAAAAAAATTAGTACTTTCGAACATTCAAATTTTTTGTTCTATGTTTTCTATGAAAAAATTCTGTTTACTTTTAATTGTCCTTCTTTCTTTACAGGGAATTTATGCGCAACAAACGCCCGAACAAATTAAAAGGAGAAAGGCCAGAAGAGCCAAAGCTAATACTGAACAGAAAAAAACTACACAAAAAAAAGATAGTACAGCTACAGCCAGTATCGAAAAGGACAATTCCAAAGAAAACACTCCCAAAAAGAAGGAAAAAAATAGCATTCCTAGAGATAAAGTTTTTAAACAAGAAGTTGTTTCTAAAAACTTAAAAGGGAAACATATGATAAAAATATTTATCCCTAAAGAGTACCAACTTAATGAAAAAAAATTCTCGTTAGCTATTGTTTTAGATGCCGATGATTTGTTTGACACCTATGTAGGGATTTCTAAAATGTTTAATACCCAAGGAAAAATCCCTAATCAAATTATCATTGGTGTACCTCAAACCCTTGATAAAAGAATTCAAAGCTACGGTTACAATACCACTAGTAGCTACCCAACCGTTTCGGCTACGGACTTCTTTAACTTTATAGATAAAGAGCTCATTGCTTTTATGAAAAAAAATTATAGAATTGGTAAATTTAAAACCATCGTAGGAAAAGATTTGACAGCCAATTTTACAAACTATTTTATGTTTAAAGAAAAGCCTACTTTTTCTGCCTACCTAAATATAAACCCTGCTTATGCTCCTAGAATTCCTGAATATTTACAATTCTATATATCTAGAATTACAGAAAATAGTTATTTCTATTATTTATCTCATGGAAAAAATAGCTACAGAAGAAGTAAAGAGGTTATTGATTTAGTAAATACTGAATTAACAAATCAAGACAGCAAGCATTTTAATTACAAGTACGAATATTTTGACACCAAGTCAGATCTTGTATCCACCCCTCAAAGTATTGCTCAAGGACTAGACTTTATTTTTTCATTGTACTCTGGTATTACAAAAGATGAATACAATAAAAACGTAGTTTTCTTGTCTCCTGTAGCAGCAATGGAATATTTAGTTTATAAATATGAAAACATAAATTATATTTTTGGAGAAGAATTGAACATTAGAATAGAAGATTTTTACGCAATTGAACAAATTGTAATGGATAAGGAAGAAGCTATTTATTTAAAAGAATTTGGAGAAATGGCTCTTAAGTATCATCCTGAATCTCCTGCAGGGAATTACTATCTTGGTCAGCATTATGAAAGAAACTTAGAATACAATTCTGCTCTAATTTCTTATAAAAAAGGATTTTCTAAAATTAAACCTGGATCTCCTTTTGCCAATGGATATTATAAAAACGTTACACGTGCTTCTAAATTATTAAAAGCTTCTAGTTACTAGACTAACAAAAGAATCACATAAAAAAAGCGGTACAAAATTGTACCGCTTTTTTTATGTGAACTAACTAACTCTATTTTGATTATGACAAATAAATTCCGTTAGATGCTATTACTATCAATTTTGCTTTATACAAACCTCCAATAGCACTTTTAAAAGATTTTTTACTCATTTTAAAATGGTACTTAATATCTTCTGGATTACTTTTGTCTGTAAACGGTAAAAAACCCTCTTCTGAATCCTTAAGCTTTTCAATAATTACCTCTTGAATTTCATCTATTTTGTTTCTAAAACCGATAGGTTGCAAAGACACATCTATTTTACCATCTTCTCTAAACCCTTTTATATATCCTGGTAATTTTTGACCTTCCCTTACCTTTTGGTATACTTCATTTTTATACAACATCCCCTCTTCATCTCCATTTATTAAAACCGTAATTCCAACGTGAGTAAACCTTCCTATAATTAGTTCTACTTTTTCTCCTATTTCTAATTCCATAATTATCTTACTTAAAATTGTTAAAATAAGCTTTTAAAACTTCATCATTTATTGCACTTGGTGTTTGTATTTCTAATAATTTTGGTGCTGATGAAGGGGTATAAAAAAGCTCTAATTGTTTTTCTAATGCTATATTGTCTGAAACCATTTGATATTCAAAACCAAACATTTTACACAAATGTGAGGCATTTAAACCATGTGGAGTTTCAAAGTACTCTAAAGCATTACTTTGTGAAGGACCTGGAATAAATTTAAAAATTCCACCTCCATTATTATTAATTAATATTACTCTAAAATTATTAGGTATATAACTATTCCACAACGCATTACTATCGTAGAAAAAGCTAATATCACCCGTAACAAACAACACCTGTTCTTCTGAAACCATTGCCGCTCCTATAGCCGTAGAAGTACTACCATCTATACCACTAGTTCCTCTATTACAAAAAACCTTTAATGTTGGATTTACATCGAACAACTGTGAATAACGAATTACCGAACTATTGCTCAATTGCAATTGTATATTATCGGGTATTGTTTTTAAAATTGTTTCAAAAACTTTTAAATCAGAATATGGTGCTTCTGATAAATAATTACCGTGTTTTTCTTTTCGCTTACTCCTTTCTAGCAACCAAGTATTTTGAAAAGCACTCTGCTTATTTTTTGTCAAAAAGAAAAACTGACTAAAAAACAACTGTGGTGATATTTTAAAATGGTGTGTTAAACAATGGTACGAATCGTATGCTGTTTTTACATCTACATGCCAATGCTCTTTAGGTCTGTATTTTCTAAAAAACTGCTTTATTCTTTTAGATACTATCAAACCTCCTAAAGTCAATAAAATATCTGGTTGTAGTTTTTGAAACCCTTCTTCCTCTAAAGGAAATATCAACTGATCTATATTATTGATAAACTTAAGATTTTCTACATTTGATATCGTTTCTGTAAAAACCAATACCGATGGATCTTTAACCAAATGTTCTAATTGTGTTTGCAGCAAAGCATCTGGGTAATTAGCCCCTATCAACACGATTTTTTTTTCTGCTTGGTTCCATACATCCGCATACCCTTGTAAAAAATCTACATCCAATGGAGTTTCTCCATTTAAAACACCTTTTTCTTTTAACTGAGAAGGTATTTCTTTTATTGTATCAATAGTAGTATACAAAGGCTCATCAAAAGGCACATTTATATGTACGGGCCCTTTTTCTTCTATAGCAGTTTTAAAAGCTTCTGTTAAAGCAACTGTATTTAACGCTTCTTCCTCTATACTACTACTTAAATTTGCATTGTACAAGGAATGGTTTTTAAAAACGTTTTTCTGACGAATGGTTTGCCCATCCCCTATATCTACCAAATGCTCTGGTCTGTCTGCAGAAATCACAACCAAAGGAATATTGCTATAAAAAGCTTCTGATACTGCAGGGTAATAGTTTAACAATGCTGAACCCGAAGTACACAAAACCGCTACTGGTTTTCTTTTTTGTTGTGCCATTCCTAAAGCCACAAAAGCTGCACTTCTCTCATCAACGATACTATACGCATTAATTTGAGGATGACTATTAAAGCCAATTGTTAAAGGTGCATTTCGTGAACCTGGTGAAACAACTACATCTTCAATTCCATTAGCTATACAACTGGCTAAAACCAACTGTGCCAATTTGTTTTCTGGGTACTTCATGTAAATAATTCAATTATTAAAATTTGATTGTTTTTCTGAATCAAATTCTAAGCTGCAAAATTACAAATAATTCACCTTGCTAGAGTTCTATTTAGTGTAAAGTTTAAATACCCTCTAAAGAACTCTTTCCATTGTTTTACTCTTAGAAACTGTTTCACTCCACTCTTTTTCCGGAATACTTTTTTGAGTAATCCCTCCACCTATATAAAGTTTTACATTTTCTTTTGAAACAACCTCCATACAACGCAAATTCACATATAATCGAGTTTTGTCTCCCATATTTAACTCTCCCAAAAAGCCTGTGTAATACCTCCTGTCAAAGCTTTCATTTGCTAAAATAAACTTCTTAGCTTCTTTCTTAGGCAAACCACAAACCGCTGGTGTTGGATGCAAAGCCGTTACTAAACTTTTTAATCCCTGCTCTTCTGCTATTGTTCCTTTAATATGAGTACACAAATGTAACAATGCTCCAGCCTTTACTGTTTCTACTTTTGAAGCTTCTATTTTTTCTACAAACGGTTTTAAATTAGACAAAATACTATCCGTTACCATCTGTTGTTCTTCTAATTCTTTTTCACCCCAAACAACCTCTGTTGTTCCATTAAATTTTTGGGTTCCCGCCAAAGACATCGTATTAAAAACGGTTCCTGAAACTTCTAATAATTTTTCTGGTGTAGCCCCTAACCACATCCCAACCTTAGGATGATACCAAACATATACATTTGCCGAAGGATAACTGACTAAGAGTTTTTTAAACACTTCTATAAAATCAAAATCATCTCTAGTAATTGTTTTGGTACGAGCAACTACAATCTTAGAAATTCCTGTGTTCTCTATTTCTGAAACAGTTTTTTTCACCAATTTCACATGCCTTTCCTTAGTTGTAAAAGATTCTCTCTCTTCTTCAAAAAATGGATCAAGAACTGTATTATCCTCTATTATCTCTGATTCAATCTTTTCATCAGGAATTAACAAAACCATTTCTTCCTTATCTTCAAATGGCGCAAATACAAAACCCTTTTCTGTAAAATCAGATACCGTATGTAATGTTGCATCTTTTTGAAAGTATGCCGTAATTATTTTGTTCAAAGGGGTTTTAAACGCTACAAAAGGTAAGTTTTCTTGGTAAGCTTTTTCTAGCTTTTCAAATAAACTGGTATTGAGTATCAATCTAGAAATACGTTTTTATTGTTTTGGTAAAACAATGTTTGTTAGTTTACAAAAAGAGATCATATCTCCCTTTTCATCTTTAATTTCAATTTTCCACAAATGAGTTGTTTTCCCCTTGTGAATAATAGTTGCTGTTGCAGTAAGTGTTCCTGACTTTTTACTTTTTAAATGATTCGCTGTTATTTCAATCCCTTTTACTATAAAAGCTTTAGGATCTACAAATAAATGAGAAGCTGCACTCCCTACACTTTCTGCCAAAGCCACACTAGCACCACCATGTAACAATCCCATAGGTTGATACACCTTAGAGTTTACTTCCATAGATGCTACCAAATAATCTTCTCCTACCTCTGTATATACAATTCCCAATGTTTCCATTAAGGTATTTTTAGTTACAGCGTTTAGCCTTTGAAGTTTTTCTGAAGCGGTCATTTTTTTAATGCTTTGGGGCATAAAAATACATATTTATTAAATAGGAAAGTTTATTTTTGCAGCGAATAATTTAGAGGTAAACATGGTATTTAAAATTAGAGTTGTTTTAGACGTAAAGGAAGATGTAATAAGAACTATTGCTATTGAAGGAACTAAAACTTTAGAAGAATTACACCAAACCATTACAAATGTTTTTGGATTTAACGGACAGCAAATGGCTTCTTTTTACAGAACCGATGATGATTGGAACCAAGGAGAAGAAATTCCTCTTGTTAATATGGATGATACTCCTGGTGCTTTAGCCATGAGTACAACTACTATTGAACAAAACATAGAAGATCCTGGAGAAAAACTAATCTACGTGTATGATTTTTTAGAAATGTGGACTTTCTTTGTTGAACTTGTTGAAGTCACTGAAACTTCTGAAGAAAATTTACCTAAGCTTATTTTATCTATCGGAGAGGTTCCTGAAACAGC
Source organism: Flavicella sp. (assembly GCA_965243265.1). Lineage (GTDB taxonomy): Bacteria > Bacteroidota > Bacteroidia > Flavobacteriales > Flavobacteriaceae > Flavicella. The sequence goes on from CBDEUL010000008.1 coordinate 123,431, forward strand.
TCCTAACAAAGAGTTCAAAGCTGAAAAAGGTTTTGAAGACGATGCAGGTGATGATGAATTTGGCTTTAATGAATTTGAAAACATTGATGATATTGATTTCGATAATTACTAGTTAAAAATAAACATCACAAATAAAAAACAGGATTAAAGAAACTTCAATCCTGTTTTTTTATGCACTTAAATTTTAACATTTTTAATGGATCACGTAGGTATTAACATCTTCATAGTTACGAACAACAAAATCAAAAGCTACATTTAAAATCTGCCCCATTTTATCGCATTTTTTAAATTTTACATCTTTTGTAAATTCGTACAACTCTGTTCTTAGTTGCGCTACTTTTTCTGGTGTAGATATACAATCACTTGTCATACAATCTAACAAATAATTTACACGACCATAAATTCTAAGAATTCTTTTGGCTATTGCAGAACGTTCTTCTATTTTATATTGCTCTATAGACTCTTTTCTTAAATTTTTTTCTACCATTTCTACAAACTTGTAGTTTTCTTTTAAAAACTGTGGTCTGTACACTTTAAAAGTCCCTTCATAACACTGTTGATCAAAATCTATAGCTCTAATTCTATATTGTACTTGATCAAAATCATGTGTTGGTACAATCACATAATTGTATGAACGCATATCACCTAACAAACGAATAATACAACGTTCATTAAACTTCACAAACTCTTTAGACAATTGCTTTTGATCTCTTGTAGAAAACTCTTCATACCCTTCATTCATAAACACATCCCCTGGAATTCCTTGAATATGCTCTTCTACTAACGTATCTTTATATACCAAAAAGTTAATTCTATCAGGCGAAAGTAAATGCTCTAACTCCAATCCATACACCCTAGAAGCATCTGCCTTTTTCACATAAATATACATATAGTTATCGTTCAGAATATTTCTAATTTTTATTCTAAAAGGCTTCGAGTTTCCAAACGTACAATAATCTATTGCATCTACGTTCAAGTAAGGTAATGAGCTATCACTACCGTCGGCATGTAAAATGGTATATATTTTTTTTAAACTTCTATCTATTTCATCCCTTTCATAATCTGGATAATATACACGTATCCATAATGTGTCATTCCCTGCTTTATCATAAACTTCAATAGCTCCAGAATAGCGTAATAAGTCATCATAACAAACTGGCATTACAACATTCCTACTATATTTTTTCAAATACCCTTTTAGCTTATCACTAATCCCATAACATGGTTTTTTCTTCGAAATCAACTTTTTCTCCATATCCCTTAATTTTACCCGAACACACCCTAATTTCCATGTATCCTCCTACAAATATATTGCTCTCCATAAACAAATCCACCTTTTAAAGAAAGTATTTTACACCAGTTAGCACTGTTTATATCTAAATATATTCTCTATAAGCCTCATCCATATTTCCTTGTTTTTACTAAAATTTAGACATAAAAAAACTCCTAGAAATTTCTAGGAGTTTTTTTATGTCTAAATGTATTTAATTACAATACTGCATCAATTTTACTTGCATATGTTGCTTTAGGTGCAACACCTACTTGCTTATCTACAACCTCACCGTTTTTAAATAATAAAACTGTAGGTATATTTCTTACTCCATACTTTGCAGCAAACTCTTGATTGTTATCAACATCAACCTTACCTACAACTGCTTTTCCATCATAATCATTGCTTAATTCTTCAATGATTGGTCCAACCATTCTACATGGTCCACACCATGTAGCCCAAAAATCAACCAATACTGGTTGTGTTGCTTTTAATACTACTTCTTCAAAAGTTGCGTCTGTGATTTCTAATGCCATGTCTATATATTTTTAAAAATTCTTTATTATTGTTTGTTTTACAAATGTAATTAAATAAATGACTTTTAAGAATCCCTTCAAATCACTTTTATTTATATCTGTATATGGTTTAATTATTTTTAGAAAACCTCTCTTGCTATCTTTACAATATTGTCTGATTTCCCCATAGAGTAATAATGTACCGTAGGCACTCCTGCAGCCATTAATTCTTTACTTTGTTGGATTGCCCATTCTATACCTACTTGACGAATAGCCAACCTATCTCCCTTACAATCCAAAACTGCTTTCTCCAAAGGCATTGGCAAATCTAAACTAAATACTTTTGGTAAAACTTGTAAATGTCTCTCTACTGCAATTGGTTTAATTCCTGGAATAATAGGAACATGAATGCCTATATTTTTTGCTGCCTCTACAAACTCAAAATATTTTTTATTATCAAAGAACATTTGTGTTACCACATAATCTGCTCCAGCATCTACCTTTTCTTTTAATCGTTGTAAATCCGATTCTAAACTTGGTGATTCAAAATGTTTTTCTGGATAACCCGCTACTCCCACACAAAAATCAGGCGTATAAGGAGTATCAATTGTTTCATGTAAAAAATGCCCGTTGTTTAAATTATTTATTTGCGTTACTAACTCTACAGCATAATTGTTACCTCCTTTTACAGGTACAAAACCACTTTCATGCTTCATCGCATCTCCACGTAACGCCACCACATTATCTATTCCTAAATAATGGCAGTCTACTAAAACATACTCCGTTTCTTCTTTTGTAAAACCTCCACATAAAACATGTGGTACAGGATCTACATTGTATTTATGTTTTAACGATGCACAAATCCCTACTGTTCCCGGACGCATTCTTGTTACCTTTCTTTCCAATAACCCATTTCCTTTTTCTATATAAACAAACTCTTCTCTAGAAGTAGTTACATCTATAAAAGGTGGCTTAAATTCCATTAACGGATCTATATTATCATATAGTTTTTGAATATTTTGTCCCTTTACCGGAGGTACAATCTCAAAAGAAAACAAGGTTTTCCCTTCAGCCTTTTTAATGTGATTTGTTACTTTCATATCTATTCTCGTATTTGGGCGTTCCCTTACAGGTCGGGCTATACGCTGTATCTTTTCAAAGTTTTGAAAAGGATGCCGCTGCTATCCCTAACGCAAGCGCGAAATTAAACAATTCAATCCTATATAAAAAAGAAACCTCATAGCTTTTAAAAAGCAATTCCCTTAAAATATCTATCTACATTTTAACACTACAAGCCTTAAATCACTTCTCTCAATATATAACTGTAATTTCAAATACTCTATAAAAACCTATATTGCATAAAAATACCTTCTTAACCCCAAACAAAAAACATGAACAAAAAAACAGCCTTAATTAGTATGTTCTCTATACTTGGGATAGTATTAACATTTCACCTCTTAATTTTTACAGAACTTATTCCTTACGACAAGGTTTGGGCAGGTAGACTTAACTCTGTTGAAGAAATGAAATCTTTTGAAGTATTTTCAATACTCCTAAATATTTTTATGTTAAGCGTTTTACTTATCAAATACAAACTGCTAAAAAAGAAAAAAACAAATAAAATAGTGGATGTATTCATCTGGATTTTTACAGTCATATTTACATTAAATACCTTAGGAAACTTATTTGCAAAAAACAAGATAGAATTAGTTCTTGGAAGTCTACTAACCCTAACCTCAGCTATTCTCTGCTTTATTATTGCTAAAAAATAAAGAACTATCAATTTCTAATAACTTAAACTCTATACCAAACCTTCTTCCCCTTTTTAACTTCTTAACTTTTATAAAAAACCGTATTTTTAACTTCCTTATAAAAGGATAAATAAAACGAATCCAATTCTAAAACCATGAAAAAGAAAATTTATATTGTCTTTATACTTTTATTTATTACCAGTAAAACCACCTTTGCCCATAAAGATTTTTATAGAACTAAAATTTTTGGAAACGTTACCGTTACTATAAAAACAGGATTCGAATACGAAGAAATAAACAAGTTATACATTTTAGGAAAACTTGCTCAAAAACTATCTGAAGAACTTAATTATTCAGAGAATGTTTCTATCTATTGTGACCATCATTATATAAAACAAATTAACAATGATTATTTTATTTCAACAAAAAACAACAAAGACATTGTTATAAAACAAGTATTTAAAAAACTAGAAATAGAAAAAACACTCAAACTACTTGAATACGCTATTTTAAACACCCCTAAAGTAACAACATCTCAAAAAGAAATTACTTACAATAAAAACTATCGTAAATGGAAAATAAGCAGTATTGACCAAAAACTTATTGAGGATATTTTAAATAAAAAAAACAGCAAAGACCTAAACCAAATTTTAAATACAAAAGTTGACCTCGCCGAAATAAACAAAACAAATTACCCATATGGAATCTATTACTATTGGCTTTCTAACAAATACTGTTTCTATACCACCGATGTGTTTGGAAATCGTAAAGAATTAATTGTTCTTAACGATCTTTATTTTATAAAAGAATTAGATGCAAATTTTTCAATTATTGTTTTTACTCATAGAGACACCTTCCATCATTTATCAAACAACAAAGGAGTTACCGTTTCTAAAAAACAAAAGATTGAAAACCTTCCAAACCATTTTAAGCCTCTAAAAATTGAAAACATGGGAGGAAATAAAGTTTCACTATATGTCCAAAGTTTTGTTACACAAACAGGAAATCGAGTACCTGAGAGACACCTTATTTATTTAACTCAGGAAGATTTTTTAATTCAAAATTTAGATTCACTTATAGACCACTATAAACTGACTAACTAAAGAACTAAAACAAATCTCTAATATATTTTAAAACCTATCTGAATTTAGTTTTTTCTTATACCTTTATATCCTGTTTCCTATAACTAAGAACCAAATTCCACAAACAAATAGAAACTATGACTCTTACTGATTTAGGATTTAACAGTCTACTAGAAATGTATCAAAAAGAACAAGATTTAAATTCTTTTGAAATTGCCAGAGTAACTTCCGAACATAAAGACAGGTATACTGTTAAAACTGTATCTGATGATTTAGAAGCTGAGCTTATTGGAAACTTAAGATTTACAGCTGAATCTAGATATGATTTACCTGCTGTTGGTGATTGGGTTGCTATTCAGGTATATGATGACCATAAAGCATTGATTCATTCCGTTTACCCAAGAACTTCCATCTTAGAAAGAAAGACTTCTGGAAAATCAAGTAAAATTCAAATAATAGCAACAAATATTGATGTTGGACTTATTGTACAATCCATCAACAGAGATTTTAACATCAATCGTATTCAACGTTACCTAACCATTTGTAATTCTGCAAAAATTAAACCTATTATTATAATTAGTAAAATTGATTTAATTGATATTACAGAATTAAACACCTTACTAAACCAAATTAAAGAACGCATTAAAGAGGTTCCAATAATTACAATGAGTAATCATTCTTTAGAAGGAATCGAAAACATAAAAAGCAAACTCATAAAAGGTAAAACTTACTGTTTACTTGGTTCATCGGGTGTAGGAAAATCTACATTGATAAATAACCTAATTGGTAACAATATTATGAATACTGGAAGTATTAGCGAAAGTATTGATAGAGGAAAACACATTACTACACACAGAGAATTGATTGTTTCAGAAAATGGAATTTTAATTGACAACCCTGGAATGAGAGAAATTGGAATTACCGATACCTCTGAAGGTCTTGAAATAACTTTTGATGAAATTACCAATTTATCTCACAACTGTAAATTCAACGATTGTTCTCACACAAACGAAAAAGGTTGTGCTATTTTAAAAGCTCTAGAAAACGGTGAATTAGATGATGCTTCTTATTCCAATTTTCAAAAAATGGAACGTGAAAAAGCTTTTTTTAATTCAAGTCTAGAGGAAAGAAAAAAGAAAGACAAAGGTTTAGGAAAGCTAATTAAAAACGTTGTAAAGCAAAAAAAAAAAAAACAGGTACTAAATTAGAGTTCCTCTATACCTCAATATCTCTACTTACTTTAATACAAAACCCTAATAAATTAAATTATTAGGGTTTTATTTACTTATAAAAGAGCTATAGCTTACTCATTTAAATTAGGTGCTAACCAACGCTCCATAACTTCATTTGTATATCCTCTACGTTGTGCAAAATTATGTACTTGCTCTTTTGTTATTTTCCCTACCCCAAAATATCTTGACTCTGGATGTGAAAAATACAATCCCGAAACAGCAGCCGTTGGCCACATAGCCAAACTATCTGTTAACTTTACACCTATATTTTCTTCTACATTTAACAAACGCCAAAGTGTGTATTTTTCTGTATGATCTGGACAAGCTGGATACCCTGGTGCTGGACGAATTCCTTGATATTCTTCTCGTATCAAATCTTCATTCGTTAAGTTCTCTGTACTAGCATATCCCCAAAACTCTTTACGAACTTTATCATGTAAATACTCTGCAAAAGCCTCCGCAAAACGATCCCCTAAAGCTTTTACCATAATACTATTGTAATCATCTAGGTTTTCTTTGTACTTATCCGCAATTTCTTCAACCCCAAATCCTGTGGTTACACAGAATCCTCCTATGTAATCTTCCAATCCTGTTTCTCTAGGAGCTACAAAATCTGCCAATGCTATATTTGGTTTTCCTGCTCCTTTTTTAGATTGTTGACGTAACGTTAAAATTGTTTCTAAAACATCACTTCTCGTTTCGTCTGTATACACTGCTATATCATCTGAATTTTCAATAGTATTGGCAGGAAACAAACCATACACAGCTTTTGCTGTAAACCATTTTTCATCCAAAATTCTATGCAACATTTCTGTAGCATCTTTAAACAACTCTGTAGCCTGAGTTCCCACTACTTCGTCTTCTAAAATTGCTGGGTATTTACCATGCAACTCCCATGATTGAAAAAATGGTGTCCAATCTAAATAAGGTACCAAATCATTAAAATCAATTTCATCAATTACATGAACACCTAGTTTTTTAGGCTTGTAAACATCTTCTGCTTTCCAGTCTATTTTAAATTTATTAGTTCTAGCCTCTTCTAATGGGAGATATACTTTTTTACGCGCACGGTTTAAATACCCTTCACGTAATTTATCGTATTCTGTATAAGTATTATCTAAAAAATCCTGTCTAGTATCATCGCTAATCAATGTACTTACTACAGGTACTGAACGTGATGCATCCAATACATGAATAACTCCATGATCGTATTCTTGTGCTATTTTTACAGCCGTATGTGCTCTAGATGTTGTAGCTCCTCCAATTAACAATGGAATATTAAATTCTAATCGCTTCATTTCTTTAGCAATATGTACCATTTCATCTAAAGAAGGGGTGATTAAACCACTCAATCCTATTACATCTACCTTCTGATTTTTAGCTTCTTCTAATATTTTTTCTGGAGGTACCATCACTCCCAAATCAACGATTTCATAATTATTACAAGCCAATACTACTCCTACTATATTTTTACCTATATCGTGTACATCTCCTTTTACAGTAGCTAATAATACTTTCCCCTGTGCTTTTGAATTTTCATCTTTTTCTGCTTCAATAAAAGGCATTAAATGGGCAACTGCTTTTTTCATTACACGTGCCGATTTTACTACTTGTGGCAAAAACATTTTTCCTTCTCCAAACAAATCTCCAACAACTCCCATTCCAATCATCAAATGCCCCTCTATTACCTCTAGCGGTCTCTCTACAGACAAACGTGCTTCTTCTACATCCTCTACAATAAAAGTATCCAATCCCTTTACTAAAGAATGTGTAATCCTATCTTGTAAAGCCCCTTCTCTCCATTCTAAATTTTGTACTTGTACTTTTCCTGATCCTTTTACAGACTCGGCAAAATCCAATAACCTTTCAGTAGCATCATCACGCCTATCTAATATAACATCTTCTACATGTTCTAATAGATCTTTAGGAATATCATCGTACACTTCCAACATTGCTGGATTTACAATTCCCATGTTCATTCCTTTTTGAATGGCATGGTATAAAAACACTGAGTGCATTGCTTCACGTACTACGTTGTTTCCACGAAATGAAAACGACACATTACTTACTCCCCCACTAACACTTGCATTCAATAAATTAGTACGTACCCAATGTGTAGCCTCTATAAAGTCTATGGCATTTTTTCTATGCTCTTCCATCCCTGTTGCTACAGGAAATATATTTAAATCAAAAATGATATCTTCTGAAGGAAACCCTAATTCGTCCACCATGATATCATACGAACGTTTTGCTATTTCACAACGTCGTTCATAATTATCTGCCTGTCCTACTTCATCAAAAGCCATAACAATAACAGCCGCTCCATAACGTTTTAACAATTTTACATGTTTACGAAAAACCTCTTCTCCTTCTTTTAAAGATATTGAATTGACAACACATTTTCCTTGAACAACCTGCAACCCAGCTTCAATGATATCCCACTTAGAACTATCAATCATAATAGGAACACGAGAAATATCAGGCTCAGCCATAATTAAATGTAAAAAACGCACCATGGCTTCTTTTCCATCAATCATTCCATCATCCATATTAATATCGATGATTTGTGCTCCACCATCTACTTGGTCTCTTGCAATTGCCAACGCTTCATCGTATTGTTCTTCTTTTATAAGGCGTAAGAACTTACGAGATCCTGCTACATTTGTTCTTTCTCCAACATTTATAAAATTCATATCTGGACTTAAAACCAAAGGTTCTAATCCTGATAATTTCATATATTTTGTTTGTTTGATACTCATTGCTGTATTGTTGAGTTGTCTTTTCTTTTTTGTAAAGTCTATTTCTAAAACAATTGTTTAAGATGCAATTGTTCTTGGCTTGTAATTTGCTACCATCTCTGCTATAGCCTTAATATGTCCTGGAGTTGTTCCACAACAACCTCCTACAATATTTACCAAGTTTTTATCCATATACTCTTTTATCTGTGCTGCCATTTCTTCTGGACTTTCATCATATTCTCCAAAAGCATTTGGCAATCCTGCATTTGGATGTGCTGAGACTCCAAATTCTGTATTGTTAGAAATAGCTTCTAAGTGTGGTACCAGAGCATTGGCTCCTAATGCACAGTTTAAACCTACTGTTAACAAAGGAACGTGCGAAACAGATATTAAAAATGCCTGTGCTGTTTGCCCTGAAAGAGTCCTTCCACTAGCATCTGTAATTGTTCCACTTAACAATACTGGAATATCAATTCCTCTTTCGTCTTTTACTTCTTCAATAGCAAACAATGCCGCTTTGGCATTTAATGTATCAAAAACAGTTTCTACCAATAAAATATCAGACCCTCCATCTAACAATGCCTCCGCCTGCTGCTTGTACGCAATACGCAATTCATCAAAAGTTATGGCCCTATACCCTGGATCATTTACATCTGGAGACATAGATCCTGTTTTATTAGTAGGTCCTATTGATCCTGCTACAAAACGAGGTTTGTCTGGATTTGCCGTTGTAAACTCATCTGCTACTTCTTTGGCTATTTTTGCTGATTCAAAATTTAACTGGTAAACATAGTCTTCCATTTCATAATCTGCCATAGCAATAGTTGTACTAGAGAACGTATTGGTTTCTACAATATCTGCTCCTGCAGCAAAATATTTACGATGTACTTCTTTAATTGCCTCTGGCTGGGTTATTGAAAGCATATCATTATTCCCCTTTACAGAAAGTTTCCAATCTTTAAATTGTTCACCTCTAAAATCTTCTTCTGTAAACTTATAAGCTTGTAACATAGTTCCCATTGCTCCATCTAGCACAAGAACTCTGTCTTTTAATATTTCTCTAATATTTGCCATTTCATTATTTTTTAGATGTTCTTGAATTAGCCTTTAAGTCGATATTTTAAAGACTCCTTTCTATAGAAACATTTCTTAAAAATACAACTCCTTTTCTTTGCATTCAAGGCTGCAAAGATACTATATTATGAAATAAGAAACAGCTGTTATATAAAAGTTACATCTCGTTATTTTAATCTTTTTTACCTAATATTTGATCTAAAACCCAAGAGGTATGCATTGCTGTTTTTCCTGTTGATGGATGCTCACTTATTCTAGCTAAGTGATTGCTCATATTTTGGACATGATACTGTTGAATGTGCTTTGGATTTTCTATAAAAAACTCTTCAATTTCACATCCTTCTTTATACAATACAATACTCTCATCCTTAAACACTGAAAATACAATTTTCCCTTTACTTCCATAGATAGTTACAACATCTTCTCTCTCATTAGCTCCAAAATTCCAAAACCCTGAACCCGTAATACCTGATGCATGCAACCAATTTCCTGTTACTGCATCTTTTGCTGAATATAAACCTTGTTGATTTACGGCAACTCCGTTTGCCTTTTCAATATTCCCTAACAAATACACAAACAAATCAATTCCATGACTTGCCAAATCATCAAAATAACCTCCATAAGCTATCTTTTTATCCGTTCTCCAATTATAAGCTTTGGACATATCTATAGAACTTGCTGTTCTTGTATAAGACCAGTGAATATTTCTTACCTCTCCAATTTCCAGTTTTTCTAACCATTCTTTTATTTTTTGAAACCGAGGTAGAGACCTTCTATAATAAGCAACAAACAGAGGAATGTTCTTTTTTCTAAATATTGATTCTATTTGAACACACTCTTTATAATTCAGAGCCATTGGTTTTTCTATACAGCATGGCTTCCCTACTTCTGCAACCTTTAAGGCATAATAAGCATGACTGTCTGGTGGCGTTGCAATATACACTACATTAACTTCTGGATCGTTTATCAACTCATCTGCATTGTCATAGTATTTTGGTACTGCATGTCTCAAGGCATAGTTTTTTGCTTTTTCCAAATCCCTTCTCATAACAGCATATAGCTCAAAATCACTCACCAAACTATAAGCTGGTCCACTTTTAACTTCGGTTACATTTCCACAGCCTATAACACCCCATTTGTATTTTTTATTTCCCATATTACTTTTATAAAAAATTCCATAAAAAAAGCACCTTAAATTTAAGGTGCTTCTGTAATATATATTCCTATATAATCTTTTATTTTCTATTCTTCTTGATTTTCCAAAGCTTCCATTCGAGCTATTCTTCCTTCTAACTTAGCTTTCTCTTCTTCTTTCTTTGTCTTATATTTTTCTAATTTCTCTATTTCTTCTACATGCTTAAGGCGAGTCCTTTTTAAAGTTTCTTGTTCAATTAAAAAATTCCTTATCTTATTTTCGTTAATCTTACTCTTAATCAATTCTTTTGCTATCAAACCAGCAACCTCCTCATATCTTACATCAATCTTTTCTATTTTTGATTCTTGCTTTTCAATTTTTCCAGTAGTCCTTCTTATCCTTTTCTCTACAAGAAACAACTTCTCTTTTGCTAAACCTATTTGAATACTATTTGATGAATATGTATTTAAAACAATTGGCGTAGCACTATCCTCTATTACTAAACTACCTGATTCGTCGACAGAAACTCCTGATTCATAAAAATTAATTGTGTTATCATCAACTTTTACAAAGGCATATGTAAACCCTTTTATAGAAAAGACATACTCTGTATCTGTACTCAACAAAACATTTTGCTTGTGCGAATCATATCGTACTGCAAAATCTGTTTTAGCAACCGTATTTGAACTAGGTCTTTTTTCTAAAACAATATTATCTACCGTAAAAGTAGTTTTAACGTAAGTATTTTCTCCAAAATCATCACTATCCCACTCTCCTTCAATCCAAGATGGATTTTCAAATACAGTTTCTCCTACTCCTTCATTTTCATTACACGATACCAAAAGCAAGATTAGACTTGCAAAAAATATTATTTTTTTCATTATTAATTAAGTTAAGTTAAATGTGAATGCAATATAACATTTTTTTAGCTGTCATTAATATATTTTAACACAAAAAAGCTCTAACATAATATGTTAGAGCTTTTTATAAAGTATTTTTCAATAAAAACTAGACTTCACTTTCTGGAGCTAATTCAATTTCTAAACCGTCCATTTCTGGAGTAATATGTAATTGACATCCCAAACGGCTATTGTCTTCAACATAAAATGCTTGATCTAACATATCCTCTTCTGCATCTCCTTTTTCTGGCAATTCATGATCAGAATTCACATAGCATTGACAAGAAGCACACATTGCCATTCCTCCACAAGTTCCTTCAACAGGCAACTCATAAGCTTTACACAATTCCATGATATTCATCCCCATATCTGTAGGGGCATCTAATTCATGAACCACTCCTTCTCTGTCTGTAATTTTTACTTTAATATCTGACATCTCTAATTAGTCTATTGTTTTAACAACTGCTTTTTTAGCTTCTTTTTTCTCTCCATCAAATCCTGTAACTCCGTTTACTGTAGTATACTTCATCACATATCTTTTTCCTGGATTGATAATATTGTATGCAAATTGTACTGCAATAGTAGCTTCATGGAAACCACTTAAAATCAACTTTAATTTACCTGGATACGTATTTACATCTCCTATTGCAAAGATTCCTGGAATGTTAGTACCATAATCTAACGCGTTATTTACAACAATCGCATTCTTTTCAATTTCTAATCCCCAATCAGCAATAGGTCCTAATTTAGGTGATAATCCAAATAAAGGGATAAAGTGATCACATTCTTTTATGATATCTCCATCTGCTTTATGCTTAATCTTCACAGCTTCGACCTTTCCATCTCCGTGAATTTCTTTTACTTCTGCATCTGTAATCAAATTGATCTTTCCTTCTTTTGCCAATTCAGCAACTTTTTCTACTGAATCTAATGCTCCACGGAAATCTTTTCTTCTGTGTACTAAAGAAACTTCGTCTGCTACATCTGCTAAAAAGATAGACCAGTCTAATGCTGAATCTCCTCCTCCTGAAATCACAACACGTTTTCCTCTGTAAATTTCTGGATCTTTGATAATATACTCAACTCCTTTATCTTCAAAGTCTACAATTTCTTTAATAGGTGGTTTACGTGGCTCAAAAGACCCTAATCCTCCTGCTATAAATACAGTTGGTGCATTGTGTTTTGTTCCTTTATTTGTTGTTACCACGAAAGTTCCATCGTCTAACTTTTCAATTGTATCTGCTCTTTCTCCTAAAGTATATGTAGGTTCAAAAGGTGCAATTTGATCTGCCAAATTTTTAATCAAATCTCCTGCTAAAATTTCTGGATAAGCTGGGATATCATAAATAGGCTTCTTTGGATAAATTTCTGCACATTGACCTCCTGGTTCTGCCAAAGCGTCAATTAAGTGACAACGTAATTTTAATAATCCCGCTTCAAATACGGCAAACATTCCTACTGGTCCGGCTCCAATTATTAATATATCTGTTTTAATCATCGTGTAACTCTTTTATTTATTTTGGTTTTGCAAAAATCGTAATAAAATACTATTTCGCCTTATTTTAATTCAATTATTTTTTCTTAGAGACCAATCCTTTAGTAAATTCATTCAATACTTCTACCTTTTGCTCAAAGTCTCCTTTTATTGTTTTTCTATACTCGTTTAAATTTTCTGCCAATTCATTGATGTCTGCGGGTATTACTTCTTCAAAAAATTGTCTTAAACGTTTTGCCATTGTTGGCGACTTCCCATTTGTTGAAATTGCTATTTTAACGTTTCCTTTGGTAACAATACCTCCCATATAAAAATCACAATAGGGTGGGTTATCTGCCAAATTCACTAAAATGTTTCTCTCTTTACAATCTGTATGTACCTGTTTGTTTACTTCTTCTAAATCAGTAGTTGCAATTACAATGTGTTTATTTTTTAAAAAACTAACATCGTAAGGTTGCTCAAACATTTCAACACCATGTTTATTTGCTAGAGCAATTGTTTCTTCTCTAAACATAGTAGAAACCATTTGCACCTTTGCTTCTGGACTAGATTTTAATAAGAAAGTTAGTTTTTCTAATGCAACATTCCCTCCTCCTACAATTAATGTATTAAGTTCTGTTACTTTTAAGAAAATAGGATACAGTTGATTTTGCATTACAATGTTTTTCCTTTTTGAGTCAAAATTTGACTGTACAATACTTCACTTTCTTTTACTGTCTCTCCAATAACAATGATCGATGGATTTGTCAATCCTTTTTCATCTATTATCTTTAAAATAGTATTGATCTTTCCTATTGCTAAACGTTCTTCTTTTTTTGTCCCGTTTTCAATAATAGCTACTGGAATTTCTGTTTTTCCTTTTGCTATAAAAGTGTTTACTATTTTTTCTAGCTTACTCATTCCCATCAACACCACAATGGTTACGTTAGAATTTGCTGCTGCTTCTACATCTTCACTTAATTCAAGATCTGATGTTGTTCCTGTAATAACTCTAAAACTCTCATTTACGCCTCTCTGTGTTAATGAGATTCCAAAACTTGCAGGTGCTGCTATTGCTGAAGTAACTCCTTGAACAATATCTATTTCAATACCTTTATCTACAACAAACTTCAATTCTTCAGCTCCTCGTCCAAAAATAAACGGATCTCCTCCTTTTAAACGAACAACATGTTTACCTTGTAAAGCGTGTTCTACAATTAATTCTTGTATTTTTTCTTGAATAAACTTATGCATTCCTTTACGCTTTCCAACAAAAATTTTCTCTGCATTGGGTGCGTAATTTAAAAGTTCTTCATTGGCTAAAGCATCATACAGAACAACGTCTGCTTGCTCTAAGGCTTTTACTCCTTTTAGAGTAATTAGCTCTGGATCTCCTGGACCAGCTCCAACAAGTGTTAATTTAGGCTTGTTATTCATTTTGTTTATTCTTAGAATTTAGGAGTTGCAAAAATACAACTCCTAATTCAAAATATCTTAAGCTTCTGCTAATTCTTTAGCTCTGTATGCTTCTATTAAATCGTAAAATTTAACAGCATCCTTTATATAGCTTTCTGCAAATTCTTTTGATGGTTCGTTTTGGTTTATTTGGTAAATAAACTTATCAAACTCTACACCCAATTCTATCTTTCCTGAGGCTACAAATGTTTCGTTAAAGTCAGAAATAATTTTATTATGCGTATTTGTTTTAATTCCTTCTGCTGTTAATAAAGCTTTCGCTGTATTCACAATTGAACTATAAGAGTAATAAATAGCATCTGATAATTTTCCATCGCTTAAAGATTCTTGAGCATTTCCAATTTTATCTTTACTATCTACCAACAACGTAGCTATTAAATCTATTACCACACCTGCACACTCTCCTACTCCTACTGCTTTTTCGTACTTTTCTTCGTTCCCCCAATCAATAAAATCAGAATCTACTAAGTTTGTTACATCAGACAAAGGTTTTAAGAAATCGTAGAAATATTTTTCTCCTTTTTCTACATAGTACCCTAAGAAATCTTTTCCTCCTCCATTTTCAATAAAATCATTTAATATTAATCTTAATGATTCTGGACCTCTTTTACTTGGTATCTTAATTACCTTGTCAGAAATACGCCCTTGACCGTCTCCCAAAATTCCTCCTCCTAGTAATATTTGTAAGGCTGGTGCTACTAGTTTTCCTGATTTCACAGACATTCCTTGGTACCCGATGTTTGCCATATTGTGTTGTCCACAAGCATTCATACATCCAGATATTTTAATCATCAAGTCTTTATTATCTGCAAATTGAGGATACTCTGCTCTTAACACTTTACCTAACTCATCAGCAATTCCTGTTGATGATGCTATTCCTAAGTTACAAGTATCTGTTCCTGGACACGCTGTTACATCTTGAATAGATTCATATCCTAAATCTATCATTCCTAATTTTTCTAATTCTTGATAAAAGAATGGTAATAAATCTTCACGTACATGACGGATTAAGATGTTTTGACGTAATGTTAAACGCAATTCATCTCCTGCATAATTCTTTATCAAGTCGGCTAATATTCTAGCTTCTTTTGTGTAAAAATCTCCTATGTTAACTTTTACCCCAATAGCAAATAGTCCTTCTTGCTTTTGTGCGATTACATTTGATGCTTTCCATGCTTCAAAAGCTGCTTGATCTACTGTTACTTCTGGTGCTGTAATTCCTGATACATCTGGAGTTTCAAAACCTTCTGTAGAAATTGCTACCGATTGGTTTGACAACGCTTTTGTTTCTAAAGCTACAATTTTATTAAACTCTTCTAATCCTACGTCTTTGATAAAGAATTTTAAACGTGCTTTTGCTCTTTTAGAACGTTCTCCATATCTATCAAATACACGCAAAATAGATTCCATGTATGGAATAATCTTATCTGTTTCTAAGAAATCAAAGGCTACATCTGCAAAACGTGGTTGAGATCCTAACCCCCCTCCAAGCATTACTTTAAATCCTCTAACTTCTTCTCCATTAATTTCTTTTGTTTTTGCAATAAATCCTATATCATGCATAAAACTCAATGCTGTATCATCATCTGTTCCTGAGAAAGAAACCTTGAACTTACGTCCTAATTCTTGACATATAGGGTTTCTTAAAAAGAATTGAAATACCGCATGTGCATATGGTGATACATCAAAAGGTTCGTTTGTATCAATTCCTGCTGTTTCCGATGCTGTTACGTTACGTACTGCATTACCACATGCTTCTCGTAATGTAATATCACTCTTTTCTAATTCTGCCCACAACTCTGGAGTTCTATCTAAACTTACATAGTGAATTTGAATATCTTGACGTGTTGTAATATGCAAACGTCCTCTTGAATATTCATCAGATACATCTGCAATACGGTGCAATTGATCACTTGTTACTTTACCATATGGTAATTTGATACGGATCATTTGTACTCCAAACTGGCGCTGTCCATAAACTCCACGTGCCAAACGTAAGCTTCTAAATTTTTCTTCATCAATTCTTCCTTCATGGAACAATTGAATTTTATCTGCCAAATCGATGATATCTTTTTCTACGATTGGGTTTTCTATTTCTGATCTAAAACTTTGCATCTTTAATTAAGTTTTAAAGTCCCTAGCCTAAAATCTAAAGCCTTTCTTTCTGACTTTCAACTTTCCGACTTTTGACTCTTTTATTGTATAAATCCTACTCCTGAGGTATTGTTTGTTTGTGCATCTATTAAAATAAATGCTCCATTTGCTTTGTTATCTGCATAGGCATCGTAAAACAATGGTTTTGCCAATTTGATACTTACCAGTCCTATTTCGTTGATTGTTAATTTACCTGCACTTGTATCTTCTCCAGAAAAATCTGTTTTGATTACTTTTTGTACATCTCCTATTTTTGCAACCACTCTATTTGCTCCGTGTTGGATTAAATATTTTGTTCCTGGCACTAAATTCTTAGCATCCATCCAACAAACTTTTGCATCTATTTGTTTTGTTTCTTTAGGTAGTTCTGATGATTTCACCAAAAGATCTCCTCTTGAAATATTGATATCATCTTCTAAAGTTACATTGATAGACGACCCTCTTTCTGCTTTTTCAAATTTTTGATCGAAAAAGAAAATCTCTTTTACTTTTGATGATGTTTTTGATGGCAATACAGTTACCTCATCTCCAACACTTAAAGACCCTCCATACAATTTCCCTGCATATCCTCTAAAGTCATGAAATTCTTCTGTTTTAGGTCTTATTACTGTTTGTATCGGCAAACGTGCTGTTGACACTTCATATACATCTTGTGCATCTAAAGCTTCTAAATGCTCTAACATTGTTTCACCACTATACCAAGGTGTTCTGTCTGATTTGTTTACAACATTGTCTCCTTTTAAAGCACTTACTGGAATAAATGTAATGTTTTGTCCTTTGTAATCTGACTTTGCTGCTAATGCTGTAATTTCTTCTTTAATGGCGTTGAACTTTTCTTCAGAAAAATCTACCAAATCCATTTTATTTACTGCTACAACAATGTCCTTTACTTTTAATAGGTTATTGATAAAAAAGTGACGGTATGTTTGCTCTATCACCCCTTTTCTAGCATCTACTAAAATAATGGCTGCTTGTGATGTTGAAGCTCCTGTTACCATGTTTCGTGTATACTCAACATGTCCTGGTGTATCTGCTATAATGTAACTTTTATTTGCTGTTGAAAAGTAAATATGTGCTACATCAATAGTAATTCCTTGCTCTCTTTCTGCAACCAAACCATCTGTAGCCAAAGAGAAATCTAAATAATCAAACCCTTTTTGTTTACTACTACGTTCTATTGCTTCTAACTTGTCATCAGTCAATGATTTTGTATCGTATAAAATACGTCCGATAAGAGTACTCTTCCCATCGTCTACACTTCCTGCTGTTGCTATTTTTAAAACTTCCATTTTTTATATCGTATTAAGTAATCTGTAGCAAGCTTTCCACTTTTCTACGTATACTTTTTGTATTTGTTTTTGACTCTATTTTGTATAAACCTATTCAGTACTTCTTAAAAGTATCCTTGTTGTTTACGTTTTTCCATTGCTGCTTCTGAACGTTTGTCGTCAATACGCGCTCCTCTTTCAGAAATAGATGAATCTCTAATTTCTTCTACTACTTTTGCAATATCTACAGCTTCTGATAATACTGCTGCAGTACAACTCATATCTCCTACTGTTCTAAAACGTACCATACGTTCTTCTACAATTTCGTCTTCTTCTCTATAAACCACATCGTCTTCAGCAGACCAGATCATTCCGTCTCTTACAAATGTTTTACGCTTGTGTGCAAAATAGATCGATGGTATTTCTATATTTTCTTTTTCTATATAAGACCATACATCTAATTCTGTCCAGTTAGAAATTGGAAATACACGTACATTTTGACCTAAATCAATTTTTCCATTCAACATATCGAATAATTCTGGACGTTGGTTTTTTTCATCCCACCCTCCAAAATCATCTCTTACAGAAAAGATACGTTCTTTGGCTCTTGCTTTTTCTTCA
Source organism: Flavicella sp. (assembly GCA_965243265.1). Lineage (GTDB taxonomy): Bacteria > Bacteroidota > Bacteroidia > Flavobacteriales > Flavobacteriaceae > Flavicella. The sequence goes on from CBDEUL010000008.1 coordinate 142,120, forward strand.
TCTCTTCGTGCCCCTCCAATTGCTGCATCAAATCCAAACTCTTCAATAGCATCTAACAAAGTTTCTGTTTGCAACATATTTCTACTTGCATATTTTCCAGATTCTTCTTGTACTTTTCCTGAGTCTATATTATCTTGTACATTACGGACTATTAACTCTACTCCTAGTTCTTTACACAAACGGTCTCTAAACTCAATAGTTTCTGGAAAGTTGTGCCCAGTATCTACGTGTAAAAATGGAAAAGGTATTTTTGCTGGGTAAAAGGCTTTTTGCGCCAATCTTACCAAGGTAATAGAATCTTTTCCTCCTGAAAACAACAACACTGGTTTTTCAAACTGTGCCGCAACCTCTCTCATAATATAGATGGCTTCGTTTTCTAAAGCGTTTGTATTTAATATTGTACTCATTTTATATTGTTTATCGTTTTCCCTTCGACAAGCTCAGGGTTTTATTATTTTTTATTAAGCGTGTAATCCACACTCTCTATTTCCTAATACTTTTGTTGGGTCGAAGTATTTAAACTCATTTGGAATTCCATTTTCTTCATTATAAGCATCTAACTGCTCATCTGTCCAATCGTAGAAAGGGCTTACTTTTAATACTCCATCTGCTCCTTGAGAAACAATATCTATACTGTCTCTAAAAGCTGTTTGCCCTTTTCTTAAGTTCGTAAACCAAAGGTCTGGCTGATGCTCACCCATTGCTCTTTTAAACGGCTCTAATTTCACCTGTTCTGTAAACACTTTATGCATTGGGTCTTCAATTTGAGGGATTCCCATTACTACATCTCTATGCGATGCCGTTTGTTGTGGCACATACAAATGTATGTTTAATTTTAAATTTTCAATCAACTCTTCTGCATGACGGTAGGTATTAGGTGTATTGTATCCTGTATCACACCAAATCACTTTCAAATCTTCTTTTTGAGTTGTTGCCAAATGCAATATTGAACCTTCGTACGGACGAAAATTTGTTGTTATCAAAGGTTTTTTAGCTAGCTCTAATGCCCATGCTACAATTTCTTGAGGTGTTTTTCCTCTTAAAGAATCGTTGATTTCTTGAAGCTGTGCTTCTGTGTAAAGTGTACTCATTATCTTCCCCATTTAATTGTGTTCCAAACTCTTTCGTGAAAAAAGTATAAAATCATTTTTGTTACAAAATCAACCCCCGCAATTGCAGAAGCTGTTTTCACTTCTCCTGTAATAAACAAAGAAACAATTAGCGTATCTACAGTTCCTAAAACTCTCCAGCTAAACGCTTTTACAATACTACGAATAGGCTTATCTGAAGCTACCGATTGCTTATAACTTTGGTTCTCTTTGTTTTTATGAAGTCGATCTAATATCATTTTTCTTAAACTGTTTTAACCTTTTCTAATACCCTATAGAATTAATAGGTTTTTAAAATTGGTACGCAAAGATACAGATATCCTTACAATTTGACAAAGATTTTCTTAAATTAAATATCTGCTAAAGGCTTAAAAACAATAAGAAACTCAACAAACCCTAGTTATTCAGTAGGTTTTACTTTTTTTAAAGTTTTTAAAAATTAATTTGTAAGATCTGCTAAAGTTGTATTCTTTAAAACTTTTAGAGTATTATCTCTTACTTGAATCATTAGTTTATGAACACTACAAGCATTCTCGTCTGGACAATCGTCACATTTTTCATAAAAATTCAAGCTTACACAAGGTACCATTGCAATAGGGCCTTCTAAAATACGTATAACCTCTGTCATTTGAACTTCCGTAGGCTCTTTACGCAGATAATAACCTCCTCCTTTTCCTTTTTTAGATCCAAGTACTCCAGATTTACGAAGGGTCAATAAAATACTCTCTAAAAATTTGTGTGATATATTCTCTGATTTTGAAATTTCAGATATTTGTACCGGGCAGTTTTCATCCCTTTTCGCCAAAAAAGTTAAGGCTTTTATTCCGTATTTTGTTTTCTTTGAAAGCATAAAACGAAGGTAAAAATAAAAAAGCAAAAAGCGCTGTAAAACACAGCGCTTTTCTTTAAAATTTAATGCTTACATTTCTCTTCACAAGCACTTTTACATTCTGTCTCACAGTCACCTTCGCAACTTTTTTTACAACTTTTTTTACAACTTTCTTGACAGGTTTCTGATTTACAAACACAGTCTTTTGTTTCTATTGTATTGAATGCAAATACACTTGTTCCTCCTAATACCACAGCAAATACCGTAGCTCTTAATAAATTTTTCATTTTTTTATATTTTAATTTTTAAATAAGTATTGAGTGCTGAAAGAAGCTTTTGCAGTTTCAACTACAAAAACAAAAGGCACAGCAAAACCATTTCTATAAAAATTAAACTATCCGAGGTGGATGAAAAAAGGAGTTTAAATATTCTGAATTTGTCATCATATAACCAAATTGTGTTTTCTCTACAAAACACAACTCCAGCATTTCAAAATTTTCCGCTACAGGCTCTAACGAATAAACAATTGCACAACATGACAACTTACTATCTCCTGCACAGCAGTTCTTTTTTGAAGTCTCTTTAATATCTTTTCCTGAAACCTCCTTTAACACACAGCAAGTATGCTCTTTCGTTTCTTCAATTTGCTGCACCTGATTTACAGGCATTGCAATAGCTGTTGCAAATGTTTGCAACAAAAAAGCAAGGGTTATCAAAATTGAAAAAACTGGTTTCATATTTACAAAAATAACATTTTTATAATTGGCTAAATGTTAAAGTTTTTTTTAACAACTCTCTTAATCGAAGTATCGTGTAGAACAAGAATTTTTAATATCAATACTTAAAACCTACTAGAACAACCTTCTATAAAACTCATATTTAACACCCAATGTCAATTGCCTATTTTTAATATGAATTCCTTGTGAATAGCTCCCTTCTCCATCTGTCATATTCACTAAACCATGGTAATACTTCAAACTTAAAACAAACCCGTTGTCTAGTATTTTTTGAACAGAGGCCCTCACTCCAAAATCTATTTTTTGATACCTATCAACCTCTATCGTTCCATCAAAATCTGGATAAGCCTCTGACTCTAATTCTACAAAATTATTAATATTTATAGAAGCTTGTCCTCCTAAAGTATATATAAAATCATTGTGTTCTATTCCATAGCTAATAGGCACAGAAACATAGTATCCTCTTAATTGATAGCTCTCTTCGAAAACCCCTTCTTCAGAACCACTACCACCAAATACTTCTCTCATAAAAGTACTGTTAGAAGTAAGTAAAGTATACAATAACTCTATTTCTATTAAAGATTTTGAATTGAAGTACCTATCATAATAAACTCCTATATTACCTGAATATCCTATTTTTTCATCGCCTATTGAAAACGCATCTTTAATTCTAGAAACCCCCGCATCAAAAGAAACTCCCAAAACATCTTGTTGAGCACCTACTTTAAAGAAACTTAAAACTAGTACTAAAATTAGTATCCTTTTCATAACCTTTTTTTTATTCTCCTTCATAACTTTAAAAAGCTATGAAAAGTATTTAATTAAAATCTATATTGCTTCCAATGCTTGATTAATGTCAGCAATAATATCCTCTATATGTTCTAGTCCCAAAGAACAACGGACTGTACCGTCTAAAATACCGACAGCTTCTTTGTCTTCTTTTTCTAATTTAGCATGTGTTGTAGATGCTGGGTGTGTTACAATAGTTCTAGTATCTCCTAAATTTGCTGAAAGTGAACACATTTTAATAGTGTCAAAAAATGTTTTTCCTCCTGCTACTCCTCCTTCTACTTCAAAAGCTACAATAGTACCCCCTAACTTCATTTGTTTGATAGCTATCTCATACTGTGGATGTGATTTTAAAAATGGATATTTTACCCATTTTACTTTTGGATGCTCTTCTAAGAATTCAGCCAACTTTAAGGCATTGTCGCATTGTTTATCACAACGTACAGCCAAGGTCTCTAAACTTTTTGACAACACCCAAGCATTGAACGGAGATAAAGCCGGTCCTGTTAGCCTTGAAAACAAATAAATTTCACGAATCAATTCTTTCGAACCCACCGTAATACCACCTAAAACTCTTCCTTGTCCGTCTATCAGTTTTGTTGCTGAATGAATTACCAAATCAGCTCCAAACTTAATAGGTTGTTGCAAATAAGGCGTAGCAAAACAATTGTCTATAATCAACAATACATTGTGCTTTTTAGCAATGGCGCTCAACTTTTCTAAATCCAGTACATCTACTCCTGGATTGGTTGGTGTTTCTGCGTAAATAAATTTTGTATTCGGCTGAATTAAACTTTCTACAGAGTCTACCTCATTCACTCCAAAATACGTAGTTTCAATTCCCCATTTAGGAAAATATTTTGTAAACAATCCGTGTGTAGCTCCAAAAACAGATCTTGCAGATACAATATGATCTCCTGAGCTTAACAAAGCTGCAAATGTAGAATAAATAGCTGCCATACCTGAAGCAAAGGCAAAACCATCTTCTGCCCCTTCCATCTTACAGATTTTCTCTACAAATTCAGATGTATTTGGGTTGCTATATCTACTATATAAATCGCGCTGTTTTTCTTCAGCAAAAGAAGCACGCATCTCCTCAGCATCATCAAATACAAAACCTGAAGTTAAATATAATGGTGTTGAGTGTTCTTTAAATTGTGTTCTTTCTGACTGTGTTCTTACAGCTTCTGTTTCGAAATGCTTTTTTTCCATTGTGTATATACTCAATTATTGAATTTTATATTTCAAAAACTCAATGTGTATTTTTAATCTTTGGTTTGATAAACTTTTTCTAATCTCTACTCCAACAACGTATTTATCAAACTTTACTTTTATTCTTTTAAAGTCCTCCTTCAGACAATCTTAATATATCTCCAAAAACTCCACGTGCTGTTACATGCGCTCCTGCTCCTGCTCCTTGAATTACAATTGGCTGCTCTCCGTAAGATTCCGTATAAATTTCAAAAATAGAATCTGCTCCTTTTACTTGCCCCAAAGCTGAATCGCTAGATACAGACACCAACTTCACTTCTAGAGTTCCTTTTTCTGAAGACAAATCTCCATGTAATTCTCCTATATAACGCAATACGTTTCCTGATTCTTGGTTTTCTTTTGCTTCTTTATACACAGGATCAAATTGCTCTAAGCTTTCTAAAAACTCAACTGTATCTCCTCCTCTTAAACTTTCAGGAATTAAATTGTGTATTTGAACATCTGAAAATTCATTTTTTAAATCCAATTCTCGTGCTAATATCAATAACTTTCTTCCTACATCATTTCCATTCAAATCTTCACGAGGATCTGGTTCTGTAAATCCTTTATCAATCGCATCTTGAAGAACCGTACTAAATTGATCTTCATTTGCAGAAAAATTATTAAACAAGTAACTCAATGTTCCCGAAAACACTCCTTTGATACGTGTAATATTTTCTCCTGAGTGGTGTAATACTCGTATTGTATCAATTAAAGGAAGTCCTGCTCCTACATTGGTTTCGTACAAGTAACTCTTTTTATTTTGCTTTAGTTTATTTCTTAATTCTTCATAAAAATCATAAGAAATAGTATTCCCTATTTTATTTGATGAAACTAAATTGAATCCACTTTCTACAAACGGAATATAATTCTCTACAAAAGCTGCATTTGCCGTATTATCTACAGCTATTAGGTTTTCTAAATGATTTTTATGTGCAAATTCTATCACCTCTTCTACCGAACAAACTGTACCTTCAGCATTCAAAACTTCTTTCCAGTTTTGTTGAATTCCAGAAGTATTTAACAAAACCTTTTTAGAATTGGCTACTGCAAAAATATTCAAGTCTACTCCTTTTCTCTTTAATATCTTAGCCTTGCTTTCCAATACCTGATCTACCAGAGTTCCCCCTACCAAACCAACACCAAAAATAGCAATGTTAATGGTTTTAGATATTCCAAAAATTTCACCGTGAATTACGTTTACCGCTTTGTGTAAATCTCCATTATCTACTACCAAACATACATTTCTACCTGCAACGGTATTGTTTATCAAAATTGGCTCAATACTATTACGTATCAATGCACTGTAAGAACTATTGAACGATGCCAAGGTTTTTCCTAAAGTAGACACTACAGAAACATTGTTTCTAATTTCAATTTTAGTAACATCTTTAGTTAAAAAGTCTAAATTGAATTCATTTGCCAATGCTTCTCTTGCTTTTCTTGCTTGTGTAGCAGAAACCACAAAACTAATTCCTCTTTCAGAAGATCCTTGTGAAATAATACTAACACTAATATTTTCTTTACTCAAAGCTGTAAATACACGAGCATCAACTCCTACTTTTCCTAGCAAGCCTTTTCCTTCTAAGTTAATCAGCGCCATATTTTCTAAAACCGAAATAGCCTTTATTCCGTCTTTAGAAGCGTGTTCATTTGTAATTAATGTACCTGCATTATTAGGTTCAAATGTATTTAAAATGCGTAATGGTATATTTTTTTCTACCAAAGGAATCATTGCTTTGGCATTTAATATATGTGCGCCAAAATTTGCCAAATCGTTTGCTTCTTTAAACGATAAATTTTCTATTTTTTTTGCATTAGACACCAGTTCTGGATTTGCTGTATAAATACCATCTACATGTGTATAATTTTGCAATTCTTCTGCTCCTAAATAATTTGCCAACAATGCTGCTGAATAATTACTTCCATTTCTTCCTAAAGTAGTCGTTTCATTTTCTAAGCTAGAAGCTATAAAACCTGTTACTAGGTGTACTGTATTCTTTGTATCTGCTTGTTTAAAAAATTCTACAACATTGTGTTTTGAAAGATCCTCTTGCAGTTCTGCATTTCCAAATGTATCGTCTGTTTTTAATAAAGTTCTAGAGTCGACAATAGTTGTCGACACTCCTTGCTCTTCTAACAAACTTGCTACTAATTTTATAGACAATAACTCTCCTTGGGCAAGTACCAAATCTTTAATTTTTGGACTGTAATCTCCCAATAAGTTTACTCCTTCAAATATTTTCTCTAAAAATGAAAACTCTTCAGTGTAATCCATATCTGGTTTCGGCTGTAACTGATAAGCTTTAAACTCTTCAAATACTTGTTTATAAGAAGTGTTTTTCTTTGCTTTATCTAACAAACGTTCCAAATCATTTGTTGTAGTTCCTCTTGCTGATAGCGTTACTACAATAGCTTCATTCGCTTTTTTCTTAGCACTAATTATTTCTAATACACTGCTAAAACCTTTACCGTTTGCTAATGATTTTCCTCCGAATTTTAATACTTTCATTTTGTTGTTTGTTCAACTGTATTTTGTAAAATCACGTTTGTCCGTTCGTGTTTTATGCTTGCATACAGTTTGTTAAAATATATCTTTCAATAATTCTTTCAATTGTTCATCTTCAACCAAAAACCCATCGTGTCCGTGAATTGAATTCAACTCTTTATAAACACTCTTAATTTGTAGATTATCTAATCGCTCTTTTGTTTCTCTATTTTCCTCTGGCACAAAAAAGAAATCAGAATCTATTCCTATTTGGGTGATTTTTGCTTTGATTAATGGAGCTACATCTTCAAATGTCCCTCTATCTCTTGTTATATCTAAAGTACTTAGCAAGTTATTTACCATTTTATAAGCTTTTAAATGAAACCTTGTTTCTAACTTATACCCATGGTGCAACAACCAACTTTCTACATTTGAAATTCCTAAATCTTCGTTGATACTTCTATGAAATTTTTCTCTAAACGAAGCCGCTGTTCTATAAAACAACATTGCCATCATACGTGCATCGTGAACAGGTTTTCTTGAGTTTAACAAAATTTGCTCTTGTACTTTATTGTGTGCTAAAATCCAATCTGCCGCTTTCCAATCGGAAGCTATGGATACTAGATGTTCTGCTAAATCAGGAAAAGAGACTGCCATTTCCCAAGCAATTCCTCCTCCTAAAGAACCTCCCACAATAGCAAACAATTTTTCAATTTCCAAACCTTTCAATGCCAATCCAAAAAGCTTTCCAACATCACGTGCCGTAAAATCTTTATAATTCTCTATAAGGTTGTCTGGTTTCTTATCATATCCGTTTCCAGGTATGTTAAACCCTATAACTGTATATTTATTAGTATCTATTAAATTTCCTTCAGAAATAATTCCTTTCCACCATCCTGAATGTGGACTAGCAATATCAGAATTCCCTGTCAAAGCATGATTTACCAAAATAATAGGTGCTGTATGCAGCTCTTGACCAAAGACTTCGTATGAAAGTTCAATTTCGTCATAAACCACACCTGTTTCGGTAGTGAAATTTTCTATAGAATGATATTTTAACGTACTATTCAAGGGTTTCTTTTTTATTTAATTGACATACTTTTTAGCCTTCTAAAGGATTAAAACTGTTATAAATTAAGGTACAAGAATCTGATAATACGTGGGTTATCTATCCGAAGTTGTAAATAACTTTTAGGTAGAATTTAGCACCTTCTTTACAAAAGAATAAAGGGTTGCTAAGGCTTCCATGGGTCTAATCCCTCTGCCTTTCTTGATAACAATTTCAATAAATATATGAACTCGGTTGCAAAAATATAAATTATTTGAATACCAACCACCTTTCTACTTGTATTATTTTGGTAGTTAAAAGCCAACAATCTAAAGTTTTAGGCAATAGATCATTGGCTTTTAGATATTATAATGACTTAAATGCGTTTTCTAAATCGGCTTTTAAATCTTCTACAGATTCTAAACCTACAGACAAACGTATCAAATCTTGCGTTACTCCAGCTCCTGCTTGCTCTTCAACAGTTAATTGCTGATGTGTAGTACTTGCTGGGTGAATAATCAATGATTTTGTATCTCCAATATTTGCTAGTAATGAAAATATTTCTGTAGCATCTGTTAATTTCTTAGCTGCTTCAAAACCTCCTTTTACTCCAAAAGTAACCAATCCACTTTGCCCCTTTGGCAAATATTTTTTAGCCAATGTATTGTACTTACTGCTTTCTAAACCTGGATAATTTACCCAAGCAACCTCGTCTCTTGACTCTAACCATTTTGCCAATTCTAAAGCATTTTCACTGTGTTGCTTAATTCTTACTGGCAATGTTTCTAACCCTTGAATAATTTGAAATGCATTGAATGGACTTAATGCACCACCAAAATCACGCAAACCTTCTAATATCAACTTAAATGTAAATGCTGCTGCTCCTAAAGCTTCACTATACACCAATCCGTGGTACCCTGCAGAAGGTTCTGTGAATTCTGGAAATTTACCGTTTGTCCAATCAAAAGTTCCTGCATCAATAATAGCACCTCCCAATGAGTTTCCTTGTCCGCCAATATATTTAGTCAATGAGTGAATTACCAAGTTAGCTCCGTGTTTAATTGGGTTTAATAGCCCTGGAGTAGCTACTGTATTATCTACTATAAAAGGAACTTGTGCTGCTTTTGCTTCTTCAGAAATTGCTTCTAAATCCAATACATCTAGTTTTGGGTTTCCTAATGATTCTACAAAGAAAGCTCTGGTATTATCTTGTACGGCTGCTTTAAACTCTTCTGGCTTTGACGCATCTACAAACGTAGTTGTAATTCCTAATCTTGGTAAAGTTACATTTAACAATGTATAAGTACCTCCATACAAACTACTCGATGCAACAATATGATCTCCTGCTCTTAATAAAGTCATCAACCCTGTTGCTATTGCAGATGTTCCTGAAGCAAAAACTACAGCTCCAACCCCACCTTCTATAGCAGCCAAACGCTTTTGTAAAATATCATTTGTTGGATTGTTCAATCGTGTATAAATAAACCCTAATTCTTTTAAAGAAAATAAATTAGCTGCATGATCTGTATGATCAAAAACATAAGATGATGTTTGATAAATTGGTACTGCTCTCGTTCCTCCTGTTTCCGTTGTTTCATGCCCTGCATGCAACGCTTGTGTTGAAATGTTTTGTGTACTCATAATGTTATTTTTGATAATTTAAATTTTGAATATAAAAAAAGCCTCTATAGAAATTCTATAGAGGCTTTTACTTTATGTATTGCTTAACTTTACACAATAGCATCCTCTACAGAACTTGTTCCGCACATTATTGAAGCCATCATTGTATTGTTAAATTTTTTCATTGTTTTATTTTCTACGAACAAATGTAGAAAGAATTTTAGATTCTGCAAATATTCATTTCTTTTTTATAAATTTGCCCCTATAAATTATTGAGGAAAGATTTGACTGATTGCCACCTCGTTAAAAAAGAGCTAAAGCAGTAATTCAACACTACTTCTTTAGTTTTTCGTGGTAATTTTTCTGTTTCTTTCCGACAAACTGAAAAATTTAATACAATGTCATATTTATTTACATCTGAATCTGTTTCAGAAGGACACCCAGATAAAATTGCTGATCAAATATCAGACGCTTTAATCGATAACTTTATGGCTTTTGATCCTGAATCAAAAGTAGCATGTGAAACTTTAGTTACAACAGGACAGGTTGTACTAGCCGGTGAAGTAAAATCATCTACGTATTTAGACGTTCAAAAAATAGCTAGAGAAACAATTAATAAAATTGGATACACAAAAGGAGAATATCAATTTGATGGAAATTCTTGTGGTGTATTATCTGCCATTCACGAACAATCTGATGATATTAACCGTGGTGTAGACAGGGCTACAAAAGAAGAACAAGGTGCTGGTGACCAAGGAATGATGTTTGGGTACGCCACTAATGAAACAGACAATTTTATGCCTTTAGCTTTAGAGCTTTCTCATAGATTGTTAAAAGAATTGGCGGCTTTACGTAGAGAAGAAAAAGAGATTCCTTACTTACGTCCAGATGCTAAAAGTCAAGTAACAATTCAATATTCTGACGACAACAAGCCAGAAAGAATTGAAGCAATTGTTATTTCTACACAACATGATGATTTTGATGCTGATGATGTTAAAATGTTATCCAAAATTAAAGCGGATATTATTAACATTTTAATCCCTCGTGTAAAAGCAGGCTTAAAACCAGAAATACAAGCTTTGTTTGGTGACGATATCAAGTTCCACATAAACCCTACAGGAAAATTCGTTATTGGAGGTCCTCATGGAGATGCTGGATTAACTGGAAGAAAAATTATTGTGGATACTTACGGAGGTAAAGGTGCTCACGGTGGTGGTGCTTTTAGTGGTAAAGACCCTAGTAAAGTAGATAGATCTGCTGCTTATGCAACCCGTCATATTGCTAAAAACTTGGTAGCTGCTGGATTGGCAGATGAAATTTTAGTACAAGTTTCTTACGCTATTGGTGTTGTAGAACCTATGGGAATATTTATAGATACTTATGGTACTTCAAAAGTAGACCTTACAGACGGTGAAATTGCTTCCAAAGTAAGTACAATCTTTGACATGCGCCCTATTGCTATTGAAGAGAGGCTAAAACTTAGAAATCCTATTTATTTAGAAACGGCTGCTTATGGACATATGGGAAGAACTCCTGAAGTTAAAACGGTTCGTTACACTTCTCCTAGCGGTGAAACGGTAGAAAAAGAAGTCGAAACTTTTACTTGGGAAAAACTAGATTATGTTGAAAAAGTAAAAACTGCTTTTGAGTTATAAAACTCAAAATCTATTCATATTTGAAGCCCCTTTCTGTAAGAGATCAGAAAGGGGCTTCTTTTTCTCTCTCCTCTAAAAAAGAAATTAACAGTTAAAAACTTTAAGCTTTTCTATACCAAAAAAGAAGCTCTAAAAGTCTATATTCGCCCTCCGATCTCCATAAAACAACTCTGTTAATTCGAATACCTAAACAACAATGAATAACGTAAAAAACTGGTTAAGCTACTACAAAAACAGTCTATCAGATAGTGAGAACTTAGCTGTAGATACTTCCAGAATTAAAAACTTATTCCATCAAAACACCTGTGATTTAGGAGCTGCTACAATTAGCTCAAAAAATGCAGCTGACATGCTAGACGCTGAAGAGCGAAGAATTAACAGACTAAAAGGAGTCAAAAAAGACAGTCCAAAATGGCATAAAGTCACCGAAACAGAACTAACAATAGCTCCCTTTCAATTAGAATACCAAACCAACAATCCCGACTACAAGCAAAAAGTAATCCACCCTTTTTGGGTAAAAGCAAAAGTAAATCGCTCTGGGCAACTATCTGTCCCTAAAGAATTATTTCCTGTTATTGTTAGAAACTATTTAGACCCTATTGCCGATACTGGTAATGGTTTTATTTTTTCTTCTATGGACATCGTTACACTTGCTCGAGATATTGAACAACCTGAAATAGAAAATGAAGAACTAGAATGGAATAAATATTGGGATTATATAAACGAAGTTTTTTCCAAAATAGCTTATACCAACCTTTACAATTACCGTGCAGAAGGATATATTACCAACCATAAGGTTACTTATTTTGCCACTAGTTCAAAAATTTCTACAGCAAAAAGCATCTTATTCCTTTATCAAAATATTCTTAATGAAACCGAAGATTTTCCTTTAATTTCCAAACTCACAACCCCTGTTGATCGAGAACGAAAAGCTGCCATTACAGATCACGGTTTTTTAAATTACAACCACCTGCATTTAGGGCAAATGTCTAACGAATTTCCTTTATCCATTAGCCAACGTAAAACACTGCTTTCCCATTTAACAGCCGAAAAAAATGCTATTACTGCTGTAAACGGACCTCCTGGAACAGGAAAAACTACATTATTACAAAGTTTAGTTGCTACAGAATTTGTTAAAGCTGCCATTAAGGGAGAAGAAGCTCCTGTTATTGTTGCCTGTTCTACCAATAACCAAGCGGTTACCAATATTATTGACAGTTTTATCAACTCCGTAAGTACTATAGAAAACCTTTCTGAACGTTGGATTCCAAACTTTAATGGATATGCTACCTATTTACCTTCCAATTCCAAAAGTGAAAAATCTTTAAAAAACATCAACTTTTTAAAAGGAAACCTATTTGGTCATGAAGGTACTTTGTGCGACTTAGAAAACGATCAATATTTATTTGAAGCAGAAGATTACTTCTTTGAAAAATACCGCGAATATTTTGGTTTTGAAGCCCAATCTTTAGACGATGCTTGTGCTCATTTACAAGAAGAAATCGCATTGATAGAAGACAAGCTTATCAATAGTGTAAACATTTCAAAAAACTATATAAACTCCATTGAAAATGTAAATAAAATACTGCTTCATAAAAAGGACCATATTCAAAAGGATAGCATCCAAATATCGAAATTAAGAAAGTGGAGAACTATTCTTACCGAAATAAAATCACACTCTAAAGATGTAGACTTCATCAACCAAATACATCGTTATTTTAAAATCAATACTCTTTCTAATTTAGAAGATACTCCTAATCCTGAGCATTTTTTTAAAACTGAAGAAATTGCTGTTTCAGACAATAAAAAAGCGCTTTCTTTTATACAAAAATTGTCTTGCTGATGTAAACCTTGCGCTTACTTCCAACTTAAAGTTAAATGACTGGAAACTTCAAAATAACATTGAAGGCTATCCTTTTGTTTCTGAAGAACAAATGTGGGATTTCGAATACAGAAAACTAGAAAATGATGATAAAACACATCAATATTTTTATGACGAAATAGATACTTCCCTACGTCATAAAGCTTTTCTACTAGCCACTCATTATTGGGAAGCTCGATGGCTTTTAGAAACCGAAGAAGTACTTGAAAACAATACAGAAAAAGGAACTGGAGAAAAAGCAATTATGGCAAAATGGAAACGAAGAGCCATGCTTACCCCTTGCTTTGTAGCCACTTTTTATATGGCTCCAACTCATTTTGTATACAGTCAGTTCCAAGGAGAAAATGAAGAAGGAAACCCCATTTTTGAATACTTGCCTTTATACAACTTCTTAGATCTGTTAATTATTGATGAAGCCGGACAAGTTACCCCTGAAGTAAGTATTCCTTTGTTTTCTTTAGCTCAAAAAGCCATTGTTGTAGGCGACTTAAAACAAATTGAACCTATTTGGTCCATTCCCTCTAAAATAGATTTAGGGAATCTTACGAATGAAAATATTATCACATCTCCCACTCAAAGTAACCATTTAAATACACTTGGTTTTTTAGCTTCTAGTGGAAGTATTATGAAAATGGCACAAAATGCCTGTGAATTTGAAACACCAACAACATCAGGAAAAGAAAATGGTTTATTACTACTAGAACACAGAAGATGTAATGATGAAATTATTGGTTTTTGTAACGAACTTGCTTATGAAGGTATATTAAAACCCATGAAAGGAAAAGCTCGAAAAGACCAACTTTTCCCGTCTATGATAGCCTATCATATTGAAGGGCTTAGCGAACGAAGTTTTAATAGTAGACGAAACTTAAACGAAGTAACCTCTATCATTTCATGGTTAAACAAAAACAAAGAAAATATTCAAAATTCTTATAATGTAGAATCTATAGAGAGTGTTTTAGGTATTATTACACCTTTTACCAGTCAAAAATCAGAACTCTCAAAAGCACTTACCAATGCCGGTTTTAAAATAAATAATATAAAACTAGGAACCGTACATGCTTTGCAAGGTGCGGAACGAAACATCGTACTATTCAGCTCTGTTTATAGCAACAACGATGAAGGAACCTTGTTTTTTGACAAAGATAACAAACCGAACATGTTAAATGTAGCTGTTTCGAGAGCCAGAGATAGTTTTATTTTATTTGGAGATACGCGTATTTTCGACGAAACTAAGAACACCCCTTCAGGAGTACTCAAAAAACACCTAAATATTTTTGAAACCTTCTAATTATAACATTGTAAAAAGAACACTATCTCATCACTACTTTTATAGAAAAAAATTAACTTTTAACAACAAAGATTATTAGATTTGTTAGACCTAAAAGTTACGCCAACTTCTTAAAAGGAATTGATACAACCTTTTCTACAAAAAGAAAACCAAGAAACGTATACATGAAAATCTTAAAAAAAATATACAATCATAAAGCATTCAAAATTCTTGCAAACAGGTATGTTTTGATTTTAATTATTTTCACTATTTGGATGCTATTCTTTGACGAAAATTCTTATCTAAACCATAGGAAATTTAATAAAGAGATTGATGAACTTCAAAACTCTATTGATTTCTATGAAGAAGAAATCACAAAAAACAAAGAGATGATTGAGGCTCTTGAAAGCCCAGAAAAACTAGAGAAATTTGCTCGAGAAAATTATTTAATGAAGAAAGAAAACGAAACTTTATTTCTTATTGAATACGATACCTTAAATTAATGGATACTCCTTTTTTAAATGATTTTGACTTTCAAAATGAAAAGTTCTGGAAACAAAAAATTCAATTTTCACTAGAAGGGGAAGATTATGTTCAAAAACTAATTAAGAAAAGTATTGAAGGGATCGATGTAAAACCTTTTTATCATCATGAAAATTTTAAAAAACTAAAACTACCTAACTACAGTACCGACCTGAAAATTTGTCAAACTATTTTCATCAGTAATGAAAATACAGCAAATAAAATTGCAACTAAAGCTATAGAAGAAGGCGCTCAATCTATATTATTTATTGTTTCTAAAAGATTCAATTACAAAAACTTATTAAAAGGTTTAGAGAATATAGAGCTACAATTCGAATTCCTTTTTTTTGACAAAAATTTTATTCAAGAAGGAATAGAGTTCTGTAAAAACCAAACCTCTTTTTTCAATATAGACCCTATAGGGCAACTTGCTAAAACAGGAAATTGGCATAGCTCACAAAAAGGAGATTTTGAAGCTCTGAAACCTTTATTAAAGACAACCTCTCAAAAAACAAGACTTCTTACTGTAAACACCTCTATATATAAAAATGCGGGTGCTAGTATCATACAAGAGCTGGCCTATGGTATTGCACATGGAATAGAATATTTAAACTATTACGGAAAATCTATTGAAAACCTAATTCAATTTAAATTTTCTGTTGGACATAATTATTTCTTTGAAATAGCTAAACTAAGAGCTTTTCGTTATTTGTGGAACCTAATAGGAGAAACCTTCCTTATAGATAACTCTAATATTCCTATTTTTAGCAGTCCCTCTAAAAGAAATAAAACAATTCTACATTCTGAAAAAAACCTTTTTAAAACAGCTACAGAATGTGCTAGTGCCATACTAGGGGGCACAAATACTATCCAAAATTTTTCACATACCGAACTTTATAAAAGAAAAAACAATACGGATGAAAGTATCGCTCGACAACAATTACAAACACTAATTTACGAAAACGATATAGCTGGAACTACTTTAAATACTGAGAATTCGTATTTTATTGAAGACCTGACTTTTAATATTACTGAAAAAGTATTACTTTTAGTCAAAATTTTGGAAAAACAAGGAGGTTTTTTAAAACTTCTCTCCAAAGAAACTATTAATAACCACATAAAAAAAACAGAAAAAAAAGAAGTTCTTTTATTTAATAATAGAGAGTTAAAAAATAACCAAAAACCTCTTGAAAAATCTATCTCGTTTGAAATCTATCCTTTCAAAAAGAAACAATTTTTCAAAACATCCATTACTCCTATCATTGAAAAAAGACTTTACGAAAAAGAAGAAAAAACCAAACTAACATGAAAAAAAAATCTCTAACTAACCAAAAAAAGTGTGAGGTTACACTCCTTGCAACAAAATTAAAAAAGAAAAAACAAAGCATTGGATCTACAAAAAGAAACATCCCTTATAACATTTCAGGTATATTGATTGTCTCTTTTAGTTTATTCTACATTTCTGAAAACAAACTAAGTGAACTTTTAGGTTCAAGCACAGATCTTATTTCAATGTTTATTTATTTAATTTCAACTACCTCTGTATTATATCTTGTATATACTTTATTCTATATAAAGTTTCACAGTAATGAAATTAAAAAACTTGATTATCAAATTTATGACCTATTAAGGTTGAAAACTGAAAGCGATATTTAATTTAAAATTTACTGATTTGACTGCTTAGTAACCAGTCAAAATGTTTATATCTTCGAGTGAAAAGAATCAATATTCAAAACATCAATCTTTCAGCTACCGAAAGTAGTTTAGACACATTATATAAACACGAAGGACACATTGCAGGAACACCTCCTTTTTTAAGAGGTGTTCCTGCTTTTTTAAATCAAAAAGACATTTGTCTTTCTGCACCTCCTTCATACAAAACAACAACACTTAACTCAATAGACCAGTTAGAAACTTTTATTTCTAACAACAAACTGTCTCCTATAATTGTAGAAATTAAAATAGCAGCAACACCTTCTATTTCAATAATTTTAAACCACCATAAATACTTTTTAGAAAGCAAAATTTCAATCAAAACTTTGATAACCTACTTTTCTAAAAACAATATACAGCCTACAATTAACCTTATTACAAAAACCAACACAGTAGTTCCTGAAGAAAAACTTATATCAAGAACACTAGCAGTCTCTAAAGAAGTAATTGATTCATCTATTCAAAAAGGAAATACAATTGAAAGTATAACTTCTAAAATTAATTTTAGCTGGCCTGTTTCTAAAAATTACTTTTTTGAAATCTGCAAACAGCGAGCTACAAGAGTCCTTTGGTCTAAAATAGTACACGGTTACCTTCCAAAAAACGAATCTGCAATGGCAATTCAAAGCCAAAGCTTTGTTGATAAATCTTTTTTTAAATCATTGAACAGCAACCCAATTCAGATTAGTAACACCCTATTCTCCATAATATATGGAGGTACAACTAAAATAATCTGTGATACAACACCTGAAGTTATAAATACTTTGTCTGAATTTTTAGAAGAGCAACTATTTTCTCTTCATACTATTGACCCGTGGGGAGGATCCAAAAAAGTTGAAAAACTTACTGAAGAAATTTACTCAGATATTTGGAAAGAACTAACAAGCACTACTCAATCTATATTTTCTTAAACAAATAAGATTTTAAAAAACCTGTTCCGTAACCATAAAATTGTATGGCTGTTGTTATTCCTGTAACACTCCCTACTGCAATATTTTTATTCTGTATTGCTGAATGTAGTATTACCAACACAAAATACAAGAGATACATTCCTATAAAAAACATATTACCCACAAATATTAACAATACAGACAAAGCAAAACCTATTAGAAACAAACTCGGAAACCAATAAGTTAATTTTACTGTTTCTGGATACTTACTATTTAAAACAGGTCTTGCGCTTCCAAAATTATTTGTTTGTCTATAAAACTGACTAAAATTAGTTCTACGCTTATGGTACACATAGGCTTCTGGTATTAATTGTGTTTCAAAACCTAAGTTCCACAACCTAAAAGTAAGATCTATATCTTCTCCTATCTTCATTTCTGAAAAGCCCTGTGTCTCCTCAAATGCCTTTTTAGAAATTCCCAAATTAAAACTTCTTGGCTGAAATTTACCCACAGCCTTTTTCTTTCCTCTTATACCTCCTGTTGTTAAAAACGAAGTCATTGAGTAATTGATTGCTTTTTGTATAGTAGTAAAACTTTCATGTGCTGCATCTGGTCCACCAAAAGCATCTGTATACGTATTATTTAAAGTAGTTTCAACAGCCCTAAAATAATTTTCTGGAATGATACAATCTGAATCAAAAATGATATAATAATCTCCTGAGGCTTTTTGCATTCCAAAATTCCTACTCTTACCTGCTCCCTGGTTTTTCGTTACAAAATACTTTAAGTCTAATTTTGACGTGTAATTTTCAATTACCTCTTTACAAGGATCAACAGAACCATCTTCTATTACAAGAACCTCAAAAGGAATATTTCCTTGCTGATGCACAAGACTTTCTAACAACTCATCGACCTCTTTAGGACGGTTATACACGGGAATAATTACAGAATAGGATAATTTCAAAATAAGGTTTTCAAGTACTCAAATATAATCGAAAAAGTAATTTCTACGTTTTTTAAATTCAAATTTATTATACAAAAAAAGCAAGTCCTCTAAAGAACTTGCTTTACTTTATTTAGAAAATAAATAAGAGAATTATTCTTCTCCTACAAATTTATCCATCACACTTGTACTTACTCCCATGTTAGAGAACCCTCCATCGTGGAATAAGTTTTGTAATGTTACTTTTTTAGTTAAATCAGAAAATAAAGAGATTGTGTAATCTGCACATTCTGCAGCTGTAGCGTTTCCTAATGGAGACATTTTTTCTGCATAGTTAATAAATCCATCAAATCCTTTTACTCCACTACCTGCTGTTGTTGGTGTTGGAGATTGTGAAATTGTATTTACACGAACTTTATGATCTCTTCCAAAGAAATATCCAAAGCTACGAGCAATAGACTCTAAATAAGCTTTGTTATCTGCCATATCATTGTAATCTGGAAATACTCTTTGCGCTGCCATATAAGTTAAAGCTACAATAGATCCCCACTCACTCATTGCTTTTTTGTTGTACAATAAGTTCATTACTCTATGAAATGAAAGTGCTGAAATATCAAACCCTTTATGAGAAAAATCGTAATTAGAATCTGTGTAATGTTTTCCTTTTCTTACATTTAAAGACATTCCAATAGAATGCAAAACAAAATCAATTTTACCTCCTAAAATTTCAACAGACTGATCTATTAAATTTCCTAGGTCTTCCATAGAAGTAGCGTCAGCTGGTATTACTTGAGAACCTGTTTTTTCTGCCAATTCATTAATTGTACCCATTCTCATTGCTATTGGTGCATTTGTCAATACAAATGTAGCTCCTTCTTCATGTGCACGTTCTGCAACTTTCCATGCAATAGAATTAGAATCCAATGCTCCAAAAATAATACCTCTTTTTCCTTTTAATAAATTATACATATGATATAGTTTCGTTTATTTTATGATGGCAAATATAGTAAAGTATTACTTAAATGCACCGCTCGCAACTTAAAATTAAAAAGACCAGCTATTTAGCTACCTAATAGTTCTTTAGCATGCTCTAAAGCCGATGTTGTTAGCTCTTTACCTCCTAATATTTCTGCCACTTCTGATATGCGTTCTTCTGCATTTAATTTTTTCAAAAATGTTGTTGTGACTCCCTCAACATCTTTTTTATATACTTTATAATGCGTACTTCCTTTTGCTGCTATTTGTGGTAAATGCGTTATGGTTATTACTTGCATATAATCTCCCATTTCATGCATTACATCTGCTATTTTATTAGACACATCTCCTGAGACTCCCGTATCTATCTCATCAAAAATGATTGTAGGCAGCTTTGCATACTTTGATAAGATTAATTTTACTCCTAACATTATCCTCGACATTTCACCTCCTGAGGCCACTTTTTTTAACTCATCATAATGGCTTCCCTTATTTGCTGAAAATAAAAACTGTAATGCATCACTTCCTACTTGAGAAAACTCATCTAAAGGTGTTAACTCTATTTTAAATGTAGCATTCTCCATTCCTAGTTTCCCCAAAACCTCTTCTAATTGTTTTGTCAACTTAGGTATTGCAACCGCACGTTTTTTAGTTAATTTTTCTGCTTTTTCTGTTAATTCTAAAATGATTCTCTTTAAAGCCTCTTCCTTATCTTTTAAGATTTCTGTAGAGTTTTCAACTTTTGTTACCTTATTTTCTAAAGTATTTTTAATATCTGTTAACTCAATAACAGAACTTACCATATGCTTTTTCTGAAGCTCATATAGCAACTGTAATCGATCGTTAAAAGCTTCTATCTCTCCTCCATCAAAATCTACATTTTCATTTGCTTTTTCTAATTCAAAAACAACATCATCAAACTCTATTTTTAAACTCTCAACTCTATCTGAAAGTTCTGTATATTCTGATGAATAGTTTGCTATTTTTTGAAGTACTGACTTTAATGTTTGTAACTGACTTTGAACACCTAATTGTTCTTCTGTTGAAACTGCTATACTTTCTGACAATGCTGTTTTTATTACCTCAACATTGTTTAATTTATCTAACTTTTCCTCTAACTCTTCCTGTTCTCCTTCTTTAAAATCGGCTTCTACCAATTCTTTATACAAGTGTGAATTATATGCATACTCTTGTTTTGCAGCTTCTTGTTCTTGTAATAATACCGCCAAGCTTTTCTTTAAGGCCTTGTATTTCTTTAACGTTGTTTTGTAAGCTAAGAGATTTTTCTCATTTCCTGCTAAAGCATCTAAAATTTGAAACTGAAAATTCACCTCAGACAACTCTGCTGTTTTGTGCTGTGAATGAACATCTATCAATCTAGTATTTAATTCATTCAGAACTGCTAAAGTAACAGGGGTATCATTTACAAATGCTCTCGATTTTCCACTTGGAAGAATTTCTCTCCTAATAATCGTTTGTGATTCGTAATCTAAATCTCTCGATTCAAAAAAAGCTTCTAACTTATATTGGTCTATGGAAAAAGTAGCTTCAATAATACATTTCTGAGTATTATCTTTTAAGCTGTTTAAATCTGCCCTATTTCCCATTACTAAACCAAGTGCTCCTAATAGTATAGATTTTCCAGCCCCAGTTTCTCCCGTAATAATTGAAAGTCCGTCTGTAAAATCTGTTTGTAATGTTTTTATTAAGGCGTAATTAGATATAGATAAAGCTACTAACACTGAATATGGTTTTTAATAAAATTGTATTTTCTTTAAAAAAAGCTGGACTAATCTATCTCTATATCGTCCCATTTTTCTCTATTGGGTGCAGAAATTCTAAGTAAGGTACTCTTTAATTCATCCAGATTAACCGTATCTGGACCACCACTAAAGATAGAAACAATCTCATCTGCTTTAGCATCCATAAAGAAACGAATTAAATAAGGTCTTCTTTCTCTATTGAAAAGTTCTTGCAATAGCAATAGTGAATCGAAAATTACTTCTTTAGATTCTTCCTTATCTTCTGTAAAAGTATCAAATCCTAACCTGTGGTAATTGTACATTACCTGAAGATATTCTTCATGACTAGATGACAATACTTGATCTACCAATGCAAACCTATTCAAACTATTTCTATCTGCTGTCCACCCTTCAGAACCTCCTTGCTGTGCTTGCAAGGCTATGTCCATTGCTTGCTCAAAATATGGCTTTCCTCCATTCAACTCAAAGGTTGATGCATCTACCCCTAAAACCATATACAAGTAATAGGTTACTAACGAAATTAATTCTGATTCAAACACCGTTGGGTTATATACTAAAGGCGAATATTCAATATAATTAATATCTATTTTTGCATCTTTAAAATTGAAAACGGGACTGTTATATGAACTGTTAAAAATTGGTCTTGTTGCACTTACCTGTAAAGATCCTGTATAACTATTAGGAGCCGTTTCTGCTGTAAAAACAAATGTAAAATTACAGTTGATACGTTCTTCTTCTTTGAACTGTTTATTTGTCCACTTTTTTTGATTGACAAACTCATTTAATGAGTTTTCTAATGTCGTAAAAAGTTGTTTATTTGTTTTACTTATTTGATCTGCATTTACAGCTACTTTACAATTAAACTCTTGCGCTACTAGCCCAAAAGAACAGCTCATAAAACAGAGAAAAAAAAGTATATAAAAATTACGCATTTATTCGTTCTTGTATTGCTTCTAAAATATCGCTTGCCACCTGTGCTTTTGATTTTAACGGATATTCTATAACTTTATTGGATGGATCAATAATAGTAATTTTATTTGTATCCGTTGCAAATCCTGCTCCTTTATCTTGTAAAGAATTGAGCACGATCATATCTAAGTTTTTTCGTTCTAATTTACCCTTCGCATTTGCAACTTCATTATCTGTTTCTAAAGCAAACCCAACCAAAAACTGTTCTGTTTTTATTTGTCCTAAAGATGCCAGTATATCTTTTGTTGCTCTTAAAGTAATCTCTAACGAACTATCTTTCTTTTTAATTTTTTGTGTTGCTGTTTCTACCGGTGTGTAATCTGCTACAGCTGCTGATAAAATAGCAATGTCAGAACTTCCAAAATACTTATGAGCTTCTGTATACATTTGCTCAGCACTCACTACATCTATTCTACTTACTAAAGAATGATTTATTTTTTGTGAAGAAGGTCCTGATATTAAAGTTACTTCTGCTCCAAGATCTGCTGCCAACTTAGCCAACTCAAAACCCATTTTTCCTGATGAGTGATTTCCTATAAATCGTACAGGGTCAATTGCTTCATAGGTTGGTCCTGCTGTTAGCATTATTTTTTTTCCTTTTAAAGGAAGTTTACTTTCTATATCTTTTTCTATAAACGTTACAATATCTTCTGGTTCTGCCATACGGCCTTCTCCTACCAATCCACTGGCCAATTCGCCACTAGCTGCTGGAATACATACATTTCCAAAACCTTGTAAAGTTTTTATATTATTACTTGTAGAAGGGTGCTTATACATATCCAAATCCATTGCTGGAGCAAAATAGACAGGGCATTTAGCCGACAAGTAAACGGCCATTAATAGGTTATCAACTGTACCTGTTGCCATTTTAGACAAGGTATTAGCAGTTGCTGGAGCTACAAGCATATAATCTGCCCAAAGCCCTAAATCAACATGATTATTCCACAACTCATTTTCATCTTCTTTTTCATAAAAGACAGAGTGAACTGGTTTTTTGGAAAGTGTTGATAGTGTTAGTGGTGTAACAAAATCTTTAGAAGCAGGTGTCATGATTACTTGAACCTCTGCACCTGCTTTTATAAACAATCTTACTAGATGAGCTGTTTTATAAGCTGCAATTCCTGCAGTTACACCTAAAAGAATTTTCTTGCCGCTTAATACACTCATCTTGTTTTTATCCTTTTTGTTGAGACTCTCTATGGTAAACCTTATCGTTTAACCACTCTTCAACAGCCATTGCGTGTGCTTTAGGTAATTTTTCATAAAACTTAGATACTTCTATTTGTTCTTTGTTTTCGAAAACCTCGTCTAAACTATCGCTATAAGTAGCAAACTCATCTAATTTTTCTATCAATTCTTTTTTCAAGTCAGTATTGATTTGATTTGCTCTTTTTGCTATGATAGAAATTGCCTCATAAATATTACCTGTAGGCGCTTCAACTGCAGATTTATTATAAGTTACAGTAGTGTCTGGCGCATTTGTATTTTTGTAATCCATCTCTTGACTATTTTAATTGACTGTTAAATGTTGTTTTTTCTTCTTTTAATTCTTCTAAAACTATATCCAATCCTTGTAAATATTCTGAAGCTGGATATGATTTTTTAAGTTTATTATATGCTTTAAAAGCATTGTCTATACGTTCTATTTTCTTTTGTTCTGAACTACGC
This sequence comes from Flavicella sp., assembly GCA_965243265.1. Lineage (GTDB taxonomy): Bacteria > Bacteroidota > Bacteroidia > Flavobacteriales > Flavobacteriaceae > Flavicella. The sequence goes on from CBDEUL010000008.1 coordinate 166,241, forward strand.
ATTGCAATCTCATAACTAGATAAGAATTTATAATACAACGCGGGTTCTTTATAACTTGTACCTAAATACTCTGACATTAAGTTATCTAAGGCTGCTATTGCTGCCGTATAGTAACCTATATCATAGTACTGTTTTGCTATCTCAAAGTATTTCTTTTCTAACTTTAACTGCAGTTCTTTTACCAACCTATTGGCTTCTGGTAATCTTTCTGAGTCTGGGTAACGATCAATATAACGTTGAAAAGAATCTAATGCTTCTCTCGTTTCTGTTTGATCTACACTGTATTTTGGTGATGCTAAATAATGACTTTTAGCCGAATTAAACTCTGCTTCTTCCCTTTTAGAACTTTTAGGGTAATTTGCTGCAAACCTTTCAAAATAGTACGCTGAATTAAAATAGTCTTCTATCTTAAAATAGGAATCAGAAACCATGTACTGAATACGTTCCATTTGTGGTTTCCCTTTATAGTAAGGTGTTATTAATTCTAAAAGTTTTAATGCTTTATCATACTCTTGAACTTCATATAACTGCGTAGCCATTGCATATTGCTCACTAACAGTACCTTTATTTAATACCTTATTATATTCACTACATGAACTAAAAAGTACGAAGAAGATTAACAGTAAATTAAAATTTTTCATTTTAAACATTTTGCAAAATTAGGCATTATTTGTGGATAATTAAAGTGAATTTTTTAGATGAAAAATTCAAGCCCAAAAATACAATCCTTTTTTAAAGGGTAAAACTCTTAAACAGTCAAATATTTAGAAAAACTACTTACAGAGAAAAGTTTGCTATAAACGACCTCATTTTATCTTGAAGTTCTGAAGTTGCAGTAACTAAAGGAAGCCTAACTGTAGCTTCATTTTTATATACATCTAACAATGGTAACAATGCTTTAATTCCTACTGGGTTTCCTTGCTCAAAAATCAAGTCAACAATTTCCATCATTTTGTATTGATATACAAAAGCCTCTTTGTTTTTTCCTTCCAATCCTAAACGAATCATCTCAGAAAACTCTTTTGGATATGCTTGACTTATTACTGAAATAACTCCTGCTCCTCCTGCTAAAACAATCGGTAACGCAACAGTATCATCTCCTGAAAATACTAAAAACCCTTTTGGTACTGATTTTAGAATTTCCATAGCCTGAATCATATCTCCTGCTGCTTCTTTTACTCCAATGATATTTGCTGAATCATTCGCCAGTCTTACTACTGTTTCTGGCAGCATATTGGTTCCTGTTCTACTTGGAACATTGTAGATAATTACAGGTAATGGACTTGCTTCTGCAACTGCCATAAAATGCTGATACACTCCTTCTTGTGAAGGTCTGTTGTAATAAGGGCACACTGATAATACTGCTTGAAAAGCCGACATATCTGTTGTTTCCAATTGGTGAACAATCGTTTGTGTATTGTTCCCTCCAACACCCAACACTAAAGGCAAGCGTCCGTTATTAACTTCAACTATTTTTTGTTTTACAAGCGCTGTTTCTTCTGCTGTTAAAGTTGCCGTTTCTGCTGTTGTTCCTAAAACAACAAGGTACTCTACTCCATTATCGATTTGAAAATTAACCAACTTTTCTAAAGCTGCATAATCTACAGTTTTATCTTCGTTAAAAGGAGTTACTAGGGCTGAACCTGTTCCAAGAAATGCTTGCATTATATTTTATTTAAAATCTTTAAATATTTTTCTGTTTCAAAATTCAAAACCTCAATGTCTTTATCTACTACATCAATTGTTAAATGATACAATTGATTTTCAGAATTAGCAAAGCCTACCTTGAATTTTGATTGGGAACGCAAAGTTATTATTTTCAAATATAAATTTTCTCCTATTCCATAGTTTATCAACAAATCATAATCATTTTTAACAAATTCATTCAACCTGTTTAATTTTAAACTTCCAAACCAACCAAAGTCTTTTTTAGTAAATTCGTTTTCTTGATAGGTTTCTTTTTTATCATAGTTTTTAAACACTATGGTATCTATATTTTTTAACTGTACCCCTAACTTTTGTTGAAGGTCTTTCAGGTTTTTATCTGTAAAACTCCCCTCTGCTTCTGTAAGAACACCTACAGTAACTATTTTACCTGAATTATTTTGAAGGTTTTCTGTTTTCACCCCTTCTAGCTCCTTCTTAAAAAACCTTTCTCTGCTTTTTTCTTTTAAATTAAAGCCTGCCATATTCCTCAACTTTTGTTTCGCAAAGTTACTTATTTATACGAGTCTTTTTTAGCTATTCTACTTCTAATCTGTTTTCTGTATTTCACACAAACAAAAAACCGTTTATAAGATTTGTTCTTATAAACGGTTTTATATATATTTTAGAATTGTGTCTTACACCAGTTCTGCTGACAAACCTAGCTCTTGCAGTTTAGAACATTTTGGTTTCAAAGCATCGTATTCTCCTGTTTTAACAGCACACTTTCCTTTGTAGTGAACCAAAAGAGTACATTGCTCTGCTTGTTCTAATGTATGTTCACAAACACGTATTAAAGCATCAATAACGAAATCAAAAGTATTTACATCATCATTATGTAAAACAATCTCATACTGCGCCGTTTCCTTTTCTAAAATATCTAAATCTTCTAAAATCCTCTCCTTAGTGCTCATATTTGTTTACTTATTAAAATCTATTATCTATTCTGTTCTGCAAAATTAAGAATTTTTCACGTATTTCAATGATACCCAATTATTTCGCTTCAATGTTTTTTCTAAACGCATTCCTTCTGCTGTTGCTTTTTCATCTAATAGAGGAATGTCTTCTTCATAAAAACCACTTAACAATAGAACGCCCCCATTGTTTAAACAGGCTCCATAACTTGGCAAATCGTTCAATAAAATATTCCTATTAATATTGGCTATAATTACATCGTAATTTTTCCCTTCTAACAGACTTGCTTCTCCTTCATACGCTGTAATATGCTTACAGTTATTTCTTTCTATATTCTCTATTGTATTTAAATAACACCAGTTATCAATATCAATTGCATCAATTGGCTGTGCCCCTTTCATTTCTGCAAAAATTGCTAAAATTCCAGTACCACATCCCATGTCCAATGTTTTCTTTCCTTCTAACTCTAACGTTAATAAATGCTGCACCATCATATGAGTTGTTTCATGGTGCCCTGTACCAAAACTCATTTTAGGTTCTATTACTATATCATATGGCAAATTAGGGTTCTCATGAAAGGGTGCTCTAATAGATACTTTATCATCTACTTGAATAGGATTAAAGTTTTTTTCCCATTCACTATTCCAATTTACTTGTGCTATTTCTTCAAAAGAATAGGTAATTTCAAACTCATCTGAAGTCAATACATAGATACCGTCTAAAATAGCTTCATTCCATTCTTCTTTTTGAATATAGGCTGTTACTCCTTCTTCATTCTCTACAAAGCTTTCAAACCCTGCATAGCCTAATTCTGCTATTAGAATTTCTGTTGCGGGTTCTTTTGGGGTTACTTTAAAAGTATATCCTAGGTAAATTGCATCCATAATTTTCAATTTGACTGCAAAGATACTACTTCTAGGTAATTGTTAAGTTTTGTTATCACTTAATTTTTCATTAGGACAACTGTTATAAACAAAAGCACCGCTAATAAATTAGCGGTGCTTTTTAATATATTTTATTGGTTATTTGCTTATTGAATAGCTTCAATAATTGCAATAAAGTCTGCTGCTTGTAAAGCTGCTCCTCCAATTAAACCACCATCAACATCTTCTTTAGAAAAAATTTCTTTAGCATTTCCTGGCTTACAAGAACCTCCGTAAAGGATAGATACTTCTTGAGCTAAATCTGCGCTGTATTTATCTGCAACAATCTTTCTAATAAAAGCATGCATTTCTTGTGCTTGATCTGCAGATGCAGTTTCACCTGTTCCAATTGCCCATACTGGCTCATAAGCCAATACAATATTTTCCCAAGCTGCAGCTTCTAAATGAAATAATGCATTTTTAATTTGAGATTCTACTACTGAAAAATGGTTTCCTGATTTACGGTCTTCTAATACCTCTCCAAAACAGAAAATAACTTCCAATCCATTTGCCAAAGCAGCATTTACTTTTTCTGCCAATAAAGCATCAGATTCACCAAAGTACTCTCTACGCTCAGAGTGTCCTAAAATAACTGATTTCAATCCAAGAGATGTTAACATTTCTCCAGAGATCTCTCCAGTATATGCTCCACTTTTTGCTTGGTGCATGTTTTGAGCAGCAACCTCAACAACAGATCCTTCTACAGTTTCTTTTACTGATGCTAAGTTTACAAAAGTTGGAGCTACAACAACTCTTGTGTTGTTTAATGTTTTTCCACTTAATCCTTCTACTAAACCATTAGCCAATGCTTTTGACGCTGCTAAATCATTGTTCATTTTCCAGTTACCTGCTACTATCTTACTTCTCATTGTATTGTTTTTTAAATATTTATTAGAGTTCGTTTTTTAACGCTTTTATTATTCTTTTATCTGTTGCTTTGGTTGCTTTAAACAATGTTATTTTCCCTTGTTCATTAACCACCATATATCTTGGTATCCAATCTAGATCTATAGAGCTACAAAAATCGCCTTTCCATCCCGATGAAATAAAGAAATGCTCTCCTACCACATCGTACCTTTCAATTCCTTTTTTCCAAGAACTTTCTGTCTTATCTAAAGACAGGAACAAATATACAACATCTGTACTATATTCTTCTTGAAGTTTTTTAACTTTTGGCATGCCCTTAACACAATCGCCACACCAAGAAGCCCAAACATCTATAACTACTTTTTTCCCTTTATAAGTATTGATTATTTCTGAAAAAGAAACTTTAGTTCCCTCTTGAGAAATCATAATATCATTCAATGCTTTTTCTGAAAAATTTTCTTTGTCTTGTGCTACTGAACAACTTGCTACAAGGAAAAAAACAGCGATTAATAATGACTTCATAAAATATTTTTTCATAATCTTTCTAAATTTAATACGCTAACTCAGATAGGATTACCTTCACAAACTTACATTTATTCACTAAATACGGCAGATGAACACCTTGCTTTTTGCGCAAACGTTTTCGGCTTGTAACTTCTCTCCTAACTCCCTAAACGAATTTTTGGATCTAACCAACTATACACAACATCTACCAATATATTGATCAATATAAACGCAGTAGCAATTACCAAAACAGCTCCCATAATTACGGGTTGATCTAAGGTATTCAAAGCATTCACAATTTCTTTCCCCAAACCATTCCAATTGAATATATACTCCACAAAAACTGCTCCTGCCAACAAAGATGCAAACCACCCTGATATTGCTGTAACTACAGGGTTTAAAGAATTTTTAAGTGCATGCCTTCTTATTATCTGAAACTGACTCAATCCTTTTGCTGCTGCCGTTCGTATATAATCTTGATTTAAGGTTTCTAACAAAGAGTTTCTCATAAGTTGTATCACTACTGCTAAGGGACGAATTCCTAAAACAATAGCTGGCAATACTAAATTTTTCCACTGTATATAAACTCCTTCTCCAAAATCATCAACTTCATACAAGCTCCCTGTCATATTTAAGTTTGTGTATTCCCTAAGTACAAATCCAAATACCCATGCAAAAACAATGGCAGACAAAAAGGAAGGCACACTCATACCAACAGTACTTACAATAGCTATAAATCTATCAAAAAAAGTATCTTTATTGAGTGCTGAAAGAATGCCTAAAAAAACACCTAATAACAATGCTATACCAATAGCACTTACCGCTAACACAATTGTATTGGGCAAGGTTTCTCCTATAACACTACTTACTGATTTTCCATTCTTCTGAAAAGACTGACGTAAATAAGGGTACTTGATAGCCAATTCAAAACTACCCAAACTTACCTTTCCTACAACAGTATATTTCAACGTTTCTAAAGAAGTATAATTCTCTTTTTCTTTGCTATGGATAGATAAGGGTGATAGGTCGTTTAAATAATATAAGTACTGTGTACTTACAGGTTTATCAAAACCGTATTTTTTACGAATATTTAAAAGTTGTTCACTATCCTCTCGCTGATCTAACAACATTCTAGCAGGATCTCCTGGTAAAACATTGAACAAGAAAAAAACCACTGTAATTACTCCAAATAAAGTAAAACCTCCGTAAAATAACTTTTGAAAAACTTGTTGAAGCATGAAATTTTTTCTGTTTTTCACAAATGTACTATAAACTTACACCTCTACCAAACCTCAAACCCTATCGAAAACAATAGATCTTAAAGCTTTTTTACAGCTCAATAAAGAGTCAAATACTTTCACAACAATTGGGAATAGTTTATTTTTGCGAATCAAATTTTACGGCAATGACAAAACAAGAACTTATTAAACAAATCGAATTAAAAAAATCTTTTTTATGTGTTGGTTTGGATGTTGATTTGAATAAAATCCCAAAGCATTTATTAGAAACAGAAGACCCAATTTTTGAGTTTAATAAGCAAATCATTGACGCTACTCATAAAGTAACCGTAGCCTACAAACCTAACACTGCATTTTATGAATGCTATGGTTTAAAAGGATGGCAATCTTTAGAGAAAACAATCAACTACATTAACGAAAAGTATCCTGAAATTTTTACAATAGCAGATGCCAAACGTGGTGATATTGGAAACACATCTACCATGTATGCAAAAGCATTTTTCGAAAATTTAGATTTTGATTCTGTTACTGTAGCTCCTTATATGGGAAGTGATTCTGTAGAACCTTTTTTAGCCTTTAAAGATAAGTTTACAATTATGTTGGCATTAACTTCTAACAAGGGTGGTTTAGATTTCCAAGCACAAGACCTAGACAAAAACCATAAGTTATACCAAGAGGTTTTAAAACAATCACTAACCTGGAGTAACAATGAACAATTGATGTATGTTGTTGGTGCTACCAAGGCTGAATATTTTAAAAGCATTCGTGAAATTGTACCAAATCATTTCTTATTAGTTCCCGGTGTTGGAGCTCAAGGAGGCAATCTACAAGATGTTTGTAAATATGGTTTAAACAAAGATGTAGGGCTTTTAATCAACTCTTCTAGAGGTATTATTTACGCCAGTAACGAAAAAAATTTTGCTGAAGTTGCCCAACAAAAAGCTACAGAATTACAGCAAGAAATGGCTGAAATTATGAATGCCATGTAACACCACAAAAAGTTAATTTATGAAAACCTACACAGATGCTCTTAACAGAGTACTTACTTTAGACAGCAAACCCAAACGTATTGTTTCTTTAGTACCCTCACAAACAGAATTATTATATGATTTAAACTTAGAGAATCAAATTGTAGGAATTACCAAATTTTGTGTACACCCTATACATTTTAAAAGCACCAAAACTATTGTTGGAGGAACAAAAAAGGTAAACTTTGAAAAAATCAAAGAACTTGCTCCTGATTTTATCCTATGCAACAAAGAAGAAAACACTAAAGAAATGGTGTTAGAACTCGATAAAATTGCACCAACCTATGTTTCCGAAGTAAACTCTATCGACGACTCTTTACAACTCATCAATGCCTTAGGTGTTATTTGTGCAAAGCGTACAGAGGCAGAAAATATTGTTCAAAAAATAGAATTTGCACTTGCCGACTTTAAAAACTTTATAAAAGAATACCCTAGCAAAAGTGCAGCCTATTTTATCTGGGCAAAACCGTGGATGGTTGCCGGAGGGAATACTTTTATCAATGAATTATTGGCTTTAAATAAATTCGATAATGTTTATAAAGAAAGAGCTAGCTACCCTGAAGTTGAACTGAAAAAAATTAGAATGGAAGGCGATCCTGAAATTGTTTTACTTTCTTCTGAACCCTTTCCTTTTAACGACGAGCACGCTTTTGAATTAGGACGCTTTACACACCATGGAATTACCATTTTTGTAGACGGTGAATTTTTCTCTTGGTTTGGTTCTAGATTGATTCATGCCTTTGACTATTTCAAAAAATTACAAATCAGATTGAACGGATAACCTACCGATTTTTTGTACCTTTTGTTTTTATTTTTTAACTAAAATAAAGACTATGAGCGAGCACCATCACTCCCCGAGTTTAAAAAACATTAACAGAGCTTTTTATATAGGCATTGTCTTAAACGCTCTATATACCTTGTTAGAGTTTGTTATTGGATACCAAACCAATTCATTGGCTTTGATTTCAGATGCCAGTCACAATCTAAGCGATGTTGCCAGTTTAATTCTATCACTCATAGGTTTAAAGCTTTCTCAAAAAGCATCGTCCAAACTATATACCTACGGCTATAAAAAAGCTTCTATTCTAGCTTCATTAATCAATGCTATTTTACTAATTATTGTTTCTTTTGGTATTATCAAAGAAGGGGTTTTAAGATTGAATGCTCCTCCTCTACTGGCTGGAAACATTATCATGTATACTGCTTCTATTGGAGTTGTAATCAATACCATATCAGCCTTTTTATTTTTTAAAGGACAAAAAAAAGATATCAATCTAAAAGGTGCTTTCCTTCATTTATTAGTAGACGCTTTGGTTTCTATAGGAGTGGTTGTTTCTGGTATTATTATCCATTATACAAGTTGGAATATTATTGACCCTCTTATTAGCTTTGTAATCGGGTTTATCATTATTATTACCACTTGGTCGTTACTTAAAGAAAGTATTCGCTTGGTTTTAGATGGAATTCCTAAAGACATTGATCCTAATGAAATAAAAAAACTTATTGCCAATCATCCCAATATTAAAGATGTACATCATATTCATATTTGGGCATTGAGCAGTACCGAAAACGCTTTAACAGCTCATTTAATTTTAAAAGAAGCTATCTTTACACCCGAAAAAATATTGGAAATAAAACAACATCTAAAAAACATATTAAACGAACATAATATTCAGCATATTACACTTGAAACGGAAACTTCTAAAACCAAAATAGCAGATCCTGATGCTGAAGAACAATTGCAATCTTTTTAAATAAAAACATCAATTACCTTTAAACAAATGAACTTTAAATTACTTCTAAACTGCCTTTTTCTTTTTATCATTAGCAACAACTCGTATGCTAAAATAGATACTCTATTGGTAAAAAGTGAAGCCATGCACAAAACAGTACCCAATGTTGTGGTAACTCCTGATACCTACGGAAAAGAAAAACTCCCTGTAATCTATTTATTACACGGTGCTGGAGATACGTATACAGGGTGGGTTAGCAAAACAAAAAATATTGAAATACTTGCAAACACCTATAATGTAATTGTTGTTTGCCCTGACGGAGGACGTACCAGTTGGTATTTTGACAGTCCTATTGACAAAAACATGCAATATGAAACTTATGTTTCAAAAGAGCTTGTAAATGCGGTTGACAGTAAATACAATACAATTAAAGACAAAAGCGGAAGAGCCATTACGGGTTTGAGTATGGGTGGACATGGTGCTTTTTACCTTGCTTTTAAACACCAAGATATTTGGGGTGCCGCAGGAAGTATGAGTGGTGGTTTGGATATTAGACCTTTTCCTAACAACTGGGATATTGCAAAACGATTGGGTAGTTATGCCGAAAACAAAAATGTATGGGAAGAAAATACCATTGTAAACATGACACATTTATTGGATGGTAAAAGCCTTAAACTTGTTTTTGAATGTGGAACACACGATTTCTTTTACCCTGCCAACAAAAAGCTACACGAAATACTTTTGTACCGAAATATCCCTCATGACTATACAGAACGTCCAGGGAGGCACAATTGGAACTACTGGGGCAATGCTGTAAAATATCAGTTTCTTTATTTTAATGATTTTTTTAAGTCTTAAGACAAAAGCAAACAAAAAAGGCTACACACTGTGTAGCCTTTTTTGTTATAAATCCATTTGTTGCAACGTTTCTACTTTGTTTCTGGTTAGAAAAGCATCTATGGTTTCAAAATGCTCAATAACACGTTTCTCTTTAAATTCAAAAACCTTTTCAGACAATCCTTGTAAAAAATCTCTATCATGCGATACCAAAATCAACGTTCCATCAAAAGTCAACAAGGCTTCTTTTAAAACGTCTTTCGATTTTAAATCTAAATGATTGGTAGGCTCATCCAGTATCAAAACATTTACAGGCTCTAACAATAATTTTACCATTGCCAAACGTGTTTTTTCTCCCCCAGAAAGCATTCCTACTTTTTTGTCAATAGCTTCTCCAGAAAACATAAAACGTCCTAAAATGTTTTTTATCTGTGTACGAATATCTCCTACTGCTACCTGATCTACTGTTTGAAAAACAGTCAAATCAGTATCTAACAAAGCAGCTTGATTTTGTGCAAAATATCCCACTTTAGCATTGTGCCCTAACTCGCATTTTCCTTCAAATTCAATTTCTCCCATAATTGCTTTAATCATGGTCGATTTCCCTTCTCCGTTTCTTCCTACAAAAGAAACTTTTTCTCCTCTAGAAATAGACATATTTGCATCTTTAAAAACCACATGATCTCCATATGATTTTGACAAACCTTCTGCCTGAACAGGATAATCTCCTGATCGTGGTGCTGGTGGAAACTTTAATTTTAAAGACGAATTGTCTACCTCATCTATTTCTATAATTTGCAACTTCTCTAACATACGCTCACGGTCTTTTACCTGATTGGTTTTAGAAAAAGTTCCTTTAAATCGTTCTATAAAAGCTTTGTTATCTGCTATAAATTTTTGTTGCTCTTGGTATGCTTTTACTTGATGCGAACGTCTTTCTTCACGCAGTTGTAAATAATGCGAATAATTTGCTTTGTAATCGTAAATACGCCCCATAGTTACCTCAATAGTTCTATTGGTAATTGCATCAATAAATGCCTTGTCATGCGATATAACAACTACTGCTTTTGCCTTGTTTATCAAAAAGTCTTCTAACCAAATAACCGACTCTATATCTACGTGGTTTGTTGGCTCATCTAACAATATTAAATCTGGTTTTTGTAACAATATTTTTGCCAGCTCAATACGCATACGCCAACCTCCACTAAACTCACTTGTTGCTCTGTTAAAGTCTTCTCTTTTAAAACCTAAACCTTTCAACGCTTTTTCAACTTCTGCATCGTAGTTTATTTCTTCTATGGCATAAAATTTCTCACCCAAATCAGAAACCTTTTCTATGATTTTCATATAAGCATCTGAATCGTAATCCGTTCTTGTCTCCAGCTCTTTATTCAAACGATCCATTTCATCTTTCATCTCAAAAACATGACTGAATGCCTTAGATGCTTCTTCAAAAACGGTACAATTATCATCGGTTAACAAATGCTGTGGTAAGTAAGCTATTACAGTTTCTTTTGGACAACGAACATTTCCTCTGGTTGCTTTTTGAACACCTGCAATAATTTTCATCATGGTAGATTTTCCTGCACCATTTTTACCCATAAGGGCTATTTTATCGTTTTCATTTATTACAAATGAAACGTCACTAAACAACGTGCTTCCGCTAAATTCTACTGCCAATGCATCTACTGAAATCATATCCTTATTTTTAGAATGGCGAAATTAAGCAAAAGCATTGGTTTCAAAAAGATGAAAAACACAAAGAAGTAAAATTGCTAATTACAAAAACTACTGCTCTTTTTTACTCTCTTTCTCTTCCAACATTTCTAAATAAACATCTTCTACATGTTCTCTTGCCCATCTTGTTCTTCTTAAAAAACCAAGGCTTGATTTCATGCTTGGGTTGTTTTGAAAGCAACGAATGTTGACACGTTCTCCTAAATATTCCCAACCGTAATAAGCCACCAAACGTTCTAAAAGTTCTTTTAATTTTAAACCATGAAACGGATTGTTCAGCTGTTCTTCTGTAGCTTGTCTTCTTTTTTTTCTGGAAGGATCTGCCGCATTTAGTTCTTCATTGGTTAACGGCTTAAAATCAGTTCCTGATTTTTTTTCTAAAGACTTTGGTTTGTCTTCCTGCTTGTTTACGTTGGTTTTTGAGGTCATTTTGGGAGAATATTATTTTGATAAAGGTAAATAGAGTCGATAACATTATATGGTTTTGTAAACTATTTTTATTCCTCTATCCATGGTGTTGGTTCTACCTAGTCACTTACACTTTTTTTGTATTGCAATTAAAAAAGTAAATGAGTCTAGTTTATTCTTGTCTGTCAGTTTTTATCTTATATACAACTCCTGAATACCTCAACCTTGTTTTAAAAAAAACTATCAAAAGAAGTCAATAGCAATTATTACAATTTTTATTTAAAAATAGAAAAACTCCGTTCAATGAAAGATAAAACACACTGTACCCTTAAAATACTTATTCAGAGCTTTGTTTATAAGCCTATTGTTGCTGTACTATAAGTTCTTGTCTCCTCTGGCTTCCACAAGCTCAGCCATCCAATCCCTTTAAGCTAAGAATTTTAAAAAACCATTCAAACTGATAAGATAGTACCGTATCTTTGCTGCTGATAAATTTCTTATGAGTAGGACTTTACTTTCTTCCCCTTTACAGGGTTTTACAGATTTTCGTTTTCGAAATGCTTTCCACAAATATTTTGGTGGTATTGATACTTTTTACGCCCCTTATATTCGAATGAATGGAAAAATGGTGATCAAATCTTCTTACAAAAGAGATTTAGAACTAGAAAACAATGATACGCTAGAGGTTATTCCACAAATTATGACCAACAGCACTGACGAGTTTTTATTTGTTACAAAATACATTCAAGAGTTAGGTTACAAAGAACTAAACTGGAATTTAGGTTGCCCTTACCCTATGGTTACAAAAAAGGGAATGGGCTCTGGACTCATTTGTCAACCTGAAAAAATAGAACATATATTAGACCGTGTACATTCTGAAACGGATGTTCTGGTGTCTATGAAAATGCGAATGGGATACGATACACCTGAAGAAATTCAAGACGTTTTTCCGATCCTTGACAAATACCCTTTAAAAAACATTGCCATTCATGCGCGTATTGGAAAACAACTGTACAAAGGTGGGGTTGATTTAGAGTCTTTTCAAAAATGTATTGACAATACCAAGCACAAACTGTATTACAACGGTGATATTACTTCGGTTGCTAAATTTAAAGAGTTACAAGAACGTTTTCCTTCCATAGATCATTGGATGATTGGTAGAGGCTTAATTGCTGATCCTTTTTTACCCCAAATGATTAAAAACAACAGTACACAGTATCCAGAAAATAGCATGGAAATTTTTAAAGAATTTCATGATACTATTTTTAGAGAATACGATGCCTTTTTACAAGGTCCTACTCCTATACGCATGAAAATGCTAGGTTTTTGGGAATACTTTTCACAGTCGTTTGACAATCCGCAAAAAGTATATAAAAAGATCAAAAAAGCAAAAAGTATTAAAAATTACGAAATTGCTGTTGCCGAAATTATGGCTAACAAAGAATTTAAAGGTTTTGAATAAATCCAAAAGCATGTCTGAAAAATCTAAACTACACCCTAGAAACAAACATCGAAATCCATATAATTTTGAAGAACTTACACGTACACTTCCTGCCTTAAAAGCGTTTGTTTTAAAAAACGAATACCAAAACTACTCCATAGATTTTTTTAATCCAAATGCAGTAAAAGCTCTTAACAAAGCGCTGCTCTTACAGCATTACAATTTAAAAGACTGGACAATACCCGAAGGCTTTTTATGTGCGCCTATTCCTGGGCGTGCAGATTACCTACATTATATTGCCGATTTACTTGCAGAGGATTTTAATGGCGAAATTCCTACAGGAACAGCTATAAAATGTTTAGATATTGGTGTAGGTGCAAATTGTATCTATCCCATACTCGGGCATCAAGAATACGGTTGGTCTTTTGTGGGTGCTGATATTGAACAACAATCCATAGCTTCTGCAAAAAACATTCTTAAAATAAATACAGGAGTTTTAGAGGCTATAGAGCTGCGATTACAACCCAACCCTAAAGATATTTTTAGAGGTATTATTAAAGAGAATGAAGTTTTTAATGTGACACTTTGCAACCCTCCTTTTCATTCTTCTGAAGAAACAGCTGCTGCAGCTACCAAAAGGAAATTGAAAAACCTAAATTCAAAAAACACGGATACACTAAATTTTGGTGGACAACACAACGAACTTTGGTGTGAGGGTGGTGAACTCAATTTTTTAAAAAACATGATCCGTCAGAGCAAACACCACGCAAACGCTTCAAACTGGTTTACGTCTCTTATTTCTAAAAAAGAAAACATCCGTCCTTTAAAGGTGTTACTAAAAAAAGTAGGTGCTACAAAAACACAAGTAATCCCCATGGGACAAGGGGCTAAAATTAGCAGAATACTCGCTTGGAGTTTTAAACAGTAGCTAGTTACTCTTTAAAAGTATCTGTTTTTTTATCATACCCATACGGACAATGCTTGCATCCGCTTTTACAGCAATACCCTCTTTTTAGGTGGTACTTTTCTGTAAACACGCGATACCCCTCTTCATTCCAATAAAAATCTTCCTCCTCTAGCTTTGGTAAATTGTACATTGCCTCATTTTTAATTCACCGCAAAAATAAACTATCTTTTTTAAAGTTTTTTTGCATCTTTTTATAAAGTTCTCCGTCTTATAGGTAACTTTAAATAACTAAATTCATTTATTATGAAAGCAAATAATTGTACTTGCCAATGCAAGGAATGCCAAAAAGGACAATGCAATAACTGTACTTGTGAATCTTGTACCTGTACTAATTGCAATTGCTAAATGTAAAACCACCTCTAAAACTGTACAAAAACAGCTTTAGGGGTTTATCTATTTTCTATGGAAACAGCTATTATTTGGGGGTCAATTTTCAGAAGCGCTTAAAAAAATTTATTTTTAGCAAAGTAAAAGACCAAACTATTACAGACGATATTTTACAAGAAGTCTTTATTAAAATTCACTTACAGAAAGAAACATTACAAAAAAAGGATCGTTTAAAATCATGGCTTTTTACAATTACCAACAACACAATCAACGATTATTTTAGAAAGCATAAAAAAGAGCTAATACCCAAAAAAGAACCTTCTAATACTCCTGAAAAATAATCTTTCAGAAGAAAATCATAGCGCCCAAGATTGCTTGATTCCTTTGATATTAAACCTCCCTAAAAAATACAAAGAAGCCCTTTTACTAAGCGAAATCAAAGGCGTAAAACAGAGTGAAGTTGCCACACAATTAAAGATAAGCTTACCGGCAGCAAAATCAAGAATTTTACGAGGTAGAGAACTTCTAAAAAAAGGTTTTATGGATTGTTGTAATTATACTTTAGACAAAGACGGACATTTAAAAGGAGAACACCAAGACAAATCTGACTGTAAAGTTTGCAATTCTTAATTACACTACAAAAACCTCATCTCCAAAACCTCACACTTTAACCTTTGGGCAAAACATATTTTCAGTAGCTTTGCAAAAAAAATCCTCATGAGCGACATCTACGGAGAAGCATTGTTAGATTTTCAGAACAATGCTTATACAGAAGACATCACCACTATATCTTCCATAACCGAAGACGATGTTTTACCCTTACCTTATCTTTTTAGAAAACACAAAGAAATGCCTTTGATTGAACAAAAGGCCTTAGAACTTTGCAAAGGAAAAATTTTAGATATTGGAGCTGGAGCTGGTAGCCACTCTTTGCATCTGATAAAAACAAACAAAAGCGTAACAGCTATTGACATATCTAAAGGCGCCATAGAGGTATGCAAACAAAGAGGTATTCAAAACGCTCTAGTACAAGATATTTGGAATTTAAAAGACCAAAAATTTGACACCTTACTTGCATTGATGAATGGAACTGGAATATGTGGAAAATTAGAAAACTTAGGTCCTTTTTTGCTACATCTAAAAAGCTTACTTTCTAAAAACGGACAAATATTAATTGATTCTTCTGATATCATTTACATGTTTGAAGATGAAAATGGTGAGCACTGGATCAATGCTGACACGGCTTATTATGGAGAAATAGATTTTCAAATGAGCTACAAAAACAAAAAAACAGCAACTTTTGATTGGCTTTATGTAGATTACAACACACTACAACGTTGTGCCAATTATAACGGATTGAATTGTGAATTAATTACCGAAGGGGAAACACTATGATTACCTTGCAAAACTTAGCTTACTAGCATAATATGAAAAAAATATTTTTACTTTTTACGCTTCTTACAAACCTTTCAATAATAGCTCAAGAAAACTATACTCAAGAAATTGAAGCCTATCAAAAGGACCTTAACAAACAGTATCAAAAATACGACTCTCCTCTTTTAAAAGAAGACAGAGCTGTTTTTAAAGCATTGCCCTTTTTCCCTATCAACACAAATTACAAAGTAATAGCAACTGTAAAAAGAACTCCAGAAGCTCCTCTGTTTTTAATGGGTACTACAACAAACAGAAAACCTTTGTATCAAAAATATGCAGAACTAACTTTTACTATTAAAGGAAATGAAGTAACGTTAAATCTATACCAAAGTCAAGAATCTAAACACAGTTTTAAATACAAAACTTACTTGTTTTTACCTTTTAAAGACCTTACCAACGGAAAAGAAACTTATTATGGAGGGCGTTTTATAGATGTAAAAACTACAGATATAAAAGACAACAAACTGGTACTAGACTTTAAC
>CBDEUL010000009.1:0-100148 GCA_965243265.1 Flavicella sp.
TATGGTTTTCAATCTATAAACGGACAATCAGGTTTTTATAGTTATCGATTAGGGGTACAAATTCCTCTTGTTTTTAATACCACAAAAGCAAAAAGCAAAGCTTCAAAATATGCTGTTCAAATATTAGAAGAAGAAAACAAAGCAAAAAAGGCACAATTATTACAAGTGTTTCAAGCCAAAGTAACCATGTATGAGCAGGCTCAAAATAACTGGTTCTATTATAAGAACTCTGTATTACCACTGGCTATAGAACAACGAAATGGAGTTGCTTTAGCATATAAGGAAGGAGCTATAGATTATGTAGCTTTTCTTCAAACAATAAAGAATGCTGTTCAATTAGAAATAAGATACTTGGAAAGCATATCAAACTTATTTGGATGCTAAAATACAGTTGACGTATTTTTTAACAACAAAATCATAACAAGTCATGAAAAACATATATACATACAATTTACTCTTCTTAATTAGCTTCATGTTAATAGGTTGTAATGAAAAGAAAGATAAACATACCGATGAAAAAGAAGCCCTACACCATGAAGAGCATAAAGAACACCATGATGATGAAGGAGTAGTGTTGACAGTACGTCAACTGGAATTATTGGCTATTAAAATAGATACAATTACTCAGAGAAATATGGGAAATGTTATTAAGGTAAATGGGCAATTGGGAGTGCCTCCTCAAAAGGAAGCAGTTGTAACCACTTCCTTTAGGGGCCAATATCAGTACTATAAACGTTATAGAGGGAAATGCTGTTAAAAAAGGACAGGTATTGGCGTATATAAACCATTCTGATATCATTACGTTGCAAACAGACTATCTACAGGCATTTAATAATCTTGAATTTTTAGAGAAAGATTATAATAGACAAAAAAAAACTGTATGATTCTGAGGTTGGTTCGGGTCGTAATTTTCAACAGGTAAAAGTTCAGCTTTTAAATACGCAAGGACTTGTAAAAGGATATGAGAATCAGTTAAAATTACTAGGGCTCTCACCAGAAAAAATAATTGCAGGTATTATCGTTGAAGCAGCACCTATAAAAAGTCCCATTGATGGTTTTGTAGAGAAGGTACAGGTAAAAATAGGGCAATATGTACAACCGCAAACAGCCTTGTTTGAAATTGTAAATACTGAACACATTCATGCTGATTTAATGGTATTTGAAAAAGATGTTCAAAAAGTTAAAAATGGACAAAAAGTACGATTTCATATCAAGTCTTTAAACGATAAAGGAAATGACAGCTACAATTTATTCAGTAGGAAAATCATTTGAAGAAGGTCCTAAGGCCTTGCATGTACATGCCGAGATAGAAAATAAAGAGCGTAACCTTATTCCAGGAATGTATGTAAGTGCAGAAATTCTAACAGATATTCAGTTAGAACAAGCATTGCCAGATAGTGCTGTTTATCAAGAAGGGGAGCATTATTATGTTTTTACAGCTCAAAAAGAAGCAGAGCATCAAAAGTGGAAATTTACCCCTAATGAAGTCCTTATAAAGTATCGAAGTAATGGGTATACAGCTTTTAGCTTTAAAATACCTGTTTCTAAAAACACGTTGGTTGCTCAAAATGGTGCTTATTACCTAATGGCTGAAATGAAAAAAGGAGAAGCTGAACATTCACACTAAACCTATAAAAATGATTCTAAGACTACATAAAAACACCTTAGAATCATTTTTCTAAAAAAGAATAAAAGTAATTGCTACCGTTTTTGTAAAAGTGTACTTATCTTTGCAAAAAATAATTTATTGCATATTTGCAAAAGAATGTACCTTCCATAGGTTTGGTAGCAGCATATAAAATATTATTTAGAATTTCTTAATTTAAACCAAACTGTAAATTACAAATGGCAAAATCTCAGCAGACATTCAATAAAAGTGAAAAGGAAAAGAAACGTTTGAAAAAGCGTGAAGAGAAACAAAAGAAGAAAGAAGCTCGTAAGGCTGAAGCTAGAGAAAATGGAACGAAAGGAATTGAGTTTGCATATGTAGATCACAATGGAAATTTAACAGATACACCTCCGGATCCAGATAAAAAAATTAAAGTAGATTTAGAGAGTATTGAAATCAGTATTCCTAAAACACTGGAGAGTGATGAAGAGGTAGATCCTGTAAGAAAAGGATCTGTTTCATTTTTTGATTCTTCTAAAGGTTTTGGTTTTATAATTGATGCTGAGAATAATGAAAAATACTTTACACACGTTAGTGGTTTGATAGATGAAATTACAGAAGGAGATAAAGTAACTTTTGAATTAGAAAAAGGAATGAAAGGGATGAATGCCGTAAAGGTTACCTTGATTAAATAAGCCTCTCTAGAAATAGAGTAGCAAATACGAAAAGCGTCCAATAGAATTTTTTATTCTGTTGGACGCTTTTTATTTTTAAACATTTAACAGAGAAATTTATAGACGAGTATTAAACATAACATTCTTCACATTTACCTTGAAGCAATATTCGCGATACTTCTACCTTACGATTAGGGATTTCAGGAATAAGCACATTTATCTCTAGACAATCTACTTTTCCACAGCTTATACATTGAAAGTGAGGGTGGATATCTTTATGAGTGGTTGAAGAACAATTTTTGCATTTAGCATACCACTTAATTCCGTTTATACCTAGAAAAGAATGTAAAACACCATCATCTTCAAGCTTATTTAAAATACGATAAACCGTTGTTTTATTCATTTCTGAACGGAAACGTTCAACTAAAGTGATAACAGAGATCGCACTAGAATATTTGTCAAACTCATTGAGTACTATTTCAACCGATTTCGTTTTTCTTAAAACCCCCATAATACAAATGTAATGCAACTATATTACAGTAACAAAAAAGATGGGGAAGCGAAATGGCTAGGTAAGTATATTATTAAACAAAATGCAACTTAGTTGCATTAATAGCATTATATTTGCAACTCAGTTGTATTAAATTAAATCATGATTTTAATAAAAGGAAACCCAGACAATATAGGAGCTATGGCAAGTATATTATGTCTTATACATTGTATTGCTACACCCTTTATATTTATTATTCACAGTTGTTCAAAAACTTGTTGTAGTGGCGTATCAAGTTGGTGGGGGTTTATAGATTATTTTTTCTTGACCATTTCTTTTTTTGCAGTATACCACACAGTAAAAACAACTTCTATAAATTGGGTGAAACCATTTTTTTGGTTGAGCTTTTTGCTATTGTTTATAATTATCATAAACGAAAAAACTGCTTGGCTATATTTGGATGAAAGACTGATATATATACCTTCTATAGCATTGATAACATTACACTTATATAATAAAAAACATTGCAAATGTAACTTGGATAAATGTTGTACTAATGAAGGATAAAGAACAAATAGAAATAGAAGGAGACAATCACTTTTCTGCAAATATTAAAACTCCTTTACGAGCCGATGCTTTTGAAAAATCAGATGATGAAAAAATAAAAAACATACAACATCATTTTAAAATGATAATGGAAGAAATGGGACTCGATTTAACCGATGATAGTTTATCGGGAACTCCATATCGTTTTGCTAAAATGTATGTAAAAGAGCTTTTTTATGGACTGAACCCTGCTAATAAACCAAAACTTTCAACATTTGAAAATAAATACGGCTACAAGAAAATGCTTGTAGAGCAAAATATTACCATAGATTCTGCTTGTGAACATCATTTTTTACCTATTAAGGGACATGCTCATGTAGGATATATTCCAACAAAAAAAGTAATCGGGTTGTCTAAAATCAATCGTTTAGTAGATTATTATTCTCATCGACCACAGGTTCAAGAGAGACTAGCTCTTCAAATTTTAAATGATTTGCAAAATATATTAGAAACTAAAGATGTGATTGTTGTGATTAACGCAAAACACCTCTGTGTTTCTTCAAGAGGAATAAAAGATAAAAATAGCTTTACAACTACTTTAGAATATGGCGGTTCCTTTTCTAAAAAATCTATCCGAAAGGAATTTTTCAATATCATAAATCAACCTGTACTATAAAAAACAGAAATTATACTGAGGAATTAAATTTCACAACTTTAAGAAGATGAGAAATAGGGAAGCTATTATTACTGTTGTA
This sequence comes from Flavicella sp., assembly GCA_965243265.1. Taxonomy (GTDB): domain Bacteria; phylum Bacteroidota; class Bacteroidia; order Flavobacteriales; family Flavobacteriaceae; genus Flavicella. Next base: position 4,075 of record CBDEUL010000009.1, read on the forward strand.
GGTTTTTTAGGTGTAGGAAAAACAACCTTACTTAAATATTTATTACCTTGATTGAAGCCAACGGAACATCTGATGCCTGTTCGTTAATGGAGTTTTTAGGAGTTGGCTTTGATGATAGATTTTTACCTCCAATTCAAATTTCGGTTATTGATGTTAAAAATTGGCAACGACGAGAAGAACATAATGAACTAGAAGCCAATCAAATTCAAGTTTCTTCCTTATTGGTTTTAACACATCTTGAAAGAATCGATAAAACCCGAAAAATAAGCGTAGTTAATGAGTTAAAAAAACTAAATCCATTTGCAAAAATAGTAACGATGGAGGACTTGGATCTTTTATTACTTCCAGAATTGTTGCCCTCTAAAAATACGGTTCAAAAATTAGAACATCAGAAAGCACATTGGGCTTCATGTTCAGTTGATTTACCCGATTTACCGAACTCAACATACATCCACAATATCTGTACTGTCTTACCTAAAAGTATTCTTAGGGTAAAAGGATGTACCAAAATAGGAAATGAAAATGAATATACTTTTTTTGAAAAGAAACCTGATGGAGAAGTATGTATACGTCCATTTAATGGCGTTCCTATAACTGGGTCTAAACTATTAACCATAGGGCCTGGTAGCGATCCTGATGCTTTAGAAAAAGTGATTCAATCAATTCTTTGAGTAGAATAAAAATTAATAATACTAGAGATATATAACACACAAAAATAGTAGAACAAATGAAAAAATTACCTGTAACTGTATTAAGTGGTTTTTTAGGAGCTGGAAAAACGACATTATTAAACCATGTATTGCATAATAAAAAAGGTTTAAAAGTAGCAGTAATTGTCAATGATATGAGTGAAGTTAATATTGATGCTCAATTTATTGAAAATGAAAATACACTTTCTAGAACTGAAGAAAAATTAGTAGAAATGTCTAATGGGTGTATTTGTTGTACACTTCGTGAAGATCTTATGGTAGAAGTAGAAAAATTGGCAGCTCAAAACAAATTTGATTATTTACTTATTGAAAGTACAGGAATTAGTGAGCCAATTCCTGTAGCACAAACTTTTACATTTGAAAGTGAAGATGGTAAAATAGATTTAAGCCGCTTCAGCTATATTGATACTATGGTAACAGTAGTTGATGCTTTTAACTTCTTAAAAGATTTTTCAAGCTCAGATTATTTAGCAACAAGGTCACTTACTAATATAGAAGGTGACGATAGAACTATTGTTAATTTATTGACCGACCAAATTGAATTTGCCAACGTTATTCTTATTAATAAAATTGATTTGGTAACTGCAGAAGAAGTAGAAGAACTTCGAGCTATTATTCATAAATTAAACCCAGAGGCTCGCATTGTTACCTCTAGTGAATCTAAAGTAGAGTTAGAAAATGTACTTAATACGGGATTGTTTGATTATGAAAAAGCTGAAGCTTCTGCTGGGTGGATAAAAGAATTAGAAAATGAACATGTACCAGAAACTGAAGAATACGGAATAAATTCCTTTGTTTTTAGAAGTAAGAAACCATTTCATCCTGAACGTTTTTTAAACTACTTGAATCAAGGTTTCCCTCAAAATATTATTAGGAGTAAAGGATTATTTTGGTTAGCTTCAAGATCTAATCAGGCATTGTTATGGAGTTCGGCAGGAGGGTCTTGTAAAGCAGATATAGCAGGTGTTTGGTGGGCTTCTATGACTTTTGGAGAAAGAATTGACAATCCTTCTTTTATTGATAACAAAGAGCAAATTGAATCAAATTGGGATGCCTTGTTTGGGGACAGAAAAACAGAACTAGTCTTTATTGGACAGCATTTAAACAAAGAGAAAATGTTAACTGAATTGGAAAGTTGTTTACTTGAGGAGTTTGAAGTAGAAGAATGGAAAAAAGAACTATTTCCTCAACAAGATTCATGGCCCATAGCTCAATAAAAATAGAGGAGTGGTTTCTATAAAATTAAAAATGATACATACAGAGAATCTTAGATTTCAATATAAAAAAGGGAGCGAATTTCGTTTTCCGAATATCACTTTAAGTAAACAAAAAAATCTACTGATTTTAGGAAAATCAGGAATAGGAAAAACAACGCTTTTACATCTTTTAGCAGGGTTGTTAAAACCAACCAACGGAAAAGTAATTATTGACAATGTAAATCTAGAGTGAGATTAACGAATAATCAGTTAGACCAATTTAGAGGACAAGCTGTTGGTTTGGTGTTTCAAAAAAAGCATGCCATACAATCATTAAGTGTTTTAGAAAATTTACAAGCTCGACTTTTTTTTAGTAAAAAAAACGTTGCTACTAGTGCTGTTGAAACATTATTAAAACAATTAGGACTATATGAGTTTAAAGATACGAGAGTAAACGAATTAAGTGAAGGACAATTGCAAAGGTTAAGTATAGCATCTGCTGTAATACACCAACCGAAAGTAATTTTGGCAGATGAACCAACGTCAAGTTTAGATGATGAAAATTGTAAGATTGTTATTGAACTTTTAATTGAACAAGCCCAAAAAAACAATGCAAACTTAATTGTGATTACTCACGATTTTAGAATTAAACCATTCTTCCAAAACGCTATAACTTTATGAACCTTTGGAAAATTAGCATACAAAACATAAAATCGAAACCTCTTTATACTTTTTTAAATGTTTTTGTTTTATTATTAAGTAGCATCCTTCTTTTAGGAGTTCAACAGTTAAAGAACTCTTTTGAATACCAAATAGAAAATAATTTAGGTAAAATTGATATGGTTGTTGGAGCTAAAGGAAGTCCACTACAATTGGTTTTAGCCTCGGTACTTCATCTCGACAATTCAACAGGTAATATTTCATATCATGAAGCAGAAAAAATAGGTAAAAACCCGCTAATTAAATCAGCAATACCTATTTCATATGGAGATAATTATAAGGGATTTAGGATTGTAGGAACCCTTAACCAATTTACCACACTCTATGATGCCGAATTAGACACTGGTAGAAAGGTTCAACAAGCTATGGAAGTAGTTTTGGGATATACTGTAGCTCAACAATTAAATCTTAAAATTGGAGATACTTTTGTAAGTTCTCATGGCTTATTAGAAAATAACATAGCTATTCATTCCGATGCATTAACGGTAGTAGGTATTTTAAAGCCTACTCAAAAAGTAATAGATCGTTTAATTATTACCCATTTGCAAAGTATTTGGGACGTTCATGATCATGACGATGAATCGGATTACAATGGTTCTCATGAGCACGATGAAGAAGAGGAAAAAGAAATAACATCTTTATTAATTTCTTTTAGAAGTCCTGCCGCTTTTTTAACAATGCCAAAAAAAATTAATAAACGTACTAATTTACAGGCTGCCTTGCCTAAATATGAATTGGATAGGCTGTATAGCTATACGAGTATTGGGTTTAAAACAATAGCTGGAATAGCTTATTTAATACTTGTTATTTCGGGGAGTATCATTTTTACAAGCTTGTATAAAATGGTAAAAGAACGTAGTTTTGATTTGGCTATTTTACGAACTTATGGGGCTAGTAATTTTCAACTTATAAAAATAATAGCCTATGAAGGTTTTATAATAGGAATAACTGCTTTAAGTTTAGGTATTCTATTTGTAAAAATAGGCTTCAGTTTTATATTTAAAATTATGAATTCTGAAAAGAGGTTGTATATGCTTCAAGAGTTGCCTCTTCAAGAAATAATACATACGGGAGTTTTAGTTTTTATAATGACAACCTTGTCCATTTTATTGGCCATATATCCAATTTTAAAGATGGATATTTCGAAAATTTTAAGCAATGAAAAATAGATTTTTAATTACAATAACTTTTTTAGTGTCTTCATTGTGCTTTAGCCAACAACAAATAACATGGGAAGATTTAGCAGAGGTGACCTATACGGAGAAGTTTTTTCCTAAATATGATGATTATTTTCTGTATCCTGAATTTTCACCATCAATAAAAGCATTGGAAAGAACACAGGTTACCTTATCTGGGTATTTTTTAAATATTGATCCTGAACGAAAATTATATATCCTATCTAAAGGATCTATGTCGTCTTGTTTTTTTTGTGGGCAAGGAGGACCTGAAACAGCTGTAGAACTTCAGTTTATAAATAAACCAAATTTTGAAACAGACAATATTGTAAGTATAACAGGAATACTTAAGCTAAATAAAGATGATGTTGAACATTTCAACTATATATTAAAAGAATGTGTTGGTAAATTATCAAATTAACTTTACTTCACACAAAGATTCTAATTGATAATATTTTCGTTTTTTACAGATTTGATATAAAGCCTAATTTTGCTATAAAAAAAAACAAAAACATACCCAAAAACAATTTATAAATACCGATTATTTTATTTATCGCTTAGAAGCGGTTGCTAATATTGAAATAGTTGAGGTTACTAAAACACAAATACAACTGGAACAATTGACCATGCAGTAGCAGTACGGTATAACTAGTATTTATAAAACATGTGATAGCATAGAGGGTTTAGAGAATAGCTTAAATACATTACATTTTTCAACTTATTCAAAGAAGATGATAACATGTTTGATGTAGTAGAAGAATTGCATAAAAGACATTACAAAATGTGCAAGTTACTTGATTTTAGATTGTATTATTAAATCTAAGCTATACAGAAATTACCATATATTTGTACTATAATTTACATTATGTTAAATAGAGTTTAAGAGTAATTAGATTTAATGAAAAATTCCCTTACACTATAATAAAAATAATTGTTTTATAAAGTAATTTGAGACTTAGACAGTTATTGTCATGAGTCTATTTGTAAACAACAATCTTAAGTGTTTCTAGTAAAAGTTAATCTTCTTTAAAAAAACGTTTAAAGCCAATACGTTTTAACATCTTCTTTTCCATATTCCAAAAAAAGTTAAACTGACCAAATAAAAAACCAACAATTGGTAAAGTTGTTTGATAAACTACAAAAACTAAAAAGATTCTAATTGGCCAAAATACCCATCCAGAAGTTGTTTCATAATCTAAACCAATAGCTTCTGTTAAAGGTCTTGCTATATAAGAAGCAAAAGATCCGTTGATAGAAAAAACAATAAGAATAAGTACTATCTCTAAATTAGACTTTATTCCCCAGCGTTGCTTTAATTTTTCCATTTGAAACTTTTATAATTCGAGTGCAAAAATACATTATTCTAAAGAACTGAAAAGAAAAAAAATGTTCTTATTTAATCCCTATTTTATTAAATACAGGATTTGTAATTTTGTGTTTATGAATCAAGAATTTAGTTTCCAGGAAATTATAGAGAGTAAAGAAATTATTTTTTATGATGGAGTCTGTAACCTTTGTAACGGCTCAGTAAATTATATTCTAAAAAGAGATAAAAAGAAGTTATTTCTATTTACATCACTACAGTCTGAATTCTCTAAAGAGTTTTTAGAATGCCATAAAGAGCTGAAAGAAATTGATAGTATTTTTCTTTCTAAAAAGAACCAAGTTTTCACAAAGTCTTCTGCTATAATAGAGATATTCGCTAGTTTTTCAACTTTCTCTAAAGTGTTTTATATAGGCTATCTTATACCTAAACTTATAAGGGATTATCTATATGAAAATATAGCTAAAAGACGTTACAAATGGTTTGGGAAAACCGACAATTGTAGTATACCTACACCTGAAACCAAAGTTCGGTTTCTAGATTGATTAATTTTTATAGTGATCGTCCCAATTTTGCACATGAGGTTCTCCTAGTTTTCCTTCAGATTTAGCAATAACCATAGCAACACAAGCATCTCCTGTTACGTTAACTGTAGTTCGTAGCATATCTAATGGGCGGTCTACAGCAAAAATCAAAGCCAAACCAATGGGTAATAAATCTTTTGGAAAACCAATAGTATCCAAAACAATTACAAGCATTACCATACCTGCTCCAGGAACTGCAGCAGAACCTATAGATGCCATTAAAGCTGTTAAAACAATAATTAATTGATTGCTAAAAATTAAACCTTCTGGCCATAATACTTGCATTATAAAAACTGCGGCAACGGCTTGGTATAAACTTGTTCCATCCATATTTATAGTTGCACCTAAAGGCAATACAAAACTTGTTACCTCCTTGTCTACCCCTATATGCTCTTCTACTCTTTCCATAGTTACAGGTAAAGTAGCTGCACTTGAACTTGTTGAAAAAGCCAAAAGTTGTGCTGGTGAAATTTGTTTTAAAAACCAAAAAGGTGATTTTTTGGTATAAATTGAAATGATTACAATATATAGACAGATCATTAATAAAAGTCCCAATACAACAACTCCGACATACTTTATAAGAATATATAAAACCGAAGGGTCGTTTGTATTAACGACAACAGTTGCTAATAATGAAAAAACAGCTATGGGAGCCATTAGCATTATTAAATCGACCATTTTTAAAACCACTGAATTTAAAGAATCAAAAAAGTTCTTTAAAGGTTTTGCTTCTTTTTCTGGAATTAAAAGTAAACTGATTCCTATAAAAACAGCAAAGAAAATGACTTGTAACATTTGCTTATTTTTACTCATAGCACTTATAGCATTGCTAGGAACCATTTCTACAATAAACTCTAAAGGACCTTTGTTTTGGCGTTTGTTAGCTTCGTCTATTTTATCGTGTATCTGAGATTCTGCAACATAAGCTTGCTTTAATTTCGATACAGTTTGTTGAGAAATTCCATTTCCTGGTTGAAATACATTTACCAAACTAAGTCCTATGGTAATCGCAAAAACAGTTGTTGAAATATAAACTAAAATAGTTTTTAATCCGATTGATTTAAATTTAGAAATATCTTTTAAATCAGAAATCCCTTTGATTAAAGAGGCTATGATTAAGGGAACTGCAATTAATTTTAAAAGGCGTACAAAAATATTTCCTATAGGCTCAATCCAATCTTTTATAAACTCCTTTCCTCCATTAAAATGAATAAATAAGTAACCGACTAGAACCCCTAAAAGCATACCTAAGAGTATTTTCCAATGTAATTCAATCTTTTTCATAGTTCTATTCTATTTTATGATCTTTCGGGTAATTTTCCTTTCACATCTTTAAAGTAATTTTTTAGATAATACATATCTTCTTCAAAATTATTCGTTGTTGTAAAAGATTGGGCTATTCTAATTTTTTTGTGTTCAAAATCAAGAGCTACCATAACGATAGGTACTTTTGCTTTTTGAGCAATATAATAAAAACCTGTTTTCCATTTTTGAACTTTTTTTCTAGTCCCTTCAGGAGATAAACACAAAATGAATTCTTTGTTTTTTTGAAACAATTGCACCATTTTATTTACTGTATTTTCTCTTAGCTTTCTATTTACGGGAATTCCTCCTAAGAATTTAAATATACAACTATAGGGCCATTTAAATAATGCTGATTTTCCGATGTAATAAACCTTCATCTTTAAAACTCCACGAACTAAAATACCTATAGAGAAATCTATCCAACTGGTATGAGGAACAATTGCAATTATATATTTTTTTTGATTTTTAGGAAATTCTCCTTCAAAATCCCACTTCAAAATTTTAAAGAATAAAAATTTTGATAAAGCACATAGCATGTCAATCAATTAAAATATTATTGTCCTCTAAAATGTAAAACGGTACTAATTGTTTTAAGAATAATTTTTAGGTCTAAAAGAGCACTTCGGTGTTTTATATAATACAAATCAAAACGCAATTTTTTCTCTTGCTCTTCTAAAGTACTAGCATATGGAAACATAACTTGCGCCCACCCAGTAAGTCCTGGTCTTACCACATTTCTAATAGCATAAAAAGGAAATTCTGAACGTAATGATTTTACAAATTCGGGTCTTTCTGGACGTGGACCTATTAAACTCATTTTCCCTTCTAATATATTCCAAAACTGTGGAATTTCATCAATTCTAGTTCTTCTTAAGAATTTACCAAAAAATGTAATTCGTGTATCATTCTTTTTTGCCCAAACAGCTCCACCCTTTTCAGCATTTACAACCATAGATCTAAATTTTAAGATCTTAAAGTTTTCCCCATTTAACCCTACTCTTTCTTGTCCGTAAAATAAAGGTCCCCTATTACCTATTAAATTTCCTATAAGTACAAAAGGTATTACTCCCAATAAAAATGTAAGTCCAATTATAGAAATAATGACATCCAATACTCTACCGAAGAATAAATAAAAAGAGTTTTCATGATTTTTACTGTATGAAATATTTTGGTAAAAATTGACATTCAATTTTTCTTTTGGAATACTGAATGTTATTTCTTCATATAAATTTTCAATACTCTTAATATTGATTCCTTTCTCGAAAAGCTGTATGATTTGTGAATTTAAATCGTTGTACTTATCAAAATTTATTTCTTTAGAAGCAATAATGACTTCATCAATTTTATGTTCGTCTACAACATCAAATAAATTTACATTTTCAATATTTTTATAATTACTTTTTACTTCTCCTTCAATCTCATTATTTGAAATGTACATTGGAATATTCATCTCTGCGGGTCTTTTTCTTATAGAAAAAAGAAGATTTTTTATAGAGTCTGAATTTCCTACCAAAAGGACATTTTTAAAAAACTTAGGTGAAAATACAAGCTTGATATATATAAATCTCCAAATTGTAACAGGAATCATTACAGCTAAGAATAAATAAACAACTTCTATCCTGTTCTCTGGTAAAGAGGGAGTTATATACGGCGTAAAGATGTAAAAAACAACAGTAACTAGAGTTGTAATAAAAACACTTCCTAAAATGGTGTATTTATTATTAGAATCTTTAAGGTTGTATATTTCAAAAATATGACCGAATAATGAAAAATAAGCTACAAATATTAAGAGCCACTGTAATTTATTAGGGCTACTAAAAGGTATATATTGAGCATCAAGTTGATTGGATATAAAATAAATACCAAAAATGTAGAAAATAATATCCAAAACTCTCAGTAATACTTTTCGCTCCGAGATATTTAAATATTGTGACTTTCTTTTCATGAGTGTGTTTTTAAATTTAACACTTAAATTCTAAGGCGGCAAAGATACTCTTTTTGTAGAATATAAAGGACATAACATGAACCCTTTTAAGGAAACTATTGATATTTTTTAAAACCTCTATATACCAAATAACTATACTGTAATATAAGAAGTTTAAGCCTATATTACATAAGGTGTAATACTTTATTCTATAAAAGAATATCGTAATATCTATTATTTATATTTTATTTTAAAGTATATATTATTTAAAACACTGTAGATAGATTTTAACAATGATAGCTTTTCCACTTCTCTAAAAAGTTTCCAATTCCATTTTAGCATTTCTTTTTTACTTGATGATAAAGAACTATCACTTACTCTGTATAATGCCAATACTTCATCTAAACAATAAGAAAAATCAACTTTTTTTAGAATGTCAAGCCATAAAGCATAGTCTTGTCTTTTTCGGATTAAAGGCATGTAAACTTTACCTATTCTTTTTGTATCGTACATTACTGACAAACATCCCATTTTATTAGAAGATAACATATCTTTATAAGCTAATTTTCCCCAGTTTTTTGAAAACCATTCTATCTTATTACTCTTTTTATCAATTTTTTGATAGCGTGTATATGTCAATTCATAATTATTCCTAACCATAAAGTTCAGTTGATGCTGTAATTTATTAGGTAACCATATATCATCACTATCTAAAAAAGCAATAAATCTTCCTGAGGCTTGTTTTATGGAGTTATTTCTACAGACTGCCGCCCCTCCGTTTTCTTGTAATTGAAAAAACTTTATTCGACTATCCTTATTTGAGTAATTTTTTATAATTTCTACAGAGTTGTCTGACGAAACATCATCAGTAATTAATAACTCCCAGTTTCCATATGATTGATTAATTATACTTTCTATAGTTTCAGCAATATATGTTTGGGAATTATAATTAGGGGTTATTATTGATATTAATGGTTGATTATTCATTGATTGTTGAGATAAAACTTTTAAGTTTTTTTCCATCAGATTTTAACTCAGAATTTGAATTTATAATAAATTCAATATCCTTTTTAAAGTGTTTTTCTATCTGAATATTTAATAATTTTTTATCATTTAATGTTAACTCTTGTTCTATATTAAACATCAATTTTCCTTTCTCATTTTGTAAGATTTGATAATTTAATTTAAGATTGTTTTCTTTTACTAAATTTTTAAAAATATAATAAAAATACAAACTAGGATAAATTTCCTTTTTCCCGTAGACATTCTCTCCTACACGACCTGTTACTTCTTTTAAAACCCTATGCTTCATTCCACAAGAACATTCAAATTCTTTAGGTGCTAATTTTATATAATCACCTAATTGATATCTAATAATGGGAAACGATTCCATCTGAAGATTTGTAATTAAAATTTCATTATTCTCCTCTTCAACGATAACTCCTTCCATGTTAATGTGCATATTGCCATGTGGACATTCAAAAGCTATAATTCCAGATTCAGTAGCTCCATATTCGCTAATAATTTTTAAACCAAAAGCTTTTTTGACTTCATCTTGGTATTTTTCATAAATTTTTTCTGAAGTCCCTTTAATCATTTTTAGATCTTTAGGCTTAGGTAAACTTCTATCATTAATAAATTTTGCTGTTTGGTATATCATAGATGAATATCCATGAACATATTTTGCTGTTTGTAATTTTTTAACGAATTTTTCAAACTCTTCTTTTTGATAGCTAAAAACACGAAACCTATTTTGGAAAAAATCTAAAATTTTGGTTTTAAGGATGGCTTTTTTAGAAAAATTAAACCCCCAAAAATATCCATTTTTATCCCACGGCTTAATATCATACCAAGAGTATCCTCTAAAAATAGCAGCTCTATTAAAAGAATCTGCAGACTCTTCTCTCATAAATTCAAGAGATTCTCCTGAGCTACCAGAAGTTGTAGCTTTGAATTTTTTTTCGAATTTAATATTAGTATGAACCTCTTTAGTATAATTAAGTAAATCTTTTTTTGTAACTATTGGCAGTTGTTTTAAAAAAGAAATGTTTTCAATAGTATCTAAATCTACACCTGCAAATATTCTAGTGTAGAATTTAGATTTCTTAGAGGCTAAAATTACTGACTTTAAGCGTTCTAACTGATAAGCTTCTATTTTTTCTTTAGACCAATGTTCACTTTTCTTTAAAAAAAGAAACCAATTGTCTAGAGAAGGGTTACGTCTTCTTTGTCCGATCTTAAAAATAAATTTAAAGATCATTTTAATATTTGGCACCATTTATTTTTTACTATTTCCCAATCAAAAAACTCAACTTTTTTTCTAGATTCTAGAGCTTTTCCAATGTATAAATCTGACTCTAAGGTTATTAATTTCATTTTTTTGATAAGTGTTTCTAAATCGTTTGACTCAAAAAATGTAACTTCATTTTTATTAAATAAATACGGGATACCTCCAACATTGGTAGTTATAATTGGAAGACCTAAAGCAGCTACTTCGATTAAACTTACAGGAGTATTGTCTACCGTTGTTGGGTTTATAAAAACATCATAATCTTCTGATAATTTGTGCCACTCTTTTCTGTCTAATGCTCCGGTAATTTTAACTTGTTTTGTTATTTGCAATTTTTCGATTAAACTCTCTATTTCAGATTTAGAACCATCTCTATCTGGACCTATCATACATAGTTTTGCAGATGGATACTCGTTTAACACTTCTGCAAAAGCTTTAATCAACAAAATCGGATTGTATATTTTTGCCAAAGCTCTGACAAACAAAAAATTAGGCTTTAAAACATTTCTTTTACGGTACTGATAATCTTTAATAGAAATAGTATTAGGAATGTATTCAGCTTCAAAACCTTTCTTTTCAAATGCTTCTTTTAAATAATTTGAAGGAGCTATATTTTTATACGAATTATTAAATAAAAAGTTAGACATTTTAGGAGAGTTTTGTAGCCTTTTAGGTAAATCTCCTCCGTGTAAAATTAATATATAAGGTACATTTAGTAACCTCGCTAAAAAAGCATTGCAATAAGCAAAATAAAATGCAAGAGTGCTGAAGGTATCTATCAATACATAATCTACTTTATTCCTATAAAGTAAAGTATTATAAAGCATGTCTAACAATCTTAAAAACTGATTGTTTTTATCTGAAGCATTATAAACTTTATAACCTGATTGATTTAAATTTAAAGTTAACGTATCATAGGCGTTATGATAGTTTATCTTTTTCTTTATGTGGTTACCCAAGTACAGTATCTTCTTCATTTGTGATATTAATTAAACTGAGACCATAAATAAAACCAGGAAAAGCTATTCGCATGGCAGAATGATTAATTGTCAAAAACCAAAATGCATAAAAAGCGAGTAACAGACCTTTTGAATACATGGGTTGTCCGTACATATGAATTATCGGGACAGTCAATAATAGAAGTAGTATGATAACTCCTATTAAACCATGCTCTTCAATTAATCTACTGACTTCATTATGGGATGCTGCAGTGACTCCATCATGCACTTCCATTCTTTTATATTTTCCGGAGCCTACTCCTATTCCCCAAAAAGGACTCTCGTAAAAAGTTCCTAGCTGAGCTTTGAAAATATCTACCCTACCAGAACTTATATCTTCTTTTTGTTCACCTTTAACATTTTGTCCTAAATACCTATTGGTTAAAACACCATTAGTCAGATTAGAACTATAAATCCACAAAGTAGAACTAAAAATTCCAAAAATTAATATATAGATAGACATTGATCTTAAAAAATTACCTTTTGCTATTGAATTCAAAATCATAACCAGTATAATTCCAAAAGCACCCGTTATTATTCCTCCCCTCGAAAAAGTAAGTAGTCCTCTAAAAATGAGATAAAATAAGAGTAAAAAATCTATAAATTTATAACCTGTAATTCGTTCTTTTAGTAAAATTAGAATGGTAATTAAAAACATTCCATACCCTAATGCTGTTGAAACTTGATTGGGACCAAAACCACCAGAGGTTTCGAAATTAGCAGAAGTTCCAAAAGTAATTTCTTTTAAACTTGGAGTTCTAAAGTACAATAATGTTAACATGGATAACATGGGTAACATTGAATAAAATAGTATTTCTTTAAACCTTGTAAATTTTACCGATCTCTTATAAAAATAGATTGCTGACACCCCCAAAGTGAAAGGACCACTTAAATTAAAAATCCAAGCTTTTCTAAATGATTCTTCTGCGGGTATTTGACTAAATGCCATTCCTATTGATAACAACAACAGGTATAGTAAAAAATAAGCTGGAATTCCTTTTTTATTTTCTTCAATCATATAACCGTAACCTAGCAATAAGATCATTACATATTTGATAAACTCCCAAGAAATTGTACCTCCCGTCATACGCATCAACACTTCAGCAGAAACATAATAACTGGCCCACATAAAAGCTTCATTATTACTGTTTTTGGTTTTATAAATATCTATAATTGCATATACCAAAATAGATAAAAAATAGAGCTTTGATAAAATTGGAGTAGTCACTAAGAACCCTAAAAGCAAGTGAAATACAACCAGTAGTAATCTATTATTAAAAACTTTCATAGATATCTTTTAATCTTTTAACATACTTCTCTTTTGAATAATTCAATTTAATCTCCTTGTATAAATTATTACTAACTTTTTTAGCTAATTCAGAGTTTTCAAGAAGTAATTTTATTTTTTGTGATAGTTGAATCGCGTTTTCTTTTTCAACGATAAATCCAGTATCATTATTTTTTATAATTTCAGAACATTGACCTACATCAGTAACTATTACAGGTAGTTTGCTCAAACCATATTCTAATAGAGCTACGGGCAGTCCCTCAGAATTAGAACTCAACACTCCGATTGTAGCTTGACTTAAAATGTGTTCAACATCATTACAAGCATCGTAAAAAAATACGTTTTTTAATTCATTGTCTTTTATGTATTTATGAATAGATTCAGAGTAAGTGTCGTTATGGTCTTTTCCTATAATATGTAAAGATGACTTGGGTATTGATTTAGAAACTTTCTTAAATGCTCTTAATAGATTCAAATGATCTTTTTGAGGTCTTAGCGCAGCTAGTTTAACAATCCTATATTCATTTTCTCCTTTTAATACAGTTTTCGCTTTAATGTTCGTTTCAAAGCTTGCAAAATTGGGAAGATAAATAACATTAGAGTGCTTTAATATCTCTTGCCCCCATTTTTTTAAGGTTTGGTTTACGGATATTATTTGACTAAAAAAAAGCGATGATATTTTTAAAGCTTTTGAAGGTCTTTGATCAAGATATTCAGATTTTCCATAATGATCATGCCAAACGATTTTTATACGAGGCATTATAAGTTTAACACATAAAGCTATAAAAAAAGAAGACGAATGTGCATGTACAATACTTATTTGATGTTTTTTTATATAAAATCGTAATTTTAAGATTGATTTTATATCAAATAGGTTTTTCTTATCTATAAAGATATATTTTACTGAATTACCTATTTTTTCTTTTAGTTGCCCTTCTGCTCTTGTAGCACATAGATGACTATCAATATCACTTGCTACCAGTGCATTTGCTATGTTAATAGACATCATTTCAGCTCCACCAACAGCTAAAGAGTCTATTAGTTGTATCACTCCTTTTTTCATAATTTCTATATCAACTTTGTGATTTTTTCTTCAAAAAACTCTAAAGTATATTGTTGAGACCACTTTTTAGCTAGTAGACTTGTTTTTTTGTATTTTTTTTCGTCCTGTATGTAGCTTTGTATTTTAATGATTACATCTTCAATCTTTGTAGATACAATACTTCCTCGTTCACCGTAACCAATCATCCACTCTATACAAGACACATTTGATGTTAAGGGCACGCATCCCCAAAACATTGCTTCAGCAACTACTTTAGGCCAACCTTCTGACTTTGAAATAAAGATTAGAAAGTGTGCTTTTTGAAAAGCATGCATAATTTTTTCCTTATCAACATTACCATGTAAAGTAACTATATCCCGGAGGTCGAAATTTTCTATATACTCCTCTAATTCTTTTCTCTTTATACCATCGCCATATATATCTAACTTAACCTTAAGGCCTTTTTTAAATAATTCATGTGCTGTTTTAATAGAAAGAATAGGCTGCTTACCTTCTGTTAAACCTCCTACAAAAACAAGTTGAATATGGTTGTTTAAACTCCTTTCAGGGATGCTTACAATTTCTTTTTTGTTATAAGTAGCTGTAAAAAAAGATTTTATGTTTTTAGTCTGATTTGGCCATTCTCCATAGACCAACGTCTGTATATTCTTAGTTAAAAAAATGTTAGATAATATCTTCTTTTGTATTTTATATGTAAAGGATTGTCCTACAGCATTAGGATCCCAATTCCCTGCATACTTAGCTGTCTTCTTCTTTTTTGGAAATAATATTTGAACCAAACACCCTAACAGACCTATATTACCCGGGCATCTCAAATGAATATGGTCTGCCTTTGACATAACTCTAAAAATCTTAAATAAGATAATAGGGATTACAAATAAAGACCTTATTAAACTCTTTTTAGAAGTAATATCAAAATTAGGTATTTCTACAAATCTTATTTTTTTATGAAAGTATGATAAATCAATTGCTTCTACTGGGGCTGAAGATTTTGGAGCTAGAATTATTAACTCATCAACATATTTCTCCCACAGTCTCATTTCTCTTACATATGGGCCATAGCCATAAAACTGATTGTTTTCTATTTTATGCTCAGCATGAGTTATGATTGCAAACTTCATTAGTAAGATATTTTTGGTTTGTTAAATATTAAAGACCCCCAACCATAAACTCTTCCTAAAAACTCGGTAAATGCTTGCTTCCTATCTGAAGTAGTCACAACATTTATTAGTCTAAGTAAGGTTAAAACTAGCGCTATGCCATTCCATTGAATTCTGGCAACTAGTGATGGTTTTTTATATTTTACTCTCCATACATACCAACCATTTCTTGTTACCATTTTACCATATTTAAATTGGTTAGGTCTACCAGAAGGAGCATGATGATGTTCTAATTTTGCTTTTGTGTTTATATAAAGTTTTCCCTTTTTAGCTAACCTTAAGGAAAAATCGGCATCTTCATACAATCCATAACCCTCAAAATAAGTAGAAAAAGTCATTCCTAAAGAAGTAAAAACTTCTTTTCTATAAGAAGAAACACCTCCCATAATTTGTTCTACTTCATATATTTTCCCTGAAGGTGGTAAAAAACTTACGGATCTACCATTCGAAAAAGAAGGCATAAAGCCTGGTTCTGTATTATCTAGTAAACCTAATTTTTTCCTTAATTTAAATCTACTACCTTCGTTTCTAGACCATCCATCTTTTACAAACCAATCAGCTCCTAATTTTTCTTGGTTAATCCAATTTACTTCATTTGTTATATACCCTCCAACACTTAAAGCATTTGGGAGTATACTGTAAGTTTTTATTAATTCTTTAAAATAATCTGGAGTTAATATAATATCATCATCCAAAAAACAAATAATTTCTGAATCGACGCCAATAGAGTCAATCCCATAATTTCTTTGCTTAGTTAATCCTCTATCTTTATCACCTACTTTAAAATATTTAAGATTTAAATACTTTTCACTACTTATCATTAATGATGTTTCTTCATTTAAAGAACTATCAACAATAATTATTTCATTAGGGTATAACAATTGTGTTTTAACTGAGTCTAATAATATTTTTAAAGGCTCAGCTCGCATATATGTACATATGATTAAACTAAACTTCATTTTTCATCATTTTTTTTGCCCATTTGATACTTACTCTCCATCTATTTTTCATTGCTTTAGTATAAGTAATAGGATTTTTAATATCTTGTTTTTTATAAAATTTAGTGAATAATATTGTTTTATATCCCAGTATTTGTTCTCTAGTTTGATGTTTTATATGATATGCCATTACAGTAGGAGATGGTTTGGGTTGTATTTTTTCTTTTTCCCACGCTTTTATATGTTTAAAACGGAATCCTCCCATTGGGGCTTTTAAATGAATCATTTTTATATTATTGGCATATAAAATATCACATCCAATATTTCTTAATTGCATTCCAAAATCAACATCTTCTCCGTAGCCTAATTCATGTTCATTCTTGAACTTGATATTTTTTATAAATTTCGAATTCACAAATGAAGCTCCACTAGCAAAAACTTGCCATTGTAAAGGATGAGATCGTTTTTCTATCTCTCCTTTTTGAAGACAACTAATTGAAAACGCATCGGCACCTAGTCTATTTATAAACTTTAAAGAATCTTCAAACATTGTTTCTTCAAATCTGACATCATCATCTGCTAAAAAGACCCAATTATTAGTTACTTTTTCTAGGGCTATATTTCTAGCATTACAAGCTCCTAATTGATGTATAAACGTATGTTCAATAATAAAAGGCCAATTTTTTTCTAAAAAATCCAATTCTGATTTTGAATCGATTTCTGGATTCTGCTCAACTATAATAACTTTTTTAGGTAAAATAGTTTGATTAGCTAAATCTTTTAAAACATCATGTATATTCTTTTTCCTTTTTAAAGTTGGAATTAATACATCAACTGTAAAATCATCTTTTAATAAATTTAGTTTACTTGATTTGGTAGAAACCTTTTCTTTTAGATTAATTTTCTTGATTTTTTTGTTAAAAAAAACTCCCTTTAATAAAGAAATTAACGAGTACTTGTTATCATATATTTTTAAGTTAATAAATAATAAAAACAACCATGTTTTCTTATAAAAACTATTTACAAAATTATACAATAAAATATCATTATTGTATAAGTGCTTTAAATTCTTATAACCTTTTTTTAATAAAAGTGGATTAGAATAACAAAAGACACCTTGCGTGATTAAGTTTTTTGCTAGACTACATAGAAATAAGTCAAAATTCGTACTGAAGGGCTCCTCTGCAATATTATTTAACAGTTCAGCACTTGTTCCTCCTACATCAGATGACATTAACCAGGTCGGGTATTTACATTTGTCATTTACATTTAAAAAAACACTTTGATCTACATACCCGATAGAATTATTAATTATATAACTACCACTAGTTGTATATGAAATAATACTATTATTTTGATGGAATAAATTAGATAATTCTTCTTTATTCAAATATTCATAGATATCTTCATGACACCATCCTAAAAACCTTTTAGGGTATTTTTGTGCTACATCTTTTAATGTTCTTACAATAGAAGCTTCTTTTTTTATTGATATGGGTTCATTTGAAATAGTATCAACAATACCTATTACTTCTTTTCTATTGTGAATTACAAAAATCATATTAATTTTTTATAATGATTAAGAGTATCGTGTGCAATCTTATCTATATCAAATACAGATTCTATTTTTTTTCTAGCATTATTGGTGATACATTCTACATCCTTCAATTTTAGTATTTCCTGAATTAATTTTACGCATTCATTTGTGTCATTTGGATTCACTAAAAATCCGTTTAAATTATGTTCTATAATCTCGTTTGACCATCCAAAATCACTTGTTACTGTTAACTTTTTCATTGCCATAGCTTCAATAGTTACCATTCCAAATGTTTCTGCTAAACTTGGAAAAAAACAAACATGTGCTTTTTTTATCCAGTTAGTTAATTCTTCGTAAGATATTTTTCCTAAATAATCTACATTTTTAAGAGCAGAAGGAGACAACTCCTTCTTCATTAATTCCCAAGTAGATTTTGCTCCTGTTTGTATATCAAAACTATCAGCTCCCAATAAAATTAGTTTTATTTCTGAATCTTGTGTATACAGTTCATTAAATATTTTTACTAATTGGAACATTCCTTTTTTTCTTATGAGAGTTCCATAGTATACGATTGTTTTCTTAGAATAAGTTTGAGGACTAGAATTATTAAATTTAGAAAGATCAATTCCGTTAGGAATGACTTTAATATTCTTATCTAGTTGGAAAATTTCCTTGGTAACTTTAGCCGTAAAATTACTTACTGAAATTATTGAAGTTGCATTATTGAATCCTAATTTTTCAAAATAAAAATTTTTCTTTTTTTGTTTCCTGTTTTCTAGATGACAAAAATAAGCATCTGTTCCATGAAGTTTAACAACTACAGGTCTTTTAAATTTCATGAAAGCAAGAATTCCTGTCCAATCAGGAACTTCAAGAATTTGAATATTTAGTTCTTCTACTTTCTCATTCAGCACTTTATTTAAATACTTTCTGTAAAAATAAAATCCTAAATAAGGATATTTTTTTTTCTCTAAAGAAATAACTTTTACCCCTTCATACTCGAATTCCGATGAAATGGCTTGTTGGTACACAAAAACAGTAACGTTAGCTATTTTTGACATTGTTTTAGCCAAGTTCCATACACTAGTACCTATACCGCCCCCAGAAGTGAGATTTTTCACAGGAAGCTCAGGTGTAAGAAAACCAATATTCATAAATATTTAATTAGCTATTCTTAAAATTGTTTTCCAGATATTTTCAGAAGCCAACATAGGTTCATTTCCACATATCTTTTGATACCACTCAATCGTTTGTTCTAAATTGGTCCTTTCAATCCCTTTGACAATAATATCTTCAATCTCCGATGCCGTGTTAATCCACAAAACGGCCTCCTTACTAGGCATTGACTTAAAATGAATAAATTTATATACACTATTAATATCCCAATTACTATTTACAGTTTCCTTAGTATTATAGTTTAAATAAGCACATGACTTCCCTTGGGCTACATAATCAAAAACCATAGATGAACCTACGTTAATTACCATATCTGTATATTTAACAGTATTAGCAAGCAATTTCATATCTTCTTGAGTGGGCATAACTTTATCCCATCCATTACCTAAATTTTTCCATAATGGATCAATTAAAGTAATTACATCTCTATATTCTTCATATACTTTGATATGTCTATCTGTAAAATCAACAGGACATTTTCTATAGATAATTCCTAAGTTATATCCTTTTTTATTTAAACTTCTCACAGCTTGTGCAGTATCTCTCAAATAAAATTGATCGTTTGGAGAAGTTGTAATATCATCACCTGAAAAACATATATATTTTTTATCAAGATCTAAACTATACCTTGTAAAAAATACTTCCTTAGGTTCGATTAAAGTTTTATCATAATGTAGTTCAAATTGAGGAGTACCTGTTACAAAAATATTATCTGTAGTAATATCATTAGGGTAATACTTTAATAACTCCTGCTTCATATGTTCACTCCAAACAAAATAATAATCAGACTTTACAACCATCATCCCTTTAGGCAAATTATCCCATGAAAAAATAAAAGTAATCGTTGGAATACCTAAATCTTGGGCAGCCAAAAGGGGACCAATAGCTGTTAGAGGTCGTTGATTTGTTAAAAAGACGACAGATGGTCTCTCTCTTTTTAAGGTTTCTAATGAACTTTTATAATATTGAGTTGTTCGCTCTAAGTCAAATAATCTCATTTTAAGTTTTTCTAAACGAGTTTCTGAAGCATAAATATTTTTTAAAATCATTACTATTGTTGATTTTATAAAATTCTTAACACCTTTAAAACTTGGTTTAAATACATAGGATCTATAAGTCTTATCACTAAACCTTTTTTCATTAAGTTTAAGCTCAATCAAACTCCTAGATCTTTTGTATAAATCTGACACTGGGTGTGGCTTCACCATATCAAACTTAATATCATTAAGTCCTATTTCTTCCAAAGGAAACCCTGTATTATTCCAATATACAATATCTATATCTCTCTCAATACCTAATTGATGAAAATTACTAAATGTAAAATTTCTTAAACCAACTCCATCCGGTAAAAAAACAAAAGCCTTCATTCTTTTATATATTATTTTCGTTAAATATCAAACTTGTATTAATCCACTGCCAAATATGAAAACTAGAATCATTATCCCCATTTAAATACATTTCCCATTCCTTTTCTAAATTATCAAAGTTAAACCACAAACTCACTTTAGATTCTTTCAAACTAGCAATAGTGTCGTTTACAAATTCTTTAAGCTCATTTCCTAACCATTCACGTTGAGGAGTTTGTAAGGGTCTTTTTGGAGCATATGAAATCGAATCACTTAAATACTCTGATACAAGTTCTCGTAACAAGTATTTTTGACGACCTTTAAAAACCTTATATTCAATCGGTTGAGAAAAAGCAAACTCTACTAATCTATAATCTAAAAAAGGTTCTCTTAACTCTGTACTATATGCCATAGATACTCTATCATTAAACCTTAAAGCCCTTGGTATTTTTGAATAAAATATATCTCTGTATTGTTTATTTAAAACGTCACAATCAAAAGGTTTAGGATAAACTGGTTTTTCAGCATATTTTGATATTTCATCAGTTAAAACATTTGGTCTAAATGGCGATTTTGAAACTCCTTGTATTGTACTATCACTTTCCTTAATATAGTAGTCATATCCTGCCCACTGCTCATCCATACCTTGTCCATCTAAAAGTACAATAGTTCCATTTTCTCTAGCTTTTTTAAATATATTGCTATAAGCTATTGTAGGTATACCTCCATATGGTTCATCCTGAATTTTAGAGATATAAACCAGATATTTTTTTAGGTCTTCGTTTGGTTTTAGTAAAACCTCCTCTAATGGGTTGTTTGTATGTTTTAACATTTTTTTCACCCAAGGTAGTTCATCATATCTCTCATCACCCGTATAAAAAGTATAAGCAGAAATTTTATCATTTTTTTCTGTAGTTTCATTTACTAAAGCTAATAATGCAGAGCTATCTAATCCACCACTAATATTAAATCCAACATTCACATCTGCTCTAAATCTGAGTTTAATACTATCAAATACTAAATCCTTATATTGTTGTTTTACATCGTCAAAAGATAATTTTTGAGATTGATGTTTTTTAACAGTAGAAATAAAGTCGTACCATTGACTAACTTCAATCTTATTATTTTTATACGTTAATGAATACCCTCCAGGTAGCTGTATTATATCTTCCCAAAATGTTTCATTGGGCATACCATAAGTCCCATAAGCTAAATATGAAGCCCATACCTTTTTATTAGGTTTTTTTTCTATTCCTAACTCTTGAAGTGCTTTTATTTCTGAGGCAAAATAAAAATGTTCATTTGAAATATAATAGTAAAAAGGTTTCACCCCAAACCTATCTCTGGCTGCAAATAATTCTTTACTTCTTTTATTCCAAATAGCAAAGGCAAACATTCCATTCAATCTTTTTAAACAATCCTTTCCCCATTTATCAAAAGCTGCAGCTAAAACTTCGGTATCAGATGAAGTTCTAAAATCATAATTAGAAGATAATTCTTTTTTTAATTCTATGTAATTATAAATTTCACCGTTAAAAACAACAATTAAATCTTGAAATTGAAAAGGTTGATTAGCATGACTTGATAAATCTATAATTGACAACCTATTATGACCAAAAGAAACACCATCAACATTATAAATACCAGTATAATCTGGTCCTCTATGTTGTTGACTTTCCAACATACGAATTAATTTACTTTCATCTATTTTATCTCCAACAATCCCTGCTATTCCACACATAAATTTGTATTCTTATTTCTTAAACAAATCTTTTTTAACTTATCTAAAACAAACTCCTCAGTTTTTTCTATAGATTCATAAGTATTCCCTGCAATATGAGGTGTTATGATAACATTTTCATGTTCTTTTGCAAAATATACTAACGGGTGTTCTTTTATGTCAGGCTCTCCGTACAAAACATCAGTAGCGTAACCTTTTATTTTTTTATCTTTTAACAATTGCAATAAATCCCCTTCATTAACAACCCCTCCTCGTGCTGTGTTGACCACAAAGGAATTGGAATGTAGAAATTTTAAAATGTTTTTATCAACTGTAAAATGAGTTTCTTCATTGTAAGGCAAATGAATAGATAATATATCAACTTTTTCACATAACTCTTTAGGTGAGTCTACTTGAATATAACCAGGGTTTAAGTTCTTTTGTTCAACATTATCATAGTAAAAAATCTGCATTCCCATTACATTATAATATTCGGCTACGATTTTTCCTAGCCTTCCCATTCCATAAATTCCTACTTTCTTTTTATACAATTCACTTCCTTGAAAAACATAGCGATTCCATCCTCCTGCCTCTACATGAGAAAATGCATTTTTTGTTCTTCTAATTAATGCTAATAACAATCCCAAAGTATGCTCTGCAGTTGCTCTAACTTCTTTTAAGAATTCTGATTCACCTTTTAAGCTTATAACCAAAATCCCCTCTTCTTTACAAGCATCAAGATCTATATGATCTAGCCCCGTAGCAGCACAAAGTATATATTTACATCTGGAATTTATGATATGTTCTTTTCTAATTTTATGATTTAAACGAAACCAAAACACATCACAATTTTCAAATGCTCTTTTTAATTCGTTATCATCATAAATTTTTTGATAATCTATAGTAGAAAATGAAGCTAATTTTTCTTCATTTTCTATAGATAATTTATCGATTCCCGAAATAATTGTATGCACTAAAGTCTTCCTTTCTTCCATTCTTTTATTAGTAATTCAGTAATCAATAAATCTCGTTCTGTATCAACATTTGCCCACTTAGATTCTGGCATTACATAAGCTTTTTTAGGTTCATTTATCAATTTCCCTGTTTCCAAAAAAGTTTTAACCCTAGTAGCGTAAATAGCTCCATTCCTCAAGTAAACAGGTGTTAATTCTTGGCGTCTTTTTCTTTCATCAGTAGGGTTTAAAGGAATCATTTTATTATTACTCCCTAAATTGTACATCCTTGCAGGATGAGTATCTTCTAATTCTACAACAGAAATTACCGTATGCAAACTAGAATCCTCCTCAAACATTTTAATGACTTTTTCTAAATCTTCTGTTTCTCGTATTGGAGATGTAGGCTGTAATAAAATAAGTAAATCGTAATTTTCTTGTAATTTTTCCAGTGCTTCATTTATTACAGGTTCTACAGTCGATGCATCCTGAGCAAATTCTGAATTACGTCTAATTATATCCGCACCGTAATTACGCGAAACCTCTATAATTTCATTACTATCAGTAGAAACGACAACTTTAGATATACAGTCTGATTTTTTTGCAACTTCTATAGAATATGCAATTAATGGTATTCCGTCAACATAACGAATATTCTTTTTATAGACTCCTTTAGACCCTCCTCTAGCAGGTATTAATCCCAATACTTTCATTTTAATACTCTATAGTTTTATGAAATGTCAATTTTGTATTTACTATAACATCAGCTATCCTTTTTCCTGAATAACCATCACCATATATATGTTCTTTTTTAATCGTATCCGTATTTAGTCTATTTTTTACAGCATTAATTATTTCTTCTCTATTATAAGACACATCAATAACGTTAGAGCCTCTTTCCCTTTTATTTTGACGAGAGCCAATGTTTACAGTGGGAACTCCCATATAAGAACATTCCCTTACACCTACACTAGAGTTTCCTATCAAACATTTTGAATTTATTAATAACCTTAAAAAATCTTGAGGTTCCATGTTTTTAAAGAAATGAATATTTTTTGGTTTTTTGACTTCTCTAAAGGATCTAATACCACTTGATGTACCATCGGAACCTGCATCTACATTAGGCCAAAACCAAAAAGTAGGAATATCTAACTCATAAACAGCATTTAATGTGGCTTCAACATCTTCCCTTGCCGAAGTATACTCTGTAGTAACAGGATGTTGCATTACAACCAAATATCCAGATTTCCAATCTATATGTTCTCCAACCCCTCCATATTTTTCAAAAGGATCAAAGTCTAATTCTGGAGCTTGTAATATTTCTTCTGCTAAATCCATAGATGGACAGCCTGTATTAAAAACCATCTCAGGATTTTCTCCCATTTTCAATACTCTTTTTTTAGCATCTTCAGAAGCTACTAAGTGCAAATCGGCCAACTTTGTATTAGCATGTCTTACTTTCTCGTCAATGTTTCCTGTTACTTCTCCTCCTTGGATATGAATTAATGGAATATTTTGATATGATGCAGCAATACTTGTCGCAATAGTTTCAAAACGATCTGCTATTGTTATTACAGCATCAGGTTGTAGTTTATAAAAGGAATTCGCTAATTCCATAACACCTAATCCTGTAGTTTTTGCCATAGAAGTAGGATTCTCCCCTTCTAATACCATAAAAACTTTATCTGCAATATCAAACCCATCTTGTTCGATAAAATCCACTGCATTTCCATAACGCCCTAACAATGCGGACCCAGCAACAACTAATTGCAGTTCTAAACTTGGATGATCTTTAATAGCCTGTAAAGCTGTTTTAATTCTACTATAAGATGGTCTAGCTGTTACAACAGCGCATATTTTTTTAATCATATAAAAAGGATTAACAACTTACTTAAAAAATGAAAAACTCATATAAATATTTTATCAAAAAAAATTAGCCTCTAATATCATCTTCATTTAAGAAACTCCATTGAGATAAAGATTTTACTAATTTTCTACCTATTACGGTTTCATACTGATCAGCTAATATACCATAACCTTTAGGTTTTTTTGTTTCTAAATCAGAAAAAGTTAGCACATGCCCTTTAGGTAAATCTTTATTTATAGCTAAAGACTTTTCAAAAATTCCTTTTAACGTATTAAATTTAGAGTTATCATTTTTATCAATAGGATTGTTTAATGACTTTTCTATATTTCTTACTGAAGTAACCAACTCTTTTGTTTCTGTAAAGTTCAAAGAAGCTTTTGCATCGGGTCCAAACATTTCTTTATCAAAAACAACATGAAACTCTAAAATCTCAGCACCTAATGCTGTAGCTGCTATACAAGCTTCTAATCTAGACGAATGATCTGAAAAACCAACAGGAACATTGTATCTATTTTTTAATTCTTGAATTATATTTAAGCCATATTCCTCTGGTTTAGTGGGATATGCTGTTGTACATTGAAGAATAGAAAACGCTACATTACGTTCTTTTAAAAAGTTAGTTGTTGCATCTAATTCAGAAAAGGAACTCATTCCCGATGATATAATAACTGGTTTTTTTGTTTGTGCAATACGTTCTAGTAATACAAAATTATTTACCTCTCCAGAACCAACTTTATAACGTTTTACACCTATCTCTTCTAATAAATCTATAGCTGCGTTACTAAAAGGAGAACTCATAAATTCAATCCCTAATTGATCGCAATGTTCTTTTATGCCAATCCACTGCTCTTTAGTAAATTCCATACGTCTCCAATAGTCCATACGAGTGTCATCCTGTTTAGAAAATTTTACTCTAAAAGGCTCATGTATACTACTTTCTGCATCTGCAATATGAGTTTGAAATTTTATTGCATCACATCCTGTTTTAGCAACGGCATCAATATAGGCATGTACCATTCCTAAACTTCCATCATGTGCCTGTGCTATTTCTGCTATAATAAATGCCATCTTTAACTATTTTTTAAAATTTCTTTAGCGGTATCAATAATCAAATTCATTTTTCTACTCCATGAGTCTAAGGTGTATAAACTATCATCAAACTCTACGTTTGGTATTGTATCTAGTTGAAGTAGTTTTTCTATCTCGTACTTCCATTCTTCAGAATAATTAGGGTTTTCAATTAAAACTCCAAATTTTCCATTTTGAACTACCTCAGGAATCCCTCCATTATTTGCTACAACAGGATAACACCCACAATGCAATGCTTCTACAAGACTCAAACCAAATCCTTCATGCCATAGGGAAGGAAAAAGGTAGACATCAGTCATTTGGTATACTTCAGGTAATAAATGATTTGGTATACGTCCTTTACAAACAATGTTTTCTCCTTTTATCTCTCTATTGGTTCCCACAATCCATAATTCAGCATTGGCCAACAAATCTTTATCTATTGAGTTCCATATACCAACAATAAAGTCCAGTCCTTTTTTAGGCCTATCTTGAGATAGCCATAAAAATATTTTTTTATCAATAGAAACATTGTTTTTAGCTCTTAATGACTCTTTTTGATTTTGAGGTAAACTATAAAACTTTTCTATTGAAACTCCGTTATGCAATATTGAAAATTTACATGGTAAAACGGTATAGAACTTTTTATACTCTAAGTATGAAAGATGTGTTAATAGAATTACTTCATCTACTAAACTAAAAAACTTTCTACTTTGAAAATTACCTAAAATTGGGGCATAACCGTGATAAAAAAACTGGTAATAAAATGTATGCTTACCGAATCTAGCATTCAGTTTATCTGCAATAAAACTTAGAGTACCTATTTCATCTATAAATTGTAATACATATCTTGTATTAGGTTCAACTAGTTCGACTAGTTTATCTAAAAGAAACTTCTTATTATTTATTTTTAAAAACTTTTTTTTAACCTTTTGTATAAGTGATAAATCAGAATTAACATACTGAATATCGTCATAAGATTCAGTAGGCTTAGGGCAAATAATAATATCTACTTCATGATTAGATCTCAAATAATAATCATACATATTTGTCCAACTACCTATTTTAGAATATGGCAATGGCAAAGTAGAAACAAGAATTACTTTTACTTTATTCATCAATTACAATTTAATTATTAACTCAAGAGATTTATCTAAAACTTTAAAGGTATACAACGTATTTCTATAGTGAAGAATTAACTCTTCTAACAATTCATCATTCACACTTTTAAGAGATAATTTTTCAATATTCTTACCTTTTATATAATTTATAGCTAATTCTTTTAAACTTAATTTCTTTTGTTTAATATTTATTTTTAAAGTAGTGTCTTCTGAATGAATCAATATATCTTTAATATGAAATAAGTTTATTTTTGTACTATCAAACTCATAAACTCTGTCTATAGATTTTAATTCATTATATAAGTCCTTAGTTATAATTTCGGCTTCGCTTTTTTTATACGACACTAAATTCTCTAAATTATAAGCAAGATGCATATGATTTTTTTTTGAAATGTATTTACACCTCAAAGACTTTGTTAATTCATTATCAGAATATGATCTATATATTGGGTGCCATTGATGTAATATGAAACGTTCTTTGTCATAAAAACTCACAGAATACCCTCTAGTTTTAACTCTATTATGAACTTCAGTATCTTCTGCTCCCCAAAAATGAAAATACTCATCAAATCCACCGATCTCCTTTAATATCTTTGTTGGAAATAATGTTAAACCTGTTGCTCCCGATGGGGTTTGAAATTTTATTTTATAATCCTCAAATTTTTTATCAGAACTTGATTCTTCTTTTGATAATAATCCTACTGTGAAATAATGTACTTCACCATCGAAAAACTTTTTCTCTAAAGTACTAACAAATGTCGGTTTATAAATAACATCAACATCTGAAATAAAAACATAGTCCGTTTTAATCCTATTTAAAGCAATATTAATCGCCTTGGATTTATTCCATGGTCTGTCAATCTCATATGTATACGCATAATCCACAAAGTCATATTCAAGTACTATCTTTTTGACTTCTTTAGAAAGGTTTAGTTCGGTTCCGAAATCAATAAAAACAACTTTAAAGTTTCGTGAATCCTGATTTTGAAGCGAATCTAAAGATCTCTTGATTCTCTTAGTGTCTCTGTCTCTATATGGATAAATAAAAGTTACCATTATATGCTAATTTTTATTTCGTCAAAAAAAGACTCTTGAAGATTTTTTTGATTGCGTTGTAAAAGCTTATTATTTGGTAAAGAGTTTAATTTATACTCTTTTGTAATTTTTAATAACTCTTTAGATGATATATCTTCAGAAACTTCTATTACGGGTATATTATATAGCCCTACAGATTCAAAATAATCATGAAATTTCACATCATCTCCAAATAATTTATTAGAAAACTTTACCCAAATAGCCGGTATCCCGTATGCATGAGCAACAATAACACCGTGTAATGAACTTGAAATAATAGTATGACAACTTAAAATTTGGTCTGTGGTTTTTTCAACATCATCTGTCAAAAGATTTATAACCTTTACTTCTTTCTCTTCTTGAATATTATTTAAAATATGTTCGTAATCCACATAATGTGGAATTATACCTAATTTAAATTGTTTAGTTACTTTAGGAATGTAAATTAAAGGTAGTAATAGTGCAGGGTCTCCGTATATTTCAGGTACAGAATAACCAAGTTGCATTAACCTATCACGAGTTTTCGGTCCTCTAACAGCTAATACCTTATTACACTTTACAACCTGATCTTTTAAAACAATTCCACTTCCCCAGATTATACTCATTTTATTGGCCTGTCCTAAAATACTTCCAATACAAAAAACATGTTTTCTTAAGTATTTGTACCTAAAAGATTTTGGATTGATCACATTTGTTTTCTTACCAGATAACCTTTCTATAATATAGGGAGAAAGTGCATCTCCATAATTTTGCAACCCTCCTTTATATTTCTCTACCCACCAAAAAAGCGGTATTTCTCTTTTGTTCTTAAATATTTTCACTATTCCGATTGATTTAATTGGTAGTTGTATTTATAAAAAAAGTCGTTCCCTTTTTGATAGTATTGATTTATTTCATGATTCAGTTTAACACAATTAAACTCTGCAACACCATGGAATTCAATCCTAGATCCATAAAAATAAATTAAATCGATTGAATACGTCCCTATATGGAGGTTTAAGCCCTCAACCGTTAATTTAATCTTACAATCATTTTCTATCTTTTCATTAAATGAAACCCCTTGCGAGTGAAATTCACAAAGTTTTTCTCCATGAACATTATTAATTTTGATTAAAAAAATTGGGTTCTCAATAGGAGAATTTATTTTTAAATCTAAAATAATATTTAAATCAGATTCAGAAACAAAAGAATCATGATTTTCAACATTAATAGCTTTTATATAGTTTTCGTGAATTTTTAAATTCTTAGTGGTAATTCCCGAAGACAAATAATAGTTAATACCTTTAGCTGTATCACCGTCAAATCCTATTTCTCCTTTTTCTAAAACAATTAACCTTGAACATAGTGAGTTTATAGCTCCCATATCATGACTAACAAACAAAACAGTTCTACCTCCTTGTGAAGATATATCTTTCATTTTACCGATAGCCTTTTTCTGAAATTCAGCATCACCAACAGCTAATACTTCGTCTACAACTAATATATCTGGTTCTAAAAATGCAGCTACAGCAAATGCTAGCCTTACTTTCATTCCTGAAGAGTATCGTTTAACAGGTGTGTCAATGTATTGAGCACACCCAGAAAACTCTACTATTTCCTCTAGCTTAGATGCTATTTCTTTTTTACTCATTCCCAAAATAGCACCGTTTAAGAATATATTTTCTTTTCCGGTCATTTCAGGATGAAACCCTGTTCCTACTTCTAATAAAGATGCTATTTTCCCTCTAGATTGAATTAAACCTTTTGTTGGAGTCGTTACTTTTGATAAAATTTTAAGAAGAGTTGACTTTCCTGCTCCATTTTTACCAATTATACCTACTACTTCTCCTGGTTTAACCTCAAAGTCTATGTTATTTAAAGCCCAAACGTATTTATCTTTTGTTTTTTTACTTCTATCATTAACAGCTCCGACTTTCAAATAAGGATCGTCCTTCCCCATAATTTTGGCAAAGAACCTATTTAAATCATGACTAATTGTTCCGGTTCCCAAAACACCTAAACGGTATTGTTTAGCTACATTTGAGACTTTTAAGATTATATCTTTTGACATAGTTATATTATATAGTATCGATGAAACTTTTTTCTGTCTTATTAAAGGCCAATAAACCTATAATAAAGATTATAAATGAGAAGATAATTAACTTTAATAGTTGTGATACATTTAACTCATAAACACCAAAACTAATATCTCTAAAAGTATTAATCACAACAGTTAAAGGATTATATTCAACTAACCAGGCTACAGAAGGTATTTTTTCTTTTACCACTTTAACAGGGTACATTACAGCTGAAATATAAGACAATAATTGAACTCCAAATGTTACTAAAAACGTTAAATCTCTATATTTTGTAACCATAGACGATATAATCATACCTAAACCTAGTCCTATTATTCCCATTGAGATCACTATTATAGGTAATAATAAAATTGTATTATAATTAAGTGTAGCATCAAACCCTTTCACAACATAGTATATATAAAAAAATACAAATATTGATAGTTGAATTGCAAATTTTAAAAGGTTTGAAATAACAACCGACATTGGCATTATTACTCTAGGAAAGTATACTTTTCCAAATATATTCTCATTCTTTTTGAAAGTATCAGAAGTAGAAACAAAACACTCTTTAAAGTAATTCCATGCGGTTATACCCGCTAGATTAAATAAAAATGGTGGAATAGTTCCTGTTTCAATATTTCCAATTTTATTGAATACAAGTGTAAAAATTACAGAAGTCAATAGCGGTTGTATCAAATACCACAACGGACCAAGTATGGTTTGTTTATAAACAATAACAACATCTCTTTTTACAAATAAAAAAAGTAAATCGCTGTATCTTATAATTTCCTTTAAGTTTAAGTCAAATAAACTTGTTTTTGGTTTTATTTCAAATAACCAATCATCTGTTTTTTTCAAAATTTAATTTTATTTAAAAGTTAATTAAGTTGTAAACTGTTCGTATATTAAAAAGTGTTACAAGTAAAATAGACACTATAACAAATAGTATTTTAAGCTTATTCGTTTTTTTCAAAGCTTCCATCAAAATTAAAAACAACAAAATGTCATAGCCTATAAACCACCTGTATTCTGTTACTGTAAAAGCAACTATTGAAATAACTGCCAAATAAACAAAATACAATATAAATGCTTTGTGCTTAAAAATCTGTTTTATTGAAAGAAGAGGCAAAAATAGTACTAGCCCAACAAAACGCACGGACCATAATATATTTCTGAAAAAGTTTTTAGCAAAAACTTTGAATGCAAATAAAGGATCTCCAATTAGAAGATCAGAGAACGTTAAAGGATAAAAACCTTTATTTGAGTTAACATATTCTTCAACATCTTTCCAATCATATGCCCACACACTTCCACTAGTAAATGGCAAACCTTCAATAAAAACCCTCTTTAAACCTAAATAATTTCGTGTCATCCATGTATAGTCTTGTGATGGTGCACTTTTTTTATAAAAACTTAAACTTGAATTTTCTTTTAAAGAAGGGTAATGCAATATGAGGAGTACTACTATAAAAACACTTAGAAAAATTAATTGCTTTTTAATAAAATCTAGACTTAAAAAACCTTTTCTTGATACATCTGAATTCTGATTTATAGCATCAAGAAATACATTTGCCAATATTAGAGGAATTACTAATATAACGGATTTTCTTATCGATAAGCCAACTGCTAATAAAAGTCCTAAAATCCAATACTTTCTACGACTTTCTTCTTTAAATAATTCTTGAATAATTAAAATAACAAATATTGATAGAAAATAATCATTCGAACTTTGAGAATAAGCCTTTATCTGAAAAGATTTAACAAGAAAAAGAGCTATTACAAAAAAATTAATTAGGCTACTCTCTGATTTAAACTTTCGTAAGAGATTAACTCCAATTAATATATACAATACTTGAGCTATAAAATTAATTGTAAAGAAACTTGTATTTATATTTTCAGTGAAGGAATAAATTGTTTTAATAACTAAATAGTAAACAACAGTAGTTCCTTCTGCAATAGAATTATATACACCGTTTTCAAGAAACACATGAAAGTTTTTGATATACCCATCATTATGACCTACGGTCATAGAGAAAGGACTATTCCAAAAATAAATTAAAGCAGCCCCTACTAATGCGAAAACAATAAGTGAGCTCCACGCTATTTTCTCAAGTAATTTGAGGTTTATTTTTTGTATCATTCAAAAACAGGTTTCACATTCAACTCATAAAACAAAGGCATTCTTACTAAACAATCTGCAAACCTATCACAGTTTACCAATTCCCTCCCATCATGCTTATTTTGATAAAAAGGGCTCTTATGTAAACTTAAATAATGAAAAACAGCATTTATTCCTTTCTTTTTCCACTCATCAATAAAAATAGTTCTTTCTTCAATAGAATTACATGCTAAATAAAACATATGAGCATTATTTGTAGCATAATCTGGAACAACAGGTAATTTAATTTTACCCTTAAACTTCTCTTGTGAGAAATACTCGTAATAAGCATTCCAATGTTCTTTTCTTTTATTCTGGATACTTTCTAAGTTTTCTAATTGCGCCCACAAAAAAGCAGAAATTATTTCAGACGGTAAAAAAGAAGACCCTACATCTACCCAACCATATTTATCAACCTCTCCTCTAAAAAAAGCAGATCTGTTTGTTCCTTTTTCCCAAATAATTTCAGCCCGCTCTATAAATTGTTCATCATTAACCCCTAATAAACCTCCTTCTCCTGAAATAATATTCTTTGTCTCGTGAAAAGAAAAAGCAGATAAATGTCCTATACTCCCAAGAGCCCTTCCTTTATAGTAAGAATCTATTGCTTGAGCAGCATCTTCAACAACATAAATATTGTGTTTTTTAGCAATACTCATAATTGTATCCATCTCACATGCTACCCCTGCATAATGCACCACTACAATCGCTTTCGTTTTTGATGTTATAAGTCCTTCTATTTTAGTTTCATCAATATTAGGTTGATCTTCTCTTGAATCGGCAAAAACGACCTTAGCTCCTCTTAAAACAAATGCGTTTGCTGTAGATACAAAAGTATATGAAGGCATAATAACTTCATCTCCTGGCTCAATATTCAACAATATGGAGCACATCTCTAAAGCATCTGTACAAGAAGTTGTCATTAAAGTCTTTTTAATACCAAATCTTTTTTCAAAAAAGGTTTGACATTTCTGAGTATATTTTCCATTTCCAGAAATTTTACCAGAAGCTACGGCATCTTCAATGTATTTAGTTTCGTTACCTGTTAAATAAGGTTTATTAAATGGAATCATAATTAACGTATAATTATTTTATAGTTACTCTGTAGCTCTTTAATCTCCTCTAGTGTATTATCTCTATTTTTAGATTCTATTACAATATGTCCTATTCTGTCTGGTCCTACTTCAAACTTGTTTACTAGATCTCCTTTAGAGTAATCAATTTTTATTTCATTTACATTATACTTATCAGTCTTAACTTCTAGTTTCTCAAAAACTCCAGTTTTATCAGAAATAAATAACAGTGATGCATTTGGCCTTTTGGGAACAAAATCAACTTCAATTTTATTACCTAATGAAACATCTAAAATATATTTATAGTAATCAACCTCATAATACAAAGCAACTTGTTCCGCAAGACAAGTAGCACCAACTCTAGCACCTACTTCTAACACGTAAACCTCATTGTTTTGTAAAATAAAATCAAAATTCATAGCACAATCATCTAAACCTAAGGATTGTACCGTAAGTTCTATTTGTTTGCAAACTTCATCATTTATTGAGTTTTCTAATTTATAAGGTACAAAATGACCTATAGGCACATCTGTTTTTCCATGATAGACTATATCTCCATGTACCATAGAAAAAGTTACATTTCCATTAATAACAGCTGCCTGCGCACCAAATTCTTCTCCCTTTATAAATTCTTCAACTATGATATAATCCTTTTTTGTATAGGAAAAAGAATATTCAAAAGCTTCTTTTAGTTCAGATATACTATCTACCTTAATAATACCTCTACTTCCACTTGTATCCGTCGCTTTAAACATTAACGGAGTATTTAACTCTTCAAAACATTTCTCCGCATCCTCTAATGTGATTACTTTTCGATATCTAGCAGTCTTAACCCCATATTCTTCAAAAGCATCTTTCATTAGCAACTTGTCATTGGTCAATATTGCTGCATTGTATCCTATACCTGACAACCCTAAGTTGTCATTTACATAACCTATGGTACCTATAGCCACATCTGTACCTGTAGTACAAATTGCATCAATTTTTTCAGTTTTAGATATTTCTAATACTTTTTCTTTATCTGTCGTATCAACATAATATACTTTATCCGCGTACTTAAACCCTGGATAATCTCCATCAACACTGACTACAATTGTATAATACCCTTCCTCTTTCGCCTTTTTTATCAAAGGTTCTTGATAAATACCTGCCCCCAAAATCAAAACTTTCGTCATCTTCTATATCTACTTATTGTAAATTTTTAATTTCTTTTTGATTAGAATCAATTAATAAAACTATCCAACCAACTGCTCCTACTAATACTTTGATAAAATACATTAAAAAAGAAATAATAACCGCTGTAGAAGTTGCTACACCGTATAAAGATAGCATCCCAACAAATACACCTTCTCTAACTCCTATTCCCCCTAATGATATTGGTAAAACTATAGCAAAATATACCAAAGGCATTATGATCAAAAAATTATAAAACTCTATATCTAAATCAAAATAGCTAGATAACAGCCATGCTATACTTACATCTCCCATTTGCCCTATAAATGATAAGACTATAATAGGCAAAACTGTAGTATAAGAAATGGTTATTTTTTTATTTAAAAAAGAAACTAGAAGAGGGATTAATGATATTGTAAATAATAATATTATTAATCTATATTCTTTCAAGAAAGTAAGGTTTAATCCTTCAGGTGTTTCAAAAAAAACTCCCCCCACAACTAACACCAAAAACAATACATATACTCCTGAAAAACGCTCTACAACAGTTAAACTAGTAGCCTTTTTTAATTTAACCCCATAAGAGTTCATCATTTTTTTTGTTCGAACCACATCTCCTCCAATCGCTCCTGGTAAAAAAATATTATAAAAAGCTCCTATTAAATAATACTTATACAATAAAAAGACATTTGTTTTTCCACAAAATTTAGAACATAAAATATTCCACCTAACAGACATGAAAAAAATAGAGGTAAATGTAATCAAAACACCTAATAGTATTTCTATACCAATGTATATATCCATATCTCCTAATACAGATATGTCTACACTAGTAAAAAGAAATATTAAAAAAACAACTGTTACAGTTGCTTTCAATATTTTATGTAAATTAAAGTATTTCATAAATAATATAAGGCCTACCTTCATCTTAAAATTAATAACCTATTAGAAAGTAGTATTACTCTCATTTTCTTAACTCTAATTTTTGAAATAAACGAAAATATCTACCCTTCAACTTTCTTAATTAGTTTAGCGGGAATTCCTCCTACTATTGAAAAATCTGGAACATCTTTAGTAACAACACTTCCTGCTGCTACTAAAACTCCTTTACCTATTTTAACGTTATTTGTAATCACTACATGAGATCCCAACCATGTTCCTTCCCCTATTTCTATTTTCCCAAAATCATATGGACCAAACCTATAAGACTTTTCTTTAAGAGTATGATTTCCTGCTACTATTGAACAAAAAGGACCAATCATAACTTCATCTTCTAAAAATATATCTCCTCCGCCTAAATAAGAGTTATAACCTATGTATACATTATCTCCGATAGTTATTTTTTTAGGGGAATAAATATTCACCCTTGAACTAACTTTTAAATTTTTACCACATTTCGTTACAATCTTCTCAACCAGTTTACCTCTCCATCGGATATAAACTCCATTCGCTGGTAACAAATTAAAGAGTCCTTGAATTATAGAATATAAAAAATAACCCATACACTATTTATTATAATGATTTCTAATCTTATACTTTGGAAAACCATTAACCTCAAATAAAATTCTAATTAAGTATTCACCAATAATACCTATAGAAAAAAGTGTTAACCCTCCATAAAAATTAATCATTAAAACACTAGAAGTCCATCCCGTAACCCCTATACCCCCGATAAAATACCTAACAAGAAAATAAACAGATAATAAAACACTTATAAACATTCCAAAAAGCCCTAAAAAGCTTATCATCTTAAGAGGTATTGAGCTAAAATTAATAATATTATCAAAAGTTGTTTTTATCAATTTTAAAGGTGTGTAATTTGATGTTCCGTAGGCTCTCGAATTATGCTGTATTTCCACATTAACTATTCGATTGGTTGATTTCAATATCAGCGGACCTATTACAGGAAACATTGTTCTATGAGAAACCAAAGTATCAACAACACATTTTCTAAGAACCCTAAAAGGAGACATTACTAAACTTTTAGGCTTTTTAAAAATTTTAGTATTCACAAACCTTATAAATAAACTGCCTATATTTCTAATTTTATTATGTTCTTTCCTTTTAGGTTTACCTAAAACCACATCTATATCCTCATTCTTAACAAGATGATTTAACATTTTGGGTATCTCTTCAGGAGGATGTTGCAAATCATCATCCATAGTGACTACATAATCACCTGTAGCATGCTCTAAACCACATAGTAAAGATCTAAATTGTCCTACATTAAACATTAAGTCAATTGCTTCTACCTGGTCATACCTCTTAGATAGTTCTCTTAACACTAACATAGTTCCATCTGGAGAACAATCATTTACAAGAATGATTTGTAATGTATACTGATACTTTTCTTCTAAAACCAACAGCCTACCTATAAGTTCTTTTATAGATTTTTCTGATTTATAGCAAGGTATAACAACTGAAATTTTCATAATTACCTATAACAAACTTTCAATTCCTAAATCATAACTCTTCAAACCAAAACCTAAAATTACACCTTTACAAACTGGTGATAAAAATGATTTATGTCTAAACTCTTCTCGTTGGTGTACGTTAGAAATATGTACTTCCACAACAGGAGCATTTATTCCTTTAATAGCATCTGCTATAGCGATAGAAGTATGTGTAAATGCACCAGCATTTAAAACAATTCCATTATAAGAAAAACCAACATAGTGAAGTTTATCAATCAATTCACCTTCGTGATTTGATTGAAAATATTCCAATTCAACTTTTGGAAAACGCTTTTTTAATTCTTCTAAATATTCTTCAAAAGAAACACTACCATAAACATCGGGCTCTCTCTTACCTAAAAGGTTTAAATTTGGGCCATTTATAATTAAAATTTTCATGACGTTTCCACTTTCTTTAAGTTTCTGCAAAAATACTAATGTTCTTTGGAATAATAACTTTCTTTCAATTAAATGTTTTACATTTTCCCTTATTAAATATAGAAATATTAAAAAATCAAACTAAAAAAAATACACTATTTTTAACAAATTTTTTTATATGAAATGGTCTACATCTCTCAATAATTACAAAACCTATCTTAAAATAGAAAGAGGACTTTCTCAAAACACTATTTTAAGCTATCAAAGAGATGTTCAAAAACTTATAACTTTTTTAGAGGATCATAAAAATTCTATAAGCCCTGAAAAAATTGAAAAAAATACGCTTCAAGAATTCATATACCAAACAGCTAAAAAAATAAATTCAAAATCTCAAGCTCGCCTTATATCTGGACTGCGCAACTTTTTTGATTATCTGATTTTTGAAGGTTTACGAGAAAACAACCCTACGGAGTTAATAGAATCTCCAAAAACAGGTCGAAAACTTCCAGATACCTTATCTTTAAATGAAATTGATTCACTCATCAACTCCATTGATCTTAGCCACCCTCAAGGAGAAAGAAACAGAACCATTTTAGAAACACTATATAGTTGTGGTTTACGTGTTACTGAATTGATTACTTTACAAATGTCGGATCTTTTTTTTGAAGAAGGATTTATTAGGGTTATTGGAAAGGGTGATAAGCAACGTTTTGTTCCTATTTGTGCAAAAAACCAAAAGTATATAAAAAATTACATAGTTAAAGATCGCTGTCATATAACCCCTCAAAAGGGATATGAAGACACCCTCTTTCTTAACCGCAGAGGAAAACAACTTACCCGAGTAATGATTTTTACGATTATAAAAAACTTAGCAAACGAAATAGGTTTACACAAAAACATAAGCCCCCATACATTTAGGCACTCATTTGCCACACATCTCCTTGAACGAGGTGCTGACCTTAGAGCTATACAACAGATGTTAGGGCATGAAAGCATTACAACTACAGAAATCTATATGCATTTAGACAGGTCACATTTAAAAGAAGTTGTAAACAACTTTCATCCTAGGCGATAATTATTTTATATGATCTGCAATCTCCTTGTCAAAAACAGAAGCATTTTTCAAAAAAGATGTTTGTATCCCTATAGAATAAAGATCATTTAATCGACCATTCAAGCGGGTAAAATCTTTTTCTGTAGTTAGAAAAATTTTCTTTGTACTATTTATTTCAGAAAACGTTTTTTTGATGTTTACAATATCATTGTCTGTAAAATTATGATGGTCCGGAAAATCTAAATGTTTAAATGATATTTCATTCTTTTCCAAAAAAGTCAATAAGGGCTTAGGCTTTGCAATTCCTGTAACCAAAATCACCTCATATGAAGCTAATAAAACAAGAGGAATTTCTTCAGACAAAGATTTAACAACATTATCATATGCAATCGATGTAAAAAATACTTTTTGACGACTTACAGGAGCTATCTTTTTAACAATTTTTAATTGTTCTTTTTCACCTAAATCTTGAGGACACTTAGTGACAATAATTACATCGGCTCTTTTAGCTCCTTCTCTAGTTTCTCGTAAATTTCCTGTAGGTAAAATAAAATCACTCGTATACAACTGTCCGTAAGATGTCAACAACACATAAAAACTAGCTTTTACTTTTCTATGCTGGTAAGCATCATCTAACAAAACTAAATCCAAATTAGGCTCCAATTTCAATAATTGTTCTATTCCATTAACCCTATTAGCGTCAACAGCTACCTTAATGCTTTTAAATTTTGAAAAAAACTGAAAAGGCTCGTCCCCCAATTCTTCTACTGTAGTAGAATCTGTCGCACAAATAAACCCTTCTGATTTACGTTTATAGCCCCTACTTAACACAGCTATTTTATGTCTATCTTTTAACAAACGAACCAAATATTCAATTTGAGGTGTTTTTCCTGTTCCTCCAACACTTAAATTCCCCACTGCAATAACAGGAATATCAAAAGAACGCTGTTTCAACACTCCCCAATCAAAACACTTATTCCTTAAAGTAACAACACTACCATAGATAAATGTCAAAGGAAAAAGAAGATAACGTATTATTTTTACAGCTTTATTACTACTATCCATCCTTTATTTGAATATTTTACTCCAAAAACAAACCTATGAACAATTCTAATACAAACAAAAAAAAGGTTTATATTTCTCTAAATACTTGAGCTTTTTATAAATTTGAATTTCAATAAAATAAATATGACAATACAAGATATTACAAACTCTATTGAAGAGTTTGCTCCTTTAAACTATGCCGAAAGTTTTGATAACGTAGGCCTTTTAGTCGGGGATTTTAAAACCGAAGTAACAGGTGTATTGGTAACACTGGATACTCTAGAGAACATTGTAGAAGAAGCTATTGAAAAAAAATGCAATCTTATTGTAAGTTTTCATCCAATTATTTTTTCTGGATTAAAAAAACTCAACGGTAAAAACTATGTAGAACGCGTTGTCATTAAAGCAATTCAAAACAATATTGCTATTTATGCTATGCACACTGCTTTAGACAATTCTTTTAACGGAGTGAGTGCCAAAATGTGTGAAGTTTTAGGCTTAAAAAACAGAAAGATTTTAATCCCTCAAAAGAACATCATAAAAAAACTATTGACCTATGTGCCTGTTGAAAATGCAACGAGATTAAGAAATGCCCTTTTTGCACAAGGGGCTGGAAACATCGGAAATTATGACAATTGTAGCTTTAACGTAGAAGGGTTTGGTACTTACAGAGCCAATTCAGAAGCAAACCCTACTATTGGAAATATAGACGAATTACACAAAGAGAAAGAAATAATTATTGGTATTATTTTTGAAAAGCACTTAGAAAAAAATATTTTAAAAGCCCTATTTGAACATCACCCCTATGAAGAAGTAGCTTATGAAATTACAACTTTAGAAAACACCCACCAGCATATTGGAATGGGAATGATTGGAGAATTTGAAAAAGAAATGTCAGAAAAGGACTTTTTACAATTTGTAAAAACGACCATGAAGACAAATTGCATACGACACTCGCAACTTTTAGACAAACCCATCAAAAAAGTAGCTGTATTAGGAGGAGCAGGAAGTTTTGCTATTGAAAACGCAAAAAACACAAAAGCGGATGCCTACATTTCAGCAGATTTTAAATACCACGAGTTTTATAAAGCTGAAAATCAAATCTTAATAACTGATATTGGACATTATGAAAGCGAACAATTCACAAAAAACCTATTAGTAGAGCATCTTACGAAAAAATTTACTAATTTTGCAATCATTTTATCAGAGAAAAATACAAATCCTATTTATTATATATAAAAATGGCAAAGAGCAAAGAAATAAGCGTTGAAGAAAAGTTAAGGTCTCTTTATAGATTGCAACTGATTGATTCTAGAATAGATAACATCAGAAATGTACGTGGTGAACTGCCTTTAGAGATTGAAGACTTAGAAGACGAAATTGCTGGACTTAACACAAGACTTGCTAAATTAAATGAAGATGTAGACAACTTCAAAACAGACATTAAGAATAAAGAATTGTCTATTGAAGAGTCTAAAGCTTTGGCTAAAAAATACGAAGAACAACAACAAAAAGTTCGTAACAATCGTGAGTTTGATTCTTTGACTAAAGAAATTGAGTTTCAACATTTAGAAATTGAATTGTCTGAAAAGCGTATTAAAGAATACCAAGCTAAAATTGAGTTAAAGAACGAAACAATCAAATCTACCAATGAAAGATTAGAGAGACAGTCAAATCACTTAGATCATAAAAAGGTAGAATTGAATGAAATATCTAAAGAAACAGAGAAAGAAGAAGCGTTAATGAGAAAATTATCTTCTGAATTATCTGAAAAAATAGATGCACACCTTTTAAAAGCATACAACAAAATTCGTTCAAATGTAAAGAATGGATTAGCTGTCGTATCTATTGAAAGAGGAGCTGCAGGAGGTTCTTTCTTTACAATTCCTTCTCAAGTACAATTAGAAATAGCTTCTCGTAAAAAAATTACTATCGATGAGCACAGTGGTAGAATTTTAGTAGATGCTGCTTTAGCTGATGAAGAAAAACAAGAGTTAGAAAGTATTCTTTCTTAAGTAATATTATTTTATAAAAAAAGGGAATCTAAAATTTAGATTCCCTTTTTTTATGCTTATTTTTAATTTCTCCCTCTCCTTATTCATTACTTTAAACAATTAAGATTAACAAATATTAATCTTAATTGTTATATTTCCCCATAACAACTAAACAACAAATATTTATGAATTTTAATTTTTTAATGACTGCCATAGCAGCAATAGTTCCCCTATTTGTAGGATTTATTTGGTACAACCCTAACGTATTTGGAAAAGCTTGGATGAAGGAAT
The DNA here is from genome assembly GCA_965243265.1 of Flavicella sp. Classification (GTDB taxonomy): domain Bacteria; phylum Bacteroidota; class Bacteroidia; order Flavobacteriales; family Flavobacteriaceae; genus Flavicella. The sequence continues at coordinate 46,290 of CBDEUL010000009.1, forward strand.
GTAGCTTTACAACAGAATCTCTAGGAAAACCTAATCCTATTATCTTTTTATGGTCTTTTCTTCTTAGTTATTTACTCGCTTTTGAATTAAACACAATCGTAATTCATCAGTTTGGATTCTTCTCTGTCATTTTTAATGAACCTGGGTTAAATGATCCTACATCTGAAATTGCAGTATACGCTGCTGATTTTTTAAGTAAATACGGAGATAATTTTAGAACTTTCAAACACGGAGCTCTTCATGGTACTATCGCTGGCTTATTAATTGTTATTCCTGTTATGGGAACCAATGCTTTATTCGAAAAGAAAACATTCAAATACGTTATGATAAACGGAGGTTATTGGATTGTTTCTTTAGCCATTATGGGAGGTATCTTATGTGCTTTTGCATAAAAACAAAATCATAAACTAAAAAAGAAGACCTGTGTAAAATTTTACACAGGTCTTCTTTTTTAGCTAGAAACTATTTCCGTCTCTTAAACATAAAATAGAGTCCTATAATTATCAACGGAATACTTAACCATTGTCCTGTATTTAAACTCCAAGTAGCTCTCTCATCAATCTGAGCTTCTTTTAAAAATTCTATCACAAAACGAACAGACCATAAACTGGCAAAAAAGAACCCGAACAAATAACCTAATTGTTCTTTTTTATTTGTTTTCCAATACAATCTCCATAAAATCAAAAAGATAATCAAATATCCAAATGCTTCATACAATTGAGTTGGATGACGAGGAAAATCTTCTCCTAATTTCTTAAAAACAATACCAAAACTATTCCCTGTTGGCTTCCCTATTATCTCAGAATTCATCAAATTTCCTATTCTAATAAAAAAACCTGCTAAGGCTACTACAATACCTACTCTATCTAAAATAAACAACAGTGGCTTTTCTAAAATATTTTTACTGTAAATATATAAAGCCGTGATAATCCCTATCGCAGCTCCATGACTTGCTAAACCTGCAAACCCTGTGAATTCAAACTTAGGCGAAAAACGAAAAGGCAATAGAATTTCTGCCAAATGATTTTTAAAATATGCCCAATCATAAAAGAATACATGCCCTAAACGAGCTCCCAAAATTGTAGCAAAAACAGTATATATAAATAGCTTATCTAACTTCTCTAATGGAATTTTATCTTCTATAAATATTTTCTTCATTAAAGTAAGTCCTAACCCAAACCCTATAACAAACATTAAACTGTAATACCTGATTGTTAATGGTCCTATTTCTATTCCCAAAGGAGGATCCCATGTAATGGCTAATAAATTCATAACTATTTATCTTTTTTATTATTATTTTTTTCAGGCACAGGATCATACCCACTTCCTCCCCAAGGATGACAGCTAAATATTCTTTTTATCGCCAATTTAGCCCCATAAAACAATCCGTGCTTTTGCAATGCTTCAATTGTATAATGTGAACATGTTGGCGAATACCTACACGCTGAAGGCGTATATGGAGAAATTGCTACCTGATACAAACGTACTAAGATGACAAAAGGAAAAATTATTATTTTTTTTAGCGATATCAATTTACTGAAAATGTAGTTCCGTCTTTTCCGTCTTTTAATTGAATCCCTAAAGCCAATAGCTCATCACGTATTTGATCTGAAAGTGCCCAATTTTTAGTATCTCGAGCTTCCTTTCTCAATTTAATAAGTAATTCTACTGTTCCTCCTAACTTCTCCGAACTTTCAGCTGTTACCTCATTTACCAGACCTAAAACATCGAATACAAAAGCATTAAACGTAGTTGAGAGCTTCTCTAAATCTTCCTTATTCAATGTTTCTTTCCCTTCTTTTAACAGGTTCACGTATTTTACTGCTTCAAATAATTGAGCTATCAAAATAGGGCTGTTAAAATCATCATTCATTGCATCGTAACAAGATTGTATCCAAGTATTAATCTCTAAACTTGACGTATTTGAAGGCTTTATATTTTTTAATCCTTCAATAGCTTGCATTAACTTTTGAAATCCTTTTTCTGAAGCTTCTAAAGCTTCACTTGAAAAATCTAAAATACTTCTATAGTGGGCCTGAAGCATAAAAAAGCGCGTTACACTAGGCGTAAAAGGCTTACTTAACACTGTATTTTCTCCTGAAAATATTTCGTTTGGTAAAATATTATTTCCTGTAGATTTTGCCATTTTTTGACCATTTAAAGTCAACATATTGGCATGCATCCAATAATTAACAGGATCTACTCCATTTGTACAGTTCGCTTGAGCTATTTCACATTCATGATGTGGGAACTTCAAATCCATTCCCCCTCCATGAATATCAAAATTTTCACCCAAATATTTTGTACTCATCGCTGTACATTCTAAATGCCATCCAGGAAAACCATCACTCCATGGTGAAGACCAACGCATGATATGTTCTGGATTTGCTTTTTTCCAAAGAGCAAAATCTTGTGGGTTTTTCTTTTCAGATTGACCATCCAAAGCTCTTGTATTATGAATTGAATCTTCTATATTTCTTCCTGATAAAACACCATATTCTTCGGATTCGTTATACTTTAATACATCAAAATACACCGACCCATTTATTTCATAAGCGAAACCTTTTTCTAGAATATCTTTTATAGTTTCTATTTGTTCTACAATATGCCCTGTTGCTGTAGGCTCAATACTTGGTGGAAGATTATTGAATTTTTGTAAAACTTCATGAAAATCTACCGTATAACGCTGTACAACCTCCATTGGCTCTATCTGTTCTATACGTGCTTTTTTTGCTATTCTATCTTCTCCTTCATCAGCATCATTTTCTAAATGCCCTGCATCTGTAATATTACGCACATAGCGTACTTTATAACCTAGATGTTTTAAATAACGAAATACTAAATCAAACGACATAAAGGTTCTTACATTTCCTAAATGAACATTGCTATAAACTGTAGGTCCACAAACATACATACCTACATAGCCTTCGTTTATTGAAGTAAATAGTTCTTTGTTTTTTGATAATGAATTGTAAACTTTAAGTTTATTTTCTTTGTATAGACTCATCTTATTTTTTTAAATCAGGCTTGTAATTAGGTCATAATCTTTTTTCCTTTTTACTCAAAAGAAACCAATAAAAACGACTTTGAATAAATAACACAAATATCTAAAAAGCTTATTTGTATTAAAGAGCGTAAAGATAAAAACTCTTAGGACATTAAGAAAGATAAATGACTTTGAATAAAAACAAAAATCCCACTTTAAAAGCGGGATTTTTGTTTTACTTATATAGAATTCTTAAGCCATAAAATACTTCTTTTCTACAATAGAAAACAGTTTGTAAAAGGTAAAACCAATACACACTCCTATGCTTGCTCCTGTTAAAATATCTATTGGAAAATGGACTCCTAAATACAACCTACTATATGCAAATACTAATGGAAATAAAAACACCCATTTAATATGTTTGGTATAGCTTTTCAATAATAAATATAGAAATACAGCCACAGTTGTAGATGTTGTAGCGTGACCAGAAGTAAAACTATAGTTTTGAGGATTTATGAGCGTTCTCAATAGATGATTTATCGATGAATCATTGTTGGGTCTTAATCTTTCAAAAATTCTACGAATCATATTAGTAAACTGATCTGAGAATGTAATCATTACTGCTATAAAGAATAATAAAAAAACACTTTTTTTCCACCCTAAATGCTTGAACAATACAACAATCATGAATAGAAATAAGGGAATCCAATTCATTTGGTCTGTTATAAACAACCAAAGTCCATCCCAATTTTCCGAACCTAAATTGTTTAAATAGATTAAAAGCTCTTTATCTATTTGTATTATTTTTTCAAACATTATTTATCTATTTTAACTACTTCTACATCAAAAATCAATCGTGCTTTTGGCGGTATTGGTCCATATCCATTAGGTCCATAGGCCAATTGATAAGGTATAAACAAACGTGCACTTCCTCCTTCTTCTATTAGTTGAATACCTTCTGTCCACCCTTCAATAACGCGATCTACTCCTACAACAAAATCAAAAGTTCTATTTCTCTTTTTAGAAGTGTCAAATACTTCACCATTAGAAAGGTATCCTGTATAATGTACTTTTACTTTATCTCCGTTCATTACAACTTTTCCGTTTCCTTTTTTTAATTCTAGATATTTTAATCCTGAGGCTAATTCTAATGCTTTTGCTTCATTCATTTTTTCAGAGAAAGCAATACTATCTTTTCTGTTTTTTTCCTCCTTTAATAACTCTTGTTCTTCTTTACTTTTCAAAGCTTCTAAAAAGGCTTTTTTTGCGTTAAAACTTTCGGCTGCATCACCTATTCTTATAATCTCAACCGTTTTCATTATATCTCCTTGCTGAATAGAATCTACAATATTTAAACCTTCTGAAACTTCTCCAAAGATAGTATGTCTACCATTTAACCAAGGAGTTGGCTTATGAGTAATAAAAAACTGACTTCCATTAGTTCCTGGTCCTGAATTTGCCATTGATAAAACTCCTTTTTTGTCGTGTTTATACTTTAAATCTCCTTGTTCATTTTTAGGAAATTCATCTGCAAATTTATAACCAGGGTCTCCTGCTCCTGTCCCTTTTATATCTCCTCCTTGAATCATAAAATCTTTAATAACTCTATGAAATGTTAACCCATTGTAAAACTTTTTTCCTTTTAAAGAATCTACAACTTTATCACTCGTTCCTTCTGCTAAGGAAATAAAATTAGCAACTGTAAGTGGTGTATCTTCGTAATATAGTTTTAACAATATATCTCCTTTATCGGTTACTATATTAGCATAAACCCCATCTGGATAGTCATATTTTTTATTTGTACATGCTACAAAACTTGTAAGTATTCCAATAAAGAATAAAATTTTAATGTATTTCATAAATACTTCTTTTAATTAAATTATAAAATGCCTGTAAAGATATTAATTTTCTGTTCGTATTATTTATAATCTTTTAGAAACAAAAGAAGCAATTCTACAAACCCAAAAACCCACAATACTTTCAAAAGTATTGTGGGTTTTTTAATCAATATAGTTTTAGCTATTACTTGTTAATAGAGATTAATTCTACTTCAAATACTAAAGGCATAAAAGGTTTGATTACTCCTTGTCCTCCTCCTGGAGCATTTGCTCCATAAGCTAATTCTTGAGGAATAAAGAATTTAAATTTAGCTCCTTCTCCCATTAATTGAAGTCCTTCTGTCCATCCTTTAATTACTTGATTTAATCCAAAAGAAGCAGGCGTACCTCTATCTACAGAACTATCAAATACAGTTCCATCAATAGTTGTTCCATGGTAATGTACAGTTACATTATCTGTAGCTGTTGGATGATTTTCTCCTCCTTCTGTAAGTACAACATATTGCAATCCACTTTCTGTAGTAACAACACCATCTGCAGATTCATTTTCTTCTAAAAATTTTACTCCTTGTTCTTTTACATCTCCAAATTGCTCATTAGCTCTCTTTTCAGCTATTTCTTTTTGTCTTCTTATAAAATAAGTACGTAAAATAAAATCGATACTCCCTTCTTCCAACAATACTTTTGTTGAATCTTGAGCTTCAGAATACCCCTGCACAAATAAATCTCCATTTACTTCAGAAAAGTTTGGTTTCATTTTATTCGCCATATCTAGACCTAAAGCATAACTTACAGAGTCTACCGAATTTATTAAATTTTTAGCATTACCACTACTTTTAATCTTTTCAGCATCTGAAACAACTAAACTATCAGGAAGCATTGCTTCTTGTTGTTTTTTCATAAAGAAAGTTCTCAAAATATCATCAATATCAGTAGATTTAATTGCTGTATTTAATGAATCTGAAGCATCTTTATATCCCTGAACAAAAGCCGCATCATTTGCCTCTGCAAAGTTTAGTTTTAACTTATTAGACATATCTAAACCTAAAGCATAACTTACAGAATCTATTTCTGTATTTAGTTTGTCTTGTCTTTTCTGTTTATCACATGATATTGTTGTCATCATGATTGTTGCTAGTCCTAAACCTGCAATTTTTGAAATTTTCATTATTCTAGTTTTTATTTATGTTTATTAATTTTATTTGACTCACAATAGGTTCATTAATACCTATTCTATTTTTTTTATCACCGTGCATTCTATAGGCTACAAAGGAAGAAAAAACAAAGATAACCTCTTCTCCTTCTTTCATTAATTTAATTCCCTCTTTAACACCTCTAATAATATGTTCTTTATCTACGAAATACTCTTTAACTCCTAACTCTTCCTTACTGTAAAGTATTTTTCCATTTAAAGATCTTATTTCCTCTTCAAAAAAAACCACATCTCCTTTTTTAGGAAAATAGGTTTCTTCTTTATTTTCTTTAACATAGGCATACCAAAACCCTTCTTCAGATTTTTTATATGTATGTAAAGTATCCTTTAAAATATAAGCCTGGATATATCTCTCTTCTACAGCTGTAAGCTTCTTATTCAATGTTACAGAAGCTTCTAAAATAGAGGTTTTACTTTTAGAAACAGGTCTTCTCGCTTCATTAGAAGTACAAGAAAAAAACAAAAAAGCACCTAAAACGAATACTATTTTAACTTTCATAAGAAGTCACTAATTCATTTTTATATTGAGGTAAAAGCTCTGTAAATTTTTGAACCGTAGCTTTTACTGTAAGCTCAGATCTACCTCCAGCAGCATTGTCATGTCCTCCTCCATTAAAATGGTTTCTCGCAAATTTATTTACAGAAAAACTACCTCTAGATCTAAAAGAAATTTTTATAATATTCTGTTCAACATCCTCTATAAATATTACTGCAAGATTAATTCCTTTCAATGAAAGACCATAGTTAACAAGCCCTTCTGTATCTCCTTTTTGATAATCAAATTGCTCTAACTCTTCTTGAGTTAATGTAATAAATGCGGTACAATATTGTTCTAAAACTTTTAAATTACTCAAAGCCCTCCCTAATAATTGTAATTTACTATACGTGTTGGTGTTAAACACATTGTTATGAATTATAGAGTTTTGAGCTCCTTTATCTATTAATTCTCCTATAATTTTATGTGTAGTACTTGTTGTTGATGGAAATCTAAATGACCCCGTATCTGTCATAATACCTGTATATAGAGCTGTAGCTATATCTGCATCTATCAAATCTAAATCATCCATTTTTTCTATAAAATGATATACCATTTGACATGTAGAACAAATAGACGTGTCAGAATACGTATACTTTGCAATAGCATCTGGCTGTTGATGATGGTCTATCATTATATACATCCCCTGATAAGCTTCCAATGTTTTTTGCATATCGTCACCAACCCTATGTAAAGCATTAAAATCTAGAATAAAAATAATATCCGCTTTATTTATTGCTTTTTTAGATTGGTTGTTTTGTTTATCAAATTTATAAACTTTATCAGCTCCTGGAACCCACTTTAAAAAATCGGGTACTTCATTAGGCAACACAACTTGAGCATTGTGTCCTTTATTTGATAAATATTTTTGCATTGCTGTAGAAGATCCTATCGCATCACCGTCTGGGTTTCTATGAGGTACTAATACTATATTTTTAGGAACCGATAAGAGTTCCTTAACTTCTTCAATCTCCTGTATATTCATAAGAAGCGAAGATACAATATTTATAGTTTTCTAATAATTAAAAATATGCTAAAAAACAGACGATTTATTTCATCTTTCTTAATTACTAAAATCACTATTAACAAAACATTAAATGAAATTAAAAACTCTTATTAAATAAGTATATTTGCACAAAATAATAAGTTTAAACACTCATGACCTCTAACAAAACATTTACAATTATAAAGCCAGACTCTGTAGAAAAAAATAACATTGGTAGCATTCTGGAAAAGATAAATGCTTCTGGTTTTAAAATCTCTGCAATGAAACTCATTAAAATGAGTATGTCTGATGCGGAAGGTTTTTACGAAGTACACAAAGGAAAACCTTTTTTTGAAAAGTTAGTCAATTTCATGACTAGTGGTCCTGTTGTAGTTGCTATTTTAGAAAAAGAAAATGCTGTTGAAGATTTTAGAGCTTTGATTGGAGCTACAAACCCTGAAGAAGCTGCTGAAGGTACTTTAAGAAAATTATTTGCCACCTCTGTAACAATTAATGCTGTACATGGTTCTGACAGCAATGAAAATGCTGCTATTGAAGCTGCCTTTTTCTTCTCTAAAAGAGAATTATTTTAGACTCTAACCCTTTTTAATATATAAAAGCTGATTTCATAAAATCAGCTTTTTTTATACCTTTAAAATTCAAAGACATTTTGTGAATGAAAATACTTTACTACACGCTTTTTCTATATTTTGCTACTTGGAATCTTATACATTCACAAACAAAAGGAGTGTATACTGAAGATGATTATATAAGAGGTAGTATCACAAAAGAAAGAGCCTGGTGGGATGTACAACACTACAACCTAAAATTTAAAATCTTTCCTAACAAAAAGTTTATTTCTGGTAGCAACACTATTACATATACGGTTCTTTCTTCTAAAGACCGTATGCAAATTGACTTGCAACCTCCTATGCAAATCACAAAAATAAAGCAAAATCAAACCCTCTTACAATTCAGCAGAAAAGGAAATACTTATTATATAGATTTCAATAAAAAACAGAAAAAAGGAACCACACAAGAAATAACAATTTATTTTGAGGGAAATCCACCTATTAGCGAACAGCCTCCTTGGGATGCCGGTTTTACATGGAAAAAAGACATTCTAAACAATCATTTTATAGCCACCTCATGTCAAGGTGAAGGAGCTAGTGTTTGGTGGCCTTGTAAAGATCATATGTATGATGAACCTGAAAAAGGAGCTACAATTTCATTAACCATTCCTAAAGATCTCATAGGAGTATCAAACGGAAGGTTAACAGCTATTGACACTCTTAATTCTTTTTCCAAAACATTTGTTTGGAATGTAACCAACCCCATAAACAACTATGGAATCAACGCTAATATTGGCAAGTACGTACTCTTTTCTGAGACCTACAATGGTGAAAAAGGAGCTTTAGATTGCCAATATTACGTCCTCGAAGAAAACCTAGAAAAAGCAAAAAAACAATTCAAACAAGTACAAAAAGTACTAAAAGCTTTTGAACATTGGTTTGGTCCATATCCCTTTTACGAAGACAGCTACAAACTTGTAGAAGTTCCTTACCTAGGAATGGAACATCAAAGTTCTGTTACTTATGGAAATCAATTTAAGAATGGGTATTTAGGACATGATTTAAGTAATACTGGCTGGGGATTAAAATTCGATTATATCATTGTTCATGAAACAGGTCACGAATGGTTTGCCAATAATATCACTTACAAAGATATTGCTGATATGTGGGTACATGAAAGTTTTACTACTTATTCTGAAGCTCTTTATTTAGAGTATTACTTTGGAAAAAAAGCAGCCAACGAATATGTTATTGGATTAAGAAAAAACATTAAAAACGAAGAACCTATTATTGGTACATATCATGTAAATGAACAAGGCTCTACAGATATTTATTACAAAGGAGCTAACATAATTCACACTTTACGACAAGTGATAGATAATGACGATAAATTTAGAGCTATTTTAAGAGGGCTTAATCAAGAATTTTACCATCAAACAGTAACTACCAAACAAATAGAAAAATACATTAGTAAAAAATCTAACATCAATTTTTCTTCTTTTTTTGATGTTTATTTACGCACTTCTAAAGTGCCCATTTTAGAATATAAAATAAAAGAAAACGGCATAAAGTATCGTTGGAAAAACTCTGAAAACAATCTTAAAGTACCTATAAAAGTTTATTACAATCAAACTGAAAAATGGATCAAACCAAGTATTTTGTGGAAAACTTTAAAAATTGAAAATACAGATTCTTTTAGCCTCAATACTAACTTTTACATAAAACTAGAAAGAGTTTAAGATACGTGCTTTGTTTTTTTCAAGAAACTTAATACTACAAACCCAGCAAAAAAGAAAATAGCTAAAATTAACACAGAAATACGCATAGAGCCTGTTAGTGTAATCACCAAACCAGACACAAAAGTTCCTATAACAATAGCCACTTTTTCCGTTACATCATAAAAACTAAAATATGTAGCATTATCATACGTATCTTCTGGTAAGAGCTTAGAATAAGTTGATCTAGAAAGAGATTGTATAGCTCCTAAAACCAAACCTAAAAGCCCCCCCAAAGTATAAAACTGTAAATCTACATTTGGATTTTCTTTATGCAACATAAAGGCTCCAACTGTTATCAAACCCCAACCAAAAATAGTAATCTTTAATGTTTTTATATTTCCTATTTTTTTAGATAGCCTAGAGAAAATATAAGCTCCTAAAATGGCTACTAATTGAATTAATAAAATAGTGACAATTAACTTTTCTGTCGCTAAATTTAATTCCTTATCACCAAACAATCCCGCTATTAAAATAATAGTTTGCACACCTACACTGTAAAGAAAAAAAGCAATCAAAAATAACTTTAACGTCACCTGCTCTTTAACCTCTTTATAAACAATCTTTAACTCTCTAAACCCTTTAAATATATAATCTTTCTCAGGCTTTCTATTAAATGTATTATTAGGCAATCTTCTAAAGGTAAACTGCGCAAAACCTAACCACCAAATTCCTACCATTAAAAAAGAAATTCGAGCAGGTAAAGTTCCGTCAGTAATTCCAAAAAGCTCCGGTTTTATCTGTAAAACCAAATTTATAATTAGAAGTAATACAGAGCCTATATAACCATACATAAATCCTTTAGCACTTACCTTATCATGATCTTCAGGAAAAGCTACCTCTGGTAAATACGCATTATAAAAAACCAAACTTCCCCAAAAACCGACACTTGCCAAAATAGTAAAAACAATACCTATCCATAAAGTTTCTTCCCCTTTAAAAAAGAACAACTGCATTACAGATACAGATCCCAAGAGGCAAAAGAACTGCATAAATTTCTTTTTATTTCCTGTATAATCTGCAATACTTGAAAGTACAGGCGACAACAAAACAACTAAAAAGAATGAAAAAGACAATGCATACGAATATAAAGTAGCATTGTTAAACTCCATTCCTAAAAAACTTACAATAGAATCATCACCTCCAGTTACACTGTTGTAATAAATTGGAAAAATAGCGGTTCCAATAACTAATGAATAAACCGAATTTGCCCAATCATAAAAAGCCCAGGCATTGATTAATTTTTTATCTCCTTTTTTTAGCATTGCATTTATTTTATAACTGTTACTTCATGTATTGCGAAGCATATTCTTTCGCTTTTGGTAAAAAAGCTCGTAAATCTTTGATCCTAGTTTTATTGGACGGATGTGTACTTAGGAACTCTGGAGTTGAACTCCCTCCTCTTTCACTCATTCGTACCCAAACATTAATGGCTTCTTCTGGATTGTAACCTGCCATAATCATAAAAACCATTCCCAATTTATCAGCCTCTGTTTCATGTACTCTACTAAACTTCAACATTCCTACTTGAGAACCAATACCATAAGCAGAATTCCATATCATTTGTTTTGTAGGATCCTCATCTGAAACCCCCATAGCCACTGCAACACTTCCAAATTGTTGAATATATCCGTTAGTCATACGCTCCTGTCCATGTTTAGCAAAAGCATGTGCTACCTCATGTCCCATAATAGCAGCTATTCCATCAGTAGTAGCTGCTATCGGTAAAATTCCTGTATAGAAAACAACTTTCCCTCCTGGCATACACCAAGCATTTACCGTTTCATCTTCTATTAAATTAAATTCCCATTTATACCCCTCAGCCTCTTTTACCATCCCATTAGCACGCATAAATTGATCTACCGCTTTTGAAATTTTATTTCCAATAGCCACCAACTCTTCTGTTTTTTCTTTATCAGTAGATTTTTTATTTTCTGCCAAGAATTTTTCATACTGAGCAAAACTAGAAGGAAGTATCTGCTCATCAGAGACTAAATTAATTCTATTCCTTCCTGTAATAGGAACAGATGTACAGCTTTGTAAAATAATGGCTAAAAAAAATAAGGTAACTATTTTATTCATGTCTAATTTTTCTAAAAAATGAAGGGGTAAAACTAGCAATACTTTTTTAGAAAAAACATTTTCTTGTAAAGATTTGAATTTCGTTTCGTCAAAAACAATATGAAAAAAACACTCAAGACTACAATCTTATTCATATCCTTGTTTACCATAGGAGTATTTAATTGCAATGCTCAAACAAAAGTGACAAAACCTGATAGTGAATGGAAAACTACTCTTACTCCTGAACAATATTATATATTAAGAGAAAAAGGCACAGAAAGACCTCATACAGGTAAATATAACAAACATTATGAAAGCGGAACCTATACTTGCGCTGCATGTAAAACACCTCTATTCAGTTCTAAAAACAAATACAACTCGTATTCTGGATGGCCTTCTTTTGATGCTTATATTGAAAATAATGTAGCACTACTCTCTGATAATAGTCATGGTATGACACGTACTGAAGTTGTTTGCGCTGTTTGTGATGGACATTTAGGACATGTATTTAATGATGGCCCCCGCGAAACAACAGGTAAACGCTATTGCATCAATTCAGAAGCTCTTCTTTTTCAAAAAACAGTTAATGAGTAACTTTAAAAAGTGAGGTTGTTTAATGTTAAAACAACTGAAAAAAGCTTAATATACAGAAAAAAACATTACTTTTGATTATCATTTGTTAATACATATATACTAAACATATTTATATACCCTAATGAGTAAATCTTGTCCATATTGTCATTCTTTACAAAGAAATAGAGTCAATAGACCTAAGCATTTGAAAATCATTCCTCTTTCTGCATTATATAGCTGTATGAAATGTGGAGGGCAATACTTTTATACTTCATTAATACACATCTCTTTCAAGTTTAAGCGACCTGTACTAAAAGAAAACATCTAGTTTCTGTTTATATCCTTCTAAATATTCACTTCGGATTTTTGGCACATAACCTGTTTCTCTTATCTTTGTGCTTTTCAAAAAATATATAGAAAGTATGTTTAATAATTTAAGTGATAAATTAGACAAAGCCTTTCATGTTTTAAAAGGACATGGAAAAATTACAGAAGTAAATGTAGCAGAAACTCTAAAAGAAGTTCGTAGAGCTTTAATCAATGCTGACGTTAACTTTAAAATAGCAAAAGACTTTACCAAAAGAGTAAAAGACAAAGCAATTGGTCAGGATGTACTTACTACATTAAACCCAGGACAACTACTTGTTAAAATTGTAAAAGATGAACTGGTAGATTTAATGGGTGGAGAAACTGTAGGTGTAAACCTTTCAGGAAAACCAACTGTTATTCTTATGTCTGGTTTGCAAGGATCTGGTAAAACTACCTTTTCTGGAAAATTAGCCAACTTTCTTAAAACGAAAAAATCTAAAGAAGTTCTTTTAGTTGGATGTGATGTTTACCGTCCAGCAGCAATAAACCAATTACAAGTTGTTGGAGAACAAATAGGTGTTGAAGTATACGCTGAAGAAGGAAACCAAAATCCTGTTGAAATTTCATTAAACGCAATAAAACACGCAAAAGCGACAGGAAAAAACACTGTTATTATTGATACCGCTGGACGTTTAGCTGTTGATGAAGAAATGATGACAGAAATTTCTAACATTCATAAAGCAGTAGAGCCTCAAGAAACTTTGTTTGTTGTAGATTCTATGACAGGACAAGATGCCGTAAATACAGCCAAAGCTTTTAATGATCTTTTAAATTTTGATGGTGTTATTTTAACAAAATTAGATGGAGATACTCGTGGAGGAGCTGCACTTTCTATTAAATCAGTTGTAAACAAACCTATTAAGTTTATTGGTACTGGTGAAAAAATGGAAGCAATTGATGTATTCCACCCAGATCGTATGGCTGATCGTATTTTAGGAATGGGAGATGTTGTTTCTTTAGTTGAAAGAGCTCAAGAACAATACGACGAAGAAGAAGCTAGAAAAATCCAAAAGAAAATTGCGAAAAACCAATTTGGTTTCGATGATTTCTTAGCGCAAATCCAACAAATCAAAAAAATGGGTAACGTTAAAGATTTGATGGGAATGATTCCTGGAGCTAGTAAAGCCATGAAAGATGTAGATATTGATGATGATGCGTTTAAGGGGATTGAAGCCATTATACACTCTATGACTCCTGGAGAAAGAAGTGAACCTAAAACAATCAATGCAAGTCGTAAAAAACGTATTGCCAAAGGATCTGGAACTAGCATTCAAGAAGTAAACCAATTGATGAAGCAATTCAATCAAATGAGTAAAATGATGAAGATGATGCAAGGTGGCGGTGGTCGTAAAATGATGCAAATGATGAAAGGAATGCAATAACTCATTTCCCTTTTTATAACTTTCAAAAAACAAATTTTCTATGACTATTTTAGACGGAAAAAAAACATCTTCTGATATCAAACAAGAAATTGCTACTGCAGTTACTGAATTAAAAAAATCAGGAAAAAAGACTCCTCATTTAGCTGCTGTGCTTGTAGGAACGGATGGAGCTAGTATGACTTATGTTGGCGCAAAAGTAAAAGCTTGTGAATTGGTAGGGTTCAACTCTACTTTGATAGATTTACCTGAAACAACTTCTGAAGAAGCGCTTTTACAAGAAATTGAAAAACTAAATACCAATGATGATATTGATGGGTTTATCATTCAATTGCCTTTACCTAAGCATATTGATGAACAAAAGGTTTTAATGGCTGTTCACCCTGATAAGGATGTAGATGGTTTCCACCCTACTAATGTTGGTAAAATGGCATTAGAATTACCTACTTTTTTACCTGCTACTCCATTTGGAATTATGGAGCTTTTAGAAAGATATAATGTTGAAACATCAGGAAAAAATGTTGTGGTTATTGGACGTAGTCATATCGTAGGGAGACCGATGAGTATCTTATTAAGTCAAAAAAGAACTGCTGGAGATGCTACGGTTACTTTGACTCACAGTAGAACTAAAAACCTAAAAGAAATTACTAAAGAAGCTGATATTATTGTTGCTGCATTAGGTATTGCTGAATTTTTAACTGGTGATATGGTTAAAGATGGCGCTACTATTATTGATGTAGGTATTACCCGTGTTGATGATGCCACAAAAAAAAGTGGTTTCCGATTGGCTGGTGATGTAGACTTTGCTAGTGTTAGCCCTAAGGCCTCTTTTATAACTCCTGTACCAGGAGGTGTTGGACCAATGACTATAGCAATGCTTCTAAAAAATACATTATTGGCTTGTAGTAGAAAAAACTAAAAGTATTTACTTATTAAAAAAGCTCGTTTAATCTTTTTAAACGAGCTTTTTTATTTATAGAAAAACCTATTTTCTTTACTTTATTAATTTTTCTCGAATAACGTTCAATTCCTGATTGTCAATAATAACATTCTTATTCCACAAAAGTGGTGTGTACTCTTTTATATAAATAGGTTTAAAAAGAGTATCTGTAGGAAATTCTTCAAAACTTTTTTCTCCTATAGGCTCCCTATCCAAAACAATCAATTCTCTCTTATTAATTTCGGTAAACTGAAAATCCAAATCTAAATCAATTGTGTTTTGAGTATTCCTCCCTTTTACCCTTTTATTCTTTTCAAGAATTTTCAAAGACCTATCAAACCCCATCTCCATATTATTTTCTTGATACAAATAATTCATACGATAGAAACCATCAGATCCTTTGTCGTACATAAGAACTCCTTTTTTAACACGGTGCTTATAAGATATCCCTAATAAATTAAATGCTTCTAGGGGTTTTATATTTTCATAATCTACTCTTAAAACAGAAAAATCATCTGTATTTATATATAATTTACCTTTGTAATCTGCCCTTCCTTCAGACTCAAAAGAAATTATAAAAATATTCGTTTCCCCCAATGTTGTTACTCCTAGTAATTTATAATCATACCTTTTATATTTAAAAATAAAATCTAAATCTGAATCATCATGAACCAAATTATCCTTTTCTATATTTCTTAAAATATATGAATTGGGGTCCACAAAATCCCTTTTTTTCTCTTTAAGTAGTTCTACATTTTCACTTTCATTATACATTAAAGTGTCTAATGATTGGTTTACTCCTAAAAACCAAGAAAACTGAAATCTTAAATATGAATCTCTTTTTACTCGCTTTTTAAAAATATGTTCAACTTTTTCTTCTAAATCATCTAAATCATACGCTACCTCTTCATCCAAAAAAGCTGCTGCTTTCGTTACTTCTAGTTTGTATACATTTTCTTTATTCTTAACACTACCTAAGATTTCTTTATACTCTATAAAGTATTGAGGATACACATTTACAAGGCTATCTACAAAGGATTGTGTTATTTCAGGAATCGTAGACTCTTCAATAACAACCTCTCTTTTATCGAATTCATAAATATTTTCAACTCTAAAAAATATTTCTCGTTTCTCATCAGAAGTGATATAATTATCCTTAAAATGCTCTTTTGATTTTTTAACAATATCTTTTCCTGAATATTTTTTACTTGAAATCAAAATTTCATCCAGCTCTACAGAAGCCTCTTTCAAAACTATCTCTTTAGAAGAAAATTTTAAGAAAGGTATTTTTTTTGACTCGTACCCTAAACAACTAACATGTAATGTATCTTTTCCTGAAAAATCTTCAATACTTCTTATTGTAAAAAAACCTTCAGAATTACTCATTACACCTATTTTCTCACCAATTGTAATAGCCGCAAAAGGAATTCTAACACCGTTAGAATCCAATATTCTCCCTGTAACCAAGGTTTGTGAATTCCCATAAAGAGAAAACAGCAATCCCCAATAAAACAATATTATTTTACAATACTTCATTGTACTTATTTTAGACAAAAATAAAACTACTATCTACAATAGCAAGAAAACAGAACCCCCTTTTCTAAAATTGAAAAGGGGGTTCTGTTTTCTAAAAAGTTATATACCTTGCTACTTGGTAGCTTTTCCTACCGCACAGCTTACAAATGATTTGGTTTTAGACAGTACTGAGTTTTTTTCTCCTTCCATTGGATAGCCCAAGTCTACAAGTTTATTTTTTACAAGCTCAAATACACCTTCACCTCCTGAAAAAGTTACGCTGGATTTCTCTACATCAACTGAAACCTCTGAAAC
Source organism: Flavicella sp. (assembly GCA_965243265.1). GTDB lineage: Bacteria > Bacteroidota > Bacteroidia > Flavobacteriales > Flavobacteriaceae > Flavicella. The sequence continues at coordinate 63,346 of CBDEUL010000009.1, forward strand.
CCCTTCTAAAGCACTTAATTTAGTAGTAACTGTATGCGCACAACCACCACATTTTAAATTTTGAATAAAAACTGTTTTTTCCATTCTATAAAAATACATTATTTAAGATTTAATTTTTGTAACATTTATCACATAAACACAAATTAAAAAAGCCTTTTTCAAAAAGAAAAAGGCTTTTAAAAATAATATACTTTTAAAACTTCTTAAGCATTAAATAATGCTCTTCCGCTCATCAATTCATTAACCTTAGTTGCTACCGCTTCTAAAGCAGCTTCATCTTCAAAGTTTGTAATTACTTCATCTATCAAGTCAACAACTGTAGACATTTCGTCTTCTTTTAACCCACGTGTTGTAACTGCGGCAGCTCCAATACGAATACCTGAAGTTACAAATGGTGATTTATCATCAAAAGGAACCATGTTTTTATTTACAGTAATATCTGCTTTTACCAATGCTTGCTCAGCATCTTTTCCGGATAGATTTTTATTACGCAAATCAATCAACATACAATGGTTGTCTGTACCTCCTGAAATTAATTTATATCCTTTAGCAACGAAAGCAGCAGCCAATGCAGCAGCATTTTTCTTTACTTGAATTTGGTAGTGTAAGAAATTATCTGTCAAAGCTTCTCCAAAAGCAACAGCTTTAGCAGCAATAACATGCTCTAAAGGTCCTCCTTGCATTCCTGGGAATACTGCTCCATTTAAAATTGTTGACATTTTTTTCAAAGAACCACTTTTTAATTTGATTCCCATTTTATTTTCAAAATCTTGCCCCATCATAATCATTCCTCCTCTAGGACCTCTTAATGTCTTATGAGTAGTCGTTGTTACAAAGTGACAGTGTGGCATAGGATCATTTAACAATCCTTTTGCTATCATACCTGCTGGATGAGAAATATCAGCCATTAAATAAGCTCCTACACTATCAGCAATTTCACGGAAACGTTTAAAATCAATATCTCTAGAATAAGAAGATGCTCCTGCAATGATAATTTGTGGTTGTTCTTTTGTAGCTACTTCTTGAATTTTATCGTAATTCAGCACCCCTGTTTCCTCTTCTACTCCATAAAAAGAAGCTTGGTAAGTTTTTCCTGAAAAGTTTACAGGTGAACCGTGTGTTAAATGTCCTCCATGAGAAAGATCAAACCCTAAAATTTTATCTCCTGGTTTTAACACAGCTAAATACACTGCTGCGTTTGCTTGAGAACCTGAATGAGGCTGTACGTTAACATACGCTGCTCCAAACAATTCTTTAGCTCTATCAATTGCAATTTGCTCAACAACATCTACAACTTCACACCCTCCGTAATAACGTTTTCCTGGGTATCCTTCAGCATATTTATTTGTCAATACAGAACCTTGCGCTTCCATAACTTGCTCACTCACAAAATTTTCAGAAGCGATTAATTCTAACCCTTCTAATTGTCTTTCTTTTTCGTCTTGAATTAAGTCGAAGATGATTTGATCACGTTGCATCTTTTAAGATTTACAGTTTATAAAAATAAAGTGCAAAATTACAAATTCTCTTTTGCATACAGAATTATAACGTCACAAAATTTATTTTTTTTACACCCTCCTAAAAATAAAAAAAAGCAATTCTTAAAAGAACCGCTTTTTTGAATTATAGTAACCTACCCCTAAATTACTATTTTGAGTATTATTAGTCGTTCATTTAAACAAACATTACACTTTATATCTAAAAAAAGACAAATAAAAATATAACAAACTACATATAAGGTATTTATAAAATAAAAAAGCACTAAAAAATGAATTTTAGTGCTTTTAAATTGAAGTTTATCTTTTTAATACTCCCAAACAAAACCTAATCCTAAATTAAAATTAGATAACCCGTCTATATTAAAAGTATCATTGTTATTGGTAGCGTAATTATAATTTCCATTAATAGTTAAACCAAACCCATCATTGATAAAATATTGCAATCCTATTTCAGGTTTTACCAAAAACCCCCAGTTATGTTCACTAGCAACATAGATATTAAAATATGATTTTTGTTCTGAATACTGTGTACCGATACCTAAGCCAGCATAAGGCTTAATTTTATCCGTATTCATAAAATAATAATACGCATTTACCGTAATAGGCAAAAGATATATTTGTCTTACCATATCAGAATATACTGCTGAAGATCCATCTTCATTTTCGTATACTCTTGCATCTACTTCTTGCTCATATGAATTCCACCCTAAAGCAAGCCCTACAGCAATATGTCTATTGTTAAAATGCCTGTACTCTATTCTTCCTCCACTATAACTTGTATTAGATAAATACGTACTGTTACCTGTTGGCGAAGACATTTCCCAATTTACAGAAAATTGATGTTCATCATAAGGCCTGTAAACACGAATATTCATATTATCACTCTGAGAAATAATAATTTGTGTACTAAAAAAAAGTACTATAAATGCTATAATTTTCATATCTCTAAATTTATTTTTTTAAATATGGTGATTGTTCAAAAGCTTGGTCAATTGCTTCCATAGCTTTATCATAATTCACTACTTTATTTGTACCTATATATCCAAACATTGCCGAGTTCCAAAGGTTTTCATACCCTCCATTTGTTTCAAAATTTTTAGAGTCAAACATATCTACATTTATAGACCCCGTATTATACTGATACAAAGAACAATACGGCGGATAGTAAGGCCAACCCCACCACCATCCATAGCAAAGAGCTCCTCTATTGGTTGCCTGTACTACAGTTGTCTTTAATATTAAATCTACAGATGCTGTTGGATCTGTAACTTCCGTATACCCATAAGCATTCATATTTGCTCGTATTTTCGCTACAAAATCTCTTGTTTTATCATTTATTAAATACTCATTATCAGAATCTTCTGCATCAATATTTTTAATCGTATCAGATACATAATACGTTGTGTAAGTTGTATAATCTGCTTCTAAATCACGGTTCGTATACACTACAAGATCATTTGATAATGAATCTAAATCAGGTGATTTAAAACAAGAAAATAAAACAAGCCCTGTTATACACAGAACGGAAAAATTCATAATTTTTTTCATCTTGAAATTTTATTTTGGTTGTAACTATTTTTTAAAATGCGTTTCGCAAAAGTAATTAATTAATAAAACTTTAACAAAACTAAGGCTTCTATTAACTTTACTTATACTCAAAAAAGCTAGACAAATTAAATTTCATCTAGCTTTTCAATAACATTTTAAATATTCTTTATTCTTTCTTTAACTCAAATGGGTAAATCACTTTCCAGTCATTTTTCATATCTATCAAATCCCACCCCTTTTCTTTACTTTCATCCAAACCTTTATCTAAGCGTCCTATAGATGACTCTCTATCATAAGACCATTCTCTTTCAGCATCCGTATGATGTACATACAACATAAAACTTTTAAACTTATTTGATGATGTCCATTCCAACATCTGCAAATCCCCGTCAGAATTCCCAGCAGCAAACACTGGCTTTTTTCCAATAAATTTTTGAATTGCTATAGGTTTTCCTTCTTTATCATCTATAAAATCTAATTCTGGAAGTTTTTCTATGGTATATGCACCTTCCTTATCTATAAATTTAGCCTTAATACTACTTCCTATAATTTGGTTTGATGGAATCCCATATACTTCTTCTGCCCAAGGTCTCATAAAGTCTATTCCTCCTCCTGAAACAATAAATGTTTTAAAACCGTTAGCTCTTAAGTACACTAACAACTCTAACATGGGTTGATACACCAATTTATCGTAAGGCTTATTAAATCTTGGATGCCGACTTGTAGAAATCCACTGCTTTACGTTTTTACTAAATTCTGAAACACTGATATTAGCGTGTGTTGCTAATAATAGTTTAGCCAAGCCTTTATGACCAAAAGACAACACTGTATTCATATCTTTCTCCAATGCAGCTTTAAACAATGGATCTTGTTTCCATTCAGGGTGCATATTAGACATTTTTTCTAATTCGTCTAAAACAAAAAACAATTGAAAATACATCGGTTGTTCTGACCAAAGTGTTCCGTCATTGTCAAACGTTGCAATTCTATCTGACTTTGGGATAAAGTTTTCACTTTCAGGATCGGTTACATCTTCAACATAATCAATAATTTCAGATTTTGTACTTCCTTCGTTCCATGAAGCCAATATTTCTTTTTCAGAATTCACTTTTTTCACGCAAGAAATACCGATGAGTAAAAAAAGTAAGCTACTTAGTTTGTATAGTTTTTTCATATCATAAAAATAAAAAACCAAATAGAAATATCTATTTGGTTTTTGTCTGTATTTTAAATTTCCTCGAAACTATTAGTTCTGAGGTTTTACCATTAATTGTTGTACAACCTTATCAACCCCTAAAGACCCTCCACTTACAGGTGGAAACTCTTTAAATGTATTTAAGAATTTTCCTACATATGCTTGTGCTGGCACAAATAACCACATATTATCTGCCATCCAACGTGTATACATAGATGATTTGTAAGATACCTCAAAAGGATCTGCTCTTAAATTGATCAATATTGGCCAAGATGGTGTTTTTCTGTAAGCCTCATTGATAGCTCCTTCCATGATAGAAAAATGTATTTTCCAATCATCATAACGCAATGCATTTAAGTTACCTCCTGCATCAAAATAGAAAATCTCATGACGTGGTGATTCTTCTACTTCTCCTTTTAAATACGGTAACATATTGTATCCATCTAAATGTGCTTTAAACATTTTCCCATTTGCCTCATAACCTGTAAGTAATTTTTCTTTTACTTTCGGTTGCCCTGCTGCTGCTAACAATGTAGGCATCATATCTTCATGAGAGAAAATTCCATTATGCTTAGTTCCTGGTTTAATAACTCCTGGCCAACGAATAGCACATGGTGCTCTAAATCCACCTTCCCAAGTAGTTCCTTTTTCTCCTGCAAAAGGTGTTGTTCCTCCATCAGGCCATGTAAATTTTTCTGCTCCATTATCTGTAGAGTACATAATTATCGTGTTATCAATAATTTTCAACTCTTCTAATTTTGCCAAAACAGTACCAATGGCTTTGTCATGCTCAACCATTCCATCAGGGTACAATCCAATACCTGTTACTCCAGTACTTTCATCTTTTAAATGTGTCCAAACATGCATTCTTGTAGCACTTAACCAAACAAAAAATGGTTTTTTTGCCTTGTGAGCTCTTTCAATAAAATCGATAGCCGCAGCTGTAAATTCTTCATCAGCTGTTTCCATTCTCTTTCTTGTCAAAGGCCCTGTATCTTCTGTTCTTCCATCTGCATAAGAGTGTAACACTCCTCTAGGTCCAAATTTCTTGTGAAATTCTGGATCTTTTGGATAGTAGTAAGATTCTGGCTCTTCTTCTGCATTTAAGTGGTATAGGTTTCCAAAAAACTCATCAAACCCATGGTTGGTAGGTAAATGCTCATCTCTATCTCCTAAGTGGTTTTTACCAAATTGTCCTGATGTATACCCCTCCTCTTTTAAAAGCTCAGCAATTGTAGGTTGATTGTCTTGGATACCTTGTTTTGCTCCTGGCATACCAATAGTTAACAGTCCTGTTCTAAACGGGTGTTGTCCTAAAATAAAAGCAGCTCTACCTGCTGTACATGATTGTTGAGAATACCAATCTGTAAACATAGCTCCTTCATTTGCTATACGGTCAATATTTGGTGTTTCATAGCCCATCATTCCGTGGTTGTAAGCACTAATATTGTTCCAGCCAATATCATCTCCCCAAATAACCAGGATGTTTGGTTTTTTTGTTTGTGCTTCAGAAGCTGTAGTTGCAAATAATGTACATGCACCTAATACAAGCTTAGAAACCAAACTTAATGTTTTAATTTTTTTCATTTTCGATAAATTAAGTTAATAATAGAATTTTTTTTAAGGGCAGATAAGCTTCCACCAAAACCAAAAATAGAAATTTTATTCTTGCCGCCAAAAGAAAGAACATTCTTTTAATCCCATAGTAAACACCTAGGTCCTATTGAATTTAAAGCCACTTAAAACAGTGATTTATATATACCTTTTAGGGATTTATCCATTTGATAAGAACCTGCTCCTTTTTCTTTTTATGCACTAAAAAATAAGCTGTTCTTAATTTTTTCCAATTCTGAATATGTATGCTTTTAACCAGCTCGTTTGATAATAACAATTCTATTTCTTTTTTTAACTCCTCATTTTCAAAATATTGATCACATAAATAATTTAATGTTGGTTCTTCTAATTCTAGTCTATCAATCCACTTGTACAAATAATTAAGAGCTTCTGATTGTTTGTTTTCTTTTGCTGCTCCCTTAAACTTATCAAAATAAAAAGCTTCCGAATTCAAATAGTTTTCTTTTCTTTTTTTGAAGTATTTCTTCCCTTTAATAAAACTTATAACCAAAATAATCAGAACTAGAATCCCTAAGCCCCCATAAAGCAGTCCTTTTTTTATCAGCTGTTTTTTATTTTTTCCAGAAGTATTTTCTTGATGTAAACTCTTTATTTCCATATTTAAGGAGTCACGTACACTTCGTAGCATTTCTAGGTTTGGGTTTTCTTGAACATTGACTGTAACAGACTTTAATGTTTTCTTATATAGTTTTTTACGATACGGATTCCACCATATTACCTCTATAGAAGGTAATATTATTTCCCCTTCTTTTTCAAACAGATATTGTACCCCTTCTGTTCGTGATGCACTTATAGATGTTTTTGTTTTTTTATTTTTTGAACTTGAGGTTATCGGATACAAACTAACATTAGGAATAGAGTCCCAAACAACTGAAGGCACAAGTTCTTGAACCGTATTTAAAGCTGTTCTTGTAATTGTTCTTTTAACAACATCTCCTACCTTAATATCAGACAACTGTTTTGACCAGCTTTCAGAAACATATACATTAGAACTAACCAACCAGTTTTCTCTGGGTATGTTAGAGGGAATTGACTTTACTTTTATATTTCTAGATCGTGTTACAACACGCCTTTTAACTCCCTTGTAACCTCCTAAATCTGGTGTTTCTACATCAATCGTTAAAGATGGAAATTCAATGTCTTTATCTGTATAAGGGAATACATTAAAAATTAGCTGTACACCTGCGTATGTTTGTCCATCTATTTTTTGAGATGTACTTAAAGATCTAAAATAAACCGAGAAGGCGTTGTTTACTTTAATATTTCCTGGGTTCACACCTTTTGTAAACCAAGTAGATGTGTACACAGCAACTGTAACCTCTATAGGCTCTCCTACAAAAGCACTGGTTTTATTTATGCTAACTTCGCTAAAAACATGTTTTTGTGCAAAAAGAGCATTTCCTACTACCAATAAAACAATGTATAAATATTTCAACACACCTTCTTTTACCATGTTACCTCCTTATTTCTAGGTTTTAAATTATAGACCTTTACTTGATGGGCAAATTTTCTTTTTAAAAACAAAGCTGGATCATCGTCTACTTTTCTCATTAATATTTTTTGAGGGGCATCGTTTTTTCCTACTTCAAGATCGTCTGGTACTTCTTCTAACTCTTTTCCTTTTCTAATATCGGTTGTTGTTGTTTCTTCTAAACGCTCCTTTTCCATATCTTTTTTAGTAGCCTCTTGCCCTCCTCCACTTAAATCTTCTGGACTCTTGTTTTGTTTATTTTTTGCTTGTCCTTGTTCATTTGCTTCTTCTGCATCTTTTAACGAAACTTCATTTTCTGATTGAATTAATTGCTGAACTATTTCTTGATTTACAGATGCATCTTTTAAATCTGGATTCAATTCTACTGCTTTTCCAAATGCTAATTGTGCTGCATTATAATTACCATTCTTATAATAAGTAAGCCCTAAATTATAGGATCCCATAGCCGTTGTGTCACTTTTAAAGGCTTCGATAGCTTCTTCGTAATTCCCTGCACGGTAATAAGCTACCCCTTTACGTATTGAACTCTCAAAAACATCACCTGCTTTTGAATAGTTTCCTACATCAAGTAATTTTTGCCCTTGATAATCTTTTGAAAAAAATAAATCTTTAACAACAAAATTTTCTTTTTTGCAAGAAGTTAAGGACACTAAAACAAAGAAGACAACCCATCCTCTTCTAAACAACAACAATACTCCAATAGCTACAGGAACAACAAAAGCTATCCCTTTATCTTTCCATTTATCCTCATCAATCGTGTCTTTATCCTTAAACTCCAAGGTTTTACTGATAGATTTTGAAATTTTTTCTACATCACTCTTATCTAATGTTAGTGCGTGTACATTTACATTTTCTAAAGAGTTTAATTGTTGCAACACCTTGGTGTTTAAATAAGATTGTACCGTTTTCCCTTTCTTATTTTTCACAAAATTTCCTTTCCATACAGAAGGAATATTAGCTCCAGAACTTGTATTAAACGGCAATATCTCTACACTACATTTTGATTTTGAAATGTTTTGCTGAACAATGGAAATACTTTCTTTATCAAAATCATCAGAAAAAACAATATAAGTTGCAGGTGCCGTAGTTACTTCAGTCAACTTATACCCTAAATCAAAAGCAGCTTTTAAGTCACTTCCTCCAAAAGGCATTATTTTAGGAGAAAGCGTTTTTAAATGCATTTTAATAATCTCATAATCATCTGTTAAAGGCAAAATAATATGTGCTGTCCCTGCAAAACCGACCAAAGCAACACGTGCTTTCGGGTTTTTATCTAATAAATCTGCTATTTTAAACTTTGCACGTTCCAAACGATTGGGCTGAATATCTGTAGCCATCATGCTTTGAGAGAGATCTAGTAAAACAACAACAGGTGTTTCTAATTTTTTTCCTGGTACGGTTTCTTTTTCCCATGTTGGTCCCGAAAGTGCTACTACTCCAATACTCAAAGTAATAACCAAAGCCAAAAACATCATAAATCGCTTTTTATCATCTCCTTTTTGAATGACAAATGGTTGCAAATGTTTTGCTATATGCTTTTTCCATTTTACCTCTTCTTTTAAATTGAATAAGAAGAATACAGTTAAAAGCAATATAACTGTAAATAACCCTAAAAACTTAGGTCGTATAAAGTGAAACACACTCCAATCAATATCTACCCAACTTTCAATCATTTATTTTCTTTTTAACAACTGTTATCACACTAAAAACAATCGAAGTAAAAAGTGCTAAAATTATAGCAGCTCCTAAGGGATACCAATACAATAAGGTTTTAGGTCTGTAATTTACCTCTTCATATTCAATAGGCTCTAAACTATCTAATTCGGTATAAATTTCTTCTAACCGTTTAGAATCAATAGCTCTAAAGTAACTTGCATTTGTTAATTCTGCTATTTGCTCTAAAGTTTTTTCATCTAAATCAGAACCTCCATCTAAAGGATCTCCTATACCAATTGTATATATTTTAATAGAGTCCTTCATTGCCATATCAGCAGCATCTAACGGCAAAACATCTGTTCCTGCATCTACTCCATCGGTCAATACAAGCATCACCTTGGTGTTTAAAGTATCTTTTTCGAACAAATGGACTCCTTTTACTATTGCCTTACCTATATTCGTCATTTGCCCTGCCATACCCACATCTGCATCTTCCAACATATAATCTATGGTGCCCAAATCGGGAGTAAAAGGAGCTTGTATATAGGCACTAGAGCCGAAAAACAACAACCCCATCCTATCTCCTTTTCTTCTCTCTATAAAATTGTGTAAAACAGATTTTACAGCATCCCAACGACGTACTTTTTTACCTTCTATGCTCCAATCTTTTTGAGCCATACTAAAAGAAATATCAGCAACAATTAAAAAATTACGAGAGGTTTTTACTTTTTTCTCTGGTTCTGCAACCAACTGTGGTGACGATAATGCCAATAGTAACAATGCCCAAATGATATAAACTATAAAAAAAGAAAAAAAGGTACGTTGTTTTACAAAAGCTGCTTTTCTTGGCTTTTGTTCTGTGTACACCTGTGCTTTTTTAAAATTAGGATATAGCAACGAAGTGCTTTTTAACCTCAAAGGAGGTAACAAAAAGTACAAAAGGAAAGGTATTGGTAATAACCAAAACACCCAAAAATATGCTATTTCAAAATTATCTGACATGTGTGTTTATCCATTTTTTAGACATCTCAAAAATCTTTTCTTTATCTGTATTTGATATCTTATCTTTTTTATAAAACGCTGTTTTAAAAACCTCTTTAAACGGTTGAAACATTTCTGTTTTTATTTTTGAATCTAAAAACTCCAACCATTCAGTATCGTGTAAAGAAGCTACATTTTTCCGTCCGTAAGCTATCATAGCTGTATTTTTTAAAATCACATTGAACTGATTTACACAAAGGTTATTTTGAGGTTCTTTATATATATATCTTAGTTCTTTTAAAACTTTTATAGCTGCTCTTCTATAAGCGTTTCTTTGATAACGAATTGCCAAGCGAACAATTATAAATAATACCATTACAAACATAAATCCAGCCACAAACTTCCAACCTATTTCTGAAAAAGAAAACACTACAGGATCTGGCTCATACAAAGGCGATAATTCAATATACTTCTCTTTTTGAGAAAAAAGAGGTATTGAAAATAAATACATTCCTAAAAAAAATAGTTTTTGAAAACTCATTTGGCTCTTTTCTTTTTTAGCAATTCTTTTAACTGTGTATCAATAGGTACTATTGTATTGAATTTTAATACAGGTATTTTGTTTTTTTTCATTTGAGATTCAAAATTGACAAAATCTTTTTCAAATCCTTCTTTAAATTTATTTCTAACTTGTTTGCTACCACCATCTATAACTATTTGCTCTCGTCCATCTCCTCCTATCATTTTTACCGCTTCTGGTTCGTATTCCATTGGGTCATATACTTTCGCTAACAATACATCATTATGTTTTGACAAGTATGAAATATGTTTACTTACTTCTTCTGAGTATCTATAAAAATCACTGATAATAACCACCAAATAATCATGTGTTACAATATTTCGTATGTTCTTCGTAATTTCTTTTAACGATTTTTCAAAGTCTATAGACTCTGAATTGATCAATGCACGGTTCTTAGCTACTAGTTTTTCAAAAAAAACAAGATATTCTTTTTGTTTCTTTTAGGAAGTATCACATCTATAGCATTGTCTCCAAAAACAACGGCTCCTACTCTGTCTCCATCTTTAGCTATTCTAAATGCTGTTAAAGCTGCTAATTCTGCTGCCACTACAGATTTTGTTTTATTTTGAGATCCAAAAAACATTGATTTAGATTGATCTACCACAATCAATACTGGTTTTTCTTTTTCTTCACTATAAACTCTCGAATGTGTTTTTTGAGTACGTGCGGTAACTTTCCAATCTATAGTACGTATATCGTCTCCTGCCACATAATTTCTAACCTCCTCAAAATCCAAACCACGCCCTCTCAATTTAGAAGCGTATCTACCTCCTAAAATAGTACGCACCTTTTGTTTATTTGCTAAAAAACTAAATCCTTTTGCTATAGGTTCTAATGCAAGTAAATCTTCTAAGGATACAAATACATTGGCTGGGTAATGGGACTTTTTTGACATTTGAGCTTCTTTTTTAAGCTGCTACGGCAACTAATTTTAAAATCTCATCAATGATAACATCTGTGTTTTTTCCTTCTGCATTTGCCTCATAACTCAATACAATTCTATGACGTAAACAGTCGTGTACAACCGCTCTGATATCATCTGGTGTTACATACTCTTTACCTTCCATCCAAGCATGTGTTCTTGCTGCTTTGTCTATAGATATATTTCCTCTCGGACTTGCTCCAAAATCAATCCACTGCGCTAGTGATTCACTATATTTTTCTGGGTATCTCGTTGCAGAAACGATGTCTACAATATAACGTTCCATATTTTCTGAAATAGTTACTTTGGCTATCTCTTCTCGTGCTTCAAAAATATCTTCCGCAATTAACTTCTCTGTACTCTCTTCCTTTTTCGTTGTTTTTTGCTCTTCTCTATTCAATCGCATAATTGCTATTTCAGATACACTATCTGGATAATCTACTGCTACATGCATTAAAAAACGATCCATCTGAGCTTCTGGTAAAGGATATGTTCCTTCTTGTTCTATAGGGTTTTGAGTTGCCAAAACCATAAAAAGAGGGTCCATCTTATACGTTTTTCCTGCTACAGAAACTTGTCTTTCTTCCATAGCTTCTAACAAAGCTGATTGTACCTTAGCAGGTGCTCTGTTAATCTCATCTGCTAAAATTAGATTGCTGAAAACAGGTCCTTTTTGAAAGAAAAACTTCTCTTCACTTTCTGGTTGATAGACTTCTGTACCTGTAACATCTGAAGGCAATAAGTCTGGTGTAAACTGAACTCTACTCAATCCACAATCTAATTCTTTGGCCAAAGACTTTACTGTTCTTGTTTTTGCCAACCCTGGCATACTTTCCAATAAAATATTTCCATTAGCCAACAATACTAAAATAATACGGTTAATCAATTTATCCTGACCAATTACCGAAGCGGCCATATTTATTTTTAACTTTTCTATTTTTTGATGTGCTGTCATAACAACTTTTTTTAGATTAGATCTGAAGTATTACAAATATATCTAAATATCTCTTGAATACTAACTCCATCTTCTCTAAAAAAACAAATTCCCACCTGTAAAAAATTGCATAAAAAAAAGGCCTGAATAAAATTCAGACCTTTTGAAACTTGGGTGGAAGATGGGGCTCGAACCCACGACCCTCGGTACCACAAACCGATGCTCTAACCAACTGAGCTACAACCACCATGTTTAACGGTTGCAAATTTACACTATTTCAACAATCCTGCAAACTTTTTTTTAAAATAAATCATCTAATTTTTTAACCGAAACATAACGCTCTGAGATATAGCCCTCTGCAGATTCCACTCCTATCAACCTTCCTAAGTCATTTGCTCTATAACGTACACTCTCTAGAAAATTCTTACTCGTAATTGGAGAAATAGGCTCTTTGCTATTCGGGTCATAAAACTGAGAACTGTATGCTTTCACAGCTTCCATCTTCTTTTCTATAAAACCCGAAACATCTACAACAAAATCTGGCTCTATATTTTTCCACTGTATATAATGATATACTTGTTTAGGGCGCCATTCTTTTTGCTGAACACCTCCTAATGATGTTTCTATTCTTCTTAATCCTGACAAAAAACAAGCATCCGATGCCAACTTACTTCCCTTAGGATGGTCTATATGACGATCATCAACCGCATTACACAACACAATTTCTGGCTGGTATTTTCGAATCATTTGAATAAGCGCTAACTGATGTTCCTTATCGTTTCTAAAAAAACCGTCTGCAAAGGCTAAGTTTTCACGAACTGTAAGTCCTAAAATCTCAGCAGCCTTGGCCGATTCTTGATCTCTGATTTCTGCAGAACCTCGGGTGCCCAACTCTCCCCTAGTCAAATCTACAACCCCAACCTTTTTTCCTAAAGAAATTTCTTTTGCTATGGTTGCTCCACACCCCAACTCAATATCATCCGGATGTGCTCCTATTGCCAATATATCTAATTTCATATGTCTTTGTTTTCTATCCAATTGATAATCTCTGTATCCATTGGCTTTGTTTTAGGAGAAATCACTTTTACAAGCTCTCCATTTTCGTTTAATAAATATTTTTGAAAATTCCATTTTACCTTAGAGTCTAAAACTCCATTTCGTTCTTTCTCTGTTAAAAATTCATAGACGGGATGTTTGTCGTTTCCTTTCACTTCTATTTTTCCCATCATAGGAAAAGTGACTCCATAATTCAAAGTACAGAATTCCGAAATCTCAGCATTTGTTCCAGGCTCTTGCCACAAAAAATTATTCGACGGAAACCCTACAATTACAAATCCTTTAGCTTTATATTTTTCATACAACTCTTGCAATTCTTTATACTGCGGTGTCAATCCACATTTTGAAGCTGTATTTACAATCATTATTTTTTTTCCTTTTAAAGACGAAAAATCAAACTCATTTCCTTGTAAGTCCCTGACTATAAATTGATAAATTGTTTGTTTTTCAAACAAATCTTCAGAAACCTTTTTTTTACTAAAAGCATAAGCTCCCACAGCAACTACTAAGGCAATAACTAGAATTATTAAATACTTCATATATCTCTTATTTTAACTGACTTTTTTCAAAAATACAGCTTAATTACGCTTTTACAAAACCGTATTAGTTAGTATCTTCGTTCCATGTTAACAATAACAATTGTCGGTTTTGGAAATATAGCCCATCATTTGGCTATCCATTTATTTAAATCAAATTCTGTAAAAATTAAACAAGTATACAGTAGAGATTTAAACAAGATCAAACATCTTTCCGAAATTACTTCCATCACAAACTCTATCAACGACTTACAAGCTACGGATATTTGCATTATTTGCGTAAAAGACGAAGTAATTGAAAAAGTAGCTTCCAAAATAAATCTAACAAACAGTTTAATTGTACATACTTCGGGAACTACAAATATGGAGGTATTGTCTAAACATTCTCAAAGAGGTGTTTTTTACCCTTTGCAGAGTTTCAATAAAAATAAAGACATAAACTTTTCAGATGTCCCTCTTTGTATTGAAGCAAACACTTCTGAAAACATAAAAAAACTAAATTCTTTGGCTCATATACTTTCATCAAAAGTATATCATATAAGCTCTGTACAAAGAAAAAAAATACACCTAGCTGCTGTATTTGTAAACAACTTTGTAAATCATTTATACACCATTGGTGAAGACATTTGCAACACCAATGATATTCCTTTTGACCTTCTACATCCCTTAATTCAAGAGACTGCTCAAAAGATAAGCTCTGACTCCCCTTTAAATTTACAAACGGGACCTGCAATAAGAAAAGACACAACAACAATAGAAGCACATATCAACATGTTAAGTGAAAAACAAAAAGATATTTACACTTTACTTAGTAGTGCCATTACAAATACTCATAAATAACCCTTATACAAATGGAAAAAAGTTATAAAGAATTAATGCCACAAATTGACACTCTAATTTTTGATGTTGACGGTGTACTAACCAACGGAATTGTAACTATATTCCCTAATGGAGAACTGGTAAGACAAATGAATATCAAAGACGGATACGCTCTTAAAACCGCAGTAGATGCTGGATATAAAGTTTGTATTATTTCTGGAGGAAGCAATGAAGGTGTAAGAACTCGTTTAGAAGGGCTTGGAATTACTGATATTTACTTAGGTGCTCACGACAAAATACAACAGTACCACAACCTATTAGACAAATACAATTTAATACCTGAAAATGTATTGTATATGGGTGATGATGTTCCTGATTACCCTGTAATGGAAAAAGTAGGTTTTGCTTGTGCGCCAAATGATGCAGCTCCTGAAATCAAAGACATTTCAAAATACATTTCCCCTAAAAAAGGTGGCGAAGGTTGTGTACGAGATGTTATAGAACAAATTATGCGTGTTCAAGGAAAGTGGAAAGGAAAATTCTACGCTAAATACGATTAGTTTTTCTTTTGCAACATAGGCACGAATTTACACTCTCCAAGTTCGTGCTTTTCAAATTCTTTTACACCTGTTCGTATGTACAAATGCATTATTTGTACTTTATCTCCTACAGGAATTACCAATCTTCCCCCTATTTTCAATTGTGCTAATAAAGGTTTTGGTACAAAGGGAGCTCCTGCTGTTACTATTATTTTATCAAAAGGCGCATATTCAGGAAGTCCTTTATAACCATCTCCAAAACTCATATACTTAGGTCTATACCCTAGTTTTGGAAGTAAAATTTTTGTTTTTTTAAACAACTCATTCTGTCTTTCAACAGTATACACTTCTGCTTTTAACTCTAACAAAACTGCTGTTTGATACCCAGATCCTGTACCAATCTCTAACACCTTTTCCCCTGGAGTCACCTCTAATAATTGAGATTGAAAAGCAACTGTATAAGGCTGAGAAATTGTTTGATCTGCCAAAATAGGAAATGCCTGATCTTGGTAGGCAAAATTCTCAAAACTAGAATCTAAAAATAAATGCCTCGGAATTTTTCCTATAGCTTTTAATACATTTGTATCTTCAATTCCTTTAGATGCTATTAATTTAGACAACTGATTTCTAAGTCCTTGATGTTTGAAAGTGTCCTTCACGAATTCTTTAAATTTTGGGAGGATAAAATTACTCTTTTATCAGTAAAGATTTCTATTTTTGTTATAAGAAATCTATTAAAAATGGTTGTTTTTTTTTTGAAAAGAAGAACTCTTAAAAAAACAACCATTGTCAACTACATAAAAAAATCCTTATGCTAAAAGCTGGAGTTTTAGGTGCTGGACATCTAGGAAAAATTCATTTACGTCTATTACAACAATCTGAAAAATACGAACTTGTTGGTTTTTATGATCCTAGCAAAGAAAACGCAACTAAAGTAGCTAAAGAATTCGGATACAAAGCTTTTGATTCAATAGAAGACTTAATTGCTGAAGTTGATGTTGTTGATATTGTAACACCTACTCTTTCTCATTTTGATTGTGCCAAACAAGCCATTCAAAACAAAAAACATGTGTTTATTGAAAAGCCGATTACAAAAACGTATCAAGAAGCAAGTGTCTTAAGAGATCTTGTAAAAGAAAACGGTGTTCGTGGTCAAGTAGGACATGTTGAGCGTTTTAACCCTTCTTTTACTGCTGTTAAAGACAGTATCAACACTCCTATGTTTATTGAAACGCATAGACTGGCAGAATTCAACCCAAGAGGAACAGATGTTCCTGTAGTATTAGATTTAATGATTCATGATATTGATATTATTCTAAGCGTTGTAAATTCACCTGTTAAAAACGTACTAGCCAGTGGTATTTCTGTAATTTCTGAAACTCCAGATATTGCAAATGCTCGTTTAGAATTTGAAAATGGTTGTGTTGCTAATTTAACGGCAAGCAGAATATCTATGAAAAACATGCGAAAGTCTAGGTTTTTTCAAAAAGACGCTTATATCTCTGTAGACTTTTTAGAAAAGAAAAGTGAATTGGTTAAAATGCAAGATGCTCCAGAAAATCCAGATGATTTTGCTATGATTCTTCAAAATGCTGAAGGTGTAAAAAAACAAATCTATTTTGAAAACCCTAAAGTAGAAGCTAACAATGCTATTTTAGATGAATTAGAATCTTTTGCAGATGCTATAAATAACGACACAACTCCTGTAGTTTCCCTACAACAAGGAACGGAAGCCTTAAGGGTTGCTCAACAAATAATAGACTGCTTTTAAAACAAGCTGTTACTCACAAAAAACCTCTAAGAAATTTCTTAGAGGTTTTTTGTTTACATTCTACCGTAATACACCCAATTGCCATTCTCTCTTAAAAACTTAGATTTTTCGTGTATAACTTGCACCACACCATTTTCAAAAAAATACGCCTTAAACTCTACCATTCCTTCTGTATCATTCTCTAATCCCAAAGAGATTTTTAAAACCTCTAATCGTATCCATTCTACAGACTTTGCCCAAGAAACAATTTCTTTTTTCTCATGAATAGGTCTTGTTTTTGAGTGGTGACTTCTCATCAAATAACCCCCATCTGCCTTAGTAAAAGCAGTATACCTAGAACGCATTAATTGTTCTGCTGTTATGGCTTTTTCTTTTCCTCTATGAAACACCTCACAACAACTACTATACAACACTCCCGAACCACAATTACAACGCTCCTCCTTCATCTTCTTCTTTTTGCTTGTCTTTTTGTTCTTGATGTTTCTTTACAAGTTCTTTTAAACGCATTTTATGTTGCTCTTTCTCCATTCGCTGTTTGTTCAGCTTCCTATTCATCAACTTTGTATGCTTTGCCTTGTTCTTTGTATTTTTTTCTTTTCCTTTTTTAGGCATTTTAATACTGTTTATTAGACAATAAATCTCCTGACAACTGCAACAACAACAACTCTGTATTTTTAGCCGCATATTTAGCCAAACTTAAAGTCAGTTTCGCATTTACCAAGTTTACTTGTGCCAATCTAAAATCTATAGATGTTATTTGTCCTAATTTATAATACGCTGTAGACCTTTCAAAATTCAATTTATTTGTCTCTACATTAGCTTGTTGAACTTTTAAAGTAAACAATGCATTTTGATAACTTTCCCAGGCATTATTCACATCTCTTCTTAAAAACTCTTCTTGCTGCTCTTTTTGAATCTCTTTATTTTCTACTTCTATTTTAGCATTTTTTGTACGTGTGCTTGTTTTTCCTCCATCAAACACATTCCAAGACATACTTACCCCTGCATTGATTCCTTTTTGCTGTAATTCTATCGAACTAAATTGATTGGTAGGATCGTTTTTTCTATTATTCCATGCATATGAGCTTGTCAAACTCACCACCGGCATCCAACCAGAATTGTTTATTTTCACATCATATTCACTCAGTTCAACAGATTTTTGAGTTTGTAAAAAAGTAACATTCTCTTTTAAAGATTTTCCCAACAGCGAATCTAAACTCATCTCTTTTAAATAAACAACCGTTGTATCTACAGCAACAGGTGTATTTACTTCTCTTCCCAAAACAATATTCAAATCTCTTTTAGCATTTGCCAATTGCCTTTGTATAGATAAATAATTGATACTATCTGAATTTACATCCACATCTGCATTTAAAACATCTAATTTCGTATTTTGCCCATAATCAAATCCGTAATTAGCTCGTTTTAATCGTTGTTTTGAAATAGCCAATGTTTGTTTTTGACTCCCTAAATTTTCAGTTAACCGAGCTACTTCGTAGTACGCATTAAACAGTGTTAACAAGGTGTTTTCCATTACTCCACGCGCCTGAAGCTCTGTTAAACTATAACTTTCTTTTAGTTTCAGATATGTATAATATCTTCCCAACCCATTAAACAGCATATAATTTACTCCTACTGATGCATTGTAGTTTTGTGACTCTGCTCCCTCTACAGAAACTTCATCTCCACTTGCCAAAGTTGTTTCTGTATCTTTATTGTCATACGACGCTCCTGCATTTGTAAATACTGTTGGTAAATATCCACTGTTATACAAGCTCGCATTATTCTTGGCTACCTCTAAACTATTCTCTGTCAATCGAATATCATAGTTATTCTCCAAGGTCATTACAATGGCAGCTTCCTTTGTCAGAACCTCTTGAGAAATCATTGTATTCATTGTAAAGAACACAACTAAAAACAGTACTTCTATTTTACAAAATATCTTCATAATTAGTCTAGTTCTTTATTTTCAAACTCTAATTCAACAACAGCTCTTTCAACCGATTCTCTAGAAGGCTTTTCTCCTTTTAAAAACCATTGTATATACACTTTTATCGTATTGGAAATTGAAAGCAAGATAGGCAATGTTAACAACGTTAAAAATGTAGCTATAATAATTCCATAGGCTATAGAAATTGCCATAGGTATTAAAAATTGTGCTTGCCTACTTGTTTCAAAAATCAACGGTGTTAAACCCGCAACCGTTGTTATTGTTGTTAAAAAGATAGCTCTAAACCTAGATTTTCCTGCTTGAAGCAGTGCTTCTTCAAACTTCATTCCTTCTTTTAAGTAGTTGTTAAATTTACTAATCAACACCAGACCATCATTAACCATAATACCTATCAACGCAATAATACCTAACATAGACAATATATTCACAGGAAAATCATGAATCCAATGCCCCCAACCAACTCCTACAAAACTGAATGGCACCATCAATAATAACAAAAAAGGCTGACTGTATGATCTGAATGTAAAAACAATCACTATATATATCAACAGTAAAATAATAGACCCTACTGTTGGTACAGACCCCATTACTTTAGATGCTTCTCTATTTTGCCCCTCATACAAAGCTGTTACACTTGGATATTTAGCACTTATTTCTTTCATTATATTCGATTTGATGTCTGTTAACACCTCTGTAGCACTTGATTTTACATCTTTTAAATCTGCATCTACTCGAATTTCCCTAACACCATCTAAATGATTAATTAAAATCTCTCCTCGTTCAATTGTATGTGTAGCTATTTCTGAAAAAGCCACTTTTTTACCCGTTGGTGTTGCTATTCGCATATCGTCTAAGTTTTTAATTGACGAACGTTCTTCTCTATCATAACGCACCCAAATTTTAATTTCATCTTCTCCCCTCTGAAAACGCTGAATCTGATATCCAAAAAAACCGCTTCGCACTTGAGACATTACATCTTGATAAGTCAACCCTAATAAATAAGCATTTTCTTTCAATCTTATTTTTATTTCTTTTATTCCTTGTGGGTCGTTATCTGAAATATCTTTTAATTCTGGTTTCTTTAACAATGCTGCCTTTAACTCTACTTTTGCTGCTTTTAATTCTTTTATGTTATTTGATAAAAGCGATACTGAAACTGGACTTCCTCCAAAATGACCTCCAGAACCAAATGTCAATGTTTCTACTCCATAAACCTGTCCCACTTTTTCTCTAATAGCATTGGTTATTTCTCCTGATGTAAAATCTCTTTCTTGTCCTGGTAATAGATTTACATTTAATGAAGCTGTAGCTGTTCCTGGTCCTATTTTCTTTAATACATTTTTAATAACTGGTATTTGTCCTGTTTGCTTTTTTGTAAAATCTTGACCTACAACCCAAACCTTATTTTCTATTGCTGAAATAATAGAATCTGTAATTTTTTCATTAGTTCCTTGAGGCATTTTTAATTTTATAGACACTCTATCACTCGCTATAGATGGAAAAAACGTTCCTTTAATCACTCCTCCTCCAAACGCTCCTAGTGTTAAAATAAACATAGATACAGGAATCATCAATCCCAAAAATTTATTCTGTAATACAAAACGTAATGCTGGAGCATAAATTCTATCTCTCATAAACTCCATCAGCCTTTCTGCATGTTTATTAAAGGCATAAACTTTTTGATTTCTATCTAATGCCTTTGAGTGAGCTACGTGTGCTGGTAAAATAATCAATGCTTCAATTAATGATATTCCCAGGGTTAAAGCAACTACTGTAGCCACCTCACTAAAAAACTCCCCTAAATTTCCCTCTAAAAAGAAAAATACAGAGAATGCTAATATTGTTGTTATAATTGCTGAAAAGATTGGTGGAACAACTTCTAAAGTACCGTCAATTGCTGCTCGTATAGGGTTTTTCCCTTTTTCATAATGATGGTATATATTTTCAGAAATCACAATTCCATCATCTACCAAAATTCCAATTACAATAATCATCCCAAAAAGAGACAATACATTGATTGTTACATTAAAATACCCCGCTAGCATAAACATTCCAAAAAAGGCTACTGGCAAACCAGCGGCTACCCAAAATGCCAATCGTGGTCTTAAAAAGAGTGACAAGAACAACAATACCAACAACATTCCTTGCCAAGCATTTTTAAAAAGCAAAGCGGTTCTTTCTATCAATACGGTTGAAGAATCTCTAGCAACCACCAATTGTACATTGCTGTTTTTTTTATTAAAATCTACAATGTATTCATTTACCTTTTCTGCTGTTTGTAACAGGTCTTCACTATTTGTATTACTTACCTGAACCCTTACTGCAAGGTTTTGATTGTAATAATTTCTATTAGGCGACTCGTTCCAACGATCGGAAACAACTGCAATGTCTTTTAAACGAATCATTTTACCTGAAACATCTGCCCTAACAACAAGATCATCCAATTCGTCTCCGTAATACGATCTATTTTTAGCACGTATCAAATATTCTTCTGTAATCGTTTTTACAGCTCCTCCCGAAGTAAGAATATTATTTTTTGATACTGCTGCAGCCACATCCTTAAAAGTTAAATCATAAGCTCTTAAAGCATTTTCTTTTACCGCAATCTCTATTTCTTCTTCTGGGTATCCAGATATATTAATTTGAGAGACTCCTTCCAATCTTCTCAATTCGTTTTCTACTTTTCTAGAAATACTTTTTAATGATTTTAACGGAATTCCATTTCCTGTAACCACAAAACTGATTGTTTCATGTGTTTTTTGAATTTTAGAAACCACTGCTGGCTCCATACCTGTTGGAAAATTTGGTACTTTGTCTACCGCATTGTTAACATCTGCAAGAACCGCATTGATATCGTAGCCTTTTAAAATCTCTATGGTAATGGAAGCAGAATTTTCTTTAGAAGTTGAGGTGATACGATCTATCCCCACGAGTCCTTTTAAATTATTCTCTACCTTTAAAACAACGCCTTCTTCCATTTCTTGAGGAGAAGCCCCTGGATACACTACACTAATGGATATTAGTTTTGTAGGGGTTAGCGGAAAAAATGAAGATCGTAAACTTTTATACCCTAGGATTCCTAACAATACAAAAGCCACAATTAAAATATTAACTGCAACTGGGTATTTTATAAAATATGAAATAATTTTTTTCATCTATTCCACACTTTTAGATTCGTTATATCTTTCAACAGACATTCCAACAAAAGCCCCTATAACTGGTTTTGAAACTAACTCTGTTCCATCTACCAAGCCTTTTACAATCACTGTATTTTCTTTAAAATAAATAGGTGTTACTTGTTTTGATTCCAAAACGGAATCTTTTAACACAAATACCTTTTCCCTATTTATCAATAATTTTCTAGAAATCTCATAAGATTCAGGTACTTCTCTTGCAAAAACACTTGCTTCTAAGTACATACCTTCTTTAAGATTGCTTCCTCTAACCTCTATAAATATAGGAAGTGTTTGGCTTGCTGCATCTATTTTTCCATTGATACGAATTACTTTTCCTTCTAATGCTATCGTATTTGATAAATCTTTTAAAAACACCTTTTTACCTACACGTAAATCATTTGCCAATGCTGCGTTTATAGACAATTCTAATTCATAAACATCCGTATTTATAAATTCTCCCATTTTTTGACCAGCACGCACCAATGCTCCTGTATTTACATTTACTTCTGTTATGATTCCATCAAACGGAGCTCTTATATTGTATTTCTCAAATCTTACTTCTAAGTTTTTAATATTGTAATATGTAGTGTAAATATCTTTTGCTGTAATAAAGTACTTTTCTTTATCTGAAGAAGGCGCTGGCAATGTTTTAATACTTGAATTTACATCAAAGCTTTTCAAATATGTTTCCCACTTTTCAAAAGACTCTGGATAATCCATCCTCAAATCGGGCATAATGGAAACTAATAAGTTTTGAAAAACACTTTTTTGAGCTTTTAAAGTAGCAATATGCTCATCACTATTGATACTTAATAGTGTTTCTCCTTTTTTATAGGCTACTCCTACGCGGAACTCTTTTTTAGCTGTTTTTAAAACCCCTTGAACTTCAGAGTAAAGTGACAATCTATTTTTAGCTTCTAGATTCCCTCTTTCTTTTATTATAATTGGAATCTTACTGTTTTTAACAATTTCAGTAAAAACAACTTTTTTATGCTTTTCTACAACCCTTTTATGTGTTTTTTTATTTTGAATAAAAAAACTGTACCCCCAAAAAGAAAAAAGTAGTAGCACAACACCTAAAACTGAATATCTAATTTTTTTCATATCTATCTTGATTAACATCTCATTAGCCTTCTTAAATAGCTACCTACAACTTTTAAAAGGACAAACTCGAAAAGAAGTTTCGTTTTTACAAGAAATTAACACTTTAGCTTGATCAAAAAAACACTATAACATCGCTTAAATCATTTAGCAACCCTTGTAAAACAAGCTCAAAAGTACAAATATACCCTCTAAGAACAATTGCTCTTAAATGTTAAAGAATTTATAAAAAGGATTGTGCTTTAACAAAAAAAAACTCCACAATTTCTTGTGGAGTTTTAAGTGGGCAATGAGGGATTCGAACCCCCGACCCCCTCGGTGTAAACGAGGTGCTCTGAACCAACTGAGCTAATTGCCCTAAGCGGTTGCAAATATAGGATAGTTATTGGTTTCTCACAACATTTTCTGCCAAAAATCTACACTTCACAACCTACTTAACTCATTACAAATAACTTGAGATTATAAAAAATTTAGTTTTGTTGAAATTCTATTGAAGAAAAAGTTACACTAATATCAGTTTCTCCTCCTGCATTGTCAATATTCCCATCAGAAACTCCTTCTGCAAATTTATCTGGTTCATGACGTAAAACAATCTGAAGTACTAAATCATTCACATCTGTTCCTGTTGTTAATTTAAATTCAATACCTATTGGGTTGTTATTTTCATCTTTATCCGTATATAAAGTAGTGACTTCTGTATTCCCACTAGTTATGTAGAAAAACTGGTGCTCTTCTCCTTCTTCCTCTACTTCTTCAGTAATGTCTTCAACATCCTCTGCATCCGACTCATTTAATACCTGAATTGCTCCTGTATACACAGTACTTGGAATAAACTCTCCTTCTATTGTTACTACAGGTTCATTTGGTCCATCCCCATCTAAATCTCTAGAAGTCAAGGTAATATCATTACCTTCTACGTCATCAGGATTTAACGTGGTTATAAGGGTTGTAATCACCTCTTCTTCATGTATTTCTTCAGGTAACTCATCTTTATCGCATGAGTATAAAACTACTGCTAAAATTGCTAAAAACAATATTGTATATCTATTTTTCATTTTGTTTGTTTTTTAATAATTGTATTAGGAAATTAATCCCCTGTTCATCCGCGTAATAACGCTGTCTATTTAAATAATCTCTATACCTTGTATTTGTAATGTTATTTACAGAAAAAACAACCCCTAAATTGGATGTTTTTCCTGTTTTAAAATCCATTCCCGAAGACAGACTTAATAAATGATAACCTAATGGAGGTTGACTAATCTCAACTTCTACCTCCACTACATTTCCATCTTCATCGAAAATTGAATATGTAAAATCATTGTCTGGAAAGCGCTTTTGTTCAAATACAAATTCGCTAGAAATCCCGACTTTTAAATTGTTAAATTGTTTTTTCTTATAAATTAAAGTGTTTTTAAAATTTGGGGCAGGCATATGAATCAGGGGTTGATCTCTTGTTTTATCCTGCCCATAGACATACGAAAACATCGTTTCCCACCTCCATTCTTCAGAAAAATCATAAGCTGTAAACATATCTACACCCGCCAAAAAAGCTTCTACAGCGTTGTATTCCCATACTTGAAAAGCCCCTCTTAGCGTTGTTTCTAAACCACTAGGATCCAACGTCATATAATTAGATATTTTGTTTACAAATGGCTCTACATCATACTCGAAACTACGATATGTTCCTTCTAAAGAAAAACTAAACTTATAAGATTGTTCCTTTTCCAAACGCAAATCTCCCAACTCTATAGCTCCTGCTGAATGATGCAAACCATCGCTAAAATATTCAGAAGGGTTCGGAGCTCTTGATGCAATACTTAAATTTACACTTCCTAAGGTATTTGGTGCCATTCGGTATTTTACACCTACACTTGCCGCCAACAATCCATTGTCAAAAATTGGATTCGTCAACCATTGTGAACCATAATCCCCAATAATAATATGCGAAAAATCTTCGTCATAGCCACGTTCTTCCCACCTCGATTTTTGGTAAAACTTTTTCGCATCTATTCTTGAAAAATCATAGCGCACTCCTGCATCTAACAAAACACGCTCTGTCAATTCAGTATTTATCAAAGTAAAAAAACCAACACTAAACATCCTATAATCAGGAATCAACCTACGAACTCCTGTTATTGGATCTGGATAATTTACTTGATAAAACATTGAACCTCCTACTGTCATATCAAAAAGACCCTGAGGCTGAAACTTATAATCTACATCAAAAGAATGCGTTGTTAGCTCCATATCCATAGAAGGTAAATCTGCATCATCTCCTCTTCTTATATCAAACTCTTTTCTATTATTAAGTTGATACCCGTACTGGAAAGTTAACTTACTAGAATCTTCAAAGTTTTTAAAATACTTTAATTTCCCTAACCTATGTAACAACTCTTGCTTAGGTTCATTAATAGCATATGTAAAATCTTCAATATACTGAGGCTCTCCACTATTAATCGCGATAATTAAATCTTCGACATTTCCTACATGTGAAGCTCTTAAAATTCCAATTGTAGCTCTATAAGCACTGTAAAAAGCTTCAACCCCATAATCGTATTTGTTTATTCCAAAGGTCAACGAATAATTTGCTTCATGAATTCCTGTATTAGAAAGATTGTAATCTGGAGCTTGAAAGTCTCCAAAATACTTTCCTGTACCTTGAACCTTAAAATAAACCCCACTCTTGTAAGCTTTTACTAAATTAGATGACAAACTAGCTCCTCTACCATTGGTAGCCCCTGTAGCAATTGTTTTTCCATAAATAGTATCTTTAACAGGTACTTTTTTAGGTTCAATCAACACAACTCCTCCAACAGCATCTCCTCCAAACTGCAAAGCAGAAGCTCCTTTTATAATTGTAATTTTTTCAGCTGTATTCACATCAACATTTGGAGCGTGCTCTGCTCCCCATTCTTGATCTTCCATACGAACGTCATTATTCACAATCAACACACGACTACTATGCAAACCATGGATTACAGGCTTTGATATAGTTGCTCCTGTTTTTAATGAAGAAACTCCTTTTGCATTTTCCAAAACGTCTCCTAAAACTCCTGCGCTATTTTCCTCTACAATCTCTGAATCTAAAACCGTTACCTGTCCCGAATTACTATCTTCAAAGCTTTTATGTACCAAACTCACTTCCAGTAAATTCTCAACAGCCTCGTCTAAAATAAAGTTTACAAATAAATCTTGTTCTTTTACTTCAACCGTTTTTCGTAACGTTTTATATCCTAAACTCGATATCTCAAACTCATATACACCACTGCAAAGGTTCTTTATTTCATATCCCCCTTCATGACTGGTAGTTATGTAACGTTTAATGCTTTTTATTCTAACAACACAATGTTCTAATCCCTGCCCTTCATGATTGCTGTTAACAACCCCAGACACAGAATAACTACAATCTTGTGCTGTCATAGATATTATTCCAAACAATTGGAACAATACCACAACATACTTGAACATATATTATGTAAATAAAATCTAACTCTTAAATCCTTTATTTCAACGTAAGTTGTAAGTAAAAAGCATCAATTCAAAGCTCCTTCATAAAAGGAAAAATCTAAAATTCATTTTCTAACTTAGAAACCAACTCACACTGTATAATCTAAAAAATTAAATTACAGGAGGTGGCATATTCAAAAAATCACTCGGATAAGAAGTTACCGGTGTATACTGTTCTACATAAAGTATAGAACATTCTTTAAAAAAAGTATTATGCAACAAAAAACCCTCATAACTATCTTGCAAAGGCAAATAAACATCTACCGAATTTTCTGTTAATACAAGTTTACATTCTTCACACTTCTCCACATGATCTCCATCGAACATATGCGAGAACAAATGCAAATTAACTATATTTAAACTAATAAACACAGTCAATAAAAATGCCGCTAAAAAATTTAGGCTATGTGAATCATTTTTACTCATACCGAGCACAAAATTAACAATTTTTAACTTAATTTAAACCTATCAATAAGCATAATTCTAAATAAAATGAAAATTCAACTCTTTACAACTGGAGGTACTTTTGACAAAGAATACAACGAACTCACAGGCGAACTCTACTTTAACAAATCTCACATACACGAAATCTTAAAACTTGGCAGATGTAAAGTTCCTGTTACTGTAAAAAACCTAATGATGATAGACAGTCTTCAAATGACTTCTTCTCACAGGGAAGTAATCACTCAAAACTGTATAGATTCCAAATCGTCAAAAATTGTCATTACACACGGTACCGACACTATGGTTACAACCGCAAAAAACATTGCTTCAAAAAATATTGCAAAAACAATTGTATTAACAGGCGCTATGATTCCTTATAAGTTTAAAAGCTCTGACGGTATCTTTAATCTAGGAAGCTCCTTAGCTTTTGTACAAACTCTTCCTCATGGCGTATACATCTCTATGAATGGTCAAATCTTTAAATGGGATAATGTACAGAAAAACAAACATCTTGGTATCTTTGAGAAAACAACTCCTTAAATATTTCCCAAAACCCTATCAAACAAATCCCCCAAGAGCGGCTTTATATCTCCCATTTCCTTCTCTCCTTCTCTAACTTTCAACTCATTGTTTTCAAAATACAATTCATAACGAAACACAAAATTAGCTTCACCTGGGTTTACCCCCATCAATCCAAATCGCAAATCATTGAACAATAATTTTCCATCTTTTTTCTGAATCACATACCAGCCTTTAGAAAGCTTTATCAATCTTAAAACCAGAGGATGCTCTTGCAAGTCTCCTAACAACTCATGATTTTTCTGAAAATGCAAAAACTGCACATCCTTACTTTTATCAAACAACGAATAATACCCTATAAAGTAAGCGTCTTCTGTTTGAACATTAGCCGTCCATAAAATAGCATTTAAAGGAGTTGGCTTCGTTTCTAACTCTATATATTCAATCCCTTGTTTCTTTAAGCTGTTTTCAAAAACAGGAAAAGTAACCATCTTTAAAACAAGTGTTAACAACATATAAGCTGAACTTATGTAAAGCCCCCAGTTATTTAAGTGTGTTCTTTTAGCTGTTCCTCTTTTATGAGTCATTGCCAAAATCAAGAAAATCAAAAAAGGAATTGTATAAAAAGGATCTACAACAAATATATTTTTATAAGATATTTTATTTCCCAAGGGCCAAAAAAGTTGTGTACCCCAAGTTGTATGAGCATCTAACAAAGGGTGTGTAAACAACCCCCAAAACATAAGCCAAGACCATCCTTTCCAAGAAGCTTCCTTCTGCTTGTATAGACGATGTATCAAATAACCAAACACAGGTGCAAAGAGAACACTAAAAAAAATAGAATGCGAAAAGCCCCTATGGAGCTCATTTGCTGTTACTGGATCAAAAAAAACTTTTGACAGGACATCTAAATCCGGTATAGTTCCCGCTATAGCCCCCCATAGCATTGCTTTATTCCCTACCTTTTTTCCTAAAACCGCTTCTCCCACAGCAGCTCCTAAAACAATCTGAGTTAACGAATCCATTTCTTAGTTTTTATATGGGTTTCTGATTTCATATTCACTAGGCTCGATTGATGCCACCAAAGGTTTCAATAAACTTGTTGACAAACAATTTCGATGACGCACATACAACCTCATAGACACAGGCACTGCTCCAATACCACTCTTTATAGTTTCCGCCGTTCTTCCTAATCGCAATTCCAACGCTTCTTTTTCTATAGACAAGCTGACAAAGTCATACAACATCCTCTGATATAGTTTGTGTTTTTTATAACAAGAATAATCTATTCCTATAAAGTTTGCATCAAGAACAGAATCAAAAACAAAAGCCGTACTAAACCCTATTAATTTTTTATCAACTAAATACGCTGTAAAAACAAAATTCTCTTTTAAGTGCTCTTTTAAACAGACAAATGTTTGCATCTCCAAAACACCTAAATTATACTCTGCTTTATCAAGAACTTCTTTATATAACTCTTCAATCCTATCTAGATTTACTACAATATCTTCAACTCCAAAATTCATCTTAATAAGACTTGAGGAGCTTTTAAACACGTTTTTAGCTCTAGTTCTATACTTTGTATTCATAGCTAACAAATAATCTTCAAAACACTTCCAATTGGAATTTAGTTTTAAAACCATATTTACATCTATATCTAAGGGTACAAAATGATGCTCTTTAATTTCAGATACTACCTTATTTGGAGTTGACCAATATTCTTTAAACAAAGTAAAAGACACTTTTGATGCATCTCCCATGTTTAAACATATTTTTTCCATTACCGAAAACAGTGTTTTAAAAGCAAATTTCGGTGGAATTTCTTCTTGAAACCAAAAACCATTTTCGCCACAGGCAAAAAGGTTACCACAAATCAACATTCGTAATTTTTTTTCTTCAAAAAAAAGCTTTCGTAAACTATTGGCTAATGTATTTGGTATTTTATTTTGTAAAAAATCACCTAGTCTAAATCCCACAACCTGAAACACACTTACCCCCACACACCGCCTGTATTGGTCTAAAAAAACCGCATACCTAAATTTCATTTGTTTTTGCATTCCTTTTTCAAAAGCCTCAAGATAAGCAACTGTTAAGTAAATATTCTTATCTCCTACTACCCCCCACAAAGACTTGTCTACATCTACAATAGAGTCATACACCTCATATGAGTATTGATTTCCTTTTGGACATTTAAAAAAACTATTCCACATACATCAAATAAAACCGTTCTATATCATTTAAAAACACAACTATCTGTTAGTTGTCGGATAAATAACGACTACACAACAAAATGCTTGATTTAACTTTTTGTATTTTTACTTTATAATATCTCACAAAACATGAAATACCTATCTCCTGAAATACAAAAATTATCTGAGAACACCCCTCAAAAGTCACTAGCAAAACCAGGTGTTTCTTGTGGTATTTTCCAAGACTGTTTCGACAAAGAAACAAAATATACACAGAACTTCAAACAAATCAACTCAACACCTAAAAACCGATGACAAAAGAAAGAGTTAAAGTTACTCAAACAGAAACACTCTCTAACAACTGGTATCAATTAAATAAAGTTACATTTAACTATTTGCGCAATGATGGAAAATGGCAAACACAAATAAGAGAATCTTACGATAAAGGGAATGGAGCCACCGTTTTCTTATATAATAAAACAACCAAAAACATCATTTTAATACAGCAGTTTAGACTCCCTTCTTATTTAAACGGAAATAAATCAGGATTACTTATTGAAACCTGTGCTGGATTGCTTGAGGGTGACTCTCCTGAAACCTGCATCAAAAAAGAAATATTTGAAGAAACCGGGTATCTAATTAATAACGTAAAAAAAGTTTTTGATGCTTATATGACTCCTGGTGCAGTTACAGAACAAATCCATTTTTTTATTGCTGAATACACGGATAATCAAAAAAAAGGAACTGGTGGAGGCGTCTCTACCGAACAAGAAGACATTACCATACTAGAAATGCCTTTTAAAGAGGCTATTTCCCTATTAAACAACGGAATAATAAAAGATGCTAAAACAATTTTACTACTACAGTATGCTCTTATACACAAACTTCTATAAAACAAAACAGAGCCTATTGAAGTTTCAATAGGCTCTGTTTTGTTTTTCCTGATATACACTGTTTTAATAATCTCTAAAAATAGCATGCATCATACGTTTCTTATCATTGATACTTTCTTCTAAAGAAATCATTGTTTCTGTTCTATTAACACCAGGAATATCATCTATCTTAAATATAATATTTTTTGCGTCATCTGTATTCTTTGCTCTAATTTTACAGAAAATATTAAACTTCCCTGCCGTTACATAGGCTACTGTTACGTTTGGTATTTCTCTTAAACTTTCAATAACTTGTTTTGTCATTGATGTTTTTTCTAAATAAATTCCAATATGAGCAATAAAAGCATAGCCCATTTTTTCATAATCTAGTGTTAAAGTAGACCCTTTAATAACACCTTCTTCTTCCATTTTCTTTACACGTACATGAATTGTCCCCGCAGACACCAATAACTTTTTTGCTATATCTGTAAAAGGAGTTCTTGTATTATCTATCAACATGTCTAAAATTTGATGATCAACCTCATCTAAATGGTACTTCTTCATAATTCTAAATATTATAACAATATGAACACATTGCAAAAATACTAAAATATTTTTAACAAAAACGTTCAAACGTTACGAAATCATTAAAACAACACTCTTAAATTGCCCTATTTTTACAATCTATCTCTTTATGCCCTATAAAACTCTCTAATCCTCCTTTTTGAACCTGCTCCAGCACCATTTCTAAGCGATTGTTTTTCAACACATAATCGTATTGACATGCCACATCTTCAATTTTCCCTGTTTCAGAAAGAGCATTTCTATAAATAACATCGTAACATTTTTTATCATTATTCGGAATTTCAAAATATGACTGATACTCCGAATAATCACTTGTACTAGCTACAAAGTAAAGCCCTTGAAGAAAAGCATAAAAGTTAAATTCACGAACCACATCTCTATCGTAATCATCATAATAATGCCCTGCCTCTATTAAAATAGTATTGTGTCCTAACTTTTGAAAATTATCTCCTGTTGCCGTTGGATAAAACTCATCTGTATACCTTCCTATATGCCCTGGTATTATTTCTGAAAGCAAAGAATTCATCGAAGCAATAACACTCATTGTTTCTGTTCTTCCTTTTGTCAATGTTCTCTCTAAATCTTCTGAGGGTGCTAAAAAAGATATTGTAGCTGGTTTTTTAGTTCCTTCAACATTAAAAATAGTTCTTTGGTCATGTAAATTAAAACAGAATTCTGGATCAAACTCATCCAAAACCTTTCTTAACAATTTACTCTCTTTAGCCACTAAATCAACTGCATCTCTATTTAAATCCACCTCATTTGCATTTACCCTTGTAAACACCTCTGCTCCGTCAGGGTTTAAAATTGGTAAAAAAACAATTGTACAATTGTTTAATATTTGATTTTTTATAGCTCCAAAAACACCAGGTTCCTCTAAAAACTTAAAAAAATCAAACACTGCTTTTGTTCCCGTACTTTCATTTCCGTGCATTTGAGACCATACTAAAACTTTTTTAGCTCCTGTACCTACTTCTATTTTATAGATCGGAGTATTTTTTTCAGACACTCCTTCAATCCCTTTTTTATAAATAGAAGTGTTTAATGTTTCTATTATCGGCTCTATATCTTTAAAAAGTATTCTTCTGCCTGAAAGCTTATTTTCAAAATTAGAAGCATACCAACTCTTCAACTTTTCAATGTTTATTTTTTCCATACCACAAATGTATAAAATATAGAGTTTACACTTGTAAACAATTCAAATTCAATTTTCACGAAGCTTTTGTTTACATTTGTATCCAACACCTTAATTAAATGTTAACCACCCTCTTCTCCTGATTATGGATTCTTTAACTTTTACAATAAACAAAACACAAAAACATATAAAACAGATATTTAACTGCATTTACTTAATCTTAAAATTTAATCAAAACCACTTCCGTAAATCTATTTTGCATATAACAAAACAATGTTTTACATTTGTAAAACAAACAAACATTCACAATGTTAAACAATAAAGAGTTTTCTTTTAGACTGAAAAAAATAATAGATTTTAACGCTCTTTCAGCATCTTCTTTCGCTGATAAAATCAACGTTCCTCGCTCTAGCATCTCTCATATTTTATCTGGAAGAAACAAACCAAGTCTAGATTTTGTACTAAAAGTTACAGACACTTTTAAAGAAGTAGATCTCTACTGGTTGTTAAATGGTATTGGAAATTTCCCATCAACAGATTCTTCTCCTACTCCAACTTCACCTCCTAAAAATTTATCTGAAAAAAAAACGCTAAAAGAAAAACCAACTGAAGAAGAAAAAATCACAGAAAGTAATAACATCACAGAAATAGAATCTGTATTGATTTTTTACAAAGACGGAACTTTCAAAGAATTTAAAAACAGAGGCTAATTTCCCCCTATACTTCTCTAAACAATAATTTTCCACTCTTTTTAAGACAAAAACACATCTTCTCCCTATCAACATATTATTCACTCAAAATAAAGACAAGAAAAACACCTTAAAACAAGTATTCTCCTATTGAACAAAAAAAATACCGAGAAATTCTCGGTATCAATTCTTTTAAAAAAGTTCAATTTCTACATAAAATCAATTCACTAATTCCTCCAAACCTTCTCGAGCAATAGCCAACAATTGTCTTTTGTTTTTATTTTCTAACTCCTCTTGCTTATAAATCATTTCTCGAATCATCTGAATAGCCTTTAAATGAAAGCCGTACTGACGATACATATTTCCTTTTTCTACAAGATCACCAACCAATCCTCTAAAAGCTTCTACATTATCACTAACAGCAACCCACTCAAAAGCTTCTTTATACATTTTAACTGTGGCTGGATCTTTTACCAAATACATTCCTTGAACAATATGTTTAGAAACAAAAGACATTTCCTCTCTATCTCTTGCCTCTAAATACATTTTAGACAAAGGAAAAGCAATTGTTTCTTTTACATTGTCTGGTAAGTTTTTCGCTTTTTCCAATGCCATATAATTATCTATATAATACAAAGCTTCTAAAGAATTCCCCCTCACAAGATTCGATTCGCTTTCAATACCTCTTAAAAAAATAGATTTATACTCATAATTAACCAACTTCCCCAAGACCTTAATTGCAGCTGCTTTCACAAAATTATTCTTTGCTGTTTTAGACATCAATTCTACTTTAGCAACAACATCTTTCTTTGCGTACTTATTTCCTAAATTTAATCTATCCAGTGCCAACACCTGCAATTCATAATAAGGATCATCAATCGCTTCTACCAGTACTGAAAAATACTTTTTATCATCTTGGCTATTTGCTAATTTCTCAATAGCATTTTTCCTATCTATATAATGTTTTGCATGCCTGTATTCATAGGTTCCGTCTCGCAAAGATGTGTTTTCTATAAACTCTCCTAAGACTACATGATTGGCATTTACATGTATCCAATCTGGCTTTTCTCCATAAGTAAATATAAACGACATTTGCTTTGAATCTACAAATAACTCTTGACTACTCACACTCTCCCCTTCGTGAATCTCAATCAATAGCGGAAAGTAAAACACCCTCCCCAACTGTTCTAGATTTACAGTTACTGTATTTGCTAGAACATCATAATTATAAGTAACCGAAACTTCTGGGTGTCCTTCTCCATAAAACCATTGATCAAAAAACCAATTCAAATCCAAACCTGTAACTTCCTCAAAAACAATTCGTAGCTGATGTACTTCTGCTGTTTTATACTGATACCTTGTTAAGTACTTTTGTAAACCCTCAAAAAAAGCTGCTTCCCCTATGTAGTTTTTTAACATATGCAATACAGCTCCTCCTTTATTATAACTCACGGCATCAAATAAATTTCCTTTTTCTAAATAATCAAACCTCACTAACGATTTTGATTTATTTTGAACATCTGAAAAATAGACTTGATTAGACTTATACAAATGTGCATCTGCCCTATCTTTCCCATACTCATGTAGCAACCATAAATACTCACTATAGTTTGCAAAGGATTCGTTCAGACTTAAATTACTCCAATTTTCAGTAGTCACTAAATTTCCGAACCAATGATGAAACAATTCATGAGCTATTGTTGGCTCCCAAATATTTTGATCAATCAAATCTCCTTCTGACTGATAAGCCCCTTCTCCATGAACTACAGCTGTTGTATTTTCCATTGCTCCACTTACATAATCTCTTACAACTATTTGGCTATATTTATCCCAAACAAAATCAACCCCAGTTATCTCTGAGAAATAATCTAACATCTTTGGTGTTTTTCCAAATATAGCTTTTGCCAATGGTTCATATTCTTTTTCTACATAATAACTCAACTCTTTTCCTCTCCAAGTATCTTTTACTATTGCAAAATCTCCAACTCCCATAAAAAATAAATACGGAGCATGTTTTTGATCCATTTTCCAATAATCAGTTCTTAAACCGTTTTCTTCCGTTTTTTCTGAAACTAACTTACCATTAGACAGTGTCTTAAATTTATCTGGTACGGTAATAAAAAGTTCTTGTGATGTTTTTTGATTTGGCTTATCAATCGTAGGAAACCAACAGCTACTAGATGTTGGGGCTCCCTGAGTCCAAACTTGAACAAAATCTTTATCTGAATTTTGTTTGAATTTCACAAAATACAATCCTTTTGAAGAGGTTATTGCTTTGCTCGCAACTTGTTTTACTTTATCTGGGCGAGCCGTATATTTCACATATACATTTATAGAGTCTTGTTTAGTGTATTCTTTATTCAATTCAATAAACAAATGTTCTCCATCATATCTATAACTCGAAGTTTTATCTTCTACCAACACTTTATGAATCAACATTCCTTTAGCATCTAAGGCTATTTTATTCAAAGTATGATAATGAGGTTTTAACAAAAGCCATGCTTCTCCATACAGCTGTTCTTGTTCAAAATCTAAACTAACTTTTAATTTCGTATGCTCTAAATCAACGTCACTTACAGAGTTATTAGCATTAATAAAACTAGATTTTTTAGGTGTATTTTGTGCTACTAAGAATGACGCACAAATAAAAAAGAAAAAGACAGCACTTCGTTTTTTAAAACTCATATAAAACATGTATATCAAAACCAAAAATACACATTTCAATGATTGACCAATAGTTTTAATTGTTAAATCAACTATTTATCATACTTCACTTGCGTCATTAATTCTCCATACTTCTTTTCAGCATAAGCATACCCTTGCCCCCACCAGGCAGTCATCTTTTCTTTATCAAAAACCAAAGAGTTTGTTGTTAACACTATAGGTGTATAGTACATATTCAATTTTACATCTTTATTTTTTGCCGAAAGCTTCCCTATAGTCAAGTTATGTTTTTCTACATGTTCTAAAACAAAATCAAACAAACTAGATAATAACGAAAAAGAGTTTTTTGCTGGCAAACGATTGTAATGATTCACTTCTGTATCCAAAATAATAACATCAATCTCTTTAGCCCCCATATTTATAGCTTCTCTAACAGGCACCAAACACCCGAAACCACCATCTGCATATTGAAAATTATCTTTCTCATAAACACTCATAAAGGGAACATAATTACACGAGGCCCAAATCCAATTGCAAAAATCATCGTACGAGTAGTCTTTTAATAATTTATACTCCACTTTACTACTCGTTAAATTAGATACGGTTACGACAATATCTTTATCTGACTGTTTTAATTCTTCGTAATAAGCTTTTGTTATATTTTTTCGAATCAGCTTTCGTAAATTTTTACTTTCACCAAAAGTTTTCCTTTTCTTTATAAAATTCCAAAGCACATTTAAGTGATTGATGGTAACCACTTTTTCTCCGTTTATTTTTTTTACATGAAAAGGGCAATTACTGAAAATAC
>CBDEUL010000010.1:0-250118 GCA_965243265.1 Flavicella sp.
CCGTAACAAGCTAAGTTTAATGAATAAAAGTATACTGATAATTGCCTTATTTTTAAGTGCAATGACATTTTCACAGGTAGGAGGAGAGTCGGTATACACTTTTTTAAACTTGCCCACTTCTTCTAAGCAAATATCATTGGGTGGTGTAACCTTGACGGATACGGATGATATAAGTCAGCCTTTATGGAATCCAGCAGCAATTGATACACTTATGAATAATGAAATGGCTGTAAATTATACAAGCTATTTGGCAGGTATTAATTTAGGTTCGGCGGTTTATGCTACTAATATTAAGAATCTAGGAACCTTTCATTTTGGAATGAAGTATCTGGATTATGGTACGCTTATAAGAGCAGATGAATTTGGAAATATAACTGGAGATTTTAAATCGTATGATTTGGCACTATCTGTAGGATATGCCTATGAATTTAAAGACTCTAATATTCGTGTAGGTTCTAATTTTAAGTTGATTAATTCGGTAATTGATACATACACATCATCTGGTATTGCTTTAGATTTTGGGTTGTATTATAAACGACCTGAAAGCCCTGTTGTTTTTTCTATGGTATTTAGAAATATAGGAACACAATTAAAAACATTTGATGGTACAAGAGAAAAATTACCTTTTAAAGTTTCTATGAGTATAGCTTCAGAAATGGAGCATGTGCCTGTTAAGTGGTATGCAAGTTTAGATGACATGCAACAATGGGATTTGTCTACGAGTAATCCATCAAACTCAACAATAGATATAGAAGGAAATGAAACTCCAGAGGAAATTTCTTTTTTTAACAATGCAGTTAGGCATGTTATTGTTGGGGCAGAATTGTTTTCGAAGAAGAAATTTAGTCTTCGTTTTGGGTATAACTTTAAAAGAGCAAAAGAGTTGGCACTGGTTAATGTGCGTACCTTGGCGGGGCTTTCTTATGGGTTTGGTTTAAAATTAGATAAGATAAAGTTTAATTATGCATATACACAGTACCATGTAAGTGCAAATGCGAATACATTTGGTTTGGTAATTAATTTAGATGAATAAGATGAAGAAAATTACAATTGCTATTGATGGATATTCATCAACAGGGAAAAGTACTATAGCAAAGGAGTTGGCAAAAAAACTGGCATATGTTTATGTAGATACAGGGGCTATGTATAGAACAGTAGCGTTGTATGCTATGAATAAAAAATATATTGGAACTTCTTTTTTTGATACTTTAGCATTGATTCAAGATTTGGATGCTATTACAATTACATTTAAGTACAATAAACTTGTTGGTTTTGCAGAGGCTTATTTAAATGGTGTAAATGTAGAGGCTACAATAAGGACTTTAGAGGTTTCTAGTTTTGTAAGCAAGGTAGCTTCTGTACCAGAGGTACGAGAAAAGTTAGTGGCTATGCAAAAAGAAATGGGAAAGAATAAAGGGGTTGTAATGGATGGAAGAGATATAGGAACGGTTGTTTTTCCAGATGCAGATTTAAAGTTATTTATGACGGCTTCGGCAGAAAAAAGAGCTACACGTCGTTATGATGAACTACTTCTTAAAGGTGAAAAAGTGAGTTATGAGGATATTTTAGAAAATGTGACTTCTCGAGATCATGAAGATACCACAAGAAAAGATTCACCTTTAGTAAAAGCAACAGATGCAATTGAAATAGACAATTCTGATTTGACAAAAAAAGAACAATTTGAAAAAATATATCAATTGGTACAAATAAAAATGGGAGCTTAAAAAGCTCCCATTTTTATTATTTGAATAAATCCATTCCAGGAATGTTAGGCAATCCTTTTTTACTTGCAATTGCTAATTCTTGTTCATTAATAGCAGATGCTTTTTTTATAGCATCATTGAGTGCTAAGATAAGGTAATCTTCCAGCTCTTCTTTGTCGTTTAAAATAGAATCGTCAATAGCTATATTTTTAATTTCTCTATTGGCTGTAGCTGTAACAACTACTAGACCGTTTCCAGATTCACCATCTACAAAAACAGTATCCAATCGTTTTTTAGTTTCTTCAATATTTTTTTGAGCTTCTTCTAATTTGCCCATCATTTCGTTCATGTTTCCAAACATATCGTATCAATTTTAAAGAATACAAATTTAAGAAATTTAAGAGGAAAAGAAATGGAAATAGAATTGGTTTAAAATAATTTGTGATTGAAAGTTAAAGCGTATTTTTGTGCTTTCTTGAAATTAATATAAAATGGTAGAAACAAAAATAGCCGCTCCAATAGCAAATAAAATACCTCATAAATTTGAAAATCACGGTGATATACGTATCGATAATTATCACTGGATGCGTTTGACAGATGCTCAAAAAGAAGCAGAAACTCCCGATGAACAAACATCTAAAGTTTTAGATTATTTAAAGGCAGAGAACTCTTATTTGGAATCTGAAATGAAACATACAGAGGGTTTTCAAAAAGATTTATTTGAGGAGATGAAAGGGCGTATTAAAGAAGACGATACTTCGGTTCCTTATAAAAAGAATGGATATTACTATATAACAAGATTTGAAAAAGGAAGTCAATACCCTATTTATACTCGTAAGAAAGGTAGCTTAGAGGCAGAGGAAGAGATATTGTTTGATGTAAATATTATGGCAGAAGGCTATGAGTACTATACATTGGGTGGTTTGGCTGTGAGTCCAGATAATACAAAGGTTATTTTTGGGGTAGATACTATTAGTAGGAGGCAATACATTTTATATGTAAAAGATTTAATTACAGGGGAAATTTTATCAGAGAAGATAGAGAATACTACAGGAGGTGCCGTTTGGGCTAATGATAATAAAACATTTTTTTATACTCAAAAGGACCCTGTTACTTTACGTAGTAATAAAATATTTAAACATGTTTTAGGAACAGACTCTAAAGAGGATATCGAGGTTTTTTCTGAAGATGATGAAACGTTTGGAACTTTTGTAACAAAAACAAAATCGAGTGAATTTATTATTGTAGGTTCTTATAGTACAGTATCTACAGAATATCAGTTTTTAAGTGCCGATGCTCCTAATGATTCTTTAAAGGTTATTCAGAAAAGGGAGCGTGATTTGGAGTACAGTGTGGCTCATTTTGAAGATTATTTTTATATTCTAACGAATAAGGATGGTGCTACCAATTTTAAATTGATGAAAACTTCTATCCATAAAACAGCAAAAGAGAATTGGGTAGATGTAATACCACATAGAGAAGATGTGCTTTTAGAGGATATTTCTATTTTTAAAGAGTATTTGGTATTAGAAGAGCGTTCTAATGGTTTGAATAAGATTCGTATTAAAAAATGGGATAATTCTGAGGATTATTATTTACCGTTTGATGAAGAAACGTATTCGGCTTATGTATATGCAAACCCAGAGTTTGATACTTCAATAATACGAATAGGATACAACTCGATGACTACACCAAGTTCTGTGATTGATTTTGATATGATTGATCAGTCTAAAACCACGATGAAAGAGCAGGAGGTACTAGGAGGTAAGTTTGATAAAAATAATTATACTTCGGAAAGAATTTGGGTTACTGCTAGGGATGGTGCTAAAGTAGCCGTGTCTATAGTAAGAAGAAAAGATACGGAGTTGAACTCTGAAACGCCATTTTTATTATATGCTTACGGTTCGTATGGGCATACAATTGATGACAGTTTTAGTACTACACGTTTAAGTTTGTTAGATAGGGGGTTTGTTTATGGAATTGCACATATTAGAGGTAGTGAGTATTTAGGACGTACTTGGTATGATGATGGGAAGTTATTGAATAAGAAAAATACATTTACTGATTTTGTAGATTGTAGTAAGTTTTTAATTTCAGAAAAATATACTTCGGAAGTACATTTGTATGCTATGGGAGGTTCTGCAGGTGGTTTGCTAATGGGAGCTATTATTAATATGAATCCTGAGTTGTACAATGGAGTGTTAGCAGCAGTACCTTTTGTGGATGTGGTTTCTACAATGTTAGATGAAACAATTCCGTTAACAACGGGTGAGTATGATGAGTGGGGGAATCCGAATGATAAAGCGTATTATGATTATATAAAATCGTATTCTCCTTATGATAATGTTGAAAAACAGGTATATCCTAATTTGTTAATCACTACTGGTTTACATGATTCTCAGGTGCAGTACTGGGAACCTGCTAAGTGGATTGCAAAATTGAGAGAGTATCATACAGGAAGTCAAAAATTATTGATGCATACTGATATGGAAACAGGGCATGGAGGTGCTTCTGGTAGGTTTGATTCTTTAAAAGAAACGGCTAGAGATTATACTTTTATATTAGATTTAGAAGGCAAAGTAATTTAGTAGTTGCGTTAGGGATTGCGCCTTTGTTTGAGCTATTTTAACTGTAATGTTAATGAAGTTAAAAAGCGAGTGGCAAAAGCCCGACCTTGAGCTACTCAAGGAAACGCCCAAAGTAAAAGAGGTAAAAAACAAAAAAGGTGTCTGATTTTTCAGACACCTTTTTTTATAATGTATAGATTGAAATTATTTTAAACTTCCAATCATATTTTCTGGTTTTACCCATTCGTCGTATTGCTCTGGAGTAACGTAACCTAAACGAACAGCTTCTTCTTTTAAAGTTGTTCCATTGGCATGTGCTGTATTTGCAATTTCAGCCGCTTTGTAGTATCCAATTTTAGTATTTAATGCTGTAACTAGCATTAATGAATTGTTTAGTAATTGTTTGATTACTTTATGGTTTGGCTCAATACCAATAGCACAGTTTTCTTCGAAAGAAACACAAGCATCTCCAATTAATCTAGCAGATTCTAATAAGTTAGCAGCCATTACAGGTTTAAATACATTTAACTCGTAATGTCCTTGTGTACCACCTACAGTAATAGCTACATCGTTCCCCATTACTTGAGCTGCTACCATAGTAATAGCTTCGCATTGTGTAGGGTTTACTTTTCCTGGCATAATAGATGATCCTGGCTCGTTAGCTGGGATAATCAATTCACCAATTCCAGAACGTGGCCCTGAAGCCATCATACGAATATCATTGGCAATTTTGTTTAATGATACTGCAATTTGTTTTAAAGCTCCATGCGACTCTACAATGGCATCGTGCGCAGCTAAGGCTTCAAATTTATTTTCTGCAGTGATGAATGGTAATCCTGTAAATTCTGCTATTTTTTCAGCTACCAATACATCGTATCCAGCTGGTGTGTTTAATCCTGTACCAACAGCAGTTCCTCCTAAGGCCAATTCAGCTAAATGTGCCAAAGTGTTTTTAAGGGCTTTTAATCCATGGTTTAATTGAGAAACATATCCAGAAAATTCTTGTCCAATTGTTAAAGGTGTAGCATCCATTAGGTGTGTACGACCAATTTTAACAACGTCTTTAAACTCTTCTGCTTTTGCTTGTAATGTGTCTCTTAATTTCTCGATACCTGGTATTGTAGTTTCTACAATCATTTTATAACATGCAATATGCATTCCTGTAGGGAAAGTATCGTTCGATGATTGTGATTTGTTTACATCATCATTTGGTTGAATGGCTTTTTCTCCTTCTCCAATTACACCACCTGCTAGTTCTTGTGCACGGTTTGCTATTACTTCGTTACAGTTCATGTTACTTTGTGTACCTGAACCTGTTTGCCAGATAACTAAAGGAAATTGATCGTCGTGCTTACCAGCTAATATTTCGTCACAGGCAGTTGAAATCAAGTCTCTTTTTTCAGCAGGTAAAACACCTAAATCGCAGTTGGCATGTGCAGCTGCTTTTTTTAAGTATGCAAAACCGTAAACAATTTCAAGAGGCATAGAACCACTAGGTCCAATTTTAAAGTTGTTTCTTGAACGTTCTGTTTGTGCACCCCAGTATTTATCTGCAGGTACTTGTACCTCACCCATGGTGTCTTTCTCTATTCTGTATTTCATAAGATGTTATTTATATACTCAATAATGTGTTACTAAATTATTGAATGTTAATTGTTTTTATTAGCTGGTAAAAGCCAGTAACAAATATACTAAATGTAGGTTTTAAGACCTTGAAAAAACAGCGTTTTTAAAGATGTATTTGTCTTTTTTGTGGACTTGAAAAAATCTAAAAAAAAATATAGGATAGTATGAAAAATATAGTACTTTTGTTGCGTATTTATAACAACACAGAATTAATATTATGGACATTTCTCAATATTTAGGATTTTTATTGTTTCTTTTTGTATTTACAGCTGGTTTTTGGTTGTTGATCTTCTTATTGACTTTTGTTGTTCCTTACTGGATCGGTGGAACTCTTTTGGAGAACTTACAGTTAAAGAAAGAGGCTAAAGAGGAGAAATAGTTTATATACT
This sequence comes from Flavicella sp., assembly GCA_965243265.1. Classification (GTDB taxonomy): domain Bacteria; phylum Bacteroidota; class Bacteroidia; order Flavobacteriales; family Flavobacteriaceae; genus Flavicella. Next base: position 6,286 of record CBDEUL010000010.1, read on the forward strand.
ATCATATATAAGAGGGTTGCAATTTTTTGCAACCCTTTTTTGTTTTGTATTTAATGTAATTTTATGAAAGCAGCTAGTTTAAAGGAGTTAAAAACAGAATTGTTAGATTGTTCTAGGGATGATTTGTTAAAGGTTTGTTTGGAGTTGGCAAAGTTTAAAAAAGAGAACAAAGAGTTGCTTACTTATATGTTGTTAGAGGCTTCGGATGAGGAAGGCTATGTGGCTTCTGTTAAAGAGGAGGTTGCTGTGCTTTTTGAAGAGATGAATAAGGACAGCTATTTTTATATGAAGAAAACAATTCGAAAAATATTAAGAATACTGAAAACTCATATTAGGTATTCTAAAAATAAAGAAACGGAGGTTGAATTGTTATTGTATTTCTGTGAAGAATTAAAAGAATTGCGCCCTTCAATAAAGAATAGTACTATTTTAAAAAACTTATACAATCGACAGTTGTTGTTTATAGAGAAGAAAATAGAAGGTCTTCATGAAGATTTACAATATGAGTATAGTCCACGATTAGAAAACTTGAGTTAATAGTAAGGCAAGTTAAAAATAGTAATGATAGTTTTAACTTGCCTTTTTAATTCTTGTATTTCATGAAGCTTCAGAAAAATCGTTGTCTATAAATCCTGTGTTTTCTAGGTAAGTGATTTCAGTGAATCTGGTTCTTCCAGAATCGGTATCGTACATAGCTCCTACAATTTCAATTTCTCCAGCTCTTTCCATATCGGCTAGGATAGGGCTTTCAATTTTTATTTGGTCTATAGAATTGAATACATTTTCAAGCGCTACATCATCTATTAAACGAGGGTTCATAGTAGAATTGCCTTTGCCTATAATTTCATTTACGGAAGGAGTTATTTTTTCTAATACTGAAGAAATATTTCCAAGTCTAGATCTTTTACATGCTGCTGAAACGGCTCCACATTTTGTATGCCCCATAACTACAATTATTTTGGCTCCTGCAACTCTACATGCGTATTCCATAGATCCAAGAATATCATCGTTTATAATATTTCCTGCTATACGAATGTTAAAGACATCTCCGATATCTTGATCGAACATAATTTCGGTAGGTACATTAGAATCTATACAGCTTAGTATTACAGCATATGGAAATTGACTGCTGCTTGTTTCTTGAATCTGTTTTTTTATGTTTTTTTCAGTAGGTGTGTTTGTAAAAAAACGTTTGTTACCTTCTTTTAACATTTCTAATGCTTGTTGAGGGCTAATGTTGTTTAATTCATTTCTTGATTTTGCTTTCATAATTTTATTTTTTATTATTAATAATAGTAAAGGGAAGCACAAAGAGTTCTTGTTTTCTTTTGTGTGATTCTATAATTTCTAAATAGATATTTTTTGAAATGGCACAGTCTCTATAATCTTCAATTAGTTCAATAATATCTTGGCTAATGAAGTGGGCATTTCGGGTGTCTATTTTTACACAACTTCTATGAGGTATTTTATTTAGTATCTGTAAAAGAGAGGCTTTGTTTAAAAAAGTAACTCCTTCAGAGAAAACGATTATAGTTGTGTTTTTATGGTCTATAGAGATTTTAAAGGGAGCTTTGTAGTTTTGTTTTAATGTAAGTAGCACAGCTGTTGCTGTTCCTAATAATACACCTGTTATTAAATTGGTGAACAAAATTCCTATTACGGTAATTATAAAGGGAATAAATTGTTCCATACCACCTTTGTACATTTTTTTGAAAATAGCGGGTTTTATAAGCTTATATCCTACAAATACTAAAATAATAGAAAGGGTAGCCAATGGTATTAGGTTTAATATATTGGGTATTAAAATTACAGTTGTAAGTAATAGGATTCCGTATAGGAATAAAGCTATTTTTGTTTTTCCTCCTGTTTGTTGGTTGGCTGCACTTTTAATAATGTTTTGTGTAAGTGGAAGTCCACCGATTAACCCAGAAATGATATTACCTATTCCTTGTGCTTTTAATTCTTTATTTAAAGATTCCGTACTGTTATTGTTGTTTTGTATGCTGTTTACTTTAGTAGTTAATAAGGTTTCAATACTAGCTACAATGGTAATTATAATGGCAGAGGTATATACTTTAGGGTTTGTAAGCCCATTTAAATCTGGAAAAGAAAAGTTGCTAAAAAAATCATTGCTATTAGAAATTGTAGGTAAGTTTACTAAGTGTTCATTACTAATGGCTAAGGCAGGGAATTTAGAAAAGCCAAAGTTTAGTGCAATACCAGAAAATACGGCTACTAATGGAGCAGGAATTTTAGAGGTAACTTTATGATTCTTAAAGGTGTCTGTTTGCCAAATGATTAGTATAAATACAGAAACAAGTGTAATAAAAACAACGCTTGTGTTTATTGAGTTTATGGTAGTGAAGAATTCTGAAACAATATTTTGATTATTGGCTTGTTTAAAGTTTTCAGCGATGTTATTATAACCTAAGGCATATGGAATTTGTTTTAAGATAACCAGTCCACCAATACCTATTAATACACCATGAATTACAGATGAAGGGAAATAATTGGCAATAATATCTGTTTTAAAATAGCTGCTAATTAATTGTATGATACCAGCTATAACAACTGAAAGAAGAAATAATTGAAAGCTTCCTAAGGTTGTAATTGCAACAAAGCTAATAAGAATCAACCCTATAGAGGGACCACTTATGTTTAATTGAGACTCGCTAAAATATCCTACAACAAAGGCTCCTACCAATGCAGAGATAATTCCTGAGAATAAAGGTGCTCCAGAGAAGGATGCAATACCTAAACCAAGTGGAATTGCTATAAGAAATACAACAATACTTGAGGGGAGGTTGTATTTTAGGTTTGTAAATAATTTTTTATTGAAAGTAAGCATGTTGTAATTTTTAAATTTTTCCATAGTTATCCTAGGCAAGTGAAAATATCCTTGCAATGTGTGTAGGTTAAGCTACGGTTGGGGTATAGGTGTTCTTAGATTAGTTAAGGGGTACAGCTATACAGGGTTTGTATTTAAAATTACAAGTTGGGAGGTGGTGTAGGTATTTCTTTGTAATATTTTAGAGCATGTTGGTGTTGAGCTATGTGGGTAAGCCCATGACTTTTACCAAAGTCTAAGAGATGAATATTTGAAGTGAATTGTTCACAGTTTTCAAAATCTATTTCTAGGATGCTTTCTTGAATTTCATTTTCAGAAGAGTCTCCAAAATCAAATAATTGAATGATTTCAGTTTTGGCATCTAATACGGGAACAATTAAAGGCATTAATGGTTTTCCTAAAGCATAAAACATTATAAAAACTACCAATAGTCCTTTTAAGGATTTGGCAGGATTTAGAAGTTTATAGGTTACTTTTTTTATTGACATAAATACTATAATAGTTCATTTCTTTATGCGAATATATAGTGATTTAGAATAGTGGCAGAAATATTATTTCTAATGTTTTGTTAATTTCTAAATTAAATTTTAATAAAAAATCCCGTTAAGAAATAATTTCACAACGGGATTTGTTTTTTATAAGATGTTTAAAATGAGCTCAGGAGGTCGTCCTACTGTAGCTTTGTTACCGTTTATGACAATAGGCCTCTCAATTAATTTAGGGTTGTTAACCATGGCATTTATAATTTCTTCGTCAGAGAGTTCTTTACCTTTAAAATTCTCTTTCCAAATAGCTTCTGTTTTTCGAACTAATTGAATAGGTGTAATTTTTAGCAAGTCAATGATTTCTTTTAATTCTGCATAGTTAAGAGGTGTGTTTAAGTATTTGATAGTTTCAAAAGATACTTTGGCCTCTTCTAGAATAGCCAATCCTTGTCTGCTTTTTGTACAGCGTGGGTTGTGGTATATTTTTATCATAGGTTTTGTGTTTAAAATTTAACTGATAGCTTTTCTAATTCTTTTAAAAGGTTTTCTGGAGTTGTAAAATGGATACCGTGAATACCAAGTTTTTTTGCAGCTATAACATTGTCGTAATTGTCATCAATAAAAACGGCAGTATTTGGGCTTATATTAAAACGGTTTAAAAGAGTATTGTAAATAGGAGCAAATGGTTTTCTAGTTTTTTCCTCTCCAGAAACAACAACTCCTTGGAAGGTGTTAAAAAACGGAAACAATTTTAAGGCTATAGGCCAGGTTTCGGAACTCCAATTCGTCAATGCATAATAGTTGTATTTTTTAGATTTTTTAATGGCTTCAAAAATATCTAATGTGCCTTGAATTGGACCAGAGAACATTTCTGTCCATCTTTCATAGAATAAGGTTATTTCTTTTTCGTATTCTGGAAATTCTTTTATTTTTTCAAGATTTCCTTCTTTGATTGTTCTTCCTGCGTCTTGTGCTACATTCCATTCAGGAGTACAAACATTTTTTAAAAACCAGTCTGTTTTTTGTTGATCTCCATTAAAAATTTTGGAATAGAGGTATTCGGGCTTCCAGTCTACCAGAACTCCTCCAAGGTCAAAAATGATAGTTTCAATTTTTACAGACATATACTAGGAGATAAGTTAGAGTTCGTTTTCTTCTGATTTTTGCCCGTTAGCCATTAAATAAGATTTTAAAAATCCATCAATATCACCATTCATAACTGCATCTACATTACCTGTTTCGTAAGCTGTTCTAACATCTTTAACAAGTTTGTAAGGATGCATTACGTAATTCCTTATTTGTGAACCGAAATCAATTTTCATTTTGTTGGCTTCAATTTCGGTTCTTTTTGCCATTTTCTTTTGCAGTTCAATCTCATATAATTGAGATTTTAATAGTTGCATGGCTTTTGTTTTATTGTCTAGTTGAGATCTTGTTTCAGAGTTTTCAATAATAATACCAGAAGGTTTGTGTCTTAGTCGTACCGCTGTTTCTACTTTGTTTACGTTTTGTCCACCAGCTCCGCTGGCTCTCATTGTTTCCCAAGAAATATCAGCGGGATTAATGTCAATAGTTATAGAGTCATCAGCAAGTGGGTATACATATACAGAGGCAAATGAAGTATGTCTTTTAGCATTACTGTCAAAGGGAGAAATACGAACCAATCTATGTACTCCATTTTCGCCTTTTAAAAATCCAAAAGCGAATTCTCCTTCAATTTCTATGGTTACAGTTTTTACACCTGCTACATCACCTGCTTGGTAGTTTAGTTCTTTGACTTTGTAACCTTTATTTTGACACCACATTAAATACATTCGTAAGAGCATATTTGCCCAGTCACAACTTTCTGTACCTCCAGCACCTGCGGTAATTTGTAGTACGGCACTTAAATTATCACCTTCATCAGAAAGCATATTCTTAAATTCTACTTCTTCTAAAAGGTTGATTAATTTCGTGTGCAATTCACTTAAATCTTCTTCAGAGGCTTCACCTTCTTTGTAAAAGTCTAAAAGAGTTTCTAAATCTTCAACCATACTGGTGATAGTATTAAAGTCTTCAATCCATTTTTTTAAAGCTCGAAGGTTTTTCATGGTTACTTCTGCTTCTTTTGGATTGTTCCAAAAGTCTGGATTTGCAATTTTTTCCTCTTCGTTCTTGATTAGGATTTGTTTCTTATCAATTTCTAAATAAGATTTTAATTTATCAGCTCTTTCAGATAGATTTGTGACTTGTTCGTTTGTAACCATAACACAAAAATACACTTTCATCTTTATTATTGTTAGTTAGTGGGTTAAAAAACGTCCAATATTTCATGTGAAAATAAAAGAGAAGCAAATGAAAAATATGAAGAATTTAAATTTAGAGGTAGCTACTTTTGGAAATGGTTGTTTTTGGTGTACAGAGGCTGTTTTTCAAAGGTTAAAAGGAGTGGTAAAAGTAAAATCGGGCTTTAGTGGCGGTACTATTAAGAACCCTGCTTATAGAGAGGTTATTACTGGTAGAACAGGGCATGCGGAAGTACTACAGATAACATATGATGCCACGGTTGTTTCTTTTGAAAAGCTTTTAGAAGTTTTTTTTGCTACACATGATCCTACAACGCTTAATAGGCAAGGGTATGATGTGGGAACTCAATATAGGTCTGCTATTTTTTATCATTCAGAGGAGCAAAAGATATTGGCGAAAGATATGATAGGGAGGTTAGAGGCTGCTGCAGTTTTTGAGAGTCCTATTGTTACTGAAGTCACCGAGTTTTTAGCTTTTTATGAAGCGGAAGCGTATCATGATAATTATTATAATTTACATGGTGAAGAGAGGTATTGTAGTTTGGTAATAGCTCCTAAATTACAAAAGTTTTTACGTGTTTTTAACGAAGATATTTCTTAAAGTAAAAAGCTCCAATTTAATATAAATTGGAGCTTTTTTATGAGTTGTTGTTATTGTGCTTACTTTACGTTAAAAGTGCTGAATCCATAAACTGGAGTTCCGTTTTCTGAAATTCCTTGTACAATAACTGAGTAGGTAGATCTGTTATCTGAAGTAAAGAATTTAATTTCAGGTTTGTTGTTTTCAGAAACTTTGATAATTGGTTCCCAATGTAAGGTAATACGAGAATCTGCTCTTAATAATTCGTCAGTACCTGAAATATGGTCAGGAGCAAAAAACTCTTTCGCTTTATAAAAACCACTGTATTGGAAGTCTATAATTCCTGGTTTTCTTTTTACATTTCTAGATCCCACGTTTTGTCCTAGTTTAGAGTAAACCGCAATAATACCATTTGAACTGTTAGAGTATATAGAGGCATCTGCTCCTTTTAAAACATCTATAAAATCAATATCTAACCCTGTTAATCCGCTTAAGAAAAGGAAATCTACTTGAACACCGTCTAAGAAAAAACCTGGTGTTCCACCTCCTCTAATAGAAACTTCATCTCCTGTAACTAACACTCCAGGCATCATTCTAAGCAAGTCAACAAACGTCATTGTTTGAGATGCTGCCATTTCATCAGTCACAACTCTGTTTGAAGGTTCTCCGTACGAAGTTCTGGCGTTCATTTGTTCTCTTTTCTCTTCTTCAAGTGTTTTTGCTTGCGCTTTAATAATAACCTCGTCTAATAACCTTCTTTCATTATCGAAATTCTCATTTATTTGTTGAATGTATTTAGAGGCGTTTAAAATGTTGGTTACCTCTTCATCATTAAAGCTGTTTGTTAAAACTGTATTTCTAGATATTTTAGGGCTTCCTCCTGAAGATTTGTCTAAAAGAATAGATAAATCTCTATTGCTTTTTTGAGTTGATTTAAAACTATATAAACGTCCTTCTAAGATGGTAGAAATAGAATCGTAAAAAACATATGGTCCATAGGCAAATTTTCCGTTGCGGTCAGATTTTTTTTCTTCTTGGTGTATTGTACCTCCTCTAAAGGTTAATCGAGTAGGTGCAGAAATACGGTTAAAAGGAGCGTTTAAATTTACGGTGGTTCCTTTAATGTAGATCCCTTTTTCGGTTTCGTGTTTTTCAATTTTGTGATCGTTGTATAAAAAGTCTTCCCAAGTAAATCTTCTCCATCCGTGTGTTAGCATTACAAGGTCTAGTAGGTATCTTCTTCTTGGGTCGTTTTCAACTTCAAAAAAGTATCCAGGGTTTCTAACTTCTCCTCTTAAATCAGAATTTAGTAAAAGCCATGTTTTAATATTTCCAGCATGGGTGTTGTAAGGTATTACGTCCATATCTAAGATAGACATAGAAAGATCACTGGTGGCAGTTTTACCTGCTGTATCTTTTACATCAATATTTAAGCTAACTTGTTTTCTAGACGTGTATGTTTTTTTGTCTGTTTTTATATCAACCTTTAAATGATTGTTAGGGTTGTCTACATAAACAAGTCTTTCACAAACAGGTTTTCCTGACGAGTTAAATAGGGTAACATGTATAACACCGTCACTAATTGTGGTTGTAGGGATTTTTAGAGTATAGTTTTCACGAATGTTTTCTTCGTATTTTTCAAAGATTATTTGACCTCTTTGGTGTGCTACTAAATATGTTCCTTTTAGACCTAAGTTGTTGTTTGTGTTAGCGGTAAGAATAATGCTGCTTCCATTGTTAGATGCTCGTATTGTATAGCCAATGTTTTTTACTTCAGGTAATGGGTATTTTTCTTCTTTTCCATTGATTTCAAAACAGGCTTCATAAGATTTACCTCTTACGGGGGTTAAGTTAATTTCACCCAACCCAAATTTTAATGTGTTAAAGTAAGAGTACTCTTTACCATCTGTGTCTTTAATAGTTCCTGTAAGTTTAATATCACGGTTTTTCTTGTCGGTTACTTTAAAGGCTATTTTACTAGGTAAGCCAGCAACTAAGTCTCCTCCTTCAGGGAAAAAACGAATTTCAGGGCGTTCATTTAAAACGGTTTCCTTTTTTGGAGCGTTTTCTTTTAATGCTGCTTTTTTATTTGCTTGTATAATACTGTCATTTGTTTGTAATACAGAAATTTCTTTTTGAAAGAAATAGTCTACATTATTGTTTCTCATGTAGTTGGTATAAGCACGTATTAGGTATTTTCCTTCTTTCCATTTTTTTCCAATTTTGAAGTCACCAGCTACACTAATATTGTCAACATGTAATTGTTTTTTATCTAGAATACTGTCTTGGTCGTTGATTAATTCAACATAGACAACACTACTTTTGGTGCTTTTTTGATGTGTAATCCCATTAATTAAGTAAGTGGTGTACCAAACACTTTCGTCTACAGAATAATAAGGTTTGTCTGTATGAATGTAGATTTTTTCAGGAAAATCGGTTTGAGTATAAGTATCCAATCTTTCAGTTACGAGCTCTGTAAAGTAGTTTTTATTTACTGTAAAAGAGGTAATTGCCACTAATAGGGCAATTAAGAAAAAGGCTTTTTTCATGGAAGTGTAATAGGTTTATGTTTCGTGTCTTATATAAAGACCGAAAATACTCAAATAAGTTTAATTAGAAACAAAAAAAAAGCGACTACCTTATTAAAAGTAGTCGCTTTTAGTTATTTAATTTTTTTTATAGATGTATTACTTCATCATATGCATCAGCAACAGCTTCCATAACAGCTTCACTCATTGTTGGGTGAGGGTGTACTGTTTTTAAGACTTCATGTCCGGTAGTTTCTAATTTTCTACCTAAAACGGCTTCTGCAATCATATCTGTAACTCCAGCTCCGATCATATGGCATCCTAACCATTCACCGTATTTTGCATCAAAAATTACTTTTACAAAACCGTCTTTAGTTCCAGCAGCACTTGCTTTTCCAGAGGCAGAGAAAGGGAATTTTCCTACTTTAATATCGTATCCAGCTTCTTTTGCTTTTGCTTCTGTAAGTCCTACAGATGCAATTTCAGGAGTAGCATATGTACATCCAGGAATGTTTCCGTAATCGATAGCTTCTGTATGTAATCCTGCAATTTTTTCTACACAAGTAATTCCTTCAGCAGAAGCAACGTGTGCTAATGCTTGTCCAGGAACAACATCACCGATAGCATAGTATCCAGGAATGTTAGTTTGGTAAAAATCGTTTACTAATATTTTATCTCTATCCGTAACAATACCAACATCTTCTAATCCAATGTTTTCGATGTTAGATTTGATACCTACTGCAGATAGTAAAACGTCTGCTTCTAGGGTTTCTTCTCCTTTTTTAGTTTTTACAGTTGCAACAACACCTTCTCCAGAAGTATCTACAGATTCAACAGAAGAGTTTGTCATTACTTTGATTCCTGATTTTTTCAATGATTTTTCAAATTGTTTTGAAACATCAATATCTTCAACAGGAACAATGTTAGGCATAAATTCAACAATGGTTACATCTGTTCCCATAGAGTTGTAGAAGTGTGCAAATTCAACACCGATAGCTCCAGAACCTACAACAATCATTTTTTTAGGTTGTTGAGGTAATGTCATTGCTTGACGGTATCCAATTACTTTTTTACCATCTTGTGGTAAGTTAGGTAATTCACGAGAGCGAGCTCCTGTAGCTATAATAATATGGTCTGCACTGTATTCAGTTACAGTTCCATCTTCAGCAGTTACATCTACTTTTTTACCTGTTTTTATTTTTCCAAAACCGTTTATTACATCGATTTTGTTTTTTTTCATTAGGAATTGAATTCCTTTACTCATTCCTTCTGCTACACCACGACTTCTTTTAATTACTGCTTCAAAGTCTTTGTCAATAGCTTCGGCTTTTAAACCGTACTCATCTACGTGTTTTAGGTAGTCATAAACTTGTGCACTTTTTAACAAAGCTTTTGTAGGAATACATCCCCAGTTTAAACAGATACCTCCTAAGTTTTCTCTTTCAACAACGGCAGTTTTAAATCCTAATTGAGAAGCTCTAATGGCAGTTACATATCCACCAGGTCCACTACCTATAACTATAACATCGTATTTCATTGTGTGTATTTTTTATTTTTTCTAAAACAGTTTCGCAAATTTAATAAATCTATATTTATTTTGTGAGATAGGGAGGTTTATTATTGATTCTTTGTGAAAGCTGCTTGTTTGTTAATAATTCTTTAAATATATATATTACATTCTTTCAGGTACATCAATTCCTAAGAGGTCAAATCCTGATTTGATAATTTTTCCTACTTTTTTAGACAATTGTGTTCTGAATATTTTTAAGTTTTCATCTTCACAACCTAGTATATAAGAGCTTTGATAGAATGAGTTGTATTCTTTCACCAGGTCATAAGTATAATTGGCAATAATTGCTGGACTTTGATTTTTAGCAGCTAGTTGTACGGTTTCTGGGTATAATTGAATTTGTTTGATAACACTTTTTTCTTTCGCGCTCAACTCAAAATTGTTTACAGGTTTACTGTAGTCGAAATCAGCTTTTCTTAAAATAGATTGAATTCTTGCGTATGTATACTGAATAAAAGGACCTGTATTACCATTAAAGTCAATAGATTCTTTAGGGTCAAATAAGATTCTTTTTTTAGGGTCTACTTTTAATATATAATATTTTAAGGCTCCTAAACCAATGGTTTTGTAAAGTTCTTCTTTTTCGCTGTTAGTATAGCCGTCTAATTTTCCTAATTCTTGTGAAATCGCTTTGGCAGTAGCTGTCATTTCTGAAATTAAATCATCGGCATCTACAACAGTTCCTTCTCTAGATTTCATTTTTCCTGAAGGAAGGTCTACCATTCCGTATGAAAGGTGGTGTAAATTTTTAGCCCAATCGAATCCTAATTTATTTAAGATTAAGAAGAGTACTTTAAAGTGGTAATCTTGCTCGTTACCTACGGTGTAAGTAAGAGAATCAATATCAAAATCTTTAAAACGTTCTATAGCTGTTCCAATATCTTGTGTAATGTAAACAGAAGTTCCGTCAGAGCGTTGTACAATTTTTCTATCCAAGCCTTCGTCAGTTAAATCTATCCAAACAGAACCGTCTTCGTCTTGTTCAAAAACGCCTTGTTTTAAACCTTCTGCAACTACATCTTTTCCTAATATATATGTATCACTTTCGTAATAATTTTTATCAAAGTTTACTCCCATTGCGGTATAAGTGGTTGCAAAACCATCGTATACCCATTGGTTCATTTTTTTCCAAAGTGAAATAACTTCTTCATCTCCAGATTCCCATTTTAAAAGCATTTCTTGCGCTTCTAGCAGGAGTGGAGCTTGTTTTTTTGCTTCTTCTTCTGTTTTTCCTTCAGCAATTAAAGCAGCGATTTCTTTTTTGTATTCTTGGTCAAATTTTACATAATAGTTTCCAACCAATTTGTCACCTTTGATTCCTGTAGATTCAGGTGTTTCATTGTTACCAAATTTTTGCCAAGCTAACATACTTTTACAAATATGGATTCCTCGGTCGTTGATAATTTGTGTTTTGTAAACTTTTTTACCAGCTCCAGCAATAATTTTAGAAACAGCATATCCTAATAAGTTGTTTCTAATATGTCCTAAATGCAAAGGTTTGTTGGTGTTTGGAGATGAATATTCTACCATTACCGCTTTTTCATCTTCTTTAGGAGCAGGAGTTCCATAATTTTCAGACACATATACTTTTTCAAAATCATTGATAAAATAATTGTCAGAAATAACAAGATTTAAAAAGCCTTTTACAACATTAAAATCTTCAACAGCAGCGATGTTTTCTTTTAAATATTCTCCAATTTGAGTTCCAATGGCTACGGGGTTTCCCTTAATAGTTCTTAAGAGTGCAAATACAACTACAGTAATATCTCCATCAAAATCTTTTTTAGTTGCTTGAAATTCTACAGCATTAATTTCTTTATCAAAAATGCTTAGAGCTGCTTGTTTCACAGCGGTGCTTATCGTGTTTTGGATACTCATATGTGCTAAAATTTGAAGTGCAAATTTAAGAATATTTGCTTGGCTATAGGTGGAATGTTCAAAAGATATTTTTTATCTGAAAATAGTATAAAAACGTTGTGTTATAGCATCTGTTATATAGAAAAGGAAAGCGTAAATATGTTGTTTTAGCAACTAAATTAAAGGTTATCTTTGCAAGATATAAAACAGCGAGGTTCATGAGAAATATGCAAGACCGTTTGGCAACATTGCTTAAAGATGCTAAAGAAGTAGAGAAAGATTCTAAAAAATATTTTCAACGTTTGAAAAGACGTACACCTAAGACATTAGATTTAACAATGCGTGATTTACACGAGGCAGAGTTTGAAAAAACGGATTGTTTGGAGTGTGCCAATTGTTGTAAAACGTCAAGCCCTATTTTTACAGAAAAGGATATTCAAAGAATATCGAAGCATTTTAAAATGAAAGAGATTCAGTTTATGGATCAGTTTTTAGAAAGAGATACGGACGATTTTTATGTTTTAAAAAGTGTTCCTTGTCATTTTTTAGATGAGGTAGATAATAGTTGTACCATTTATGATGTACGACCTAAGGCGTGTGCAGAATATCCACATACGAATAGGAAAAAGTTTATTCAGATTACAGATTTAACGGTTAAGAATACTGAAATATGTCCTGCGGCATTTACTATTGTAGAAAATTTAAAGAAAGCAATTCCTTTAGGGGGAAAGGCAACTAAGGAAACAAAGTTTAAGTAATATTGCATTCTCAATGTTTGTACATTTATTGAGGCGTTCTCGTTTTTTTGTCTGTTTTTATGGAGATTCGATAGTAGAGACAGAATTGTATGCCAAAAACTTTCAAATAAAATGTAAAGAGAACAAGGCTGTTTTTACAATAGAAATAATAGAAAAGGGATTAGATTTTATAAAGTATCAAACCCTTCGGAAAGAAGAGCTTGATACTTTTGTTATAGAGGATTCTTTTATAGTTCGTAAATTCATACGTTTTTTAGAGCAGCACCCAGAAATAAAGTTCTTTAATCTTCAAATTGTAAATTCTGATTTTAAGATTAGAATTAAACAAGTAAAAGTAAAAAGTGCGAGTTTGTATTTGTTTACGTATTAAGTAGATCTCTAGTTGCTTTGTGGAACAGAAGCTTTTTCTTTTATTTCTACAATTGAATTGATTGTAAAATCTGTACTATTTTTATGTTCTTCAAAAAAGGCAACAAGTTCTTTCCTAACTTTTCTTAGTTTTTCTATCCTATCTGTAACATGCGGAGCAAGGCTTCCTTTTTTTACTTTCAGACTTAAGTTTTTACACTTCTGGAAGTTGATTTTATCATCTAATAAGGTTAAAATGAGATCCTTTGATTCTTCGTTATCAAAAATTCCATCAATAAGTTTAAATGTTTTCATGATGTTTTGTTTTTAAACAAATTTAGAGTTTATTAATTATAACTTTTTATTTATATTTAATATGTGATACATAAAATATATTTATGAACTATACGTTAAACCAATTAAATATTTTCTTAAAAATTACGCAGGTAAAGAGTGTTACGAAAGCAGCAGAAGAGTTGCACCTTACACAACCAGCAGTTTCTATTCAGTTGAAAAATTTTCAAGATCAATTTGAAATCCCTTTAACAGAAGTGATTGCAAGAAAAATTTATATCACTGATTTTGGAAAAGAAATAGCTACAATGGCAGCTTCTATATTGGAAGGGGTAGAAGCTATAAATGCTAAAAAGGTAACGTATGCGGGTAAAGTTTTTGGAAAGTTAACGATCTCTATTGTTTCAACAGCTAAGTATTTGATGCCCTTTTTTTTAAGTGGTTTTATGCGTAAATATCCAAATGTAGAGTTGGTAATGAATGTAACTAATAAAGCTAGTGTAGTAGAGGATTTAGAAAATAATAGAGTTGATTTTTCTTTAGTTTCTTTAATGCCAGATACTATTAATTTGGAGAGATTAGATTTGTTAACCAACAAGCTTTTTTTAGTGGTGGGAGCTAATGTAGAGATGCCTAGCTTAAAGAATCCTATAGAGATTTTAGAAAAATTACCTTTAATTTATAGAGAAGAAGGTTCTGCAACACGTTCTTTGATGGAAAAATATATCAAGACTAAAAAAGTAGCTGTGGTTAAAAAGATAGAATTAACTTCTAATGAAGCTGTAAAACAAGCTGTTTTGTCGGGTATGGGCTGTTCAATAATGCCTTTGATAGGGATTAAAAACGAGGTTGAAAAATGGAATCTTAAAATATTCGATTTGGATGGTTTACCAATAGAAACACAGTGGTCATTGGTTTGGCCTAGTGGGAAAAAGCACACCCCTTTAGTAAAAACATTTTTTGAGTATTTAGAAGCTCATAAAGAGCAGATAATCAAAGAAAATTTTCAGTAAACTAACATAGTTCTGTTATTTGTAGAGGAGGTATTTTTTTCTAATTTTTTTAAACTTTTCAATGTCTTTTTTCCAAGAGTGTTCTATTTCTTTTACGGATGTTTTTTGCTCTAATTGTTTTTGCAATTCAGTGTTTCCAGCGTGTATAGTAAACGTTTTTCCAAAAAAGTTTTCAGGTGTTTTTGTATAAGCATCTTTTAACCATTTGATGTTTACTTTAGAGATTTTTTGTTCTTTAGACAAATCTACTCCATAACATAATTTGTTTTTATGCTTAGGGTACTTTGAACCAAAATTAGGTTTAGGAGTGTATTTAAAATTGGTTTTAGGAAACCAAGGAGCTCCATAACGTTGAAATTGAAATTCAGTTCCTCTTCCTGCATTGATAGTGGTACCTTCAAAAAAACCTAAACTAGGGTATAAGTTTATTGAAGTGCTATTTGGTAAGTTAGGAGAGGGGCGTATGGGTAAATTGTAGGAAGTAGTATGTGTATAATTTTTTAAAGGAATAACAGTTAGGTCGCACTTGATCTTATTTTTTAACCAATGCTCTCCGTTAATCATTTGTGCATATTCACCAATTGTCATACCATAAACAAGAGGCACTTCGTGCATACCAACAAAACTCTTGTGTTCTTTTTTAAGAGTAGGACCGTCTATATAGTGACCGTTAGGGTTAGGGCGATCTAATACAACTACAGGAATGTTACTTTCAGCACAAGCTTCCATTACATAATGTAAGGTAGATATATATGTGTAAAAACGTACTCCCACGTCTTGGATATCAAAAATAACAAGGTTTATATCTTGTAATTGCTCCTTGGTAGGTTTTTTGTTTTTACCATAAAGAGAAATAATAGGCAATCCTGTTTTTTTATCAATACCGTTAGCAACATGTTCGGCGGCATCAGATTTTCCTCTAAAACCATGTTCAGGAGAAAATACTTTTGAAATAGCTACACCTCTTTGGAGTAATGAATCTACTAAGTGAGTGTATTGGTTTTGCGTATTGTTTTTAAAAATCACAGAAGTTTGATTTGCTACAATAGCAATATGTTTACCTTTTAGTAAAGAGCTGTATTTTTCTGTAGAGTTAGCACCTACCTTAACTGTTTGTGCAGTGCAAGAAATAGAAAATGTAGAAACCAATCCTAAGATTAGTAGAGTATTCTTTTTAGCAGAGACCAATTGCTTATTTTTTACTATTGAGTACTTGATGTTTGAGATATAAAAGTTACTAAGAAATAGGAATAACCAGATACCCACTACCAAAAAAATATATGTATTTTTGAACTCGAACAATACTTCCATAAAAAATTGAATTACGAATTATTTTTAGCCAAACGTTTTACTTCTGCTAAGCAGCATAAAAGTAGTATATCAGCTCCAATAATAAAAATAGCAATTAGTGCAATAGCTTTGGGTGTTGTTATGATGTTGATAACAGTGGCAACGGGGGTAGGGCTGCAAAATAAAATTAGAGATAAGATAGCTGTTTTTAAAGGACATATTCAAATTACAAATTTTGACAGCAATAATTCAGAAACCAATCAAACACCCATATCTAAAAATCAGAATTTTTATCCGAAATTTTCTAATGTAGAAGGTATAAAACATATACAAGTTTTTGCTTTAAAAGGAGGTGTTATACGAACTGAAAAAGATTTTGAAGGTGTCATTTTTAAAGGTATTGGGGCAGATTATAATTGGACTGTTTTTAAAGATTATTTAATGGCAGGGCAGTTGCCTAAAATGGGAGATACACTAACGAATAAAGTTGTTATTTCTAAAGTTATATCAAACAGACTAGGACTGCAAGTAGGCGATCGTTTTGATACTTATTTTATTAAAGACAATCCAATGAAATTGCCTAACAGAAGAATTTTTGAGGTAGGAGGAATTTACAATTCAGGATTTAAAGATTTTGATGAGAATTATATCTTGGGAGATATTAAGCAGGTTCAGAAATTGAATAAATGGACTCCCGATATGGTGGGAGGCTTTGAGGTTTTGGTAGATGATTTGGAGAGTTTACAAGAAAAAGGAAATCAGGTATATGCAGAAATTGATTCACGATTGAATAGTGAAACAATTTTGGAAATTTTTCCAACAATATTTGAGTGGTTAAAAGTATTTGATACCAATATTATCATCATCATTATTATTATGGTTTTGGTAGCAGGAATTAATATGATTACAGCTTTGTTAGTCTTGATTTTAGAAAGAACACAAGCCATTGGGATTTTAAAAGCCTTGGGAAGTAATAATTGGAGTATTAGAAAATTGTTTTTATACAATGCTTCTTATTTGATTTTTAGAGGACTCTTTTGGGGGAATGTTATTGGTTTGACATTGTTATTGCTTCAAAAATATTTTGGAATTATTCAATTAGATCCTGAAACGTATTATGTTTCCGTAGCACCTGTATATTTAGATTTTTGGGCTATTCTGGCATTGAATATAGGAACCTTGGTATTGTGTTTAATCATGTTACTAGTTCCATCATATATCATTACAAAAATTAGTCCTGCAAAGGCAGTGAAGTTTGAGTAATAAAGAAGAGTAGGTAAGAGGAAAAGAATAAACTAAAAGCTCCCATTTCTATATAGAAATGGGAGCTTTTAGTTTATTAGGATTGAAGAAAAAGAAAAGTGTATAATGAATATTATAAACCTAGTTCATTTAATAAGTTTTCTAAATTAGGATTAGAAGGTCTTGGTGCATTTGCACTAACTATATTTCCTTGCGGATCAATTAAAATAAACCTAGGAATTCCACTAATTTGGTAAGCTTTAGAAAAGCTTTTGTCTTCACCAGCAAATAATTGGATACCTCCCATTTCTTTTTCTTCAATCATGTCTAACCATTGTTGGTGTAGTGTAGGTTGATCTATAGAAATACTAACAAATTCAATATTTTTATTGTGGAATTTTTTTTCGATTCTTTTTAAATGTGGAATTTCTATTTTACAAGGTCCACACCAAGTAGCCCAAACGTCTATATATACATATTTACCTTTTAAATCATCTAATGATGTAGTTCCTCCTTTTGCGTTTTCGTAGTTTACAAATTTAGGTGAAGGACTTCCGGTTGCAGTAGATTTAAGGATTGTATGTTGAGCTGCATAGTTGTTTTTAAGTTCGCTGTAAATAGCTGTGTTACTTTCTTTTTCAGCCGAAGCAAAGTCAGGATCAAGAGCAGGGTATTTATCAAGAATAGCATTTAATGCTTCTTGTAAATTGTTTAACTTTTTATCAAAGTCAGCTTGCTCTAAAACAAAGTAATCATTAGGGTTTAAAAGTCTTTTGCTTATTTCTATTTTTTCTAAAATATAATTTGAGTTTTCAGATCCTTTACCTGTATAAGTAATTTTGTTATTTAGGTTTGTTGCATCAGCATTTAAAATAATATCAAAACCATTTTTTAAATAAGTATAAGCACTGGCATTCCCTATAATAATACCATAGAAGTTTTCTTCATAGGTTTCTATTAGTTTTTCGCTTTTTAAATGCAATGTATCTTTAAAAGTTCCATCTGTTCCAATTGCAATTTCTTTACTGTAATTGTTATTGCGTATTGTAATTGTTTTTTGAGATGTGTTTTCAATTTTTCCAGAAATTGTAGCAAAATTTTCGCTTTCTTTTTCACAAGAAATAATAGCTAATAGGACAAGTAGTAGACTTAATTTCTTCATAAATATTTATTAAGGTTTTAGTTTGTAAATATAAGCATTCACAAGTAGTTTTTAGAGTCGAGATATTTTAAATTTGATGACAATAAAAAAGCCTTTGTTATACTAACAAAGGCTTTCAGTATTATTGATACTATCAAAATCTGTTTATGCAAGCATAGTTACAGGGTTTTCGATGTATTGTTTTAAAGTATTTAAGAAAGCTGCACCAACTGCACCATCAATAGTTCTATGGTCACAAGCTAGTGTTACATTCATAATATTTCCAGGAACAATTTGTCCGTTTTTTACAACAGGCTTTTGTTTGATACCACCTACAGATAAAATAGCAGAGTTAGGTTGGTTTATAATAGATGTAAAATTATCTACACCAAACATACCTAAGTTAGATACTGTAAAAGTTGAACCAGACATTTCTGCTGGAGTTAGCTTTTTGTTTTTAGCTTTGATTGCTAAATCTTTAACCTCAGCACCAATTTGTGTTAAACTCTTAGTGTCTGTAAAAGGTATCACAGGTACTACCAAACCATCTTCAATAGCAACAGCTACACCAATAGCGATGTGGTTGTTGTAGATAGTTTGTTCGTTTGTCCATTCTGTATTGATTTGTGGGTGCGATTTTAAAGCCATAGCACATGCTTTTACCACTAAATCATTGAAAGATACTTTTGTATCAGGTATTTCGTTTATTAATTTACGAGAAGCCATAGCATTGTCCATATCAATGTCCATGCTAATTGTAAAGTTAACAGCTGTTGTTTGAGAGTTGTCAAGAGCTTTTACAATTGCTTTACGCATTTGAGAGTTCTTAACTTCTGTTTTGCTGATTTCTCCAGCTGGAGCAGCAACAGCAGTAGCGGCAGGAGCATCAGCAACAACAACATCAGTAAAGTTTTCTACGTCTGTTTTTACAATACGTCCACCTTCACCAGTTCCAGTTACTTTAGCTAAGTTAATTCCTTTTTCTTCTGCCAATGCTTTCGCTAAAGGAGAGGCTATAATTCTACCATTTTCAGATTGTATAGCGCTTACTTTTTTAGGAGCATTTGCAGCTGGCTTTGCTTCTTTAGTAGGAGCAGTGGCTTTAGGAGCTTCTTCGGTTTTAGGAGTACTAGTGCTAGCTGGTGCAGCAGCAGGAGCATCGCTATTAAAAGATGCAGCTACAGCAGAAACATCCGTTCCAGCTTCACCAATAATAGCTAATAAAGAATCTACAGGAGCATTTTCTCCTTCTTCCAATCCAATATATAATAAAGTTCCTTCGTTAAAAGATTCGAACTCCATTGTAGCTTTGTCAGTTTCAATTTCAGCAAGAATATCACCTTCAGCAACTTGGTCACCTACTTTCTTTAACCAAGTAGCAACAGTACCATCAGTCATCGTATCACTTAAACGAGGCATTGTTACAATAGTAACATTGTCTGGAATAGCGGCAGCTTGTGGAGCTGCAGTTTCTTCTGCTAAAGGAGCTTCAACTTCTGTAGTTTCAGGAGCCGATTCAGCAGGAGCATTAGATTCTCCTCCGTTTAACAGTGCTGAAAAGTCTTCTCCTTCTTCACCAATAATAGCTAATAAAGAGTCAACAGGAGCTGTTTCTCCTTCTTGTAATCCAATATGTAATAAAACACCTTCGTTAAAAGATTCAAATTCCATGGTTGCTTTGTCGGTTTCAATTTCAGCAAGGATATCTCCTTCTTCAATTTTTTCACCAACTTGTTTTAACCACTTTGCAACGACACCTTCTGTCATTGTATCACTTAAACGGGGCATTGTAATAATCTGTGCCATACTATATTGTTATTTTAGAGAAGTTTAAACTTCTAGAAATTTTAAATTAAACAGGTTTGATAAAAGGATAATCTTCTTGTTCGTAAACCACATCGTATAATTGGTTGACTTCTGGGTAAGGAGATTCTTCTGCAAATTTTTCACATTCAGAAACTTTTGCTTTTACATCTTTATCAATTTGAGATACTTCCTCTTCAGTTAAGTATTCGTTTTCTTTGATAATGTCTAAAACTTGTGTTATAGGATCTATTTTTTTGTACTCAGCTACTTCATCTTTTGTTCTGTAGTGTTGTGCATCAGACATAGAGTGTCCTCTATAACGGTATGTTTTCATTTCTAAGAAAGTAGGTCCTTCTCCCTTACGAGCTCTTTCCATAGCTTCGTGCATTGCTTCTGCAACTTTTACAGGGTTCATTGCATCTACAGGTCCACAAGGCATTTCATAACCTAAACCTAATTTCCAAATATCTTGGTGGTTAGCAGTACGTTCAACAGAAGTTCCCATTGCATATCCATTGTTTTCAACAATAAATACAACTGGTAATTTCCAAAGCATAGCCATGTTAAAAGTTTCGTGTAATGATCCTTGACGTGCAGCACCATCACCAAAACAACAGATGGTAACACCTCCTGTATTATGGTATTTATCACCAAAAGCCATACCAGCACCTAATGGTATTTGTCCTCCAACGATACCATGACCTCCATAAAATCCAAATTCCTTTGAAAAGATATGCATAGATCCTCCCATTCCATGAGAAGTACCTGTTGCTTTTCCATACAATTCAGCCATTACTCTTTTAGGGTCAACTCCCATACCTATAGGTTGTACGTGATTCCTGTAAGCTGTAATCATTTTATCTTTACTTAGGTCCATTACGTGCAAAGCACCAGCTAAGATAGCTTCTTGACCATTGTATAAGTGTAAAAATCCTCTTACTTTTTGTTGAATGTAAACAGCAGCTAGTTTGTCTTCAAACTTTCTCCAAAACAACATGTCTTTGTACCAGTTGATATAGGTTTCTTTTGTGATTTCTTTCATGATGAATTTTAATGTATATTCAAAGTATGAATGCAAAAATAGGCTTTTAGTGAATTATGTAAAAGAAACAGCACCATTTTTTTTGAATCTACTAAGCGAACTTAGGAAATCATAATTTTTAGATGTAAAAAACAAAAAAGCCAAACAAAAGAGTTTGGCTTTTTTCTATATTAATAATATATAAACAGCTTTTCTGTAAATTAAAGAATGTACTTGTTTTTTTAAGACTCCATATATTCTTCAATAGGAGTACACGAGCATATTAAATTGCGATCACCAAAGGCATCATCTACTCGTCTAACAGATGGCCAGAACTTATTGTCTGCAATTGTTTCCATAGGGAAAGCAGCTTGTTTTCTCGTATAATTAAAGCTCCATTCATCATTTGTTAACATTTGCTGTGTATGTGGTGCATTTTTTAGTATTGAAGCTTGGTCATGTTGCTCATTAGCGTCTATCTCCTTTTTGATGTTGAGCAAAGCCTTTATAAAATTATCCAATTCACTTTTGGCTTCACTTTCAGTAGGTTCAATCATTAAAGTACCTGCTACAGGGAATGATACGGTAGGGGCGTGGTATCCGTAGTCCATTAATCGTTTTGCGATATCAACAACTTCAACTCCTTTTTGTTTAAAGCTTCTAAAATCAACAATCATTTCATGTGCACAAAAACCGTTTTCTCCTGTGTATAGAATATCATATTCAGTTTCTAATTGTTTTTTGATATAATTGGCATTTAAGATAGCGTTTTCGGTAGCTTGTTTTAAACCGTTTGCACCTAACATTTTAATATACCCATAAGAAATAAGTAGTACTAGTGCAGATCCCCATGGAGCAGATGAAATAGAGGTAATAGGAGTATCTCCTCCTGTTGCTACAACTGGGTTTGAAGGTAAAAAAGGAGCTAAGTGTTTGGCTACACAAATAGGACCAACTCCAGGGCCACCACCACCGTGTGGAATGGCAAATGTTTTGTGTAAGTTTAGGTGACAAACATCAGCGCCTATCGTTGCAGGATTTGTAAGTCCTACTTGAGCATTCATATTGGCACCATCCATATAAACTTGTCCGCCATTTTCATGGATTAACTGCGTAATTTCTTTAATACCACTTTCAAAAACACCGTGGGTAGAAGGGTAGGTAACCATTAATGCTGAAAGATTTTCTTTGTGCAATAAGGCTTTTTCTTTTAAATCTTCAAAATCAATATTTCCTTCTTCAGTAGCTTTGGTAACAACTACTTTCATACCTGCCATTACAGCAGATGCTGGGTTGGTTCCGTGGGCTGAAGATGGAATTAAACAAATATTCCTATGCGTATCACCTCTCGATTCGTGATAAGCTTTGATTACTAATAATCCGGCATATTCTCCTTGTGCTCCAGAATTAGGTTGTAAAGAGGTAGCGTGAAAACCTGTTATTTCATTTAAATCAGCTTCTAATTGTTTGAATACTTCTTGGTACCCTGCTGCTTGTTCTATAGGTACAAAAGGATGTATATTAGCCCAGTTAGCCCAGCTTAAAGGAAACATTTCTGAGGCAGCATTTAGTTTCATGGTACAAGAACCTAATGAAATCATTGAATGATTTAAAGATAGATCTTTACGTTCTAATTTTTTTATATAACGCATCATTTCTGTTTCAGAATGATAGCTGTTAAAAACAGAACTCGTCATATAAGTACTTGTTCTTGATAGGTTTTGAGGTATTGTAACTTGTGGATTTACAGTTTTGATTTCTGTAAAGGGTTTGTCTTCAGATTTTGCAATGATTTTTACAATTTCATTGATGTCTTTTAACGTAGATGTTTCATTTAAAGAAATGCTAACTGTTTTTTTGTCTGTATAATAGAAGTTAACATTTAATAGTTCTGCATTTTCTTTTACCTTTTTTATATCAGAAACGGCAATATCTAGTGTGTCAAAAAAAGTGTCGTTTTTTTGTAGGATTCCAAGTTTGCTTAGCTCACTATGTAAAGTATAGGTAAGTTGATGAATTTTGTTCGCAATATAGGTTAAACCTTTAGGTCCATGATATACGCCATACATACCTGCCATAACAGCTAAAAGTACTTGTGCAGTACAAATATTAGAAGTAGCCTTTTCTCTTTTAATATGTTGTTCTCTGGTCTGTAAAGCCATGCGCAAGGCTCTGTTTCCGTTAGCATCTTTAGTAACACCAATAATACGCCCAGGTATATTTCTTTTGTATGTTTTTTTAGTTGCAAAGTAAGCAGCGTGTGGTCCACCATATCCCATAGGAATCCCAAAACGTTGTGTGGTTCCTACAACCACATCGGCACCCCATTCTCCAGGAGGAGTTAGTATAGAAAGACTTAAAAGATCTGCGGCAACGGCAACTCTAATTTCTTGTGAATTGGCTTTTTTTACAAAGTCAGTATAATCAACAACCTGTCCGTTTTTTCCAGGATATTGGATAAGTGCACCAAATAAGGAGTCTTCAAGTAATATATTTTCATGATTTCCTATAATCAATTCAATATTAAGGGGAGTGGCTCTTGTGATTAGTATATCAATGGTTTGTGGCAATACATTTTCAGAAACAAAAAACTGCATAGCATTTGCTTTTTTCTGTTTTCTCGAACGTGTATTGTAAAGCATAATCATGGCTTCAGCAGCAGCAGTTCCCTCATCTAAAAGAGAAGCATTTGCAAGCTCCATACCTGTTAATTCGGTAACCATTGTTTGGTAGTTTAATAGAGCCTCTAACCTTCCTTGGGCAATTTCTGCTTGGTAAGGTGTGTATGCGGTATACCATCCAGGATTTTCTAAAATATTACGTTGTATAACTCCTGGAGTAATTGTAGGATGATAGCCTAAGCCAATATAATTTTTGAATAATTTATTATGAACGGAAAGTTCATGTATGTGAGATAGGTATTCAACTTCGCTCATCGCTTTGTTAAGCTGAAGGCTTTTTGAAAGTAGTATGTCTGTAGGAATTGTTTTCTGAATTAATTCATCAACAGATGCAACACCTATTGTTTTTAACATTTCTTGAGCATCATTTTCTCCAGATCCGATGTGTCTAGAAGCAAAAGAGTCAGTTCTCATAATTTAGAATTGTATTTAAATAAATAAGCTTGCAAAAATAACTATAATAACATTTTAAAAAGAGAATAGTTGTAATTAATTGTCAACGAAACAAGAGGGTTATGAACAAAATACTTTTTGGAAGACAAGTGTAATCTATAGAGAAGCCTTATTTTTACAGAGTGAGAATAATGAAACCTTTTTTTAAGTTTTATGTGCATAGCAATATGCATGTTTCCTTAGCCGTTTTTTGTTTGGTACTTTTGACAGGACTTTTTTTTAAAGAAGGATTTTGCTTACAAGCTGTGTTTTTGGCAGGAGCAACTTTTGTAGCTTATAATTTTATTCGTTGGCATAAGTATCAAAAAGGAATGCTTCGAGATGAAGTTTCGGTTTGGTTTATTAAACACAGGAAGCTCCTTTTATTTTTGAATGTTTTGACTGTTTTGGTATTGCTGTATTTGTTTTTTCAAATTCGCATTGTTGCATTCGTTGTAGCGCTTCCGTTTTTTTTAGCAACATTGTTTTATATGATGCCGTTGCCTTTTGTAAAAAATAGGTATCTATCTGTACGTCAACTGCCAGGTTTTAAAATATACAGCATTGCAGTTTCGTGGGGAGGTATGGTGGTTCTTTTTCCTTTAGTATCGGTTTCTCATCCTATAGGAGCTAGTGAGTTGTTGTTTTTTGTGCATCAGGTATTGTTTGTCTTTGTTTTAACACTTCCGTTTGATATTAGAGATGTGAATTTTGATGCAGCTACCTTAAAAACATTGCCTCAAAAAATAGGGGTAAAAAACACGAAGGTTTTGGGCGTTTTTGTTTTGTGTGTGTTAGCAATTGCTGCGTTTCTGTTTTTTTCAAGACAACAATTTTATCAACTAGTTGTAGGAGGGGGACTTTTGTTACCTTTTTTGTTGAAAGCTTCTCAAAACCAATCTCGTTACTTTTCGTCTTTTTGGGTAGAATCGATACCTGTTTTTTGGCTTTTGCTTTCGGTTATTTTGTTTAAGTAAATTTATTTTTTGTTAAACAAAATGTATATTTGCTTTAAACAAAGTGAATTATATGTTGCATTTAGATACAAAAGGAAAGGTTTATAGGCTGTCAGTAAAACAGAAATTGCCAATTACTGTAGAGGAAGCTTGGGATTTTTTATCAGACCCTAAAAACTTAAAAACAATTACTCCAGATTATATGGGGTTTCAGATTCTGTCTGATGTAGGTGTAATGTATCCAGGTCAAATCATTCAATATATGGTGGCTCCTGTTTTGGGAATAAAAACAGTTTTGGTAACAGAAATAACGCATGTTGTTAAGGATTTCTATTTTGTAGATGAGCAACGTGTAGGGCCTTATAAATTATGGCATCATAAACACTTTATTAGAGAAATTCCTGGAGGTGTAGAGATGGAGGATATTGTAGATTATAGATTGCCTTTTGGAATTTTAGGGAGATTTGCTCATACACTGTTTGTTGCTTCTAAGTTGAAGCAAATATTTGCTTATAGAAGAAAAAAACTTGAAACCTTATTTGGAGTATATGAAAAATAAATTGGTCGTTTTTTGGTTTCGTAGAGATTTGCGTTTGGAAGATAATGTGGCGCTATATCATGCCCTAAATTCGGGCTATGACGTGTTGCCAATCTTTATTTTTGATACTTTTATATTAGAAGATTTAGATAGAGATGATACTAGAATATCTTTTATATACGATACGTTATTAGCAATACAGGAAAAACTTTTAGCGGAACAATCAAGTTTACTGATTAAGCAGGGAAACCCTGTTGAAGTTTTTGAAGAATTAACAGCATCTTTTAACATAACCGCCGTATATACCAATCACGATTATGAACCTTATGCAAAACAGAGAGACGCCAAGGTTTTAGATGTTTTAAAAAAGCAAAGTATTCAATTTAGAACATTTAAGGATCAAGTCATTTTTGAAAAAAGTGAAGTAGTAAAGCAAGATGGAACTCCCTACAAGGTGTTTACGCCTTACGCTAAGAAATGGAAATTACTGCTAACGGCTGATACTTATAAATCGTATGAAAGTTTTTTATTGAAAGCTAATTTTTTAAAAGCAACATTCGAATTTCCTGCTTTAAAGGATATAGGTTTTTTAAAATCAGACAAAGAGGTGTTTCCTTTTGATGTTTCCCAAAACAGGCTCTCTTCTTATAAAGAAACACGTAATTACCCTAGTGTTGAAGGAACCTCAAAGTTAAGTCCGCACTTAAGGTTTGGAACAGTGAGTGTTCGTTATTGTGTTAGAGAAGCGATTCAAATTATAGATGAAACATTTTTGAATGAGTTGATTTGGAGAGAGTTTTTTATGCAAATTTTATGGCATTATCCAGAATCAACACACAATAATTTTAAAAGGAAGTACGATAGCATAGAG
This sequence comes from Flavicella sp., assembly GCA_965243265.1. Classification (GTDB taxonomy): domain Bacteria; phylum Bacteroidota; class Bacteroidia; order Flavobacteriales; family Flavobacteriaceae; genus Flavicella. The sequence continues at coordinate 32,830 of CBDEUL010000010.1, forward strand.
TGGAGAAATAATGAAAAAGAGTTTCAAGCATGGTGTTCAGGTCAAACAGGATATCCGATTGTAGATGCAGGAATGAGAGAACTCAATAACACAGGTTATATGCATAATAGAGTGCGCATGATTGTGGCTAGTTTTTTATGCAAACATTTGCTTATTGATTGGAGGTGGGGAGAGGCCTATTTTGCTTCAAAACTTTTGGATTTTGATCAAGCACAAAATGTAGGAAACTGGCAATGGGTAGCAGGAACGGGATGTGATGCGGCTCCCTATTTTAGAATTTTTAATCCCGCAGAACAAACCAAGAAGTTTGATCAGAATTGGATTTACATCAATACATGGGTTCCAGAATATCAAGAACTGACCTATGTACAACCCATAGTAAATCACAAAGAAGCCAGAGAACGTTGTTTAAAGGTATATAAAAAGGGACTTGAGTTGGTTTAATAATACAAGGAGAAAATGAATTCAATTAAAAATATATTCAGTATAAAAGACCTAGAAAATTTTTCAGGTATCAAGGCGCATACCATTCGTATTTGGGAGAAGAGGTATCAGCTATTGCATCCGGAAAGAACAGATACGAATATTCGTTATTATTCTTTACATAGTTTGCAAAAGCTCTTAAATGTTACGTTGTTGTACAATGAAGGCTTTAAAATATCAAAGCTATCAAAGCTTACAGAGGAGCAAATTAAGGACGAATGTAAGCTTTTAGTAGATAAAATAGCAGTACAGAATAAGGTAATTAACAAGCTAAAACTTTCAATGCTTAACTTTGATACACATGGTTTTGAAGTAGTATATCAAAGGTTAAAGGAGGAAAAAGGTTTTAAACAAGTTTTTGAATTGTACTTTTTACCTTTTTTAACTGAGATAGGAATGTTGTGGCAAACAGATTCTATATCACCAGCTCATGAACATTTTATGTCAGAGTTGATCAAACAAAAAATACAAGTAGAAATAGAGGCGCTTCAAGGAAGTCCCTCAACAAAAGAAACAACGTATATTCTGTTTTTGCCAGAGCAAGAAATACACGATTTGGGGTTGTTGTATTTGAATTATGTACTCAGAAGTTATGATTATCAGGTTGTTTATTTGGGACTCAGTTTGCCAGTTGATAGCCTAGAACTTTTTTTAGAAAAACCTTCTAAGGTAACGTTTATCTGCTATTCTACAGTAGCTCCTTATACAGAAAAATTGGAAGAGTATTTGGTGAGTTTGGATGAAAAAATTTCTCAAAACAGTTCAGCAAATCTATGGTTTGTGAGAGGTAACGGTGCGTTAGGAAAGCCGACAAAAAGTAAGGTGCTGTTTAAAGGGATGTTTGAAGTAATAAATCACATAGAAGGTTTAACGAATAAAACGTTATGAAAAATAAAATTATAGTTATAGGTTCTGGATTTTCTTCCTTGTCAGCAGCATGTTATTTGGCAAAAGAAGGATATGAAGTAGAAGTTCTAGAAAAGAACGATTCTTTAGGGGGTAGAGCTTCACAATTTAAAAAAGACGGGTTTACCTTTGATATGGGGCCTTCTTGGTATTGGATGCCTGGGGTTTTTGAACGCTTTTTTGGTGATTTTGATAAAAAAGTATCAGACTATTATCAATTAGAAAAATTAAGTCCTGCTTATAGTGTTTATTTTGGAGTACAAGATGCGATAACCATAGGAGATACCTTAGAAAAAATTTACGAAGCTTTTGAAAAGGAAGAGAAAGGAAGCGCTAAAAAGTTAAAAAAGTTTATAGATAAGGCTCGTAAAAACTATGAAATAGCGATAGAAGATTTGGTGTACAACCCAGGAGTTTCGCCTTTAGAGCTGGTATCTACAAAAACAATGACAAATTTGCATCAGTTTTTTAGTACCATTTCTAGCGATGTTAGAGGTGCTTTTAAGAATCCAAGACTTATTGCGATTGTAGAGTTTCCAGTATTGTTTTTAGGAGCCAAACCATCAGACACTCCTTCTTTTTATAGTTTTATGAACTATGCAGATTTTGGTTTGGGAACATGGCATCCTAAGGGAGGTATGTATGCTGTTGTTGAGGCTATGGTGAGTTTAGCCGTTTCGTTGGGGGTAAATTTTAAAACAAATAAAGCAGTAAAAGCTATAGAGGTTAATGAGGATTCGAAAGTTAAACGAGTACAACTTTGTGATGGAACACTGCTAGAAGCCGATACAATTGTTTCGGGTGCTGATTATCATCATACAGAACAGATGTTACCTCAAAAGCATAGACAATATTCAGAGGCTTATTGGAATAAGAAAGTATTTGCGCCATCGTCTTTACTTTTTTATGTGGGATTTGATAAAAAAATAAAAAATGTCAACCATCATACCTTGTTTTTTGATGTTGATTTTGAAAAACACTCACAAGTAATTTATGATACACCAGCATGGCCAGAAGAGCCTTTGTTTTATGCTAACTTTCCAAGTATAACAGACAGTTCCTTTGCGCCAGAAGGCAAAGAATCGGGCTTTTTTTTAATTCCGTTAGCTCCAGATTTAGAAGATACACCTGAGCTAAGGGAACGTTATTTTGATCTGTTGATGAATCGCCTTGAAAAAATAACTCATCAGAAAGTCAAAGATGCAATTTTGTTTAAAGAAAGCTTTTGTGTAAATGATTTTAAAGAACGTTACAATTCTTACAAAGGGAATGCTTACGGAATGGCAAACACATTATTGCAAACGGCTTTTTTAAGGCCCAAGTTAAAAAGTAAACTTGTTGAAGGGCTTTATTTTACAGGCCAGTTAACCGTTCCTGGTCCTGGAGTTCCTCCGTCATTAATTTCAGGAAAATTAGTTGCAGAATTGATAGTAAAACATTGTAAAACAAAATAAGTTATGAAGCATATTTTTGATAAAGTCTCTTACATTGCAAGTAAGAATGTGACTAATGAGTATAGTACTTCCTTTTCTTTAGCAACAAAGATGCTAGGAAAATCAATCCGTCAAGACATATATAATATTTATGGCTTTGTTCGTTTTGCAGATGAGATAGTAGATTCTTTCCATGATTATGATAAAGAAGCACTGTTTGACGATTTTGAAAAACAGATGTATGCAGCCATAGAAAGTAAGATTAGTTTAAATCCAATATTAAATTCCTTTCAAGAAACCTACCATAAGTACAATCTCTCTATAGAAGAAGTAGAGGCTTTTATGAGGAGCATGCGTCTGGATTTAAAGAAAACAATCTATAAAACAAGAGACGAATACGAGGCTTATATTTACGGATCTGCGGATGTAGTAGGTCTTATGTGTTTACGGGTTTTTGTAAAAGGGGATGTTGAAAAATACGAGAACCTAAAATATGCGGCTATGAAATTGGGTTCGGCATTTCAAAAGGTGAATTTTTTAAGAGATTTAAAGGAGGACTTTGAAGTCTTGAATAGGACCTATTTCCCAAAGACGAATCTTAATGAGTTGGATGAGGTTTCTAAGGAAGCCATTATAGCAGATATTGAAAAAGATTTTGAAGAAGGGTATAATGGGATTGTGCGCCTTCCTATAGAGGCACGATTTGGTGTTTTTACAGCGTATAGGTATTACAGGCAATTGTTACTTAAGATTAGCAATACACCAGCAATGCAAATAAAATCAACACGTATTCGTATTTCAAATTCTAAAAAGATAGAATTGTTAACAAGAAGTTATGTAAAATATCAATTAAATTTGCTGTAATGGAGATTCTTGTACACATAGTATTTTTTATCGCTACGTTTTTAGGAATGGAGTTTATGGCATGGTTTACGCACAAGTATGTGATGCATGGTTTTTTATGGGTATTACATAAAGACCATCATCATAAAGATCATGACTCTTGGTTTGAGCGTAATGATGCCTTTTTTATTTTTTATGCTTTGGTAAGTATTGGTTGTTTCCTCTTGTGGAAATATGATATTTTTCAGTATGGGCTGGCAGTGGGTATTGGAATATTTGCTTACGGACTTACGTACTTTTTAGTACATGATATTTTTATACACAGAAGATTTAAGCTGTTTAGAAATGCCAATACACGTTATGCAAAAGCAGTACGTAGAGCCCATAAAATGCATCACAAACACCTAGGAAAAGAAGGAGGGGAGTGCTTTGGAATGCTTTTGTTCCCTTACAAGTATTTTAAATAAACCAGCACACTTATTATGTTGAAGAGTTTGTATCTTTTGTTAAATGTAGGATCTTTACTTGTTCCTTTTTTGGTGAGCTTTCACCCTAGATTGAAATTTTATAAAAAATGGAAATCCCTGCTTTTTTCTATACTTATTGTTACAACGGTATTTATTATTTGGGATATTGTGTTTACAGACTTGGGTGTGTGGGGGTTTAATCTAGTTTATTTGTTGGGAGTAGATTTGGTGAATTTACCAATAGAAGAATGGCTTTTTTTTATTTGTATACCTTATGCTTGTGTGTTTACATACTATTCATTGTATGAGATTTTTCCTGATTTTAATTATGCTAATTCTGTTTTTAAAACAGTGATAGGAGTCCTTTTTTTTACAGGAATTTGTATGATTCTTTTTTTCTTTGAGAGAATCTACACTTTCATCAATTTCTCAACTTTTTTACTGGTTTTGATGGTGGGTTATGTATACAATAGGGAGCTTTTAAAACGTTTTTTACCTGTGTTTCTAGTAATTTTAATTCCTTTTTTTGGGGTGAATGGTGTTTTAACTGGAACCTTTATTCAAGATCAAGTAGTTTGGTATAATGATGCTGAAAATTTAGGAGTTCGTATGGGGACAATTCCTGTAGAAGATATTTTTTATGCTTTTTCAATGCTTTTTGGAAACCTCTTTTTGTTAGAGTATTTTGAGAAGAAGAGGAAAACGGTTTAGAGATAAAAAAAACAAGGACTAGAATAAAAATTCTAGCCCTTGTTTTTTATTGTGTTTTAGACTTATTTTTTAGAGAAGTGTACTGTAATGTCAATAGCCACTTCATTCCATGTTTTACTTACTCCGTCAGCACCTTTGTGTAGTTCAAAACAAGCTTCGTTTAAAGAAGCAACAGCAGCTTGTGCTTGCCAAGTATCTAAATTCATAATTGATTTTATCTCAATTGTTTTTTCTCCTGTCGTGTATGTGAAATTTAATTTTTCAATAACACCGTTCATAGAGAAATCAACATATCCAGAAGTTTTATCTGTAAGGTGAATTGTACCTGATAATAATTCAGTGTTTTTCATAACCCCAAAGAAAAGGTTCTGTAATTTAGAATCTCTACTTGGGTTGTTAGAGAAAATACTACTTACAGGAATAGAAAACTCAACACCATTTAAGGCTTCTGTTAAAGTAGCTCCACTTTTAGTTTTTGTAATGTTTAAGGTTGTAAATTTTCCTTTAACGGGTACTTTGTCTGTAGTTTTAAAAGCAGTCCAGTTAATAGCTGTATTGTATTTGTTTACTGTGTATTGTGTAGCAGTAATTTCTTTTTTCTTTTCTTCTTTTTTACAGGCAGAAAAATTTAAAGCTATAAGTACAAAAAGAATGGATGTAATTGTTTTTTTCATGGTTTTTATTATTTGGTATGTAAGTTAACAAGTTCTATATATTTTTTTTTCGCATCTTCAGAAGAGATTCCCTTTAGCTGCATCCATGCATTAAACTTAAAAGCATTTCTAACGCCTCCGTTTGCTATATTGGCATTAAATGAAAAGTTATCCCCTTTAGTAGCTTGTTTGTAGTAAGCATAAAATTCTAACATGACGTCTTGTGGTAGTTTTTCGGTCATGTTTGAAGCTGTTTCTACAGCTTCGTTGAATTTCTGATTTAAGTCTTTTTCCATAGGAAACTTGATCTATGTGTTCTTACTAAATAGTAGCAATAATATCTTCAGCTCCTTTTACTACTTGGTTTAGTTCTACGTTTACTTTTGAGTTTAAAGGTAAAAATAAATCTACTCTTGAACCAAATTTAATAAAACCAGCATCTGTACCTTGTTCAACAACCATGTCCTTTTTCGCATAGTTTACAATTCGTCTAGCTAATGCTCCTGCAATTTGACGGTATAAAACCTCTCCAAAAACTTTATTTTCGATAACAACTGTAGTTCTTTCATTTTCTTCAGATGCTTTCGGGTGCCATGCAACAAGGTATTTTCCTGGATGGTATTTGCTAAATTTTACAATACCACTTAATCCGTACCTTGTAACGTGTACGTTTAAAGGAGACATAAAAATAGATACTTGAAGTCTTTTTTCCTTAAAATATTCAGGTTCATATACCTCTTCAATAACAACTACTTTTCCATCAACAGGAGAAACAACATGAGAGTCGCTTAATTTTGTAGCTCTTTTAGGGTTTCTGAAAAATTGTAAAATTAATATTAGTACAACTAATAATGTTAAGTATAGAATACCTTGTAGCCAAGGTATTTGAATAAAATGATCTGTTAGAAGTACACCTGCTGTAATACTAATTAATGTGATTCCGATAATAACAAAGCCTTCTTTATGAAACATTTTCTAACGTGATTTTTAAATAAATATAAATTATAGGTGCAGCAAAGATAATACTATCCAATCGATCAATGACACCTCCATGACCTGGAATTATTTTTCCACTATCTTTTACCCCTGTTTGTCTTTTAAACATAGAAGCTATTAAATCTCCTAAAACTCCAAAGATAGCTATTATACCACCAATAACCATCCATTGTGTGGTTGTAAGTATTTCAAAATTTATTGAAATTACATAAGCGATAATAATGGTTGAAATAAGGCCTCCTAAAAAGCCTTCAATTGTTTTTTTAGGGGAAATACGCTCTAGTAATTTGTTTTTACCAATAGTAACTCCTGTTAAGTAAGCAAACGTATCATTAGACCAAATAAGTATGAAAACACCTAATATAATACTGCTTTCAAAGGTGTTATTTGTATTGGTAAAAGGAAGTTTACAGATAATTATAAATGGAATAGAGACATAAGTTACGGTTAGTAACATTTTACCTATTTCATCAATGGCAATTCTGTTTTTACTAAATAATTGTTCTATAAATATACCTGTAACTGTAATTATTAAACCAGCTTCTAATATACTAGTGCTTAAGGGGGCTGTAGTACTTAGGTTAAAACTTATAAAACCAAAGAGAATGGAGGCTATGATATAGCTCCAAAAAGATTGGATGCGAAGCATTTTAGAAATCTCAAATACACTTACAAGCATAAAAGCATAAAAAATGGCAAAAAAGGTATATTGATTATATACAATACAAAAAATGAGTAGTGCTACAAATAATATTCCCGAAATTGCTCTAGTAAGCATATTGTTCATAGTTATAGATCTTCAAATAAAAGTAAGTATAAGTTTTTAGAATTGCTGTTTTCAAGAGCAATGAAATTATCAGCATCTAATTCTTTGGAATAGTTATTTATAGCGCAAATATTAGTTGGTATTGGAGTACAATTACTTTTTATTCCTGTAAGCCCTTCTCCCATATTTTTTACAAGTTGACTTGTTTTTGCATATACTATAAAATTTGAAGACAGTTCGTAAAGTTTATTGTCTTTCAATTGATTAGAAGACAGTAGAATGCCTCCTGAATCAGATATTAAGTGTTCGCAATCTATAAAAACAGGACTTTTAGAAGATCTTTCAGTTTCAATAGAAACAGTAAGATTTTTATAAAATTCTGTTAGTTGAGGGCTGTTGATATTTGTTAAGCTATTCCATGAGTTCTCAAGCAGAATACCTTTAAGGTTTTCTATAAGCTCGCTTTTTTGAGTGCAGTATAAAAATTTACCTCCTTTTTGGATGAAGTTATGAACAAATAAATCATCTGTAGATAGAGATACAGGTTGCTCCTGTATTTTTTTATCTACAGATGATTCTTTTTTGTTTTTAAAAAATTTCTTTAAAAAACTCATTTAAAGTTTATACTATAGTTAATGAGGGATAGTTTGTACTACTTACTCTTCAATAACTTTGTTGTCGTTGTTTTCTGTAGTAGTTTGTTCTTCTACAGGAGTATCGTTTGCTGCTTCTAGTTCTTCGAAAGGACGCTTTCCAAAAATATCAATCAAATCGTCTTTAAAGATAACTTCTTTTTTTAGTAAAAGCTCAGCTAAAGTAACCAATTTGTCTTTGTTTTCAGTTAAGATATCAATAGCTCTTTGGTATTGAGTTTCAATAATGTTAGAAATTTCTTCGTCAATAACTTTTGCAGTTTCTTCACTATAAGGTTTAGAAAAACTGTATTCACTTTGTCCAGAAGAATCATAATAAGTAATATTTCCTATCTTCTCGTTTAAACCGTAAACACTAACAATTGCTTTTGCTTGTCGAGTAACTTTTTCAAGATCATTTAAAGCTCCTGTAGAAATAGAGTTAAACATTACTTTTTCTGCAGCTCTACCTGCTAAGGTAGCACACATTTCGTCAAGCATTTGTTCTGTTTGAACAATCATTCTTTCTTCAGGTAAATACCAAGCGGCACCCAATGATTGACCTCTAGGTACAATGGTTACTTTAATTAGAGGAGCAGCATGTTCTAACATCCAGCTAGCTGTTGCGTGACCAGCCTCGTGATAAGCAATTCTTTTTTTCTCTTTTGCAGAGATAATTTTGTTCTTCTTTTCTAATCCACCAACAATTCTATCTACAGCATCTAAGAAATCTTGATTTTGTATTTTTTTATTTCCTTTTCTAGCAGCGATTAAGGCAGCTTCATTGCATAAGTTTGCAATATCGGCTCCAGAAAAACCAGGAGTTTGTTGAGATAAGAATTCTGAGTTTACATCTTTACCTAATTTCAATGGTTTCATATGCACATCAAAAATAGCTTTACGTTCATTTAAGTCAGGTAAATCAACAAAAATTTGTCTGTCAAACCTACCCGCACGCATTAAAGCTTTATCAAGTACATCAGCTCTGTTGGTTGCAGCCAATACAATTACATTTGTATCGGTTCCAAAACCATCCATTTCTGTCAACAATTGGTTTAATGTGTTTTCTCTTTCATCATTACCACCAGTCATGTTGCTTTTTCCTCTAGCTCTACCAATAGCATCAATTTCATCAATAAAGATAATTGAAGGGGATTTTTGTTGTGCTTGTTTGAATAAATCTCTAACACGAGAAGCACCAACACCTACAAACATTTCAACAAAATCGGAACCAGATAAAGAGAAGAAAGGAACTCCAGCTTCACCAGCTACTGCTTTTGCTAACAAAGTTTTTCCTGTTCCAGGAGAACCAACTAATAAGGCTCCTTTAGGAATTTTACCTCCTAATGAAGTGTATTTTTCAGGCATTTTTAAGAAGTCAACAATTTCTTGTACTTCCTCTTTAGCACCCTCAAGTCCAGCTACATCTTTAAATGTAACTTTTACTTTTTGATCTTGATCAAATAATTTGGCTTTTGATTTTCCGATGTTGAAAATTTGTCCACCACCTGCACCTGGAGCTCCACCAGAAGACATACGGCGCATAAAGAAAATCCATAAACCAATTAAAAATATAAAAGGTAAATAAGATAAAATAGTATCGAACAAGTCAGTACGCTCGTCGTTCATTTTATCAAAAGTTAATCCATTATCAGTTTTTGCCTCTTCTAGCTTTTTTTCAAAGTTTTGAAGGTCTCCAAAATTGTATTCAAAAACGGGATTGTTTTTGTTGAAAAAAGGAGCAGCTACCTGCTTTTTGTATTCTTCTTTTGTAAAGGCATCTTCTTTTAAATAAATTTGAGCAATACTTCTGTTTAGAATAATGATTTTTGAGATATCATTGCTTTCTAAAACTGTATTGAATTTATTTTGAGTGATTTCTTTTTGAAGAGAGTTTCCACTATTGAAATATTGGAATATCAATAATAAAACAAACAACCCTCCGTAAATCCAATAGAAATTGAATTTAGGTTTGAAGTTCGAGTCTTTAAGATTCCCCTTTTTATTATTTGCCATAGATGTTTAATTCAGAAATTACTAAATAGGTTAGTTATAGAGAAGAAGAAATTTTGGTAATGTTTGCATCACCCCAAAGACTTTCTATGTCGTAGAATTCTCTAATAGGTTTTTGAAATACGTGCACAACAACGTTTACGTAGTCAACCAATATCCATTCAGCAACAGATTCACCTTCAACATGCCAAGCTTTTTCTTGCAATTCTTTACCAATCATTTTTTGAACAGAATTAGCAATAGCTTTTACTTGTGTGTTTGAGTTTCCAGAACAAACAACAAAATAATCACAAACGGTATTTTCAATATCTCTTAAGTCTAGCAGTTGTATATCTTCACCTTTTACCTCTTCAATTGCCTTAATGGCTGTACTAATTAGTTGATCAGCACTTGTATTTTTTTTAGACATTAAATTTCATTTAATTTGCAACAAAGTTATTGTTTTTTTACTTACGAACATACTATATTATAACCTTGTTTTTATTATATTTCTTATATGCATATAATCAAACTTAATACCATTGGGTCTACCAATACTTTTTTAAAAGAAATGGCTTTTAAAGGTTTGATTGAAAACTATACAGTTGTTACTGCCGAAAATCAATTTGAAGGGCGTGGACAAATGGGGAGTAAATGGGAGTCTGAAAAAGGTAAAAACTTGACTTTTAGTGTTTTTGTTCGGTTTGGTGAGTTTGAAATAGCGGGTAATAACTATTTAAGTTATGCGACTTCTTTAGCGTTGTTTCGAGTATTATTGACTTATAAGTTACCAAAATTAAAGATAAAATGGCCGAACGACATTTTGTCAGATGGCAAAAAAATAGGAGGTATTTTAATAGAAAATAATTTTAAAAAAAAATACCTCAACTATTCTGTTATTGGGATAGGAATCAATGTGAATCAAGAGTGTTATTCAAGTGAGTTAAAAGAGGCAACCTCTTTAAAAAATATTTTAGGGAAAGAGGTCGATAAAGATAACTTGTTAGCATCTTTTTTGAAATCTATAAAAAAAGAAATAGATAGGTGCGTACCTGAAAATTTTCAAGAAATAAAAAGAGAATACTTAGATCACTTGTATAAAAAAGAAACCCCTACTATGTTTAAAGATAGTAAGGGTGTTGTTTTTATGGGAAAAATAGTTGGAGTTTCTTCTTCAGGTAGCCTTCAAGTAACATTAGAGAATGAACTTATAAAAGAGTACGATGTTAAAGAAATTCAATTTCTAAAAAATTAGAGTTTTCCTATATTTTCAGCAAGTGTTTCAATAAATTTTGTCAGTGGTTTTTTTACCATCATACTCATCATGGCATTAAACTCTCCGTTAAAAAATAATTGAACCTCACTTGCAGTACCGTTTTCACGAATATCAATAGCTAAACTAAAAGCTAACTTACTACTCGCAGATCCTAAAACTATTTTAGAAGAAGGCGTTTTTTCTTGTAACACAAGTCTAATTTCGGGCATTCCTTTCAAACTAAAAATAAAAGAATCACCATCTATTTCAAATTTCTCTTTATTTTCAGGCATTAGAGCGTCAAAATTCTCTAAAGCAGTAAGGTGTTTAAAAACGTTTTCTGCAGATTGTGCTACAGCTGTTTTGTTGCTTTCTAATTTCATGATGAATTATTTGTTCCAAGTACTAGGAGATTTTCTCCAAGCGCTTAATGTTTCTAATTCTGTTTCGTTGATGTAATTATCAGTCAAAGCTTGTTCAAGCATGTGGTTGTAGTCACTTAATGTAGTAAGATCTACATTGGCTTTTTTAAAGTTTTCAGTAGCCACATCAAAACCATATGTAAAAATAGCAATCATTCCTTTTACATTTACTTTGGCTTTATTTAAAGCTTCAACGGCATGTAAACTACTTTTACCAGTACTAATTAAATCTTCAACAACAACAACATTGCTACCCGTTTCTAAAAAACCTTCAATTTGATTTTGTCTCCCATGCTTTTTAGCTTCAGGTCTAACATACACAAAAGGCACACCTAGTTCTTGAGCAACTAAAACACCAATTGCGATAGCTCCTGTAGCAACTCCTGCAATAACATCAGGTTTACCATATTTTTCAACAATAGTTTTAGACATGTTTTCCTTTAAGAAATTTCTAATAGGAGGAAAAGATAAGGTTACCCTATTGTCACAATAAATAGGAGATTTCCATCCTGAAGCCCATGTAAAAGGCGATTTAGGTTCTAGTTTTATTGCTTTTATTTGTAAAAGCAATTTTGCTGTAGCTTTTGCTGTATCTTTGTTCAAAATCATGCTGCAAATGTATAAAGTTTTTATGAATGAGAAACCAATTTTCTTGACAGATTCTACTCAGGAATACAAGAATTTTGAAGTTGTAAAATATGAAGAAATTAACTTTTTAGAACTCTTAGAGTTAGTTAATTCTTCCTTAAAACAAGGAGTTTTACTAATTTGTAAAGACTTAAAAAAATCGTGGAAAGATTTTAAAAAGAACTTCAAAGTGGTGAAAGCTGCGGGCGGAAAGGTTTTTAATGAGGATAAGGAGGTGTTGTTTATCTATAGGTTGGGAAAATGGGATTTACCAAAAGGGCATATAGAAAAAGGTGAAAAAAAGCGAGTAGCAGCGATTAGAGAGGTAGAGGAAGAATGTGGAGTTGAAGGATTGGAGATTCTGAAAAAGTTACCCACTACATACCATTCGTTTTATTATGGAGAGCAACTTTGTTTAAAAGTTACGTACTGGTACTCCATGAAAACCTCTTTTAAAGGTGAATTGATTCCACAACTAGAAGAAGATATTACAGAGGTTGTGTATAAAAATGAGGAGCAAATTTCTGTAGCCCTTGAAAACACTTACGAAAATATAAAACTACTTTTCTAAAACAGATAGTTTGTAAAACGTTATCTGTAGCATTGTTAATATAAATATAAGCCGTATTTTTGCACTTCATAAAAAATACGGAGTGCAATGACAGATTTTATTAGAAAAATAGTTCCAAATACCAAAGATGATATCTTTGCTGGTATTACCGTTTCTTTAGCAATGATTCCAGAAGTGGTTGCTTTTGCTTTTGTTGCGCAAATAGATCCTTTGGTTGCACTTTCAGGAGCTTTTATTATAGGTTTGATTACTGCAGTTTTTGGAGGAAGACCAGGGCTTATTTCTGGAGCTGCTGGTGCTGTAGCTGTTATTTTTGTGAGTATGATTGCAGAAGGACATTCTAAAGGAATGTTGTTTGATGTGCCTGTTGAAAATATGGGGTACTTTTATTTGTTAGCAGCCGTTGTTTTAATGGGGTTAATTCAAGTAGGAGCAGGAGTTTTGAAGTTAGGACGCTTTGTACGTTTGATACCACACCCAGTAATGATGGGGTTTGTAAATGGATTGGCAATTGTAATTTTTATGGCACAGGTGAGAATGTTTTCTCATAAAGAATTAGAAGTAGCTGCAGATGGGGTAAAAAGGTATATAAATATACCAATGCATGGCGCAGAGTTGTATACAATGTTAGGTTTGGTAGGACTTACAATGGCTATTATTTGGTTGTTGCCTAAAGTTACTACAAAGATTCCAGCAGCATTAACCGCTATTTTAGTAACTACAGCAGTTGTGATTTTTGGAGGTTTAGAAGTAAGTACTGTAGGATCTTATATTATTGAAGGAGGAGGGAAAGGATTGAAAGGAGAATTTCCAACACCAAATTTAGAACTGTGGGAAAACTTACCATTTAATTTAGATACGTTAAAGTTTATATTGCCATATGCATTTTTGGCCGCTTCGGTTGGTTTGATAGAATCATTAATGACGATGAACTTAGTAGATGATTTAACAGAATCTAGAGGAAATGGAAATCGTGAGTGTATTGCGCAAGGAGCAGGAAACATTGTGAGTGGTTTGTTTGGAGGAACAGGAGGATGTGGTATGATTGGTCAAACCGTAATAAACATCAATGCAGGAGGTAGAGGACGTTTATCAGGAATAATGATGGCATTAACTTTATTGACCTTTATCCTATTTACAGATCAATATATTGAACAAGTACCTATTGCTGCTTTGGTAGGAGTTATGTTTATGATGGTTATAGAAACTTTTGCATGGTCTAGTTTTAGAATTCTTAGAAAAATACCTGTATCAGATGCTTTTGTATTGATTGTTGTTTCTGCGGTAACTGTATTTTTTGATTTAGCGATAGCGGTGTTTGTAGGAGTTATAATTTCTGCCTTAGTATTTGCATGGCAAAACGCTACTAAGATTAGAGCAAGAAAAAGAGTAAAAGAAGATGGTACTAAAACCTATGAAATTTGGGGACCTTTGTTTTTTGGTTCAGTAACAGCATTTAACGAAAAGTTTGATGTTAAAAACGATCCAGATTCAGTTGAGATAGACTTTGTAGAGTCACGTGTAAGTGATCATTCAGCTATAGAAGCTATTTCAAATATTACAGATAAATACATTGCTGCGAATAAGAAAATTAAGTTGAAACATTTGAGTGAAGAGTGTAAGGTTTTGCTCTATAAGAGCGATGATAAGTTCCGTGAAATTGTTGTTGAAGACATCGACGATCCACGTTATCATTTGGCTGCAGATCCTGAGCGATTCACAAAAGGATTGTATTCTAAGTAATACAAGTCCCTTATAAGGGAAAATGTTGTTAGGTAATTTATCACCTTAAATAATTTTTTTATGAATAGATATTCTAAACTGTATTATCATTATTTGCGAAGAACAGGGTTATTCAGGTTCTTAGGGCAAAATATGTTTAAGTTGTTACTTATTCTTGGAGTGTTAGGACTTTCAATAGTAATCATGGAACGCTATGTAATTACGATAAAAGAATTGTTTGTTTTTATTGTAGATACGGTTGATACTTGGGCGGTTTTTGCGTTGTTTGGAGTTTCAGAAACCTTTTTAGGATTGTTGCCTCCAGATTTATTTATTGTATGGTCAAAAGAATTGAGTATGCAAAATGGCTGGAACCCTTGGTTGTTAACAGGTCTGCTGGCTTTTTTATCTTATTCAGGAGGGTTGTTGTCTTACTTTATAGGGATGAAAATCTCATTATTGCCTAAGGTTCATAATTGGGCAACTAACAAATATGGTGAGTTGTTTGCGAATTTGAAAAAGTGGGGAGGTTTTTTTGTAGTAGTGTCAGCATTATTACCAGTGCCTTTTTCAATAGTAATGATGATTTGTGGTATTACTAGATACCCGATAAAATGGGCAGTTTATTTAGGGCTTTTCCGTTTTTTACGCTTTTTTGGATACGCTGTATTTTTGTTTATGCTGTTATAAAATTCCTTCAGGAACAAATAAAGAAGCATCACCATTATTTCTTAAAACATCTCGAACAATACTAGAGCTGATAAAAGAAGTTTCGGCACTGGTTAATAAGAATACCGTTTCAATACCAGAAAGTTTTCTGTTGGTAATAGCAATCGCTTTTTCAAACTCAAAATCAGCAGGATTTCTCAATCCTCTTAATATAAAATTAGAGTCAATTTTTTTGCAATAATTTACGGTCAATCCAGTATATGTATCAACCCTTATTTTAGGTTCATCAGCAAAAGTTTGTCTTATAAAATCCAAACGTTTTTCAAGAGGAAACATATATTTCTTATCAGCATTGATGCCAATAGCAATAACCAATTCATCAAATAAAGGTAAAGCTCTTTTTATAATATCAATATGCCCTAAAGTAATAGGGTCAAAAGATCCAGGAAATACCGCTTTTTTCATATTATTGAATTTGTTGTTAAGTCAAAGATACTATTTCTGGTTTAGATACAACGTTCTATGGTATCTGTTAAAAGGGCTTCTAATGAAATACCAGCAGCTTTTGCTTGTTGAGGTAATAAACTGGCTTCTGTCATACCAGGTACGGTGTTCATTTCTAAAAAGTAAGGTTCGTCCTCGATAAAAATAAATTCAGATCTAGAAAAACCAGACATATTCAACGCTTTGTAAATATGCTTAGCGGTTTTGGTAACGTTTTCTAATTGAGTTTCAGAAATTCTTGCGGGTGTAATTTCTTGCGATTTTCCTTCATATTTAGCTTCGTAATCAAAGAAATCATTTTCAGAAACAATTTCTGTGATAGGAAGTACAATAGTTTCATTTTTATATTGAATAACACCTACGGAAACCTCTGTACCATTTAAAAAGGACTCTATTAAAATTTCAGAATCTTCTTTAAAAGCAGTTTCTAAAGCAGGTAAAAAAGCTTCTTTTGTGTTTACTTTTGAAATACCAAAACTAGAACCAGCATTGTTAGGTTTTACAAAACAAGGAATTCCTACTTTATCAAGAATCGTATCTATATCAAAAGAATCACCTTCATTTAAATAGTAAGAGGTAGCCGTGTTTATGCCATAATTTTTTACAACACTTAAACAATCTCTTTTATTAAACGTAAGTGCCATTTGATAAAAAGGAGCTGAACTATAAGGTATGTTAAGCAAATCAAAATAAGCAAGTAAAGAACCGTCTTCACCTGGAGCACCATGAATTACATTAAATATAAAATCGAAAGTTAATTTGCTTCCGTTTATTTTGGTAGAAAAATCATGCTTGTTAATTGGGTATTCATTACCATCATTATCCAATGCTACCCATTTATCTTGTAAAATATGTACTTGATAAGGATTGAAAAGTGAAGTGTTGATGTTCTTGTATACAACCGTTCCGCTAGTAATTGAAATTTTGTATTCAGAGGAGTATCCTCCCATGATAACAGCTATGTTTTTTTTCATGGTATTCTTGTGAAAATGAGCTCAAAAATATCAAATAATAAATTAAAAGGAAACCTATTCGTTTTATATCTTTGTTCAAAATTGAATACAGTATGAGTCTTATAAAATTTATGATGAGCAAGCGCTTTTTAAAGCAAATAGTTATTGCTGTCATTCTTGTAGCAGTTGGTATTTTTGGTGCATCAGTATGGTTATCGGTAACAACACACCACGATCAAAAAATTAGAGTTCCAGATTTGTCAAGACTATCATTGTCTGAAGTAGATACAATTTTAAAAGAGTTGGATTTAAGATTCGAGGTAATAGATTCTGCGAGTTTTAACCCATCTTACCCAATAAAATCTGTTATAGAACAAAGTCCAGAAAAAGGAACTTTTGTAAAAGAAAAACGTAAACTTTATTTGACATTGAATCCATCAAAATATGGAGATGTAGAAATTAAGGAGTTCTACGGAAAAACTAAAAATGAAGTAGAAGCACAGCTACGTGCAGTAGGTTTTGTGGTAGGAGAGTATTTTTATGTGCCAGATATTGGAAAAAATGTGGTGCGAAAATTAAAATTTAGAGGAAAAGAAATCAATCAAGGAGATAAATTAGCGAAAAATTCAGTGATTGATTTGGTTTTAGGAAATGGTAAAAGATACTAATATGTTAGAAGAACAAAGATCGGATGATTTGGAGCAGGATGATTTATATGAACACTACCGATTTGTGGCTGCAGATGGACAAGTGCCTTTAAGGGTAGATAAGTTTTTAATGAATTTTATTGAAAACGCTACTCGAAATAAAATTCAAGAAGCAGCAAAAAATGGAAATATTTTAGCAAATGATGTCCCAGTAAAATCAAGTTACAAGGTAAAGGCAAAAGACGTTATACGTGTTGTTTTAGAGCATCCACCACATGAAAATTTATTAGTAGCAGAAGACATTCCTATTGATGTTGTTTATGAAGATGATGTTTTAATGGTGGTGAATAAACCAGCAGGTATGGTAGTGCATCCAGGACACGGAAATTATAGTGGAACCTTGGTAAACGGTTTAATTCATCATATAGAAAACCTACCTACCAATAGCAATGAGCGCCCAGGTTTGGTGCATAGAATAGATAAAGATACCAGTGGTTTGTTGGTGATTGCCAAAACAGAACAGGCAATGACTCATTTGGCAAAACAGTTTTTTGACAAAACAACAGAGCGTGTGTATTATGCCTTGGTTTGGGGAAATGTAGAAGAGGATGAAGGAACAATTGAGGGAAATATAGGGAGAAGTTTAAAAAACAGGTTGCAAATGTCTGTTTTTCCAGATGGTGATTTTGGAAAGCCAGCAGTGTCTCACTACAAAGTAATAGAACGTTTTAATTATGTAACCCTTGTGGAATGTAGATTGGAAACAGGAAGAACACATCAAATTAGAGCACACTTTAAATACATTGGACATACCTTGTTTAACGATGCTCGTTATGGAGGAGATGCAGTACTAAAAGGGACTACTTTTACCAAATACAAACAATTTGTAGAGAATTGTTTTAAAACATTACCTAGACAAGCACTACATGCAAAAACACTTGGGTTTATACACCCAGTAACAAAAGAAATGATGCGTTTTGACTCTGAAGTGCCAGAAGATATTCAAGCAGCATTGGAGAAATGGAGAAATTATACCATTAATACAAAAGAAGATTTAGACAAGTAATCGTTAAAAGTTAGTTTTATTATGAAAATAGTTATTTCACCAGCAAAATCATTAGATTTTGAAACTACAGTTCCAACAACTCGTGTTAGTGAAGCTAGTTTTTTAGAAAAGTCTGAAAAGTTAACAACGGTATTAAAAAAGAAATCACCTAAAAAGTTATCTGAATTAATGTCAATTTCTCAAAAATTAGGAGAATTGAACTGGCAACGAAATCAAGATTGGAAATTACCGTTTACTTTAGAAAATGCAAGACAAGCAGTATATGCTTTTAAAGGAGATGTATATGTAGGGTTAGATGCCTATTCTATACCACAAGAAAAGTTAGAAGCTTTAGATAGTAAATTAAGAATTCTTTCAGGCCTTTACGGAATCTTAAAACCGTTTGATTTAGTACAACCCTATCGTTTAGAAATGGGAACCAAATTAAAAATAGGACGAAAAGATAATCTGTATCAGTTTTGGGATGCACAAATAACAGAATATTTAAATGCTGAAATGGAAGAAGGAGAACCTTTGGTAAATTTGGCAAGTAATGAGTACTATAAAGTTATCAACCCCAAACTATTAAACAGTACAGTAATAACACCTCAGTTTAAAGATTATAAAGACGGGAAGTTAAAAATGATCAGTTTTTTTGCTAAAAAAGCAAGAGGTATGATGGTGCGTTATATCATAGATAATAATATAAATGATATAGAGTCTTTAAAAGGATTCAATTATGGTGATTACGCTTATAGTGAGGAATTATCTTCAGAAAAAGAATTTGTATTTACTAGATAAATACATTCTTTGTTAAGCATTATTGTTGTAATAACTTTTGTATTTTAAAGGGATGAAATTTTCAATACAAAACCATTTTGCAATCCTCAGTTTTCAAAATTCTGTTTTAGATTTAGAAAAACACCTGTCTAAAAATAAAAACTACAAAGGAGCCTTTTTTTCAGAAGCCACTTTAAAAAGTATGGTTGAGGAAGAAGCTCGTAGGGATACCTCTGTTATTTTTGAAAGAGAAGGGCAAACATTACGCTCCATGTCTAGTGGAGAAAGAAAAATAGCAGTATTAAATTACTTACTTTCTTTAAAAAGAGATTACTTAGTAGTAGAAAATTTTTATGAAAATTTAGATGTTCAAAATCGAGAAAAGCTAGAAGCTTTACTTATAGAAGTAGCTCAAAAAACAACAATAATTCAAGTTGTTAGAAAAGAGCAAGAACTATTTTCGTTTGTAAAGCATTTTTATAAGTTGAGTATAAATCAAGAATTGATACCCTATAAAAAATCAGTTACCCATTTTTTGGAAAATACAGCAGCAACTTTCTCAGAAATTTCCATTCCAGAAACCACTACAAAATATGTATACAACTATAAAACGTTTGTAAAACTTGCAGACGTAGGTGTAAAGTTTTATGGAAAACCCATTTTACAAAATATAACATGGGAAATTAAGTTAGGAGAGTTTTGGCAATTGGTAGGAGAAAACGGAACAGGAAAAACAACGTTACTTTCATTAATAACAGGCGACAGTCATAAAGCTTATGGACAAAACATTGTATTGTTTGATAAATTAAAAGGAACCGAGGAAAATGTTTGGGAAATCAAACAAAAAATAGGCTACTTTACTCCTAATATTACAGAACTATTTAATAGAAGGCATTCAGTATTACATATGGTTTTATCGGGTTTTTACGATTCTGTAGGGTTGTATGTAAAACCGTTAGATATACATATAAAGTTGGCAAAACAGTGGATAGATTTGATTCAATTGTCAGATGTAACCCATAAAACCTTTGCAACCCTCTCTTTAGGACAACAACGTTTGGTACTAATAGCCAGAGCTATGGTAAAGCATCCGCCCTTATTAATATTAGACGAACCAACTTCAGGTTTAGATACAGAAAATGCGGCATTAGTTACAGCATTGGTAAATAAGTTTGCCAAAGAGTCCAATACTACTATTATATATGTATCACATATATTAGAAAAAGGTTTGTATCCAGATACGATATACAAGCTTTCAAAAACAAAAGAAGGATCTACAGGAAGTGTTTTAGAGTAGTGAATCTTTCATTTTGTCTTGTTTTTTTATTTTAATATGTCATCCTGTCATTTTTTAAGGAGCTTGCCGTCATGAAATATGTCAAAAAGAGAAAAAGTTTCTCTTGGCATAAAGATTGACTATTGACTAAACATAAAATTGATTATAAAATATTAAATATAAAAATTATGAGTAAGATTATCGGAATCGATTTAGGGACAACAAACTCTTGTGTTTCTGTAATGGAAGGAAATGAGCCAGTTGTAATACCTAACGCAGAAGGAAAAAGAACAACGCCATCTATTGTGGCATTTGTTGAAGGAGGAGAACGTAAGGTTGGAGATCCTGCAAAAAGACAAGCAGTAACAAACCCTACAAAAACGATTGCATCTGTAAAACGCTTTATGGGAAATAAATTCTCTGAATGTACATCAGAAGTAGGTAGAGTACCTTACAAAGTAGTAAAAGGAGATAACGATACACCAAGAGTAGATATCGATGGTCGTTTGTATACACCACAAGAAGTTTCAGCAATGACACTTCAAAAAATGAAAAAAACAGCTGAAGACTACTTAGGACAAGATGTTTCTGAAGCAGTTATTACTGTTCCAGCATACTTTAACGATGCACAACGTCAAGCAACTAAAGAAGCTGGAGAGATTGCTGGTTTAAAAGTACAAAGAATTATCAACGAGCCTACTGCAGCAGCATTGGCTTACGGAATTGATAAGAAAGGAACAGATCAAAAAATTGCCGTATACGATTTAGGAGGAGGTACTTTTGATATTTCTATCTTGGAAATTGGAGAAGGAGTTTTTGAAGTATTGTCTACAAACGGAGATACACACTTAGGAGGAGACGATTTTGATGAAGTAATTATTGACTGGTTGGCTGAAGAGTTTAACAACGATGAGCAAGTAGATTTACGTTTAGATCCAATGGCTTTACAACGTTTAAAAGAAGCTGCTGAAAAAGCAAAAGTAGAATTATCTTCTTCTGCACAAACAGAAATCAATTTACCATATGTTACAGCAACAGCATCAGGACCTAAGCACTTGGTAAAAACATTAACACGTGCAAAATTTGAGCAATTAGCTGCTGAATTAGTAACACGTTCTATGGAGCCAGTAAAGAAAGCATTACAAGATGCAGATTTATCTACTTCAGAAATTGATGAGGTAATTTTAGTAGGAGGATCTACTCGTATTCCTGTAATTCAAGAAAAAGTAAAAGAATTCTTTGGAAAAGAGCCAAATAAAGGAGTAAATCCTGATGAGGTTGTGGCAATTGGAGCTGCTATTCAAGGAGGAGTTTTAGCTGGAGACGTAAAAGATGTATTGTTATTAGACGTTACACCTTTATCATTAGGAATTGAGACTATGGGGAATGTGTTTACGAAGTTGATCGAAGCAAATACAACAATTCCAACAAAGAAATCTCAAGTATTCTCTACAGCAGTAGATAACCAACCATCTGTTGATATCCATGTATTACAAGGAGAAAGAGCAATGGCTGCAGACAACAAAACAATTGGACGTTTCCAATTGACAGATATTCCACCAGCACAAAGAGGAACACCTCAAATTGAAGTAACTTTTGATATTGATGCAAACGGAATTATCAAAGTATCTGCTGTAGATAAAGCAACAAACAAATCTCAAGAAATTAAGATTGAAGCTTCATCTGGATTGTCAGAAGAAGAAATTGCTAAAATGAAGGCAGATGCAGAAGCAAATGCAGATGCAGATGCAAAAGCAAAAGAAACTGCTGAAAAGTTAAATACTGCTGACCAAATGATTTTCCAAACAGAAAGTCAATTGAAAGAAGTAGAAGGAAAACTTCCAGAAGATAAAAAAGCACCTATTGATGCTGCATTGGCAGAATTAAAAACAGCACATGCTGCTAAAGATATTACTGCTATTGATACAGCTATTGAAGCTTTAAATACAGCTTTACAAGGAGCTGCTGCTGAATTTCAAGCTGCTGCACAACAAGCACAAGGAGGAGCAGATGCAGGAGCTGCACAACCAGAAGCTAAGGCAGAAGGAGATGCTGTAGAAGATGTAGATTTTGAGGAAGTAAAATAATAACACTTACCCAATAATACTATTTAAAAGCCGCTTAGAGAATTCTAAGCGGCTTTTTTATAGAGTAGATGTACCTTAAGAAACCTTTATATACACTCTTATTATCAACAAGCATATAAATATTTAAGACAAGTAATATAATTGCCATAGCAATGCTTTGAGGATCTAATGTAAAATGATAAAGTAAAGTATTTACAGATACACTCATTAAAATTAACATCATTAAAGCAACGTACTTATTGAGTAGTAAAGAAAGCCTTGCTAAAATTTCTACAAGCGTAATCAAAGTCATTGTTTTGAAATGGTAAGTGCCTCCCAATATATCCAAGCGGTTTCTGGAGGAGGTGGATTCATAAAATGGAAAAATTTATTACTTCCAAAGAATACTAACGCAACACTAAAATAATTTTGATAATCATTATTATTGTTGTTGGGATTTTTGGTTTTAATACTGAAAATCAATGTCTTATGTGTTATGGGGATAACTTTGTTTAAAAGTAAAGCTTTGTGTAGCTATAACTGGAGCTTGTTGTTTTTTTAAGAATAAAGACAGATGTTAAGAGTTATTATATTTATAAATAATAGTTGTTAAAGTGTTTCTTTAAACTTAATAAAGTACGTAATTTTGCAGCGTTTTTAAAATAGATACATTTTGATAGAGAATATAGAAGCAGCTCCTAAAAGTCCAGTAAGAAAAGAATTGTATGATTATCAAAAAGAGGCAATTAACCAAGTTTTTGCTCGTTTAGATGAACATCCAGATAAATACAATCTGGTATATCAATTGCCTACAGGAGGAGGAAAAACTGTTATTTTCTCTGAAATAGCAAGAAGGTTTATTGAAGAAACAGGGAAAAAGGTTGTAATTCTAACACATAGAATAGAATTATGTAACCAGACTTCAAGAATGCTGTCAGACTTTAATGTTAAAAATAAAGTTATCAATAGTAATGTAAAAGAACTATACGATCAGAATGACTATAGTTGTTTTGTTGCAATGGTTGAAACATTAAAAAACCGTTTGAATGATGACAAGTTAGAGTTAGATAAAATAGGAATGGTAATTATTGATGAGGCACATTATAACTCATTCAGAAAGCTGTTTAAATATTTTGATAACTGTTTTATTCTAGGAGTAACAGCAACTCCTTTGAGTTCAAACATGAAACTTCCAATGAATGAAATCTATAATGAGTTGTTGGTAGGAGAACCGGTATCATCATTAGTAGAAAGAGGTTTCCTCGCAAAAGCAAACACTTATACCTATAATGTAGCCTTGGGAACATTAAAGGTAGGTATCAATGGAGATTATACAGTAAAATCATCAGAAGAATTGTATTCAAATAACTTGATGCAAGAAAAGTTACTGTATGCCTATGAAGAAAAATCAAAGGGGAAAAAGACATTGATTTTTAATAACGGAATAAATACTTCTATCCAAGTTTATGAAACTTTTAAGGCAGAAGGATACGATGTTCGTCATTTAGATAATACACATTCAAAACAAGAACGAGAAGAAATTTTAAAGTGGTTTAAAGAAACTCCAGATGCAATTTTAACCTCTGTAGGAATCTTAACTACAGGTTTTGATGAACCATCTGTAGAAACTATTATTTTAAATAGAGCAACAAAATCGATTACCTTATACTACCAAATGATTGGTAGAGGGTCTCGTGTTTTAAAAAACAAGAAAGAATTTACAGTATTAGATTTAGGAAATAACTGTGCTAGATTTGGTTTGTGGGGAGCACCTATGAACTGGAAAAAAATATTTAGTTCGCCTACATACTATTTAGAAAATCTTATTTGTGATGAGGATATTGAGCGTCAGTTTAGTTATTCATTACCTCCAGAAATTAGAGCAGAATTTCCTAATTCAACAGAATTCTCATTTGATATAAAAGGAGAATATGACAAGGCAATTAAGTTAGGTTTAAAATCTAAAATTGTTTTAGATAAATCTATAGAACAACATACTAAAATTTGTGTAGAAAATAGTGAAGATGTATTTGATGCACGTATTCTATCTAGATTATTAGAAGAAGAAATTTCAGACCGTATCAAACAATATTCTTATTGTATCATAAAAAGTACTAAGAATTATATTCAGTGGTTAGAAGAAGACTATAAGAGAAAGCTGAGTACTATGATTAACCAAAGTTTTTCATAGTTCAGTTTATTTATCTTCCATCTGAAGAGACCCCTTTTTAAGAGCTTTGTAATTTTCGTGGCAGTCAAGTACTGCCTCGATTACTTGCAAGTCACTCGCTGTTTTTACAAAATATTCAGAGTAGTTACATTCATCTAAGAGTTCTTTTAATTCATTTTCATCCATTTCAAGGTACTCTAACATCAATTCTCTGTCAAATTGTTCACTTAAAATTTCTCTAGTTTCATCCTGAGTTTTTAACTTTTTAAGGTTGTTTAATGACTTTGGTTTTTTACCAAATGTATTGTACATAAAATCAACAGGGTTAAAAAGAGCAGCAGTTAAAGAGGTCATACTTTTAGGCTTAGAAGCTTTTAGCTCGTAAGTTTGAGGAAGCCCATCAATATGAATTCTAGAATATTTGTCTTTAGGAATGTATTTAATATCTACTTCTAAAACTCCTATAAGCTTGTGTGATTTTACAACAACCTCATCTATGTCACTTCTTTTTTCATGAAGAGAAATAGAGAGTTCATTACCTTTAAGTAAATCGTTGCTAATGCGTAATTTTATGGTTTGGTACCCTATATGAGAAATCATAAGAGTATCGTTTACTGCAGTGCGTATTTGAAATTTTCCGTCAATATCAGCAGAAGCACCTAAAATAGTATTCAGGTTTATGATATGTGCTCCTGAAAGCGGTTTCTTTTCTTCTGAATTTAAAATTTGTCCTTTTAAGAATACAATTTCTTTTTCTTCCTGTTCTTGAGCATAATTACTTGTACATACAGACAGGACTAATAAAAATGTAATTACAACTTTTTGCATAGTGCAAGTATAGTGATAATCGTATAAATATAGGATACTGAAGGCCTTAAAAATAGAAGTTAATGGTAGGGAGGTATTAAGACTTTTAGCAAAAAAGATAGCCAATAACGAAAGTTGTTATTGGCTATCTTAAATAGATTTATTACAGAAATGTTTTTTTAGAAAATACCAGGTATACCAGGTAATTGACCAGCTAATGCCAAGGCAACTACACAAACGGTAAACATAGCACCAGGTATAATTAATTTTTCTTTTAAAGAAAGTTTTTTTGCTCTTTCTTGGTCTCCAATCAATCCTAAATTATCAAGTAGCATTGTTAAAGCCCAACCAAAAACGGGGTTTACAAAAGCACAAGCAAAAATACATGTACCAGCACTTAATGAATCACTTGTTTTGTTTACCATTTGCATTCCTGCTTCAAGTAAAGGTAAAAATACCCCAACAATAAGAGCAACTCTAAGTACAGGTTCCCACATGGCTAAATCCATAGGGTATCCAAAAACAGAGGCTAAAACACATAACAATGCAGTAAGTAAAGCTCCTCCAGGAATAGGTCTTTTAGCAATAGCAGCAGGAATCATATAGGTTCCCCAAGAAGAAGCAATATTACCTCCTCCTAATGTTGTTCCTACCATTTGGCGAACAGAGGCTACAGTCATTGTATCATCAATATCCATAAGTACATCTTTTGCCTTTTTAGGGTAGTTTAGCTCTTGGAAAACACGGTGTCCTAAATAATCAGGAGACCACATAGCAACAGCAAGAATAGCGAAAGGAATAACAGCAACATAATGACCTAAATTAGGCCATCCTAATTGCCACCCTGTATCTTCTCCCCACCACCATAATGGATTCATGTGTGGAAGTCCAGGTTCAGTTGTAAATTCAAAATGAGCTCCCATAGAAAAAGCAATAATACCTGCTATTGTAGAACATAGAGGAATGGCAAGCCATCTCTTTTTAATACGTGCTAAAATTGTATAAATAAGTAATGTAGCACCTATTACAGTAAATGCAGCAATACTTGTGTCTGAATCGGCTCCCCAATTCTCTAATTTTGTAATCTGACTGATAAGCCCAACAGCTCCCAGATATATTAGAAGGCCACCACGTACACCAACGCCTGTTAGTTCCATAAGTTTAGAACCTCCTTTAGTAATACTAAGTATAAGTCCAAAAACACCTATAAGAATACCTAAGGCGAGTGGATGTCCACCAGCAGCAGCAATAATAGGGATTAAAGGGATCATTGGTCCATGTGTACCAGCTAGGTTGGCTCTAGGGTTTAAAATGGCAGAAAAAAGAATTACAAAAATACCTCCAGCAATTAACAGTTCATAACGAACATTTTCTGCAATAAATTCAGGAGAAAGTCCAAATTGATTGGCAAATGCAGCTACCATAGCAGTAACCATTACTACTTTACCAATAGTTGCGGCCAAGGCAGGAACTAAATCTTCAAATTCTACATGATAATCTCTAAAAGGTAAATGAATTTTCCAACGACGAAGTTTCATTATTAAGAGTTCATGTTTTAAATACTCATCTCTGCTTTTAAACTCAGAAGACTTTTTACGCTGTTCTTTATAAGTTTTTTCCTTTTCTTGTTTCATTGATAATTTTAAAGTGGTTAAATGAATGGCACTATTTTTAGTGCGTTCTGTGATTTTTTAAGTTTGGCTGACTAATTTACTAAACAAAAGTTTATAACCATGGTTTTTTTATGGATTTGTTATTCCGTTGAGCTTATTCCTGTGCTAATAGGTGTGCTCAAAAGTGGGGGCAGGTGATGCGCTAAAAACAAAAAGAAGTCTTTCTAAAAGTTGTGTGTTAGGTAATGGGATGGGCTAGTCTGAAGAGAAAGAATTCTATATATTTGGATAAAAAACAAATAAATACATAATGGAAATAAACACACTAGTGTGTTTATCCAGTTGTTATGTGTAATTAGTAGGTCTTTAAACCACTAACTTCCATAGCTATATTGTATGTCTCTTTTAAGATGAAATTAAAGTCATCTAAACATTGAGAATTTTCATCATCACAGTTATGATACCATTGGTTTTTTTCTTCATTAAATTTCGGGAAGAAGTATTTACCCCAAATATCAATCTCTAAAACCCAATCATCAAATAAGCTAAAACCAATTACTTTTTCACCGTTTTTTATTTTTGTTATATCAACATCATTGTCAATATAATTGCAATCTATTTCACTTGCAGTTGCTTTTACACTATTCAAATCCCCATCTTTTTTTGAATACGTGTATTCCAACGTTACACAATATATGTTTTGGTTTGATGCCCTAAACCAATACGCTTGTTTTAATAAATCTATTGGTATTCCTTTTTCTAATAACATAGTTCTATAATTTAAAAACACATAACACGACCTATACTCCATAGTTCCGCTAAAGCTACACTACGAGAGCATAGCCAAAACGTTGTAAGTAATTACATCGACACAGCCGTTGAAGTTCTTTAAAAGATGAACTTAATCACAAATAAGTTACCTTTGTAAATAAAAAAAGAATTGTATGGAGTCTTTCCTAAATCAATCTGCTGGTTATTTAACACATATTGTTGGGTTGTTACTAAAAAGAGAATTCACAGAAACCATAAAAAAGAATGATATCAACATCACTCCTGAGCAATGGGCAGTTCTCAATAGACTTAAAGAAAATTCTGGCATTACTCAAAAAGAATTAGCTAAAGCTTCGTTCAAAGATGCGACAAATATCACACGTATAATTGATAAGCTTGAGAATAAGGGACTGATACATAGAAAGGCGAACCCTTCTGATAGAAGAATTTGGGAAGTCTATATCACAGATCAAGGTATAGAAGTTCGAGATCTGATTGAACCACTGGCGAAAGCAGTCCTTCTAAGAGCAACGAAAAGTATAGATGATAGCGAGATGGAAATGTACAATAGTATAGCAAAAAAAATAATTGACAATCTCGTCAGATAATTTTTTTATATTATATTTGCTATAGCAACTATTGTATTTAACAATTATTATCATGAAACAAATATCGGATAGCTTACCAGAGAAATATGCACAAGGAGTTATTGTCATACATTGGATTTCAGCCTTACTTATTATTAGCCTATTTCCTTTGGGAAAATATATGGCAGATATAGAGCTCTCTGATAAACTAAATCTCATTAAGATACATACGGTATTAGGGAGTATCGTTTTTATACTCACACTTATAAGAAGCTTTTTATTTTTCACAAAAAAACGCCCCCCCGCACTTAAACACAGGATCAAAATTCAACGACTTCCTTGCATCAGCAATCCATCGATCCTTCTATGTACTGCTATTGATAATAGGCGCATCGGGAATTATTACTCTTATTCTTGGAGGATATATTGATGCTATCTTCTCTTCATCTCCTAAATTAATTCTGCCTCGAGCTGAAATCATGTATTTAAAAGCTCACAACATTCTTTCTGTCCTTATGATGGTGCTATTGTTTATGCATGTTGCAGGCGTAATCAGATATAACATTAAACACAAAAAAAACGCTTTAAAGCGAATTTCTTAAATGAAGAAAATAAAACTTTTAGTACAAATTTTGAGCGTTATAAGTATTGCTGGTTTTGCAGGATCAATGCTTATGCTTTACACCTCTCTTGTTCCTTTTTGGAAACAACTTCCATCTGAAGATTTTCTAAACTGGTTTTCAAATTACTCTTCAGGAATAACAGCAACTACTGGTCTATTTGTCAAGTTGAGCATGTTAATCCCTCTCACTTCCATTTTCCTAACATGGAAAACTCATGTAAGTCGAAATTACTGGGCCATCTCTTACGCTTTCATTCTTGGAATTATGGTGATCACCTTTAGTTTTTTTATTGAAGCAAATGAGTCTTTTGTTTCTAAAACAATAGAGTTGAAAGACGTGAAGGAAGCCATAAACACATGGGCTAACCTACATGCTATTCGAATCGTTTTCAGCTTTCTCTCAGCATTTTTTGCCGCATTAGGTATGATTAAATACATCTCAAGTACTACATCATCTGAGTTGAATATGAATGATTTAAGAACTGAACAATAAGAATAGTACAAAGTGTACCTAAAAACATAATTGTAAAATTTAAAAACGAAATCAATGACACATAACATAAAGAATAGACTAACTATCTGGAAATTTACTTTTTTCGCAATCATTAGTTTAACTATGATTGGATGTGCACCTCAGCACCATCATGCTTTCAAACAATTCAATACAGAAAATAAAGGCAAAATAATATCAATACAAGGATATGTTGTTGATGCTTCTAGTGTTAAAGATTTAGAAAATGCATGGAACCAACTCATTATTGAAATGAGTAAAAAACCAGGTTTCGTTTCGGGGTACTTAAGTGAAGGAGTTGGCGATTCTAAACTAGTATTGGCTCACAGTACATGGGAAAATCTTGAGTCATTACGCAACGCCTTTTCCGATAAAAAAATTCTTGATTTAGAATCAAAACTACCTAAAATACAGTTTGAGCACCTTTTCAACGTTGGAACTTTAGCAAACTATCCAAAACCGCATAAATAAGCTGACATAAAGTGAGTCAAACATTACATTCATCAAATAATTGAGAACTAACAAGATTAAAATTAATCATGAAAAATATTTTAACTATTTCCAGAATTAGTCTGGTGGCCATTTCAATAGTGCTCACAGCATCGTGTAACAATAAAGAACGTAATCAATCAATTACAAAAAATAAATCATCTATGGAAACACTAAAATCAGAACACATAACACTAATAAATTCTTTTGAAGTACCGGGTGAAAAATTGGAAGAATCAATAAAATATTGGGAAGCTTGTCGTGATTTTCTAAAAATGGAGCCTGGTTATATCTCGACAAAATTGCATCAATCTATGAAAAGTGATGCGAGATTTCAATTGGTAAATGTTGCTGTTTGGGAGACCCCTAAATCATTTATGGGTGCCTCTAAAAAAATGAGCGAAGAACTTGGAATTAAACCTCCAATGGGGCTAAAAGCGAACCCATCTCTTTACACAATCATCAGAGAGTAAGTCTTTGTATTTATTCGCCTAATTTCTTCGAAAAGGGAATATATTATCTTGTGAAATTGCTTGGACGTTTACTTGGGTACTTAACCTATCTAAATTTAATCATAGCCACTTCGGCTTATGCGCTTGCCGCAGGTGTCGCCAATATGTCTGGAATTGATAATTACTTAGAGCATGGGCTATTTGGTTTTTTCTCAACCTTCTGTGTTTATAATTGTCAACGATTATACAAGGTTAATAAAAACTCTACATCACCAAGGTTAAAATGGGTATTTACGCATCGAAAACTGGTATTTGTCTCTAGCCTAATTTCTGGAGGATTGAGCTTATATTACTTTGTTCTCTTAATGAACGGCCTTAATTATGCTCTCATCTTATTGATGTGTTGTGGCGCATTGATTT
Organism: Flavicella sp.; assembly: GCA_965243265.1. Classification (GTDB taxonomy): domain Bacteria; phylum Bacteroidota; class Bacteroidia; order Flavobacteriales; family Flavobacteriaceae; genus Flavicella. The sequence continues at coordinate 63,691 of CBDEUL010000010.1, forward strand.
CTGCCTTCTATGTCCTAAGAATAGGCAATAAGAATCTACGCGATCGATCCTACATCAAGACGCATTCAATTGCAATAACCTGGACTTTGGTAATACTTATCTTCCCAATGGTAAATGAAGGTATCTACCACTGGGATTTTTTACTTTTCTTTATTCCTGCTCACTATCTCTATTTTATCTCAGTGGCAGTTGTTTTTGATATTAATGACTTGAAAGTTGACCCTTCAACTCAACAAACCATACCACAAATAGTAGGTTCTCGTCACACAAAAAAAGTCTCGTTGATATTGCTTTCAGTCTCTACTATTGGAATAACTTACTGCGTGTCTAATCCATTTACTATTGGTGCGATTCTAATTCAAATGCTACTCATAGGGCTGATAACCGATAAGCATTCGGACAATTATTTTAATATTTTGATTGACGGGACAATTTCCTTACTCGGGTTTAGTTACTTAGCTTTATAAAAATGTTTGATTTATTGTACTTGCTCATTTTTTCAGAAAATCTAAAACTTTGCTAGAGCTAAAAAAATATAATTTCACAAGAAAGAATGGTGTGATATATACCTTCATGATATGGATAGTCAGACATTAAAACTACTTAAAACAAAATGTATAGTGCATAGCACCCTTCGGGATGCTACGACACCATACAAGGAACGTTGTAAACAAGCTGCGAATAAAAGAGAAACATCTAATCATGATTTTAATCCTGAATATTAATCTAATATAGTTATACAAAATTTTGATTTTGAAGAAAATGTAGAAGAAGACGCTTCAAAAAGTATAGAAGCTTTAAACAAGAAAAAAACGGCTACAGAGGTTGAAATTATTAAGTATAATGGCGAAAAATATGATTTTAAAAAGATTGAATGTAAGTTTTTAAAGGGTATTGATAAACCAGTTTAAAACGTTTCATTTTTACATGAAACACGATTTTTAGGAATCATCTTTTTAATCTCTCAAAAGAGTTTTGAGCAAGGTAGTAGGGTAATGCGTTTTTAACGGTTTTATTTTCACTAAAATTTGTGAAGTGTAAAAGTGCACACAAGAAGACTCGAACTTCCACGTCCTTTCGGACACGAGCCCCTCAAGCCCGCGCGTCTACCAATTCCGCCATGTGTGCATTATGATGTATAAAAAAAGCTTTCCTATAGAAGAAAAGCTTTAGTGACCGGGCTGGGGCTCGAACCCAGGACCCTCTCCTTAAAAGGGAGATGCTCTACCAACTGAGCTACCAGGTCAGTTGCAATTTTTGATTGCGAGTGCAAATATAATCGCAATTTTCTATTTTACAATTTTTTTATGCTGTTTTTTATAAGATATTTGCACCTTCTAAAGATTACTTTAAAAAGAGGAATATGAAAGTTGTATTTGTAGGGTATATGGCAAGCGGAAAGTCGGCAGTGGCAAATGAAGTAGCTGCTAAATTAGATCTAAAAAGAATAGATTTAGACGATTTTATAGAAGAAAAAGAAGGTGCTACAATTTCAGATATTTTTAAAGAAAAAGGTGAAGTATATTTCAGAAGAAAAGAAACAGAGTACTTAACATTTTTATTAGAAAGTACAGATTCATTTATATTATCAGTAGGAGGAGGAACTCCTTGTTTTACAGGGAATATGGAGTTGATATTAGAAAAATCGACATCAATTTATTTAAAAGCATCTATACATACAATTTACAATCGTTTGTTGTCTGAAAAGAGCAAAAGACCTTTGGTGGCAAGTATAGCCGACGAAAATTTACAAGAGTTTATAGCCAAACACCTTTTTGAAAGAGCTCCTTATTATGAGCAATCAAACAATATTGTAGAGGTAAATGATAAATCTATAGCAGAGATTGCAAACCAAATTATAGAAAAGTTGTAAAAGAGTTTTAGCTTAAAAAAGCTTTTGAGTTTTCAGAAAATTCTACTTGAATATGTTCTAATAAAGAAGTAGAAAGAGAAATTCCTTTAAAATCTGCTTTTACAGGATATTTTTTATGATTTCTATTTACCAAAACAGCTGTTTTAAAACGTACTAAAGGAACTTCTAAAAAGTGTTTTACACCATACATTAATGTTGTTCCAGAACTTAATACATCATCAACAAGTACTAATGATTTGTTTTGGTAAGCTTCTGATTTAATAGAAGTTGTAATAGGGGTAATAGGTTTTTTCTTATCAATAAAAACTTCACATAAAATTACTTTTATATCAGAAATTTCATTTAGAACTTTTTGAATTTTTTTTGCAAAAGTGTACCCGTTACCTGTAATGCCAGCCAAAATAACCTCTTTCTCTTGAATATTACTTTCAAGGATTTGATAAGAAATCCTTTTAGTTTTATGCATTATTTGTTCGTTGGTAAGTATAATAGAGTTAGTCATTGCAAGGCTTTTAAGAAATCCAAAGATAAAAAAAGATTGGAATTTAAGAGGTATAAAAGAATAAGTTAAAAGAGTTTATAAAATATCTACATCAAACTCATCAACATCATTTTCTTTATAATCATCAATATCTCTTCGGTCTTTTTTGGTAGGTCTACCTGTTCCCTTTTTTCTGTAATAATCTTTTGAATATTTTAAGAGTTCTAAGGTTTCAAATTCTTCTTTAGGGGTATTGTCTCTTCTGTATAAATCTACAAGTTTAGCACCGAGTCTACTTTTAGGAATATCTAAAACTTCTATTTGATGATTGATTTGATTTTTTCGAATACTAATTTTTTCTCCAATATAAATGTCTTTAGAAGGTTTTACATTGGAGCCGTTTAACTTTACTTGTCCGTTTTTACACGCTTGTGTAGCTAAAGATCTTGTTTTAAAGTAACGTATAGACCATAAGTATTTATCAATCCTCATTATAAAAGTTAAAGTTTTTGGAAAATCTTTTTACAAAGGTAAGAAAATACTAACTTGCACTCTTAAAAAATAAGTTGTAGAAGCTTAATTTCTAAGGTTTTTTCCTTGTTTTAAAAGTGTTTTTTAGAGAGTTATATATGATAAAAAAGATAAAATTTTTAGTGCTATTTGTAGGAGTAATTTTAGGAATAGCCAGTTGTGATAAATCATCTGATGATGAGTTTGTTCCATTTGATCATGAAGGACAAATACCACTTGATTTAGCGTTGCTAGATGAATATTTTGATGAGCATTATTACAATAGTACTACAAAGACAGTTGATCTTATTACTGATGAGGAAACACAAATAGCATTGTCTGTTCAAACAGAAGGAGTTTCTTTAGATACGATTTCTGGTATTTCTGTATCTGGAGTAGATGAAACATATACGATGTTTTATTTGAAAATTAATGATGGGATAGATGTACCCAAAGGAGATACAGATACTTCTATAGCATATGGATATCCAACTGCTTTAGATTCTGTTTTTGTGAATTATACTGGAATGTTGTTAGATGGAACTGTATTTGATTCTAACGTTCAACATCCAACTTGGTTTAATTTAGCAGATATGATTACTGGATGGATATACGGCCTTCAAAAATTTAAAGGTGGTAAAAAAACTTTGTTGTTAGATGGAGCTGATTTTGAATTTGAAGATTATGGAGAGGGGTATCTTTTTATTCCCTCAGGTTTGGCGTATAGAAACGCAACACAAAATGATATACCTAGTAGCTCTCCACTAATTTTTAAAATAGAGTTGCATTTGGTAAACTTAACAGATGCTGATTTGGATGGGGTGCCGAGTAAATATGAAATTACGGTTGAATCAAATGGAGCGGTTTCTTTTAATGATACAGATGGAGATGGGGTTTCTGATCATTTAGATGCTGATGATGATAATGACAGGATACTTACTAAAGATGAGTTAAATGATTCTGATAACAATGGAGTAAAAGATTACTTAGAAGTGAATTAGTTAGTGTTACATTTTCAATAAATAAAAAGAGCGTTTTTGATGATTCAAAAACGCTCTTTTTATTTAGGTTTATTTTATTCCAAAAGAAGCTTTTTTCATGTCAAAAAGGGATTGTGTAGGTTTAGGCCATACGTTGTTAGAAAAATCAACATCGGCAGTTTTAAGTTTAGGGTCTACAACAATGCTTTTTATTTTTTTATTAGAAACTACAATTTTTCTTACTTCTTTGTCGTTTTTACGCCAAATTTGAGCAGGGTATGTTTTCTGCTCTTTAGTCCCATCTTCATAAGTATATTCAACAAGAATAGGCATTACTAAGCCTCCAGGTTTTTCAAAAGTAATTTCATAGAAGTATGTAGGAATTGTCAAGTTATCGGCTTTTCCTTTGTAGGTGTCTAAATACTCTTTTAATATTTTAATATCTAAAGGGTTGGTAGGTTCCCCTTCTGTAATTTCTTCAGTGGTTAAAAATATTCCAGGTCTAATTCTGTCAACAGGAATATTGTATTGTGCTGCCAGTTCTAGAATTTCTTTAGTGTGCTTGTCTGTAATTCTATAAGTGTTTACTTTTTTTATTCCAATATCATTAAAATCGGTGGTATAAAACCATCCTCTCCAAAACCAATCTAGGTCAAAGGCAGAAGCGTCTTCCATAGTTCTAAAAAAGTCTTCAGGAGTTGGGTGTTTAAACATCCAACGCTGTGCATAGGTTTTAAAAGCATAATCGAACAATTCAGGTCCCATAATAGTTTCTCTTAATAAATAGAGTCCTGCAGCAGGTTTGGTATAAGCGTTAGGTCCAAATTGATGTACATTATTTCCCTGTGTCATAATAGGTGAAAGGTTGCTTTGGTCTCCACTCATATAAGGTGTAATATCTTGTGGAAGGTTTCCTGTTTGAAAATTTTTGTCAAACTCTAATTCTGTTAAAGTCTCTAAAAAGGAGTTCAAACCTTCGTCCATCCAAGTCCATTGTCTTTCATCAGAATTTACAATCATAGGGAAAAAATTGTGTCCAATTTCATGAGTAATCACTCCAATCATAGCATCTCTTAATCTGTCAGAGTAATTCCCGTTTTCATCCGGTCTACCATAATTCCAGCAAATTTGAGGATACTCCATTCCCTGATTTTTAGAGTGTACAGAAATAGCTTTGTGGTATGGGTAATCAAATGTGTATTTAGAATATGTTTTTAAGGTATGTGCCACAACTTTTGTAGAATACTCTTCCCATAAAGGATTTCCTTCTTTAGGATATAATGAATAAGCCATTACGGTTTTTCCATTGATATCGACAGCCATGGCGTCCCAGATAAATTTTCTAGAAGAGGCAAAGGCAAAATCACGAACGTTTTTAGCGTTAAATTTCCAAGTTTTTGTTTCTGTGCTTCTTTGTTTTTCAGCAGCTTCAGCTTCTTCTTGTGTTACAATAAGTACAGGTTTGTCAAAAGAAGTTTTGGCTTTTTTAAAACGTTCTAGTTGTGTAGCGGTCAATACTTTTTTAGGGTTTTTTAAAACACCTGTGGCATTTAAAATATGATCTTTAGGAGTTGTGATAGCTACTTCAAAATCACCAAATTCTAATGCAAATTCACTTCTTCCCCAAAACTGCATATTTTGCCATCCCTCTACGTTGTTATAAACAGCCAATCTTGGATAAAATTGAGCAATAACATAAAGGTTGTTATTGTCTTTAGGGAAGTGTTCGTAACCAGAACGATCTCTTTCAGGAACGTGGTTGTTGATATTGTACCACCATTTTATTTGAAATTTCATCTTTTTTCCAGAAACTAATGGCTTTGGAAGATTGATACGCATCATGGTACGGTTAATTACATAAGAAAGTGGATTTCCTTTGGTGTCTTTTACTTCTTCAATGTTAAAACCTCCATCAAAAGGCTCTTCTACAAATTTGGCAACAAAATCAGCAGGAGTATACAGTACTTCAGGTCCACCTCCTTCAATATCTGGACTTTTAGAGTCTTTTGCCCTTTTATTTTGGTCTAACTGTACCCATAAATATTCTAAATTGTCTTTAGAGTTGTTGTGGTATGTAATGGTTTCAAACCCTGAAAGTTTTTGGTTTTCATCATCCAATACAATGTCCATAACATAGTCAACCTTTTGTTGTGTGTATTCTGAACCTGGGGCTCCAGAAGCAGTATGTTGACTTGTAGGTGTTGCAAACTCGTAATTTAACTGTTTGAATTTATTGGTGTTGGTATGTCCCTTTTTTTCTTGTTTAGGAGCTTCGTTGGTTGTTTCTTGTGCATTGAGCATCATAGAAAAGATGAAGCACAAAAAAGTTGTTAATACAAGTGTTTTTTTCATGGTATTTTTATTTAAAAAGTAATGCTTTTACGTGGGTTATTAGCTGTAAGTATAAGACTGTTGTTTTTGTTGTAAATAGTTGTTTTTACAATGTTTTCTTGTTCTTGAAAGTTGGTGGTTAAGAGGCTGTTTTGAATTGTAAAATTGGCAATGTTATTTATGTTTGGAATTTCTAAATAGAACACTACCATGTTATTGTGGTATTCTTTTCCGATAAAATTAAAATTTGAAGCTTTATTATTGATTGTAAAATTGAGTTTCTCTTTTAAATAGTGTTCGTAAATACTATCAATATTTTTTGTTTCATGATTTGTTGCTAATTCAATTTTTTGAGAAGAAGTAGCATTCAATTCCGTTTCTAAATCATCAATAAAAACTCTAGATATTATTTGTACGGCATGTTGTTTTTCTACAAAATTTATTTGAGTAATACTCATGTAGTACTTATGCAAAGTAAAAGAAGAAAATAGGCATAAGAATACCAATAAAAGTACTCGGTAAGTATGTGAAAAGTGTAGTTTAAACATCCTGTAAAGATGCTTATTTCTGTAGAAAAAACAAAATAGCTATAAGGCTATTTCTATTGTATTGATACTTTAGGAGGAAAGTTTAAAATGTTGTTTTTTTGTGTTTAGAAAAGCAAAATAGATTATTTATGAGGAAGATGATTTTGGCAAGTACTTCTACATTACATGGAGAAGGATATTTGGAGTATTTAAAACCTGAATTACAGAAGTTGTTTAGTGGAGTCAAAAAGGTCTTGTTTGTGCCTTATGCACGACCAGGAGGAATGTCTTACGATGCTTATACACATTTAGTAGCTGATTTTTTTCAAGAATTGGATATAGAGGTTGAGGGGATTCATGCTAGGGAAAATAAAGAAGAAGCTGTAAGAACTTCAGAAGCTATTTTTATAGGGGGAGGAAATACGTTTGTTTTAATAAAAGAGTTGCAAAAACAGAATTTATTAACGTGCCTTTCAGAGCAAATAAATAAAGGGGTTCCTTATTTAGGAACAAGCGCAGGGAGTAATATTTGTGGAGTTTCTATCCATACAACAAATGACATGCCTATTGTATATCCTCAAAAATTAAAGGCTTTACAAGTAATTTCATTTAATTTAAATGTACATTATTTTGAGGGTGCTGTGGCTAAGGAGCATAATGGTGAAACGAGAGAGACAAGAATAAAAGAATTTCATAGTTATCACACAATTCCTGTTTTGGGGTTAAGAGAGGGGAGTTGGTTAGCAATAAATGGAGGTGAGGTTGTTTTGAAAGGGGAGCTTAGTGCTTGTCTGTTTGAAAAAAATAAGGAGAAGAAAGCGTTTGTTTCAGGAACAAATTTCTCTTTTTTAAAGGCATAAAAAAAGCACTACAGAGGTAGTGCTTTGATTTGTATATGTATATCGCTTTTTTAGTAAGCAATACGATCGGTAATTTTTAATCCGTAACCTGTCATTCCTACACGTTTTTTGATAACATCTGAATTAGAAACTAGTTTGATGTTATAGATATCAAGATCGTGTAAAATTTGTGCACCAATACCAAAATCTTTATCATCCATTACAGGAGGGTTTTTAGGTGTGTTTTCTTGAGATTGTTGTACTTCTTTTAATTGTTGTAAGCGTTGTACCAAGTTAAATTTTTGTTGCTCTTGGTTTATAAATACAATAGCTCCTTTACCTTCTTTTTCAAGAACGTTAAAAATATTTTGTAGTTTTTCGTCTGAATTTTTTTGTAGTGTTCCTAAGATATCATTTCCAAAAGAGTTCGATGTTACTTTAACTAATACTTCGTCTTCTTTTTTCCAACTTCCTTTTGTAAGTGCAATGTGTATTTGGTTGTTGGTAGTTTGGTTGTAGGCTCTTAATCTAAAATCTCCAAAACGTGTAGTTACATCAAAGTCTTCAATTTTTTGAATTAAAGAATCGTGTTGCATTCTATACGATACTAAATCTTCGATAGAGATTAATTTTAAATCAAACTTTTTAGCTACTTCTTTTAGTTCAGGAAGTCTAGCCATTGTACCGTCTTCATTTAAAATTTCAACCAAAATTCCAGAAGGGTCCAACCCTGCTAAACGTGCTAAATCTACAGCAGCTTCAGTATGTCCTGTTCTACGTAATACACCACCTTTTTTAGCTTTTAAAGGGAAAATATGTCCAGGTCTACCTAAATCTGTAGGTTTTGTGTCTTTTTCAGTTAAAGAAAAAATAGTTTTAGACCTGTCATGAGCAGAAATACCAGTTGTACATCCGTTACCAATTAAATCTACAGAAACAGTAAATTGAGTATTGTGTAATACGGTGTTGTCATTTACCATCATGTTTAAGCCTAATTCCTCACAACGCTCTTCAATTAAAGGAGCACAGATAAGACCTCTACCATACTTGGCCATAAAATTGATCATTTCTGGGGTAACTTTCTCAGCAGCAGCGATAAAGTCACCTTCATTTTCTCTATCCTCATCATCTACAACAATTACAACTTTTCCGGCTCTAATATCTGCAATAGCTTCTTGAATTGTGTTTAACTCCATGTTTTTTGTTTCAGTAATGTTTTATATAGTAACCTTAAATGGTTGTTTTTTGTTTTTTAAAACGTTTAAAAAAGTTTTTAATGGGAACGGTAATTTTGTCCATATTAGCAAAACCTCTTCCTTTTCCTGCCCTATATGTTAAATAGATACCACAAGGCAGTAATATTAATGTTGATAACCAGCCCCCAAAGATAGCAGAAATAGAACTTTCTTCAGCGATGTTTCTTCCTAAAGAATTTATAAAGAAATAAACAACAAAAACAAGGATGGCTAAAATCATAGGCATTCCTAATCCTCCCTTACGAATTAGAGAACCTAGTGGGGCTCCAATAAAGAATAATACCAAGCATGATAATGAAAATGCCAATCGGTAGTGGAATTCAAAATCGAATAGATTTAGTATTTTACGTTTGTTTTTAAAGTTCTCTTTGTAAACCCCAATAGTTCTAAGTGGGGTTTTTGCATTGTTTTTTGCAGCTCTTAGAAGGGTGATTTTTGATTTTAGGTCAAAGTTTTCAAGAATGTTTTTATTTAAACCTTTAGCAAGTAAACTATCGTGTGGTTTAACAAGTTCTCGAGCATTATTTCTGTTGTAAAAATTAGTGGCTTTAGAGTTTAGGTAAGCATCGTAATTGCCTTTTAAACTGTCAGACTGTTTGTATAGCTGCTTTACACTTAACATGGTAAAGTGCTGTTTGTACTTTTCTGTATCTAAGTTGTTGTTGTTAAAGGAAGAGATATCGATATTTACCTTGTATGTATCAAATTTAGCTAGAGAAGAAGGCATTTTATCTCTGTTCTCTTTGCGTTTTTTTTGATCTGTATGGTCTTCAAAGTAATAACCATCATACAGTTTTAATGTCATGTACTTACTCCCGTCTTTGGTCGTAATTTCTCCATGATCTGCTGTAATGATTTTGTCGTTCTTTTTACTGTTTTTAAGATCTAAAATCATCACATCCTTCAGTAAGTTTTCTTCGGGACCGTATTTTTTTTCAAATTTAATACTATAGCCAGGGATATCCGTATTAAAACTACCTTCAATAAGTGCTAAAGCAGGTTTTTGTTTCCTCATGTTTAGCAATAGGTTTCTTTGTTTTAAAGAAGCGTAAGGATAAATATTATTTAGGAAAATAAAGTTAATACCACTGATGATAATTGTTAAAAATACAAGTGGAGTGATAAACCTTTTTAAAGTAATACCCGCCGATCTTACGGCTGCCATTTCATAGTTTTCGGAAATATTACCCAGTGCCATAATTGATGAAAGTAAAACACCAATAGGCAGTGCAGTAGGAGTTACATTTAAACAGGTGTAGCCTAAGAATTTTAGGATATATATAATATCAATTCCTTTACCTGCTATTTGGTCAAAAGCAATCCATAAAAATTGCATAACCAGTACAAACATTACCACTAGAAAAGTTGCTAAAAAAGGTTTTAGAAAACTTTTTAATATGTATTTGTCAAGTATCTTCAAAAAAGGTGAGTTTTATTACTCGTTAATGGTATAGTTAAGTGCCTCAAATTTTGACCTGTCAAAAGTAAAAAGATTTTCTGAGATAGCTTGGTTTGCTTTAAAGTCTGTTATAACAAATGTTGTTTCTGTACTATTGTTACCAACTTCTGTAATTTTGTAGATGTTTTTTGTGTCAGTATCAATACCTAATAAGTAATGAGATGCTTCTGATTCACTATCTATAGGTGTCAATTCTATATATTGTAAGTTTTTTCCAGCCTCATGAGTCGAGTTTTTCCACTCGTAGTTGAATCCTTTTTTATAGAAGAATAAAATTTTAGAAGGACTTAACATTTCCTCATCATTAGTATCAGACATTATGTTTATTTCTTCATCTTCAGGAATAATAACATAGGTTTTTTGTCCGTCAAACAAAAAAGTATTTCCCATAAAATCAAGATTGTATTTTTCTCCTTGAATGGCTGCAGACCCTTGACTTTCTTGTTCTAGATTTACTTCTAAGTTTCTAAGAATGTATTTAAAGTTGATTTGAAAGTTCTCGTAAGAAGACATTTTTTGAGAAACTTCATCTAATAATTTTGAAGATTTATCAGTGTTTTGAGAGTAGCTATAAGTGCATACAAATAGCGTTATAATGAATGCGAATGTTTTATACATTTTGAATTTATTTTTTTTCGTTTTCAAGGAGTTGATCTAAAGAAGCGTGGTCAGGAACTAATACTTGTCTTGCTTTACTACCTTCAAAAGGTCCTACAATTCCAGCAGCCTCTAATTGATCTATAAGCCTACCAGCCCTGTTGTATCCTAGTTTTAATTTTCTTTGTAATAGAGATGCTGATCCTTGTTGTGCAGTAACAATTAAGTTTGCGGCATCTACAAAAAGTTTATCTCTGTCGTCAATATCAATATCAAGACCTGTGCCACCTTCGTCTTCCCCTACGTATTCAGGAAGTAAGTGAGCGTCTGGATAGGCTTTTTGAGCACCAATAAAATCGGTTATTTTTTCAACTTCAGGAGTATCTACAAAAGCACATTGAATTCGAATGGCTTCATTTCCTCCTGTGTATAGCATATCTCCACGACCAATTAATTGATTGGCACCTGAGGCATCTAAAATAGTTTTAGAATCTATGGCAGACATTACTCTAAAGGCAACTCTGGCAGGGAAGTTTGCTTTAATCATCCCTGTAATTACATTTACAGACGGTCTTTGTGTAGCAACAATTAAGTGAATTCCAATTGCTCTGGCTAATTGAGCCAAACGTGCAATAGGTGTTTCAACCTCTTTTCCTGCAGTCATAATTAAATCAGCAAACTCATCAATAACCAATACGATGTATGGTAAAAAGCGATGTCCATTGTCAGGATTTAATTTTCTAGCTTTGAATTTGGCATTGTATTCTTTAATGTTTCTAACCATTGCGGTTTTTAACAAATCATACCTATTGTCCATTTCAATACATAGCGAGTTTACAGTATTTACAACTTTGGTAGTATCTGTAATAATAGCATCTTCCTCATCAGGAAGTTTCGCTAAGTAATGGCGTTCAATTTTATTGAATAAAGTAAGCTCTACCTTTTTAGGATCTACAAGTACAAATTTAACTTCTGCCGGATGTTTTTTGTACAATAAAGAAGTTAAGATACAGTTCAAACCAACAGATTTTCCTTGTCCAGTAGCACCGGCCATAAGTAAATGAGGTGTTTTTGCTAAATCTATAACCACTGTTTCGTTAGAAATGTTTTTACCTAATGCAATAGGCAATTCCATTTTAGATTCTTGAAACTTTGTAGAGGCAATAACAGAACGCATTGATACAATGCTAGGAGTATTGTTAGGCACTTCAATACCAATAGTTCCTTTACCTGGTATAGGAGCAATAATACGAATTCCTAAGGCAGCTAAAGAGAGCGCAATATCATCTTCTAAATTTTTAATTTTAGAAATACGAACTCCAGCTTCCGGTACAATTTCGTAAAGTGTAACCGTTGGACCTACGGTAGCTTTAATTTGAGCAATTCCAATCTTGTAATTTTTAAGAGTTTCAACAATTTTATTTTTGTTAACCTCTAATTCTTCAGCATCTACAGCAATACTTTCGTTGTACTCTTTTAAAAGATTTAATGTAGGGAATTTGTAGTTTCCTAATTCTAATTTAGGGTCAAATTGACCAAATTTCTCTACAAGGTTGTTGGCTAAATTCTCTTCTACAGTTTCTTCGTTGGCGGTATCCTCAATAGCTATTTCAACGTCTTCATCTTCTTTTTTAGGTGCTGCTGGCTCTTCTTTTTCTACAGGTGTTTCAACACTTAATTCAACAGAAGGCTCTTTGTCTTCTTCAGGTTTGTCTATCGAAGAAAAGTTTTTAATTGTAGGTTGTAAATTCTCTAAAGAAAGTTCAAAATCAGATTTTTCTGTAGTTTGTGGCTCTTCATCAGTAACAGGAGTTGTTGTGTTTTCGGTTGTTTTTTCTTCTAAAGGAGTTTCTTTTTCTTGAACAAGGGTATCGTTAGTTTTTTCAGCAACCTCAACATCTTCTTGTACAGGAGCAGGCTCTTTTTTAGGGAACCATGTTTTAATTTTGTCGACTGTTATTTTAAATCGAATAATGGCATACGTTAAATACCCGAAAAGTAAAATGATTGAAAGCCCTGTGTGTCCTAAATAAACACTTAAATATTCATTTAATTCTAGACCAATAGTTCCAGCTAAAAGGGCATAATTATCACCAACAAAACCAAAGGAAGTAGAAACCCAAATCATTCCTAAAATTCCCCAATTAATAGATTTGACTATTTTTTTTAGGTTGATAAATAAAAGCAAATAAACTCCAGAAACAAAAAAGAGTATTGGAATTATAAAAGCAGAAATACCAAAGCCTTTGTAGATAAAAAAGTTGCTGATAGAGGAACCTATTTTACCCAAAAGATTTTTAGAAACGCTTGTTTTGTCTTGAAACTCTGTAAGAATACTTTGGTCGTCTTGCCAAGTAAATAGAAAAGAGATAAAAGAGATACATAAAAAAACACCAAAAAGGAGTGTAAAAACTCCAATAACTGTTTGAACCTGATTGTTTTGAAAAAAGATTTTTGTTTTTTGAAACCTTTCTTTTTTATCTTTTTGTTTCGTGATTTTTTTTCTCATGAAAATAATTCGCTAGACTGTATAAGAGCGTAAAGATACAGAATCAAATAGTATTACTACAAAAATTTAGGAAGATATATAAACAGTCCAACAATAATAGCAAAAAGAGCAGCAATAGTAGGGATTACAGCAGCAATGTCTTTTATTTCGCCAATTTTTTTATGGTAAGATGGGTGTATAAAATTGGCTATTTTTTCAATGGCAGTATTGGTAACTTCAGAGAGTAGTACTAGGGCAATAGCTAAACATTGAAAAAGCCATTCAATAGGCGAAATGTTTATGTAAAAACCTAATAAAGAAACAAAAAAACCGAACAATAATTGTAGTTTGATACTGTTTTCTGAAGCCACTAAAATTCGAATACCTTTTAAAGGGTATTGCAGGCTTTTTAAACGATCTGTTATAAAATTATCATTCGGGTTTTTCATTATTGAATCGCTTTAAGAGCAGCTTCGTAATTAGGTTCGTCAACAATTTCAGGAACCTGTTCAGAATAGAGTACTGTTCCTTTTTCATCTAAAACAATAATAGCTCTAGAGTGTAACCCTTCTAAAGGACCGTCAGTAATTTCTACTTGATACTTTTTACCAAATTCACCAGAAATATCAGAAAGGTTAATAACATTTTTTATGCCTTCCGTTTCGCAAAAACGAGCATGAGCAAAAGGTAAATCTTTAGAAATACACAAAATTTTAGTGTTGTTTAATTTGCTAGCCTCTTCGTTAAATTTTCTTACAGAAGCAGCACAAGTACCCGTGTCTAAACTAGGGAAGATATTTAAGACTACTTTAGAACCTTGAAAATCACTTAGGTTAGTGTTTGATAGGTTTAACTGTCTTAATAGAAAATTAGGAGCACTACTTCCTACTTTAGGGAGTTGCCCAATTGTATTGATACTGTTCCCTTTTAATGTTATTGACGCCATTTTATATAAATTTTATTGTTGTTTGTATTCAAAAGTAACCAAAAAGAAATAGGATTTTCAATAAACCACTTCGTTTTTAAAGAATATTAAGATTATTTTGTGTATTACATATTTAGAGCAACTTTAAGGTAGGAATTTGTAGTTGTTTTTTAGAGGTGTAAAAATTGGTGGTTTGGAATTTTTAGATTAAATTCGCAGAGTATTTTTACAAAATGAAAAATATCAACACATTTAAGGGCTTTTATTTCTTCTTTTATTTTTATAGATGAAGCGAGGCTTTCTGTGTGTTATCAAAATATATAACGATAATAATTAAAATGAAAGTCTCGAGAAATCGAGACTTTTTTTGTGCATATAATATTTGAAATTAATGAAAATAGCCATTCAAGGAATAAAAGGTTCATACCATCATATTGTTGCTGAAAGTTTTTTCGGAAAACAGATTGAGTTGTCTGAATGTATGACATTTGCAGAAATGCCAGATTTGGTTTTAGAGAATACGGTAGATGTGGCAGTAATGGCTATTGAAAACTCTATTGCAGGAGCTATATTACCAAATTATGCTTTGATTGATGAAGCTGATTTAAATGTGTCAGGAGAGTTTTATTTGCCTATCCACCATAACCTATTAGGGCTAAAAGGACAGAAAATAGAAGACATCAAGGCAGTACATTCTCATCCAATGGCATTGTTACAATGTAGAAAGTTTTTTAGAAAATATCCGCATATTACCCTTGTAGAAGATAAGGATACGGCAGATGTGGCAAAAAGAATTCAAGATGAACAGTTGGAAGGAGTAGGAGCTATTGCCAGTTCTTTAGCAGCAGAAATATACGATTTGGATATTTTGGCTTCAGAAATACAAACCATTAAGAAGAATTTTACAAGGTTTGTAATTGTAGAAAAAAAAGGAAAGAACTCTATAAGTGCCCCAACAAAGGCCTCTTTGAAGTTTGTGTTAAAACACGAAAGTGGAACCTTAGGAGAAGTATTGATGGAGTTGGCAAAACACAAAGTAAATCTATCAAAAATACAGTCACTGCCAATCATAGAGAAACCTTGGGAATATGCCTTTTTTGCAGATTTAATATTTGAAGATTATCAAGAATATAAAAACGCTTTAGAAGACATACGAGCAAAAGTATCGAGTTGTAAAGTTTTAGGAGAATACAAGAAAAATAAATAAAATGATTTCAATAGCAAATAGGCTTAAGGATGTTAAAGAATACTATTTCTCGAAAAAATTAAGAGAAGTAGCACAATTGATAAAATCAGGAAAACCAATTATCAGTTTAGGTATTGGAAGCCCAGATTTAACACCATCGCCAGAAGTAGTAGAAGCAATGACTGAGTCGTTAAACGAACCGATGGCACATGCTTATAAAAGTTACCAAGGAATTCCAGAACTAAGAGAAGCAATGGCTTCTTTTTATAAAAACAATTTTGAGGTTCAGTTAAATCCAGCCAATGAAATTTTGCCCTTATTAGGATCAAAAGAAGGGATTATGCATATTTCTATGGCGTTTTTAAACAAAGGAGATCAAGTTTTGATTCCCAACCCAGGATACCCAACATACAGTTCGGTAACAAAATTGGTAGAAGCAGATGCTCTGTATTATAATTTGACAGGAGAAAACGGGTGGCTTCCAGATTATGAAGAAATAGAAAAAAACGACCTTTCAAAGGTGAAAATAATGTGGGTTAACTATCCGCATATGCCAACAGGAACCAATGCCTCTGATGAATTGTATAAAAGTTTGATAGCATTTGCTAAAAAGCATGAGATTTTATTGGTAAATGACAATCCTTATAGTTTTATTTTGAATGACAATCCTAAAAGTATATTGCAATACGAAGGAGCCTCAGAAGTAGCTTTGGAACTGAATTCACTAAGTAAAACTTTTAATATGGCAGGTTGGCGTGTAGGAATGCTTTTAGGAGCAGAAAAATACCTGACAGAAGTTTTAAAAGTAAAAAGTAATATGGATTCTGGAATGTTTTATGGAATTCAGAAAGGAGCTATTAAAGCATTAGAATTGTCTGGAGAATGGTTTCAAGAAATCAATTCAATTTACGCAAAAAGAAGAGCTTTAACGTGGAAAATATTAGATGCGTTACAATGTGAATACAATAAAGAAAATGGAGGAATGTTTGTTTGGGCAAAGCTTCCAGAAGGAATAACTTCTGAGCAAATGACAGACAAAATGCTTTATGAAAAAGATGTGTTTATTACACCAGGAACCATTTTTGGATCTAATGGAGAAGGGTACATTCGTTTGTCTTTATGCATTGGAGAAGATAAATTAGAAGAAGTTTTAGAGCGCGTAAAAAAATAAAAATATAGTGGAAATAGAAGAGCGTAATAAAAAACAAAAAGCAGTTGTTATAGGGTTAGGGCTAATAGGAGGCTCTATGGCTTTAGAATTAAAAAAGCGTTTTCATTGGAATGTTGTAGGAGTTGATACTAATGAAGCACATGCTCAAAAAGCTTTAGAACTAGGAATTGTTGATGAAATCTCTGATTTTTCAATTGTAAAACAAGCAGATATTGTTGTTTTAGCAGTGCCTGTAAACTATGCACCACAGTTAGTTTCAGACGTTTTAGATGCTATTAAAAACACTGCTTTGGTCTTTGATGTAGGATCAACAAAAGAAAACATTTGCAAAAAAGTTGTAAAGCATTCAAAAAGAGTTAATTTTGTGGCCGTTCACCCAATTGCAGGAACCGAGTTTTCTGGACCAGAAGCAGCAATATATGACCTGTTTGACGGAAAAGTAAATATTATTTGTGATCGTGAACTAAGTAGTAATGAGGCAATTGACAAGACCTTGGCTGTTTTTGAAGCTCTGAATATGAGAACTATTTTTATGAATAGTGCAGAGCACGACAAACACATAGCATATGTGTCGCATCTGTCTCATATAAGTTCTTTTATGCTAGGAAAGACAGTTTTGGAGATTGAAAAAGATGAAAAAAACATTTTTGACATGGCAGGCAGTGGATTTGAATCTACAGTAAGGTTGGCAAAAAGTTCACCAAAAATGTGGTCACCGATATTTGTTGAAAACAAAAAAAATATTTTGACCTCTTTAGATGAGTATATAAAAAATTTGAACGAATTTAGGGAGCTAATTGTAAGTGAAGACACAAAAGAGTTACAGACCTCAATGGCAGAAACCAATTACATTAGAGAGATCTTAAACGGCATAAAAAAATAATACAGAATAATAAAATAGAATAAAAAGACGAATAATAATTATATAATGGAAAATACAAAAGAATTCAGAACTTGGTTAGATGATATGCAATTAGACCATCCATTGGTTATTGCTGGGCCTTGTAGTGCAGAAACGGAAGAGCAAGTATTAAAAATTGCTCATGAATTGAAAAATACAGATGCAACTGTTTTTAGAGCAGGTGTTTGGAAGCCAAGAACTAGACCAGGAGGTTTTGAAGGAGTTGGAGCAGTAGCTTTACCATGGTTGCAAAGAGTAAGAAAAGAAACGGGAATGAAAATTGCTGTGGAGGTTGCAAACTTAGCACACGTAAAGTTAGCTTTAGAAGCAGATGTAGATATTCTTTGGATTGGAGCTAGAACTTCAGTTAACCCTTTTGCAGTTCAAGAAATTGCAGATGCGTTGAATGGTACAGATAAAATTGTATTGATAAAAAACCCTATTAACCCAGACTTAGCTTTATGGTTAGGAGGAGTTGAGCGTTTGTACACAGCAAATATCAAAAACTTAGGAGTTATTCATAGAGGGTTTTCTTCATACAAGAAAACAAAATATAGAAACGTTCCTCAATGGCAATTACCAATTGCATTGAAACAAAAATATCCAGATTTACCAATTATCAACGATCCATCTCATATCTGTGGAAACAGAACAGGAATCCAAGATATTTCTCAAATTGCTTTAGATTTGAATTTTGAAGGATTGATGATTGAAACACACGTAACTCCAGATGATGCTTGGTCAGATGCTGCACAGCAAATTACACCTCCTCGTTTGGTTGAAATCATGGAAGATTTAAAAGTACGTAAGCCAAAGGCTGAAGGAGAAGCTTTAGATCAATTAGAAGAAGCAAGAGCAGAAATTGACGTAATTGACAATCATATTTTAGACACACTTTCTGAAAGAATGAAAGTTGTTGAACAAATAGGAGAAGTTAAGAAACAAAAAAACATTTCTATTTTACAAGACGACAGATGGGCAGCTATCTTAGAAAAAGTAAAACAAGAAGGAGATGTAAGAGGTTTAAGCAATGATTTTGTAGAAGCTGTTTTCAAAGCAATTCATCAAGAATCTATCAATCATCAAGAATCTATTGTTTCAGCAAAATAATCTGAACAAGCAATTTTTGAAATAAGATTGAACTTTTATAAGTTAAAATACCACAAATCTCTCGATACTAATTGAGAGCTTTGTGGTATTTTTGTTATTAAAATTATTCTGAAGTTTTGTGGAAGTAAACAAACACATTACAACAGTTAAATAATTCAATAAGAACCATGAATGGAGTTGTAATAAAATCTACAGGAAGTTGGTATTCAGTAAGAACTGAAGACTCAACCATCCATAAATGTAGAATTCGAGGTAAATTTAGGATCGAAGGAATTAAAAGTACAAACCCTGTATCTGTAGGAGATGTTGTAGATTTTAATTTAGAACCTAAAAAAGAAACAGGCGTTATTACAGCAATTCATGAAAGGAAAAATTACATTGTTCGAAAATCAGTAAACCTATCCAAACGAACACACATTATAGCATCCAATATAGACCAAGCTTTTTTATTGGTTACTATAGATAACCCACCAACAACTACTAGTTTTATAGATCGTTTTTTAGTTTCAGCAGAAGCATACCATATTCCGGTTGTTATTCTCTTTAACAAGGTAGATGTTTTTACAGAAGAAACAGAAGACCTAAAAGAAGAATTGAAAGAAATCTATGAAAGCATAGGGTATCCATGTATAGATATTTCGGCAAAAGAAGGAGATAATGTAGATTTGGTTAAAGAGTTGATGAAAGATAAAGTGAGTCTTTTTTCAGGACATTCAGGAGTAGGAAAATCTACGTTGGTAAATACTATAGAGCCTACATTAAATTTAAAAACCTTAGAAATATCAGAGCAACATAAACAAGGGCAGCACACCACAACTTTTGCAGAAATGCATCCTTTGTCTTTTGGAGGTTATATAATTGATACCCCAGGAATTAAAGGATTTGGTATGGTAGATTTTGAGGAAGAAGAAATAGCAGGGTATTTTCCTGAGTTTTTTGAATTAAAACAAAACTGTAAGTTTAACAATTGTAAGCATATTGATGAACCCAAATGTGCAATAAAACAAGGATTGGAAGACGATACCATAGCACCTTCTCGTTACTTTAGTTACTTGCAAATAATAAAAGGAGAAGAAGAGCATTTTAGACAAGATATATATAGTACTAAAAAATGAAAGTAGTTCTTCAAAGAGTATCTAGAGCATCAGTTACCATTGCCAATGAAGAATACTCGTCAATAGAAAAAGGCTTGTTGGTTTTGGTAGGAATTGAAGAAACTGATGGAGCTGATGACATACAGTGGCTGTCTAAAAAAATTGTGAATATGCGAATTTTTGGCGATGCAAATGGAGTTATGAATGCATCAGTTTTAGATGTGTCAGGAGCTATCTTAGCTGTTAGTCAATTTACATTACAAGCAAGTACTAAAAAAGGAAATCGCCCATCTTATATAAAAGCAGCAAAATCAGTAATTTCAATACCGATTTATGAAGCTTTTGTAGCGCAATTAGAAAAAGATTTAGGAAAAAAAATAAAGACAGGCGTTTTTGGAGCAGATATGAAAGTAGCTTTGGAAAATGACGGTCCAGTAACTATTATTGTAGATTCTAAGAGGAGAGATTAGGTAAAATAGAACAATAACCACATTTTATGTCACTTTTAAAGCCAATAAAATCCAAGGAAGTACGTCTTTTAGAATCATTATTTCCTGTATTTGTTTTAATGTTTTTGTTGGCAATCAACATTTTTTTTGCCTCAGGTGAATTGTTGGGAACATATTCTAATCAGTTTATTTTAATATTCTCAGCTGTGATAGCTTTGCTGTTAGGAGTAAAAAATAAAACTCCTTTGATAGCTGTTTTCAAAGGGATTGTAAAAAATATTCAAAGTGTTTTTATCCCTATCCTTATTCTTTTTTTAGTAGGAGCATTGGCAGGCTCTTGGTTGGTAGGAGGAGTTATTCCTGCAATGATTTATTACGGGTTAGATGTTTTAAACCCTACAATATTTTTGCCAGCCTCTGTGGTTATTTCAGCATTGGTTTCCCTTGCAACAGGAAGTTCATGGACAACATCGGCAACTGTTGGTATTGCCTTGATAGGAATTGGAGAAGCATTAGGTGTTTCGAGTGGTATGATTGCCGGAGCGGTAATTTCAGGAGCCTATTTTGGAGATAAAATGTCGCCCTTGAGCGATACTACAAATTTAGCACCCGCTATGGCAGGGGTAGATTTATTTACACATATAAAATATATGAGTTTAACTACTGTGCCTACCTTTATCATAACACTGTTGTTTTTTACACTATTGAGTTTTACTACAATTTCTAAAGGAACGGTAGATGTCGTTTATTTACAATCAGGAATTACAAATACATTTCATATAACTCCTGTGTTATTTTTAGTTCCAGTAGCAGTTATTTTGTTACTGTTGTTTAAAGTAAAGTCAATTTTATCCTTATTATCAGGAATTGTATTGGCATGTGTTTTTGCTTTTGTATATCAAAAAAACGTATTGTTAGAAATATCAACTTCTTCCATGCAAAGTATATTTCAAGCAATTTTGACAGATGTGCAAATAACAACAACTGATAAAATGTTAAATGAGTTGTTTAGTTCAGGAGGAATGAAAGGGATGTTGTGGACAATCTATTTAATTATAAGTGCAATGATTTTTGGAGGAGTAATGGAAGCAGTTGGTGCTTTGTCAAAAATTACAAATTCTTTGCTAAAATACGCACACTCTACTTTTGGAATTTTTTCTAGTACTGTTGTTAGTTGTTTGGGAGTTAATATAATGGCATCAGACCAATACTTAGCAATTGTAATTCCTGGAAAAATGTTTAAGAAAGCCTATGAAGAAAAAGGCTTGGCACCAGAAAATTTGAGTAGAACATTAGAAGATTCAGGAACTGTAACTTCGGTATTAATTCCATGGAATACCTGTGGCGCATACCAATCAACAGTATTAGGCGTATCTGTGGCAGATTATTTTGTGTACGCTGTTTTTAATTACGTAAGTCCAATTGTAACATTGACATATGCGTATTTTAGTATAAAAATTAAAAGAATAATAAGTTAAGTAATGAAAACCATTCAAAGAAAAGCCTACAAGGTACTGTTTGTAACATTTTTAATGATTTTCTTAAATAACTCATTGAGTGCTCAAGAATATTCGGTAGAAATGTTTCCGAATAGATATAGATTAAGTTGGGAAACTGTTTCAATGGATACAGAATCAGACTTAGGGTTTATAGGTTTAGGGTTTGATGTTTTTAACTTAATAGGAAACTCTTCTAATGTGTATTTTGGAATTAGTTCTTATTCAGCAATGTCAGGTATTAGACCAGGATTAATAACCTTGGGGATATCAGGAGGATGGAGAAAAGAACTGCTCAAAAATAGTTTGTACCTAGACCTAGGTGGCTTCGTAGGAGGTGGCGGAGGAGGTGGTGCTGCTGACGGGGGTGGGCTTATTGTTAGACCTCATATTGCTTTAGAAAAACGATTCGATAATTTAGGAGTGTTCGTAGGGTACTCTCAAATAAATTTTCCTACAGGAGCCATAAAAGGAAGTCAATTCAATTTAGGAATTACCATTAACGGAGGAAATTATTTAAAAGTAGCACCTACTGATTTTGAAAATATAACAAGCTCTCAAATTAAAAGTAACAGTTTACGAGTAGCCTTAGTAGGTACCCAGTATTATAACTTTAAAGCAGGTTCACTTCCAGAAAGACCAGAAGTAGAACCAGGAAAAGTAGGGTTGTTAGGGGTTCAAATAGAACGTTCGTTTTCGTCTAATTTTTATGGGATTCTAAAAGCTAATGGAGCTATAACAGGAGGAGCAGATGGTTATATGTCTATTTTATTTGGAGCAGGAGGAAAACTACCAATAATAGAAGAAAAAGTAAATCTAGAATCTAGATTGTTATTTGGACCTACAGGGGGAGGAGCTGTAGATTCAGGAGGAGGAGCAACAGCTCAGGCAGAAGTGGGAGCTGCTTTGTTATTAGGAAAAGGGTATGATGTAAAGTTTATGATAGGAAAAACAATTGCTCCTTGGGGAGGTTTAAATACAAATCATATAGAATTTGGAATAGGGAAGTCTTTTGATGTAATAGCCCTTAAAAAACATCCCAAAGAAATTGAACAATTCAATGTAAACACATCCGATTATTGGGTAAACCACATGGCTATTTCGGTATTTAATAGAACTTATTTTCCGCCAGAAGCAAATGATTTAAATGGAGAACCTTACCAATCGGCATTTAATTTAATAGGTTTTGAAATAGAAAAATATTTAGGAGAGCGTTTTAGTATCAACGGAGGTACTGTTTGGGCATATGAAGGAGGTTATGGAGCTTATGCAGAAGGGCTTTTAGGAATGACTTATTACCAACCAATATTTAACACCTGGAAGTTATCTGTAAAAGGAATGGTAGGAGCAGCAGGAGGAGGAGCATTAAACTTAGGAGAAGGGTTGTTGTTTGAATACTCTTTAGGAGTTCATAAAGAGCTAAATAAGAAATGGGATATTGCTGTTAATTTTGGAAAAACAGAACCTTTATCGGGTAACTTTACCCCTTATATGGTAGATGTAGGAGTGAAGTTCCATATCAATCAATTGATCAAAAAGAAGTAGTCTTAAGTGTGTTTTTTATAAAAACAGAACATTTTCAAAAAATGTTAAAGGCTCGTTAAATAAAGTTAACAGAGGGTTAAAGAAGTTTTTTGAATATTTTCATTTTCTATCTTTGGAGAAAGAACAAACTATTTAACTAAATCTAGAAATGAAAAATACAGTAAAATTGATGTTTGTAGCATTCATGGGAGGTGTTGTTTCTTTAGGAGGTTACAAGCTTTTTCTTGAAGAAAAGGAAAACACAATTATTTACAAACAAGAAAACACAGCATTAGAGAATGCAATAATACCTACACATTATACCAGTTCAAATTCATTAAATACTGTTGAGAAAACAGATCTTACAGTAGCAGCAGATGAAACATTGAACGCTGTGGTACATGTAAAAAATACATCTATCAAAAACGTTCAAGATCCGTATGCTCAGTTTTTTTACGGTAGAAGTAGAGGAAGAAAATTAGAGCAAGTAGGAACGGGAAGTGGTGTGTTAATCTCTTCAGACGGTTACATTATAACAAACAATCATGTAATTGATGGAGCCAATGAAATAGAAATTACTTTAAATAATAAAAAGACATATCCAGCAGAAGTAATAGGTACAGATGCATCTAGTGATATTGCACTCATTAAGATAGAAGGAGCAGATTTTGATTATGTGCCATTTGGAAACTCAGACCAAGTAAGAGTAGGAGAATGGGTATTGGCAGTAGGAAATCCATACAACTTAACATCTACAGTAACAGCAGGTATTGTAAGTGCAAAAGGAAGGGATTTACAAGGGAATACGGGAGTAGAATCTTTTATTCAAACAGATGCAGCAGTAAACCAAGGAAACAGTGGAGGAGCTTTGGTAAATACAAGAGGGGAGCTGATAGGAATAAATACAGCAATTACATCTATGACAGGAGGGTTTGTAGGTTATTCATTTGCAGTACCCTCAAACATTGCGAAAAAAGTTATAGAAGATTTAATGGAGTTTGGGGGTGTTCAAAAAGCATTGATAGGTATTCAATATAATCCAAATGACGACGAAAGAGAAGGTGTTAAAGTAACTGCTGTAACAGAAAATGGAGGAGCGAAAGCGGCAGGTTTAGAAGAAGGAGATGTAATTGTAAAAATTAATGATGTAAAAATTAAACAATTCTCAGATTTAAAAGGGCAATTGTACGCAAAAAGACCAGGAGATGTTATAAATGTTACGATATTAAGAAACGAAGAAACATTGATAAAATCAGTAAAGCTTACTGAGAATAAAGAATTGAAAGTAAATTCCTTAGGGTTTTCAATAGAAAAAATATCCGCTGAGGAGGCAGAAAAATTAGGTGTTGAAAATGGAGTTAGAATCAGTAATATTCAAAATTCTAGATTGGCAGCCTATGGAGTAAAAGAAGGCTATATTTTAGTCGAAATTAACAATCAGAAAATTACAAGTGTAAGTCAGGTAGAAGAAATATTAGGAAACCCAAGAGCCTACAATTACATAAAACTTGGAATTTTAAATTTAGAAGGAGAAAAAGAGAATTATATATTTAAGTAGATTTGTTTTTTAGTTAGTTTGGAGAAACCGGTACAGAGATGTATCGGTTTTTCTTATTTTAACAGAAAATAATTAGCTATTTTTAGCTTTTACAAAATATTTAAAACAGGTAGTTAAAGTCAAGTATGAATAAGTCTCAAAATGAAATAGATAAGCTAAGAAAAACGTTGCATAACTATAATTATGAATACTATGTAAACGATACCAAAGTGGTTTCTGATTATGATTTTGACATGCTCTTAAAAAAGTTAGAAAAATTAGAAGCAGAAAATCCAGTCTATTTTGATCCCAATTCACCAACACAACGTGTAGGAGGAACTGTTACCAAAAACTTTGAAACAGTTACTCATAAAAATAGAATGTATTCTTTAGATAATTCTTATTCAAAAGAAGATCTTTTAGATTGGGAAAAAAGAATTCAGAAAATAATAGAAGCACCTATAGAATATACCTGTGAGTTAAAATACGACGGAGCTTCCATCAACATTACCTATGAAAACGGAAGCTTGGTAAAAGCAGTAACAAGGGGAGATGGTTTTCAAGGAGATAATGTTACAACTAATATAAAAACAATTGCATCATTGCCCTTAAAACTACAAGAGCCTTTTTTAGAGTCTTTTGAGATAAGAGGAGAAATTATATTACCTCTTGAAGGCTTTGAGAAAATGAACAAAGAACGCCTTGAAAAAGGAGAAGAAGTATATGCAAACCCTAGAAATACAGCTAGTGGAAGTTTAAAATTACAAGACAGTTCAGAGGTAGCAAAAAGACCATTGGATTGTTTGTTATACCAAGTGGTAGCAGAAAAAACAGGTTTTCAAAGTCATTCAGAATTGTTAGAAGCAGCAAGAAAATCAGGTTTCAATGTCCCTACAACAATGGTAGTAGCAAAAAGTATAGATGAGGTAATTTCATTTGTAGAATATTGGGATACAAAACGTAGTGAATTGCCTTATGAAACAGACGGTGTTGTAATAAAAGTGAATGGATTAGCACAGCAAGAAGAATTGGGTTTTACAGCAAAAGCACCCCGATGGGCAATTGCATATAAGTTTAAAACAGAGCAACAAGCTACTGTGTTAAATGAAATAACGTATCAAGTAGGAAGAACAGGAGCCATTACCCCTGTAGCAAATTTGGAGCCAGTACAATTAGGAGGAACTGTTGTAAAAAGAGCTTCATTGCACAATGCAGATCAAATAGAAAAATTAGACATTCGTATAGGAGATACTGTTTATGTAGAAAAAGGAGGAGAAATTATACCTAAAATAGTAGGAGTAGCTATAGAAGAAAGACCAGTGGATTCACAGGTAACTGTGTATGCTACAAAATGTCCAGAATGTGAAACAGAGTTGCTAAGAAAAGAAGGAGATGCAAAGCATTTTTGTCCCAATGAATTTGGGTGTCCCCCTCAAATAAGAGGAAGAATTCAGCACTTTATTAGTAGAAAAGCGATGGATATTGATGGTTTAGGAGGAGAAACAGTAGATTTATTACGTAAAGAGGGATTGGTTCAAAATTATGCCGATTTATACGATTTAACCGCAGAGCAAATAATTCCTTTAGAACGTATGGCAGAAAAATCTGCTCAGAATATAGTGGAAGGAATAGAAAAGTCGAAAGAAATACCATTTGAAAAAGTTTTATTTGCTTTAGGAATCCGTTTTGTAGGGGAAACTGTAGCTAAAAAATTAGCAAAGCATTTTAAAAACATGGATGCCCTATTAAATGCATCATTAGAAGAGTTGATCCATGTAGATGAAATAGGAGATAAGATAGCAGAAAGTATTGTTGCATTTTCTGGTGAGCTGTCAAATATTCAACTAATAGATAGGCTAAAAGCATCAGGAGTGCAGTTAGAAATATCTGAAGAGCTGTTAAAAGGACAAACAGATGTTTTGGCAGGTAACATATTTGTTGTTTCAGGGGTGTTTCATAAAATGACACGTAATGAACTAAAAAAAGCAATAGAAGACAATGGAGGAAAAGTTTCTAGTTCTATTTCTAAAAAGACAAGCTATATTGTAGCAGGAGATAAAATGGGACCTAGTAAATTAGAAAAAGCAGAAAAATTGGGTGTTACTATTATTTCAGAAGACGATTTTATAGAGATGGTGTAAAACCAACTGTATACAGGATTAAAAAAACATGTAAAAGAAGTGAGGGAGTTGAGGTTGTGTTGTAAAAAGAGACAAAAGACAACCTAGCTTGGAGTGTTTATACAAAATAGCAAAAATATAAAACATTGAAGTAGCTGAACTACTTGTGAAAAATGACGATATAAAATGAGTGACGACCAAAAACGAATATTAGAAAGTAGCCTTTGGGCAATTGCCAATTTGCTAAGAGGGAAAATGAATCCTGATGATTACAGAGACTATATTTTAGGGTTTATCTTCTTTAAATACCTTTCCGAAAAGCAAAATATCTACGTTACCGAATTACTACAAGGCGAAGATGAAACCAACTTTGCCAAAGTAACTGACAACGAAACCTTAGAAGCTTTACGTGAAGAATGTTTAATAAAATTAGGGTACTATTTAGAACCCAAAGAATTGTTTTCTGCTATTGCAGAAAAAGGAAACAATAAAATTGAAGGAGAAAGCAATTTTATACTAGACGAGCTACAAGCTGTACTGAACCACATTGAGCAAAGTACAATGGGTAACGATTCTGAAGAAGACTTTGCTGCATTATTTGAGGATTTAGATTTAACGTCAACCAAATTGGGTAGAACCGTAAATGCAAGAAACGAAGTAATAGTAAAAATTATAAACGAGCTTCATAAAATTGATTTTAAATTAGAAGATTTAGAATCAGATGTTTTAGGTGATGCTTACGAATATCTTATTGGAAAATTTGCAGCACTTGCTGGAAAATCTAAAGGGGAGTTTTACACGCCAAAACAAGTGTCTAAAATACTAGCCAAAATAGTAACACACGGAAAAACAAAATTAAAATCGGTGTACGACCCAACTTGTGGTTCTGGTTCTCTTCTATTACGCGTAAAAAAAGAAGCTGAAGTAAGCGAATATTATGGGCAAGAATTAAATCGTACCACCTACAATTTAGCTCGTATGAATATGATATTACACGATATTCATTACCGAAAGTTTGATATTAAAAATGAAGACACCTTAGAAAACCCGCAACATATAGACAAACGTTTTGAAGCTGTGGTAGCAAACCCTCCATTTTCTGCGCACTGGAAAGGAGCGGATAATCCGCTATATACAACAGACGAGCGTTTTGCTCAATACGGAAAACTAGCACCTAAAACCAAAGCCGATTATGCTTTTGTACAACATATGTATCACCAATTGGCAGATAACGGTACAATGGCAGTGGTGTTACCACACGGAGTATTATTTAGAGGAGCAGCCGAAAACCTCATTCGTAAGTATTTAATTGAAGAAAAAAATGCGTTAGATGCGGTAATAGGTTTGCCAGCTAATATTTTTTATGGAACAGGAATACCAACGTGTATTTTAGTACTTAAAAAATGTAGAAAAGCAGATGACAATATAGTAATGATAGATGCTAGTGGAGAAGACCACTTTGTTAAAAACGGGAATAAAAACGAATTAAGAGATGCTGATGACAAAAGTGATATTGACGATATTGTAAACGCTTATATAAATAGAGTTCCAATTGACAAATACTGCTCTATTGTTAGACTTGACGAAATAAAAGAAAATGAGTACAACCTTAATATACCTAGGTATGTAGATACATTTGAAGATGAAGTAGCAATAGATTTACAGGAAGTAAGTAAAAAACTCGTTGCAATCGATGAAAAATTAGCATTGGCTGATGAAACAATTGCTCAGTTTTGTGAAGAATTAAACATTCCAACACCTTTTTAAATGGAAAACACAAACTTAAAACCTGTCATTCGTTTTCCTGAGTTTACTGATGAGTGGGAAGAGAAGAGATTAGGGGATATTGGTAAAATAAAATCTGGTGGTACCCCTAATAGAGGAAAAACTGAGTTTTGGAATGGTTCTATTCCTTGGGTTTCAACTTCTCTAATTAATTATAAAAACATTACTCAAACAAATGAATTTATAACAGAATTAGGTCTGTTAAATTCTAGTGCAAAGCTATTTCCAATTGACACAATTTTAATGGCAATGTATGGGCAAGGTAAAACTAGAGGTCAAGTTGCTAAATTAAAGATAGAAGCCTCTACAAATCAAGCTTGTGCAGCTATTATATTAAAAAATATTGTTGATAATGAATTTATATATCAAATACTATCTAAAAATTATTTAACTATAAGAAACTTAAGCAACGAAGGTGGTCAAAAAAATTTAAGTAGTACCTTAATCCGTAATTTCAAATTTATAATTCCAAATTCTCTTGTAGAACAAAAAAAAATAGCCGATTTCCTAACGTCAATAGATGAAAGAATTACGCTATTAAAAGAAAAAAAAGCAACCTTATTAGATTTCAAAAAAGGTGTAATGCAAAAAATATTTCCTTCGGCAGGCTCAGGACAAGCCCCAGAAATTCGATTTAAAGACGATAATGGGAATGATTTTCCTGATTGGGAAGAAAAAAAATTAGGTATTGTGGGTAATACTATAAATGGTTTAACCGGTAAAACCAAAGAAGATTTCGGAAGGGGTAAACCATTTATTCAATACACTCAAATATTCAATTCTTCAAAAGTTAATACTAATGATTTTGGTTTAGTGAACATTGGTCAAAACGACAATCAAACCAAAGTTCAATTTGGCGATATTCTATTTACTACTTCTTCCGAAACACCTCACGAAGTAGGGATGTCATCAGTACTTCTTGAAGAAGTTGATGAACTGTATTTGAATAGTTTTTCATTTGGTTTCAGACCAAATAATTTAAAAGAATTAGTTCCATCTTTTGCACAATATTTATTTCGCAGTAATAATGTAAGAAGAAATATTATAAAATTGGCTCAAGGTAGCACGAGGTATAATATGTCAAAGTTGTCATTTATGAAGCAAACTATTTTGCTTCCAGAAGAAGATGAACAAATTAAAATCGCTAATTATTTAACAGTTTTAGACGATAAAATTGAAGCTGTACAACAAAAAATTGATGCTAGTATAGATTTCAAAAAAGGTTTACTTCAAAAAATGTTTGTATAAAATCTTATGTTATGAAAGAGAAAAAACAACTAAAAACAAGTGATGAACTTTCAGATTTTTTGTTGTACACAACACCTAATACTGAAGTAAAGATTGAAATTTATTTTCAGAACGAAACAGTTTGGCTCAGTCAACAAAAAATGGCAGAGTTATTTGGTGTAGGAAAAGCAGCTATTAGCAAACATTTGGCTAATATTTATGAATCTGGTGAATTGCAAAAAGAAGCAACTGTTTCCAAAATGGAAACAGTTCAAACAGAAGGAAACAGACAAGTAACTAGAGCTATAGATTATTACAATCTAGATGCTATTATATCAGTAGGTTATCGTGTAAACTCATCAAAAGCCACACAATTTAGAATTTGGGCTACTAAAACCTTAAAAGATTTTATTATTAAAGGTTTTGTAATGGATGATGAGCGTTTAAAAAACGGTCAGTATTTTGGTAAAGATTACTTTGATGAGCTTTTAGAACGTGTTCGCTCCATACGAACCAGCGAACGTAGGATTTATCAAAAAATAACTGATATTTTTCAGGAATGTAGTATTGATTATGATACGAATTCAGAAATCAAACAACACTTTTTTGCAACTGTTCAAAATAAATTTCACTTTGCAATTACAGGCAAAACCGCAGCAGAAATAATCCATCAAAAAGCTGATAAAAAAGAACCGTTTATGGGACTAAACACTTGGAAAAACGCTCCAAAAGGTAGAGTGTTGAAATCAGACGTAACGGTTGCTAAAAATTATCTAGTAGAAAAAGAGATAAAACAGTTAGAAAGAACTGTAACCGGATACTTTGATTACATAGAAAACTTAATAGAACGCAGAACTTCATTTACAATGGAGCAATTATCAGAAAGTGTTACCAAGTTTTTAAATTTTAATGAATATCAAATTTTAGAAGGTTTTGGAAGTGTTTCTAAAAAAGAAGCCGACACAAAAGCTAAAAATGAATATGATGCATTTAACAAAACTCAGAAAATAGAATCTGATTTCGATAAAATCATAAAAAAGCTCCCAAAGAAAAATGACTAGCCAACCAGAACAATTATTAGAAAACAATTTGGTGAGCCAATTAGCAAAATTGGGTTATGAAAAAGTAGTTATAAAAGATGAAGCTGATTTATTAATAAATCTAAAATCACAGATAGAAAAACACAATAATGTCTCGCTCTCCTCGCAGGAGTTTAAGCAAGTTTTAAACTATATAAACAAAGGTTCAATATTTCAAAGAGCCAAAATACTACGTGATAGAGTTCCGTTTACCAACGATAAAGGAGAGAACAAAACCATAGAACTCATCAATCAAGTACATTGGTGTAAAAATGAGTTTCAAGTTACGCAACAAGTAACTATGGAAGGAAAATATAAAAACCGTTATGATGTTACCATTCTAATAAACGGTTTACCTTTAGTACAAATAGAATTAAAACGTAGAGGACTAGAACTTAAAGAAGCTTTTAATCAAATAAACAGATATGAGCGTCATAGTTTTGGAGCTGGTGCTGGCTTATTTCAATTTGTACAAATATTTGTAATCAGCAATGGTGTAAACACAAAATATTATGCTAACAGTCCAATAAAAGCACGAAGTTTTAAACAAACTTTTTATTGGAGTGACACAAAGAATAAACTCGTTACTCAACTTTCAAAATTTACAGACATATTTTTAGAGCCTTGTCATATCTCTAAAATGATTACTAGATATGTTGTTCTCAACGAATCTGCGAAAATCTTAATGGTACTTCGTCCTTATCAATATTTTGCAGTAGAAGCAATAATTGACAGAGTAAAAGAAACTAGAAAAAATGGCTTTATTTGGCATACTACAGGTTCAGGAAAAACCTTAACCAGTTTTAAGGCAAGTCAAATTCTGACACATATGCCTAAAGTGCATAAGGTGATTTTTGTAGTAGATAGAAAAGATTTGGATTATCAAACTACCAAAGAATTTAATAGTTTTAGCAAAGGTAGTATTGATGGCACGAATAACACCAAAGCTTTAGTACAACAATTGGCTGGCGATAATAAATTAATTGTTACTACCATTCAAAAACTAAATACTGCGATTAGTAAATCAAAGTATTTAAACCAAATGTCTGTTTTAAAAGACAAGCGAGTGGTTTTTATATTTGATGAGTGCCACAGAAGCCAGTTTGGAAAAACGCACGAAGACATTAAAAAATTCTTTGAAAAAAGCCAGATGTTCGGTTTTACAGGAACACCAATTTTTGAAGACAATGCAGGAACAAATGAATTCGGTAAACGAACAACAGCAATGCTTTTTGGAGGTGAAAAAGCGTTACATAAATATGTGATTACAGATGCTATACGAGATGAAAATGTGTTGAAATTTTCTATTGAATATATTAATACATTCAAAAAGAAAGAACACATTTTAGATATAGATGTTGAAGCTATAGATGAAAAGGAAGTAATGGAAGCACCAGAGCGTTTAGATGCTATTACTGAATATATAATCGCCAATCACAACAGAAAAACACACAGCAAAGAGTTTACTGCAATTATGTGTGTAAGCAATGTAGAAACACTTATTAAATATTACCAGTTATTTAAAGCGAAAGAACATAACTTAAAAGTAGCTACTATCTTTTCTTATCAAGCAAATGAAGAAGATAAAGATGCATTAGGTTTCACAACTTCTGAATTTGATGAAGTAGATTTAAATGTTGTTGCAGAACCAGTTGCTAAATACAATTCACAACATACAAGAGAGCATTTAGATAGTTTTATTGCCGATTACAACAAAACCTTTGGCACAAACTATTCTACAAAAGACACTCAAAGTTATTATAATTATTACAACGATATAGCTAAAAGAGTAAAACATAAGCAAGTTGATATATTATTGGTTGTAAATATGTTTTTAACGGGTTTTGATAGTAAAACATTAAATACTATTTATATAGATAAAAACTTAAAATATCACGGTTTAATTCAAGCGTATTCTAGAACTAATAGAATATTAAATGAAGTAAAATCGCAAGGAAATGTGGTTTGTTTTAGAAATCTAAAAGAAAATACAGATGATGCAATTGCTTTGTTCTCAAACATTGAATCTAAAGATGAAATAATAATCAAACCTTATGAAGATTATGTAAACAAGATGAATGATGCTTTTATACAATTACTTCAAATTACACCAACTGTTGATAGTGTTCACGAGTTAAAAGATGAGGAAGAGGAATTGGCTTTTGCGAAAGCGTTTAGAGATTTAATGCGAACATTGAATGTTTTAAAAACATTTACAGAATTTACTTTTGAAGACATTAGTATTGACGAACAAACCTTTGAAGATTATAAAACCCAATATTTAGATTTAAGAGATAAGGTAAAAAGAGAAAATGCAAAAGAAAAAGTTTCTATTCTAAACGACATTGATTTTGAATTAGAGTTAATTCATAGAGACGAAATAAATGTTACTTACATTTTAAAATTACTAGCGAATCTTAAAAACTCTGTATCTGTAGATGAAAAAGAAAAGCAGTTAAAGAACATTATGGATATTGTAGCAGGAGACACAAAATTGAGAAGTAAACGTGAATTAATTGAAAAGTTTATTAATGAGCATTTACCAATAATTGAAGATTCAGAAGATATTCCAGATGAGTTTGTACAGTTTATGACAGCTGAAAAAATACAAGCTATAAAGTTTTTAAGTGAAGAAGAGGGATTAGACTCTAGTAAATTGGAAAAAGTAATTGGAGATTATATGTTTACCGAGAAAATACCATTAAGGGATGATATAATTGGAACAATGAATACTCGCCCAAGTTTGAAAGAAAGAAAAACCAAAGCAGAACGTATTACTAATAAAATATTGGTATTTGTTGAGACATTTATAAATGGAGTTATGACAGAATAAGCCAAGGTAAGTTCAAGCACATTGCAATCCTCCTTCGTGTGGTTGCAAAGAGCTTTCTTTTTTGTGATCGTATCTATTTATTTAGGCTGTACAGAAATTCCCCGATTTAGCAATTGCAAATGTTTGTGAATGTTCCCTTATAAAACCTAGTAATGTGTTTTTGCAATCAAACAATAGGGTAGGTAAATCTACTAACTGTACATTATCCATGCCTTTGATGTTTTATACTTTAAAAATAGATTTTTCGATTTATTGAAGTACTACTATCTATATTGGCATAGCATAATTATGTTTTATAACCCCAATAACAAAAGTACTATGTGCACTTCCAATATTTTTTACCGAGCCTAATTCATTAATTACAAAAGATTGGTAATGTTTCATATCCTTAACCATAATTTTTAATAAAAAATCATAGTCACCCGAAATATTGTAACATTCAACCACTTCTTTAAGTGAAACGATATCCTTTACAAACTTATTTCCTATTTCTTTAGTATGTTCCTTTAAAGTGATGTTACAAAATACAGTTAGACTTTTACCAACTTTTTCAGCATTTACAATAGCAGTGTATTTTTCTATCAAACCTTCTTTTTCGAAGCGTTTAATTCTTTCATAAACAGGTGTAGGAGATAAATTTACACGTGCCGCTATTTCTTTAGTAGTCAATTTAGCATCTTTTTGAAGTACTCTAAGCAACTCCAAGTCGATCATATCTAAGTTTTCTACAGAAAAATTATCTGTTTTTTTCATTTTTACATTCTCGAAAAGATTAATTATCTGCAAAAATAATCTAAAAAGATAAGTTATCTGATTTCGGGCTAAAAATAAATTAATTCATCTTTTATATTGAATTTTACAGAATGAAAAACCAAATATTATTATCAGATGAAAGCGAACATATTAGAAGATTCAAGAACAAATGAAAAGAAAGATATTATCTCGTCTCAGGATACAATCAATAATGATTTTACATTCAAACTAAGGAGTATTAAATTCAATGAAAACTATATTCCGTCTACCAGTACACGTACAACAACCAATTTTGCCAATTTGGCAAGAGGAGCAAGTCGTGAAGAAAACTTGCGTAACACCATTGATATGATTAACAATCGTTTTAATGCCTTGGCAAATTGGGATAATCCTAATAACAATCGCTATTCTGTTGAATTAGAGATAGTTTCTGTTGATTTAGATATTGATGGTACAACATTTCCTTCGATTGAGATTTTAAAAACATATATTATCGATCATAAAACAGGGAAACGTATGGATGGAATTGTTGGGAATAACTTTTCATCTTATGTGCGCGATTATGATTTTAGCGTTTTGCTTTTAGAACACAACAAGCATAAAGACAATTTTAGTATTCCTGATAATTTTGGTGAATTACACGGCAGTATATTTAAGTGTTTTGTGACTTCAGAGAGTTACAAAAAACACTTTTTAAAACCACCTGTTATATGCTTGAGTGTATCAGATAATAAAACGTATCACCGTACAGGAAACCAGCATCCTGTATTAGGAAATGAATACCAACCCGATAAATCTTCTTTAACAGAGAAATACTTCAAAAAAATGGGCTTACAGGTTCGTTATTTCATGCCATCTAATAGCGTTGCACCTTTGGCATTTTATTTTTTTGGTGATTTACTGGCAGATTACACAAACCTTGAATTAAGCAGTACTATTAGTATAATGGAAACATTCCAAAAGATTTATAGACCAGAGATTTACAATGCCAATTCTGTAGCAGGGCAGTGTTATAAGCCTAGTTTAAAAAATAATGACCATTCTTTAACAAAGATTGTATACAACCGAGAAGAGCGCTCCCAGTTAGCAATTGAGCAAGGGAGGTTTACTGAAAATAATTTCATAAAACCTTATAAAAGTATTCTAGAACAGTGGTCTGCTAATTTTGCAGGTTAACATATTAAATTTATCTTATTATGAAGAAATTATTACCAACTTCAACAGTTGGAAGTTTACCAAAACCTTCTTGGCTTGCACCGCCCGAAAAACTTTGGTCGCCTTGGAAATTAGAAGGAGAACAGTTACTTGAAGGGAAACAAGATGCTTTGTGCGTTTCTTTGCATGAACAACAATTGGCAGGGGTAGATATAATTAGTGACGGTGAGCAAACGCGTCAACATTTTGTAACCACTTTTATTGAGCATTTAAGTGGTGTAGATTTTAAAAATCGTAAAACTGTAAAAATTCGCAACCGTTATGAGGCAAGTGTTCCTGTTATTGTTGATGAAGTTGCACGTAAAAAAGCAGTTTTTGTTGACGATGCTAAATTTTTACGTAAACAGACTGATAAGCCTATAAAATGGGCATTACCTGGACCAATGACAATGGTAGATACGTTGTATGATGACCATTACAAAAGTCGAGAAAAATTGGCATGGGAATTTGCAAAAGCACTCAATGAAGAAGCTAGAGGACTGCAAGATGCAGGAGTAGATATTATCCAATTTGATGAACCTGCATTTAATGTGTTCTTTGATGAAGTGAACGATTGGGGAATGGCAGCAATGGAAAGAGCTATTGAAGGTTTGCACTGCGAAACTGCAATACATATTTGCTACGGTTATGGTATAAAAGCTAATAATGATTGGAAAAAGACATTGGGTTCAGAGTGGCGTCAATACGAAGAAATTTTTCCGAAAATTCAAAAATCTAATATTGATATCGTTTCATTAGAATGTCATAACTCCCACGTACCATTTAATTTATTAGAACTCATTCGTGGTAAAAAAATAATGGTCGGTGCAATTGATGTGGCAACCAATACTATAGAAACACCCGAAGAAGTAGCTGCTACGTTACGTAAAGCTCTTGAGTTTGTAGCAGTTGAAAATCTTTACCCTTCTACAAATTGTGGTATGGCTCCGTTGTCTCGAAACGTAGCAAGAGCTAAGTTAGGTGCTTTAAGCGCAGGAGCAGAAATTATACGTAAAGAACTTGCGATTTAATCAGAATTTATTAATCAAATAATGGTTTCTTTTTATATTACTTTATTTTGTCAAAAGGAGACTTCTAAAAAAAAATAATTTACTTATGGATATATTTATTCTTTACTATCTCGTTGCTGGTACTTTTGCGGGCTTACTTGCAGGTTTGTTTGGAATTGGTGGCGGTATGATAATTGTACCAGCATTAATTTACATTTTTACAGTACAAGGGGTTCCTGAAGCTGCGCTTACACATATTGGTATTGGTACATCTTTAGCAACTATTATTATTACATCTATTAGTTCACTTAGAGCACACAATAGTCAAGGTGCAGTAAACTGGAGTGTATGGAAGCGTATGGCACCAGGATTGGTAATCGGTTCATTAATTGGTGCAGGTATTGCATCATTTATTCATGGAAATTCACTTCAGGTAATAATTGGAGTAGGTGCATTTTTGGTAGGATTAAAAATGTTGTTTATGAAAAACAAAGCCTTAGAAGAAAACGATTTCAGCAAATTACCATCGCCTGTTGGGCAAACTAGCTTAGGAGCTTTTATCGGTATTGTTTCTGCAATTTTTGGAATTGGAGGAGGTACATTAACAGTTCCGTTATTGAGTAATTATGGTTTAAAAATTCAGAATGCTGTGGGTACATCGGCTGCCTGTGGCTTACCTATCGCTAGTGCTGGTGCTATTGGATTTCTTGTCTTTGGGCAATTTGTTGATGTCGGTGTTAAAGAATCTTTACCTAATGGGGTGCTAGGCTTTGTACACATTTATGCATTTATTTGTGTGAGTTTAGCTAGCTTTTTTACCGCACGTATCGGAGCAAAGTTAGCACATAAATTACCTGCAGTAACGCTAAAAAAAGCCTTTGCAGTATTGTTGCTAATTGTAGGGGTTAGATTAGTGTTGAATTCTGACATTTTTACAGTTTAACTCCCTTTATTATTTACTTAAAAAACATTGTAAATATCAATAATTATTTTGTGTTTTTAAAACAACTTTCTCATGTCAAACCTAAACTATTTTTTAATCGATGTTGTTAATTTCTCTTGTGCTGACTGTGTTCGTTTTTTTCCAATTGAAACACAAAGATTAGACACAGAAGGAAATAGTACAGAAAATGAAACTTAAATTTATTCTGTATGTATGATAGTCTTAAGAGTAAGATGAATTGTTTAGCTTGGTTAAACTTTAGTATAAAGTTATATTAGATGTGAAAAGAATTTTTGTTACAGTATTTTATATGCTTATGATAATAAGTTGTGGTTTCTCTTAATTTGGTGCTTTGTATAGTTCGTTATTTAATGGATTAAGATATATATTTGTCCTCTTAAAGTTTAATGTTAAAACAAAAGAAAAATGATATCCCCAAAAAAATGCTATACAACTTTTTTAGTCCTGTTTGGATTGATGTTTTTAACGCTTGTTGCTTGTACTGAGAGTAAAGAGTTAGATGAAATTAATTGTACATCAACCCCCGTTTTAACAACAGGAACAATAACTGATTTAACAGGGACTTCTGTAACTCTTAATGGAACAGTAGAAGACTCAACATGTGATTCTAATATAATTTCACAAGGGTTTGTTTATTCTATAAATGAGTTGCCTAAAACAACCGATATGGTTGTAGAGGTTGATGGAAATGTTATTACAAAGGAAATAAACGACCTAGAGCCCAATACAATATATTATTATAGGGCTTTTTATACAACTACAACAGGTACTGTTTATGGGAAAGAGCTTAGTTTTACTACAAACTCTGGATTTATTGTTGATTATACAGATTTTCAAGGAGATATAAATGAAGGTACAGTAACATTAGATGCATCTTTGACTTATAACTTAACAGGTGCTTTGGTGGTAAATGAAGGAGCTGTGTTGGTTATTCCTGCAGGAACAAGAATTGAAGCAACAAGAGATAGGTCAGCTTATATTGCAGTAGCAAGAGGTGCTAAAATTTATATCAATGGAACATCGACTAATCCAGTAGTT
This sequence comes from Flavicella sp., assembly GCA_965243265.1. GTDB lineage: Bacteria > Bacteroidota > Bacteroidia > Flavobacteriales > Flavobacteriaceae > Flavicella. Next base: position 102,428 of record CBDEUL010000010.1, read on the forward strand.
ATGACTTCAGGTCGTACTGAAAAAAGGAGAAAAGACTGGGGGGGCTTGGTTATTTGTGGAGATGCTGTAACAAATGTAGGAGAGGGGGCAATATCTGAAGCAGGAGGTTTGGTTTATGGAGGAGCAAATAATGCTGATTCTTCAGGAGTAATTAGATATTTAAGGGTAGAATATACAGGAGCTGCTTTTTCAAGTCGAAACGAATTTAATGGAGTTTCTTTATTTGCTGTTGGTTCAGAAACGGTTTTTGAAAATGTTTCTTCAGTAAATGGAGGAGATGATGGAATTGAGTTTTTTGGAGGGGCCGTAAATGCTAAAAACTTAGTATCTATAAATTCAGGAGATGATTCGTTTGATTTTTCAGATGGTTTTACAGGTTCTGTTGACGGTTTGTATATCAAGGGAGTTACAAAAGCAGGAATTGAAGGATCTAATAATGGAGCTGATGGAAATTTAGAGCCAATAACAACAGCAACAATATCTAACGTATCTATTGTTGTGGATGGTTTAGGGGCTAGTGAAGGAGCTATTTATTTTAAAGAAGGAGGAGGAAACATAACTTATGAGAATTTATATGTAGATGGTGTTTTTTTAGGAGTTAAAGTGAAATCTAGTGATGAAGCAGCTAAAAGAAGAGTTGGTGCAGGAGATTTGGAAGTAAATCAAATCCAATTTGTAAATAATACAGTTGATTTTATTTTAGGTCAAGAAGGAGCTGAAGAAACTATTACAGAAGGAAATAATGATGGTGCAGGAAATGGAGCTGATTTACCTGTATGGGCATTAGGTTGGGCTATATAAGTATAGTAAAAAGGTTGTTTAATATAATTATAAAAAAGGTAGTAATTTCAAATTACTGCCTTTTTTAGTGTTTGTTTTACCTTTTTGACTAAGTATTGTAGACAGAAAATAAAAAACTCCTTAAAACATATGTTTTAAGGAGTTTACATTTTGTGACCGCGACAGGATTCAAACCTGTAACCTTCTGAGCCGTAATCAGATGCGCTATTCAGTTGCGCCACGCGGCCTAAGCGGTTGCAAATATAGATATATATTGTTAATTTGAAAAATAAAAATGAGTAAAAAATAAATTATTTTACTTCTGCTTTAAAAGCATTTAAGATCTCTATTGCAGATTCAGAATCATTTTTAAAAACAAACAATTCAACATTGTCACTAAGTGCCCCAAAACCAGCAAGTTTGGCTGATTCATTGTTGTTTCGTATAATAAAAGGAATTTCCGCATCATTCAAATCTAATTGCAGTCTTTGAATTTCAATAAACGAACCTGTGTGTAATAAAATGTGTGTGTCTTGCTCTACCATAACTATTTGTAATTAATTTAATGAATTTTTAGTAATAAAAGCTCTCCAACCAATAATTGCCAATTGCCACTTTTTAGCCTTGCTTATATCTAGTTGTTGTTTCCCAAAAGAAGGAAAAATCAACTTATTCAATTTAGCAACCATTCTAAATAACTTCCGCTTCATATTTTTTTAGTTACTTCCTAAGATACAAATTAATTTTTTGTACTTTGAAAAAGGAAAATTGATTTAACATAGCTTTAATTAAAGCTATATTTGTTTTATAAAAAAATAAATAAAATATGGAATTAGTATCTATAGTATTAGGTTTGGGGTTTTTAATTTTAGGAGGGAATTGGTTGCTAAAAGCAGCTGTTGGTTTTTCTTTAAAGTTGAAGATACCTAAAATAATTATTGGGATGACTGTAGTGTCTTTTGCTACATCGGCACCAGAATTGATAGTTAGTTTAAAATCGGCTTTACAAGGACATCCTGATTTGGCATTGGGAAATGTTGTAGGTTCCAATCTAGCAAACTTAGGTTTGGTTTTAGGAATCACTGTTTTATTATCTTCAATAAAGATTGAAAAAAGTTTTTATACTACAGATTGGCCAATGATGATAATTGCATCAATATTATTATATGTCTTTTTAATATTTGACGGAGAACTGCAAGCTTATGAAGGAGGAATATTATTTTCATTATTAATTGTGTTTTTAGTATACCTTTTAAAATATCAAAAAAATGGAGTAGTAGATGAAGAGTCAGAAGAGAGTGAGGAAATCCCTTTGTATAAAGGAGTTTTGTATTTAGGAATAGGTGCTGTTGCTCTATGGGGAGGATCAGAGTTGTTGATTAATGGAGCCGTTGCTTTGGCAAAAGAATTTCAAGTAAGTGAGCGAGTTATAGGGATCACAATTGTGTCTATAGGGACAAGTATTCCAGAGCTTTCAGCATCTGTTATAGCAGTTCTAAAAAAGGAAAAAGCAATTTCTATAGGGAATTTGATAGGATCAAATATATTTAACATTTGTGCCGTTTTAGGTCTTACTTCTATAGTGTCTCCTATTACTATTATAGATGAAGGTTTGTTTCAAAATGATATTTACTGGATGTTAGCCGTTTCTATACTCGTATTACCTCTTAGTTTGTTTTTGTCTAAAAAGAGACTGGGGAGGTTAGAAGGAGCTGTTTTATTAGGAGTTTATATTGCTTTTATTATCCAAATGGTTTTTTGGTAATTTTATTAGGTAAAGGATACTTAATTAAGTTTTTATGACCATTAAAAAGTGGATTGTTATTACCATAAACACACTGTTGATCTTTGTGGTTACAGTTGTTTCTTTTTCTTTTTATCTCCAATTTAAAAGTACTCTAGATGAAAGAGTATTATTGCAGTTGACTTCGGTAAGAGAGCTGAAAAAAAATCAGATAGAAGAGTTCTTTAAAAGAGAGTGGAGAGAGTTTTTAAATGCAGAAGAAGATGAAAATACAGTAGTTTCAACAGAAATATTATCTAAGTTACAACACGATAGAAAATATAAAACTACAGGAGTTTATGATGTAACACATTTAGATCCGAAGGGGACGATGTTGATCGCCTTTGTGGAGAAGGTAGGAGATTCATTAAATATAAAACTTCTAGGGGGGGCACATATCCAAAAAATAGTTTTAGAACGTACAGGATTAGGAAAAAGTGGAGAAACTTATTTAGTAGGAGAAGACTTTAAGCTGCGTTCAAAATCTCGTTTTTTTCCAGACAAACCACCCTATACCATCGTAGCAAATACAAAAGGAGTAAAAGCTGTTTTTGAAGGTAAGAGTGGGAGCGATATTTATAAAGACTATAGAGGACTAGAGGTTTACAGTTCTTACCAAGAAATTCGTTTTTCAAATATCAATTGGGTTATTTTATCTGAAATAGATGAAGAAGAAGTAATGATTCCCCTTTATAAAACGCAAAAAAGACTCTTTTTTATTGCGTTTATAGTGGTGCTAATGGGAGTTATGATATCACTTTATTTGGCAAAAGTATTGTCTAAGCCAATTGTAGAAATGCAAAATAAACTACAAGCGATGTCTGGGGGAGATTACCAAGTGACTATTGAAAACTCTAATGGTTTGGTAGAAATTAAAAGTATGTTTATAGCACTTACAGAACTTCAAAATTCGTTGAAAGGAGCTGTGAAATTTTCATCCAAAATAGAGAACATGGATTTGGAGAGTAGTTATAAGCCTACTAGCTCAAAAGATTTATTAGGAAAAAGTTTGATTAAAATGCGCAACAGTCTTATTAGCTTTAGAGATAAAGAAGCACTTTACAATAGCTCTATGAAAAAAATGCTCATAGATAGAGAAGAAGCAGAGCGTAAACGTATTTCGATGGAATTGCATGACGGGATAGGACCTTTGCTTACCACATTAAAGATGTATGTTCAAAACAATATACAAGACAAAAAAACAAAAGAAGAAATAAAAAAGATATTAGATAGTACAATTACAGAAACAAGAAATATAACGTATGCATTGATACCTCCAACGTTGTTGGATTTTGGTATTGGTACCACTTTGAAAAGCTTCTTAGAACGACTTCAAAAGAATGATAATATTGAAATTAGATTTGATGACGATACTTTGGGCTCTGAAACAAAGATGTCGCATAACTTGCAAATTAATATCTTTAGAATTTGTCAAGAGTTAATTAACAATACTCTTAAGCATGCTGAGGCAAATACAATTATTTTTACGTTATCTGAATTTGAAGACTATGTATCTTTATTTTATTTTGATGATGGAAAAGGGTACGATAAAAACAAGATAGTTTCAGGAGCAGGGCTAACAAATATCCAGGAGAGAGTAGAGATATTTAAAGGGAAAATAGAAATGCATTCAGAAAAAAATAAAACAACAGTTGAAATAGAAATACCTATTCAAAATGGAACCAATTAATATAATAATAGCAGATGACCATGATTTGTTTAGAAGCGGTTTAACAGAGCTTTTAAAAAAACACGATTATATAAATATAGTAGCCAGTGTTTCTAATGGAGCGGAGTTATTGCCAATGTTAAAAAAAGAAAAAACCGATGTTGTGTTATTGGATTTGGTGATGCCAGAAATAAACGGATTTGAGGTTTTAGAACATTTGTCTAAAGAAAACAACAAGGTTAAAGTAGTGGTTATTTCTATGCATGATGATGGTAATTATATAGCCAAATGTGCTAAGTACGGAGCGCATGGATATTTGTTGAAAAACGCAGATGAAAAGGAGTTGTTATCAGCTATAGAAATTGTTTCCAAGGGTAAAAAATACTATAGTTTGGAAATTACAGAGAAGATGGTGAATAACCTTACAGAAGAAAAAACAACGTATAAAAAGTTAACCAAAAAAGAAATAGAGGTTTTGGGGTTGTTGGCTAAAGGTTTTACCACAAAAGATATTGCCTCTCAATTGTTTATCAGTTCCCGTACAGTAGAGACTCATAGAGCTAATATGCTTAAAAAATTAAAAGTTAAAAATTCAGCAGAACTTATTAATAAAGCAGCTTTTCTTAAGCTGTTGTGATATCCGTATTTTTACGGATATTTTTTTACGTGTTTTTTTCGGTAAAAATTACCAAATTTCTCATATTGTTTAAGGGGTATTCCAGCTGTATATTTGGGTGTAATTAATTTAAATAGATACAGTTATGAAAAATATAATAGCAATGGCAGTGGTAGTAGTTTTTTCTGTTTCAGGAGTATTGGCACAGAATAGTAAAGGTTTAAAAGGACCAGCGGCAAAAAACTACAAACCATGGAAAGATAAGAATAAAACTGAAATTACAGTTGTAGTAAAAGAGCGTCAAGATCTACAAGGACCATCAGCAAAAAACAATAAAGTTTGGAAATCTAAAGGAGAAGATTTAGAAGTGTATGCTGTAGAGTTTGATAAAAGAAGAAAAGGTTTAGAAGGACCAGAAGCAAAAAATTACAAGCCTTGGGCTCATAGTATAAAGGATTTTGAAGAGAGTGATATAGCAGATAATTAAGATAGAATAATATGCTATAAAAAAAAGGTTCTGAAATTTTTCAGAACCTTTTTGCTTTTATAATAATTGAGAGAATTATTTAATCGGTTTAACCGTTTTAATAATTCTTGCAGCAATTTTGTATGGATCTCCATTTGAAGATGGACGACGGTCTTCTAACCATCCTTTGTATCCTTTTTCTACAGCGATAATTGGAATACGGATTGACGCACCTCTATCAGAAACTCCCCAAGAGAAATCAGTAATAGCAGCAGTCTCATGCTTACCAGTTAAACGTTGCTCATTGTGCTCACCATAAACAGCAATATGCTCATCAACTACAGGACGGAAAGCCTCACAGATTTCAGCATATTTATCAGCAGAACCACATTCTCTTAAGATTGAGTTAGAGAAATTAGCGTGCATTCCAGAACCATTCCAGTCAGTATCTCCTAGAGGTTTTGGGTGGTACTCGATGTACATTCCTCTACCTTCAGTTAAACGATCTAGTAAGTATCTAGCAATCCAGATTTCATCTCCTGCTTTTTTAGCACCTTTTGCAAACAATTGGAACTCCCATTGTCCAGAAGCAACCTCTTGGTTAATTCCTTCAAAGTTCAATCCAGCCTCAATACATAAGTCAGCATGCTCTTCAACTATATCACGTCCATGAGTGTTTCTTCCACCAACAGAACAGTAGTACATTCCTTGTGGAGCTGGGTAACCACCTCTTGGGAATCCTAATGGTAAATCTGTATCAGTATCCATGATAAAGTATTCTTGCTCAAATCCGAACCAGAAATCATTGTCATCGTCTTCAATAGTAGCACGTCCATTAGACTCATGTGGAGTTCCGTCAGCGTTTAATACTTCAGTCATTACTAAGTAACCATTGATACGAGCTGGATCTGGGTAAATAGCAACTGGTTTTAAGATACAGTCAGATGCACCACCTGAAGCTTGTTGTGTAGAAGAACCATCAAAAGACCAGTTTCCTAATTCTTCGATTGTTCCTTGAAAGTTTTCGTGCTCCTCTACTTTAGTTTTACTTCTTAGGTTTTGAGTTGGTTTGTAACCATCTAACCAAATGTACTCTAATTTAATTTTAGCCATAACTATATTATAAGTGTTATTTAAATATGATTTTTAAAATTTGAAAGCAAATATAAGATTTAATTTTCAAATCAAATATCTTTTTTTACGTAAAAGTACGTAGTAATCTTAATTTTAAGAGACTCTTAATAATTAGTACATCAAAATTAAGAAATCTTCAAGAAGATTTTTGAATGAAAGCAATGTACTTAAATGAGTTTTTGATATTTAAAATGCAGTATTATACACGATATTTAATTAACTTTGCATTTTTAAAATCAAAGTATTTTAGTATGAGTTCAGAAGTAAGTAAAAGATATAGTCAACGAGGTGTTTCAGCGTCAAAGGAAGATGTTCATAATGCTATTAAAAATGTAGATAAAGGGTTGTTCCCTCAAGCATTTTGTAAAATAGTACCAGATTATTTAACTGGAGATAAAGATTATTGTTTGATTATGCATGCAGATGGAGCTGGTACAAAATCATCTTTAGCCTATATGTACTGGAAAGAAACAGGAGATATTTCTGTTTGGAAAGGTATTGCTCAAGATGCATTGATTATGAATATTGATGATTTATTATGTGTAGGAGCTACCGATAATATTATGTTATCATCAACTATTGGAAGAAATAAGAACTTGATTCCAGGTGAGGTACTTTCACAAATTATCAACGGTACAGAAGAATTACTTCAAGAGCTAAAAGAGTTTGGTGTTGAGATTCATTCAACAGGAGGAGAAACAGCAGATGTGGGCGATTTGGTAAGAACAATTATTGTAGATTCTACAGTAACGGCACGTATGAAACGTGCAGATGTTGTAAATAATGCCAATATAAAACCAGGAGATGTAATTGTTGGTTTGGAATCTTTTGGACAAGCAACTTATGAAAAATCATACAATGGAGGAATGGGAAGTAATGGATTAACTTCTGCTCGTCATGATGTGTTTGATAAATATTTGGCAGAGAAATATCCAGAAAGTTTTGATGCAGCAGTGCCTGAAGAATTGGTGTATTCGGGAAAAGTGAAATTGACCGATGCAGTGGAAAACTCTCCAATAGATGCAGGACAATTGGTATTGTCACCGACAAGAACATATGCGCCAATAATTAAAGAAATTTTAAGTAAGTTTTCTTCAGATGAAATTCATGGAATGGTACACTGTAGTGGAGGAGCACAAACAAAAATTTTACACTTTATAAAAGGTTTACATGTAATTAAAGACAATATGTTTGATGTGCCGCCTTTGTTTAAATTGATTCAAGAACAATCAGGTACAGATTGGAAAGAAATGTATCAAGTATTTAATATGGGGCATAGAATGGAAATTTATGTTCCTGCAGAATTGGCAGAAGAAATTATTGCTATTTCAGAAAGTTTTAATGTAGCTGCTAAAGTAGTAGGTAGAGTGGAAGCTGCGGAATCAAATAAACTGACAATTAAGAGTGAATTTGGTACTTTCGAGTACTAGTTTTATAAAAATAGAAAGTAAAGACCAACGCATAGCGTTGGTCTTTCTTGTTGTATAAATAACCAGATAAAAATTGTAAATTTGCAATCCAAGTAAAGATAAAGAGTACGAGAGATGTTAGATAAAATAAAAGTATTTAAGCAACGTTTTGATGAGGTGTCGGATTTGATCATTCAGCCAGACATCATTATGGATCAAAAACGTTATGTAAAGCTTAATAAAGAATATAAAGATTTAGGACAAATAGTAGAAAAGGCAAATGAATATGAAGCCTTACTGAATAATATTGCTGAAGCAAAAGAAATTATAGCTGATGGGTCTGATGCCGAAATGGTAGAAATGGCTAAAATGGAAATGGAAGAGGCTACTGCTGCAATTCCAAATTTGGAGGAAGAAATTAAGTTTATGCTGATTCCGAAAGATCCAGAAGATGCCAAAAATGTTATTGTAGAAATCCGTGCAGGTACTGGGGGGGATGAAGCAAGTATTTTTGCAGGAGATTTATATAGAATGTATACGAAGTATTGTTCTGATAAAGGTTGGTCTACAGAGGTAGAAGATGTAAGTGAAGGAACTTCAGGAGGATTCAAAGAAATTATATTCAGTGTTTCAGGACCTGATGTTTATGGTGATATGAAGTTTGAATCAGGAGTACACCGTGTACAACGTGTACCGCAAACAGAAACACAAGGACGTGTACATACTTCGGCAGCTACAGTAATGGTATTGCCGGAGGCAGAAGAATTTGATATTGATATGAAAATGAGTGATATACGTATTGATTATTTCTGTTCTTCAGGACCAGGAGGTCAATCTGTAAACACAACTTATTCAGCGGTACGTTTAACACACATTCCTTCTGGTTTGGTGGCACAGTGTCAAGATCAAAAATCGCAACATAAAAACAAGGACAAAGCAATGAAAGTATTGCGTTCTCGTTTGTATGAGCAAGAATTGGAGAAAAAGCTAGCAGCAGATTCTTTGAAAAGAAACTCACTAGTAGCAAGTGGAGATAGGTCTGCAAAAATTAGAACGTATAACTATCCACAAGGGAGAGTTACAGAGCATAGAATAGGGTTGACTTTATATGATTTGTCAAATGTAATTAATGGAGATATTCATAAGATTATAGAGGAGTTAAAACTAGCAGAAAATACAGAGAAATTAAAAGAATTAGGAGAAGTATTATAGATAATATTCTCAATTTTCAATAAAATTAAAAAGGACTGAATACATCGTATTCAGTCCTTTTTTTTGTGTTGTAGTATACTTTAATTAAAAACGAATCAACTGTGTAAAGTTGATTCGTTTCTTGGGGGTAAATTTGATAACCTATTGTTTGGTTATATAGTAAATATAAGTTGAAGATCAGTTTTATACAATCCGTAATTATGGTGTAAATTACAACTCCCTGTTTTTTGGGAGATAGAAATAAGGTGAGAATTAAAAAACGAACCAACTAATAAAAGTTGATTCGTTTTTAAGAGTGTTTTGTTTTCAATAACCTTTTCATAGATATACAGCAAATTTAGGTTAGTATAGGGTACTGTGCAATCCGTGATTGTAGTGTAAATTACGACTCCCTATTTTTGAGGAGTCGTAAGAAGGGTGTGTTAAAATATAAAACGTACCAATTAATTAAAAAGTTGATTTGTTTCAAGTGTGTGTATTGATAACCTTTTAAAGGGTATGTGGCAAATATATATGAATATGGAAAAGTAAGCAATCCGTAATTATAGTGTAAATTTTGTCTTTTTGTTTTTTGGAAGCTAGAAAGGAGGGGGTAAATTAAAAAACGAACCAACTAATAAAAGTTGATTCGTTTTTAAGAGTGTTTTGTTTTCAATAACCTTTTCATAGATATACAGCAAATTTAAGTTAGTATAGAGTACTGTACAATCCGTGATTATAGTGTAAATTACAACTCCCTGTTTTTGGGGATAAAAATAAAGAAGGTGAGAATTAAAAAACGAATCAACTAATAAAAGTTGATTCGTTTTATAAAGAGTGTTTTGTTTTCAGAATTAACCTCTTTCATAAGAATACTATAAATTTAAATAAATAGATAGTTGGATGAAATCCATGATTTTGGTATAAATCCTAAACACCTGTTTTTGGGAGGTGTCAGTTAGAGTTTAGATTTCAATTCTTTGATTTGATCTCTTAGATTTGCAGCAAGAATAAAATCAAGGTTTTTTGCTGCAGTTTCCATTTCTTTCCTCTTTAGGGATATTCTTTTGTCTATTTCTGGTTTTGTTAGGTAGGTAAGGTCTTCTTCAGCTGCAATATTGTTATCAATTTCGCTATAAGAAGTTCCTTGATTCTGTAACAGGTTATTGTCTAATTTTCTAATAATTTGTTTAGGGCTAATGTTATTGGCAGTATTGTAATTGATTTGTTTTTCTCTTCTTCTGCTGGTTTCATCAATAGTTTGTGCCATACTTTTGGTAATCTTATCGGCATACATAATTGCTTTACCATTTACATTTCTGGCTGCTCTACCAATAGTCTGTGTAAGTGATCTATGGGAACGTAAAAAACCTTCTTTATCCGCATCTAAAATAGCCACAAGGGAAACTTCGGGTAAATCTAGCCCTTCTCTTAATAGGTTTACTCCAATTAAAACATCAAAAAGTCCTTTTCGTAAATCTTGTAAAATTTCTACACGCTCCAGTGTATCTACATCAGAATGTATATAGCGGCAGCGTATTTGGATTTTAGTAAGAAACTTGGCAAGTTCTTCTGCCATTCTTTTGGTTAAAGTAGTTACCAAAACACGTTCGTCTTTTTCTATTCTAATTTGAATTTCTTCTGTTAAATCATCTATTTGATTCAAACTAGGTCTTACTTCAATAATAGGGTCTAATAGTCCAGTAGGTCTTATTACCTGTTCAATAAAATGACCTTCTGTTTTTTCAAGCTCATAATCTGCAGGTGTGGCACTTACATATAAAACTTGGTTTTGAATAGCTTCAAATTCTTCAAATTTTAAAGGACGATTATCCATTGCAGCAGGCAATCTAAAACCAAATTCTACAAGATTTTCTTTTCTGGATCTGTCTCCTCCATACATGGCATGTGTTTGAGGAACGGTAACATGGCTTTCATCAATAACCATTAAATAATCTTCAGGAAAGTAATCTAGTAAGCAGAAAGGCCTTGTACCTGGGTTTCTACCATCTAAATAGCGTGAGTAGTTTTCAATACCGCTGCAATATCCGAGCTCTCGAATCATTTCTAAATCAAATTCGGTACGTTCTTTTAACCTTTTGGCTTCCAAATGTTTTCCTATTTCAGTAAAATAATCAACTTGTTTCACCATGTCTTCCTGAATTTGGTGTATGGCGTTTTGAAGCACATCAGGAGAGGTTACAAATAGGTTTGCTGGGTATATGGTTAATTTGTCAAATTTTTCAATAATGGTATTGTTTTCAACATCAAAAGATTCAATTTCTTCAATTTCATCTCCAAAGAAATGCACACGGTATGCGTATTCTCCATAAGAAGGAAAAATAGTAACAGTATCTCCTTTTACTTTAAAGGTTCCACTTTTAATCTCTATTTCAGTTCTAGAGTACAAACTAGTCACCAATGCATGTAAAAAAGAAGTTCTAGAAATAGTTTGATCTATTTCAATATCAATTACATTTTTCTTAAATTCAATAGGGTTTCCAATACCATAAAGGCAAGATACAGAGGCAATCACCAATACGTCTCTTCTGCCAGATAATAGAGCAGAGGAGGTACTAATTCTAAGGCGTTCAATATCTTCATTTATAGAAAGGTCTTTTTCTATATAAACCCCACTAGAAGGTATGTAAGCCTCTGGTTGGTAGTAATCATAATAAGAAACAAAGTATTCTACTGCATTGTTTGGGAAAAAGTTTTTAAACTCACTGTAAAGTTGGGCTGCTAAAGTTTTATTATGAGCCAGTACTAAAGTAGGTTTGTTTACTTCTTCAATAACATTTGCAACAGTAAATGTTTTTCCAGATCCTGTAACTCCTAAAAGAGTTTGAAATTTTTCTTGGTTGTTAATTCCATTTACAAGTTGTTTGATGGCTTCTGGTTGATCACCTGTTGGTTTGTATGCTGATTCTAGTTTGAAATCCATAAAACAAAAATAAGAATTAACTGAATTATAAAGAGAAAGTAGGGGAGACGATTTGTAAAGAAAAGAAAACTAAAAATATTTTTTATGTAAAGTATTGATAGTTAGTTTTATGAAAATAAAATTGAAATTTATGTAAAAAATATTGTAAAAAAACTTGTGTATAACGTAGGTAAGCTGTATGTTTGCATCGCTTTTAGCAACGGTCTGGTAGTTCAGTTGGTTAGAATACCTGCCTGTCACGCAGGGGGTCGCGAGTTCGAGTCTCGTCCAGACCGCAAAAAAATCCTTCAATTATTGAAGGATTTTTTTTTGCTTAAAACTTCACAATAGATTTAGAATAAATAATCGGTAATTTGTTAATTTTAACTAGTTGAATAATACAACATAGGTATGAATAGAGGTTTAAAGGAAAGAGCAAATGTGATTCTAGAGATTTCTTCTTTGTTAATGTCATCAGGAGCAAGTACTACTCGTGTAAATAATAATATAGAACGTTTTTCTTCGGTGTTAAATTGTGAAGCATCGAGTTTTGTAAGTCACAAATCTATAGTTACGACATTAAGGGATAAAAACTCTGGGGAAGAAATAACAAAAGTTGTAAATATATTAGGACACCAAATTAACTTTCAACTAATAGCTTCTATGAGTAAAGCTAGTTGGCAAGCAATTGAAGAGGATTGGAGTTTGGATAGAATTGTTTCTGAGGTTGGCAAAATCAAAAAAACAAAGCACTATCCTCGGTTTTTGGTGTTGTTAATGGTGAGTTTTGCTGGTGCTGGGTTTTGTAAAATATTTGGAGGAGATTATTGGAATATGTTGGTGACCTTTGTAAGTACTTTTATAGGGTTGTTTGTAGTTCAAACTTCACATAAGCATAAGTTCAATCATTATATAGGAGTTTATTTAGGAGCTTTGATAGCGTCGTTTAGTGCTTATGTAGGTGCTTATTTTAATATAGGTGCTGTTCCAGAAGCGAGTATTTCTACATCGGTATTGTTTTTAATACCTGGTGTGGCTTTGATAAATTCTTTTTCAGATATTTTAGAGAATCGATTTTTAATAGGGATTGCTCGTTTTGTACACGGAATAGTTATTATTTTATCAATAGCATTGGGGATATTTACCTCTACATTAATAAATGAATTGTTTTAATTATGGAAGTATTTGATTTATTAGAGGTAAGTGTTTGGTCTGGTTTGGCAGCGGTTGGTTTTGGTATTTTGTTTAATATTCCTAGAAAAACAATTTTTACGGTTTTGGCATTAGGGATAATGGCAGCTGTTATAAAATTTACATTGTTAGGTTTAGGGGGAAGTATTGTATTGGCTAGTTTGGTGGCTGCTACTACCATAGGTTTTCTGAGTATCCGATTGGCGCATGTAATTCACTATCCACCGGTTGTGTTTTCTATTCCACCGATGATTCCAATGATTCCAGGGTTTTATGCATACCAAACTTTAATTTCTGTAATAGAATATACTTTTTTAGAAACAGAAGCACATGAAGAAAGATTACATTTGTTAGGAGTTATTTTTCACAACGGTTTTACGATGTTTTTTATCTTGATAGCTTTGATATTGGGGGTTTCATTACCTATGCTGTTATTGAGAAAAACAACCGTAAAAAAATGATATAAAAAAAGGTAGCAATTTAAATTGCTACCTTTTATTTTTATTGAAAAACTAGTTTCTTAGTTTGCTGCTAAATAATCAGCAACACCTTCGTGAGTAGTTTTTAATCCTTCTTTTTCAGAGTTCCAGTTTGCTGGACAAGCTTCACCGTGCTCTTCATTAAATTGTAAAGCGTCAACAACTCTTAAAGCTTCGTCAACGTTTCTTCCTAATGGCAAGTCATTTACCAATTGGTGACGTACAACTCCTTCTTTGTCGATTAAAAATAAACCACGGTAAGCGATTAACTCTCCATCTGCTTGTAATTCGTTTTTATCGTCGTAGTAAAAGTCTCCAGCTAAAACATCATAGTTTTTAGAGATTGTTTTATTTGTATCAGCAACTAAAGGGTATGTAATACCTTTGATTCCTCCTTCTGCTTTAGGCATTTGTAACCATCCCCAGTGAGATTGTTCTGTATCAGTAGATGCAGCAACTACTTGTACGTTTCTTTTTTCGAATTCAGCTAATTTTTCTTGGAAAGCGTGTAATTCAGTTGGACATACAAAAGTAAAATCTTTTGGGTAAAAGAATAATACTACATATTTTTCTCCTAAATATTGATTTAAAGAAAAATCTTCAACAAATTCACTTCCGTTAACTACTGCTTGAGCGTTAAATTGAGGGGCTTTTTTACCTACTAATACTGCCATTTTATATAATTTTTATTGATGTTATTTTTGTAACACAAATATAATTAAAAGAGAGGATTATAAAGAACAACCTAATTTTAATAATTGATTTTAAAATAGATTTTTTTTATATGTGTTCTTGAGCTTATAAACCATTGTAAAATAAAAAAGACCTGTAATAAAATTACAGGTCTTTTGTTATAGTTTGTTGTTTTAGGATTATTACAATTCTAAAACTCCATTTTCAGTGTTAGCAAATTCGTTCCACTTAAAAGAATCAGCTTTTTCTTCGTTTGTATATGCACCATCAATTACATATTTGAACTCGTATGAGTTTCCTTTTTCAAAAGGTATAACTGCTTTAAAAGTTCCGTTTTTTAACTTTTTCAATGGTGTTGCTTCTGTATTCCACTCATTAAAGTCTCCTACAACAGATACACTTGTTGCTTCTTTAGCAGGAACTTCAAAAGTTACTTTACATACTGGTTTGCTCTTTAGGTATTGTTTTTTAATAGCCATAATTTGTACTCTATATTTTTGTACAAATTTAAGGATATCAGACTTTTAAACAAACTAAAAAATCTATATAGGATAGAAATAACGATTTGATAATATATGACTCATATATTATTTAGGGTTCGTGGTTGTTTTTGAAAAATTATCAAATTGATAACGACAAGATTGTTTTGTTGTCAAAAAGAAAAGTGCTTTCTGAGAATACTTACTTTTAGTATTGTTAAAAATAAGTAAAACTACTGTTTTTAATGAGTTTTGTTACGATTTAACTTGTAAGGAAGTAAAGCTAAAAGTGATACCAATATTATAATTAGTGGCGTTTAGGGTTCCGTTAGGGGCTATCATTTTACCAATCGAACTTTCTATGGCTAATGTATTAGAGAAAGAGTATCGAAGACCGATATTGGGTCTTATCACAATTCCTTCACCAGTATCAATACCGCCACCTCCAGCGGCACCTATAGAACTTTCAAGATAAGCTTGTAATTTAGAATACAAGAAATAAGGGCTGTTTGCTCCAATACCTGCAAGTCCGTGTGCGTATCCTCCAGATTCACCGTCGTATGCAAACCCAGCATCACCTGTTAAATAGAAGGTTTTGTTGAGATCGTAGTTAACTTTGATTGCTAATAACTGTAAATCAATAGGAGCTAAGTGAAATCGAGTGGCATTAAGATATGTTTGGTTTTGTAAGGAAACACGTATTCCTTGTGTATGGTATTTTGAATAGTTACTAGTAGCGTTTGTTTGTTGTGTACCTCCGCTAAGTATATAGTGCTTTAAACCAAAACCATAAGTATAAGCTTCAAGATCTCCTCCAATAGCTCTGTAATATCCAATATGAGTGCTAATTCCTGTATTTTTAGCAATGGCAACATCTAGTTCTAAATTAGGGTACATCATAAGCCCTCCTTCGGGAGCAACTCTTCCTCCGGCGGCTCCAATAGCAAATTTAGTAGCTAGGTGTAGGTGTTTGGAGTTTGCAATATTGTATCCCATACCTAAAAATAAATCCATAAATCCAGCTCTTAGTCCTTTGTAAATAGCATCGGTATGAATGTAAGAAAAGGTATTGGGGTTTATGTATTTTTGATATTCAAAGCCTAAAACATGCAGTGTGTTTGTTAATGGTTCTTGATCGTTGTTATTGTCTTTTCTAGAGTTTCCTATAGGAGAAAAGTAATCGAACCTGATTTGTAAAGCGCTTTTGTTGACTTTTCTGCTCCATGTGTTTGTTTCAGAACTGTTATTTAAAGCGTACTGTTTGTTTGCATGTTCGTAGCTTGCTAGTTTAATTGTATTTTCGAGTTGTAGATAAAAAGAAATGGAATTACTTTTTATGGAACCTGTATAGAAATTTACGTGACTATATTGTATTCCAAAAGCACTGTTTTTGTATTTGTACTCCAAACCAATATTAGGATTTAGAAAAGCGCCATCATTGATAAGATATCTGTAGCCTCCTCCACCTCCAAAGTGTATATTGGTATCTAGGTATAAGTTTTTATAGAGTTGTAGTTGGTTTCCTAGTTCAATACCTAAAGTAAACAAGCCTCCTTGATCTCCTGTAACTGCTGCGTGCATGGCCACACCTCCGTATAACCACTTGTTAATGGGTACTTGATAATGTACTCCCATTAAGCCCATTGTTTTGGCAATGTCAGGGTGCAAATCTGTAGGCATGGCTACAGGTATAAAATTAAGGCGAACTCTGTTGTGTAATTCTGTTCCTTTTAAATCTTTTAACTGCAGTGTTTGCTGTGCATACAGTTGTGTCGTTAATGCTAAAAGAAGAAAATAGAAAAGAATTTTTTTCATGATTCAGTGTTTATTCAAACTCACTTGTAAAGTGAAGCTTTACAGATGGGTATTTGTCTTGTGTCATTTGAATGGTAAAAGCAGAATCAGCTAAAAACACCAATTGTCCTCTTTTGTCTTTTGCCAAGTAACGTTGTTTTACACGTTTAAACTCTTTAAATTCTTCATTGTTTTCTGTAGGTTCTACCCAACATACTTTGTGCATTGGTAGGTTTTCATAACTACATTTTGCACCGTATTCGTGTTCTAAACGGTATTGAATTACTTCGTATTGTAGGGCTCCTACAGTACCAATAACTTTTCTACCATTCAGTTCTAATGTAAATAACTGTGCAACACCTTCGTCCATTAATTGATCTAATCCTTTGTACAATTGTTTTGCTTTTAATGGATCAGCATTATTTACATAACGGAAGTGTTCAGGAGAGAAACTAGGAATTCCTTTAAAGTTTATTTTTTCACCTTCGGTAAGGGTATCTCCAATTTTAAAGTTTCCGGTATCGTGTAATCCAACAATGTCTCCAGGGAACGATTCGTCAACAATTTCTTTTTGATCTGCAAAGAAAGCATTGGGACTCGAGAATTTTACTTTTTTATTATTTCTTACATGTAGGTAAGGTGCATTTCTTTTAAATGTACCTGATACAATTTTAATAAACGCCAAACGGTCTCTGTGTTTAGGGTCCATATTGGCATGAATTTTAAAGACAAAACCTGTTAGTTTTTCTTCCTTAGAATCAATTAATCTTGTATCACACATTTTAGGTTGCGGAGTAGGTGCTATTTCAATAAAGCAATCTAGCAGTTCTTGTACTCCAAAATTATTTAAGGCAGATCCAAAAAATACAGGTTGTAAATCTCCTGCTAAATATTCTTCTTTATCAAATGAAGGGTAAATACCTTCTACCATTTCAAGTTCTTCTCGTAAAGTTTCAGCAGGTGTTTCCCCTATTATTTTATCAAGTTCAGGAGTGTTGATGTCTGTAAATTCAGTTCCTTTAGAAACAGTTTGCTTGTTTTCACTAGAAAAAATATTGATTTTTTTCTCCCAGATATTGTAAATTCCTTGGAAATCATACCCCATACCAATAGGGAAACTCAAAGGAGTAACACGCAAACCTAATTTTTGTTCTACCTCATCTAATAAATCAAAAGCATCTTTTCCTTCACGATCTAGCTTATTGATAAAAACAATCATTGGTATTTTACGCATTCTACATACTTGAACCAATTTTTCTGTTTGTTCCTCTACACCTTTTGCAACATCAATTACCACAATAACACTATCTACAGCCGTTAATGTTCTAAAAGTGTCTTCAGCAAAATCTTTATGTCCAGGAGTATCAAGAATATTTATTTTCTTGTTTTGGTAAATGAATGCTAATACAGAAGTTGCCACAGAAATTCCACGTTGACGCTCTATTTCCATAAAATCGGAAGTAGCACCTTTTTTAATTTTATTGTTTTTTACGGCTCCTGCTTCTTGGATAGCACCTCCAAATAACAATAGTTTTTCAGTCAATGTTGTTTTACCAGCATCGGGGTGTGAAATAATACCAAAAGTACGTCTGCGTTGGATTTCTTCTAAAAATGACATAGTGTTCAAATTGTATGATTCAAAAAAAACAGCCAGAAGACTGTTTTGGCTTGCAAAGATACATTATCCTATGTGATCCTAAAATTATATGAGAAACATTTTAAGCGAGCAATGCAACTCCCATTCCTAGTAAAATACAGATAAATTTAGAGTAATTGAAAGAATGGTTTTCTGAGCTTTCAAATAAAATAATGGTAGATATGTGTAAGAAAACACCAATAATTATTCCTGTAATTTGAGTGTTGTATGTTACAAATAATGAAAAATTATCTGCTAGAATAGCTCCTAAAGGACTCATTAAGGCAAAGAGTAGAATAAAGAGGTAGGAATAAACCTTTTTTAAATTAGAATTTAATAAGAAAGTAGCCAATACTATACTGATAGGTAATTTATGAATAATAATAGCCCAAAGCAATGCATGATCGTGAGAATGATTGATAGGGATTCCTTCAGAAAAAGCGTGTAAACTTAAACTTATAAATAACAACCACGGAAATTTTTTTGAATGTGAGTGGAGGTGAATATGTCCGTGTTCAGCTCCTTTAGAAAAGGATTCCAGAATAGATTGAATAAGAATACCCAATAAAATAAAAACACCCACTTGCTTGCCTTTTTCAGTTGTTTCAAAAACTTCAGGTAAAAGATGTGTGATAGTAATAGCCAACAAATAAGCCCCACTGAAAGATAGTAATAATCGTACGTGCTTTTGTTTAGGTTCAAATATATTAACAAGGAAGGCTCCTGTTAAAACAGAGGCTATTAGAAGAAAATAAATCATTTACTAATTACTAAAATTAATCTGTTTGAATTTTTTTTATCAAAAGCATTTAAGTTATAATCTCCAAAAATGTGTTTTATTTTTAACCCTGCTTTTTCAACGTATGTTTTAAATTTTTGGTCATCAATACATTTTACCCTTTCAAAATAACTGTGGTATTTCTCTTCAGCAGTAAATTCAATTTTTTTGACAATAAAACCGTTTTTAACTTCTCTGGTTAAGTGAAACTCTATTCCGTCTAAAACAACCGTTTCATCAGCAACTAATTTATCTATAGTCTTGTGAATGTTTAAGTAATCAACAACAGCAACACCATTATCTTTTAAGCAGTCTTTGATATTTTCTAAAACACGAACATCATCGGCATCATCATTAAAATACCCAAAACTTGTAAATAGGTTAAAGATAGCATCCTTTTTAAATGAAAAAGGCAAGCGCATATCTTGAACAATAAAATTAAGGGTTTCGTTTTTAAACTGATCTGCGTGTTTTATACTGTTGATAGACAAATCGGCACCCGTTACAGTATAACCAAGTTTGTTTAAAAAAATAGAATGTCTTCCTTTACCACAAGCCAAGTCTAAAATTGAAGATTTCTGTTCAAGGTTTAGAAACTTTACCAAGTTGGTCATAAAAACCTGAGCTTCATAATCGTCTCTGTGCTGGTATAAAATATGATAGTATTTGGTGTTGAACCAATCGGTAAACCAATCTTTTTTTGAAGACATTTTGTTTGTTTAGGTACGCAAAAGTACAAAATTTAATAGAAGGGATATTCAATCGTCTTTTATAAAAGAACGGTTGTATTTATAATAAAGCCATTTCATTTTTTAGAGAGGAAACAACCTGTGTAAATAGGTGTTTACAAACTGTAATTGTTTACTTTTGTGGCAGAATAATTTTTGTATGGATAATAATTTTAAAATGGTTGCTACAACCATGTTTGGTTTGGAAGAAGTGTTGGCTAAAGAATTGAGAGATTTGGGCGCACAAGAAGTAACTGTTGGAGTACGTAATGTAACCTTTAAAGGAGACAAAGGCTTTATGTATAAGGCAAATATAGCTTTAAGAACAGCCATAAGAATATTAAAACCCATTCGTAGATTTAAAGTTAGAAATGAAAAGGATTTGTACGATAGCTTACAAAAAATTCATTGGGAAAAATATTTAACCGTTGAAGGAACTTTTTCAATAGGAGCTGTGGTAAATTCTTCTTTTTTTACAACAAACTCTCATTACATTTCTTTAAAGTCTAAAGATGCCATTGCAGATTATTATAGACATAAATATAGTAAAAGACCTAATGTAGATTTAAAGTACCCTGACCTTAAAATACACGTACATATCAAAGATGATTTTTGTACGGTTTCTTTAGACAGTTCGGGAGACTCTTTACATAAAAGAGGGTATAGAAGCTCTACAAATATAGCACCTATAAACGAGGTGTTGGCAGCAGGATTGGTGTTGTTATCTGGTTATACAGGTGAAGAGAATTTTATAGACCCTATGTGTGGTTCTGGAACTATTTTAATAGAAGCAACCATGATTGCTTGTAGAATTCCTGCCAATATTAACAGAAAACATTTTGCTTTTGAAAACTGGCCAGATTTTGACGAAGATTTATTCTTTGTAATTCAAGATTCGCTATTAAAGAAAATAAGCAGTTCTCATTTTAAAATAATGGGATTTGATAAAGCTCCGTCAGCAGTACAAAAAGCAAAAGAGAATATAGAAAATGCAAACTTATCTGATTTTGTGGGGGTGCACCATGTAAATTTCTTTAACTCTAAAAAGGAAGTTTTTGGAAATACTACCATTTTATTTAATCCACCTTACGGAGAACGTTTAGAGTTGGCAGATATTGAAGGTTTTTATAGAAGTATAGGAGATACTTTAAAATTTGGGTATCCAGGTTCTAAAGCGTGGATTATTACTTCAGATATTCAGGCATTAAAATATGTAGGACTTAGAACTTCTAAAAGAATACCATTAAAAAATGGAGATTTAGATTGTAGGTTTGTACGTTATGATATGTACGAAGGTTCACGCAAGCCTAAAAAGACAGAGTGGGGTACAACAGAAGAATAAAAAAAAGGCTGTTTGAAATATTTCAAACAGCCTTTTTTAATATAGTTACAAACGTTTTTCTAACTTTTGCTTGATAGCAGTTAAACGTTTCATTTGGTCCATGATTTCGGTTTCTTTTGTTTCTTTGTAAATATCATTAAGCCCTAAGATTAATTCTTTCACTTTTATTGCACCAATAATTTTTTCGTCTCTAGTTTTAAAACTAGTGCTATTTGCTTCAAAATCTAAAGCTTCTTGGATAATTCCCATAATTTATATTTAACAAATGTTTTTATTCAACGTTATCAAATATAGTTTTGTTTTTTGTAAAAGCAAATAGTAAGGCATTATTTTATTCTAAATTAATAATCAATCATTTTTAATTTTGCATTAAAGAGGGGTAGTGTATTTATTTGAAACAGGGAAAACAAAAGGAAATATGTATCTTTGATCTGCTAATTTTCAATCTTAAAAATTGTCTTTATTTCAGTCTACGCATTTTATCAATGTAATTTTACCCATACCATTACAGCAGTTATTCACGTATAGTATAACTGAGGCAGAAGCAGGATTTTTAAAAAAAGGAATGCGAGTTGCTGTACCTTTTGGAAAGACAAAAATTTATACGGCTTTGGTGTATGAAATTCATCAAAAGGCTTCCGAAGTTTATGAAGCAAAACCCATTCATCAAATTTTAGATGATATACCTATGGTTAATGAAAGGCAGTTGAAGCATTGGGAGTGGATTTCAGATTACTATATGTGTACCTTAGGAGAGGTTTACAAAGCGGCTTTACCTTCGGCTTTTTTGTTAGAAAGTGAAACCATTGTTTTAAAAAACGCAGACTTTTCTACAGAAGATGTATTGACAGATGAAGAGTTTTTGGTGTATGAGGCTTTAGAGAATCAGTCGCAATTGTCTGTTTTAGAGATTAGTACTATTTTATCTAAAAAAAATGTATTGCCCCTGCTAAAAAGTATGTTGCAGAAAGAAGCCATTCTTTTAAAAGAAGAAATTTACGAGCAATACAAACCAAAGCTGGTAAAATATGTACGTTTGCATGAACAGTACAAGGTATCTGAGAATTTAAGTGAGTTGTTAACGAGTTTGGGGAGGGCTAAAAAGCAACACAAAGCATTGATGACTTATTTTTCATTAAATGCCACTACAAAGAAGCCAATAAAAGCAAAAGACTTAGAAACAACGGCTGATGTTTCAGCAGCTGTATTAAAAGGTTTGGTAGATAAAGAGATTTTGAGTTTTTATGAAATTCAAACCGATAGAGTACGTTTTAAAGAAGCGGATGGAGTATTATCGGTCTTAAATCCAGCTCAAGAAAAAGCTTTTTCAGAAATAGAAAAGGCTTTTGAAAAACACAAAGTAGCTTTGTTACACGGAGTTACAAGTAGTGGAAAAACAGAAGTATATGCACAGCTTATTCAAAAGCAATTAGATGCAAACAAGCAGGTACTATTTTTATTGCCAGAAATAGCTTTAACAACACAGTTAATTAATAGACTTCAAAAATATTTTGGAGGAAAAATAGCTGTATTCCATTCTAAATATTCTATGAATGAACGCGTTGAGGTTTGGAATAACGTATTGCATAACAAACCCCAAGCACAAATAGTACTAGGAGCTCGTTCTTCCTTACTATTGCCATTTTCAAATTTAGGATTGGTTATTGTAGATGAAGAGCACGAAACATCTTACAAACAATTTGATCCAGCACCGAGGTATCACGCAAGAGATACGGCCATTGTTTTGGCAAACCAACACAAAGCAAAAACACTGTTAGGATCAGCAACACCAAGTTTAGAAACCCACTACAACGCTGCAAATAATAAGTATGGATTGGTGTCTTTGACTAAAAGGTATGGAGAAGTACAGTTGCCAGAAATAGAGTTGGTAGATATCAAAGAAAAGCACCGTAAAAAACGTATGAACGGGCATTTTTCTGATCGATTGATTTTGTTGATAGAAGAGGCTATTGAAAATAAAGAACAAGTAATTTTATTTCAAAACCGAAGAGGGTTTTCGCCCGTTGTAGAATGTGAAACCTGTGGTGTTTCACCAGAATGTCCCAATTGTGATGTTACCTTAACTTATCATAAATTTAGAAAAGAACTCAGGTGTCATTATTGCAATTATAGACAAGCCATGCCGCTTAAATGTGGAGCCTGTGGTTCAGAAAAGTTGAATACACTTGGTTTTGGAACAGAACAGATAGAGTTGGAGTTAAAAGCGTTGTTCCCTGATGTAAATGTGGGAAGAATGGATTTGGATACGACCAGAGGGAAATATGGATATCAAAAAATTATAGGAGCTTTTCAAGCACATGAAATAGATATTTTGGTAGGAACCCAAATGCTATCAAAAGGATTGGATTTTGGAAATGTAAGTTTGGTAGGCGTTTTAAATGCTGATAATATGCTCAATTTTCCAGATTTTAGAGCGCATGAACGTACTTATCAAATGTTGGTACAAGTAGCAGGACGCTCTGGGCGTTCAAAAAAGAGGGGAAAGGTAATTATACAAACCTTCAATCCATATCATCAAATTTTACAGCAAGTATCTACGAATGATTATTTGGGGATGTATAAAGAACAATTAGAAGATCGTTGGCAGTTTCACTATCCACCGTTTTATAGAGTATTAAGAATTACTTTAAAACATAGAGATGCAATGCGCTTGGATGAAGCTTCTGATTGGTTTGGAAAATCTTTGGCAAATGCTTTTCACGATAATGTTTTAGGACCTGTTGCACCATCGGTTTCTAGGGTTCGGAACTTATATATCAAACAAATCACTGTAAAAATTCCGCCAAAACAATCTTTGGTAGGAACCAAAAAGCATATAGATAAAATTAAAAGTACCTTTTTAGCTATTGGAGCTTTCCGATCGGTACGTTTGTCTATAGATGTAGATTCTTATTAAAATTTTATTAACGTAAAGTTTTTATTAATAAACACTTATATTGATAAATAGGTTAGTTTTAGTGAAGTTCTGAAAGAATTTAGTATCGAGAATAATTGGTTTAACATTGAGTTTAAATAAGCTTAGATAAAGAGTTTTTAATACCAGGGCTTAATGTTTGCGTATAATAATCAGTGGTAAAAAAGGAAATTTCATTTTTAAGTTCTGGATAGTTCTTTGCAATTTTAGAAAGTATTTTAAAAGCTGTAATTCTTGTAGATGGAATTTTGTTTACATCTTCCCAAATAGTCAAACACAG
This sequence comes from Flavicella sp., assembly GCA_965243265.1. GTDB lineage: Bacteria > Bacteroidota > Bacteroidia > Flavobacteriales > Flavobacteriaceae > Flavicella. The sequence continues at coordinate 126,734 of CBDEUL010000010.1, forward strand.
GTCAAACACGATACCTTCTTGTTTTTTAGAAAGTTTTATGCGTAATAAAAACCGAAGTAATTGTCTTTGATGTCCGTCTGTTTTACCTTCCAAAGCTTCAGTAATTCTATCAAATTCTTTGGAGATATCATAGTCAAAAGTTTTTAAAAGATGATCTAAAATCCATGCAGCTCGCCAAGAATACATTTCTTCATTGGCTATAGAAAGTTCAAATAAATGAGACAAAAGGTCTTTGTTTTCTGTAACAAGAGGTTTCCATTTGTCAATGGGAGTTTTATCTAATATGTATTGTTTGATAGTTTCCATTACAAATATTTTTAAATAAAATGTTTGTCAAAAATTCTTTGAAATTTTTTAGGAGTAGGGGCATCCACTAAAATTTCTTCTTTTGTAAAAGGATGTATAAAAGAAAGTTGAAAAGCATGTAAATACAATCCATTTCCAAATAAAATTTCGCCTTCTTTTCCATAGTCTTTATCCCCTAAAATGGGAGACCCTATAGAAGAAAGATGCTTCCTTAGCTGATGTTTTCTTCCTGTAATGGGAGAGAGCTCAACAAGATTTAAAAAAGTGAATTTTTCAGAGGTTATTTGTGCTTTTCTAGTGTATTGGGTTGTAGCATTTTTACCATCAATAGCGGTTTTAATAATTCCTTTTTCGGGTAATTGACCAACACTTATAGCAACGTATTTTTTTTGAATGTTTTTTTCTTCAAATAATTTATTGAGTTGTATAACGCTTTTAGATGTTTTTCCAATCAGTAAAATACCACTGGTAGGGTGGTCTAATCGATGTATAGGTTCAGGTCTTAATAAGGCGTCACTTAAAGAACATTTGGTTAAATTGTTAGGCAAAGCATTTTCTAAAGTCCATTTTTTATTTCCACTAACAGTAATTCCTGCAGGTTTGTTTATGATAGCCAAATATTCGTCTTCAAAGAGGACCTCTATTTTTATTTCAATTGTAGGCTTGCTGTTTTTTTCATTTTGATACAAATCAATTACTTCTCCACCAATTAAAAATTGACCTGTAGTAGCGGGGGTATTATTTATTAATATGAGTCCCTTTTTAATGGCTTTTTTTACAGCACTTTTAGTAGGTATGGTTTGAAACATACCTGGTGAGAGATCCTGAAAACGTGTTTTTTTAGATAAATTGGGCACTGTATAACTCGCAATTTTATGTGTTTTTTTTTCAGGAACCATGTTCTCTAAGTAGTTTGTATCAGTTTTTTACAGAATAGTAAAGTTACCTATTTTGAAGTGAAGAATACTTGTTTTTTAGGATTCTTTATACTGTTTTCAATGCGTATCTTTGAACTCTTTATAAAGCAATATTTTATAAGCAATAGTATGGATGTACAATTAGAAAAGTTAATAGCAAAAGCCACCAATGCAACGGAGGTTTATGAATTAGAGCAAATACAGAGTTTGTGGAGTGGTTATGGTCAAATTGTACGTTATAAATTGGTAGGAGCTGCTGTAGAAACTGTTGTGGTAAAACATATTCAGCTGCCGCAACAAAAGAAACACCCCAGAGGTTGGTCTACAGATTTATCGCATGAGCGAAAGGTGAAATCTTATGAAGTAGAAGTAGCTTGGTATAAGAATTTTGTAAATTATTGTACAGAAGAAGCTAGAATTCCGAAGTGTTTGGCGGTAGATTTTAAAGATGGAGAAGTATTTTTGGTTTTGGAAGATTTGAATAGTTCTGGGTTTCCAATTCGTAAAACAGAAGTTATTTGGAAAGATGTGGAAGCTTGTTTGTTGTGGTTGGCTAACTTTCATGCATTATTTATGGAAGTGCAACCGAAAGATTTGTGGACTATAGGTACGTATTGGCATTTAGAAACCCGTCCAGATGAGTTGGAGGTTTTAGAAGATATTGAGTTAAAAGAAGCTGCTAAAAAGATAGATACATTGTTAAATGAAACGACTTTTAAAACACTTGTTCATGGAGATGCAAAGTTGGTTAATTTTTGTTTTTCAGAAAATGAGTATAAGGTTGCTGCGGTAGATTTTCAGTATGTTGGTGGAGGTTGTGGTATGAAAGATGTGGCTTATTTTATGGGAAGTTGTTTGAGTGAAAATGATTGTGAACGGTTAGAATCTAAAATTTTAGATTTTTACTTTAAAGCTTTAAAAGAGGCTTTGGATACACATAAAAAAGAAGTTGATTTTACGGCTTTAGAAAATGATTGGCGTAGTTTGTATCCTGTTGCGTGGACAGATTTTCATCGTTTTATTAAAGGATGGAGTCCAGGGCATTGGAAAATTAACTCTTACAGCGAACGTTTGAGTAGGGAAGTGGTTGAGGGGGTGCAGTAAGTTTTTAAAATTTTTCAAAGACTCCGAGTCCAAACAAAGCAAAATCATATTTTATAGGATCAGAAGCATCCATTTTTCTGAGTGCACTGTCTAGCTCGTTCAATGCTTTTGCATCGTTTTGTTTTCTTTTTAAAATCCCTAATTTTCTAGCAACATTCCCAGAGTGTACATCTAAAGGACATGAGAGGGTTGCTGGTGCTATGTTTTTCCAAATACCAAAATCAACCCCTAGGTTGTCTTGTCGTACCATCCATCTTAAATACATATTAATACGTTTTGCAGCAGAGCCTTTTAAAGGGTCTGAAACATGTTTCATAGTTCTAGGTAAATGGGGAATTTCAAAAAATATTTTTTTTAATTCGTGTATGGCAGGTTGTAGAGAATCTTTTGTTTGGTATTTGGTAAAAATACCTTCCAAACCGTTGTGGTTTGTGTAAATATGTTTGAGTGCTTTTATAAAGTGCTTAAAATCTTCTGTGTTAAAAGTTCGGTGTACAAAATGCTCAATGCTATCAAGTTGCTCTTCGGTATGATTCATTATAAAATCATAAGGAGCGTTTCCTAATAGCTCCATCATTTTATGACTGTTTTTAATAATCATTTTCCTGTTTCCCCAAGCTATGGTAGCAGCTAAGAACCCAGCAATTTCAATATCTTCTTTTTGGGTAAATAGGTGGGGTATTTGTACAGGGTCAGAGTCTATAAAATCTAAAGTGTTGTATTCAACAACCTTGATGTCTAAAAAATCTTTGAGCTCTTTTTGTGTCATTGTTTTAACCGTGAATTAGCTCTTGGTTTCCTAGCCCTTTCATAATAGTAGCTTCGTAATCTAATAGTGCATTCCATTTTTCATCTACCACTTTTCTATCACCATATTCACGAGCAAATCTTAAAAATAAGGTGTAGTGATTGGCTTCAGATACCATTAAATCTTTATAAAATTTAGCCAATTCTTTGTCTGCTAAATGTTCAGATAGGAGTCTAAAACGCTCACAGCTTCTAGCTTCAATTAATGCAGCGTATAAAAGACGGTGTACCATTTGGTCTGTTCTGCTTCCTCCTTTAGGGAAAAACTTAAGTAGCTCAACAACATACAAATCTTTACGATCTCTACCCAAGGTAACTCCACGTTTTACGAGTCTGTCTAAAACCAATTTAAAGTGACTCATTTCTTCTTTTACCAAAGCTATCATTTCTTGTACAAGGTCTGTATATTCTGGAAAGCTTACAATTAATGAAATGGCTGTTGAGGCTGCTTTTTGTTCACAGTGTGCATGGTCAATAAGTATTTCATCAATGTTTTTTTCTGCGATGTTTACCCATCTAGGGTCTGTAGGTAATTTGAGTCCTAACATATAAAAAGGTGTTTATTGGGCGTTGATAATTTTTCTAAGTCTAATTCCGAAATCTCTCATTGCTTTGATTTCTTTTACACTAGCCAAACGTTCTTTGTGAACAATTAGCAAGCCATTTTCATTAGATTCAATATGGTAATAGGTATTACTTTCAAAGAATAAAACAAGATCGTCTGTAAATAATTGTTCTATAGCTTTGCTGTCTTTTCCTGAAAGATAAAAACGATTCGAAAAATCAGGATGTCCGTCAATATCAATATCATCATATCCTGCTACATGGTATACATATTCAAAAAGACCGTCTCTATCTAAAGAAAAATCAGGTAGCTTTTTGTCTGTTTTTATATACATCATGGTACTTCTAATGGTTTGTTTGGCAATAAATTCACCTTCAGAATAAATGATATCAAAGATGGTGCAATTAGAATTACTTAAGATATTTTTTGTGGTGTGTATATTTTTGGTACTGAAATAACTAAAGTCTCTTAAAAAGTAAAACTTTACATCGTTAAAGGCTTTGTATTCCCAGTGAAAATCATGAGCAACATTTTGCAGTGATTTTTGTCGTTTGGTAAGGTTTTTTACTGTTTTTGTAGTATCGTTAGAAATACGTCTTAAAGCAAATGGGTGATCGGTTTTTGTTCCGTGTAAATCTAAACCTAGGACTTCTAAACTTCCTCCTTTAGATTCAAAAGTTTCTATGTAAGTTCCTATATTTTCCATAACGGTATGGTCTACAAAACCACATCTAGAAAAATCTACAATTACATCACTATCTTCTGGAATTTGATCTAGTTTAGATTTTAGTTTAGAGAAGTTTAAAAAGCTACAAAAATTTACAACACTTACATAGTAGTTCTCTTTTTCATCTGCCTCTTTGTACATTAAAACATTGGGTTTAAACAGGTTTCGGGTAAACAATAATAGGTTTCTGTTTAAAATGATATGAATTACAAATGTGGTTACAATTCCTAGGATAATACCTGTCATTAGGTTTGTAAAAATAGTAACCAATAAAGTGGTTAAAAATATGAGTAGTTGCTCTTTTCCGATTTTAAAAACCTGTATAAAGTTCTTTGGGTTTGCTAATTTGTATCCTGTATATACCAATATTGCTGATAGTGCAGGTAGTGGAATTCGTCTTAGTTGATCTTGAAAAAGTAATAAGAAAAATATAAGGAAGGTTGAATGGAAAAAGTTTGCACTTCTGTTAGAGGCTCCATTATTTACATTTACAGAGCTTCGAGCAATTACGGTTACTACATTTAATCCACCTAAAAATCCGCTAATAGTACTGGCAATACCAAGAGCTTTTAAATCTCTATTAATGTTAGATCTTCTTTTTAAAGGGTCTAGCTTATCAACGGCTTTTATACTTAATAAAGATTCAATACTAGAAATAAGCGTAATGGCAATAACTACATTGATAAACTCTTTATCGAACATTCTAGAAAAATCTGGAGTTACCATTTTTGATAACATATTTTCAGGAATTCGTATCAATAAATCTTGATGGATAGGGTATACTTCTGTACTAAAAAAGCTATAATAATAACTTAAACCAACAGCCAAAACAACAATCCACATAGGTGCAGGGATTAATTGAAAGTATCGGTTTCTAATTTTAGAATAATAGATCATAATTAGCAAACTGATAATACCTATGCTTCCTGCCATAGTTGCAGACAAGTCGTTTTGAGTTAAAAATGAAATTATGGTATTTGGAATTTCTAATAAAAGGTTGACAGTATTTCCTTTTGTTTCAATATTTCCGAGCATTACATGAAACTGCTTGGCAAAAATTCCAATTCCAATGGCGGCTAACATTCCTTGAATGGCAGAAGAAGGGAAGAAGTCGCTCAAAATACCCATTCTTAAAAAGCCGAGTATTGTCATAAGTACACCAGAAATTATAATGGCGGCGAGTGTTATGAGGTATCCTTGGTGTAGATCTCCCATACCAAGGGTAGTAATAGCGGTTAAGAGTACTACAACCAAACCGTTTCCAGGTCCTGTAATGGTTACTTTAGAACCTCCTAATATGGCAACGGTAATACCACCAATAATGGCAGAAATAATACCTGAAATAGGAGGGGCTTCTGAGGCTATTGCCAAACCTAAACCTAGAGGAAGTGCAATAAGGGACACTACAAATCCTGAAAATATATTTTTAGGTAAATCGGCAATAAGACTTTTTATAGGTGCTTGTTTTTTAGGCATAGGTTATTTTACTATTAATACGTCTGTTGGTAATTCAGACAAAATATATTCAATATCGTGTGGGAAAACTCTGTCAATTAGTTTTGTTTTTTTAGGAGCATTCATAATCAGTAAATCTGCTCTGATTACTCTTGCATAATGTCCTATAGAGTATCCTCTTTTTCCAAAGATGCTTTGCGTTTTTACTTCAATGCCTTCTTTTATTTCAGAGTCTATATGTGTTAATATGTCTTTTACACGAATATCTTCACGAGTTTTAATACGTTCTCTGGCAATGTTTGCTCTACGCAAAGAAATATCATCGTTAACTTTTACGTGAATTTCTTGTTGAGTAACCTCTTCAACTATGGTTAGTTTTTTACAACCTAAACTTTGTGAGGTGTAAAAAGAGGTTCGTATGGTTTCTTCCGTTTTAGGATCCTTTAAACCGTTTACTACAATGTGTTTACAAGGAACTCTGGTTATAGAGTGCTTGATAAGTAGCAATACAGAGCAAGGTGCTTTTCTGGTTAACTTTCTGGCAATGGATCCAACATAGTACGTAAAAATATTTTCTTTTTGAAGGGCTCCAAGTATCAGAAGGTCTACTTTTTGTTTTTCACAAACATCTAGAATAACTTTTACAGGTACTCCTTCTTGAAATACAATATTTATAGCGTGTTCAGGTTTTGGTGCTTCTTTGATAATTGCTTGTAAGCGGTCTTCTTTTTCTTGTGTTTTGTTTCCTACGTGAACAAAAATAAGTTCTCCTCCAAACATATTTGAAAGTCGTATGGCTTCAAAAATATTTTCTTTTAAATTGGGAGAAAAGGCAACACCTATGAGTATTTTATGAAATTTATGCACTTTAGTTTGGTTGTGTTTTTTTGACAAGATATTAAAATTCGTTGGAACGTATTTGTTTTTTATTGCAATAAATAAAAAAGAGGTACTTGTTTAAAAGATGTGTGTTTTTGGACTAATAAAGTATTGTTGTTAGGGCAGTACTAAAACTAAAAATCTAGTTTAAACAACGATTTTAGTAAGTCTAATTCAGGGTAGCTTTCTTTTAGTTTTTCAAATTTTTCTTGAGGGGTGTATACAAACTTTTTAACTTCAGTTTCAGCTACATCAATAGTAATATCAATGCTAAAGTTGTTAAGTGTTTCTCTTAAGTGTTTTAGAAGTTTAGGTTTTAATCGATGTAATTGTTCACTCATTAATTGAGTTGGAAGTGTGTACTGAATTGTAAGATTGTTCAGCACAGGTTTGTTGGCTTTTAATATAGATGCCAAACTTTTTTCACCTTTTTTATAAAGGTCTTCAGCATAGCTATTCCAAAGGTTTAAGAATCTTTGTTCGGTAAAAGTATCTTTAGGAAGGGTGCTTAAATCAATTTCTTCTTCGTTAACAACATTTACAGCTTCTACTTTTTGATGGATGCTTTTAAGTGACAAAGCTGAAGAACGTTTTCTAGTAGTTCTTAGTTTTTTAGAAGGTGTTGGTGTTTTTGGTGCTTCTTGAACGGGAGTAGGGACAACTGTTGGTGTTGTTTTTTTTACGGGTGTTTGTAAAACTTCTTCAACAATTTGAGCTCTAAAATAGGAAGCAGGAATTATGTAGTTACTGCTTTTTTTTTTTCTGCCTCGAAGGTTATAGATGCTATTTGCATTAAAGTAAGCTCAACGAGTAGTCGTTGATTTTTACTGGTTTTGTATTTTAAATCACAGTCATTAGCCTTGTCAATTGCTTGTAATAAAAATGACATTGGGGCTGCTGCTGCTTGGCTTAGGTATTGCTTTTTAGCATTGTCTCCAACTTCTAATAGGGAAACAGTTTCAGCATCTTTGGCAACTAATAAATCTCTAAAATGAGACGCCAATCCGTTTATAAAATGATGTCCTTCAAATCCTTTGCTTAGAATGGTGTTGAATTCTATCAAAACTTTTGGAATGTCGTTGGCAAGTATAAGGTTGGTTACTTGGAAATAAATATCGTAGTCTAAAACATTTAAGTTTTCAGTAACAGCTTTTCTTGTCAAGTTTTTACCAGAAAAACTAACGACTCTATCAAAAATTGAAAGTGCATCACGCATAGCTCCGTCTGCTTTTTGGGCTATAATATGTAGTGCATCATCGTCGGCAGTAATGTTTTCTTGCTCGGCAATTTTCTTTAAATGTAATTTAGCATCAGAAACACCAATTCTTTTGAAATCAAAAATTTGACAACGTGATAGAATGGTAGGTATAATTTTATGTTTTTCTGTGGTTGCTAAAATAAAAATAGCATGTGCAGGTGGTTCTTCTAAAGTCTTTAAAAAGGCATTGAAGGCTGCTTGTGAAAGCATGTGTACCTCATCAATAATATAGACTTTGTATTTTCCTACTTGTGGTGGTATACGAACTTGGTCTGTTAATGAGCGTATGTCATCAACTGAGTTGTTGGATGCAGCATCTAATTCAAAGATGTTAAATGCAAAATCTTCATCAGGATGTGCATCACCGTCTTCATTAATTTTTTTTGCTAGAATTCTGGCACAACTTGTTTTTCCAACACCTCTAGGTCCTGTAAATAAAAGCGCCTGTGCTAAATGGTTGTTTTTTATAGCATTCTCTAAAGTATTGGTGATGGCTTGTTGACCAACAACATCTTCAAAAATTTGAGGACGGTACTTTCGAGCAGAGACTATAAATGGTTCCATGAATTCTTAAAATAATGAGGAACAAATGTAGGGATTAGAAAAGGGATTTACAACAAAAAGAAAAGTGATTTAAAGGAGTGTTCTCTTGGGAGAATCAATTTTGATGTTTCGTTTTTAATGTGAAAAAGGAATCATTTTAAATTGTTGCTAATGGTTTGTAAAAGCTTAGTAGCGGGTTTTTATACACTATCTTTCGGTTAAACGCAGACCTGATTTTGTACTTCCTTTGTTAAGTTCATTTTCCTTATTTTCAAACGAATCTAAAATTTAAAGAAGTAAAGCCAAAGCTGAAAGAGGGCTTTTTTAAATTCAGCCGTATTTTCGTTTTTAATTATTGCCAACGGTTAGTATATGGCAAGTAGGGCAGTAGAAAGCAATAAACTTTCAAGTTTGCACTGAGCCAAAGCGTTGTATTTTGTTTTTATCTTTTTCATTTTAAAAGCCAAATCAACGATTTGGCGGTGTTTGTAAATAGAACTGAACTTTCATAAACCACCGAACGCCCTATTTGCTATATACCGTGTTACCCACTGGCTTTTTATTTATTCCAATCTTGAAATTCAAAAAGAGGGTCAAAATCTCTATTTTCTTCCTTTAAGTAGTTTCCTTCAAGTTCAAATAGTTCATCAAGTTTCACTTCATCTACTATCAATGCTTGATAAATATTGTGAATCATTCTATAATCTGTGAAAAATTTATTTTTATCATTATTCCATTGATTTCCAAAGTCTGATAACCAATTGTAAAACAGCATTGCTTGTTCTTGATTAGAAAGCTGAGCACGAAGTATTCTTAAATATTTCCGCTTTTCATTATATGAAAGCATCTTTTCATTTTGGTTAACAACGAATTTAACTGTCTGAAAAAGATGTCGATAGTAATGTGCTAATTGAGAAGAATAACCTTCGAAAAGGTCGAATTTTAGATTGTCCTTAAGATGTAAATTGTTATCGACTATGTCCTTTATTGTTTTTGGTAAGCTCGTGTAGTGATTTTCCTTGTGTTTGATTTTGACCTCACTAACTTCCTTAAAGAAGGCATGTTTTTGTAAATCAAAATCACTTATACCACTAAAAAAAATACCATAAGCTTCATTTACCCATATTTTGGGATTCTTGTCGGGGAAGTGCTTTTTAGCAATTTTATATATTATTTCAAACTCACTTTTTAGAAAGTTAAAAGTCCTTCTACCATTAATTGTTTTTTCTACTCTGTCAATATCTTGATCACCGTTTGCTTTTTTCTGAACATATAGGTTCACTTCGTCAAGTTGGATTTCATTGACATTGTCTTTATGAAGTTTGAGCATTTCATAAAATTGATTTTCAAATTTGTTGTAGTCAAGTTCTTGCCTGAATAATTCTCTCTGAAGTCTATTCGCCTTAAACTGAATGTAAAAAGCCAAAAAGGTTAAAAAGACACCTGAGATTGCAATGAAAGGATTCATGATTCCTCCAATGGTGTCTCCAATATTACCTGTAGTTGTAAAGTCTAACCCAAGCACCGAGTCTTGGACAAAAATCATTGGTGAAAAGAATGAGAATAGAATTACAACTCCTGAAATTATAAGAATCGTAATTGATAATCCATCAAGTTTAGTGTTTTTGTCAGAATCAGTCATGTTTTTTTGCTTGTGGGTAACGATGGAATAAACGTACTGGTACGTTTATTCCCTTTATATGTTTGCTTATTTTATTTAAAATATTTGATATGTACTTGTGGAAATTAAAACAAGTAGCAGTTTTTTTATAAACCTACTGAATTTAATCAAAGAAAATAAATATTTCACTTTAAATTTTAATAAGAGATGTTTGGTACTAGTGATTTAGAGGTTGGTATTTAATTTACTGATTCGTGTTTGTTTTCTTGGTCTGAAAATATTTTAATAAATGGACGCTATAGGAATAAATACAAAACTTTGAGAAAGGTAGAATAGGGGACAGGTTATTTTCTAATATTTATTCTGTTAGTCACACATCTAATATTTATACCGTCTTGAGCACTGTGTTTGTACCTTCCAATAGCATTATGGTTGGGGAAAAATCTTCTGGTCCAGTTGACATAAGTTAAGTACTCAAGCTCGTTTGTACTAGGCGCCCAGAAATAAGCAGCTTTTTTGTAGTTGGTCGAAGATGTGTTGTTGGAGCTTTTATAACCAAGTAGAGGGAGTTTCATGTTTTCAATAAGAAAAAAATTGTCAGTTTTATTGTATTTAATTGGGTTAGAAATTTCTCTCCACATACCTGTTTTTTCAAGAGGCATTTCTTGTTGTAATCCCCATCTTTTTTCAAGTTTTTTCCAGTCGTTATCTGTGGCAACTCTCCAGTCACAAGGACATGCTCCCTGAATAGCGTTTAGGTCATACAACACACCAAATTTTTCAGCTAGTTCTTTATCATTATTAGGATACCATATCTTTCCTTTGGTTGATTTGTATCTTAAATTTTCGGTAAACCAAAAGGTATCTCCAATTTTTGCTATTTTGTATTCACTACTATCTCGTTGGTCAATAAGTATTTGACTTTTGTCAGTGCTTATTTTGTAAAGCACCATAGAGGGTTTGCATTGGCATGATTACAGAAAAAAAGTGCTATGCCTGTGAGTCCTAAATAAAGTATCTTTTTCATGTTAGATTTTTATAAGTTTGTAATTAACATAAATGTATAAAAATCATTTTTGTTTAAGTCTTTCAAGTCATTTTTTGAAAGACTTATTGTTTACTTGTTAATCAGGAAAGTGACTATGTATGCTGTTAGAGATACGGTACTTTAAACTTTTATTTGTAGTTTTTAAGAACTTTAGCGTAGTTGTTTTTATTCAAAGCCTTCCCTGTTTCTAGGTAATATTTCATACCAAAAAGATGCTTTTTTAGACCTTTTCCCAATTGACCTTTTATTAAGTAAATCATAAAACCAGGAGAAGTTGAATTAAATGAAATCATCTTTACTTCGGTTTTATTTACTCCGAGAGGAGATAATTCATAAATAGCAGACATGTTCTTTAAAAAAGGAAGGTTGTGTTTGAAAACCTCTACTTTAAAACTTTTGTTTTCTACTACCTCAGTTATTTTTTCATCTACAAATAGTTTCTCATCAAACATACAATGTCTAGAGCAATTTAAAGCTCCTGCTGTTGCACCTCCTATGTAATTGGATGTAGGCATTTCTGGATTATGAATGTGTATATCACCGTATTGGTTAAATAATACTTCCCATGTTTTTTCTAGTGAGACATTAATTACTTCTTTATATTCTGATTTGGTCATTTTGTGTTTTTATTTAGAATACTGTAAAAATATAAAGGAGATGTGACAAAGGTATGTCAGGGGTGTTAGGTAAGAAATATTTCTACGACCAAAAGTTCAAAATAAACAAATTATGAAAGAAATTAAGAAACTTGTTTTAGGAGTATTTATAATTACTATAAGTATGTTTTCACAAGAAAAGAAAGAGGAGAGAGCGGTAGCTTATTTTGCTAGTGGTTGTTTTTGGTGTGTAGAAGCTATTTACGAGAGTGTAGCTGGAGTTGAAGAAGTGGTGTCTGGTTATTCGGGAGGGCATACTAAAAACCCAACTTACAGTAGTACCAGTACAGGAAACACAGGCCATGCAGAAACGGTTGCGGTGTATTACAATCCTCAAAAAGTGTCTTTTAAAACTTTAGTAAATGTATATTTTGGATCTCAAGACCCTACAACATACGGACAACATCCAGATTACGGATCACCTTATCGATCTATTATTTTTTATAGTTCTCCCGAAGAATATAAGATTTCTAAAGCTATTTTTGACAAGCTAAATAAAGAGGTGTATTCTGGAAAAATGGTTACTGAAATAAAAGCTTTTGAAAAATTTTATAAGGCAGAAGCGTACCATCAAGATTTTGAAAAGCGAAATCCTAATCAACGTTATATACAAGCAGTCTCTATTCCTAGGTTAGAACGTTTTCAAGACAAACATCCAGAATTATTGAAAAAATAAAAAAGCTTATTTTTCGTAAATAGCATTGTATAAATCAATGTAAATCTCTTTGATTATTTTACGTTTCATTTTTAAGGTAGGGGTTAATTGACCTCCGTCTATACTCCATTCGTCAGGAGTTAATTTAAAGGTTTTTATTTGTTCCCATTTACCAAAACGTTTGTTACAAACAGTAACTTCTTTTTGAATTCTTTTTAATACAGCAGGGTGTTCACAGAGTGATTGGTTGTCTTTTTCTAGTGCAATTTCTTTTCTTGTAGCCCACGCTCTTACAAACTCAAAATTAGGTTGAATAATTGCAGCAGGCATCTTTTCTCCTTCACCTACAACCATTATTTGTTCTATAAATCGAGATTGTTTCAATTCGTTTTCTAACAAAGCAGGAGCTACATATTTTCCTCCAGAGGTTTTAAACATTTCTTTTTTACGGTCGGTAATTTTTAAGAAACCATCTTCTGAAATTTCACCAATATCTCCTGTATGAAAATAATCTCCAGACATTACCGAGGCTGTTTTTTCAGCGTCTTTGTAATACCCCAACATTACATTAGGTCCTTTTACAAGAATTTCACCATCTTCGGCAATTTTAACCTCTACATTGTCAATCATTCTACCAACAGTTCCAATTTTAATCCCTTTATTAAACGGGCAGTTTACCGAAATTACAGGCGATGTTTCTGTAAGTCCATATCCTTCTAAAATAGGCATCCCAGCAGCAGAAAATACACGAATTAATCTTGGCTGTAAAGCAGCACTTCCCGAAACTAAAGTATTTATGTTACCACCCAAGGCTTCTTTCCATTTGCTAAAAATTAACTTTCTAGCTATTTTAAGTTTAAATTCGTAAAAAGCACCATTGGCACCATAAGGTTCGTATTGTAGCCCTAAATTGATTGCCCAGAAAAAAAGCGCTTTTTTTATTCCAGTAAGTTCGGCTCCTTTGGCAACAATTTTATCGTATACTTTTTCGTACAAGCGAGGCACGGCCGTCATTATTTCAGGTTTTATTTCCTTTAAATTATCGCTAATGGTTTCTGGAGATTCAGCAAAATAAATTTCAATACCACAGTATTGGTACAGGTATAAAATAATGCGTTCAAAAACATGACAAATAGGTAAAAAACTCAAAGCTTTGGCATTTCCCTTTTCAAGAGGTACTCTAGGAATACTATTTAGTACATTAGAAACAAGGTTATTGTGTGATAACATAACACCTTTGGGTTTTCCAGTAGTACCAGAAGTATAAATAATGGTTGCCAAATCATCGGGTTTTACCGTTTTTTTTATGGCTTCTACCTCAGCTTGGTTTTCAGTACTTTCCCCTAAAGTAAGCAGCTCTTTCCAATTTCTTTCCCCTTTTATATCATCAAAAGTAAATATTTTTTTTAGCTGTGTTTTGTCTTTTATTTTGTTTAATTTTTCTAAGATAGAACTGTCAGAAACAAAACAATAAGTAGCTTCAGAATGGTTTAAAATATATTCGTAATCTTCCTTAGAAATTGTTGGATAAATAGGAACATTTTGTGCTCCTACCTGTAGTACACCCATATCCATTACGTTCCATTCAGTCCTGTTAGAAGTTGAAATAACGGCAATCTTATCGTTTGGTTTTACACCTAATTTCAATAGCCCTCTACTAATTTTATTGTACTGATCAATGTATTCTTGTGTAGACAAGCTTTCCCATTTACCATTGTATTTTGTAGTAAAAGCTTTTTTTAAGCTATAGGTTTCTAATTGGTATTGTGGAAAGTCAAACAGTAGCGAAACATTTTTCATAAAAACAGTTTAAAGGGGTTACTTCTTTAACTGCAAAGTAGGGAATAAAATAAAACCACACAAGACTATTATTAACGTATGTTAATTTTTATTAAAGTTCTTTGTTCTTTATAAACTGGAAGGTTTGCGGTGTTGTAGGATTTAAAATTTTAATAGAATATAAGCCACTTGGAAGGTTAGAAAGGTTTATAGCATTTGTTGTGATTTTGTTCTTTCCTATAAGTTCATTTTTATAGTTGAAGACTTCATAATCATTGTTTAGAAGGTTGTTGTCTGTAATTTCAATACTATTACTTTCAACACTTAGTTCAATGAATTGGTTTTCAAAAGTTGGTAGGGTAGGTTTTTCTGTTTCTATATTATTACATGAGAGTTGTTGGTAGTATTTTAAATCGTTTTTGTTATGTTTTTTTTCATAGCCTAGTTCAGCTGCTTTATTTAAAATGCGACATGCTTTTTCAGGTTGTTTTAAATCAGAATAAATAACACCGAGGTTTCTCATAGCAAATGAGTTGTTAGGGTTCACTTCTAGGGCACTTCTTAAGTCAGTAATACCTTTTTTAGAATCTCCTAATTTGTGATATAACAAGCCTCTTATAGTTCTGAGGTCTCTTTCTGCTTTATTACTGCTAAACCGGATGACATTTTTTTCATTTTTAAAAGCAATATTGATATGTTCCATTGCTTTTTCGTATTGGTTAAAATCACTATATCTCCTAGCTAAAGACCAGTGAACAAAGGCGTGGTTTGGTTTGCTCTCTAAAACCTTATTAAGACAGTATTCTGAAAGTTGGTATGATTTTATAGTATATAAATAAGAACCTAAGTTATACGTAAGACGTTCTTTTTCATCAGATAAATCTAAAGCTTTTATTCTGTGATGTATAGCGTAATTAGTGTTTCCGTATGAATTATATACCCCAGCTAAAAGTTCATGTAGTTTTATATGTGTTTTACTATTTAAGTTGTTTCCCTGCATTAGTTCTAAAGCACCATTTAAAGCAAGTAGGTGGTTTCCTAAATTGTATCTAAGTTGTGTTTGGGCAAACAATAACTTTGTGTCATTAGGTTTTTGTTTAAGAACCTTGTTAATATTCAAAAGACTCTTGTGATAATTTTTAATTCTTTGTTCGTTAAGCTTATTAAAAACAAGGTTATGATCTTTTCTTGAAACAAGTTTTCCGTTGTTAAATTTCCAAGTAACTAGTTTTTTTGAGTCTTCTCCATATTGATAGCAATACCCGTCGTATTTCCCATTGTCGTTATAATAAAAAACTTCTTTTAAAGAACCTGATTTATAATAGGTTTTTATACTATCTAGGTAGGAATCTGTTCCGTAAAAGGATATTTTAGAAAGTGTACTATCTTGAAAGAATTCACGAGTAACCTTTTTCTCAGTTTTAGTGATAGGTAGTTGTTTGGTAGACTTACAGCTTATAAAAAATAATATAAGTAGCGATAGAAGAAGATTTTTTTGCATTCTTTTTTATGCTCAAGATAAAAAAAGAAACATAAAGGAAATTTATTTTTATAATTTTTTTAGTGTTGTAAATTATAAAGAGACTTAAGACTTCACTAAATAACGAGTTTCAAGAACGCTTTTACGTGTCTTAGCATTTAAAAATTTTCCAGTTAATCTGGTAACTCTGTAATGAGGGATTTCAAATGTTTCTTTAAAAATAAGTCCCCTTTGTTGAAGTTTTAAAAACTGTGCTTCTTCTAAATAAAACCATTTGTTTTTTAAATCATTTAAATTGGTATCAGAACTTAATGTAGGCGTTAAACGTTCTGTGTAAAAGTCTAACGACCATGTATGAATGTTATCTACCTTGTATACATTGTTTTTAGGAATATTTTCTTCTTCAATAATAGCCACTGTTTTTAAACCACTTTGGTAGGTCAATAAATTAGGATAGAAACTTGTGTTTAAAAAAAAGTTTATGGTAATACTAAATAAAATACTTCCATGAAGAAGTTTGTCTGTAATTTTTGTTTGGTGTATTAGGTTAAAAATTAACAGTATCGATAGTCCAAAAAATACAATACCAATGATAGGGTTTATTGGAGGGAAAGCAAAAATTAAAATAGCACAAACCAGTAAGTATGCAAGAGTAAGTATGCTAAACTGAACTATAAAAATTGTTTTAAACGTTTTTTCTTTGATGTTTTGTCGGGTTAAATATCCTGCAATTAAGATGGCTAAAACAGGTAAAATACTGTTTAGGTAATGCGGTAATTTTGTTTTAGAAGTACTAATAATAGCCAACACCAAAAGTACACCTATAGAAGAGAAAATTTCATTTTTTCGAAGCTGTTGAAACTTTGTTTTTACAAGGTTTTTTATCTGGTAATAAAAAGCAATGTAGAGTAAAATACCCCAGGGTAAAAAAGCCCAAAGAAGAGTGTGGAAAAAGAACAAATGATCAGGGTTGTTGTGTGTAAAACCCTTAGCAGTCATTCTATTAAAACTCTGATCCCATAAAATAAACTGTATACCTTCTGTTCCAAATTGTACATAATAGGCATATAATACAGGGCTTATAGTTGCTGCTAAAACCAGAATACCTATTAGTAGTTTCCAGTGTAACAAGGCTTTTAAATTGCGTTCGTATAGCAAATGAATTCCCAAAACACAACCAATAACAAAGACACCCAATTGTCCTTTGCTGGCAAAAGCCATTCCCAGTCCAATGGCTCCTAAAACAATATTTTTAAGTTGTAGCGTTTTGAAATAACTAATAAGTTGCCAAATAGAAAATATAGTAGCACCTGTTAGTACAGCATCTGTACGGACATCGTGATTTGCTAGTACAATAGCTTGGGCAGTTAAAAAAATAAGAGGGGCAAACTTGGCAGCTTTGTTACCGTAAAACAGTTTAGCTATTTTAAAGCAAGAAAAAGCTCCTAATAAGGTGAAAAGCAATGCAGGAACTCTATACGCCCAGGCATGTACACCAAATATTTTAAAAGAAATTGCCGCTAACCAAAAGTGTAAATGAGGTTTGTCTAAATACGGATGAAAAGCTTTGAATAAATGAGAAAAATCATTTCTTAAATACATGTCCATAGCCATAGTAGCATGCTGTGCAGAATCATTTTCCATAAGAGGAATAAACAATCCTAAGCCGTATACAAAGGCAATTAAAATATACAGTATTTTAGAAGAAAGTAATTGTTTTCTAAGTTCCATATTTAGTTCTTTTTAGGGAACGAATTTAGTGCCTTTTTTACGGAAAAGCACGGTGTGTTTTCTTCTTTTTTAGAGAAATATAAAATTATGTATATCCTTTGTGAGGAAGTTAACTGTTTGTGAAGCTAAATTCGTATTTTCGCTGTGTCTTAGAAATTATCTTTTATGAGTAAATCAAGTTTATTGTCAATTGTTGTACCCATGTACAATGAAGAAGAAAATGTAAAACTATTAACAGACCATATTGAAAAAGGTTTGGTAGGTTACAATTATGAAATTATTTATATAGACGATTGTTCTACAGACAATACTCGTAAAGAGATTAAAAAACTAGACAATCAGAATGTAGTTCTTGTAGAACTTCGAAAAAACTATGGGCAAAGCTCTGCAATTGCAGCAGGTATAGATGAAGCAAAAGGGGAGTATATTATCACGATGGATGGTGATTTACAAAACGACCCTACCGATTTGCCTAAAATGTTAGACAAGCTGATAGAAGATGATCTGGATTTAATAACAGGAATTAGAGCCAAACGTCAAGATAATTTTGTGAGAAAATTACCATCTAAAATAGCAAACTACATTATTAAGAAAACCACAGGACTGCACATCACAGACCATGGATGTGCTATAAAAATATTTACTAGAGAAACAGCTAAAGGGTTGAATCTTTATGGAGAAATGCACCGATTTATATCATTGTTGGCATTTATGAACGGAGCACGTATTTCAGAAGTACCTGTAAAGCACCATGCACGTCAGTTTGGAGTTTCTAAATACGGTTTAGGACGTACATTCAAGGTGATTAATGACTTATTATTGTTATTGTTTCAGCGTAAATATTTACAAAAACCTATCTATTTATTCGGAAATATAGGATTGCTTTCTTTTGCAATAGGATTTGTGATAGAGCTTTATTTAATGGTTGTAAAATTTGGGTTTGGAGAAGATATTGGTGACCGTCCGTTGTTTACAGTAGGGGTAATGATGCTGATTATGGGAATTCAATTTTTTACCATTGGAATTGTGATAGATTTGTTGATGAAAACATATTACGAGTCGCAAAGTAAGCGTCCGTATAATATTAGAAAAGTATCCACTTTTGAATAAATCAGAAAGCAGTAAAAAAATAAAAAAAACGCTTGTAACTATTTTTAAGATAGGGGTAAGCGTTTTGTTGTTATACTTTGTATCTACTAAAATTTCTTTTGCAGAGGTTTTTCAAAGTATCCAGCAAAGCAATGTTTTTTATCTAGTTTTAAGTGGGCTTTTTCTTTTGATTTCTCAGTGGGTTTCTGCCATTCGATTGAATACTTTTTTTCATACAATAGATTATAAACTGTCTCATAAAAGCAATACGATTTTATATTTCATAGGGATGTTTTATAATTTTTTTATTCCTGGAGGAATAGGGGGCGATGCGTATAAAGTATATGCATTAAATAAAGCCTACGGATGGAAGGTTAAAAAACTATCGGCAGCTTTATTTATAGATCGTTTTTCAGGGTTAACAGCCATAGGAGTACTGTTGTTAGGAATTGGATTTAAGTTATTGATAAACTTTTCTTTGCAGATTCCTTTGGCAGCTTTGTGGGTGTTTTTTTTACTACTGATTTTTGTAGTAATAGCCATTTCTTATTTTTTTACAAAAAAGTTATTCAAGTCATTTCTAGCAGTTTTTAAGAAAACATTTGTTTTGTCTTTGATTGTACAATTGTTACAATTGATGAGTATCTGTTTGGTGGTATATGGGTACGGAGCCGAAGAAAATTTATTTGAATACCTGTTTGTTTTTTTAATTTCGGTAGTGCTTTCTATTGTTTCCTTTGCAGGAATAGGAGTACGAGAATATGTGTTTTACCAAGCAGCAAAATGGCTTCATTATAGTGAGAGTACCTCTGTAGCTGTAGGTTTACTGTTTACTTTTTTAACAGCAATAATTTCTTTGGTAGGAGTATTTTATATTTTTAAGAAAGTACCACTTCAGAAAGAAGTTTCTTAATCATAAATCTCGATACATTTCTCCTGCGTCGAAACACTCGATTGGACATGTTTTGTGGCTGTTCAGGATTTGTTATGTATTAAAGTGTCTCTTCGAGTATTTTTGAGGAACGAAAAAGTGTATCGAGAAGTAGGTGTCGTTTTTTGTATTAAAGAGAAGATGTTTTAATAATAAATCTCGATACATTTCTCCTGCGTCGAAACACTCGATTGGACATGTTTTGTGGCTGTTCAGGATTTGTTATGTATTAAAGTGTCTCTTCGAGTATTTTTTGAGGAACGAAAAAGTGTATCGAGAAGTAGGTGTCGTTTTTTGTATTAAAGAGAAGATGTTTCAATCATAAATCTAGATACATTTCTCCTGTGTCGAAACACTCTATTGGACATGTTTTGTGGCTGTTCAGGATTTGTTATGTATTAAAGTGTCTCTTCGAGTATTTTTGAGGAACGAAAAAATGTATCGAGAAGTTGACTTCGACAGGTTTAGTTATCAAACTTGGACAGGCTCAGTCATCGTTTTTTTTTGTTTTACAGTGAGGATGTTTCAATCATAAATCTAGATACATTTCTCCTGTGTCGAAATACTCTATTGGACATGTTTTGTGGCTGTTCAGGATTTGTTGTGTATTAAAGTGTCTCTTCGAGTGCTTTTGAGGAACGAAAAAGTGTATCGAGAAGTAGGTGTCGTTTTTTGTATTAAAGAGAAGATGTTTCAATCATAAATCTAGATACATTTCTCCTGTGTCGAAACACTCTATTGGACATGTTTTGTAGCTGTTCAGGATTTGTTATGTATTAAAGTGTCTCTTCGAGTATTTTTGAGGAACGAAAAAATGTATCGAGAAGTTGACTTCGACAGGCTCAGTCATCAAAATTAGACAGGCTTAGTTATCGTTTTTTTTTGTTTTACAGTGAGGATGTTTTAATAATAAATCTCGATACATTTCTCCTGTGTCGAAACACTCTATTGGACATGTTTTGTAGCTGTTCAGGATTTGTTATGTATTAAAGTGTCTCTTCGAGTGCTTTTGAGGAACGAAAAAGTGTATCGAGAAGTAGGTGTCGTTTTTTGTATTAAAGAGAAGATGTTTCAATCATAAATCTCGATACATTTCTCCTGCGTCGAAACACTCGATTGGACAGATTTTTAATTTTTTGAGTTTGTATATTTTGTGAAGTGCTGCAGATGTCTCTTCGAGTATTTTTTGAAGCATGGAAAAAGTGTATCTAGAAGTTGACTTCGACAGGCTCAGTTATCAGTTTTTTTGTTTTGCAGTGAGGATGTTTTAATCATAAATTTTGATGTATTTCTCCTGCGTCGAAAAACTCGATAGGATGTGCTTTGTAATTGTTCAGGTTTTGTTATGTATTAAAGTGTCCCTTCGAGTATTTTTTGAGGAACGAAAAAAATGTATCGAGAAGCTATATGATAGAGGTGGCTTTATAGCTATAAATAAAAATCCCGATTCTTTACAGAATCGGGATTTAATATTATTAAGTGTGTTTAACTTTTAGTTAAAAGCAAACTTAACAGTTTTAATTGTGTTGTTTGTTTTATAACGTAATAAGTAGATTTTACCTTTTTGAAGATTCAATCCAGAAACCTCAGCACTTCCATTTTCAAAAACAACTGTATTGTTGTACAATTCTTTTCCAGTAAGCGTATACAAACCTATTTGTGCTTTAGGAGTATTTTTTGTAGCAAGTATTAGATGAGTTCCATTTTCTTGAATGGCAACAGTCAGTTTAGTATCTGCTGTGTTTGTTTCAATGCTCAATACATTGCTGTCAGTAACTGTAATAGTAACTTCTTGGTCTGTGGTGTTGTTATGAGCATTTCCATTATCGGCAGTTACAGTTATTAAGTATTCATTATCTGTATCGGCATCTGCAGGGGTGTTAAAGTCAGGAGCAACTTGGAAAGTTAATTCACCTGTAGCTGCGTTAATATTAAAGTCACCAGCATCATCTCCAGAAATAGTATATGTAATTCCTGTATCCGTAGCTCCACCATCGCCATCATTTGCTTGAACATCTAATACAATGGTACTTGTAGTAATGTCATCAGCAACAGAAGCAGTGGCTAAAGATGTAAAAATAGGTGCAGGATCATTAAATACAGTTGTTGGGTCTATTTTAAAAATTCTAGCTACACCACCTCCACTAAAATCTACTCCTGTACCGTATACATCACCATTGCTATCAAATTTAGCACATGTTCCAAACATTGATGATACGCCTGTTTCTCCAACAATACTGTAATTTTGCAGTTCACCGTCGTAATTAAGTATTAGCATGGCTGCTTTTGGAGTTCCTGAATCAAAACTGTCCGTATAAGAATTGATAGCAATCCTTTGGTTTGTAGTGTCAATATCAACAGCACTTGCTCCCCAAATAACTTCGTTACCTGAATTGGTACCGTTTCCGTGTATTTTAGACCATAAGTAATTTCCATTTTTGTCAAATTTACTTATTAAAATATCTAAAGCAGGGCTGTTTAAGTAATAGTAACCCTCCCAAGTGATTGTATAAATATTTCCATTTTCGTCAGCTAAGATAGCTCCTCGTTCCTCATATTGATTCCAGTTGTATTTCCACTCTACTGTAGTTTTATCCGTTTTGTTTAATTTGATAATTGCTTGTTGGCTTCGCCCACCAATAATAGTAGTTGCGTAAACATACAAACCATCATCATTTAAAATTGTGCTACGGTATGTAGTGTAATCTCCTCCAGTAAATCCGGTAGATGCAGCAGAGCCACCAGGCCCCGCAACAAAAACATCTGTAGTTATAAGGTCTTCTGTTGCACCATACGATGGGTCGTTTTCAGGATATGATTCTCCAAAAGTCCAAGCTTCAGAAGCTTTATAAATATCTGTAGCCGCTGGAGTACCAGCCAGAGGAGAACCTACAGAAAAAGGTGTATCTGTTTCTGTATTGGTAAACTTGCCACCTGTATCTGCATCGGGAGATCCATTAGGGTTTATTGTTGAAGTAATGTCACTACTACGAACTATAGAGAGACTAGCATTACCGAATTGGCTTACGAGAACTCCATCTTTGTCTAAAAATAAGATATGGTCGTTACATGTTAAAATTAAAGAACCATCAGCTCCTACTGTAAAATCTTCAACTGTTCGGTTAATGTTAGTTTCAATATATTCATAAGTCCATTGCATTATTCCTGTAGTGGCATTGTAACAAGCCAGTCCAGGAGTTTGGGAACCAGAGGTTGTAGTTTGAGAATCAAAAGCGATATAGAGGTAATCGGTACCTCCATTATTAATAATTTCTGCACCAGAAACGTTTGCATCAGTAGCACCGTCTAAAATATCGTTCCAAAGTACATTTCCATTTGTGTCAAACTTGGCAATATATATTTGCCCAGTATTAGAGTATTTAAACGTTGCATAGGCATTACCATTGCTATCTGTAGTTAATCCGTTTCTAGATTCTGGAATAGCGGCAGTTGGATGAAAGTCATTTCGAAACCATTCAGGTATTTGAGCCTGAGCGGTAAAGGTGATAAGTGTTAAAAAAGCACAAAAGGCTAATCGAGTAATTTTTTCCATAGTTAGGGTATTTTAGGTTTAGATGTTAAATGTAGTAAAAAATAGGTTGACTTCGACAGGCTCAGTTATCGTTTTTTTTGTATTAAATTGAGGGTGTTTTAATCATCAATCTCGATACATTTCTCCTGCGTCGAAACACTCGATTGGACAGATTTTCAATTTTTTAAGTTTGTATATTTTGTGAAGTGCTGCAGATGTCCCTTCGAGTGCTTTTTGAAGAATGAAAAAAGTGTATCGAGAAGTTGACTTCGACAAGCTCAGTTATAAAGCCTTGAAAAGGAGCGTAAAAAAAGCCTTACAGGTTATTGTAAGGCTTTTAGTGTATTTAAATGGGTAACAATTATTTTGTCAACCAGTTTTTAGCATTTGTAAAAGCTTCTAACCAAGGAGAAACTTCGTCTTTTCTTCCAACAGGGTAGTTTGCCCAGTTCCATTGGAAAATAGAACGTTCAATATGTGGCATCATCACCAAATGACGTCCGTCATTAGAGGTCATCATAGCTGTGTTGTAGTCAGATCCGTTCGGGTTTGCAGGATATGCATCGTAACCGTATTTACCAACAATATTGTATTTTTCTTCAGCATATGGCAAGTTGAATTTTCCTTCACCATGTGAAATCCAAACTCCTAAAGTGCTTCCTTCCAAAGAGCTTAACATTACAGAATTGTTCTTTTGAATGGCAACAGATGTGAACCCACTTTCATGTTTGTGAGAATCGTTGTGTAACATTTTAGGTTTTTCGTCATGGTCAGGGTTTATCAATCCTAGTTCTACGAATAACTGACATCCGTTACAGATTCCGATAGATAGCGTGTCTTCTCTTTTAAAGAAGTTATTCAAAGCAGTTTTTGCTTTTTCGTTGTACATAAATGCACCCGCCCATCCTTTGGCAGAACCTAATACATCTGAGTTAGAAAAACCACCTACAGCTCCAATAAACTGAATGTCTTCTAGTGTTTCACGACCAGAAATTAAATCGGTCATATGAACGTCTTTTACATCAAAACCAGCTAGGTACATAGCATTTGCCATTTCTCTTTCTGAGTTTGATCCTTTTTCACGGATAATAGCTGCCTTTGGTCTTGGTTTGCTATTGTCAATTACAGGAAGCCTCCCTTCAAACCCAGTAGGGAATTCAAATTTTAAAGGTTGTTCTTTGTAATTGTTAAAACGTGCTGTAGCCAATCCGTTTGCTGTTTGTTTGTCATCTAATAGGTAAGATGTGCTAAACCAAATGTCACGTAAATAAGCTACGTTGAATTGGTGTGTTTCTTCACCGTTTTTAATAGTTACTTCGTTGCTTCTAACAGCGTTTCCTAAAACTGCAAATTTTACATTGTTTGCAGTTAATATAGTTTCAATAGTATCATCAGCAGATTGGATAATGACTCCGCTGTTTTCTGCAAACAAAGCTTTGATCGTATCGTTTTCATTCAATGCAGAGATGTCAATATTTGCACCTACCATTTCTTGTGAGAAACACATTTCTAAAATAGTAGTAATCATACCACCTGCAGAAATATCATGTCCTGCAAGAATTCTTCCTTCTTTAATTAATTTTTGAAGTGTATTGAATCCTGTTTTAAATTTTTCTGAATCTGCAATTGTAGGGCTTTCGTTACCAATTCCATCAACGGCCTGTGCAAATGAAGAACCTCCTAGTTTAAAGGTATCGTTAGATAAATCTATGTAATAGATTTTGTTTTGCGCATTTTTTTGGAAAACAGGCTCTACAACTTTGTTGATGTCGTTACAGTGCCCTGCTGCAGAAATAATTACGGTACCTGGTGCAATTACTTCTTCATTAGGATATTTTTGTTTCATTGATAGTGAATCTTTCCCTGTTGGTATGTTGATTCCCAATTCAATGGCAAAGTTAGAAACAGCCTCTACAGCATTGTACAAACGAGCATCTTCACCTTCATTTTTACAAGGCCACATCCAGTTAGCAGATAATGAAACTGATTTTAAATCATCTTCTAAAGGTGCCCAAACAAGATTGGTTAAAGCCTCAGCAATGGCGTTACGAGAACCAGCAACTTCGTTAATTAAACTAGCTACAGGAGCATGTCCAATACTGGTTGCAATTCCTTCTTTTCCTTTGTAATCTAGTGCTACTACGGCAACATCGTTTAATGGCAATTGTAAAGGTCCTGCAGTTTGTTGTTTGGCAACTTTACCACCCACACAACGGTCTACTTTGTTTGTTAACCAATCTTTACAAGCAACGGCTTCTAGTTGTAAAACATTTTCTAGGTATTCGTGTATGTTTTCAGTTTGGTAACTTAAAGCATCGTAGTTTCTAGCAATTGTTTTGTCTGTTAAGATTGTTTTTGGAGAACTTCCAAACATATCTTCCATAGCTAAATCCATTGGTTTTTCGCCAGTGGTAGCCGATTCAAATGTAAACTGATTGTCGTTGGTAACATCACCAACGGTGTACATAGGAGAGCGTTCTCTGTCTGCTACACGTTTTAGGTAATCTACGTTTTCTTCGTTGATTACCAATCCCATTCTTTCTTGAGATTCGTTACCAATAATTTCTTTTGCAGAAAGGGTAGGGTCTCCAACAGGTAGTTTGTCTAAATCAATTTTTCCTCCTGTATCTTCCACCAGTTCCGAAAGACAGTTTAGGTGTCCACCAGCTCCGTGATCGTGAATAGATACAATAGGGTTTACATCGCTTTCTACCATTCCACGTACAGCGTTCCCTGCACGTTTTTGCATTTCAGGGTTAGAACGTTGTACAGCGTTTAGCTCTAGCTGACTGTCCATTCCTCCTGTATCGGCAGAAGATACTGCTGCACCTCCCATACCAATTCTATAGTTATCACCTCCAAGAATTACAATTTTATCTCCTTCCTCTGGGGTGTCTTTTAATGCTTGTTCGTTTTTACCATATCCAATACCTCCTGCTTGCATGATTACTTTGTCAAATCCTAACTTTCGTTGTCCCTCGTTAAACTCAAAAGTTAAGAGAGAACCTGAAATTAGGGGTTGTCCAAATTTGTTTCCAAAATCTGAAGCTCCGTTAGAAGCTTTTATTAAAATGTCCATAGGTGTTTGGTACAACCAATCACGTTCGTCCATAGTTTCCCAAGGTCTGTTTTCAGACAAACGAGAGTATGAGGTCATGTAAACAGCGGTTCCTGCCAATGGTAAAGATCCTTTTCCACCAGCCAAACGGTCTCTAATTTCTCCTCCAGATCCTGTTGCAGCTCCGTTAAAAGGTTCTACAGTGGTAGGGAAGTTGTGCGTTTCTGCTTTTAATGAAATTACAGAGTTGTAGTCTTTTGTTTCGTAAAAGTCTGGCTTGTCTGCTGTTTTTGGAGCAAACTGCTCTACTTTAGGTCCTTTTACAAAGGCAACATTGTCTTTATAGGCAGATACAATTCCGTTCGGGTTTTGCTCTGAGGTTTTACGGATCATTTTAAATAATGAAGATTCTTTTTCTTCTCCATCAATAACAAAGGTTCCGTTAAATATTTTATGGCGACAGTGTTCTGAGTTGATTTGTGAAAAACCAAATACTTCAGAGTCTGTTAATTTTCTTCCAATTTTTTCAGACATTCCTTCTAGGTAAGCAACTTCTTCATCGCTTAAAGAAAGTCCTTCTTGTTGGTTAAAGGCTTCAATGTTTTCAATTTCTAAAACAGCTTGTGGCTCAACATCGATTGTGTATAAATCCTGATCTAGCCCTGTGTACAATACTTGTAACATTGGATCTATTTCAGTTTCTTTAGAGTCTACTTTTGTAAATTCTTCAATACGTACAATTCCTTCAATACTCATGTTTTGAGTAATTTCAACAGCATTGGTACTCCATGGAGTAATCATTTCTTTACGTGGTCCTACAAAATAACCTTCTAAAGCACTTTCTTGAATTTGAGTAGCATTTCCAAAAAGCCAAGTTAATTTTTGTATGTTTTCTGATGAAAGTTCTTGTGTTTGTACTGCAAATACGATCGTATCGCGTTGAAAGAATAAAATCATTGAGTCTTAAATATTAAAAGCGTTTTTTGCTTAGATTTTTAAAAGCACAAATTTACAAAATATTGTTCTAAAAAAGTCTAAAGCTGAAAGTCAAAAAAATAAAAGTTTTTTAAGGGTTGTTAACAGTTTGTTCTTGTTGGTAGCCTGATGGTTTTGTTGTGTGTTTGGAAAATAAAAAGCATAAGAAAGGGCAAATTTACAGAGTGTGAATTTGCCCTTGATGAGTGGTTGTTAAGGTTTGTTAGTTTGTGTTTTTCTTCCTTGTTTTCATATTCAAAGCTTCTACTCCCAAAGAGAAGGCAATGGCAAAATAAAGATACCCTTTAGGGATGGCTCCAATATGTTGATGGAAAATTTCGGTATTTGCCAAATGTGCTCCTTCGGTAATTAACATAAATCCAATTAAAATAAGAAATGATAGGGCTAACATTTGAACTGTTGGGTGTGCGTTTACAAATTTCCCCACTGGGGTGGCAAATAACATCATAATAAGCATAGATACAATTACGGCAGTAATCATAATTGTTAAGGCTCCTTGGGTTCCGTTGGTCATCCCTACGGCTGTTAAAACAGAATCAAAAGAAAAAACAATGTCAATCAATACAATTTGTAGAATAACTTTTGATAGGGTTGAAGTTCTTTTTGTTGTGCTGTTGTTTTCCTCCGAATGGTCTTCTACTTTATGGTGTATTTCACTGGTGCTTTTGTACAGTAAAAAGATACCTCCTAAAATTAAAATAATACTTTGTCCAGAGATGTGGGTAGATAACCAAGAGGTTTCAATTTCTATCAACGGGTCTTTCATTGCTATTAGGTAAGAGACTCCTAATAGTAAGATAACTCTAAATACCATGGCCAAAAGTAAACCTATATTGGTGGCTTTTTTTTGTTGCTCTTTGGGTAATTTACCTGTAGTAATGGAAATAAAAATAATATTATCTATCCCTAAAATTATTTCTAAAAAAGTAAGTGTAAGTAAGGCTATCCAGGTTTCTACTTGCGTGAAAATTTCCATGCTAATTTGTTTTTATATATAGTAAATACTTTAGGAAAAGGTTATTTGGATACTTTTATTAGACTTCCTTTTTGTTCAAAATTGGAATAGCCTATTTTGGCAATAAAATCGTACCCATTTTCTTTAACACTTGTAATTTTAACATGAATAGGTTTTTTGTCTAAATCTGTTTTTGGATGTAGCATTTTTAAAGTGTATTTAAAATTGTTTTCCCAGTTAATTAGCAAAGTATCAATTCTGTTTTCGTAGTGTTCTATTTGCAAACTATCGTTTCTGATAATGGTTGTTTGTGTATAGTTTTCGCTTGCTGGAATTTTAAAAGTTCCTGTTCTAAATTCAAACGGATTGGTTGTGTTTTTTTTACAAGCATAAAGGCAGATAGTGAGTAAGCCTAAAAGACTTAAAAGGACGTGTTTTTTCATTTGGTAAAATTAATTAAAAATAGATTCTTGATGTCGATTTCTTTTTTAAATCTTGTGGACTTCGACAAGCTCAGCCTACAAGGTTTGGTTTTTGTAATGAATAAGGGGGTAAAAGGGTCTCGATACACTTCTCCTTCGTCGCAGCACTTGACCAGGCAGTTATGTTCCTTCGAGTGATTTTTGAGGGACGAGACAATGTATGGAGAAGTTGGGAAGTTCCTATTGTTTATTGAAAACAAGGTCTCAATACACTTCTTCTTCGTCGTAGCACTTGACCAGGCAGTTATGTTCCTTCGAGTAATTTTTGAAGGATGAAAAAAATGTATGGATAAGTTGGGGAATTCTTATTGATTTATTGAAAATAAGGTCTCAATACGCATCTTCTTCGTCGTAGCACTCGACCAGACAGTTATGTTCCTTCGAGTGATTTTTGAGGGACGAGAAAAATGTATGGATAAGTTGGGGAGCTATTGATTTATTGAAAACAAGGTCTCAATACATTTCTCCTATGTCGAAATACTCGACCAGACAGTTATGTTCCTTCGAGTGATTTTTGAGGGATGAAAAAAATGTATGGATAAGTTGGGGAGCTATTGATTTATTGAAAACAAGGTCTCGATACATTTCTCCTATGTCGAAATACTCGACCAGACAGTTATGTTCCTTCGAGTAATTTTTGAGGGACGAGACAATGTATGGAGAAGTTGGGAAGTTCCTATTGTTTATTGAAAACAAGGTCTCAATACATTTCTCCTATGTCGAAATACTCGACCAGACAGTTATGTTCCTTCGAGTAATTTTTGAAGGATGAAAAAAATGTATGGATAAGTTGGGGAATTCTTATTGATTTATTGAAAACAAGGTCTCGATACACTTCTCCTTCGTCGCAGCACTTGACCAGGCAGTTATGTTCCTTCGAGTGATTTTTGAGGGATGAAAAAAATGTATGGAGAAGTTGGGAAGTTCCTATTGTTTATTGAAAACAAGGTCTCGATACACTTCTCCTTCGTCGTAGCACTTGACCAGGCAGTTATGTTCCTTCGAGTGATTTTTGAGGGATGAAAAAAATGTATGGAGAAGTTGGGGAGCTATTGATTTATTGAAAACAAGGTCTCGATACATTTCTCCTATGTCGAAATACTCGACTTGACAGTGTATGTCTGTTCGAGTGTTTTTTGAGGAACGAGAAAAATGTATCGAGAACTCATCATACACATAAATGCATAAAAAAAGCTCACAATAATTGAATTGTGAGCTTTTTAATTATTTACTAAAGTTCTTAAATTCCAGTATAGTTGCTAGGAGTAATTACTTTTAGTTCCGCTTTAATTTCATCAGAAACTTCAAGAGTATCAATAAAATCAGCAATAGATTTTTGGTTAATGGTAGCATTTGTTCTTGTCAATCCTTTCAATGCTTCGTAAGGGTTTGGATATGCTTCTCTACGTAAAATAGTTTGAATAGCTTCTGCTACTACAGCCCAGTTATTTTCTAAATCTTGTTCAAAAGCTTCTTTGTTTAAAAGCAATTTATTCAATCCTTTTAAGGTAGAAGCAAAACCAATTAAAGTATGTCCAAAAGGAACTCCAACATTTCTTAAAACGGTAGAATCTGTTAAATCACGTTGCAAACGAGAAATAGGAAGTTTGGCTGCTAAATGCTCAAACAAAGCATTTGCAATTCCCATATTTCCTTCAGAATTTTCAAAATCAATAGGGTTTACTTTGTGTGGCATTGCAGAAGAACCTACTTCACCAGCTTTAATTTTTTGTTTAAAATAGTTGCTAGAAACATAGGTCCAGATATCTCTATCTAAATCAATGATAATATTGTTGATACGTTTCATGGCATCAAAAACACCCGCCATATGATCGTAGTGTTCAATCTGTGTTGTTGGGAAAGAGTGGTGCAATCCTAAAATATCTTCAACAAAATGAGTACCAAAAGCTTTCCAGTCAATATCTGGGTAAGCTACTTTGTGTGCATTGTAGTTTCCTGTAGCACCCCCAAATTTAGCAGCGTGTGGTGTGTGTTGTAAATGCAATACTTGTTGGTTTACACGTTCTACAAAAACAAACATTTCTTTTCCTAAACGTGTAGGCGACGCTGGTTGTCCGTGTGTACGAGCCAACATTGGTACGTTTTCCCATTCTTCAGAAAGGTCTGCTAACTTAGCTGTTAACTGATCTAAAGTAGGGTAGTACACCTCTTCCAAAGAATCTTTGATAGATAATGGAATTGCGGTGTTGTTAATATCTTGAGAAGTTAATCCGAAATGGATAAATTCTTTGAACTCTTGTAAGTTTAAAGCGTCAAATTTTTCTTTGATAAAATATTCAACTGCTTTTACGTCATGATTTGTAACGCTTTCAATCTCTTTAATTTTTAAAGCATCTTCTGCAGAGAAAGTAGTATATATTTCTCTTAATGAAGTGTATAAAGAACTGTCAAAGTTTTTTAACTGTGGCAAAGGAATTTCACACAAAGCAATAAAATATTCTATCTCAACTTTTACTCTGTATTTGATCAAAGCTTCTTCTGAATAATAAGCTGCTAAAGATTCTACTTTTCCTCTATATCTTCCATCAATTGGAGAGATTGCGTTTAAACTGGTTAATGACATGTTTTTAGATTGAAAATTAAGGCGCAAAAGTACGCAATTTTAAAGAATTTTTTTAGAGGATTTAGAGAAAGTTTTTAGGCGTTTTTTTTGATGAAATTTGTTGTAAAAGGTTGTTTTTGAGGGTTGTTTGTTGATTTACAGAGAATTATTGTATTTTTAAAAGAAAGCATTGTTATGATTAAGCGCACTTTATTTTTTGGAAATAAAAGTTCATTAACTACCAAGCATGAACAATTGGTGGTAAAAACAGTTGAAAGGGAGGCTACCATACCTATTGAAGATATCGGTTTTGTGGTTGTTGAACATCCAGAATCTTATATATCCATTCCGTTGCTAACAAAACTTTCTGAAAACAACGTAGCTGTTATTTTTTGCGATGCAAAACACATGCCCAATAGTATGCTTTTGACTTTAGAAGGACATCATTTACAACAAGAATTGTTTAAAAATCAGATAAACGCATCAGAGCCTTTAAAAAAACAATTGTGGCAGCAGGTGGTGCAACAAAAAATAAAAAATCAAGCACAATTGTTGAGTCATGTAGGGGTAGAAAATACACCTTTAGAATACTATGCCTCCAAGGTATTGAGTGGCGATACAGAAAATAGGGAAGGGGTAGCTGCGGCTTATTATTGGAAACATTTGTTTGATTTTGAGTTTAAAAGGGTACGCAATGGTGCTTACCCTAATTTATTTTTAAACTACAGTTATATTGTATTGAGAGCAGCGGTTGCTAGGGCGCTTGCTGGTAGTGGATTGTTGGCTACTTTGGGGATACACCACCACAATAAGTACAATGCTTTTTGTTTGGCAGATGATATTATGGAGCCTTACCGTCCGTTGGTAGATGCCAAGGTATTGGAGATTTTAAGAGAGCATCAAGAAAAGGAGTTAACAACAGCTATAAAGGCAGCGTTGTTACAGGTATTGACAGAAACGGTTTACTTTGAAGGAAAAAAGAGTCCGTTAATGGTGGCGTTATCTACCACGGCGAGTTCTTTACAGCAGTGTTTTATGGGGAAAACACGGAAAATTAAATATCCAAAATTATGGATTTAAACGGCTATAGAATTATGTGGTTATTTGTGTTTTTTGATTTGCCTACCGAAACAAAGAAAGACCGACGTAATGCGGCGCTTTTTAGAAAAAGTTTGTTAAAAGATGGTTTTACCATGATGCAGTATTCTGTATATATGCGGCATTGTGCTAGTAGCGAGAGTGCTGATGTTCATGAAAAACGGATCAAAGGTATATTACCACCTTTTGGAAAAGTGAGTATTTTACGAATAACAGACAAACAATATGGGAATATTATGAATTTTTGGGGCAAGGTAGAAGAGCCAAAAGAACCACCACCAATGCAATTAGAGTTGTTTTAATAGCAATAAAAAAATGCTCCAAACAAAGCAATTAAATCTTTGTAAGGAGCATTTTTAATTTCGATATTTTTATTTAGTTGTTTGATTATTAGAAGCTATCGAAGCAACTAATATCGTAATCTCTAATCTTTAATCAAACCACAACCCTGCTTTAACAAAGCAACTCCTTTGAAATAATATCGTAATCTCTAATCTTTAATCAAACCACAACATGCATGAAGTTTTATCATTTCCACCATAAAATATCGTAATCTCTAATCTTTAATCAAACCACAACGGAAGGCATACAGGAACTAAAGAAGAATGGAATATCGTAATCTCTAATCTTTAATCAAACCACAACTGGATTCATGCATTTAATTTATTGGATTGTAATATCGTAATCTCTAATCTTTAATCAAACCACAACACACGCTAACAAAAGCAAACGAACATTTACAATATCGTAATCTCTAATCTTTAATCAAACCACAACACACGCTAACAAAAGCAAACGAACATTTACAATATCGTAATCTCTAATCTTTAATCAAACCACAACTATAATAGCTATCGCACAAACACTCTATTGAATATCGTAATCTCTAATCTTTAATCAAACCACAACGGTGTGGGCTTTAATTTGTACTCTTTTTCAATATCGTAATCTCTAATCTCTAATCTCTAATCTTTAATCAAACCACAACTTTGCGGCGTTGTTTACAGCAAAGCTTAAAAATATCGTAATCTCTAATCTTTAATCAAACCACAACTAGAAGCATTTAAGAAAGACACTAACGATTAATATCGTAATCTCTAATCTTTAATCAAACCACAACAGAAAAAGTGTTGTCCAACTTCCAGCACCCAATATCGTAATCTCTAATCTTTAATCAAACCACAACAAGCGTTGCCTTTAACAGCCTCATTGCTTTAATATCGTAATCTCTAATCTTTAATCAAACCACAACTGTCGAAACAAAAGAATATACAGCTTCTTGAATATCGTAATCTCTAATCTTTAATCAAACCACAACAGAAGATATTTTAATAAAAAGACAAATGGAAATATCGTAATCTCTAATCTTTAATCAAACCACAACTGTAACATGCAGATACAAATTTATGACTGTAATATCGTAATCTCTAATCTTTAATCAAACCACAACCAGTCAATTGCTATTGATTGCTTACCTCTTAATATCGTAATCTCTAATCTTTAATCAAACCACAACCAGTCAATTGCTATTGATTGCTTACCTCTTAATATCGTAATCTCTAATCTTTAATCAAACCACAACAATGCCAACCTGGTACCGCTTGCAAATGTTAATCTCTAATCTTTAATCAAACCACAACTTATCTAGTGTTGACTTAAAGTATTCTAATAATATCGTAATCTCTAATCTTTAATCAAACCACAACTAAAAAAGAAAGAACCGTTTCTGTTTTTTAATATAGTAATCTCTAATCTTTAATCAAACCACAACAGACTTAATAATTGGGCAGGTGTTGGAGAGAATATCGTAATCTCTAATCTTTAATCAAACCACAACAACCACATTACCACTTCCTCCTGATTGTGGAATATCGTAATCTCTAATCTTTAATCAAACCACAACGAAAACTGTCTATAACTATATTGTTAGAAAAATATCGTAATCTCTTATTGTGGAGTTGTTTTAAGGCGTTATATTATTACTTAAACAATAATACAGGAAAATTATTACACTCCTAAAACAATAGAAGCTTCTATATTAAGCTTAGTACTTATTTCTCTCGCGATTTTTAAAGGGGGGCACTTTTTCCTGTTAAATATTCGCTAATTCTTGATGGGCTGATTCCCAATAACTCCGCCAATTTAACTTGTGTTAAATTCATTTCATACATTTTTAGCTTAATGACTCTGTTAAACTAGGTTTTTCTACTGGATATTTAACTTCTTCATGGTTTGCAACTAATTCAGGTATTAATTGTAACTCAATAAAGTTTTTGTCATCAATGGGTGTGTCATTAGTAACTAAAGGAAGTAACTCTTCAATTCGTTCGCACATAGCATTGTATTGTTTTTCTGTATGAATCATAACTTATATATTTTTACAATCTATTTTATCGTATTCTGCATGAGTATCTATAAATCTGATGTAGACTATTTTAGAGGCTAATAACTATTCTCTGTCAAGTTTGTTGAGTAACAAGGTAATGGGGTTTTATTAGATATGTCAAAGAGCTTCTTGTTTTGTGATGAGTTGTGTTGTTAAAGTAGTTTTATCCTACCTGAGGTAGAAATGTGTACTTTTATAGGTGTAAAAGTGTTCCAGCCTGTTTTTCCTGTTCCAAAACTTTTGATGTATTGATAGGCTTTTCCTAATTCACCATGGAGTGTGCTTTCTGTATGTTTTCTAAAATAATAATCGCCAGAAGTAAATTTTTGTACTCTATACAAATGCTGTCTTAACAAATTAAAGTCTGGGGTTTTCCAATCAATTTCATTTTTATTTATACCTAATAAAAACAGGTCGTTTATTTGTAAAGTGGTTACAATTTCTTTTCCGTCTTCGGGTAATTGTATAATAGGTTGTTTTTGACGTTTGCGCTCTACGGCAGTCCAAAAGGTAACTACCTGTTCTTTTAAATTGTCTTTTGCATCTTTGTAAATAAGTACATGATGGTTATTTCTAGGGTTTACATATTGGTTTATGGTGTCTTTTAAAGGTTCTGCGCCTCCAATATTTTCTGCAATCCTTATTTTTTTAATAGGTACAGGAGCTCCTTTTTTGTTCGGTAAAAAGAGTTGAGGTTGTTTGTTTCCGTTTTCATCAATCGTAAAAAAGGTGCCTTCGGGTATTTTTCCTTTTACAAAACCGCCTAAATTTTCAATACGTTTTAAAATGAGTAAACGGATGGTATGGTCTACAATTTTATCAATATGTTTTTGGGTAGTTAAACTCTCTATGGGTTTTCGAATATGAAAAGCTTCGTTGCTACTATTAGGAGCCATTCTTTTTCCATAAACGGTTTCTTTGTGAAGTTGTCCGCGAGCAGCAATACCAGTATTAGTGTGGGTAATGCCATTTTTCTTTGTTTTATGTGTGCGTACGGTAAGTAATTGTTTTTGCTTTTTATGAGAAACTAGAATTTTATGTACTTCCTTTTCTGCATCTTGGTAAAAGTAGTTCCAAGGCATTGAAAAATCTTTTAAATCGTAGTTTTTGTTGTAGCGGTTCCTTTTGGTAAGCTCTTGTAAGTGACTTTGGTTGGTGCAAGCCATTACCAGAGCATCAATAGCATGGTGCCTATGATCGTCTCTCGTTTTAGAATTGTCACTGTTTAAAATAGAATTCAATCCCCAATGGTGTCGTAAATTGGCGGTTAATTGTCCAGGGGCTACCTGTATGTTGCGGCATATTTTAGAAAGGTAGTTTTTGGCTTCTTTACTTATATAACGGGTGTCATTTAATTGGCGATTTACAAAATCGTCGTTGTGTTTTTGTTGTATAAAGTGTTTAAACTTGCTGTAAGAGTTAGGATAATTGGGTTTGTTTTTAAAACAGCTCAGTGCTTGCAATTTTATAGCGTCCCATTTTTGAGTTCCTTGTTTGCTGTAATATTCAAAAGGAGTTAAATTTCCTTTGGCTCTGTTTTCATCAGCAAAACAAAGGGTTTTGTTAGCAAAGCTGTCGTTTAACGATCGGCTCCAAGGGTGTATGTGTTCTATTTGAACTTCGCCACCAAATAATTGTTCTATTTGAATGATTTTTCCCGTATAAGGGCATTTCCCAGCACATTCTTCCCAAAGTTTGTATTTTAAAATATTGGTATGTGTAGGTCTTTTGTTGTATTCTTCAAGGCGTTGTTTGATACGGTCATTTTCTTTTTCAAGCCTTTTTTGATTTCTTCGAACCTGGTTTCGGTTGCTTTTAGACGTTTTTAGGTCTCTTGCCAATTCTACCTTAATTTCATCCAAACTTCCGTAGGTTTCTATAATTTCGTTTACCAATTTGCGTAGTTCAAACAAAGCGGTAATTACCACAGGGTTTTTAATACTTTGTATTTCTTTGTCGGCTTCAGAATTTACAGGTAACTTGTTTAAAAGTTCGCTTTTGGAAATGGAGGTACTGTGGTGGTAAAGTTTTTCTAGCGCTTTGTTAGAAACTGAAAACTCTTTTTGTAAAGTTTCCTTTAGGTGGGTAATATACCCTCCTTTTAAATGTGAATGTATAATTTCAGGAACATTGTCTAAGACAAAGTCTTGGTGTTTTTCCCAATTGTTGCCCAATACATTTTTTACACCAGCAAGCCCTACAGCAACATCGTAGGTAAAGCCTTGTTTTAAAAAGGGTAAAATATTTAAAATGGCTTTTTTACTAAGGTTGGCATATCCTTCTTTTAAATTGAATTTAGAAATGGCAGTGGCTTTCTTTTCGTTAAAATTCCATTTTTCAAGGGCGTATTGTTTTAATTTTTCTCGATCGTCAAAAAAATGCAATACGTGCCAAATGTCATCTTGTTCTTTTTCTGAAAAGTCAAACCATTTTTTTCCAAAAAATTTGTTGTTAGATAGATTGCTAATGGTGTGTGTGCCTGCAATTCTATCGTCATCTTTATAGTTTAAACTGATAAAAATTATCTAGTTTTCCAATGGCTTTTCTAATGTCTTTAAAGTTTACTTTTTCTTTAGAGAGTAGTAGGTTAACAATGGTTTGGTATTCATCTGAGGTAAGTTCTTCATTACAGTCTAGTGTGTTTACCCATTGGTATACACGAAATAGTTCAAAAGCAATACTGCTGCTTGGACATTTTGTTTTTTTAGGTTCTAAAGAGCAGTTTCCTACCAGGTGTTTTTGTGAGCGTAATGGACGTTGGTGAAAAAGAATACCGTCATCTGAATAGCCGTCTTTTTTTCTGCCTCCAAAAGTAGTTTTAAGTTGGTCTGTTAATTCAGGATGGTACTTTTTTTGAGTTTCCCAAATGGCTTCAAATTCGTTAATATACATTTGACGGGTTGTATATCGGTTTCTAATGCGTTCAGGCTTTTCTGTGTATGCAGAATTTTCTTTTGGAGCAATGGAGTGTAGGTAGGCTCCAAGTGTTTTGTATTCTTGAATTTTTTCTTGGGTTTCACTAATACCTGTTTTTCCAATCTTTGGATCACCTTTAAAAATGACACTTTTCTCATTGTTTTCAGCTCCTGCATTTCTACTATTGCTCTGAAAACCTCTTCGTTGTATAAGGTGGTAAAAAATACGACCCAATTCGTGCAGTGTAATTTTTTCTTCCAAAGCTTTGGCTCTTAATTCATAAGGATTTAGTTGAAACCAAGCAGTTAGCTGTTCGTTTTTAAAAATTTCGGTGCCGTTCCAATCTTTAATCAAAGTATAGGAAATAGGGCATAAACCATTCTTTGCAAGTTCTCGTAACAAATAACGTTTGCGCAAACGTCTTCTAAAAAACTGTCTTCTGGTACCTCTGGCGTCAGTTCTACTAGCATTTTTTGAGGTTTCCCTTCCTTCACCTTCTCCAAGGTTTACAACACCTTCAGGGAAAATATGACTTCCTATACCTATTATTTTTTTATTTTCTACCAAAGCCCAACCTATAGAGTTGGTTCCCAAATCTAATCCAAGTGTTTTTGTCATGTTTTTACTGTTTAGCAATTTTTCAAGATTCTAAAGTTAAATAAAAAAAGAAGGAATTTTAATTGATTTTGTATATATTTGAGATGTGAAAAAATTACTCTAATCATTTAATCTTATCACAATAAGGCTATATGCCGTAGATGAAAATCTTGAGTCCTGCTTCGGTAGGACTTTTTTTATGCGCTCTCGTATTTTTCCGTTACAAATATCACATATAATTCCCTTGGATTGAGTTATATAATGATTAGGTACTATATAGTAAACTGTTGTACTCCATTCCGAATTTTGTGTCCAGCTATATGTATTGTGTATTGCTGTTGAGTTACTTGTGAATTTTTCCAATTTCTTTTTCATTTTTATGCTCTCTCTCGTATTTTTCCGTTACAAATATCACATATGACTCCCTTGGATTGAGTTATATAATGATTAGGTACTATACAGTAAACTATTGTACTCCATTCCGAATTTTCTGTAGAATTTTGTGTCCAGCTATATGTATTGTGTGTTGCTGTTGAGTTATTTGTGAATTTTTCCAATTTCTTTTCCATTTTAGAGAAGGTGTTATTTGTGTTATCAAAGATAATAAAATATTGTAATGAGTATAGAATTTTTCCAATTTCTTTTCCGTTTTAGAGAAGGTATTACATTTTGTGTTGTTTATCAAAGATATTAAAATATTGTAATTAGTATAGAATTTTTATTTAATATTTTAAATTAGTTCTTTGTTTTAGAAAATAATTAGAATGATTGAGATATTTTTGCAGTACTCATTAATTGTATTGTCTGATATATTGTAATGAGTAGTTATGGTTTGATTTTTTAAATCTTACTGTAGTAAGGCTATATGCCGTAGATGAAAATCTTGAGTCCTGCTTCGGTAGGACTTTTTTTATTTTAACAAGCTTTTAAATGTTTAAAACCTTGTTAAAATTAGTTAGTTAAGCTCTTTTAAAATTCTTAGTAAAATAGTATTTTAGCAACACTTCAAAAGTTTATACAAAAGATTAGATGGGGCAAGAAACGAAATATACAGAAGACAATATACGATCGTTAGATTGGAAAGAGCATATTCGTATGCGACCAGGGATGTATATTGGAAAACTGGGAGATGGTAGTTCACAAGATGATGGAATTTATATCTTAATAAAAGAGGTGTTAGACAACTCTATTGATGAGTTTGTGATGAATGCAGGAAAAACTATTGAAATTTCTGTAAAAAACACCAGTGTTATTATTAGAGATTACGGACGTGGAATTCCTTTAGGAAAAGTAGTAGACGTAGTATCTAAAATGAATACAGGAGGTAAGTACGATTCCAAAGCATTTAAAAAATCGGTAGGGTTAAATGGAGTTGGTACTAAGGCGGTAAATGCCTTGTCAAGCTTGTTTAAAGTACAATCTTTTAGAGATGGTAAAACAGTGTATGCCGAGTTTGAACAAGGAAATTTAATAACCAAAAGCGAAGAAGAAACTACCAGCCAGCGTAGAGGTACCCGTGTAAACTTTACACCAGACCCACTTATTTTTACCAACTACAAATTTAGAAATGAATATGTAGTAAAAATGATTAAAAACTACGTGTACCTAAACACGGGATTAACGGTTGTTTTTAATGGCGAAAAATACCATTCAGACAATGGATTGAAAGATTTGTTGGAAGAAAATATCAATGAAGACGATATGGCATACCCAATTATTCATTTAAAAGATGAAGATATTGAGTTGGCATTGACACATAGTAAAACCCAATACAGTGAAGAGTACCATTCTTTTGTAAACGGACAACATACCACACAAGGAGGTACACACCAAGTGGCCTTTAGAGAAGCCATTGTAAAAACAGTACGTGAATTTTTTGGAAAAAGTTTTGAAGCTTCCGATGTTCGAAAATCTGTAGTAGGAGCCATTAGTATAAAAGTAATGGAGCCTGTTTTTGAAAGTCAGACCAAAACAAAATTGGGATCTACCGAAATGGGAGGCGGTTTGCCAACCGTACGTACTTTTATAAACGATTTTATAAAAACAAAGCTGGATAATTATTTACATAAAAACCCAGATACAGCAGAGCAAATTCAGCGTAAAATATTACAAGCAGAAAGAGAACGAAAAGAACTTTCTGGAGTACGTAAACTAGCTAGAGAACGTGCTAAAAAAGCCAACTTGCACAATAAAAAGCTAAGAGATTGTAGGGTGCATTTGGGCGATTTAAAGAAGGATAATAGATTAGATACCACCTTGTTTATTACCGAGGGAGACTCTGCAAGTGGATCCATTACAAAATCTAGAAATGTAAATACCCAAGCCGTGTTTAGTTTAAAAGGAAAACCTTTAAACTCATACGGGATGAGTAAAAAAGTAGTGTATGAAAACGAAGAGTTTAACCTTTTACAAGCAGCTTTAAATATAGAAGAAAGCTTAGAAGATTTACGCTACAATAACATTGTAATAGCAACCGATGCCGATGTAGATGGTATGCATATTCGCTTGTTGTTAATTACGTTCTTTTTACAATTTTTTCCAGAAGTTATCAAAGAAGGACATCTCTTTATTTTGGAAACCCCTTTGTTTAGAGTTCGAAATAAAAAAGAAACCATTTACTGTTATTCAGAAGAAGAAAAAACACAAGCTTTAGAAAAGCTAACAGGAAAACCAGAAATAACACGATTTAAAGGATTGGGAGAAATATCGCCCAATGAATTTGTACATTTTATAGGTGACAATATTCGTTTGGATCCCGTTATGTTAGATAAAGAAATGTCTATCGAAAAAATGTTAGAATTTTACATGGGTAAAAATACACCCGATAGGCAAAAGTTTATCATTGAAAACCTAAAGGTTGAATTAGATGCTATAGAAGAATAGAAATCGATAGTTTTTTATCGGTTTTAAAAATGGTAAAATAAATGGCAAATACGAATTACGAGTTATAAGTAATAAAATGCAAGAAGAAAACGAATCAGAAATCAACGGAGCAGAAGAAAAGCACGAAACGATTACGAAAGTAACCGGAATGTATAAAGAGTGGTTTTTAGATTATGCTTCTTATGTAATTTTAGAAAGAGCAGTACCCGCTTTAGACGATGGTTTTAAACCCGTGCAACGTAGAATTATGCAATCTATGAAAGATTTGGATGATGGACGTTACAATAAGGTTGCCAACCTAGTAGGACATACCATGCAGTACCACCCACATGGAGATGCTTCTATCGCAGATGCCATGGTACAATTGGGACAAAAAGAATTGTTGATAGACATGCAAGGAAACTGGGGTAATATTCTTACCGGAGACCGTGCAGCAGCTTCGAGATATATAGAAGCACGTTTGTCAAAATTTGCATTGGAAGTTATTTTCAATCCCAAAACAACACACTGGCAAGCATCGTATGATGGGCGTAGAAAAGAACCCATTCATTTACCAGTAAAATTTCCATTGCTATTAGCTCAAGGAGCCGAAGGTATTGCTGTAGGACTTTCAACAAAAGTATTGCCACATAACTTTGTAGAATTGATAGAAGCTTCTATAAAATATTTAAAAGGAAGAAGTTTTAAAATAGTACCCGATTTTTTAACAGGAGGTATTGCAGATTTTACCAATTACAACGATGGTAAAAGAGGAGGTAAGGTTCGTGTAAGAGCCAAAATAAACCAGTTAGATAAAAAAACATTGGTGATCAATGAAGTTCCATTTGGAACCACAACATCATCGTTGATAGATTCAATTTTAAAAGCCAATGACAAAGGGAAAATTAAAATAAAACGTATTGAAGACAATACGGCAGCTACGGTAGAAATTTTGGTGCATTTACCACCAAATGTTTCGCCAGATAAAACCATAGATGCTCTTTATGCCTTTACTAATTGTGAAATATCTATATCGCCATTAAGTTGTATTATAGAAAATCACAAACCGCTTTTTATAGGCGTTTCGCAACTGTTAAAAATATCTACAGATCGTACGGTAGCCTTGTTAAAAAGAGAACTAGAAATTCAATTAGAAGAACTAGAAGAACAATGGCACTTTGCATCGTTAGAAAGAATTTTTATAGAAAACAGGATTTACCGAGATATTGAAGAAGTAGAAACCTGGGAAGGTGTTATTGAAGCAATTGATCTAGGGTTGAAACCATTTACCAAACATTTAAAACGCGCAGTAACGGAAGAAGATATTTTGCGTTTGACAGAAATTAGAATCAAGAAAATATCTAAATTCGATATAGACAAAGCCAATCAGTTTATAGAAGCCTTAGAAGGTAAAATAGCCGATGTAAAAGACAAATTGGAAAACCTTATTGATTTTGCAATAGCTTATTTTAAAAGGCTAAAAGAAACCTACGGAAAAGGAAAAGAGCGTAAAACAGAAATTCGAATTTTTGATGATATTGTAGCTTCCAAAGTAGCCCTGAGCAATACTAAAATATATGTAAATAGAGAAGAAGGGTTTATAGGTACTTCTTTGAAAAAAGATGAATTTGTAGCCGATTGTTCAGATATTGACAGTATTATTGTTTTTAGAAAAAATGGAACTATGCAAATTACAAAAGTGGCTTCTAAAACTTTTGTGGGGAAAGATATTATCCATCTGGCAGTCTTTAAAAAAGGAGACAAACGTACGGTGTATAATATGATGTATCGCGATGGTAGATCGGGATCAAGTTATATGAAACGTTTCAATGTAACCAGTATAACAAGAGATAAGGAGTACGATTTAACGGCAGGTAACAAAGGATCTGTAGTTCATTATTTTACAGCCAATCCGAATGGAGAAGCAGAGGTAGTTACAGTAAATTTAAGAGCAGTAGGTAGTGTTAAAAAACTACGTTGGGATATCGATTTTTCTGACTTATTAATAAAAGGAAGAAGTTCTAAAGGGAATTTAATTACAAAGTTGCCAATTAAAAAAATAGAATTTAAATCGGCAGGAGTATCTACATTGAAACCACGTAAAATATGGTTTGATGATACTGTACAGCGTTTAAATGTAGATGAAAGAGGTGAGTTGTTGGGTGAGTTTACGGCAGAAGATAAGTTGTTGATTGTAACGCAATCTGGAATTGCAAAAACAATAAAGCCAGAATTATCGTACCATTTTGAAAACGATATGATAGTACTTGAAAAATGGGATCCTATGAAACCCCTTTCAGCTATTTATTACGAAGGAGAAAAGGAACGTTATTATGTAAAACGTTTTATGATAGATCATCCAGATAGGGAAGATCGTTTTATTACAGACCATCCAAAATCGCAATTAGAAATTATAGCAACTGATTATAGACCGAATGCTGAGGTGATTTTTTCGAAAAGAAGTTTGGAAAATATTGTAGTAGACTTTGAAGAGTTTATAGCCGTAAAAGGGATCAAAGCAATAGGAAATCAATTAACAACCGAGCGGGTAAAACAAGTAAACCTGTTAGAACCCAATCCGTATGAACCTCCAGTATTAGATAATATTGAAGTAAATGAAGATACAGTTGAAGAAGGAGAGCAACCTACTTTGTTCTAAAACAGTATATAAAAGCCCTGAAAAAGTTTATTTTTCAGGGCTTTTTTAATGATAAAAAATTGTTAATGTTTGTGCTTTCAGCAAGCCTTTAGTTGTAGGTCTCTTCTTTTTACGATAGCTTTGAGAGAACGAGTTACTTAAAACTTACAAATTATGAGAACGAAAAAAATGAGAATTTTAGCAATTGCAGTACTATTGATAGTACAATACGGATATTCACAATCTAAAAATTATATAGACCAACCTTATTTAGAAATTCAAGCCAAAGCAGATACTTTAGTAATACCTGATAAAATATATATAGGCATTACAATTTCTGAAACAGACTCTAAAGGGAAATATTCTGTAGAAGAGTTGGAGAATAAAATGCATAAAAAATTAAAATCTCTAGGAATAGATACTCAAGATAATTTGGTGCTAAAAGATGCGTCTAGTAAT
This sequence comes from Flavicella sp., assembly GCA_965243265.1. Lineage (GTDB taxonomy): Bacteria > Bacteroidota > Bacteroidia > Flavobacteriales > Flavobacteriaceae > Flavicella. Next base: position 170,827 of record CBDEUL010000010.1, read on the forward strand.
TTTAAAAAATACTTTTTAAAACGTCAAGATGTGCATAAAACAAAATCGTACTCATTATTGGTAAACGATGCTCTAACGGTAGGTAAGGTGTTGCAAGGAATGGAAAGTATTGGGTTGGCAAATGTGTATTTAGAAAAAGTAATGTACTCTAAAGAGGAAGAGCTAAACATGATTTTAAGCGGACGTGCAATCTCAAAAGCTAAAAAGCAAGCAACTTATATAGTACAGCCTTTGGGGCAAACAATAGGTAAAGCAATGCATGTATATGTAAATACCAATCATAACAGTTATAGAAATATGAGAGCAGATGAAATGGCTGTGGTTAGCTACGGAGCAAATTCAAAAAGTGCTCCTTTGGCTATTGATTTTGAAAAAATAAAATATTCAAGATCGGTAAGTGTAAAGTTTAAATTGGAATAAAAAAAGAAGACCTGTTAGACTCTTTCTAACAGGTTTTCTTTTTTGTAGCGTGAAGCAGAATTAAACAGCCGACCTCCGGGTTATGAATCCGACGCTTTAACTTTTCTTGTCTGTTAGCTTGTAACTAATACAGAATATGGGGGAGCGTTATAATAGTGTACAGCTTTTTTTAGTTTTGAGTGGCTTTATACGGAATTAGTTGTTGTGGGCACTAGTTACAAACTAGCGCTAGCGGGGGACAAACAAAATATATTCGTAAAAATTAATGTCTGAGATGTGATTGTCAAAAAGCGTGAATAAGAATTTACCTAGCCTCTTAGGACTTATTGTACTATGATTTTTAGCTTGAACATCCCATAATTTATCAAAATTTTCATTTACCCCGGTAACATCGTTAATGCAATCGATAGAGATTAAACTTACCTCGGAACTATCTTTACGAAAACCAATTAAATACAAGAGTGATTTAGTCTCAAACTCAGAAGCTTTTTTGTTATTTATTTCTGTGTTTTTTAGTATGTACTTCATTGATCTACTTTGGTTTTTTTTGCAATTAACGCTAACGGTCTACCAATATGAGTAGGCGGGATTTTCGGAGCTATCTATCTACCTGCTAATATTTTGATTAAAAGCACAAGTTTTTCGAAAACTACTGTCTCCCAGCTTACTTATATTGGCTGTTAGCAAACGTACTAATGCTGAACTATTATTTTAGATGTATGAGAATTTTCACCCATTATAATATTCACAAAGTACAATCCATCTTTCACATCACTAACATTAATTGAAAATTCATTTCCTTCTATTAAAGTATCATATATGATATTTTTAATTACTCGATTATTAATGTCAATCAAACTAATGATGGCTAAATCCTTGTAATTCACGCCAATTTCGATATTCAATACATCATTAACGGGATTTGGATAAATAGAAATATCATTTTCCATCGAAAAATTCTCTTCAACCAAAAGAATATTCTTAGGTGAACTTTTTAATAAGTCTACTTTTCCATCTCCATCATAATCAGCTGGTACAGGATGACAACTTGCTCCACCATAGGCACCAACACTTGAACTGAAGTTCCAACCTGAATAGAAACCATTTTCACTACCCGAGAAATTAATAAGCCACCTACCGTCATCACATTTTACACTTAAGTCTGCTTTTCCATCTCCATCATAATCAGCTGGTACAGGATGACAACTTGCTCCACCATAGGCACCAATACTTGAACTGAAGTTCCAACCTGAATAGAAACCATTTTCACTACCCGAGAAATTAATAAGCCACCTACCGTCATCACATTTTACACTTAAGTCTGCTTTTCCATCTCCATCATAATCAGCTGGTACAGGATGACAACTTTTTCCACCATAGGCACCAACACTTGAACTGAAGTTCCAACCTGAATAGAAACCATTTTCACTACCCGAGAAATTAATAAGCCACCTACCGTCATCACATTTTACACTTAAGTCTGCTTTTCCATCTCCATCATAATCAGCTGGTACAGGACGACAACTTGCTCCACCATAGGCACCAACACTTGAACTGAAGTTCCAACCTGAATAGAAACCATTTTCACTACCCGAGAAATTAATAAGCCACCTACCGTCATCACATTTTACACTTAAGTCTGCTTTTCCATCTCCATCATAATCAGCTGGTACAGGATGACAACTTGCTCCACCATAGGCACCAACACTTGAACTGAAGTTCCAACCTGAATAGAAACCATTTTCACTACCCGAGAAATTAATAAGCCACCTACCGTCATCACATTTTACACTTAAGTCTGCTTTTCCATCTCCATCATAATCAGCTGGTACAGGATGACAACTTGCTCCACCATAGGCACCAACACTTGAACTGAAGTTCCAACCTGAATAGAAACCATTTTCACTACCCGAGAAATTAATAAGCCACCTACCGTCATCACATTTTACACTTAAGTCTGCTTTTCTATCTCCATCATACTCAGATGGTACTGTCACAACTTTATTAACCTTTAAAACAATACATTCTCCTCCCAAAATGTTGTCAATCTCAAACTCAGTAATATTTCTAGAATTGTTATAATTAATATTCTTTGGTGTGTTATACTTCTTTCCTCCAGTAGAGTTATACTCACTTATACGACTTAAAGTGAATGTATTCTCTTTGGTATTACCTTTAAGTGAAACTTTTAAGTTGTTAATTCTATTTAGGTCTTTATTAACAATAAATAAATAGTAGTTATCTTTTTCCAAGTTGGTTTTCGAATTACTTTGATCATCATTTGACTTAAACACGCTCACCATTATATTGTCATTGTCAACATTATTTATAATTGGGCTTTGCTCATTGATTAAATAATTTGAGGAAAAGTTATATCCATTATTTAAAACTGTATTTGATTTATGATAAACACCTATATTTTCAGAGCCAATTACAATTGGGCCAATAATGTTCTTTACATAATTATTTATTGACTTTACAATTTCATATTTTTCATTTGTATTGAAGCCTGAATCTAATTCCTGAAATAACCCATCGTTTGCGCTATTATGCCCATTATAGTACCAATAAATTATACCTTTTGCACCATACGCAATTGGTGAAAAAACCATGAATCTTAGATGATTTGCATTAGGTTCAGGTGCATCATGAACAAATGATGTTGTATAAGGAATAAACCAAAAGGATAAGTCATTTTCAATGGCTTTTTCTCTTAAGAGCTTTAGGTTATAAAAATAACTTGTCCTAAATGAACTTCTAAATGGATAATAATCAACAGAGACAATCCTAAGTGTTTGTGCAGAATCAATATTATCCATATATGAATCTAAATAACTTTCATAATCTTGATTTGAAGTAAAGCCATAATAATATCTAGGCAACAAATTCACATATGATGGTTTTAATTGATTATTGTTTATATGTTTTATCCATTTTGAATAATTATCTTTTTTTTCCAATTCTTTGGTTGGTTCATCTCCAAATCCATAACCATACATCTTATTATACTTTGGGGTTTCAATATTATGATACTTATCAATCATATTGTCTGCTTTTATTTCATCAAAAACATCAAACTCATGAGGTTTATATCCATAGTCATTTATATAATCATCATCATATATTATTAAGGAAATGTCTTCATTCTCAAAATTGGATGATAGTAAATCAAGTAAAAAACAATTATCTTGAAAGCTATTATCTGTGTTATCGTTAACCCCACTTAAAAGGTTAAAATTAGCATCAACTAAATACTGAATCTTGGAAATAGCTCCTTGTAAGTCATAACTTGGTTCATTATAACCTCTAAACAGAGGGTCTCTCCAGGAACCAATTACAAATTCTTCTTGTTCCCAAGTACTATTTTGTCCTAAAATGCTTTGAATTCCACATGTTGTGAAAAAAATTAAAATCCAAAATCTAAGTCTAAAAAAAATTATCATGTCAAGTTGTTTTGTGTATATGTTTGCTAACGTGTTTGTATAAGATTAGTTGCGTGTTTAAGCACTAAAGTTAGCAAATAAATCACAGATAAAATCCCGATAGCTATCGGGACGCGAGGACTTTCGTAAGTAGACTAAAACCAGCAATTAATTTTATACGGTGTTGTAGGTAGTTTTTTATACTCGAACTAATCTTAATAATGGTTCAAAAGCATAAAGAGCTGGTCTTCTTCCGGAAGATTCTTCTATTGTTCTTAGTAGTTCCTTATCTAATAGCATTCTTGTAAATCTTGCTGCAGTTGGTCCTGGTATTCCACTTTTTGATGTGAATCTATTATTTCTAAATATTGGATTAGTAAAAATATAGTCTAATGCGTTAACACTCCATTTTGAAGATAAAGTATCTGAAAAGACATGTTTCATTTCTTCGTATAAGTTCTTGATGCTTTCTGCTATTTCTAAATTTCTAATTGCTTGTTTTTCAATTGCGTTTAAAAAGAAGATACACCACGATTCCCAGTCATCTTTTTCTGATACATTCCTCATAGTGTCAATATACTCATCTTTATGTTCTTCTAAATATCCACTTACATAAAAATGAGGTTCTGAAATTGTTCCAGATGACCATAATAATAGTGTAATCAACATACGTCCAATTCTTCCATTTCCATCTTGAAAAGGATGAAGTGCTTCAAATTCAAGATGCATTAAAGCAGTTTTAATTAATATTGGGTCTGAACTTTCCTTTATATATTCAAATAATTGTTCCAATCCGTCATTTAATTTTTCAGGACTTATTGGTGTGAATAGCACCTTTTGTTTTATTTTGTCAGCTAAATAGTTTTGTTCCACTTTGTATTTTCCAGGCGATTTTTTGGCACCTCTTCCAAAGGATAATAATTGTTGATGTAGAGTTTTTATTAAGTGTTGAGACAATGGGTAGCCTTCTATCATTGCTTTTTGTGCATTTAATAGAGCTCTTTGATATAAAATTGTTTCAAACACTTCAGAACGAACATTTTTTGCTTCTTCTGAATCATTTTCACTATCAGCTTCAAATTTTAGGATTTCATCCATTGTACTGATTGTTCCTTCCATTCTTGAAGAAATTACAGCTTCTTGATTTCTCAAAGGTGCTAATAGAATTTCACTATTATGCATGTTTTTAAGCATTTGGTCATATCGAGCTAAAGCATCTGTAGCTTTTAATAATGAATTAACAATTTTACTATAATTCAATTCTTTTGGTGGAAACTTGTCATAGTGATATTGTACTGAGCTTGTAAAATCCATATTTTGTATTTTGAGGTAAATTTAATACCTTTTTTTTACATATAAGATATTTGATGTTAAAAAACAAGAAAATATGATTCACAAATATATTTGATGTATATGAATTAGTGTCAAAACAGTTTGATTGTCATATTTTGAATTATTTGATAGACAAGTGTGTTTGATGTATATAAATTAATGTCTAGAACATTTGATTATCATATTTTAAGTTATTTGATAGATAAACATGTTTAATGTATATATATTAATGTCAAAATAGTTTGAAGTAAAGATTTAATTCAAAATGATAGTCAATGGGTTTTCTTAAATTACCTACAACTTGTTATAAAGATACTAAAGCTATCATTATCGGGTTTTATTTTCCGGATATATACACTTTTTAGGTTTCTTTATTGTTTTTATTCAAAGATACTAAAATTGTATCCAAAGGTTTTTTATAGTTAATAAACCTTTTCTAAATAAATGTGTAGCTAGCCTTTAGATTAATACAACGAATTTTTAATAAGATCTTGACGTAGTTTTCTTTTTGTAATTTAGTCCAGCACCCCCCGATAGTGCTAGTTTGTAACTAGTACCGAGTATGAGTGAGCGTTATAGCAATGTAATAAACAAAGCTAGTTTATTTTAGCTTTAAAGTGGCTTTATACGGAATTAGTTGTTGTGGGTACTAGTTGCAAACTAGCGCTAGCGGGGTTAGCGAATTTAATGTAAAAAAAAATAAGTTTGTAGTTTACTTTTTAATCTTTGCTAGTACTAGTTTGTTCGAGTGATGTTAGTTATTCTGTATTAAAAATCAAATAATATTTGGTTAGTTTTGTGTGTTATTACGTTTTTTGTAGAAAATTATATGCTCTATACGAGCTGAAAATCAATGTTGTTGAGGAGAGGGTATTAGGTTTCGTAATTTTGAAATTAAGTTTTAGAATCCAATGGATGTCAAAAAAATAGACAGTATCAATATAGTTTTTATAGCAATAGCTTTATGGGTTGCCGTTAAAATACCTTTTGAGTTATTTTTATTTTCATATGCCATTTTAGGTCCGTTACATTATTTGACAGAAATAGCGTGGTTAGATAAAAAGAATTATTTTTTTAAGGCTCATAAAAAATGGACCATTCCGTTAATTCTTTTAGCTGTTTTAGTTGCTGTATATCCTATTTTTAATTTGATAAACATACCTATTAAAAATCATGTTGTAGAAACCATGTTGGGTATAATGGGAACGCAAACAAGTGTTTTTATGTTAACAGGTTTCTTATTTTCGATAGGTTTGTTGTTTTTTAGAAAACTCGAAGAGCTTCTTTTTGTGCTTTTGGGGGCGGCTATTGTTTCGTACCTACTGGTAGCATACTTTTACGATATATTTATTTTTGTAGGTGTTTTTCTTCCAACAATTATTCATGTATATTTTTTTACGCTCCTGTTTATTCTATATGGAGCATTAAGGAGTAAAAGTATCTATGGTGTTTTTTTGGCGTTGGTATTGTTAGCGGTGCCTTTTGTGATTGTATATCTTCCTGTTGATATAACTAACTATCAACCTTCAGAAAAGGTAAGAGAAACTTTTACAAACAACAATTTAACAGTTATAGGAGCTAAAATAGCAGAGCTGTTACAAACATCAGAAGGAGGAAAAATTTACTTACTGTCAGAAATAGGTATTAAAATTCAAATTTTTATTACTTTTTCTTATACCTATCATTATTTGAACTGGTTTTCTAAAACCTCTATAATAGGATGGAGGCAAGCCTTGTCAAAGAAAAATACCTTTCTCATATTTTTAATATGGGGGTTTTCTGTAGCGTTGTATGTATATGATTATAAGATAGGTTTTATAGCACTGTTTTTTCTTAGTTTATTACATGTGTTTTTAGAATTTCCTTTGAATGTAATTACAATAAGAGAAACTGTTATTTTGCTGAAAAAGAAGTTACAACAACAACTTTATAAGTAAATAGATATGTACGTCAGTTTTGAGTGTTTTTTGACACTAGGAGAAAATGTATGGGGTAAATTATTCTTATACGAACTCTTTATTTTTTTATCCTTTTAGCCGCTACTACCAATTCAATTTTATCTAAGGTTGCCTGTGTGGTAAACATTCCATAATCTATGGTGACTTTGTTTTTTTCAATCTTATCAATAATACCACAAGCCCTACCGTCAATCAAACGCACTTTGTCGTTAACTTTAAATACATAGGAAGCCTTTTCTTTGGCTATTTTTTTAGCTACAATTTCTTTCTCTTTTCTAACAGCTACAACTTTTGTAAGAATTTCTTTTTCTACTTTTTTAAGCTGTATGTCTTTTTCTTTTTTGACTTCCTTTTCTTTCTTTTTCTGAGTTTTATTCTTTTTTACAGGCGGATTCAGTTTTGTATGTTTCGTTTTTTCAATCAATACCCATTTGTTAAACTCAGCCAACAATTCTTTTTTATTGTTGGTTTGAAAGTATTTGTGTAGCAATTCGTTTGTTTTTCTACCAAACGAAAGCATTTTCTGGTTTTTATCGTACAGTTCTTGAAAGCTGCTCAGTTTTTCTTTGATCTTAGATTCCTTTTCCGACAAACTTTCTGTTTGTTCTTTGGCTTTTAACTGCTCGTTTTCTAAAACCTGTGAGTTTCGTTGTAGTTGGTTTCTTTCTTTTTGAAGTTTAGAGATGGTTTTGTCTAAACGAATTTTTTCGCCCTCTACTTTTTTCTTAGCTCGGTTAATCAGACTAAAAGGAATTCCGTTTTTTTGGGCCACTTCAAAAGTAAAAGAACTTCCTGCCTGACCAATGTGTAGTTTAAAAAGAGGTTCTAAAGTTTTTTCGTCAAATTGCATATTGGCATTGCTAACATTTTCTAACTCATCAGCTAATACTTTTAGGTTTGCGTAATGTGTGGTAATAACTCCAAAAGCTTTCTTTTCATAAAACTCTTCCAAGAAAATTTCTGCCAAAGCACCTCCCAATTCAGGATCACTACCTGTACCAAACTCATCAATTAAAAACAGAGAGTTGTTATTACAGCGTTTTAAGAATCCACGCATGTTTTTTAATCGGTAACTGTAAGTACTCAATTGATTTTCTATGGACTGATTGTCTCCAATATCTGATAAAATAGTATCAAAAAAATGAGTTTCACTATGCTCATCAACGGGAATTAGCAAACCACTTTGTAGCATTACCTGTAGCAAACCAATGGTTTTAAGCGTAATACTTTTTCCACCGGCATTGGGTCCCGATATTACAATAATTTGCTGTTGTTCACTCAGTTCCAATGTTTGAGGAATGACAGATAAGTTGGCGGCTTTGTTTTTTTCTAATAGAATAGGGTGGTATGCCTTTTCAAAATAAATTCTTTTTTCATTAGAAAATTTAGGCAACAAAGCATTCTGTTGGTATCCGTATTTGGCTTTAGCACCTACACAGTCTAACTGAATTAGATAGTTTTGATAGGTGATAAACAAAGGAAAAAAAGGTCTAATAGTTTCAGTAAGAACTTTTAACAGTCTATTAATTTCTTGTTTTTCTTCGTGATGTAAGTTTTGTAGTTCTCTGTGCAATTGCAAAGTTGCCTGAGGAGCAATAAAAACAATGCTTCCTGTTTTTGAGCTACCCAACAAACTTCCTTTTACTTTTTTTCTGTGCATAGATTGTACTGCCAATACACGTTGGTTGTCAATAACAGATTCTCTAATATCATCCAAATACCCAGCATTGTCGTACCTGCTCATTTCACGTGTAAAACTGCTCCCTATTTTTGCACGGGTGTTGTTAATTTCTTTGCGTATTTCTTTTAATAAAGGAGAAGCATTGTCGTTAACCTCACCATAAGGAGTAATAATTTTTTGGATTTCCTCAATGGCTGTTTTTGTCAATTCTACCTCAGAAGATTTTAGAAAAAGCGTAGGAAAATATTCTTCAAACTTTTTAAAAAACTTTAGCAGCTCGTTGACAGTTTCAGAATTGGTAGCAATTTTTAAAAATGAAGCAGCCTCTAAGGTGCTGTTTTCTATTTTAAGAAGGTTTATTTCGTTGGTTAAATCATCAAAATGATGGTTCGGGATTCTATTTTCACTAACAATAGAAGCATTGTATTCGTGTACTTGTTGCAATTCAGCCAATAAATCAGGTTTGTTTGCAATTGGACGAATTTTTTGTACAGCTATTTTTCCTAGGTCAGAAACACAGTATTCCTGTACACTGTTAAGAACACTGTTAAATTCTAAATCGTCTAATGTTTTTTGTGAAATAAATCCCATCGAAATGTTTATTTTTACGCGTATAATATCCACCAAAAGGCAGATGTGAGTGCAAAAATACTCATAAAAATCAATAGAATATGAATGTAAATATTGAAAAGACTTGGAAAACGCAGTTAAAAGACGAGTTTGAAAAGGAGTATTTTAAAACACTAAGCACATTTGTAAAATCAGAATACAGTCAGTTTAAATGCTTTCCAGATGGGAAAGATATTTTTGCTGCTTTTGATGCCTGTCCGTTCAACGATGTAAAAGTTGTTATTATAGGTCAAGATCCGTATCATGATGATGGACAAGCCCACGGACTTTGTTTTTCCGTTCCAGAAGGTGTAAAGCAACCCCCATCATTAGTAAATATATACAAAGAATTACAGGATGATTTGGGGATGGAAATTCCCGTATCGGGGAATCTGTCTCACTGGGCATCGCAGGGGGTTTTGCTGTTAAATGCTACCTTAACAGTGAGAGCACATCAAGCAGGTTCGCACCAAAAAAAGGGATGGGAAAAATTTACAGATGCTATTATTCAAAAACTTTCAGAAAATAGAGAAGGCGTAGTTTTTTTACTTTGGGGCGGTTATGCCAAACAAAAAGGAAAACGTATAGATGCTCAAAAGCATGTTGTATTTACAAGCGGGCATCCATCACCGTTAAGTGCTAATAGAGGGTATTGGTTCGGAAACAAGCATTTTAGTAAGGTAAATGAATATTTAAAAACAAAAGGAGAACAGCCAGTACAATGGTAAAATGAAATAGTAGAATTATGAAAAAACAAATAATAGGGTTATTGCTAACATTAGGTGTATTTCAAATAGCCGAGGCACAAGATGCTAAAATGGATGCATTTATAAGTGATTTGATGGATAAAATGACTTTAGAAGAAAAGCTAGGGCAATTGAATTTATCATCAGGTGCGGGAGCTGCTCTAGTACTTACTAGCGGAAGTGGAAAAGAAGAATTTATAAGAAAAGGTTTGATAGGAGCTATGGGAGGTGTTGAAAACCAAAAAGTAGCTGTAAACGAATCAAGATTAGGAATTCCTTTGTTGTATGGAAAAGATGTAATTCACGGATCGTCAACTATTTTTCCAATACCATTGGCAATGTCATGTACTTGGGATGTAGATTTGATAGAACAAAGTGCAAGAATAGCAGCAGAAGAAGCTACGGCAAAAGGAATTAACTGGACCTATTCTCCAATGGTAGATATTTCTAGAGATCCACGTTGGGGAAGAGTTGCTGAAGGAGCAGGAGAAGACCCGTTTTTGGGATCAGAAATAGGGAAAGCCTATGTAAGAGGATATCAAGGAGGTGATCTTTCAGATAGCAATACTTTGATGGCTTGTGTAAAGCATTTTGCATTGTACGGAGCCTCTGAAGCAGGTAGAGATTACAATACGGTAGATATGAGCAGGTTGTCGATGTATCAAGATTATTTTCCGCCATACAAAGCTGCATTTGATGCAGGGGCAGCAACTACAATGACCTCTTTTAATTTGATAGATGGTATTCCAGCATCGGGAAACAAATGGTTGTTAGATGATGTTTTGAGAAAAGAATGGGGGTTTAACGGGTTTATAGTAACAGATTTTACGGCTATTAATGAAATGGTAAACCATGGTATGGGGAATTTAGATGAAGTAGCCATTCAATCGTTAAAAGCTGGGGTTGACATGGATATGGTAGGTCAATCTTTTATAGGAACTTTGGCAAAATCTTTAAAAGAAGGAAAAGTAACACAGGCAGAAATAGATCAGGCTTGTAGAAGAGTTTTAGAAGCCAAATACAAATTAGGATTGTTTGAAGATCCTTTCAAGTATTTTAACAACGATACCAAAGATATTTTATCTAAAGAAAACAAAGAAGTAGCCAGAGAAATAGCAAGACAATCTATTGTATTGTTAAAAAATGAAAAAAACTATTTGCCTTTAGATAAAAATCAAACAATTGCTTTGGTGGGACCTTTGGCAACTTCAAAAATTGATATGTTAGGTACTTGGGCAATGACAAAAGATACTACAAATGTGGTTTCTATATATGAAGGAATTTCAGAGGCTTTAGGAGGTAAAGGAGAGTTGTTGTATGCACAGGGAGCTTTGTTTACAGAAGATACTTATTTAATGAATATCAACAGAAAGCCAACACAAAAAAAATTAACAGTTGATGCTAATAAGGTGGAAGTTTTGTTGGAAGAAGCTATTGCCAAAGCTAAAAAAGCAGATGTTATTGTGGCTGCTTTAGGAGAGCCAAGAGCATGGTCTGGAGAAGCAGCAAGTAGATCGGATATTGGAATTCCAGAAAGTCAGATACGTTTGTTAAAAGCAATGTTGGCATTAAAAAAGCCGGTAATATTGGTGTTAGGAAATGGTAGACCAATGACGTTAACTTGGGAAGATGAAAATGTAGATGCAATTTTAGAAACGTGGCATTTAGGAATAGAGGCAGGGAACGGAATAGCAGATGTGTTGTTTGGTGATTACAATCCTTCAGGAAAAATTACAGCAACATTTCCAAGAAGTGTAGGACAAATACCAATCTATTACAATCATAAAAATACAGGTAGGCCTGAAACCTTTTTTAAGTTTACCACAAAGTATTTAGACATTCCGAACGATCCGTTGTATCCATTTGGTTATGGGTTGAGTTATACTAATTTTGAGTATGATGAAATGGAAGTGAGCAAGGAACGTTTAAAAGGGAACGACAAGCTAACGGTATCTGTAAAAGTAACCAATGCAGGAGAAATGGCAGGAAATGAAATTGTACAGTTGTATGTGCAAGATCCTGCGGCAAGTATTTCAAGAGCTGTAAAAGAATTGAAAGCTTATAAGAAAGTATTCTTAAAAGCAGGAGCGTCTAAAACAATAGAATTTGAAATAACACCTAATGAGTTAAAGTTTTATAACAGTGAGTTGGTGTACGATTGGGAAAGTGGTGCGTTTAACTTTTTTGTAGGAACCAATTCTAGAGATGTACAAGAAAAGCAAGTTTACTGGGAAAAGTAATTTTTTGAAGTACAAGAGTACTTTTAGATAGAATGGTCTAAAGCCAAACAGCCCATTAGAAATTAATTTCTAATGGGCTGTTTTTTTGAAGGGAAATTAACCACCAACACGTTTTACGTTGTAACCGTCCTTTTTAAGAATTTCGATAATTTTATCACGGAATTTTCCTTGGATAATGATTTCACCATCCTTTACACTCCCTCCAACACCACATTTGGTTTTTAGCTTTTTACCCAAAGCTTTTAAGTCATCATCACTACCTATAAATCCGGCAATTACAGTAACTGTTTTTCCACCACGTCCTTTGTTAGAAAACAGGGCTTCTAAACGTTGGTCTTTTGGAGCCAGCGTTTCTTCGTTTTCATTTTGTTCTAGTTCAAAATTATCGTTGGTAGAAAAAACAAATCCACCCAAGTCAGATAAATCTGAAAGCTTCTTTTTTGACATCTTATTTCTGTTTTATTTTTTTCCAAAAGAAAAGTACCAAGGCTAAAGATTCTATAAGCAATCCTATGGCTAAAACCAGGCTGCCAGCATTTTCTTCGTCTTTATAAATATTAATAGCGATTCCTGCAATTACCCAGATAAACCCGAGTAAAAATATTTTTAGTACGTTTTTGTTCATTTTTTTATCAGTCCAAGTTCAATCAATCTTTCCGTTAAAAAGTCACCTGCAGTAATATCTTCAAATGCTTTTGGGTTTTCTTCATCAATACATTCTGGCAAACAATTCAATTTCATAGAGGCAACGGGATGCATAAAAAACGGGATAGAGTATCTAGAGGTGTTCCAAAGTTCTTCAGGAGGGTTGATTACTTTATGAATGGTAGACTTTAATTTATTGTTGGTTAGTCTAGAGAGCATATCACCTACATTAATCATCAGTTCGTCAGGTTGTGCAATGGCATCAATCCATTCACCATTTCTGTTTTGTACCTGAAGTCCTTTTCCTTGTGCACCCATTAACAGTGTTATTAAATTAATGTCTCCATGGGCAGCGGCTCTTTCAGATCCTTTAGGTTTGTCTGTAATAGGTGGGTAGTGGATAGGTCTTAAAATACTGTTTCCATTTTTGATATACTCATCAAAATAAAATTCATCCAAACCAATATACAACGCCAAGGCACGCAATACATATTTGGCTGTTTTTTCTAATTGTTGAAAGGTTTCTTTTCCACAACTGTTAAACTCAGGAAGTTCGTTTACAAGAACATTGTTCGGGTATCTTTTTTCAAGAACAGGGTCGTTTTTTACATATTGTCCAAAATGCCAAAACTCTTTTAAATCGGCTTCTTTTTTTCCTTTAGCGGTTTCTTTTCCAAAAGAAGTATAGCCTCTTTGTCCTCCAATGCCTTCTATTTCATACGTGTCTTTTGTACTTTGAGGAAGGGCAAAAAACTTTTTAATTTCTTCATATAAAGTACTTATCAATGGATCGGATAAAAAATGCCCTTTTAAGGCAACAAAACCAATTTGATTAAAAGAATCTCCAATGTTTTTAATAAAACGTTCTTTTTTAGAAAGGTCTTCAGATAAGAAATCGTTTAAGTCTACGCTAGGTATTTGCTGCATAAAAATTAAGTATTGGTGAGAAAACTATTTTTTATAAAAAGGAATTCTGTACGTAATGGTGTAGTTAAAGGTAAACCCAGAATTGGTAGAATATACTTTTCCAAAACCTGGTACATACAGATTGTTAAAATTTGTAGGATCTACATCGCTAATCATGGTATTGTAACTACCGCTAGCACCTAAAAAAAGATTGGGAAAAGTTTCTACTTTTATACCTATAACAAGCTCAACCCAGTGGGCTGTTAAATTGTTGTAATGAATAGGGTCTGTGCTTGTTTTTGGGGTAAAATAAGATCCACTGATACCCTCAATACTAGTTCCTTCTTGATAAACGATATATTCTGTTAGGTCTTGGTCAAAAACACTGAAACCGTATCTACCACCTACATACAGTTCATTGTCCATATCTAACCAGTTGTTGTACAAATTCCAGTTTACACCTAGTTTGGTGTACGAACCATCAGTAGAAAACTTGTAAGTATCTTCTCTAGATTGTTTGTTTATATAACCTATTTCACCCGCTAGGTATAGTTTTGTAGAAAGCCTGTAATCAGCAACAAGTTCGTATCCTTCAAATTCATCACTGAAAGCTGCCATAATAGGTTTGCTAATATCAAGACCAATACGAAGTCCGTATTTTTTTTGATGTAAGGTGCTGTCTATTAATGTTTTCTCTTGTGCTGAAACTGTTAGAGAAAACAAAAACAAAGCAATAATACTAGTACAATATTTTAATATGAGCTGCTGTTTCATCTGTTACAGTTGAGTTGACAATTTGGATACTTTTTATCCAGTTATTGGTGTTAGAGGCAATGTTAAGATTTGAGAAATTAGTTTTGTACCCACAAGATCTAGAAACATAAATATCTTCGGTAACATATTCGATACTAACTTGATCGTTCTCATTACTATAAGAAAAATTGTAGTTAGAAATATGGTTTTTTGTGTCTAAAGGAATGTAAATAGAATCTACAATTTCCTTTTGATAGATAGAATCCTTATCGTCTGCCCAAACATAAATAGGGAGCGATTGGTATTCGTTAGGGTTCGATTCTTCGTGAAAGCTAATAATTATTCTAGGAGTAGTAGGTTCAGAACAAAAGTCGTCAAACTCACACCCCGTAAAAATAACCAGTGCTATAATTCCAAAAGCAAGGAGATATTGTTTCATTTATATAAATTCTAGTAAGCAACATTTTGTAGAATACTGTTGAAAAATCCAATCCGTAATATAGATTGTTCAAGAGGAATCTTGTTGTTTTTTAGCTGTCCAAAGATACTAAAGAAAAACCAATATGGGAATAAAAAACCTCACAGCTCTTACAAAGCTGTGAGGTTTAAAATTGAATGAAAAACAGGCTGTTGTTAGTTCGCTTCTGTAAAACTATTTTTAGGGTTTGTTCCATATTTATTTTCTCCAGGTTCACTGTCTGAAATTAAGAGAATCAGAATCCAAATACTTCCTATTATAGGGATAAGTGCAACAAAAAACATCCAACCACTTTTGCCTACATCGTGTAATCTTCTTGTTAGTACAGCCAAACTAGGGATAAGGAGGGCTAAAGAATATAGAGTGTAAAGGGGACCATAAGGTGTGTCTGTAAAATTTAATCCCAGTAAATTATCTAGGAGCATTGTTATTATTGAAAATAAGGTATTGAATGCTACAAATATCCAGTATTCTTTTCTTCTTGCTCTTCCGTTAAAGTTAGCGTATTGTTTTAAAACGTGTAAGTACCAATTCATAGTGTTTAAATAGATTTTTTAGCGAAGGTATATGAAAATTTAAAGAAAAGAGATTTTAAACATTTTTTTTGGGTAGGAAAAGAATGTTTAAACATAGGTTAATAAAGGTGAGTATAATTAAGGAAGGGAGTTTAAAAGAAGTGTATAAGCTAAAGATACTTTAAGTATGATTATAGGTATAAAGATTAGAAGAGAGTTAATTTACATGCTTTCTAAACTCATTAGGACTCATAGAGGTTCTTTTTTTAAAGAATTTACTAAAATACTGAGGGTATTCAAAACCTAAGGAGTAAGCTATTTCACTGGCACTTTGTGTAGAGTTTAAAAGTTTTGTTTTTGCTTTGTTAATAATGTATTTGTGAATATGATCTTGGGTACTGTAACCCGTTTCTTTTTTTAACAAGTCGCTCAAGTATTTTGGAGACATGTTCATGGCTTCTCCACAATACTGTACTGTTGGAATACCTATTTCTGATTGTTTGTTACTATCGTAGTAATCTTTTAATAACTGTTCAAACTTACTTGCTAAATCTTGATTTAGGTTGGTGCGAGTATAAAATTGACGATCATAAAAACGAACACAATAGTTCAATAATAATTCAATATTTGAGATAATTAAAGTTTGACTGTGTGCATCTATATTGTTGTTGTATTCGGTTTCTATTTTTTGTGCAATTTCTGTGATCGTTTTTCTTTCTTCGTCAGATAGGTGTAATGCTTCATGTACGTTGTAGGAGAAAAAGGAAAATTGTTCTATTTTTTTTCCAAGTTCCGATTTTCGTATCAGGTCAGGGTGAAAAAGCAAACTCCAGCTTTTATCTTCTTTAAGAGGAGGCTCTTTTTTAAATTCTAATGTTTGGTTTGGCGCTGTAAAAATCATGGAACCTTCCTGATAATCGTAAGAATTTCTTCCATATTTTAAAATGTTTACAGCACAGTTGTCTTTTAAGCTGATTTGAAACAGGTCTAAGGAGAATTTTATGGTTTCATTAGGAAGCTTGTCTGCAGTTTTAGAAGCTTGTAATATAGAAACTAAAGGGTGCTTCGGTTTTTCTATTCCTAGAAAAGAATGTACTTCTGCAATGCTGTTTATTTTTATAATTTCTTTCATAAGCAGTTAAAGATTTTTCCACCAGTTTTTGTAGGTGTTTTCTGTGTTTTTCACAAGTATTTCCTCACCAATTTGTGGAGTAATTACAGGTAAATTTAAGCTTTTTGCTTTTGCTTGTACACGATTTATAGGATCTGTCCATTCGTGTAATGCAAGTTTAAAACCAGCCCAATGAATAGGTAGTATCTTTTTTGCTTTTACATCAATACCTGCAAGAGCGGTTTCTTCGGGCATCATGTGTATGTCGGACCACATTTGGTTGTATTGTCCGCATTCCATTAAGGCCAAATCAAAAGGACCGTATTTATTTCCTATTTCTTTAAAATGAGAAGCGTAGCCACTGTCTCCACTAAAATAAATATTATCCTGTGCAGATTGTAGTACCCAAGAACTCCATAAGGTACTTTGTCTGTTGTTGAGTTTTCTACCAGAAAAATGTTGTGCAGGTGTACAGACAAAGGTGAGGTCTTCAAATTGAGTTTCTTGCCACCAATCTAGTTCTGTTATTTTTGAGGTGTTTACACCCCAAGCTTCTAAATGTGTACCAACTCCTAGAGGAACAAAAAAGTGATTTGTTTTATTTTTTAATTCTAATATAGTTTCATAATCTAAATGATCGTAATGATCATGAGAAAAAAGAACAGCATCAATTTGAGGTAGTTTTTCAATGGCTAGAGGAAACTCTTTGTTAAACCTATTTCCACCTAATAAAGGGTGTGGGGCTGCAACTTTACTGAACATAGGGTCTAATAAGATATTTTTCCCTTGCATTTGTAATAAAAAAGAAGAATGTCCAAACCAAATCATTCGTGTATTTCCACTGTAATTCGCGATACTTATAGAGTCTGTTTTTTTTACATCTAGATTTTTTTTAGGGCGTGCGTTGGGGACTTTAGTTGTAAAAAAAGTATAGGCCAATTTTAAAGTTTCAGAAAAAGTCAAATCTTTAGGTACCGCTTTGCTATTGTGAAATTTTCCGTTTCTATACTGTTTAGAGTTTTTATAAATAGTTTGTTGTTCTTTAGAGATAGAACCCCCAAAACTAGGATAGTAGTTCGTGAATAAAAAATAGAGAAGGGTAATACCAGCAAGTATTGTAAGGATTGAAATTAGCATTTTACGAAGTGTTTTTAAAAACATATAATTATTGGTTAATTCGCTAGGTGAGTTTATAAAACACTAAGTTTAAATTAGTGTAGTAGATAGATTGTAAAATTAAAAAGATAAAGGACTTGGAACTGTACTCAAACTACTAATAAATGAATACTTTTTGCTGTTTGTATAGGGGTAAATGTTTTTTTTTTTTTTTGATAAAAAGTTTGAAAGAATCAGGAATTAAATATATATTTGAATCATTAACATATGTTAATAATTTGTTTTGTGCAGATTAAAAGATGTTAAAATAAACGGAAAGCGATAACAGAAGCTTTTTTGTGCCATTCTTAAGACAAGAAAATAGAAAAGTTTAATTTTCCTCCTTTTAAATAGGGAGGTACCCCTAAAATTGTCTGTTTGTGCTTTCCTGTTTATTAGGTGTTTTTATACCATATAATGGTAATTTTAACTTCCTGTAAATATGTATCTTAAAGGAATCATAGGATAAGCGTCGCAAATTTTTCCTAGATTATGATAGTTCGGCATGTTTTGTCCAGATACAATTCTATAACACGTAGATAGTTCAATACCAGTTTCTTGATGCAATATTTTTGCAGTTATACCTAAATTTTTCAAGCAATAAATAAGCCTTTCTCTTTTTCTCATTAGATCAGATTTGTTTAATTTAATTAGTATTAATTTCGTTTTTAAATTAAAAGTTGTGCCTTTTTTTAAGCATCAAGGGTAGGTTAATTATTATAAATACATCGAAAAACGTTTAAGATAAAGGTTTAGTATAAGTTTGACAAACAGATAGCTACTATTAAAGGGGGGGTATAAACAACAGTGTAGAAATAGTTGTGAAAAATGAAGAAGAAAGTTTTTAAAACGAAAGAAGGAATTCAGGTTTTAAGTAAAAATAAAATCAATAAAAAAGAATTGGAAAAGCTGGTAATGGAGGAGCTAGGGAAATGTAGTTATAGTTTTGAAGAGTCTCAAATAATTGGTAGAACCAGAATCAGAGATTCCAAAACAATAAAGGTTAAATATTATGAATATGAAGTAACGTTGTTATCGTCTTCGTTTTCGTTTCATGTCAACAATATTGTAGAGGGCAACAACATCTTTTAGGTTGATATCAAAATCATCATAATAGTCGTTTAAAGAGTGGCAGGTAATGATTCCTGTATTTGTGTTGTGAGCTGTAATTCTTTTAACAACAATACCTTTGTCTTTGTGTACAATTACAAAATCCCATTTGTTAATATGTAATTTATGTTGCCAATGGTGTTGTTGAATTTCTCTACATAAAATACGGTCTCCCTCTAATAGGGAGTCTGTATCATTATTATCCATACTATCACCTTTTACCTCAAAGCATAAGTAATTTCCTTTGTATTCCCTGTCAACTTCCCAAAATTCATAAGGTAGTTCGTCCATATAAGTTTCGTCTCCATACCCATTTAAAAAACCCGCTTGCGCATATACAGGAACCCTGTGTACTTTTTTGTAACCTATAGGAATTAATTCAACTTCGTTATTAGCTTGGTGTTGTTGAGGTTTTTCTTGAGAACCTTCACCTGTTAGGAGCCAAGCTTCATTGATGTTAAAAAAACTGCAAATTACTTCCATGTTACTTTCGTTTGGTTTGGAGTTATTGTTTAGAATTCTACTGATTGTAGACTGACTGATTCCTGTTTTTTTAGAAAAACTATATGGAGTAAGACCTTTTTGGTTTAAGAGATTTCGAAGTCTGATGCCTATTTCTTTCATAATGAGTTGTTTATGGGTTTGTGGTAAAAAGAAAGTATTTTAAGTGTCTTTTTACTTGTGTAATACTTTCAGTGAAAGTATATTTGTAACATATTACAACAAATATAGACAAAATATGAAATTAGAAAGTATCAAAAGTATTTTAAGCGACAATTTAGAGGTTATAAAGACTAAAAAATTAAGAATTAACGAGAAAGATTTTCTCTGTTTGAAAAGTTTTGAGTTGGCAATTTTAGAGTTGGAAAAAGAAGATAGAATTTGGTCTTTAGAGCTGTGTGTAGGAAACCATCGATTAAACTTTAATACAGAATCATCCATCAATCATATTATGAAAAGAAATTTTGATACAGTGAAAGTATATGCTTCCATAAAAAGACCGTATATATCATTACGACCAACGGAAAAAGCTATTAAAGAATTTGGAACCAATGTATAACAATCAAGAAATAATAATTGTGTATGTATTGGGGCTTACAATATTAACATTATTAATCATACTAAAAAACGAAACAAAATGATACAAGGAACTACTACATTATCATACGCAATTTCATTAGAAATTATAACAAACGAAGAAGGAAGAAAAATTCATATTCTAAATTACAAATTACATGTAGCAGGAGAGTGGTTATGCGTAGATAGCGTTGTAACTATTGAAAAAAATGAAGACAAGGCAATAGAAAAACTATATAGCAAAGCCGTTAAAAGGTGGCACATAACTAAGGGAAGTCTTAAAGAAGTAGCATAATGGAATTATTTCAGAAAGAGAAATTTGGCAAAACAATATCACAAGAGCTCTCTAATTACTTAAGGCAGTATACAGGAGTACAAGAAAGAACCTATGTAAGTTCATTAACAGGAGTAGGAACATCTACTATAAGAGATGTTGTTTTTAAGAGCAATACCCTTACAGAAACAAATGTGAGGGCTTTAAAAGAACTTTCAAAATTAGCGGTTCAAAATAGTTTAAAAAAAATACCAAGCTCTGTAAAAGTTCAGAAAAAAATTATCTCAGAATTAGAACTTTAAAGTAGAGATAGTAAAATGAAAGTAGACGAAATTAAAAAAATGATATGAGTAAAAAAGGATTTATAAAAATTCAAAGGAAACTATTTGATAATTTTTTGTGGAATGAAAAAAGAGTCTTTAGCAAAGCAGAAGCTTGGATAGATTTGATACAATCCGCAAGGTTTGAAGAAAGACAAGAGATTATACAAAATAAAGTTATAGAAATTCATAAAGGAGAGTTGCCTGTAAGCAGAAGATATCTTGAAAAAAGATGGAATTGGGGTGGAACAAAAGTGAGTAATTTTATAAAAACCTTAGAAGAACTAGGTATGGTGAGCCAACGAAAAACCAAGGGACAAACCGTAATAAACCTATGCAATTACGGAGTTTTTCAAGAAGTTAAAACCAGTGAGTTTGAAAAAAGAATACCATTAGAAAGCCAAGAAGAAGCCATAAGCAAACCAAATATAAAGAACAGAAGAACTAAAGAACTAAAAGAAAGAAAAGAAGAATTTAGAGAAAAAGTATTTTCTCACACTCAAATAGATTTAAAAATTTTAGAAAGCTTTTTTGAGTACTGGTCAGAACATGGAGCATTGGACAAAAAAATGAAATTCGAAAAATTAAAAACGTTTGCCATTAAAAACCGTCTAAATACCTGGCTTAAAAACGAAAAAAAGTGGAATAATTATAAAGAACCTATCGAAAAAAATGATCAAAACAGCCAAAAAATTAACAGACAAACCACAAGAGCAATTGCAAACAATGCCCAAGGTTGGGGATGTGCAAGGAGAGTTGGTTAACTACAGTCAAGAGGTTTTAGAAAAGATGTATGCTGTAGAAGATATATGTAAAACCACTCCCATTCAGTTTTTAAAATTAAAAAAACAAGCCATCAGTGAGTTAAAAAAAGACGATTGTTTTTTCAATACTCTAGGGGTTTTAATAACCAAAATAGCAAACCTGTCAGGCTTAAAATCTGAAATAGCACAAATCAATAAAGAAGATATTGTAGACCTTATTTTAGATTATAACAAGCACCTGTCTTTAGAAGAAATATATTTTGCTTTTAAATTAGAGAGGTACAATCAGTATTCAGAAAAATCAAATCATTACGAGTTGTTTGGAGCAGAATATGTTTCAGAAGTATTAAAGAAATTTAAATACTGGAAAATTAAAAATATAAAAGAGCACAAACCTGTTTTTAAAAGCTTGTCTAAAAAGCTAAAACCTACAGCTGAACAAAATCAAAAAGCTTATGAAAATGCCATTTTAGAATGTCTTTTAGAAGTAAGTAGTACAGGGCAGTTACCTGAAGGAAAACTCTATTTGTATTATGAGCTTCACAAAAGAAAAGAGCTACCATTACATACGATAGTATTTAAAGAAAGAGTTAAAAAAGCAGTTTTAAAAAAGTATTGGAAAAAGAAAAGTACTACAGAAGATATTTTAAAGAAGCTTAAAAGAAAAGCATTGATAAAATATAATACAGAAAAAGGAAAAACAGAAGAAGAGATTGTAAGACTGTTGAAAATCAAAAAGTTGTATGATATACAAAAAGATAATTTTGGTGTTAAAAAGTCTGTAAAAAAAATAACTCAGAATGAAAGAGGGTTAAAAGCAAAATGCAGAGAATACATTCTGTTAGAGTATTTTCATAAAAAACTAGCCAAGACAATTCTTTAATGGCTTTTTAAAGAGTATTTAAAACAACAAGCCTAAAAAATATCAGTAAATTATGAGCAAAACATTAAAACAAAAACAAGGAATACAACGCAATAAACTTTTTAGATACAAGTTGATAGCAGACTACTATAAAGAAAAATACCAAGAAGTAAGAGGGTATATAACCATGACAGAAATGCACAGAGATTTTATATACCCTAAATTTGGAATTAGTAAACAAACGCTTTATACCATACTAAATACACCGATAGAACGAGATATGAAGCGTTTGGAAGAAGCCGAAAAAGCACAGTTATCGATGTTTCCTAAGCGTCCGTTAAAATAACAGAATAAGAAATCTCATATGCTTGTACACTGTCTTCACGCTTTAATCGATTTAAACTTGTTCTTATAAGTCTTCCAGAGCTATTGGTAATAGAAAGTCCTTGTAGCTTTTCATGAATAAGCTCAAGAATATGAAGGCTCAATTCGGTTTGCTCTATAGGAGTATCATTAGCCGCTGTGTCTATTAAGTTGGCTAAAGAAATTACTACAATCACCTCAGAGCTTTGTCGGTTCTGAGGTGTTTTATCTTTATTTTTAGCCAGGTTACTGTAAGAGGCACTCTCAACAGCAATGAAACAACAAGGCCATGCAGTAGGAAAATTAGGATGACCTGTGTTTAACTGCCCGTAATTAGCATCAAGATAGCCTATTTCAGAAATGGTATTTAATTGATCATAAATGTTTGAAATAATATTTGTCATAATTTTAAAAATTGAAAACAACCTATAAAAAGGTTGTACTAAAGTTATTTTGTGTTTTAATAAATAAGTTTTACAGACTAATCCGTTGTGTGTTCGAGTCAAAACACATTTAAAATGTCTGTTCTTGATAGAAAATATTCTAAAAGGTATAGAGAGTATAAGTACTTTTATAAGGTTAGCTCCCCAGTCGTTAACTTTTCTAACCAAGCAATAGATTTCTCATAACGTTTTTTACCCCTTTCGTAAGCATCTTCAATATTACAGAGTTCAATCAACCACCATTTGGCAATTGTTTTTGTATGTGTAACCAGTTGAGGATGCCTATTACTTCCTGTTTTTTTAAAAAGCGAGTTAGCATCATATACAATGCGTTTGCTTTTTAATACCCTTTGATTACTTCCTGTTAAATACCCTTTAATCTGATCTATGGCAGCTTCAATAGCATTCATTACAATAGCATCGTTATTGTTGGTGATGCTATCAATTTTGTGTCCGTAAATAACGACACCCAAATCCTTTTTGTTTAAAAACATAATTCTATTTTTTTATTGTGTAACGTTTTTCGTAGTAATGTCTTTCAGGTTGCTTTTTTAGAAAAACACCACGTAATTATTCAGTAACAAATGTCAGTTTTATAGTGCTCTAAATCAAAGAATTGTAAAGTGGGTTTACAGGTTTGAAAAACTCTGTTACAGTAGTGTAAAGTCAATTTTCACTTTTTTTTTTACTCCGTTTAAATGCCCAATATTTGCACTCAACAAACGAAAACAAAGCGTCAAAATGCATTGTTTTTAGGAGGGGGAAAATCTCTGTCAAAGCTTAAATAAAAAAGATGTTGAAGACACTATTAAGTACAATCGGAAAAATTTTTTCACCAAATCAATTGGGGAAAAGTATTGTAAGTGGAGTGGATAAATCCATTTTAACAACAGAAGAAAAAATAGACTATCATAAAGAATTTTTAAAGCTTTATGAACCCTATAAAATAGCACAGAGGTTTTTGGCAATCATGTTTACAGCAGTCTATTTACTAATACATTTAGCAACTGCAATGGCTCATTTTGTAATGGTTTTATTAAAAAATCCAGTACAGCAAATTGTAGAGCTTTATACCTACAATCATGAAAACTTAGGGATGATAGCCCTAGTCATTGTCTCTTTCTATTTTGGAGGAGGAGCGGTAGAAGGAGTTGTAAACAAATACAAAATCAAAAAATAAAAATCATAAATATTAATCAATAACAGAAAAATATGTTACCAGGAGCGAATATCGAATTTAGTAATGGGAATATAGGTTCAGTAGAGGCAAGTGCAGACGGAGTGTTTGGGCTTTTAGCATCGGCTGTAGCTGTACCCGATAAATTAGAACTACAAAAAAGCTATAAGTTAAAAGGAATGGCAGATGTAGCAGACTTAGGAATTGAAGAGGCTACAAATGCCAAGCTACACAAAACATTAAAAGAATTTTATGAAGAAGCAGGAGAAGGTACACCGTTGTACTTACATGCTTTTGATAAAAGTGAATCAGTGAGTGACTGGTTTACAGAAGCAGGAGGAGTAGTTCCAGCAGAGGCTTTGTTAGACTATGCAAACGGAGAAATCAAAGGACTTTTTACTTGTTATGACCCATCAGGAGTAGTAACAGTAGCAGACGGAGTGGATGCAGATGTGGCTTTGGCAAAACAACAAGCACAATTATTAGCAGAAAACTACATCAATAAAAAAGCAGCACCATTTTTTGTGTTGTTAGAAGCGTATGCTTTTACAGGAGAGCATGCAGATTTAGTTGACTTAACAGAAGGTACAGACAATCGTGTAGGAATTGTTATAGGATCATCACAAGAGTCAGGAGATGGAACTGTAAACCATATTGTAATGGGACGTTTGGCAAAAAGTCAAGTTCAGGTAAATGCAGGAAAGGTAAAAGATGGAGAGTTGCAGGTTCTAAAAGCCTACATTGCAGGAGAGCCTGTAGAAGAGTACGATGTAGAAGAGTTGCATGACAAAGGTTATATAACACTTAGAACGCATATAGGAAAAGCAGGATACTACATTACAGATGATCCATTAGCAACAAACTCAAGCGACGATTATAGATACATTTCAAGAAGAAGGGTTATTGATAAAGCCTATAGAATAGCACACTCAATAGCTTCTGATGAAATCAACAACGATTTTGATTTAACCAACAGTGGTTCAATTTCACCCTTCTATGCAAAAGCACTAGAATCTGTGGTAGAGCAAGCTATTTATAGCCAAATGACGGTAAATGGAGAACTCTCTGCAGATGCAACAGACAACAATGATTTAGGGGTAAAAGCAACATTTGACACAACTATAAATGTAGCAGCAACAAGTACTATTAACATGCAGTTGTCTGTACGACCTAGAGGAACAGCACGATGGTTTAATGTAGAATTAGGATTCAATACAAATTTAAATAACTAGATAAAATGGCAAATTTCGATTCAAGAGAATACGAATGGGCAGATCTTACTTTAATCTTAGGAGGTCGAGACATTACAGGTATTAGAGCAGTAAAATACGGCTCAAAGATAGAAAGAGAAGCAGTATATGCAAAAGGGCGTTATCCACACGCTATTCAAAGTGGAAACATTGCCTATGAAGGCGAAATTACATTGCTTAGAAGCGAATACGAAGCATTGGTAAAAGCAGGAAATGGATCTGTATTAAGTCTTTCTTTAGACGGATTGTTTAACTACGGAAATCCAGATGAAGGAAATCCGTTAACCTCAGACAGGGCTTCAGGAATCCGATTCACAGAATCGATGAAAGAAGACAAGCAAGGAGATAAGTTTCAAGAAATCACACTACCATTTATTTGTTTAAGAATTAAAGAACAAGCCTAAAAACGATGACAATGCAAATTACAGAAGAGCAAATCCAAAATTGGAAACAAAAACACGGAGAAATTTTCAAAATTGATGTAGAAGACAAAACGTGTTATTTAAAAAGACCAAGCAGAAAAGCCCTGAGCTTTGCTTCTCAGGTAGGAGCCAAAGACCCCTTAAAATTCAATGAAATTATTTTAAAGGATTGTTGGATTGATGGAGATGAAGAAATCCAAGTAGACGATACTTTGTTTTTATCAGCCTCTTCTAAATTGGCAGAGTTAATAGAGGTAAAAGAGGCGAGTCTGGTAAAGCTATAAAGAGCTCGGAGGTAAAAGAACATGAATGGGTACGTATAGCCAATGCACAACTAAGGTATTATATGCACATTCATGACCCCGATGCTCTTACAGACAAAGAATGGGCTATGAGACTAAAAGAACTAGAGTTTATTCGAAAAAAAGAAAACTCAGATCATAAATAGTTTTTAAAAAAATAGAAAGATAACCTTCAAGGGGAGCCTAAAACGTACTTAATAAGTACAGGCAATAAGGCAAAACACTAAGTAAAGCAATTATGTCAAATATTTTAGAATATACGCTGTCACTACAGGAGAAACTAAACGCTAGTTTAGAAAAAATTGGAAAGGTGAGTGATGTTGCGAGTGTAAAATTAATAGAGTTACAAGGACAAAGTTTAGTAGCTATAGAAAGTTATACACTAGCTAAAGAGAGGTTAGAGGAGAAGCAGCATGTTTTAGAAAACTTAAAAATAGGTTTTGCAGAAGTGCAAAACAGTGTACAGCCTTTTGCAGATACAATAAAAGCCATAGGAGAGGTTTTAGGAAGCCTTGAAGGAATATCTTTCAAAGAAATCAAGCAGTTAAAGAAGAGTTTGTCCGGAAATTCTCTAGAAATTTTTTCTGGAAACTCGTTAAGGTTGGGAGGATTTTCAAAAAAACTGTCACAAAAAATAAGAAAGATATCTGCTAAAGGAATCAAGCAGTTAAAGGAGGGATTGTCAGGGAAATCTTTAGAAATTTTTTCTGGAAACACGTTGAGATTAGGAGGTTTTTCAAAAAAACTATCACAAGGCTTACAAAAAGCAAAAAGTGTTTTTATAGAGTTTCAAACAGTAGCGGTTGGAGCAGGAGAAAATACAGGGGTACAATGGGGAGCTATGACAGGATCAATTACTTCATTGTTAGAAAAGGTAACAGAAGTAAAAGAAAAATTGTTACAACCTTTTATAGAGCTGGCAAATATAACCTTATCAGGAATAACCTCAGGATTAGATTATTTTTTAACAAAGTTAGACGAAGGAGATGTGGTAATTACCTCTATAGCTCTTGTGCTAGGAACCTTTATGTCAGGTCTAATTTTGTATAACAATTACCTTACAGTCAGTAGTTTTTTACAAAACAAACTAACAAAATCAATAATTAAAAGCAGTTTAGCTTTTTTGTCAAGTCCCGTTACTTGGGTTGTATTAGGAGTTGTTTCCTTAATCGCTGTAATAGGTTTTTTAATAGCAAAAATAGACGGTTGGGGCCAAGCGTGGCAACATACTGTAAAAGGAGCAGGCCTTATTTGGGAAGCATTTGTTGAAGGAGCCAAAGCTTATTTTGCAACCTATGTAGAAGGATTTATGATAGGTATCAACAAGATACAAGAAGGTTGGTACCGATTTCAAAATCTAATAGGTGCAGGTGATAAAGAAGAAAACAATGCTGCTATTGAAAAGCTTAAAAAAGATACAGATGCACGACAAAAAATTATTGCAGATGGATATAAAAAAGCAGGAAAATTAGCAAAAGAGGCCCAAGAAGAATTTGCCTTAGCAGCGGGATCTTTAAAGTTCAATGATAAAAACCTAAAAGATGTTGTAGGAGATTTAAAAGAGAAACTCGGCATTTCTGTAAAACCACCTAATGAGCTTGAAGGTAAGCATACAACAAACACCCATAATAAGGAGGTTAATGAGGTTGTGCAAACCAACAATGCCATTGCGACAGGAGGAACACGAAACAACAACATAACCATCAATTTAAAAGATCTTATAGGGGTGTTAAATATTGAGGGAAGCAGTTTCAATGAAACAACTAATCAGATGGAAGAAGCTACTACAGATTCTTTGTTAAGAGTATTGGCTTTAGCGTCTACAGCAAGTAATTAATATGAAATTTGATACTAAAGAAATACTATTTACATCCTTAGTAGGTGCTAAGTCTATAGATCAGCTAGAAAGACAAAAGTTAGTAGAATCGAAACAAGGAAAGCAAGTAAAAAAAGACGAAGCGAAAAAACCTGTAGAAAGTATGGAAGAATTGTGGAAAACCACAAAACGAGTTCCACAAAATAACAGTGAGTTAACAGGAGAAGAACAGTTCTTTCCATTGCGATTGTCTGTAGATGAAGGAAAAACATGGTTTTTATTACCCTACGAACCCTTGGTCTCTATCAACGGAAAAAATAATATTACCCGTAGAAAAGTAGCCAAAGTAAAAGGAGTAGGGGGTACGGTTAAAGAATATTGGTCTAGAGACGATTATGAAATTACCATTACAGGGATACTTTTGGGTGATTATGAAACAGGAGCTTATGAAAAATGTTTTCCAAAAGAAGATTTTGAAAAGCTCAAAAATTATATGACAGCAGCCAAGAGTATCAAGGTGCAATCCGAAACCTTTCAGTTGTTAGAAATCGGATATATAGTGATAGAAAGCTTTAGTTGGCCTTTTACAAAAGGAGAAAATGTACAAGCTTATGAGATAAAAGCCTATAGTGACAACTCACCAAAGCTATTGCTAGATGTTAATGATTAAAACAGAAGCGTCTGTCATTTCGAGTGATTTTTTGGAGGGTAACGAAGAAAAATAGTATCGAGAAATGTAGGGTTAGGAGAAAGTGGTTTGAGTTAGGGTTTTTGAATAGTAGGCTCTGAATAGCAAATAGATTGTCATTTCGAATGATTTTTTGGAGAGTAACAAAGCGGTGTCGAATCGATAAAACACACAAAAACGATTAAAAAAAAGTGTATGTACGCAATTAACTGGTATGTTGAATTTACTACAGAAGGACAAAAAACACAACTCGGAATTTTAGACGAATTAGAGATTGTGAAATCTGTAGACAATTTGGTAGATATAGCTACAGTCAGTTTGCCTAAAACGGTAATGAATACTCCTTTAAATCTTGAAAATAAGATTCAAAAAGGAACACAAGTACTGATAAAATTAGGGTATAACGAAGTGTTAGAAACGGAGTTTGTTGGTTATGTACAAGAAATAACAGCCAATGATTCTAGTTTGCAAATAAAATGTGAAGATGCACTTTTTTTATTTAGAAAAGGGCTCGAAAGTACAGAGTTAAAAGAAGTTCCATTAAAAGAAGTAGCAGCATATGTAGTACAGCAGATAGATCCTTCGTTTAGTGTGGTTTGTGATTTTGAAGTAACCTATGAAAAATACATCATACACAACACAACGGGGTATGAGTTGCTAAAAAAGTTGCAAGAGGAAACCAAGGCAAGTATTTATTTCGATACAGAAAAGAAAAAATTGCATATACATGCACCCTATGTTCAAAAGCACCAAGAATTGTTTTACTCGATGCAGCGAAACATAGAAAGTTCATCTTTAAAGTACAAAGACCCAAAAGCACTCGTAACAGAAGTAGTTGTAGAAAGTAAAGGAAAGGATGGAAAGGTAAAAACGGTAACCGTTGGTAAAAAAGGGGGCGACAAGATCACTTTAAATTTAGGAGCTATGAGTTTGGATTCTATGGAAAAAGTAGCCAATGCAGCACTAACCAGAGAAACAAGAGAAAAGTTAGAGGGCACGTTTACAGCATGGTTAATACCCAATGTAGCACCAGGAGATTCTATTCGTATCAAAGACGAAGAATATTCAGAGAGAGATGCAAGGTATTATACGGTAGCAGTAACTACAAAAATTAGTGAGCAAGGAGCAGTAAGAACCGTTACACCAGGTATAAAATTAAGTTAATGGACAAAGCAGCAGAAGTAAAAAAGTTATTGCGAAATGTAGTAGGAACTCAAAACAATTTGCCTTTACCGGCAGAAGTAGTTTCGGTTGAGGGCGATCATTGCTCTGTAAAAATAAACGGACTTGTTTTAACAGAAGTAAAGCTCAAGGCAACTTTAGGAGCAGGAGAAAATCAACTTTTAGTAACACCTAAAGTAGGGAGCAATGTATTATTGATGAGTTTAACAGGAGAGTTAGATAATTTAACTGTAATAAAAATAGACGAACCAGAAAGCATACAGTTTACCCAAAACGGATTGGATTTTTTATTAGATGGCAAAGATGGGAAAGTAGCTATTCAAAATGAAGAAATATCATTGGCAGATTTGTTCGGAGAGTTAAAAACACTTGTAGAAAACCTTACGGTAAGTACAGCGGTAGG
Organism: Flavicella sp.; assembly: GCA_965243265.1. Classification (GTDB taxonomy): domain Bacteria; phylum Bacteroidota; class Bacteroidia; order Flavobacteriales; family Flavobacteriaceae; genus Flavicella. The sequence goes on from CBDEUL010000010.1 coordinate 201,251, forward strand.
ACCTTCAGGAACTCCTTTGCCACCAACAATACAAGCTTTGGCAGATTTTAAAACCAATGTTGATAAACTAATAAAATAACACAGAGATGGCATTAGATAAAGGATCATTACAATCGGGTATTAAAGGTTTGTTGACAGATATGCGAATCAAAGAAGAAAATGCAGATGCTTTTTTTGCACAAGAACTGGCAGGTTTGATAGATGCTTATGTGAAATCTGCAGCAGTCGAATATACGGAAGCGAGTTTAACTTCTCCTTCGGGAGTGGTAAGACTAGTAGAAACTGGACCTATAGGAAAATTAACATGATATGAAAGACAAAGCAATTCAATTAGTAGATCATACCGATGAAGGCAATGTGATGGATTTAAAAATAAAACCCATACGCAATACAGAAGGTTTAATTACCCAAGGAGTTGTGATAGGGAATACTCTAGAACAAAACAAAGCACTTATTCTGTTAGCACAACCCAATGAATTTAAAGGAAACCCAACCTTGGGAGTCGGTATTACAGATATAGCCTTGAGTACAGATTTATTAGTGTATAGACATAAAGTAAGAGAGCAGTTTGCAGTAGACGGTTTAAAAATCACCAAGTTAGATTTATACGATATAGATACTATTAAAATAGAAGCACACTATGAGTAAAATAAAACAAGGGCAAAGTTTTTTAGATAAAGTAACACAGCTCACAGGGAGTTATGAAAACGCCTTAGAAATGGCAATCCTTAACAATGTAGGGCTTACGGACGATGCTTTTATAGAACAAGAATACCAAGCAAGTAAGATAACTAACTACGGAGTGGTTGGTTTTTACAAAGCCCATGGAGAGCCAGCAACCAATACGTTGTTGGCACAAAACGAAGTACCTAAAGATTTTGGGATTGGAGAAATGCAAATAGAAACCACATTTATTGTACGATAATGGCAAGAAAAAGAGAAGAAATAAAAAATGAGATAACAGACAGTTTTATAAAAAATGAAACTATAAAAAATCTATATGGATTAACACCAGAAAAAACATTTTTGGAAGAATTTTCATTGGTGAGTTTTGAAAACATATTGTTTGATATTGTTGCTTATGCAGTCTATGTTTTAGAGTTACTTTTTGACCAACATAACAAAGAAATGGACGAAAAGTTGAAAAACCAAAAAAGAGGAAGTCTGTCTTGGTATCGTTATATGGCGTTGCAGTTTCAAAGTGGCTTTAGTTTGGTTACTGATAGTGATGTTTATGATAATACGGATAAAACATTGGAAGAGATAAATGCCTCTAAAATTATTAAAAATGCAGCTGTTACAGAAGGAGATATTCCAGGGACTATTGTTGTAAAAATAGCAGGTGAAGGAGAAGATGATTTAGAACCTATTGATGGAGATTTAGTGTCTAGTGTAGAAGCGTATTTTGAAGAAATAAAGTTTGCAGGCAATAGGATTTCAATCATTAACTTTTTACCAGACCAACTTTTTTTAAAGTACGATATTTATATAGATCCTTTGATTTTAGAGTTAAACGGAACGAGTATTCGAGCGGGGGGAAAACCAGTAGAGCTAGCTATAGAAGAGTTTAAAAGAGAATTGCCTTTTGATGGAGAGTTGATTTTACAAGACTTAACAGATAAGTTACAAGCGGTAGAAGGCGTAAAAATAGCACATTTAACATTGGCTACTACTAGTTGGATAAACCCTTCTGTAGGAGGGTATGGAAAACCAGAAGCAATCGATGTGAAAACCATTCCCAAGAGTGGGTATTTTGTAACCCCTAATTTCAACGGCATCAATTATGTGGTATAATATAAATTTTGAAAGGTTGGTGCTTTTGGTTACACCATCCTTTTTACAAAAAGGAGTTGTCAATGCTTACATAAGAGCAGTAATACAACCTATTAAAAAAGTGTATGATAACTGGAGTGTGTATAGAACAGAAAGGTTGGTCAATTTGGCACACAATGGACAGGTATGTTATTTAAGAAAAATAGCAAATGATAAATTAGATTCTGTAGGAAGAGATATACGTATAACCAACGGAAATCAATACGAGAGAATATATATATTCACACCTATAGAAAAAAGACCTGTTTTTTTAGATACGACTTCAGAGAGAACCTCCGATACCCTTTTCTTACATAGTACAACCGATTATGTAGATACAGGAGTGGACTTTATTGTGTCGGCACCCAGGCTTTTGGTAGAACAAAAATATGCTTTAGAGGCATTGATAAATGAATACAAACAAGATGTTAAACGCTATAAAACAGTAGCTCAATGAACAAATTTAATTTTAATCAATTAGGAGGTTTTCCTCTAGAAACAGAAACATTGGTAGAGCTTGAAAAAGCCTATACAATTTTTAATTCCTATGGTAAAGCTTTAGGAGAAAAAGTAATCATTAGTGGGTGCGAACTTTCAGATAATGGGAATAATGTGAGTGATGGTTATATTTATTTTAACGGAGAAGTCTTCGAGTTTAAAGGAGGGCCTCCTTTGGCTAATATCATTGTAATAGAAGATTCACGTGCTGCAGAATTTAAAAATGGAGAATCTAATGAGGTATATCGTACCCGTTATGCGGCTTTTGGTAGTGGTGGTGATAGCGTTTCTTTTTCAGAGTTTAAAAGAATAGACCCTGTAGTTACTCTGATGACACGTTTGGATGAGTTAGAAAAAAAATCTGCTATTTTTCAACAGGGAGGAGGTATGGTTTTTTGGAATAAACCAGAAAATGAGATCCCTGACGGGTGGCAAGAGGTTATAGATTGGCGTGGACGTATGCCTGTAGGTGTAGATTTTAATCAAGATGAGTTTAATGATTACGGAAAACAATCTGGTGAAAAATACCATACATTATCTATTAATGAAATGCCAAGTCATAGTCACGGAGTTACTGAAAGAGAGACTGGAAGTCATACACATAGTTTTGTAGATGGTCGAGGAGGTAATAGTACGAATTCGGTTACATCAGATGGAGGTAATTTCTCAGGACAAGATTATAGAAGAGAATGGGTGGAGGGTCATAATATTATAGGCTATAGTGGCGATCATAACCATTCGGTAAGTATCCATCATAATGGTAATGGGTGGGCTCATAATAACTTACCTCCTTACAGGACAGTTTTATTTATAGAATATGTTGGGTAATATAAACAAATAGAAGAAAAATAAGATGGCAACATTACAAACAATTATAAACTGGTTTAAAACCGGAAATAAGCCAACAGAAGCACAGTTTACAGAAGCATGGTCTTCTTTTAGGCATAAAGAAGATACAATTTCTAGTTCAGATATAGAAGGGCTATCAAATTTGATGGCTTCAAAAGCAGAAAGAGCAGCACTTCAGTTACATATAGAAGATGAGGAACTCCATGGAGGAGGTTCTGAAGTTGTAGCAGAAGACATCTCTGTAATTTTAGAGGCGGGAGAAAATGCAGGACATTTTGTAAGTGGAGATACCTTTTCCATAACAGAAGGTATGACACTCAATGATTTTGCAAAAAAAATGTTGCAAAAATTAGTACCTGCAGTTTTTAATTTACCACAGGCAAACTTAGAAGGAAATCTTATGCCAAGTAATGATAAAGAGGTAGGAGAAAGCTTAACTATAGATTTTACAGCAAGTTTAAGTCAAAATGATGGAGGACCAGCAACTTCGTATGTCATTACAAAAGATGGGGTAGAAATTTCTAACACAGCAACGGTAACAGATACAATTGTTTTAACTACAGAAAATGTAAGTTATCAAGCAACTATTGGTTATGAAGCAGGAACAGGAACCAAACCCAATTCATTAGGAGAAGAAGAACCTAATACCATTACAGCAGGGTTAGATAATTCAAATACGTTGAGTTATAGAGGGTATAGAGCGGTGTTTTATGGAGCAACAGCAACAAAACTTACTGGAGCAACAGATATTAGAGCTTTAAATAAACGTTTAGAAAATAGTAGAAATACGTTTACACTAAGTACAGGTACAACACATAAAATATTTCAATTCTGGTTGCCAACAGGGAAGAACTTGGTGAGTGTTGTTGATTTAGATGCGTTGAATGCTGACATAACTTCTAGTTACGGTACTGAATCACTAGATGTGAACGATGCGGGAGGAAACCCAATAAGCGGAACGTTGTATACATTAACAGGTGATGTGCCTTATGGTACAAGTCACCGTCACGAAATAACAATAGGATCATAATATGGCATTTAATTTAGAAATAGACGGAAAATTAAAAAGTACCACCAAAGGAAATGCAGATTGGTACTATGGAGGAGGAAACGAAGCATGGGTTGATGAAGTAGCGGCAAAGCAAGGGGTTCCACAAGCTGTTAGAGAAGGGAAAACAATAGGAATCCTTATGGCAGGAGAGGTAGTGGAGTATATCTGGCATCCAAACGATACAACAGATGAAGGACTGGTTTTAAAAACAAGTGCTTCCCAAAGCATTCCCGAACCAACAACAGATGGTAATTGGTTGCGAAAAAAAGCAGGCAATGTTTATAGCTGGGTGCAAGAAACAATTGTGACACCTTTTTCAGGAGCTTATGAAGAGTTAACAGGTAAACCAACTTTAGGGTCAGCAGCAGCAACCAATGCCTCTGATTACGCAACTGCAGCACAGGGTGAAAAGGCAGATACGGCTATTCAGGCAGTTGATTTACATGCGGTGGCAACTACAGGAGAGTATAACGATTTAACGGGTAAACCTTCTTTTGATGCTGTTATAGATCTTTCTGAAGATAAAGAATTAAAACCAGCTCAGAATAAGAAGACACTTTATTTGAGTGAAAATAATTTAACTGTAACCATATCGGCAACGCAATCTTATGCAAGCAGCTATGTGTTTAATTTAACCGTAAAACACGGGTATACAGGTACATTCGTTATAGCATCAGGTGTAGCTTTGGAAGATGGAACATCTGCGGGACTAACAGTTGAGTTGACAGACAAAGCAATGATACATGTGTTTAAAAACGCCGCAGGAGAATTTTGTGTAAGAGGAAATTAGAAGAATTATGATGTTAGCAAGTAAATTCGTTTATGGTTCTAAACAAGAGAAGGTTGTGACCTTACAATCTACGGATGTTGTTTACAATGACGGCTGGATTTTGTCAAATTTGCCAACCTCTCTTGTGGAAGATGGTCCTGTTTGGAAATCGGAAGTGATATTAAAAGAAATTCCTGAAAATCAAGATTTTATTTTTCATTTTATTTTAGAAGACAACCAGAGGTACTCTTCTATAAACATTTATGCAGATACTGACTTTGTTGGAACAGGAATTACAGTAGGGGCAGGAGGAAAATACAGAAATTTGTCGTGGCAGTTGGATGAAAATAGCGATACAGGAGATTTACAGCAAATAGTTTACGGTGTGGCAAATGAAACTTCTCAACACTTTGAATATGCTACACAAACTTATTTATCTACTGTATTTCCCTACAAACAAAGACTTTATGTCGAGAGAAAGAACGGTGTTATATATCATGGATTTATAGGTGAACTGACTAATACAGGCGAAAAATTTGAAGTAGACTTCTTTTCGACTGAACCTCAGACTTCTGACACAAGAGTGCCTATAAATTACACAGGATCTTTGTACATAGGAACATCAGAAGAAGATTCGATAGGAAGCATTGCAAGTAATTATGTAACAAGTTTAGGGGGTGTTCCGTCAGCCCCTTCTAAAAGAACAGATTTAACATTAATATATAAATAAATGGCAAAAATATATACAACTGTAAAAGCCAATTGGCAAACAAACTTAGAGTTACTCTATCGTAAAAGACAATTTAACAGCGATTATTTAGCAATTTCATCAACCCCAAGGTTAAGTACTTGGAAATCAGGAATGCCTTTGTATTCCGATGTTCAGGTCTTTCGAGTGGTTGTGAATGAAGAAGGTGTAAAAAGCGAATACCCAACCCCTATAAAATGGGTTCATAAAATACATGAAGCCGTAGCTTTGGTGTACGCAGACTTAGAACTTGGTAATACAGAATCTGCCAATGCAACAGCACTTTTAAACAACATACAAACAACCAATTTAATAGATGGCAAAACCATTTTTGAATTACTTCCAGAGCAATGGGTGAGTGAAGAGACGTTTATAAATAATGTATTACCAAATATTCCTTCTCAAATAGTTTAGGATGAAAAAAGATTTAGAGAAGTTCAGAGTAGGAATGATTTATTTTCTAATGGCAATACCTGTGTTATTGCCATTAGTTTTTGGAGAGTTGCGTACAAGTATAAGTGCGTTTGCAGAGGCAAGTAATCCTAACGTGTTGCCTATACTTTTAACAGCTACAGCAATGGCATATTTTATAGATGCTGTTTTGTCTGAAAGAAGGTATAATTTGCTTTTAGCAGTTTCTCTAATTTTTGTGGCTTTGTTTACGCATACAGAAGCTCCTGTGTTGCATTATGTTGCTGCGGGGTTGTATTTTATCGGTAATTCTTTTTTTGCAATAAAATATACCACAAGTTCACAACGAGGGTTGATGGTGCTAATGTTTGGAGTTCCTTGTGTGTTTTTATTGGTGTCTAAATCGCTGGTTTTTACCTATGCTTTTTATTTGGCAGAAAGTATTTTGGTTTGGTCTAGTGGAGCGTTGATGTTGGGAGAAGTGCGAGGTTGGTTTAAGTAGAGAAATGACAGATTTAAAAACATTAATATATACAGCTATAGTAACTGCTTCATTGGCTTTTCCCGTTTTTGGATTAATTGTGTTGACATCCTGCATCACGTTAGTAGATATTATTATGGGGGTTGTGGTAGTTAAGAAATTGAAAGAAGAGCTGTTTGATTGGGATCGTTTTTTTGATGGTTTTTTCAAAATGTTTATCTACGCTTTTCTTATATCCATAGCTTATTTGATAAGTAAGTATGTAGTAGAAGGAACATTGTTTGATGTAAAATTGTTAATACCTAAGATACTAGCCGTTTTTTTTGTGATAAGTGAAGCTAGGAGTATAGATAAAAAGAATGTACGTTTGGGTAAAAAACCTACGTTAGAAGCGGTAAGAGATGTGATAAAAGCGGTAAAGGAATTTAGAAAAGAGTTTAATTCGATACTATGAAATTAACAGCAAATTTTAGTAAAAAAGAGTTTGAAAGCAAAGACGGTTCAAAAATGTCAGAAGAAGTATTTGTCAACATTCGAGAGCTAGCGGAAAATTTACAGGTTTTAAGACGGTATTTAAGAAAACCTATAAGGGTAACAAATGCGTACAGATCTTTAGAACACAATAGAAAAATAGGGAGTAAAGATACCTCTCAGCATGTAAAAGGAAAAGCTGCTGATATCCAAGTAAGAGGTATGTGTCCATCGGTAGTAGCTCAGACTATTCGACTTTTAATAAAGATGGGTAAAATGAGAGAAGGAGGTGTAGGAGTGTATCAAAGTTTTGTCCATTATGATATCCGAGGAACCGTTGCTCGTTGGGGAAAATTAGTTTAATGTTTTAGTGAGAGCAGAGATTTATAGTTTGTGGGCAGCTTATAAAAGATGGAGATGTAAGAAACAACGTTTAGAAAATATGTAAAATGTAAAAAAGGTAGTAATTTTTGATTACTACCTTCAATTTATGGTTTTTTTCCGATTTTTTTCGTAGCTGTATTTTTACAATACCTCTGTAGCTTCCTTTAATTCTAACAAAACAACGTTTTCAACGTGGTGTGTTTGAGGGAACATGTCTACGGCTTGTGTGTTTATAACCTTGTAAGTGTCTTTCATTAAAGCTAAGTCTCTAGCTTGTGTAGCGGAATTACAACTTACATAAACAACTCTTTTTGGAGATATGTTTAAGATTTGTTCCACAACTTTTTTATGCATTCCGTCTCTAGGTGGGTCTGTAATAATAACGTCAGGTCTTCCGTGTTTGTCAATGAATTCGGAAGTGAATACATCTTTCATGTCTCCTACATAAAATTCAGCATTTGTTATATTGTTGTATTCTGCATTTTTTTTAGCGTCTTCAATAGCTTCAGGAACAGACTCTACACCAATTACTTTTTTTGCATTTTTTGAAACAAATTGAGCAATGGTTCCTGTACCTGTATACAAATCGTATACCAGTTCTTCTCCTGTAAGTCCCGCTAAATTACGAGTAACTTTGTATAGTTCGTAAGCTTGTTTGGAATTGGTTTGGTAAAAAGATTTGGCGTTTATTTTAAAACGTAAACCTTCCATTTCTTCAAAAATATGATCACGCCCGTGGAAAAGTTCTATTTTTTGATCGTAAATGGTATCGTTTGCTTTTCCGTTGATAATGTACTGTAGCGAGGTTATTTCAGGAAATTTTTCCAAAATAAAATTCAATAGAAGTTCTCTTTTTTCTTTGTGTTCTTTGTAGAATTGAATAACAAGCATTATTTCTCCTGTAGAAACAATACGTAGCATTAAGGTTCTTAAAAGTCCATCTTGAGCTCTAGGGTCAAAGAATTCAATGTTGTTTTCAATAGCAAACTCTTTGATGCTATTACGAATATCGTTAGAAGGATTTTCTTGTAAGTAACATTTTTCAACGTCTAGAATTTTGTCCCACATTCCAGAAATGTGAAATCCCAATGCGTTTTTACTGTCTATTTCTTCTTTAGAATTTATTTCTTCATAGGTTAACCAGCGATTGCTAGAAAAAGAAAATTCCATTTTATTTCTGTAAAAATATTGTTCTTCACATCCTAAAATAGGGGTTACTTCGGGTAGTTCAATATGCCCAATTCTTTGTAGGTTATTGGTAACTTCCTTTTCTTTATAAAAAAGTTGATCTTCATATTTCATGTGTTGCCATTTACAGCCCCCACAGTGTTCAAAGTGTGTGCATTTTGGTTCTGCTCTTTTGTCTGAATATTTGTGAAATTTAGTAGCTGTACCTTCGAAATAAGCTTTTCTCTTTCTGCCTGTTTGAATGTCTACGATATCGCCAGGAATGGCATTTGTTAAAAATATAACACGTCCGTCAGGTGCTTTGGCTACTGATTTTCCTCTAGCTCCTGCGTCTACAACTTCTATATTTTCAAAAATGTAATTTTTCTTTTTTCTACCCATGTTGCAAAGATACTTTTTTAAAAGAAAATATAAAGGTAAAATATAGGGGCTTTCTGTGGTTTTATTTTAAGGTCTTTAAATAAAAAGCCTATCTATTTGTACAAATAGATAGGCTTTTTGAGTATAGCTAATTCACATTAAGGTGAATGTAGTTTTTTTAATTTCTACGTCTTCCGAAACCAGCAGACCTGTCAGAGTCGTTGCTTCTTCTGCTACTACGGTCGCTTCTGTCTGGACGATCTCTTCTGTCTCCACGATTGTCAGAGTTTCTTCTATCTCCACGGTTGTTGTCAGAACTCCTTCTGTCTCCACCAGATCTTCTGTCAGACCTTCCTCCACGGTCATCTCTTCTTCCTCCTTTTCCTTCAAAACGTCTTCCACGTCCTCTGCGGTCTTCACCACGTCGTCCGCCTCTGTTGCTTTTTCTTTTTTGAGTTATTTCAACGTTTACATTTCTCCCGTTAAAGTTTGCATCAACAAAAGCAGCAATAGTTTCGTCTGTAAAGTTTTTGTCTAATTCAAAGAAAGAGAAAGTGTCTAGGATTTCTATTTGACCAATTTCTACATTGTCTGTGATTTTTTGTTCATTGATTAATCCAATTAGTTTTCCTGGATTTAAATCGTCTTTTCTACCTAGGTTTATAAAGAAACGTGTCATGTTTTCATCGTCTCTAGATTTCCCTCTTTCGTCTTTTCTACTTCTTTCAGTGTCGTTTAAGTCACGAGAGTTTGTGTAGTATTTTAAGAACTTGTTAAATTCAACAGAAACAAATTTTTGAATCAATTCTTCTCTGCTTAAACCTTCTAAGTTAGAGTAAATTGTTTCTAGATATTTGTCAATTTGCTCGTGATTAACTTCTGTTTCTTTAACATTACTGATTAAACTAAACAATTGACTTTTACAAATTTCTTCTCCGCTAGGAACGTCTTTCTTTTCAAACTTTTTATTAATTTTTCTTTCAATAGGGCGTAAGCGTCCTACTTCTTTGTTGGTAATTAGCGCTATAGAAACTCCTTTGTTTCCAGCTCTACCAGTTCTACCGCTACGGTGAGTATAAGCTTCTGTTTGGTCTGGAAGTTTGTAGTTGATTACATGTGTTAAATTGTTTACATCTAATCCACGTGCAGCAACGTCTGTAGCTACTAACATTTGTAGGCTTTTATTACGGAATTTTTGCATAACTCCATCACGTTGTGCTTGTGACAAATCTCCGTGTAAAGCATCGGCGTTGTAACCGTCTTGAATTAAGTTTTCTGCAACTTGTGCAGTTTCTCTTTTCGTTCTACAGAATACAATTCCGTAAATATCTGGATTTGCATCACAGATTCTTTTTAAGGCAGGGTATCTGTTTCTTTCTGTAACTACGTAATATTCGTTTGTTACATTGTCTGAACCTTTGTTTTTTTGACCTGCAGTAATTTCTACAGGGTTGTTCATATAATTTCTTGCAATAGATTCAACTTCTCTAGGGAAGGTTGCTGAGAATAATAAAGTTTGTTTGTTTTCTGGAGTAACTTCTAAAACTTGATCTAATTCATCTTTGAATCCCATATTAAGCATTTCATCTGCTTCATCTAAGATTAACCATCTTACGTTTTCAAGTTTTAATCTTCCTCTTTTAATAAGGTCAACTGTTCTTCCTGGAGTACCAACAACAATTTGAACTCCTTTTTTAAGACCTCTAATTTGCTCTTCAATATTAGCACCTCCATAGACAGTAAGTACATTAACACCTTTCATGTATTTAGAAAAACTTTCAATGTTTTTTCCTATCTGTACCGCTAATTCTCTTGTGGGAGAAAGTATAATTGCTTGTGTTGCTTTACTGTTAGTATCGAGTCTTTGTAGTACAGGTAAACTAAATGCAGCAGTTTTTCCTGTTCCTGTTTGTGCAAAAGCTTTTAGGTCTTGATCGGATGAGATTACTTGTGGAACCGCTTTTTCTTGAATTTCTGAAGGGGTTTCGTAACCTAAATCGGTTAAGGCTTTTAGGATTTCGTCGTTCAATCCTAATTCTTTGAATGTAGACATTATGTATAAGTTATTGACTTACAAAATAATATCGCTACTTTGTTAGCCGTTGTTTAAAGTTTGCAAATGTACATCGAATAGTTTGATGAATCTAATTAATAAGTTAGTTTTTTGAAGTGGTGTGTAGGGGAATCTGTTTTTTGTCTTTGAAGTATGTTTGGGAGGGAATGCTGATAAAAAGCTAATGTGTTTAAAATCAATATTTTTAAATGTGAATTAGTTGTTGTGATATTTGGATAATTATATGTAAATTTGCACTCCTTTTTACGAGTACAGATTTTAGAAAAGGAATTGTATAAAATTATAATTAACATCTCTTAGTGTTAATTTCGTTTAAATGATCTGGTTAGCAATAGGATACAAATAAATTAAGACACGATGTCTGAAGAATTAAACAAAGCAACTGAAGCTCAGGAAGTACCTGCAGTTGAGGTGGTAAACCCAGAAGAATTTTTAGCAAACTTTGATTGGCATAAATACGAAGAAGGTATTGAGGCTGTTGATGAAGCTAAATTAAAAGAATTTGAATCAGCTTTAGAAGGAACTGTAGGTTTCGTAAATGAGTTGGATGTAATTGAAGGTACAGTAACTAGAATTACTGAGCGTGATGCTATTATCGATATCAATTCTAAATCAGAAGGGGTAATCTCTTTAAATGAATTCCGTTACAACCCTAACTTAGCTGTTGGTGATGTTGTTGAGGTATTGGTTGACAAGAGAGAAGATGTTTCTGGACAATTAGTTTTATCTCATAAAAAAGCGAGAGTAATTAAAGCTTGGGATAGAGTAATCAATGCACAAGAAACAGGTGAAGTAGTTAACGGTTTCGTTAAATGCAGAACTAGAGGAGGTATGATTGTTGATGTATTCGGTATTGAAGCATTCTTACCAGGTTCACAAATTGATGTGAAGCCTATTAGAGATTACGATCAGTATGTAGATAAAACAATGGAATTCAAAGTTGTGAAAATCAACCATGAGTTTAAAAACGTTGTAGTTTCTCATAAAGCTCTTATTGAAGCTGATATCGAAATCCAAAAAAGAGAAATTATTGGTAAGTTAGAAAAAGGTCAAGTATTAGAAGGTGTTGTTAAAAACATTACTTCTTACGGAGTCTTTATCGATTTAGGTGGTGTTGACGGTTTGGTTCACATTACTGACTTATCTTGGTCAAGAATTAACCACCCATCTGAGGTTGTTGAGTTAGATCAAAAATTAAATGTTGTAATCCTTGATTTTGATGATCAAAAAACAAGAATTCAATTAGGATTGAAACAATTAAATGCTCACCCATGGGAAGCTTTAGATGCTGAATTAAAAGTTGGTGATAAAGTAAAAGGTAAAGTAGTTGTACTTGCTGATTATGGTGCGTTTATTGAAGTAGCTCAAGGAGTTGAAGGATTGATTCACGTTTCTGAAATGTCTTGGTCTACACACTTACGTTCTGCTCAAGATTTCGTAAAAGTTGGAGATGAGGTTGAAGCTGTTGTTTTAACTTTAGATAGAGATGACAGAAAAATGTCATTAGGTATCAAACAATTACACCCAGATCCATGGACAGATATTACTAAGAAATATCCTGTAGGTTCTGCACATAAAGGAACTGTAAGAAATTACACAAACTTTGGTGTTTTTGTTGAGTTAGAAGAAGGAATTGACGGATTGGTATACATTTCTGATCTTTCTTGGACTAAGAAAATCAAGCATCCATCTGACTTTGTAGCAGTTGGTGATGTTTTAGATGTTCAAGTTTTAGAATTGGATGTTGAAAACCGTAAATTAAACTTAGGTCACAAACAAACTCAAGATAATCCATGGGATGGACATGAGGCTACTTACAGCATCGGTTCAGTACATGAAGGGACAATCAAAGAAAAGACTGACAAAGGAGCAATCGTAGTATTTGCTGATGGAGTTGAGGCTTTTGTACCAGGTCGTCACTTAGAGAAAGAAGATGGTTCTAAATTAGGTAAAGGAGATGCAGAGAAATTTGTAGTTCTTGAATTTAATAAAGAATACAGAAGAATTGTTGCTTCTCATACAGCTATCTTTAAAGAAGAAGAGCAAAAGAATATCAAAGCTGCTAGTAAAAAAGCAGAAGCTGCTGATAAAGCAACTTTCGGAGATATCTCAGGTCTTGCAGACTTAAAGAAGAAAATGGAAGGTAAAGAGTAGTTTTTACTTTTTAAGATAATAGAAAAGAGCTGTCTAATTTTAGACAGCTCTTTTTGTTTGTAGTAGATAAAATATAACGAAATAGCAGAAATAATGGAGATAGTTTGTTATTTTCGTATCGAATAAAATTAAACACAAAATATGTCATTAATAAAATCTATTTCAGGGATTAGAGGAACTATTGGAGGTGCTATTGGGGATAATTTAACTCCTTTGGATGCAGTAAAGTTTGCAAGTGCTTATGGTACTTGGTTATTGAAGAGGAATGAAGATAACTCGACTGAAGGCAAGTTAAAGGTGGTTCTAGGTAGAGATGCTAGAATTTCTGGAAAAATGATTAGCAGTTTGGTTTCAAATACTTTGGTTGGTTTAGGGATTGATGTGATTGATTTAGGGTTGTCTACAACTCCTACGGTGGAAGTTGCTGTGCCTTTAGAAGAAGCTAATGGAGGGATTATTATCACGGCTTCTCATAATCCAAAACAATGGAACGCATTAAAATTGCTGAATGAAAAAGGAGAGTTTTTGAATGGAGAAGATGGACAAGAAATTTTAATTTTAGCAGAAAATGATGCGTATTCGTATGCAGAGGTGGATGATTTAGGGGTTTATTCAAAAGATAGATCCTATGTTCAAAAGCATATTGATGAAGTTTTAAAACTGGAATTGGTAGATGTTGAAGCAATTAAAAAAGCTGGTTTTAAGGTTGTTTTAGATGCTGTAAATTCGACAGGAGGTATTTTTATTCCAGCTTTATTAGAACAATTAGGAGTTGAGTGTGTAAAATTATACTGTGAGCCTAATGGACAGTTTCCACATAATCCAGAGCCTTTAAAAGAGCATTTGGGAGATATTTCTGCTTTGGTAGTAAAAGAAAAAGCAGATTTTGGAATTGTAGTTGATCCAGATGTGGATCGTTTGGCGTTGGTAAATGAAGATGGTTCTATGTTTGGTGAAGAGTATACTTTGGTGGCTTGTGCAGATTATGTGTTGGGAGAGTTGAAAGGAGGAAATACAGTTTCTAATTTATCATCATCAAGAGCTTTGCGTGATGTAACGGTGAAGCATGGCGGTACTTATACGGCAAGTGCAGTAGGAGAGGTGAATGTGGTAATTGCTATGAAAGAAACCAACACAGTAATTGGTGGTGAAGGGAATGGAGGTATTATTTATCCAGAGTCGCACTATGGAAGAGACTCTTTAGTGGGAGTAGCCTTGTTTTTGTCGCATTTAGCTAAAAGTGGTAAATCGTGTAAAGAATTAAGAGATGGGTACCCGAGTTACTTTATGAGTAAAAATAAAATTGAATTGACACCTAGTTTGGATGTTGATAAAATTTTAGAAGAAATGGCTGTAAAACATAAGAATGAAGATGTTAATACAATAGATGGAGTTAAGATAGATTTTGAAACAGAGTGGGTACACTTAAGAAAATCTAATACAGAGCCAATAATTAGAATTTATACTGAGAGTACTTCTCAAGAAAAAGCAGATCAATTGGCACAGACAACGATAGATCAGATTAAAGAAATTGCAGGTTTGTAAAACAAAGCTCCTAAATAAAAAAAAACACCTAACTCAAAATTTTGAGTTAGGTGTTTTTTTTTATTTAGGAGCTTTTTCTTTGTGTTTAAAGCGTCTATGTGTCCAAAAGTAATATTCGGGGTTTTGGTAAATCTGTTCTTCTGTTTTTCTTAAGAATAGATCTGTAATTTCGTGTTCGGCTGTTTCTTTAGGGTTTTTAGCTAAAATTTCAAGTTCTACCTCATAGTAACTTCTCTTTACTCTTGTTGTTTTTAGGAGGACAACTGAGAAGTCGTGTTTTTTTGCTAACATTTCTGCACCTGTATGAATGGGTACTTTTACGTTTAAAAACTCAGACCAATAAGTGGTTTTAGAAGCGATAGGTGACTGATCGCTTAATAGACCATATACAGAAAGTTTTTTGTTTATTTTATTTCTGATAATGGTTTTTATGGTGTTAGAGGTTTGAACAAAATTACCTCCAAAGCGACTTCTGTTTTTTCTGACGAATTTATCAAAATAAGGGTTTTTAATTCTAGAATAAACTCCGTAACAATCAAAGTTAGTTACTTCTTTAAATCCTGCAATCCATTCCCAGTTAGCGTAGTGAGAACCTATTAGAATACAACTTTTATTAAGAGCTTCGATTTCTTTAAAAAGTTCTTTGTTTACGTATTTGTAACGTTTGTTTAATTCTTTTTGCGACATGCTAAAGGATTTGATCATTTCAACAAAAATGTCTACAAAATGTCTAAAGAATTTTTTGCGAATTTTTTTTAATTCTTTCTCTGTTTTGTGAGGGAAAGCAAATCTAAGGTTTTCTAATACAATTTCTTTTCTGTAGTTGAATACGTGAAATAGAAAAACAAAAATAATGTCTGATAAAATATGTAGTACCCAAAAAGGAAGTATGGAAAAAAACCATAGAATCGGGTATATGATATAAAAAGCAATACGCTGCATGTGTGTTAACAAAGATTTATGTGTACAAATATCGTATATAATTTTATCTTTGGTAGTATATAAGTTTATAAAATGGGTAAAATTGTTCTAGTATTAATAGCAATAAATGTTTTTTTCTCTTTAAAAGGTTTTAAAGATCGGTTCTTTTTTGAAAAATACAAATTTCAGATAGGAAGCATATTAAACGGTGAAAAAATTAGAATGCTGTCTTCAGGGTTTTTACATGTGGATTATTTGCATTTAGGATTTAATATGTATGCATTGTATCTTTTTTCATCACCTGTTATAAATACAATTGGGGGGAATGCTTTTTTAGTAGTGTATTTTGGGAGTTTGTTGTTGGGAAACATGTTTACTCTTTATTTTCATAAAAAAGAACCTTATTATTCTGCTGTAGGAGCTTCTGGAGCTGTTGCTGGAGTAGTGTATTCTGCAATATTGTTATATCCAACAATGACACTGTATATGTTTCCAATACCTATTCCAATTCCAGGGTATGTTTTTGGTATAGGTTATTTGTTGTATTCTGTTTACGGAATGAAAAAGCAATTAGGGAATGTAGGACACAGTGCGCACTTAGGAGGGGCAATAGGAGGTTTTATATTAACATTGTTGTTGTTTCCTTCAGTGATTGTCAATAATATTTTTATCACTGCAGGTTTGGCTGTTTCAATACTTGTTGTTGCTGTTGTAGGAAAAAAGTTTTTAAAATAAAAAAGCTCCATAAAAATATGGAGCTTTTGAGCGAAAGACCGGGTTCGAACCGGCGACATTCAGCTTGGAAGGCTGACGCTCTACCAACTGAGCTACTTTCGCGTTTGGTATTGCGGTTGCAAATATACACTACTTTTTAGTTGTGGCAAGCTTTTTAGTAAAATTTTTTATTTTTTCTCAAAATTTTTAAAAAATGAAAAGCATATATATCATAACCTTCATTCAAATAGAACTTATGAGACTTCTGATTACCGGTATAAGTATTTAGTTCAGTTGCTTCACAGCCCTTTTCTATAGCATAGTCATATATCCATTTGAATAATTGCTTTCCTAAGTTTTTTCCTCTGTATTCAGGAGATATAATTACATGATCAGGTTCTACTGTTTTTCCTATATAATGACGTGTAGAAAACCACAGCCCACTAATTCCTATTAGTTTAGATTGATCATACATTCCAACGCATTCATAATTTTGAGTTGCCATTTCAAGAACACGCTCTGTTAATTTTTCTAAAGGGGTAACAGTGTTTAATAGTTGGAGTAAAGGGAGGATGGTTAAAATTTCTTCTTTGGGAATTATTTTGATGCTAATGGTTGTCATATTAAATTGTTTCTAGTGGAAGGTCATTTATAAGTGTATCAAAAATAAGAATTCTTTAACTATTTAGATAAGTCTATAAAAGAAGAAAACCTGTTAGAAAAATCTAACAGGTTTTTTGTTTGTAGCGTGAAGCAGAATTGAACTGCTGACCTCCGGGTTATGAATCCGACGCTCTAACCATCTGAGCTACCACGCCATTTGCGGGTGCAAATATAACACAAATAAGTAATGATGCAAGTTAAAAATGATAAAAATTTAGAATTGAAAAATATTTTTTTTTTATTGAAAATATTACATACATTGTGCGCTTAAGAAAATACGAATATGACCAAGATTAAATTTGAATTAGAATTTCCTATACACGCTTCTCCAACAATGCTTTACCAATATTTTTCAACTCCTTCTGGATTGGCAGAATGGTTTGCTGATAATGTAAACTCTAGAGGTAAGGTGTATACTTTTATTTGGGATGGAGCAGAAGAGGTAGCTCAGTTATTGCAAGATCGTACAGATGAAAAGGCTAGATATAAATGGGATGAGGACGAGTCTGAAGAAGGTTATTTTGAATTTAGAATACAAATAGATGCTATTACAAAAGATGTATCTTTAATTATAACAGATTTTGCGGAAGAAGACGAAATAGAGGAGGCAAAAATGTTGTGGGAAAATCAAATAAACGAACTAAAGCACACTATTGGAGCTTAGAAAATAAGTCAATATAAAATATATAAGCCTTAGAGAAATCTAAGGCTTTTTTTTGTTTAAATTTGCCGCTTAAATACGGGTATTATGATAAACTTCAATGGCGCATTAATTTCAGAACAAGACTCTGTAATATCAATCAATAACCGAGGCTTAAAGTATGGAGATTCTTTATTTGAAACTCTTCGAGTAAAAGAGGGGGAAATACTTTTTTCAGAGGATCATTATTTTAGATTAATGGCTTCTATGCGTATGATACGAATGGAAATACCAATGTCTTTTACGTTGGATTTTTTTGAGGCTGAAATTAAAAAGTTACTTGTAGCTTTTCCAGAGAAGTTAATTACCAAAGTACGTTTTTCTGTAGCTAGAAAAGAAGGAGGTTTGTATTTGCCAGTAACGAATGAAATTGATTTTTGGATAGAAGCTTTTGAGGGAGTACCCGTGGTAAAGGATGTTTATAAAGTAGATTTATTTAAAGATTATTATGTGACTTCTGGGTTGCTTTCTACAATAAAATCTTCTAATAGGTTGTTAAATGTGTTGTCTAGTATTTATGCTTCTGAAAATGAGTTGGACAATTGTGTTTTAATAAATGAACATAAAAATATTGTAGAGGTAAGTAATGGGAATGTTTTTTTGGTAAAAGGGACTGTTGTTAAAACTCCAAAGTTGTTAGATGGGTGTATCAAAGGTATTGCTAGAAAAAAAATTATAGAGCTTATAGAGAAGGATGAAAATTTAACTTTAGAAGAGGTGTCTATTTCACCTTTTGAACTTCAAAAAGCAGATGAGGTTTTTATAACCAATGCAGTTGTAGGAGTTCAGCCAGTTACAAATTATCGAAAAAAGAAATTTTCAACTACTATAGGTGAAGCACTGTCTATAAAATTTAAGAACTTAGTTTAATTTAGGGTTGGAAGGGGCATTTGCCCAGATGGTATATTCGCCACCAAGTTCTAATAAGTTGTTTTTCCAAAAAGAGCTATTTTCTTCATTTAAGATGTTTTTGTAGTGGTTGTCTATACAAAACCAAGAGTTTTGAGTAAGTTCATCTTCCAATTGTTTAGCTCCCCATCCGGAGTAACCTAAAAAGAAACGGATTTTATTTTTAGGGATTTCTTCGTTGTTTAAAAGGTCTACTAAAGAATCAAAATTTCCTCCCCAGTAAATACCATTTCCTACTTCTATACTATTTGGTATTAACTCTGGTATTTTATGAATAAAGTAGAGGTTGTCTTGCTCTACAGGTCCTCCTTGGTAAATAGTAAAGTTACAGTTAACTGTAGGTATTAAATCTTGAAGTGTATAGTTTAAAGGTTTATTCATAATAAATCCAATAGAACTTTCTTTATTGTGCTCTGTGAGTAAAATAACAGACCTTTTAAAAGAATTGTCATTTAATATAGAAGGTTCTGCAATTAAGAGTCTTCCCTTGTGTGGTGCTAAAGAAGTCATTTTGGTTTGGTTGGTTTGGTTTTCTAGAGGAAGGTAGTGAAAAATAAAGCTAAAAAAAAACTTCTTTGAAATTTCAAAGAAGTTTTTAATATGTTTTAAAACTATTGATTAGTTTACAGAGTCGCTTAATCCAGCTCCTGCTTTAAACTTCACAATGTTTTTCTCAGCTATTTTAATAGTAGCTCCTGTTTGAGGATTTCTACCTTCTCTAGCAGCTCTTTTTGATACAGACCATGTTCCCCAACCTACTAAAGCAACTTTACCACCTCCTTTTAAAGTGTTTGTAACGTTGTCAGTTAAAGATTCTAATGCCGCTTTTGCAGCTGCTTTAGAAATTCCTGCGTCTGCAGCCATTGCATTGATTAAATCTGATTTGTTCATAATTTATAAATTAAAATTAATATTGGTTTTAAATTGCGCTTTTACTGGTAACAAATATAATAGGAATAAGGCTTTGTGCAAGTTTTGGATTTAGAAATACATACAATTGTTAATAAAACTATGTTAATTGTTAATAACATAGGGGTAAAATAGTTTAAAAACACAGATTAAAGCATTTTAGCACCTTCTTTAAAGGTAAAACCGTTGAGTAAACTAGCTGTGTCCATTCTCTTTTTTCCTGACATTTGCATGTTTTTTATATTTAAGTATCCTTTAAGTACTGCGACTT
Source organism: Flavicella sp. (assembly GCA_965243265.1). Classification (GTDB taxonomy): domain Bacteria; phylum Bacteroidota; class Bacteroidia; order Flavobacteriales; family Flavobacteriaceae; genus Flavicella. The sequence goes on from CBDEUL010000010.1 coordinate 221,133, forward strand.
TCAAGGTTTTTTTATCAGAAATGATGGTTCCAGGTGTAAGGGAATGTACGGCAGTTTCTTTTAAGGTGTCAAATATTTTTACTTTCGTTATTGTTTCTCCGTTTGATAATTCTGTCCAAGCAGCAGGGTAAGGGTTTAGTCCTCTAATTTTGTTGTGAATGTTTTCTAAAGAATCATTCCAATCAATTTTACAGGTATGGGTATGTATTTTATAGGCAACTTTTGCTACTTTTTCAGGTTGTGTTTGTGTTGTAACAGTTTTTGTTTCAATTTTCTTTAAAGTTTCAATAACAGCATTACTACCAAGGAGCATTAATTTATCGTGTAATTCACCTACAGTTTCATTTTCTCCGATAGTCGTTTCTTTTTGGAGAATAATTTCACCAGTATCAATTTTATCATCTAAAAAGAATGTACTAACTCCTGTTTTTGTTTCACCATTAATAATAGCCCAGTTAATAGGTGCAGCACCTCTATAATCTGGTAAAAGTGAAGCGTGAAGATTAAAGGTTCCTAACTCTGGCATATTCCATACCACTTCTGGAAGCATTCTAAAAGCTACAATGATTTGTAGGTTTGCATTTAATTGTTCAAGTTCTTTTATAAACTCGGGATCTTTTAGGTTGGTAGGCTGTAAGATATTGAGTTCTTTTTTGAGTGCAAATTTTTTAACTGCCGACTCGTTTAGTTTTCTTCCTCTTCCAGCAGGTTTGTCTGGGGCTGTAATGACTCCTACAATATTGTAGTTATTACTTAATAGAGTGTCTAAAATTGAAACTGCAAAATCTGGAGTTCCCATAAAAACTATTCGTAAGTCTTTCATGTTATATGTATTATAAGGTGGTGTATTTGTTTTTGTCTGTAACTTTAATTTTTCCTTCTGTTAAAAGATTTTCCAAAGTTCTTAAAATTATTCTTTCTTCAAAGGGGATTTGAAGTGTAATTTCATTAGAACTAAGGGGAGCGTTGTTTTTTAATAAGTTTAAAACAATACTTTCTGTATTTGGAGGTTTAGAAGTGTTTTTATTAGCAATACAAACATCGCAAATACCACAGTTTTCGGATGTGTTTTCATTAAAATAGGCTAACAGTTGTTTGCTTCTACAGCTGTTTGAGTTTTCAATAAATTCAAGCAGTTTTTTTGCTTTTTCTTGTTTGTTTTTTTGTTGAGATATTATTTTTTTTGAGATACGATTGATTGTTTTTCCGTCTTCTCTAGGGACCAAAAATTGTAAACTAGCATTGTGGGTACTAGGCATGTAATTTACAATATTGTCTTTATGAATTTGTTCTAGGACATTGGTGAATTCACTTTTTGAACAGTTTAATTTTTTTGAAAGATAATATTCATCAATAGTGATAAAGTTTTCAAAGAAGCCTCCATAATTTCTTAGCAATGCTTTGATAATTGTACCTCTGTTTTCAAATTTGTTAGAATACTCTAATACATATTGGTGATTTGCGGTAAATTTTAGGTATGATTTTTTTTGGAAAGATTCATTGAATGACAATATGTTTTCTCTGTGTAAAGTTTTTAAAACTTCGTAGGTGTTTGTTGTTGAAAACTGGTATTGATTACAAAATTTTTTTAAATCAAAGTCGAAGTTTTTTTCAGTATGTTCGCCAATGCTTATTTGAAAGTATTGATTTAATTGGGTGTATATTTTTTTAAAAAAATCTATAGATATGTTTTGTCTAATGGTTTGGTTTTTAAAACTATCTATATCATTTTGGTTAAACAGTGTTACCGAAAAAGCTTTTTTACCATCTCGTCCACCTCTACCAGCTTCTTGCATATAATTTTCGATACTAGAAGGGAGTTTAACATGTATGACTACTCTTATGTTGGCTTTGTCTATTCCCATTCCAAAGGCATTGGTGGCTACCATTATTCGTTTCTTTTCGGAATACCAATTTTCGTAGGCTTCTTTTTTTTCATTGTTACTGAGTCCTCCATGATAGTAAGTGCTGGTAAAACCATAGTGATTTAAGAGGTCGCTAATTTTTTTTGTTTCACCTCTTGTATCGGTGTATATAATGCAAGGGGCGTTAATTTTGGTTAAGATTTGTTTTATTTTAAAAAGCTTGTTGTCAACCTCAAAAATTTGATAGGCAAGCTTTTCTCTTTTAAACGATTGTTTAAAAAGTATAGGAGTATCTAAGTCTAAGTTTACAGAAATATCTTGTAAAACTTTTTCAGTAGCAGATGCAGTTAAAGCTATGGTATTGGCTTTTGGGCAAAGTTCTTTGAGTATTTGTAATTGTTGATAAGCAGGTCTAAAATCATGTCCCCATTCAGAAATACAATGAGCTTCGTCAATTGCAATTAGGCTAATGTTGAGTTGCTTTATTTTTTCTTGAATAAATTTAGATTGTAGCTTTTCAGGTGAAAGGTATAAGAATTTATAATTGTTAAACTGTATGTTGTCAAAAAGCGTTATTGTTTCATTTTGTGTTAAAGCAGTGTTTAGTGCAGCCGCTTTGATGTTTTTTCTTTGTAAACTTTCAATCTGATCTTGCATTAACGCTAATAAAGGAGATATAACAAGACAGATACCTTCATTTATTAAAGCAGGTATTTGATAGCAGATAGATTTTCCTCCTCCGGTAGGTAATAAAACAATGGTGTTTTTTTTAGTTACTACAGCTTTGATAATTTCTTCTTGTAAAGGACGAAAAGTGCTGTGGCCCCATTTTTCTTGTAGTATGGATACTGCCGTTTTCAATATTTTAAGTTTAGTTTTTTAAGAATAAATTCGGTACGTTTTAAAGGTGTAGCGGGAGGGACTTCAATAGGAGTATATCCTAAATTTGTATAGGTTTCTAATAAGTGTTTGTGTATGGCAACAGCCTCTTCGTAGGATTCGTACCGTTCGTTATCTGTTGTGTAAATAGTTTTCCAAGGAGGAAGTATAAAAACAGCAGTATATGGATAATTGGTATTGGCGTCTTTAAAGGTGTTAGGAATAGGAGTCTTAGAAAAATTTAAGTATGCACTTATATCGGGAATGGCTCTATCAAAAAATAAAACAGGAGCTTTTGTTTTGGAAGTTTCTTTGTATTGAGTTATTCTACTTTCTAATAAGAGGTTGCTGAACAATAAAGGGTCTGAAAGGAACAATTGTTCAATCCCTTTTTGTCTAGCTTTTAAGGTAACTTCTCTGGATATTTCTTCAATACAAATGAATTTTTTTTTAGATAATTCGTTAATTATCGTAGATTTTCCACTTCCAGGACCACCTGTAATTACAATTTTTTGTTGCATAGCGCAAAAATAACGTATTCGCATTATAAAAATAATAATTTAGTGTAGTTTTGTAGCTGTTAATATAGCGTATAGAAATACAATGAGTAAACAAGAAGAATTTTACAAAAAATTAAAGGAAAGCTTAGAAGCTACTACAAAATTTCCAGCAAAATACTTATATAAATTTATAGTGCCAACATCTAAGAATCAGTTAAATGAAGTAAAAAAAATATTTAACGTTCCAGGAGTGGTAATAAATACAAAAGAATCTAAAACTAAAAAATACGTAAGTATTTCTATAACTCTTCAAATGAAGAATCCTGATGCTGTTATAGCAAAATATAAAGAAGTGAGTAAGATTGAAGGAATTATTTCTTTATGATTTCTTTAACAAAAAAATAAGAATAACCAGAATATCTTTCCGGTTTAAAATACAACCATAACTAACAATTATTTTTGAGAATTAAAATTTAAAAAAATGAATAAAAAAATAAACTTATTCAATGTAGTACTATTTCTTTTTTCACTAAGTGTATTAGGACAAAAAGAGGATAATGTTTTATTAAAAATAGATAATACCCCTGTTTATCAATCAGAATTTACAAACCTGTTTTGTAAAAACAGCGATATATCAAATGCGGAAAATAAGCAATCTATAGAAAAAGATTTAGAGTTGTTTATAGACTATAAATTAAAGTTAGTAGAAGCTAAAGAATTGCAATTAGATACTTCAAAAGCATATAAGAAAGAAGTTTCTATGTACAGAAACCAATTGGCAATACCTTATTTAAAGGATGATACAATTTTAGATAGTTTAGTAGTAGAGGCTTATGAAAGAAGTTTAAAAGAGATTAAAGGGAGTCATATTTTAGTTAGAGTAGATGAAAAAAGCACAGATACTGTTGCGGCTTATAATAAAATACTAAAAGCAAGAAAAGAGGTGTTAAGTGGTAAGCCTTTTGGAGAAGTTGCTTTGGAGTATTCTGAAGACCCAAGTGTAAAATCTAACAAAGGAAACCTAGGATATTTTTCTGTATTTAAAATGGTATATCCTTTTGAATCTGGAGCTTACAATACTCCAAAAGGTGAAGTTTCAGAAATTCTTAGAACTTCTTTTGGATATCATATTATTAAGGTATATGATGTACGTCCTTCTTTAGGTGATATAAGGGTAGCACATATTATGGTGCGTGACTTGACAGCAAATGGAAAAGAAAAAATAGACAAACTTTATAAGGAACTTGTAGAAGGGGGCGATTTTGCTGTTTTAGCAGAAAAGCATTCTGATGACCGTAGATCTGCAACAGAAGGAGGGGTGTTAAAAAGATTTCCGATGGGAGGTATGCCAAAGCCTTTTGATGAGGTAAGTTTTACTTTATCAGAGAAAAACAAATACTCGAAGCCATTTAAGACAGCCTATGGGTGGCATATTGTTAAGTTTATAGAATTGTATCCAATACCTACTTTTGAAATGTCAAAAGAAAAGTTAACACGTATGGTAAAAACTGGAGATCGTTTTAAGAAATTGCCAAATCCAGTAGTAAATAAATTAGAAAAAAAATATACAATAGCGGTAAATGAAGCTGCTAAAAAAGCATTTGAAACTCCAAATGTATTGAGTAAAAAAGACTCTCTAAACTCTTGGTTAATTACAATAGAAAAAGATACTATTTGGCAAAAAGGTTTTATCTCTTATATAAAAAATAGAAGAGACAAAGCACCAGCAACACTATTTCAACCTTACTACAATTCAGAAGTTTTAAAATACCATAAAGCTCACTTAGAAGAAAATAATGAAGAGTTTGCAACTACTTTTCAGGAGTATAAAAATGGTTTGTTATTGTTTGATTTGATGAAGTTGAAAATATGGGATAAATCTCAAAAAGATACTTTAGGGTTAGAACAGTACTTTAATAGAACTTATAAAAGTTATGTTTCTAAACCAAGTGCAAAAGCTATTATAATTAGTTCAAAAAACAGTGCAGATATTACAGCTTTAAAAGCAGAACTTAAAAAATCTGATGAAGCATTTGAAGCCTTAAGAACCGATATTAAGAAAAGAGAAGGTGTATTGTTAAAAGAAGGAACTTTTGAGCAAGAAGGCAATGTATTTCCAAACAACACTTTATTTGAAGAAGGTAGTGTAAATACATATCAAGAAAATGGATATACTTACTTAGTTAAAATACTTAAGGTAAAAGGAGCTGAGCAAGAAGTATTAAGTGATATTAAAGGAAAAGTTATAGGAGATTATCAAAACTTACTTCAAGATCAATGGCTTCAAAACTTAAGAAAAGGGCACTCTGTAAAGGTTGTTAAAAGTACCGTTAAGAATATAAGACAAGAAAACAACTGCTATAGTGAATAAGTACCTTCTTTATATCAGTGTTTGTATTGCTTGTGTTTCTTGTGATTTTTTAGGGACTAAAGACTCTAGAAAAGGAGAAAGGGTAATTGCTAGAGTAAACGATGTTAAATTGTATGAAAATGATTTAAGGTATTTGTTTCCTCAAAACATATCAAAAGAAGACAGTGTTTTAATAGCCCGAGACTTGATTTATACTTGGGCAAAACACCAATTGTTGTTGGTAAAGTCTGAATTAAATTTACCCGAAAAAAACGAGGCCTTAGAAACTTTGGTTAAAAAATATAGAGAAGATCTTTTTATCAATTCATTTAAAGAAGCCTTGGTAAAACAAGAGCTAGATACTGTAGTGAGTGAAGATGAAATAATAACTTATTACGAAAAAAATAAAGAAAGTTTTAAAACCAACGAAGAACTTATAAAGTTCAAATACATTCAGTTTGATTATGGAAGCTTAAACAAAAAAACATTAAGACGTTTGTTTCTTTCCCGTAGAAAATCAGATTTGCAATTGTTGGCAAATGAAGAAGAGCAGTTTAACGACTCTTTTTTAAGTGACTCTATTTGGGTGCGTTACAACGATTTATTAAATAAAGCACCACAATTTAAAACCTTTGGAAGAAAAAAAATAGTAAAACCAGCTACCTTTTTAGAAACGGTAGAAAATGACAACTTATACTATTTATACGTAAAAGAAGTGTTGCCTAAAAACGAAATAGCACCAATTAGATTTGTAAAAGATATAATTAAAGATATGGTAATTCACAAACGAAAGTTAGAATTGATGAATACCATAGAAAAAGTGTTGCTAGATGATGCAACAAAAAACAAACAGTTTGAAATATATTAAGATGATAAAACAAATAGCATTATTTGTGTTACTGGTTGCAGTAGCCCCTAAACACATACAAGCACAATCTAAAATAAAAATAGATGGTGTAACAGTAGTCGTAGGTAAAAATGTAGTGCTAGATTCTGATATAGAAAAATTTAAAGAAGAAGTTCTCACAAAAAGCGAAGGAAAAATACAACTTTCTGACTGTGAAATGTTAGAAGAAATAATGATTCAAAAACTGTTGGCACACCATGCCGTAGTAGATAGTATTGTTGTAGCAGATGAAGAAGTAACAGCAGCAGTAAATAGAAATATGAATTATTTTAAACAGCAATTAGGAAGCATAGATAAAGCTGTTGAATTGTATGGATTTAATGATGAAGCTGATTTACGTAAAGAATTAAAAAAAATAGAGAGAGATAACCTTCTAATTAATAGAGAAAAACAAGCCATTACAAGTGCCGTAACTTTAACACCAGAAGAGGTAAGAGTTTATTATAAGAGTTTGGAAGATAAAGGTAATTTACCAGAATTTGGAACCGAAATAGAGTTGGCACAAATAGTAATGCATATAGAACCTTCGCAAGCAGAGATTGATGCTACTATAGAAAAGTTGAATGAAATTCGTGAGAATATTTTAAACGGTTCTAGTATGCGAATGAAAGCAATTATTTATTCAGAAGACCCAGGAGTTAGTCAAAACGGAGGACAATACACTTTACGAAGAGACAGCCAGTTTGTACGTGAATTTAAAGAAAATGCTTTTTCTTTAGAAGAAGGTGAAATCTCAGAGCCTTTTAAATCTCAATTTGGATACCATATTATTATGTTAGAAAAAGTAAAAGGGCAAGAGTTAGATGTTAGACATATTTTAATGACACCTAAAGTATCTTATGAGAGAGAAGCTTTGGTAAAAGAAAAATTAAATAGAGTAAGAGATAGTATTCAAGCAGGACTTTTGTCGTTTGATGTAGCGGTTTTAAAATACTCTGAAGATGCAGTAACCAGAAGTAATGGAGGGGTTATGATAAACCAGCAAACAAATGATTCTAAGTTTGAACAAACAAGAATGGATCCAACCCTATATGCACGTGTAAACACACTAGCAGTTAATGATATTACAACACCTTTTTACGAAGAAACAAGAGACGGTAAAAAGATGTTTAAGCTGATTATGATGAAAGATAAAATACCTGCTCATACAGCCGATTTTGTAAAAGATTATGTGAAAATTCAGTCGTTGACCCTGCAAACAAAACAGGACGAAATTTTATCTGAATGGACAGCAAAACATATAGAGGATACGTATATTAAAATAAATGACGAATATAAAAGTTGTGATTTTAAATACAATTGGTTAAAAAATAATGATTAATACCCCGGAGGGATGCAAATGCCTAATCGAAATTCTATAGATGGTTCTTATCGTTATGCCTACCAAGGGCAGGAAAAAGACCCTGAAACTGGTAAGGAAGCTTTTCAACTTAGATTATACGACTCTAGAATTAATAGATGGTTGACTACCGATCCTTACAATCAATACCATTCTCCTTATGTTGCTATGGGAAATGATCCAATAAATGGTATTGACCCTGATGGAGGATACAGAACATGGTTTGGAGCACTTGGAGGGTGGATAGCTGGCGGTTTTCAGGGAAGTATACGACATACTGATAATGGAGGGAATCAAGATTATTCAGTCTATAAAGGAGCTTTTAATAATGATGGTACAGCAGAAGGTTTTTCAGGTACATTTGAATATAGTCATCATTACGGGAGTGATTATGTTGGGGATGCTTGGAATAGTAGATTTAGAAGGAATTTAACAGGTGATGCTATTGGGTTTTCTGGAGGATGGGAAGGTGGTGCTTTCATCGGTGTTGGATCTTCTGTTGATGTTAATTGGATTTTGACAGGAAAAGATGCCTCATTTTTTCCATATATTGGGGCTACAGGTAAAGGAACATTAGGAGACGGTGTTAATGTTGGTATTGACATAAGTGCAAGTAGGTTATATTATACAGGAAGTGTTGATGAAGTTACTGCAAAGTCAATTACTGGTAATGCTTATGGAATATCAGTAGGAGGAAAAATAGTAGTTGGTGGTGGTGCAGGAGTTTCATATTCTCCTGATGGAGATACTGGAAATGGTTGGATACAAGTAAGTGCAAATTTAGGTGTAGGTGTTGAGTTAAGTCCAGCAACTGCTGCCAATGTCCAAGTAGAAGCAAGTCATACATTATGGCTTTATCATACAGGTTCAGGGAAGTTTATTAAATCTGACTTTATTGAATAAAAAAGGGAAACATGATTTTTTATAAAAAAATAAAAAAAATGATATATTTTATCATTCCAGTATGTTTAGTTACTTTACTTTATAATTCTCAAAGAAGAGCATATAGAATAAATAAATATTTCACATCAAATGATTTAAATGTAGTCATAACTAAAATTGAACAAGCTAAAGGAAGGAAAGTTTATTTTTCTGAGTTGGATTCTTCTCTTAAAGAAAGATATTTTTATTCAAGTAAAAGGAATCTTTTAAAACTAGAAATAAGAGATTCTATATCAAAACGAGAAGGAGTTTTAGAATTATTTAGAATTAATAATGGTAGTTATTATTTTGTGAATAAGTATTTTATTTATGATTATTCATATTATGATTATTTTTTATCTGTATATGGTTTTCGTGATAAATCGAAAATTCTAAAATAGCCCCGCTGCCGCACGAATCCTTTCGTGTGGTAAAGGTTAACTAAAATAGAAAGCTTTTACAGTTTTCTTTTTTATTGCCCTAATTTTTGCACTTTCTTTTTGCTAACAAAAGAGCAACTATTTTTACACAAGCAGTAGTTTCCGAAGTTCAAAAAAATAATGTAACTTTGGTCAAGTTCTTTTACAATGACAAAGGTTTTAGAGTACGAAAGTTAACTTATACCAATGGAGAAATAGCAGAAGCGCAGTATTATATACGAGATGTAGCTGGTTCGGTAATTTCAATAGTAAGTCAGCCATCAGGGATTACGACTATCGGTAATGGACCACCTTTATTATTGCCCGCTATCGTAGAGTATCCAATTTACGGAGCTAGTAGGTTAGGCGTTTACAAAAAAGGAGGCAATACAAACTATGAGTTAACAGACCATTTAGGAAATGTACGAGCCGTAGTAACCAAAGGAAGTACGACACCTTCTATGTTTGCGGATTACTATCCCGGCGGGATGCAAATGCCTAATCGAAATTCTTTAAACGGAAGTTACCGTTATGGATATCAAGGACAATTTGCAGAAACTGACCCAGAGACTGGAAAACCTGCATTCCAATTGAGACTGTATGATACTCGTATTAACCGTTGGTTAACTACTGATCCTTATGGACAATATTTTTCTCCATACTTGGCGATGGGTAATAGACCCAATATGTTAGTAGACCCAGATGGTGGATGTGTAGATGAGAACGGAAATCCATGTGCTCATGGAGATGCAGGAAGTTCTACTTTAGATGGAGGAGGAAATTCATGGACTTGGGATGGAGAAACTTGGCAGACAGATTTTGCATTCGGTTTAAATGAAGTAACAATTACTGGGCAAACCACCGATCATGCTAGGACAATGAGTAATCCTTTAGTCCAATCTATCCATCAAGCTCAGTTTGACTTTATGACACATGATGCAACAAAAGCAGCAGCTGTCGTTTTGGCACTTCCTTTTGCTTTGGAATCTATGACGACATTAGGAATAAATTCTCTTGAGGAGATGTTGATATCTGGAGGGGGGGATTTTTTTGGTCAAACATTGGCTAACGGAGGAGATTTGACTAAAGTAGATTTTGCAGATGTAGTAATTTCTACCATTTTTAAAGGAAGTACATTTACTTATGGTAGTCAAGCTTTAATTAATGGTTCTGTTGAAGATAAGGGAATTGTATTTGAAAAATCTTTATCAGCTGCTGTTATAACAGCAGCAGGTGCTAAGGCTTCAGGTAAAATACACGGTGATATGCCTTTGAATTCCAAAAGTATTACGAAAGTACAAGAAGTGTTGTTTAAAACATATGCAAATATTGGTTTAGGAGCTGCTACAACAGGTGTTGGTAAATTAAATGATTAATTGTATTATGGAGAAAAATATAAAACCTGCACATATAGTTGTTATTCTGATTGTAATAACTACTATTGGGCTTACAGAATATTTTAGAGCAAAAAGTGAAAAAGAATTAGCTAGTTTTGGAAAGACAACAGTATGTATCATTAATGATATTGAAGTAATTGCTAAATCTCCTCATTTTAAATACTACTTTTTTGTTGGAACAAAAAAGTTCCAAGGAAGTATTCAGAAAGGCAATAGGAGTAGGCAGTTATTAGGTCGGTATTTTATTGTTGAGTATTCAATAAAGAATCCTCAAAATAATAAGATATACTTTAAAGAAGTCACCAACAAATCCAAGATTATAAAATCAGGTTTTGAATTAAATTAAGGTTTTAAGATATAGGAAAGCTTTTACAGAAATGTAAGAGTTTTTTATTAAGAATGTTTTGTAATAAACCACACGAAAGGATTTGTGCGGTAGCTTCTGTGGTCAGTAATATAGTTTAAGGAAATAAGAAAATATAAGAAAAGCTTTTACAGAGATGTAGGAGCTTTTTTTGTTTTATAAAGTATTTAATTTAGCTCCCCGCTAGCGCTAGTATATACTAGTGCCGTTAGTTACAGGGAATACAAAAGCCAACTTGTTTAATTACGAGTTGGCATTTTTTTATGGGTTTATTTGTTTTAGTAGTTCTTGAATTTTTGTGTCAGAAATAGTGTCTTTGTCGCCTTTATTGTAAATGGAAAGAAGAATAATGTTTTCCCCTGATGGCTCTAGTTTGTCAGGCAGTCGCTAGTGCTAGTTTTTAACTAGTACCGTTTATGAGTAAGCTATTCTAGTAAAACAATAAAAAGTAAAGTTTTTACATATGTGTAGGAGCTTTATTTATTTTATAGAAAATATTAATAAATATCATCTCATTGTGTTTGAGTACTTTTTTAAGTACTTTTCGCTATCTTTGTATTATGGAAACAGTAAATTATACAGACTTTCGTTCAAATCTAAAGCATTGGTTCGATAAAGTGATCAATGATGTAAGTGATATAATTATCAAGCGTAAAAACGGTAAAGACCTCGTTTTAATATCATTGGATGAATACAATTCGTTAAAGGAAACAACTTATCTGCTAACAGGAAAAAACAGAGATATTTTATTAAACTCTATCAAAGAACTGGAAGCAGAAAAGGGTCTAGAAAAAGACTTAATTGAATAGATGAAATTAACTTGGTCTACTTCTTCTTGGGAAGATTATTTGTATTGGCAGAAAGTTGATAAGAAAATAGTAAAACGAGTTAATGAACTCATTAAAAGTTGTATGCGAACACCTTTTGAAGGTATAGGAAAACCCGAAGCTTTAAAAGGAGATTTGCAAGGTTATTGGTCAAGACGAATAACATCAGAACATCGATTGGTTTACAAATATGAAAATGACCAATTATTAATTGCAGCTTGTCGTTATCATTATGGAAAGTAAAATCCCCTGTGATGGTCCTAGTTTGTAATTAGTGCCGTTAGCTACTGGGACAGAAATAATACAAAAAACTACTTTATTAATTTAGAGTAGTTTTTTTCATTTTTAAGAATACTTTACTAATGTTAGTAGTACGTGTTATTAAATGAATTAGAGTTATATGCCCTTCGACAGGCTCAGAGCTCGAGTTTTAAATAGTTTTATTTGTTAGGTATAAGTAGGCTGAGCCTGTCGAAGCCTGATTTGATGAAACCTTTCAATTTTGTATTTTGGTATAGCTATGAAAGGATACACTTATATATTGCTGTGTAGTAATGGAAGTTATTATACGGGAAGCACTAAAAATTTAGAAAGAAGATTTGAAGAGCATTTAGCAGGAAAAGGAGCTAAGCATACTCGAAAGTACGTACCAATAAAAATATTGTATTATGAGGAGTATGATCGTATAGATATTGCTTTTTATAGAGAAAAACAGATACAAGGTTGGAGTAGGAAAAAGAAAGAGGCTTTGATGAGTAACAGGTTGGAGGAGCTGGTGAAGTACTCTAAAAATTATTCAGAGTTTAAAAGTTAGCCCTTCGACAGGCTCAGGGTTCGGGAGGTAAATTGTGTATTCTGTTTTTTGAAAGGTAGCTATGTTGGAGTTTGTTGCCTTTCGACAAGCTCAGGGCTCGGAGGTAAATTATAGATTTAATTAAAAAGCTAACATGTTAACTATTTGTAAATGAGTTTTTAATTTTATTTGTTAAAAAAATGATAAAAAGAACAGTTTTACTGTTTAATAGAAAAAATAACTTATATTTGTTGTATATACAACAGTTGTATAGGGTTTAGTTGAAGTGTATGAAATCAGAAAATGTTTTTTTAGATCAAAAATTAGTTGTGAACCTGTTAACAACGAGTAGTTGGATAAATGAAAAGGTGAATGATTTTTTTAAAAAATACGAGTTATCACAGCAGCAATACAATGTATTGCGTATTTTAAGAGGTAAAAAAGGAGTGCCAGCAAACCTGTCAGATATTCAACAGCGAATGATATCACCTATGAGTAATACCACAAGGCTTATAGAAAAATTACGACAAAAAGAGCTAGTAACTCGTTATGAGTGTAAAGAGAATAGACGTAAAATAGAAATATTAATAACAAAAAGAGGATTACAATTATTAAATACCATAGATCCAGTACTTATTAAATACGAAACAGAAATATTAAAACAATTAGAAGTACCAGAAAAACAACAATTAGAAATACTATTAAATAAATTAAGAACTAAACAATTAAAATAAACAAACATGAAAACAACAGCAATGAAATCAACTTTGGCAATTTTAGCAATTGCATTTGTAACATTTTCTTTTACAGCTATTAAAACAGACACAAAAGAAGTAAAAACAGCAGAAAGCACCATTAACTGGGTAGGAGAAAAAGTTACAGGAAAACACGAAGGAACGATCAATTTAAAAGAGGGACATTTAGATTTTAAAAAGGACAAACTAGTAGGGGGGGCTTTTGTAGTAGATATGGAATCAATTAATGTAACAGATTTAACAGGATCTTACAAACAAAAATTAGAAGGACATTTAAAAAGCGATGACTTTTTTGGAGTAGCAAAGCACAAAACAGCAACGTTGGTAATTACCAAAGTAACGGAAGATGATGATGAAAATGAGTACGATGTAGAGGGAGAGCTTACAATTAAAGGAATTACAGAAAATGTTTCATTTGAAATTGAAATAGAAGGAAACACAGCTACAGCAGAATTGGAAGTTGACAGAACTAAATACGGAATCCGTTACGGATCGGCAAGTTTTTTCAACGACTTAAAAGACAAAGCAATTGACAATGAGTTTGATTTAGATGTGGTTTTAAAATTCTAAAACAACACAAACTAGTAGTAAATAAAAAATCCTATCAAATTTGATAGGATTTTTGTCTTTTAAAAAGAATGTATTGTTATTAAATTACTTTAACGTTTACAGCATTCATTCCTTTTCTACCTTCTTGTAATTCGAATTCTACTTCGTCACCTTCACGGATTTCATCAATTAATCCAGTGATGTGTACGAAATGTTCGTTGTTTGAATCTTCTTCAGTAATAAAACCAAAACCTTTAGTTTCATTGAAGAATTTTACTGTTCCTTTGCTCATTATGTTTAATTATGATATTATATATTATAACAAAGCTAAGCTATAAAATTTAAAATTAGCTTTTTAAGAATATTATTTTTTCTCTTTTTGTTGGCCTCTTGGTTTTCTTTTAAAGTGAGGTTTCTTTTTTTGAGGCTTTTTGGGAGCCCTTTTAGGAGCTTCTGCTGTTTCTGTTGCTTCATGAGCATCTTCAATAAAAGGATGTTCGTTAATAGTTGGAATTTTTTGAGAAATCAACTTTTGAATATCTTTTAAATAAGGCTTTTCTTCAGCAGAACAAAAAGAAACGGCAATTCCACTAGCTTGTGCTCTACCAGTTCTACCAATTCTATGAACATAGGTTTCAGGAATATTAGGCAAATCAAAATTAATAACCAATGAAAGGTCAGCAATATCAATCCCACGTGCTGCAATATCGGTTGCTATTAAAACATTTAACTCTCCATTTTTAAAGTTTTTTAAAGCACGCTGTCTAGCATTTTGAGATTTGTTTCCATGGATGGCAGCCGCAGTAATATTTGCTTTAGCCAGTTTTTTTACAACCTTATCAGCACCATGTTTAGTTCTAGAAAAAACTAAGGTAGCATCGTTTTTTCGTTCATTTAGTAGGTGAATTAAAAGAGCTGTTTTATCGGTTTTCTTTACGTAGTATAGAGCTTGCTCTATTTTTTCAGCAGTTGCCTGTTTAGGTTTTATAGTTACCTTTTGGTAGTTGTAAAGAATTTTTTCAGATAAATCAATAATGTTTCTAGGCATGGTTGCAGAGAAAAAGAGCGACTGTCTTTTCTTAGGCAATTTTGCTAAAATTTTGTTGATATCATTGATAAACCCCATGTCTAACATCTGATCGGCTTCATCTAATACAAAGTGTTCAATATGTTGTAGCGTAATAATTCTTTGTTGTATCAAATCTAATAACCTTCCAGGAGTTGCAATTAAAATATCTACTCCGTTTTTTAAAGTAGCTACCTGTGCTGCTTGTTTTACACCACCAAAAATTACAGCATTTCTAAGCGATGTATCTTTACTGTAAGCTGTAAAATTATCGTTGATTTGTATAGCAAGTTCCCTTGTAGGAGTAATAATAAGAGCTTTAATTTTTTTAGGTCCTTTTTGAGATTTTAAATGCAATTGTTGAATAATAGGAATTGCAAAAGCAGCTGTTTTTCCTGTTCCTGTTTGTGCACAGCCCAATAAATCGGTTCCGTTTAATAGAATTGGAATGGCTTGTTCTTGTATAGGAGAAGGTTGTGTATATCCTTTGTTTTGTAATGCCTTAAGAATAGGTGTTACAAGGTTTAAGTCTTTAAAAGTCATAATTTTGTATAAGTTTGCAAAGGTAGCTTTTTACATTAGAGATATTGGTTTTATCTGAAATGATTTTAAGTTTTTACAACCTATGTGTAATAACTTGTTCTAAAAAAGAAAATTTATTTGGAAAATAGAAGAAGGTAGTATTTACAAGCTTTTGTTAAAGAGCCGAAACACTGGTTTTAAAATCGGAACTGTAAAAATTTTCAGTAACTATTTTTTTTATTCTACCGTTAAGGTAGTTTATGGCATTATAGCTAGTGTGTTCTAGTATAATAACCACCAGTTCCTCTTCAGGGTATTGTGTAAGTGAGGTGCTAAAACCATTCCATTTACCATGGTGGTAAATAATAGGTTCCTTTTTATCATCCAATCTAAAGCCAAAACCATAAGGTACTTTTCTACCATATTTTGTTTCTCCAGCAGCATACATACGTGCTACATTTTCTTTAGAGATAATTTTACCACTGTTTAAACCAACAATCCATTTGCATAAATCTTCAGAAGTTGTATATACATTTTTATCACCCACAACACCATCGTTTACTGTAGCACCTATTTTTAAATGTCGCCATCCTCTATAAAGACGGTACCCATATAATTGATTCGCCTTTAGTGTGTCGTTTTTACAGCTGTACACAAAAGAGTTGTCCATTGCCAAAGGAGTAAAAATATTCTCATTAAGAAAATTACTAAAATTACTTCCACTAATTTTTTCAACAATAGAAGCTAAAACAAAGTACCCTGTATTAGAATAGTCAAAATTTCTACCAGGTTTAAAAAAGCTATACACATTGCTTTTTTCTAACAAGTCCATCATTTCCATATTAGAAGGAGCTTCTTTTTTATCCCATTGATGTTCTGCCACCCAAAAATATTTTGGCAATCCAGAGGTGTGGTTTAACAAATGTTTGATGGTAATGTTTTTATAAGGAAAATTAGGGAAGTATTTATTAATAGTATCTGTAAGTTGAAGCTGATTTCGTTCATACAAAATCATAATTGCTGCAGCGGTAAATTGCTTACTAACAGAAGCTAATTGGAATATTGAACTACTATCTAATTTTGTTTTTTTTCTAAAATCGGCATATCCAACATGGTTGTTATAGAGTATTTTATTGTTTTTGGCTACTAATATAGAACCGTGAAAATCATGCCTTTTATTAATACGACTTAAAAGAGAATCTAATTTATGGTCTATTTTTTTAGTAGTTTCTGCTGGATGCTTTTCTACAGTAAAAGGCTTCTCCTTTTCTAAATCAGCAGGAGGGATAGCCGTTGAGGTTGTTTCTATAGGAGCTGGTGTTGGTTCAGAAAAAAACTGAAAACCCTTGATAATTCCAACAGTGAGAATAAGTACTATGTATTTAATATATTTTTTCAAACAGACTTTTAACTAGAAGTATTGTGTAGGTGTTTATACCTGTAAATACATTTTTAAAAATGCAAATTTATTAAAACTTTGTCATTTAGAGGTAAACTATCTGTAATTCAGAATTTTTCTATTTATGGTGAGTTGTGTAAAAGCCTTGTTTTTACAGTTGATAATAAAAAAAGAGAGCTCTTTTGGAGCTCCCTTTCTAAATAGCGAACTATTTATAACACTTAGGGATCTGGCGTATGCGTTTTATGGACGATTATATGTCAACTAGGTGAATTTTTAAGTTTTTGAAATCAGGTAACTGAACGTGTTAAAAATATATTTCTTTCTAAAAATGATGGAATACTATTCGGTGTTATTACGATGCAAAGGTATAATGTTGATGGGGTTAAGTGTTTGTTTTTGTGTTGTTTAACTTTAGTTTGTGATAGTTTAAGTATTTGTTAACATTCCCTGTTTTAAAAGGAGGGGGAATAAAGTTTTTGGGGGATAATTTTTTTATATTTGAAAAACAAACAACATGTGTTGCTTTGTAAATTAAGAGACTAGAAATGAAAGTAATTGCAATGATTCCTGCACGATTTGAAGCTTCGCGCTTTCCAGGAAAATTAATGAAAGATTTGGCAGGAAAACCTGTAATTGTACGCACCTATGAGGCAACTAAAAACACCAATTTATTTGACGATGTATATGTAATTACAGATAGTGAAGTTTTAAAAGAAGCTGTAGAATCTTATGGAGGAAAAGTAATTATGAGTTTAAAAGAACACGATTGTGGTTCTGATAGAATTGCTGAAGCTGCCAAAAATTTGGATGTAGATATTGTTGTAAATGTTCAAGGAGACGAGCCTTTTACCAGAAAAGAACCGTTGCAAGATTTGATTGCAGTTTTTAAGGAAGATCCAGAAGCAAAAATAGATTTGGCTTCTTTGGTACACCCCATGACGGAGTGGGAAGAGATAGAAAATCCGAACAATGTAAAAGTGGTTATGGGTACGGATAATTGTGTAATGTACTTCTCAAGATCACCCATACCATACCCGAGAGACAAAGAAATTGCTACTAATTATTTTAAGCACATAGGGGTTTATGCCTTTAGAAAATCAGCTCTATTGGCTTTTACAGAAATGCCGATGCAGCAAAATGAAGCAACTGAAAAGTTAGAGGGAATTCGATTTTTAGAATATGGGAAAAAAATTAAAATGGTAGAAACTCCTTACAAAGTAATAGGTATTGATACACCTGAAGATTTAGTGATGGCAAATAAATTATGGAAATAAAAAATAAGAACATAAAAGTGGTTGCTTTTGATGCCGATGATACACTTTGGGTAAATGAACCCTATTTTAGGGAGGCAGAAGCAAAAGTAGCCAAGTTGTTATCGGTTTATGAAACAGAAAATAAAATAGCCCAAGAGCTGTATAAGATAGAAATCAAAAATTTATCCTATTACGGATACGGGGTAAAGGGTTTTGTGCTTTCTATGGTTGAATTGGCTTTAAACCTATCTAATCATCAAGTATCACCTCAAGTTATAGAGGCTATTTTAGATATAGGAAAAGAAATGTTAGAAAAACCTATAGAATTACTTTCAGGAGTAAAAGAAACACTTGCGAGCTTAAAAGGTAACTATAAATTAATTGTAGCCACCAAAGGAGATTTACTAGATCAAGAGCGAAAATTACAAAAATCGGGACTATTAGATTTTTTTCACCATGTAGAGGTAATGAGTGATAAAAAAGAGACAGATTATTTAAAAATAGTAAAACATTTAGATATTGATCCGTCAGAATTTTTAATGATAGGAAACTCTTTAAAGTCAGATGTATTACCTGTATTAAATATAGGAGCTTCTGCTATTCATATTCCTTTCCATACCACTTGGGAACATGAAAAAGTATCAAAAAAAGAATCGGAGAAAAGAGCTTATACGAGTTTAAATGAATTGAATGATTTATCAACATTTTTATAAAAAAAACTAAGTAGCAGACTATGGTATCTTTTGTAATAAATGATGTAAATTTGTTAGAAATAAAACAAAAAATAAGAAGATGGCATCAGTTAAAAATTTAAAAAAAGACATACACAATACATTAGGAGATCTTATTGAAGCTTGCTATGTATGGGAGTTTGTAACAGAAAAACCAGATATTTCAAAATCTCAAGAAATCATTAATGAAGCAATTACTGCATTTGATAGTTTAATGGATAAAATCCATATCAAAGATGTAGAAAATCAAAAAGCACACTTTAAGTTAATAGCGTCAGAATTACAAGAAATTTCTGAAAATTTAACTGAAAAGATCAATAGCTTGTAAAAAAAATAAGCAGTCTGTTAAAGTCATTAAAAAGATTCTTTTTTAGGTTGTGTTTTTCTATTTTTGATGTAAATTGAAATGTAAAGAAAAAGAATAAAGATTAATTAAAGATGGCAAGAGAAGTATTTGATTATACAAAAACGGTTTTAAAAAAGGTAAGCTTTAATACTGAATTGTTTTGCAAGGAGGTAGAAAAAGCTGTAAGAAAATTATTACCGCACGAAATTGAAGAATTACGAATATGGTTAACAGAGTTTATAAGTAATAAACCAGAACTGTATCCTAGTTTGGCAATTGTTAAGTAAAAAAAAAGAACTCAATTTTGAGTTCTTTTTTTTTGAATTATTTTTTTTGCAGGGGGCTAATAATTTTTACATCATTAAAAGAAATAGCACCTCTAACCAGACCGTCTATAGTTGTTTTTAATGC
This sequence comes from Flavicella sp., assembly GCA_965243265.1. Classification (GTDB taxonomy): domain Bacteria; phylum Bacteroidota; class Bacteroidia; order Flavobacteriales; family Flavobacteriaceae; genus Flavicella. The sequence continues at coordinate 240,729 of CBDEUL010000010.1, forward strand.
TTCAATGAGCTGCATTTTTAGTTGTGATTTATGATAAATAATACTCACTTCTCTGGCAGGGACAGGAGCTTCAAATTCTCGAAGAAATTTTTTATCAGCTTCATTAATATCTAAAGTATGTAGGTAAGGCAGTAAAGTCATTCCCAATTCATCTTTAGATAGTTTTATAAGCGTATCAAAACTTCCACTTTCTAAACGAAATGATTTGTTGTTTTTAGTTTTAAAAGAGCTGCAAATATTTAAAATACTCTCTTTAAAACAATGCCCGTCTTCTAAGAGGAGTAAATCATCTACTTCCAATTCATCCACTGTAATTTTATTTTTTTGAAACAGTTTATGACTTTCAGGTATAAAACCTACAAAAGGTTCATAATACAAAGGTTTTTCTTTTATATGCTCATTTTCAAGGGGTGTAGCTGCAATTGCCATATCTATATGACCATCGGTTAGCTTTTTAACAATTTCTTCTGTTGTTAGTTCCTCAATATGTAAGTTTACTTTAGGATATGAAGTAGCGAATTTTTTTAGAAATAGGGGTAATAACGTAGGCATAATAGTAGGTATTATGGCTATTTTAAATTCACCGCCTACAAATCCTTTTTGTTGATGTACAATGTCGTTAATTCTATTGCTCTCATCAACAATGGTTTTTGCTTGTTCTACTATTTTTAGTCCAATATCAGTAAGCTGAATAGGTTTTTTGGTACGGTTAAATATTTGAACGTCAAGCTCGTCTTCAAGTTTTTGAATTTGCATACTTAAAGTAGGCTGTGTAACAAAGCTATGTTCTGCAGCTATAGTGAAGTTTTGATGTTCTGCTACTGCTAAAATGTACTTTAATTGCGTAATTGTCATTGTATAATATTTGATGATAAATATACAGAAAACAATTAATTCTATTTATAGTACGGGATGTTTTTTTAAGAAAGAATATACTTATGATTTCCAGAATTCACGCTCTTTATTTAAAGCGTCTTCTTGTTTTTTGTATTCTTCAACAGAGAGTACCTTTAAGAAAGAAGGATGCTGTTCAATAGCAAACTCTATTTGTTTTACAATATCGTCAAATGAATCATTATCGTAATCAATATTCAAAGGTTTTTTGATCACCATTGTTTGCAAAACACCTCTCTTTTTAATGAGCAATCCTTTTTTATCAAAAGAACGTCTAAACCCATCAATAACAATAGGAATAACAATAGGTTTGTAAGTTTTGATAATATGTGCAGTACCTCTTCTAATTGGGTTAAAAGGTTTTGTTGTTCCTTGAGGGAAGGTAATTACCCAGCCATCATTTAAAGCAGTTCCAATATTACTAATGTCAGACATTTTTACTTGTCTTTTTACATCTTTACCATCACTTCTCCAAGTACGTTGTATAGATACTGACCCCATATAGGCGAAAATCTTAGGAAGAATTCCTGCTTTCATAGTTTCTGCCGCAGCTATATAATACATATTTAGTTTAGGACTCCAAATATATCCAATGTTTTTAAGGCTGTCTACACGTCCTTTTAAAGCAGCATTGAACACGTGGTACATTGCAGCAACATCGGCAAAATAAGTTTGGTGATTGGCTACAAAAAGAACATTTGTATCAGGTAAATCTCGAATAATTTCAGATCCTTCAATTTGAAGTTTATTAAACTTATTATAACGTTTGTGAGATATAACTCCCACAAGTCTAATGAGCCATTTTTTTATAAATAAAATGTGACCAAAAGGATTTTTCTTAATAAGTTTCATGATACGTAGTTCATTTTTTAATGCTCACAAATTTACAAAAACTTATGGTACCTTAAAGGGAATTTAAGAGTTCTTTAATTTCACTGATAATCATAGCGGTAGCTCCCCAAACAATATGGTTTTTAATATTGTAATGAGGAATTTTTATGTTTTTAGCGTAAGAGATGTCTTTATTTATATAGGTGATGGGAGTATTGTAAAGTAAGTCTTCTAAGCTGATTTCTATAAGCTCTTCAACTTCATAATTTTTTGTAAAGTTGGGTGTTATATCGGTGCTTCCAATAAAGGGAGTTACCAAAAAGTTACTAGGAGGAATGTAGATATCCGAAATTTCTTTTAAAATGGTGATTTCTTTTTGTTGAATACCAATTTCTTCAAAACATTCTCTTTTTGCGGTTTCTGATAACGAGTTGTCGATTTTATCAAATTTTCCACCAGGAAAACTTATTTGTGAGGCATGTGTGCCTTTGTAATTGGCTCTTAAGGTTAGTACCATATGGGTATTGTTATTTTTGTCAGGGTAAAACAACGCCAATACAGCAGCTTTTCTAGGTTTTTTTGCTGATATGTTTTTTAAATTGGGGATTTCTCTAAACTCAGGAGCTAGTTTGTATTGGGCTTCATAACCAATTAAATCGAGGTTTTTTAGAAGTTCTTTTTTTTTATCAAAAATATCAAAGTGCATAAATTAAATTCTAATGTTGATAGTGTACTTTTGTATTAAAAGTAGAGGTTTAAAATTTGTTTTAAAAGAATAATAGATGAAGAAATTTTTATTTAAACATAAATCAGATATAGGGTTTGCCCTTTTAATAGTTGTTTTTTTAACGACACCTGCAAAGGAGTGGTTAATACGTGGATTTTCTTTTTCTCCATCGGTCAATGATTCTGTAGAAAATTTAACTACATATAATTGGTCTTTAAAAGGAATAGATGGAGAGCGTTTAGCGTTTAAAGATACACAGGGTAAAGTTGTTTTTGTAAACTTTTGGGCAACATGGTGTCCTCCATGTAGAGCTGAATTTCCAATGTTACAAAGTTTGTATAATGATTATAAGGATAAGGTAATTTTTATTTTTGTTACAAATGAAGATGCTAAAACGGTGGACGACTATTTTTCAAAGTCGGGTTATAACTTGCCTGTTTACAATAGTGTAAGTAATCCACCAGCACAGTTTTTAGAAAAAAATACAATTCCGGCTAGTTTTTTAATAGATAAAAAGGGACAGATTGTAATTTCTAAATATGGAGCAGCCGATTGGAACAGCACTAAAACAAGAAAAATAATAGACGAATTATTACAAGAATAATTTAAGTTTATAACAAGGCTTCTTTAAGAATGCTTACAGGGTGTTTGGAAGTTTTGTTTACACCATCTTCTATTTGATGTCTGCAACTGGTTCCTGCGGCAGCAATAATTGTGTTGGGTTCTAAATTTTTAATTTTAGGAAAAAGGGAGTTTTCACCAATTTGCATGCTAAGCTTATAGTGTTCCTTTTCATATCCGAACGATCCTGCCATTCCACAACATCCTGTATTTAACAAGGTAACCTTATAGTTTTTAGGAATGTTTAAAATACTAAATGTAGGCTCCATGGTACTCAAAGATTTTTGATGACAATGTCCATGAATTTTTACAATTTTATGTTTGTTTGTAAATAAGTTTTGAGGCAAATGTCCTTTGTCAAAAGTTGTTTTTAAAAACTCTTCTATGGTAAAGGTGTTTTTTGAAATTTCTTTAGCACTTTGTTTGTCATCAGCCAAACGTAAATATTCGTCTCTAAAGGTTAAAATAGAGGAGGGTTCAATGCCTATGAGTGGTGTTTCTTTAGAAATATATTTCTTAAAAAGGGCAATATTTGCGTTAGCTTTCTTTTTGGCAATGCTTAATACACCTTTAGAAATGGCACTTCTACCACTTTCATCGTGTTCAATAATAATGGGAGCATATCCAATTTTAGCTAAAAGCTCTAAACAATCTATACCTGTAGTAACATCATAAAAATTGGTGAATTCATCACAAAATAAATATACTTTTCCTAGTGGAGCGTTTTCTTTTTCAAGTCTGTTTTTATTGTTTTGATACCATTTTCTTAAAGTAATGGAGTTAAGTTTTGGAAGGTTTCTTTCTGGAGCAATTCCCATTATTTGTTTGCTAAGTTTTGTGTTTAGCAAGTAATTTGTTAGTTGCGGTAATTTACTTCCTATTTTATTATACTTATAATTGTTAGAAAACAATTTGGCTCTAAAAGGAACTCCATTTTTTAGGTAATATTGATGTAAGAATTCGGCTTTTAAACTAGCTACATCTACATTGCTAGGGCATTCACTGGCACAGGCTTTACAATTCAAGCACAGGTCAAAAACATCGTAAAGTTCTTTGTGTTGAAATCTATTTTGTTGAGTGCTATTGGTTAAAAATTCACGCAAAGCATTTGCTCTAGCTCTTGTAGTATCTTTTTCGTTTTTTGTAGCTCTATAACTAGGACACATAGTTCCTCCAGCTTCTATCGACTTTCTACAGTCACCAGATCCATTACATTTTTCAGTCATTCTCAAAATTCCTTGACTGTCAGAAAAGTCTAATAAAGTACTTATATCAGGTTCAGTATGGTTTTCTTGAAATCGTAAATTGACATCCATAGGGAGTGCATTTACAATTTTGCCTTTGTTGAATATATGGTTAGGGTCAAAGGTGTTTTTAAGAGCTTTGATGGTTTGGTAGTTTTTTTCTCCAATCATAAGCGGAATAAATTCAGAACGTACAATTCCGTCTCCATGTTCACCACTAAAAGCACCTTGGTATTTTTTTACAAGTTTGGCTGTTTGTGTAGTAATTTCTCTAAAGAGTTTTACATCTGCTTTTTTCTTTAGGTTAAGAATAGGGCGTAAGTGAATTTCTCCAGCACCAGCATGAGCATAGTAAACAGCTTGTTGCTCAAACTTTTCCATCATCTGAGTAAATTCGGCAATGTAATTGGGAAGATCTTTTAATTCAACAGCAGTATCTTCTATACAAGCAACGGCTTTGTTATCACCCACAATATTTCCTAAAAGGCCTAAACCAGCTTTTCTTAAATCGTGTACTTTAGAAATATTCTGATTAAAAATTTTAGGAAAGTGGTAGCCAAAATTATTTTGTTGTAGATCTTCAATCAAATTATCGGCTAGTTTTTCTACTTCTTCAAGATTATCAGAGGCAACTTCTAACATTAAAATCGCTTCAGGATCTCCTTTTAAGAAAAACCTGTTTTTGGTTTGTTCTCTGTTATTTTTTGTACAATCTAGAATAATTTTATCCATCAATTCACAGGTGTACAATTTGTGTTTCATTGCCACCACAACAGCTTCTAAACTTTCTTGTATGCTATTAAAATGCGCTCCTACCATAATGCTGTATTGGGGAGCTAAATCATCTAATTTTAGCGTTATTTCTGTAGTAAAAGAAAGTGTTCCTTCACTACCACACAAAATATTACAAAGGTTTATCGTTGGCTCAGTACCACCAAAAATATCAGCTTTTAATAGTGCGTCTATAGCATAACCATTGTTACGTCTATGAATGGTAGGTTTGGGGAATTCTTTGTGAATTTCGGTTTGAATTTCTTTTTTAGAAAGGGTATCAAATATATGTTTGTAAATTTTACTTTCTAAAGAAGTACCATTGCATTTTTCTATAAATTGGGTTGTAGAAATTTCCTTAAATGTGACTTCACTACCATCACTCAAAATGGTTTTTAATTCAAGAACTTTGTCTCTTGTAACTCCATATTGGATAGAGGTTGTACCAGATGAATTGTTACCAACCATACCTCCAATCATGCATCTATTAGAAGTAGAAGTATTAGGTCCAAAAAATACTCCGTGAGGTTTTAGGTACCTGTTTAAATCATCTCTAATAACTCCAGGTTGTAATGTAACGGTCTTTTCTTTTTCGTTGAAAGAAATTATTTTGTTTAAATGTTTAGATGTGTCTACAACAATACCGTCTCCAACGCATTGACCGGCCAATGAAGTTCCTGCAGTTCTAGGAATAAGGCTTATTTTATGTTTTGTAGCAAAGAGTGTTAATTTTTTTAGATCCTCATTGTTTTTAGGCAATGCTATGGCTAAAGGTATTTTTCGGTAAACAGAAGCATCTGTGGCATAAATACTTTTATGTAAACTGTCAGTGTAAAGCGCTCCGTCTAAAATTTCTTTGAGTGCCTTTAAAGATTCCTGCATGCTATGAGTAATTACGGTTCTAAATTATTTAAGATCCGTAAAAGTAAGGATATTTTTAAAGGCTAAAAGGTTCTCCTTTCCTTTTCAGGAAGAATCACAAATAAAGCGCAAACAATAATGATATTTTTAATAATGTATTGTCCTATAAGTGTTAGGGAATATAAAGATTCATTATAGGTTGATGAGGGGAGCAGTAAAAAAGGACTAAAAGTAGCTGCCATATGTACCAATGCTAAGAACACACCTATTCTGCGTGTTTTTTTTAGGGCAATTAAAAAGCCTATTAAACATTCCCAAATAGCTAATAATATAAAAGTTATATGTGTAGGGATTAGATGTGTGGTTAGTAAACGAATGGTGTTTTTTGCTAAGGTTTCGGCGGGACTTAATTCGGGAAAGAATTTTAAAAATCCAAACCATAGGTAAACAATACTAATACTTAAAGAAAGTGCCGTTATTGCATTTAAGTTCTTTTTTGACATTTTGTGGTTTTTGGTTAGTTAGCTTTAAGACCTCTTTTTTTGAGTAAGGTTTAAAACTAATATAAAAAGGATTTAAAATAGAGCGTAATTCATGTGTTTTTAAGGTAGGGTAATTTATATAGAAGCTGTTTTATTAGTATACATTGGATATAAAAGGATCAATTATGAGATTAAAAGATATGATGAAAAGGCTTTGCTTTTTTACAATTTTTATAGGGGCATTTTTAAGTTGTAATCCTGATGTCTTAGAAGAAATAGAAAGCACAGAAGGAGATGATGCAATATCAAATGAAGAAGAGCTTGTTGAGATTCAAGAGCGACCTAATATTTTGTTGTTTATTGCAGATGATATGAGCTTAGATGCAACACCTAATTACAATATGGGAGTTGAAGATTTTCAAGGAGTTCAAAAGCCTGTAATGCCAACATTAGAGGGGTTAATGTCTACAGGGTTGGTATTTGATAATTTATGGTCTTATGCTTTATGTTCGCCAACAAGAGCTTCTATATTAACAGGAAAACATGGTGTACATACAGATGTATTGGCGCCAATTCACGGAACATTGTCAGGAACTCATAAATCATTACAAACTTATTTAGATGAACAAACGGGGAATGCCTATGCACATGCGGTTTTTGGAAAGTGGCATTTAGGTAATGAAGCAACACACCCAACCCAAACAATGGGAATAGATACTTATTCTGGTAGCTTAGGGGGAGGAGTACCTGATTATTGGGAATATGATTTGATAGAAAATGAGATTTCTACATTTCTTACGTCTACTACAGATGAGGAAAAACAAGAAAATTATTCAACAACAAAATACACACAGTTAGCAATTGATTGGAAAGCACAGCAAACAAAGCCTTGGTTTTTATGGGTGGCCTATAATGCAGCGCATACACCTTTTCACAGACCTGATAATAATGTGTTGGATGTAAATTCGCCCTCTAGGCAATTACCAGATTATGATTCAGGCAATAGGTTGCCTTATTATTTGGCTATGTTGGAGGCTATGGATTATGAAATGGGACGTTTGATAGCGAGTATGTCTGCTGAAGAAAGGGCAAATACAGTAATTATTTTTATAGGAGATAACGGAACTCCTAAAGGAGTAGCTCAATACGATGATACTACCAAGCATAGAAAAGGGTCTATTTACCAAGGAGGTATCAATGTACCTTTGGTTGTTTCAGGTCCTAATGTTAGGGTAGGAAGAGAAACAGATGCTTTGCTTAGCACTACAGATTTGTTTGCTACTATTGCAGCAATAGCAGGAGTAAATGTAGATTCAATACACAATAGTAAAAGTTTTAAAAACCTTTTGGAAGTCGGTGGAGAAGGAAGTAGAGAGTATGTGTATGTTGAAGTTCCGGGAAATAATAACAACGGTTCTTATGCTGTAAGAAATGATACTTACAAGCTGATTTATGAAATAGATACAGGTAAGGAGGAATTGTATAATTTGCGTACAGATAAATACGAAACTTTAGATTTATTATTGGAAGAAAATACAGCCATTTTAGCACTTGATCCTATTGCTTTAGAGGCAAGAGTAGCTTTGAAAGCAGAAGCAGAAAGGGTAAGAGGGGAGTAAACGTAAAAAATAAGTCTATCCAAATTATTGATTTTGAATAGACTTACAAACAAGTGGGGAGGCTACTTATTTTGTTCATAGCTTTGGAGCTGTTTTATAAGCTTGTTATTAAAGCTGATTTCTGTAAGTTGTAGTTTTAAAACTTTTTCTAAACCTATAATTTCTTCTAGTTTTTTGTAATATGCTTTTTTACTAAGCATGGTTTCATTATCAATACTTAATAATTTTTTGTTTAATTTTTTAACTTCTTCATTGGTTAAATTTTCAATGCCTCCTTTTATTTTGAGCTCTTTTTTTACTGAGACAATTTTTTCTGCTCTGATAGATTTTTTGTCTACATACATTTTATTATAAATAGGCCAAAAGCTTTCTAACTGCTCTGGTGTAAGGTCTAATTGTGAATTGATATACCCAATTTTTAAATCTTTAATTTTATTAGAGCCTTGGTTTTGAGAACTGGCGCTAAAACAAAACACGAAAGCAATTAATGTGATAATTTTTTTCATAATAAACTTTTAATAAATTAAATCAGGTGCTGTTTCTGTTAAATAAAAAAGAAGGTCATTTTTAGTAAGTATGTCTTCTGAAAAATTTTCTACTGATGCTGTGCTAGTGACTGTATAATCTTCTAAAACAATGTTTTGATTTGTAATAAGCCACGTATTAATTTCTACATCGGTTAAAGAATCAAAGGATGTTGAGGGGGGAGTAGACTTTGTGGTTTGAATACCAAAATAAAGTAAAAATATAGCAGCTATACTGGCTACTGTTTTAAGAGTATTTAAGAAAATAACTTTTCGTTTTTGTAAAGAATTAGTTTGTTTAAAAATTTCTTTACGACTTGTTTCTAAATAATTTTCAGGTGTTAGGAACCCTTCTTTTGGAGAAGAAGTATCTACTGTTTTTATTTTTAAGAATAGTTCAGCTTCTAACTCTTTAAAATAATTTTCAGGCAAAGTAAACCCTGTTTTTTTTTCAGAAGTAAAATCAAGAAAGTCTATATGTCTCTTTTGTTGGTTCTTCATATTGTTTAGACTTTTTTTCAGTATAAAGGTTTAATATTTTTTAAGAGATTCTTCAATTTTTTTTACGGCATGGAAGTAAGAAGCTTTTAAGGCTCCAACAGAGGTCTCTAAAATTTCTGAAATATCTTCATATTTCATATTATCGAAGTATTTCATGTTAAAAACAAGTCTTTGTTTTTCAGGTAGTTTTAATACGGCTTGCTGTAAAATTTTTTCTATTTCATTGCCATTAAAATGCACGTTTAATTGCCGTGTACTTAAATGTGTTAGTTTGTACTCTTCAACAGAAACATTGTTTCTTTTAGCCTTTTTGGT
>CBDEUL010000011.1:0-135590 GCA_965243265.1 Flavicella sp.
ATTTTGATAGTCGTACCTACTAGTTTTAACTTACTAAAAACGGTATCATATAATTGAATAAATTCTATTTCTTGCCAAAGCGACTTGCTTCCTACAACATCTGCATCACATTGATAGAACTCTCTAAAACGTCCTTTTTGTGGGCGGTCTGCTCTCCATACTGGTTGTATCTGAAAACGTTTAAACGGCAATTCCAATTCGTTTTGGTGTTGTACAACATAACGTGCAAAAGGAACCGTTAAATCATAACGCAATGCTTTTTCAGAGATAGATGAGATTAACTTTGTACTCTCTTTTTCTGCAAGTAAAGCTGAATCTGCTTTTTTAAGATAGTCACCTGAGTTTAAAATTTTAAAGATCAATCGGTCACCTTCTTCTCCATATTTCCCCATTAAAGTGGCTGAGTTTTCAAATGAAGGGGTTTCGATAGGTTGAAATCCGAATGTTTGAAATACCGACTTTATTGTTCCAAAAATATAATCTCTTTTTGCTATTTGAATTGGAGAAAAATCTCTAGTTCCTTTAGGAATACTTGGTTTTTGTGCCATCTTAAAAAAATAAGTTGCAAATATCTGAAAAAATCAGACTTGTTGTATCAAAAAAGTGCATTGAAAAATTCGATCGTGTTAGTTAATAAATTTATGGAACTATTCCATATCTAAATTTTACCATTCTTCACATGACTTCGTTTTCATATAAAAAACATTTAAAATTTAATTCTAAAAACAAACCCCTCACAAATTTCAATAATCTGTGAGGGGTTTTTAGTTTCAATAAAAATATACTTACATATTTTTTAACTCTCCTACTAGCTCTGTCAAAGCTGCTTTGGCATCACCAAACAACATAGATGTTTTAGAGTTGTAGAACAATTCGTTTTCAATTCCTGCATATCCTGCTTTCATACTACGTTTGTTTACAATAATATGTTTTGCATTTTCAACATCTAAAATTGGCATTCCGTAAATTGGACTTGAAGGATCGTTGTGTGCTGCTGGGTTTACAACATCATTTGCTCCTACTACCAATACAACATCTGCATTGTTAAATTGAGGATTTATATCACTCATTTCAACCAATAAGTCATACTCTACATTCGATTCAGCCAACAATACATTCATATGCCCTGGCATACGACCTGCTACGGGATGAATAGCGTATTTTACATTAACTCCTTTAGCTGCCAACAGTTCTTCTAATTCGTGAATTACGTGTTGTGCCTGTGCTACTGCCAAACCATAACCTGGTACAATAATTACGTTGGTTGCATAGTTCATCATAATAGCTGCATCTGAAGCATTGGTATTTTTAATGGTTCCTAAAGTTTTGTTAGTTCCTTCTGCTGCATCTGTTTCTCCAAAGCCTCCAAAAATAACAGATCCTAAAGTTCTGTTCATTGCTTTACACATAGCAACTGTTAAAATAATACCTGCCGATCCTACTAAAATACCTCCTACTAACATAACCATATTGTCATACAATACTCCTGTAATTGCTGCTGCAATACCTGTTAAAGAGTTTAATAAAGAAATTACTACAGGCATATCTGCCCCTCCAATAGGCAATACAAATAAAACACCGTACACCAAACCTGCTACCAACAAAACATACAATAACACTTGACTATTAGCTCCTGTATACACCATAAAAGTAGAAAAAGCGATAATTCCTATAAAAAACAGATTGTTTACAATATTGTATTGTGGAATTTTCACTACACTTTTTAAAGATCCATTTAGTTTTCCCCAAGCTACTAAACTTCCTGAGAACGTAATTGCTCCAATGGCAACTCCTGAAAGAACCGTTGCAAAAATAGTTGCTTCTGTTGCTGCTGTAATATTTCCGAATTCCACCAAACCAATCAATGCTGCACTGGCACCTCCAAATCCATTAAAGAGCGACACCAATTCTGGCATCTTTGTCATTTCTACTTTTATAGCGATAACCCATCCTATAATTCCTCCTACTAAAAGAGCAATACCAATTAAAGCATAAATTATTGTTGGAACTTCTTTGTCAGATAAAAATATAGCTCCTACAATTGCCAATCCCATACCTACGGCTGCAGTCATATTCCCTTTTTTGGCCGTTTCTGGATGTCCTAACATTTTTAAACCTACAACAAATGTTACTGTTGCTATTAGATATATAATACTTAATATAATACTCATTATTTCTTAGTTTTTACTACTGATAAAAATCACTAGCTGTTAAACTTAAATTATTTATTTCCTTATTTTTTCTTTTTAAACATCTGTAACATTCTGTCGGTAACAGCAAAACCACCAACAACATTTACAATACCTAAAACCACCGCTACAAACCCTAAACCTAAAGCTAGATAGTTTTCTGGGTTAGAGTTTAACATTACTAAAATTGCTCCTACAATTACAACTCCACTCAAGGCATTGGCTCCCGACATTAACGGTGTATGTAATACTGCTGGAATACTCTTTATAATTTCAATTCCTACAAAAGTTGCTAAAATTAAAATATATGTTATTTGAAGATTGTTACTTATAAATTCTACCAATTCATTCATCTGATTCTTATTTTATTTATTTCTAATTTCTCCGTCTTTTACAATCAATGTACCGTCTGTTATCTCTTCTTCCAACTCCCACTTAAAGTTGTTATCTTCTGTTAAATGCATAATAAAGTTGAACATGTTTTTTGCATACAATTCACTTGCATTTGTAGATACACTTTCTGGCGCAATGGTAGTTCCAATAACTTTTACACCGTTTTTAACAACCGTTTCTCCCATTTTACTTACTTCACAATTACCTCCTTGCGAAGCTGCCAAATCAATAATTACCGCTCCATTTTTCATTTGAGACACTTGCTCTTCTGTAATCAAAACGGGTGCTTTTCTTCCAGGGATATTTGCCGTTGTAATTACCAAATCTGCCTGAAATAAAGATTTATCTACGGCTTCTTTTTGTCTTTTTGCATAGTCTGCTGAAGCTTCTTTTGCGTATCCTCCTTCAGACTCTTCTCCTGAATTGTCTACCTGAATAAACTTAGCTCCTAACGATTCTGCTTGCTCTTTTGTTTCTGTTCTTATATCTGTTGCTTCTACTACAGCTCCCAAACGTTTTGCTGTTGCAATGGCTTGTAACCCTGCTACACCTACTCCGTAAATTAAAACTTTTGAAGGTGTAATAGTTCCTGCAGCAGTCATCATTAATGGAAATATCTTCGTCATTTCATAAGCTCCTAAAATAACAGCTTTGTATCCTGCCAAATTACTTTGCGAACTCAATACATCCATATCTTGTGCTCTTGAAATACGAGGCACTGCATCCATAGAAAAAGCGGTAGCTCCTTTATCTGCAATTGCTTGAATCAATTCTGGATTCGACTTATGGTACAATTGACTCATTAGTACTTGTCCTTTGTCTACCAGTTTTAAATCTTCTTCATCAAACGGGTTTATTTTTACAAGAACTTCCGACTCTTTAAAAACAACTCCTCTTTTCTCTATAGAAACTCCTACTTCTTTAAAATCTGCATCTTTATATGCTGATTTCTCTCCTGCTCCTTCTTCTACAATAATTTTAAAGCCTTTGTCTATTAATTGTTTGGCTATTTTTGGAGATAAAGAAACTCGGTTATCTCCTACTTGGGTTTCTTTCAATATTCCTATTTTCATCTCTTATTGGATTTTATTGATTCTGTAAATAACTTTTATATCCTTTTATAAAATTTATTTACATATTGTTGTTATTTTCTAATTAACTGCTAAGGTACTCAATGGAATATTTTAAAAAGCGTACAATTTAATTTTTACAGATTGTTTAACCTTGTTTTATTTTTCTTGAAAATTTTTCAAGAAGCATTCATATAACATCGTTTTTTAAAGCAATCATTAAATAATGATGTAAATAATGTAAAATTCATAATTAGCTTCCTTTCCTAAAAAAGAAACCTATATCGATTTCGTTATTTTTCAAACGGCATATTTTAAAGTTTTGTTATCAAAACTTTAAAATATGCCGTTAATTAAATACTCGTAAATAGTTTCTTAAATAAGAATCTATTAATTTAGTTTGGCTTCACTTTATTATAAAAGGAATCGTTACTTTTGAACTCCTTTTACAATACTTAAACAACCTCTAAAAAACGCTTTTGATAGATTTACCCAATATACCAACCAATAAAATTGCTATTAAATTAAAACCTCTTGCTGAAACCTTAGTAAAAAAAGGACATCCTTGGGTTTTTGAAAATAGTATTCTTAAACAAAATAAAGAAGGTAAATCTGGTGATATCGCTGTTATTTTTGACAGTAAAAAAAACAAATTTTTAGCCTGTGGCTTTTACGACCCACATTCACCTATTCGTATTAAAATATTACAAGCCAATACACCTGCTACCATCAATTCAGCATGGTTTTCTAAAAAAGTTAATGAGGCTTTTGAAAAAAGAATCCCTCTATTAAAAACAGATACTAATAGTTATCGACTTGTTTTTGGAGAGAATGATAACCTTCCTTCTCTTATTGCTGATGTATACGACGATGTATTGGTAATAAAGTTGTATGCTTCTTTTTGGTATCCGTATTTAAAAGACATTTTGCCTAGTTTAATTAAAACTAGTAAAGCTACTACTACGGTTTTAAGGTTGAGTAGAAATGTACAAAAAGAACTAAGTGACTTCAATTTAACCGATGGTCTAATTTTAGACGGTGAACTTAAAAACGAAGTCATTATTTTTAAAGAACACGGTATCAATTTTTCTGCCAACGTAATTCACGGTCATAAAACAGGATACTTTTTAGATCATAGAGATAATAGAAAAAAAGTAGGTGAAATGGCAAAAGGAAAAACTGTTTTAGATGTTTTTTCTTATGCTGGTGGTTTTTCCGTACACGCTTTGGCGGGTGGTGCAAAAACTGTAACCAGTTTAGATATTAGCAACCCTGCACTAGAAATAGCCAAAAGCAATGCCAAACTAAATCCATTTACAGGAAAACATCACACCATTACTGGAGATGCTTTTGAAGAACTAGACAAACTAGCAAAAGTAAGAGCTAAGTTTGATATTGTTGTGATTGACCCTCCTTCTTTTGCCAAAAGCGCAGCAGAAATAGACAGAGCCTTGGCGAGTTATAAAAAACTAACACAACTTGGTTTAAAACTAGTTCAGAAAAAAGGAACACTTGTATTGGCTTCTTGCAGTTCTAGAATAACTTCTGAAATGTTTTTTAATTTGATAGAAAACGTACTTCAAAGAAACAATGCAAAATATACTATTTTAGAAAGTACCTTACACGATACAGACCATCCTATAGGTTTTAAAGAAGGGGCTTATTTAAAGTGTATTTATATACAGATTAATTAATTCTAAGCACTAGGGCGTCCTCAAAAAATTGAAATCTATAAAAAATCAAACGTTATGAAAAACATCTCCTTAGTATTTACATTTTTTACTTACAGGCACAAATCACTCCTGTAAAAACAATTCCATTAAACTCACCTCTTGATATAGCTACTGGCTTTATTGAATTAGAAAGCACAGGAAGTAAATTCTTTGTTTTTACCTACTGCTTTTTCTAAAGCTAGATATTTAGTTTTTTTTAAGTTCTAAAACATTTTTATAGCCAAGCTTTAGAGCAGCGACTTCAAGGTAAGATTCATCAACCATTTGATCTAAGTCTTTTTTAAGAAGAAGTTTCTTAAGTTGTTCAATCTCTTTTTGAAGTGCTTTAATACGTGATATTTCATCATTAGTTTCTACCATAAATCTTGTGTTCATAAGATCTTTACGGTCATACTTCTTAATCCATTCATTAATGGTAGTAGGAGCAATTCCATATAATTTACCAAGTTGATACTTGTTGTGTTTTCCCGTTGTAAATTCGGCTAAAATTTTGAGTTTAAAAGGTTCTGAATACCGTCTAGTTACTCTGTCGTTTTTGTACATAATGTTTAAAATTATGTAGCCTTATTTCAGGACAGGGCATAATGAATGCTAACGGTTTTGTGTATGAAACGTAGCGTGTAAAAAGACGCTAACTTTTCGGATTATAACAGACCCTTTTTTTATTTATCTTTCGTTTAAGCACCAAAACCCATATTAACTATAGGTATTGTTGGATACTGCTTTTATTCATTTTTTCTTGCTATGTAAAATCCGTAACTATAATAATCCTTGAATTTTTGATACAAGTCAATTTCTACTTGACTTTCTTCAACTACTTTTCTTGCAAGTTCTGAATTGTTGTTGCGTTTCAGGAAATTCTCAAATCTTGCTTGCATTGGTTTGTAATAGGTCTGTATCCAACTATCTTGACTTAAATAAAAATATCCCACAAGCGAATAACCATTATTTTCTAATTGTTTGATTTTATTTGACGCTGTATCGACTTCTGGATATTCGGATTTCCAAAATTCTTCAATTTCTTTCGGTCGAGATTGAGTAATCCAAGTGATTTCACTTACAGCCAAATAGCCACCAACTTTCAAATAGTCTTTCCATTTGTTAAGTCCTTTTTCAAATCCAATGTTATAAATCGCTCCTTCCCGACCAAATGAGGTCAAATTCGCCTTCTTTAAAAGGTAAATCGTCCATTGATTTTTCAAGCGTTACAATTTTGTCTGTCAATCCTAAATTTTGAGATTTTTCATTGAGTTCATCCAAGAACTCAGGAAACAAATCAACCGCTATTATTTGTCCACTAATATTTTGGGCAAGAGAAATCGTCTGTCCACCTGAGCCACAACCAATGTCAGCTATTTTCAAATTTTGATTCGTTGGAAAATTCAAAAAATCAAGTGCTTTAAGCGTGTCTTTTTCACTTCCTGGCCCTTGTCTTTCTGAATTTTTATGTAAGTCAATTATCAGTTCTAATTCTGTCACTTGTTGGTTTCTTTTAATGCACGCCAACGTTTAGTATAAGAGTAGTAGCGCATTTACATACACTAACTTTTCGGTTAAACACAGACCTTTTTTATATTTACTTACTTTCATTTTAGCGATTAAACCGCTATTTTTTTATATACATTGTTGTACGCTGGCTTTTCTTCCGAAAACCTGCTAGCGTTGGCGTGAAAGCTCTTTTAAATTTGTGAGGCACGAGCAAACTTTAAATATGCTTGAACTTGCGTTGGCTAAATTCAGTCCGTTAATTCTCCGAAGAGAACATTTCCGCTAGTGCTTCTCCTTGTCTTAATACTCGGTCAGCTTCCAGTTTCGCAACATCTGGTGGATAACCGTATCTCATTAATATTTTCTTTACTGTCAATCTTAATTTTGCTCTTACATCATCTCTTTTACTCCAATCTACTGTTGCATTTTTTCTTATGACATCCACAATCGTATGAATCAATTCTTTCATTTTATCATCATCCAAAAAGCTTGTTGAGTCATTTTGTTTTAAGACACTATAAAAAGCATATTCCTCTGGCGTTAAGCCTAAATCTTCTGATTTAGAATCTTCCAATCGCATTTCTTTTGCGATTTCTGATAATTCCGCTAATACTTGTGCTGAATCTATTTGGTTGTTGTGATAGCGTTTTACAACTGATTCTAGCATTTCAGAAAACTTTTTTCCTTGTGCTAGATTTTTTGTTTTTCTGATGCTGACTTCATCACTCAACAACTTCTTTAAAAGTTCAAAAGCAACATTTTTTTGTTGCATATTTTTTACTTCTAATAAAAACTCGTCTGACAGAATACTAACCGATGGTGTTTTTACACCTGCTGCTTTAAAAACATCAATTACGCCATCACTAGACAAAGCATCGTCTACAATTTGTTTAATAGCTGTTTCTACTTCATAATCAGATTTGATACCATTACCAGAAAACTTATTTAATCGTGCCTTTACAGCTTGAAAAAATGCCGCTCCGTCTTTCAACACTTCTGCTTCTGGACTTGGAATTGACATTGCAAATAATTTAGATAATAAAGTAACCTCTTTTAAGAAGCGGTCTTTTAGTTTTTGGTCTGCTAAAATGAAATTTTGGGCACCCAATAATACTTGTAATTTTTGTGCTGTATCAACTTTGAAATATTGCTTGAAATCAAAACCGTTGAACATTTGCTCTACGATTTCAAACTTCTCTTTCATTCCTGCAATTGCTTCTTTTATATCTACAACAGGTGAACCTTCGCCACCACTTTGTAGATAGGTTGCCATTGCTTTACGTAAGTCTTGACCAATACCAATATAATCCACAACTAAACCGCCTGGTTTATCTTTATAAACTCTATTTACTCTCGCAATAGCTTGCATTAAATTTGCACCTTGCATTTTTTTATCTACATACAACGTATGCATACTTGGTGCATCAAAACCAGTTAGCCACATATCACGAACAATGACCAATTTTAGTTCATCATTAGTGTCTTTCATTCTTGTGGCTAAATCTTTTCTTTGATTTTTGGTGGTATGATGTGGTTGAAAAATTTCTAGGTCGTCTGTGGAACTCGTCATTATGACTTTAATTGTTCCTTTGTCTAAATCATCATTGTGCCATTCTGGTTTTAAAGCAATAATTTCATTGTACAATCGAACACAGATATTTCGTGTCATTCCTACAATCATTGCTTTTCCATCTAAACCTTTATCTCTTTCGGTAAAGTGAAACACAATATCTTTTGCAACATCTTTTAAACGGTCTGGGTCACCAACTACTGAATCAATAGTTGCTGTTTTCTTTTTAGCTTTTTCTATTTGTTCTTCAGTTGCACCTTCAATACTATTGATTTCATCATCAAGTTCTTTTGCTTTCTGTTCGTCTAGTTTAATTTTTATCAAACGAGATTCATAACTAATAGGAACGGTTGCACCATCATCTACTGCTTGTTTTATATCATAAACATCTATATAATCTCCAAAAACTGCTGGTGTAGATTTGTCTTCTTTTTCAATAGGTGTTCCTGTAAAACCAATGTAAGATGCATTTGGCAATGCATCACGCAAATATTTCGCATTTCCGTATCTTATTTCTGAACCATCATCAGTTTCTACTACACGACCAGAAAAACCATATTGACTTCTGTGTGCTTCATCTGCTACGACAACAATATTCGTTCGGTCTGACAACGTTTCGTACACATTGCCTTCTGCTGGTGCAAATTTTTGAATTGTTGTGAATATTACACCACCACCAGAAACCTTTAAAAGTTCTTTTATATGTTCTCTACTATCTGCTTGTACAGGTGTTTGCCTTAATAAACCAACGCAATTACCAAACGTACCAAATAGTTGGTCGTCTAAATCATTACGGTCTGTAAGCATTACAATGGTTGGGTTTTCCATTTGCGGATGCGTAATAATTTGACCGCTATAAAAAACCATTGATAAGGATTTACCAGAACCTTGTGTATGCCAAACTACACCAACTTTTCTATCGCCATCTTTTGAATTTGTTGCACGTAAGGTTTGCTCAACTGCTTTTTGTACTGCATAATATTGATGATAAGCACCAACTTTTTTGATATTAACTTGAAATATGATTCCTGTTTTCTCGTCTTTCTTTTCTTCTTTTTCAAAAACGGTACAGTAACGTATTAGCTCAACCAATGTTTTTTTGTTCAGCATATATTCAGTAAGAATTTGCAATTCAGTTCTTACTTCATTGGCTACTTCTTTCGGTGCTTTCCAAGACAAGTAACGCGAAAATGGTGCTGATACACTTGATGTTCCTGCTTCTATACCATCTGAAATCACACAAATAGCATTGTAATAAAAAATGCTTGGTACTGCTTTTTTGTAATTCTGTATTTGGTCGTAAGCTCTACGTAAGGTTGCTTTTTCACTTGTGGCATTTTTAAGCTCTATAAACACTAAAGGCAAACCATTTACATAGATGACAACATCAAACCGTTTTTCGTTGTTGTTTTCTTTAACTACCAATTGATTAACTACCCAAAAGTTGTTGTTTTCTGGGGTTTCAACATCTAGCAATTTTACATTAATCCCTTTGGTTCTTCCTTCTTTAGTGTATTCTACAGTTACGCCATTAGTAAGCAATGTATGGAAACGTTCGTTGTTTTCCATTATATCTTCTGTACCCAAATTAATAACCTTTTGATAGGCTTCTAAACGAGCTGACTCTGGAAGTGTCGGATTTAATTTTTTAAGAGAATCTTTAAAATGATTTTCTAAAAGTACTGAACTAAAATTTTCACGTTGTGGATTTTCACCTATTGGCGATATATCTGTGCCGTTGTAATAGGTGTAGCCTTGATTGACTAATTGATCTATTAATGAGAGTTCAATAGTATTTTCAGAAAGTTTACTCATTTCCTTTTTCTTTTAGTCGTTTTATTTCTTTGTCAAAGTCCGATTCTATTTTCTGTGTTTTATTAAACACTTCATATTCTTTCTTTGCTTTATTAGCTGCTTGTTCTTTACTTATTTTGCCATAACCCTCTAATATTTTGTACTCGTTAAATTCTAAAAACTTAACCACACTTCCAGAAAGCTGCTCCATAGTAAAAGAGGTTCTACGTTCTATAAGGTTTTCTATATAATCAAAATAACCTGTTACGGTTCGTTCTAGTTGCTTAATTTCTTTTTCTTGTAAATAGTTTTTTGCTACGGTAACATCTGATTTTAGAATACGACCTTTAGGTGCATTTTTCCAAGTGTTTAACCCCATAAAGGGTTGTCCTTTGTTGGCTTTTTGATGAATAATTTCTGCTGCTGTTTTACCTGTAATGGCATAGTGAAATTTATTTTGAACTGAAGCAAAGAAGTTTTTTTTGATTTCTGAATTCACATCATAATCGATGCTACATTCTTGAAACAAATCGGTTATTTTTTGATAAATTCTACGCTCACTAGTGCGTATAGAACGTACACGCTCTAAGAGTTCGTCAAAATAATCTTTACCGAAGTATTGACCGTTTTTTAAACGGTTATCATCCATTACAAACCCCTTAATTATAAACTCTTTTAAGGTTTTTGTAGCCCAAATTCTAAATTGCGTAGCTTTAGTAGAGTTTACACGATAGCCTACAGATATGATAGCGTCTAAATTATAATAATCTACTAATTTTTTTTGCGTTTTTCCTGCAATAGCACCGTGTTGAGTGGTTGTTTCCATTTTGGAAATAACCAGTTCTTTTTGCAACTCGCCACTATCAAAAATATTTTTAAGATGCTTGCTTATGGCAGGCACACCCACAGCAAAAAGTTCTGCCATAGACTTTTGGCTTAACCAAACGGTTTCGTTTTGAAAATATATCTCTACCTTAACATCTCCATCTGGTGCGGTATAGAGTAAAAAATTAGATAGCTCGTCTGATGGCTTTAGTTTGTTCATAATTGTCTAAACTATGATTTTTTATTGATTTTCGGATTGCCTTGATTTTGTTGTTTGAATGATTTATTAGACAATCTTTTAAACTGTAAACTCTTTGCTCCAAAATTGATTAATAATCCTACTTCTAAATCATAGGCTTCTAAATAATTTATAGCCTGAGCTAAATGAACCTCTTGTAACTCTATAATGGCTTTTAATTCTACTGAAATAACATTTTCTACTAAAAAATCTACTCTACGTAAACCAATTTGCTGTTCTTTATAATAAACGGGCATTTCGTGTTCTCTGGAAAATGAAATATCATTATTTCTAAACTCAATTTCTAATGCTCTCTGATAAATGACTTCTTGAATTGTGAAGCAATCACGAATACCATTGAAAAACATATTAACAAAATGAGTAAATCCATTACCCAACTGGCGATGCACCTCCATAGCCAACCCAATAATTTTGGATATCAAATCAGAATATTTATACTTTTCATCTATCATATCACTTCTTAATAAATCATATTAATCAAACAATCATTAAAATCATAGTTCAGACATTTACGCGTAACTGCCCACTCATTAATTTTGGTAACAAGATATCCCTTGTTTTTTTGAGGGTTTGGATTTGTTTTTGATTAGAAAGCGTCTTTATAAAAAAAGGGGCAACTGTTTTATCAAAATCCTCAATCTTACTTTTTTTTGGAATGACACAATCTATAGTACGAAATGCAGATTTACTTATCTCTAAAAATGTAGAACCATTAGCTGCACTAATAACTTTTTTCATATTCTTTTTGAGCCATAGAAGAGTGTAATAATTTGAAAAGTATTGACTTGGAAGAATGGCTATATAACCTTGATTTATAGCTAACTCAATATTGGTCAAAGCCAAATACCCCACAGGCGCTCTTGATGAAAGTAATAGAGTGTTTTTTGGAAGCAGTCCCGAACTAATTTTTTTCAATCCTTTCTCTGTAATTTTCTTTTCTGTAGATAATAAATAGATGTACTCATTATTACTTAAATCTTTGGGACTAGACCAGTAAATATTTCCATTCCAAAAATCTTCATTTTTTGTGCTAGGTGTTGTTCCTCCAACCAATTTAGTTACCTCTCCTAGATTACCAACTCTCCACCCATCAGGCAATTCATCACCCACTTGATATTTACCAAACCACTCATTAAAAATAGTTTGTGCGGTTTTTTCTAAGGTTTTGTTTTGGGCTTGTAGGTTTTCTATTTTATCATCAAAAGCGGTAAGGATATTGGCTATGGACTTTTGTTCTTTTATGTCTTCGGGAACAACAAAAGTCAATGACTCAAAACTACTTTTGTTTAAAATTGGCATTGTTGACCCACTTCCTTCTGCATTCCTTCTTAAAACTCGGTACGCATTTTTAAGTAGATAAAAAACATAATCGTTGTTGTATTCGTCACTAATGGCTATTGAATTAATTTGCTGATTAGTTAAAGCTTGATTTTTATTCATTACAACTTTTCCCATATCAGAACCAATACACGTGACTATAACAGAATTAGTTGGTAATATCATTCTTGAAAATCTATCAAAGCCTTGTTGTGATAATTTTCTAGGTGTGTTGAAAATGTATTTTGAGCTATTATCTATTTCTGAAGGCGTAATGAAATCAAAATTATCACCCCAATCATTGGGATTATTTTTTGAAGGTGTTTTACCCGTAATAACACGTCCTAACTTCCCCAGATTTGTTTCGATCCATCCATTTGGTATACTTCGACTTTGCTCAGTACAAGTTTCATTTACACTACTCATAAAGTCACCCCAATTTTAGCTAGTTGTGTAGCAATTTCTTTATTCAATTCCTGCTCTTTGTCCATTTGCTCTTTTAGCGTAGTCGTCAGCGAAGCCATTTTATCTTCAAAAGGAATACCATCATCTTCTTCGTCTGGTATGCCAACGTAACGCCCAGGTGTGAGTACGTAGTTGTGTTTTTGTATGGCTTCTAGGGTTGCAGATTTGCAAAAGCCTTTTACATCTCGATACAATTCTTCCCTCTGGTCAGAATCACTCGATGTGACAGTTTGCTTCCTCCAGTTGAGATAGGTGTCTCGTATAGTAGCAATATCTTCCTCTGTAAAATCTCTGTGTACACGAGATTTCATAAAGCCCATTTCAGAAGCATCAATAAATAACACATCTTTACTATGATTGCTTTTTTCTCTACGCAAAAACCAAATACAGGCAGGAATACCTGTGTTGTAAAACAATTGTTTAGGTAATGCAACAATGCATTCTACTAAATCCGCATCTACCAAATTTTTACGTATATCACCTTCGCCAGAGGTATTAGAACTCAAAGAACCGTTAGATAAAACGGTAGCCATTACGCCTCTTGGTGCTAAATGGTAGAGCATATGTTGCATCCAACCGTAATTGGCATTTCCGTTTGGTGGTGTTCCGTATTTCCAACGAGCATCTTCTTGTAAAATATCTACACCCCAATCTTTTTGATTAAAAGGTGGATTTGCAAGAATAAAGTCGGCTTTTAAATCTGGGTGAGCATTTTTAAGAAATGTACCTTCGGTATTCCAAGCTACAAACTTGCTGTTTATGTTGCGTATGGCAAGGTTCATTTTAGAAAGTTTCCAAGTGGTTTGGTTACTTTCTTGTCCATAAACTGTAATGTCTTTTATGTTTCCGCTATGTTCGGTTACAAACTTTTCACTCATTACAAACATTCCACCAGAACCACTTGCTGGGTCATACACACGACCTTTGTAGGGTTCTATCATTTCTACCATTAGCTTAACAATGGCTTTTGGTGTGTAGAATTGTCCGCCTTTTTTTCCTTCGGCATTGGCAAATTCGCCCAAGAAATATTCATAAACTCTACCAAAAAGGTCTTTAGAGTTTTCGTTTTCGGTTTGTAGTTCTGTGTTGGAAATTAAGTCAATAAGTTCACCCAAAGAGGTTTTGTCCAAATTGGCTTTACCATATACTTGAGGCAATACGTTTTTTAGTTCTTTGTTTTCTTTTTCTACAGCTTCCATTGCTTCATCTATGGTTTGCCCAATAGAAGGTAATTTGGCTTGAGCGTGAATATGAGACCAACGTGCTAGTTTAGGAACAAAGAAAGTGTTTTCGGCGATGTATTCGTCTCTATCTTCTGGGTCAGACCACTCGTCTGCTTCTAGTTTGTTGTAGAGCTCTGTAAAAGATTCTGAAATGTATTTTAAGAAAATCAAGCCCAACACTACGTGTTTGTATTCAGCAGCATCTATGTTTTTACGAAGCTTATCTGCTGCTTTAAAGAGTTTTTGTTCAAAACTGCTATTGTCGGTTTTTGCCATTTAGTTTTTTTCTTTGTTTGATATTATCAATTCTTTTACGTCTACGTCTAAAATGTTCGCAATCTCCATTAACGTTTCCAGTCTCGGTTGTTGTCGATTTTGAGCATATGCATTGACCATATTGTAACTCTTTCCGAGTTTTTCAGCCAACCAAGTCTGCTTAATCCCTTTCTGTTCCAGCACTTCCTTAATTCGGTTCATTTCAAATGTCATTTTTCCGTCCACTAATATACTTTTATATCTCAAAATATTGTGTATAAAATCAAAATATTTCGGGTGGCGGTGGGGAAGTGAAAGCTATTTTTGTTTTGTGAGGCACGAGCAAAATAAAATGTGCTTGAACGAGGGTTGGCTTTTTTTTCAGCTTGCGTACAACGATTGAATAAGCGTACTGGTACGTTTATTCAATTGTTCTGTTTTCATTATTTTTACCCAAATATAAAGAATCTAAAAGGCTCTTAGATAAAATCTCTAGGGAATCTGGTAATTATTTTTAAACCGTCTAGATGCATCAATACTATTAAAAATGCCCAAAGAAAAAATAACAATCCAAGAGTACAATCCAAAATGGGCACAACAATTTGAAACTCTTAAAAACCTTTTGGCCCACCATCTAACAAATAAAATAATTACGATTGAACATGTTGGCAGCACTTCTGTACCTGGAATGAAAGCCAAACCTATTATAGATTTAGACATTGTTATTGAAGAAAATGCTACCATTTTAAAAAACGTGATTTCTATATTAAAAAACTTGGGGTATACACACCTAGGAGATATGGGAATTTCAGGAAGAGAAGCCTTTAAAAGAACCAATGCCAACACCCCCTATACCAACTCTAAAAGAGAATGGTTAGCGCACAACCTCTACGTTTGTAAAAAAGAAAGTATCGGGCTAAAAAATCACCTTGCTTTAAGAGAATATCTTAGAAAAAAACCTTTAAAAGTTATTGAATACAGCAACCTAAAACAAAAACTGGCAGCTCAGTTTCCTTATGATATAGATGCCTATGTTGACGGAAAAACAGATTTTATACTGAACATTCTAAAAGAAATGGGAATTAAAAACTCGGATACCCAATTAATTGAAACCCAAAACAAACTTAAAAACTAAGCTATAGGAGGTCTTTTAGAGTTTTGTCTCAATCGGTTCATACTCGCATTCAATTCAAACCCCAACAAAAGAATAATTGAGTTTAGCCAAATAAACAACATAACAATTAGCAATGTTCCTATAGAACCGTATAGCTCATTGTACTTTGCAAATTTTAACACATAAATTCCAAAAAGGTAAAATGTAAGTACCGATAATATGGTTGTTAAAATTGCTCCTACTGAAAAGAAAGAAGACTCTTTACCTTCCTTTGTACCAAAGTGATACAGCAGCGATACAATAGTAAAAATCATAAATACAAAAAACAAATAACGTCCGTTTTCTAACCACCCCAACTCATCTACAAACCAGCCTTTTGCCAATAAATAATCCAATCCAAACTGGAAAAATATTGTCACTGCTACAGTTACAATCAATAAAACAGACATTAATAAAGAAGTTCCTAAAGAAACAATATAACCACGGATAATACTTCTAGCTTCTTTAACATGATACGAATATTCAAAACCTCCAAAAATAGCATTGACTCCGTTGGTCATTAAAAAAATAGAAACCAAAAAACCAAAGGATAGCAATCCTCCATATTTATTATTGGCAATATCATCTATAATAGGTACTACTGCTGTAAAGGTTCTAGGTGGCAATCCCTCTGAAAGCAACAACATAAAATTCTCTTGAAAACCTTCTATAGGAATATACGGAATCAGTGTAAGCATAAACAGCATAAAAGGAAACAACGCCATAAAAAAGCTATACGAAATACCTCCTGCTCTAGCTGTCAAAGCACCTTTTACAATTCCCATAACATACATATACAGCAAATCATACAAAGACATTCCTTCTAAGCCAGGAATTTTTATTTTCTGACCATACTCTAAAAGCTTGTTTACAAGTGGAAAGTTGGTGCTAATCTTTTTCATATGCTGTGAATTGAATGTTACAAAGCTTTTAAACTTAAATCCATATTGTAAACGGAATGTGTCAAAGCTCCCGAAGAAATATAATCTACACCACATTCTGCATACTTTCGCAATGTAGTTTCATTTATACCTCCTGATGATTCTGTTTGGCATTTACCATTGATCATATGTACGGCTTTACGAGTATCTTCGTAATTAAAATTATCTATCAATATTCTATGAACCCCATCAGATC
The DNA here is from genome assembly GCA_965243265.1 of Flavicella sp. GTDB lineage: Bacteria > Bacteroidota > Bacteroidia > Flavobacteriales > Flavobacteriaceae > Flavicella. The sequence continues at coordinate 16,872 of CBDEUL010000011.1, forward strand.
GTAATATTTCACGAATTTCTGCTAAATCTCTAGCTTCAATAATAATTTTCAAATCTTTGCCTGTCTCTTTTAAATAGGCTTGTGTTTGCTGAATTGCTTTTGTAATTCCTCCAGCAAAATCAATATGATTGTCTTTCAACATAATCATGTCATACAATGCAAAACGATGGTTGACACCCCCTCCTATTTTAACAGCCCATTTTTCAATAGCTCTAATACCTGGAGTAGTTTTACGTGTATCTAATATTTTTGTTTTGGTACCTTCTAACAGTTTTGTGTATTGCTTTGTTTTTGTAGCAATAGCACTCATTCTTTGCATGGCATTCAATACCAATCGTTCTGCTTTTAAAATAGAATGAGAAGCTCCTTCAACAGTCAACACTACATCACCAAAAGCAACCTCAGCACCATCTTGTATAAAAACTGACACTTTAAGGTTGGAATCTACATATTTAAAAATTTGTTCCGCAAAAGCAACACCTGCAATCGTTCCTTCGTCTTTTACCAACAACTGTGCTTTTCCTTGTGTAGTATTTGGAATACATGATAAAGAGCTGTGATCTCCATCTCCTACATCTTCACGAATACCGTTTTCAATAATCAACTCTAATTCCTTTTCAAATTGCTCTTTACTGATCATAAATTCTAAATTTTATACCCAACAAAAGTACTTGTTTCTCTTTAATATTTGAAATGATTGGGGGTATAATTAAGTATCCTATACCTTCCTAGAAAGAAACCTTTCACAACCTAGTAGAATCCGTATATTTGCCCTATGAAGATAAAACTTTTGGCAATAGGAAAAACAGATGATAAAAATCTGAATACATTGATAGAAACCTATCAAAACCGATTGAAACATTACATCAAGTTTGAACTAGAGATTATTCCTGATATCAAAAATGTAAAAAACCTTTCTGAAGCGCAACAAAAAGAAAAAGAAGGTCAACTTATTTTAGGAAAACTACAGCCTACAGATCAGTTGATTTTGTTGGATGAAAAAGGAAAAGATTTCAGGTCTATAGAATTTGCCAATTATCTTCAAAAAAAGATGAATTCGGGAATTAAACAATTGGTATTTGTTATTGGTGGTCCTTATGGTTTTTCTGAAACGGTGTATAAAAAAGCAAGCGGAAAAGTTTCTTTTTCTAAAATGACTTTTTCTCATCAAATGATTCGCTTGTTTGTTACAGAGCAGGTTTACAGAGCTTTTACCATTTTAAAAAATGAACCATATCATCACGAATAAACAAGTTCTTGAATTTTTAAACTAAAAAAAAGAAAATATGATTTTAGGTGTTTCTGGCTGGTTGGCAGATAAAGTTGGATTGACTGAGAAACAAGTTCGCTTGTTATTTTTATTAGCTATTCTATTTTTAGGTGCTGGTGTGGGTATTTATGTAATTTTATGGGGTGTAAAAGTACTTTCTGAATAGTTACTTGTTCTTTTCTTGAATCCAACGCGACATATATTCTGTACTTCGCATAGAGTGAAACAGCAACATACTTCCTGTAAAATTTTTATTTCTATGTGCTTTTAAATTCTTTTGAATTTCTTCTAAACGTATTTTCAACTGTGCTGTTAACGTTTCTTTATGGTACAGTTTATTTACAATTTGAATCCCGTTTTGTTGCAATTGCAACCAGATCTCTTTTGTGGTATACAATTCCTTTGCTGCTTGTACAATTTCAGAAACTGTTTCTTTTACAAAACCATTCCAAGGCAAATCAGCGTGCATGCCTTCTGCCCCAATAGCTGTAGTTACACTTGGTGTTCCCAACTGCATTGCTTCTACAAATTTACCTTTAATACCTGCTCCAAATCGTAATGGTGCCAAACATACACGTGCATTTTTAAAAACCTCCTCTGAACTTTCTGCCCATCCTTTGATATAAAATTTTTCTTGAGGTTTGTGCAATTGCATTGCCTTTTGTGGCGGATACGACCCATAAATATGCATTTCTGCTTCAGGAAGCTCTTTGCGAAGCTTTGGCCAAACAACTTCTTTTAAATAACGAACACTATCCCAATTAGGTTCATGACGAAAACTACCTATAGTTACAAAGTGCTTGCGTTCTTCAAAACTTGGTAAACTGTTGCTCTTTTCTTCTTCTATTTCATCTAACAAAAACGGCAATAGGTGTAAAATTTCCGTGGGTACTTTAAAATAATCTTGTAACAATTGCATTTCAAAAGATGAAATCATCAAAGTCAAATCGCACCTATAAATACTTGCTATTTCTCTTTTTGCAATATCTGAGTTCAATGTTTCTAATTGAAACTCTTCTTTAGCTTTTACAGCTTCTTGACGTGCTTTTCTTAAGCAATGTAAATCTTCGGTATCTAAAACTCGAAATGCTTTAGGACAATTCTTAACAACACGCCACCCAAATTGTTCTTCCATCATAAACCGATCAAAAAGAACAATTGTTGGTTCTAATTCAGTAATATAAGTATCAAAACTAGCATCATTCAATACTATTTCTTTAACCTTTACTCCAATAGTTTCTAAAGGAAATCGATAGTCACTTTCAGCTGCAGGGCTGGCAAAAACAATTTGATACTGTTGCTCTAAAAAAAAATGAATCAACTGCAACATTCTGCTACCTGCCGCAGAGGAGTTTGGCTCTGGCCAAACATAACCGATAATCAGTAATTTTTTCTGTTCCATTTTTTATAATCTCTTTACGCTTTTCCTGCTATACCCAAATCGGTAATTGAAATACGAAAACCGCATAACTGCTTAATCGTTTACTGTACAACCACGAATCTCTTACCCTCTTAAAATATGCGCTACCAACTGTTTTGTCAACTGTTTTCCTGCTGCTTTTTCTCTTATGGCATCAAAACTATACCTAAAATCACAACCATTTTTATACTCTGAACATCCGTAAGCAGAACTCCCTTTTACAATGGTTCCTTTTTTACATTTTGGACATTGCATTGTATCTGTGCTTTTCTCTTCTTTTTTAGGTTCTTCAGTTTTTAACGCTAAATTGAAATTAGCATCAAATACTACAGTTCCATTTATTTTAGCATTGTTTTGTTTAAACCCTTTTAAAAGAACAGTACTTCCTTTTGTTAACAAGCGTTTGAACTGATTGATGGATATTTTTTTTCCTAAAAACTCAAACGGCAATCTAAAATCACAGCCTTCTTTATAAGAAGAACATCCATAGGCAGAGCTTCCTTTTAATAAATTTCCTTTTTTGCATTTTGGACATTCTAAATCTGCTACTGCTGTTTTTTTAGGTTTTGGTTTTGCTGCTACAGGCTTTTCTTCTGCGGTAAAACGACGAGTATTGTTTTCCATACGAACCTCTACCACCAAATCGTCTACCATTTTTTTCATATCCCTAATAAACCTAGAGGCACTGTAATTACCATCTTCTATTTCTTTCAGTTGTTTCTCCCACTGCCCCGTAAGCTCTGCTGATTTTAAAAGTTTATTTTGAATGGTATCAATCAACTGAATTCCCATATGTGTAGGCAAAATCAATTTCTTTTTACGCTCCACATATTTCCGCCTAAACAAGGTTTCTATAATATTGGCTCTTGTAGAAGGTCTACCAATTCCATTGGCTTTCATCAAATCTCTCAACTCATCATCATCTACCTGTTTTCCTGCGGTTTCCATAGCTCTTAACAAAGATGCCTCTGTGTAATTGTTAGGTGCTTTGGTTTCTTTCTCTAAAAAGGAAGGTTCGTGTATTCCTGATTCTCCTTTTACAAAGGTAGGCATCAGCTTTTCTTCTCCTTTTGACTTTCCTGTTGCTTTTACTTTTTCAAATACAACACGCCATCCTGGCTCTATAATTTCTTTTCCTGTGGTTTTAAAACTTATTTTGGCTACTTCTCCAATTACCGCAGTGTTAGAAACCTGACATTCTGGATAAAATACAGCTATAAATCTACGGGTAATAATATCGTATACATTTTTATCGTATTCTCCCAAATAGCCTTCTATCCCAGTCGGTATAATAGCGTGGTGATCGGTTACCTTTTTATCATCAAAAACCTTCGATGATTTTTTTATTTTACTCCCTAAAATTGGGACCGTTAATTGACTGTACTGTGTTAGCTTACTTAATATTCCTGCTACCTTTGGATACATATCATTTGGCAAAAAAGTAGTATCAACCCTCGGATAGGTTACCAGTTTTTGTTCATATAACTTTTGTACAATTTTTAATGTTTGGTCTGCTGTGTATCCAAATTTTGTATTGCAATACACCTGCAATCCTGTAAGGTCAAACAATTTAGGTGCATATTCTTTTCCTTTCTTTTTAGTAACCGATACTATTTCAAAAGGCTGCCCTTTTATTTTATTTAAAGTAGCTTCACCATCTTCCTTCTTTAAAAAGCGTCCTTGTTCATTGTTAAAAACGGTTTCTCTATACAGCGTTTGCAATTCCCAATAAGGCTGTGGCTTAAAGTTTTTAATCTCTTTGTATCTATTTACCAACATTGCCAAAGTGGGTGTTTGCACCCTTCCTACTGAAAGTACTTGCTTTTGAACTCCGTAGCGCAAGGTGTACAAACGTGTTGCATTCATTCCTAAAAGCCAGTCTCCAATAGCCCTAGAGCTTCCTGCATAATAGAGGTTGTCATATTCTTTGGCATCTCGTAAGTTTTCAAAACCTGCTTTGATGGCTTCAGGTGTCAATGATGAAATCCACAAACGCTCTACTTTTCCTGTATAGTTTGCTTGTTTTAACACCCAACGTTGTATCAATTCTCCTTCTTGCCCAGCATCCCCACAGTTTATAACAACATCGGCAGCATCAAATAATTTTTTTATGGTATTGAATTGTTTTTGAACTCCTGAATTGCTAGTTAATTTAATATCAAACTTTTCAGGCAACATAGGCAGTGTATTCAAATCCCAACGTTTCCAATGCGGTTTGTAATCATCAGGTGTATTTAATGTACACAAATGCCCAAACGTCCAAGTAATTTGGTAGCCATTTCCTTCAAAATAGCCATCATATTTTTTGTTTGCTCCTAAAATTGTAGCTATTTCTCTAGCAACACTTGGTTTCTCCGCAATACATACCTTCATTAAACTTATTTTTGAAATACAAACTTACACAACAATTCTGGCAACATACAAACTCCCCAACACTTTTTCAATTCAATACTTTTAGTTTTTATTAACAAGTGTTTTCTTACAAAAACTTACTTTTGTACTATATATTTGAAATGAAAAGAGCTGTACACACTTTTATAGCAATTGCTTTTTGTTGGTTTTCTTTTTTAGAAGGCTCAGCACAGGGCGATTTTTCTAGCAATTCAAACTCTGGTCTCAATTCTTTTAACAGCCTACCTACCCCATCTCCTAATGAGCAAACTAATTTTTTAAACCCTTCTTCTAATGCCTTAAATTTTCAAAAACAATTGGAAATGGATCAACAAAAAAAACTGGCAAAACAAAAAGAAGAACAACTAAAAAATAAGGGAATTGTTTCTGAAAATGAGATTTACAGAAACCGCATTGAACAAGAAATGAGTGAAATCAATAAAAACTACCCTAAAGTAGATCAGTTTTTAGGGAGCTTTAACAGCACCACTAAAAATATTACCGTTGCTTGTAGAGATTTTCAGTACCCAGATGGTGATGCTGTTACTATTTATGTAAACGACCAACCTATTGTAAGAAATATTATACTTACTAGAAACTATCAAAATTTTAGTTTCACTCTAAACCCAGGTGTCAATATCATTTCTTTTAAAGCACTAAATCAAGGTAGCTCTGGACCCAATACTGCGGGTTTTGTTATTTATGACGACTCTGAAAACGTAGTTTCTGCAAATGAATGGAACTTAGCTACAGGTGCCAAAGCATCTTTAACTATTTTAAAAGATCACTAATAGCACAAAAAACAGGATTTTAAAATTATACTGTTTCCTTTGAAAACAACATAAACTTATACGTTTTATATTTTTTAACTTTTCATTTGTCTATCTACACAAACAAGTTAAATTTGCTCCAACTAAAAATATAAAACTTTATGAAAAACGTATTTACTTTATTAATTACAACGCTATTAACATTTGGGGTTTCTTCAACTATAAATGCACAGCAAGAAGGACATGGAAATGCTTTAAACTTATTTGTTGGTTTTGGTGACAATACTTCTATAAGTGGAAACTATGAGTTTGAAATAACTCCAGACATTACCGTTTCTCCTGAAGCTAAGTTATGGTTTGCCAATGATTTTGAAATTGGTGCTGGAGCAAGAGCAGACTACTACTTTGATCGTTTATTAGAGATGGGATCTCATTGGGATTTTTGGGCTGGTATCGATGCTGGTTTTATTGTAACTGGTGCTAGTGATTTTCAATTAAACATCCATATTGGTGGTGAATATCAAATTGATGACAAATGGGGAATCATCCTTGAAGGAGGTGGTGGAAAAGTAGCTTCTGGAGGTCTAGGAGTTGCCATTCATTTATAAAATTTAAATAAAAAGGATTTCGAAATGAAATCCTTTTTTTATATCTAAATCGACAAAAAAACACTTAAAAATGTGTTATTCTGGCTTTTAAGAACTATCTTTTAAACCTAAAACCAATCATTATTAAATAAAACAACATGAAAAATACGACCAAACTTTCATTATTTTTTATTCTGTGTTTTACCTTTTCTCTTTCTTCATTTGCACAAAATGAAGAAAACACAACAACCAAAGAAAAAAAATCTAAAAAGAAACACTCACCAGAAAAAGGTGATATTTACCTCTCACCCGTACCTGTTATAGGAGCTAATCCTGCTTTTGGATTTATATACGGTGTTGGTGCTGCAACCAGTTGGTATATGGGAGACCCTAAAACAACCCGACTTTCATCTTCCTTAGCAGGAATAGCACTTACCACAAAAGATCAAACTATTTTTACGTTAAAATCCACAACATTTACAGAGGGCAATGAGTTCATTTTAATGGGAGATTGGAGATTCTTTGATTCATCACAACCTACTTGGGGAATTGGTACAGGACCACAATCTGCCAAACTAACCAGTCAAGATCATGAATTTGATGATGGTAGTAGTACCGACGGAATAGACGGATCGCAAATGATGACTTTTAAGTTTTTTAGATTTCATGAAACAGTACTTAAAAAAGTAAAAAAACAGTTTTTATGCTGGAGTTGGATTGCATATTGATGCTTTTTATGATATCGACGACCAACTGTTAGATTTAGAATCAGACCCTAAAGTAGTTACCTCTTTTTATTCTTACAACCAAGCAAATGGGTTTAGCAATACCAAAAGTACCTTAGTAGGCCTTTCTTTAAACGCTATGTACGACACCAGAGATAATATCAATGATGTACGTTCTGGAAGATATGCTTTTGCTTCTTTTAAATACAACCCTGAATTTATTGGTAGTGATAAAACGTCTAGCTCACTTTGGTTAGAATATAGAGATTATTTTAAGCTTAAAAAAGACAGTTACAAAGACATTCTTGCCTTATGGTCTTGGGGTAACTTTACCACTTCTGGAGACTTGCCTTATATGAATTTACCAGCCATTGCTTGGGATCAATATGGAAAATCAGGAGCTCCTTATTCACAAGGTAGGTTTAGAGGAAAAAATATGTTATTTACAGGTTTAGAGTATAGAAAACATTTATTTGGAATAAAAAGCAATCCTGACTTCTTTGGAATGGTACTTTTTGCCAATGCTACAACAGCCAATGGTGAACGAAATGGAATTGATTTATTTGAATACGTTAACGCAGGTTACGGTTTAGGAATGCGAATCAACATCAACAAAAAATCTAGAACCAATTTAGGTATTGATTACGGTTGGGGAGATTATGGGACCACTGGTTTATTTTTAAGACTGAATGAAAACTTCTAAAAACACACCTTATACAAAATAAAAAAGACCTCTTGTAAATTCAAAACAAGAGGTCTTTTTGTTTCAAATCAACTCTAAAACCTACCGCTAAAAACGTATATTTGATAAGCATATTTTAAACCAAAAAAAACGATGAAATCTTCATATTTGCAGCTGAGTAAAAATATCCTTTACATATTTTTAAGCACCTTGCTTCTCACCTCTTTCAATGGCTTTTCTCAAGCTCCAGCAGACTTAAAGAAAACAATTGAAAAAGCAGAACAAAAACTCCGAGGTAAAAGCTCTATTGCCGAACTTATCATTACAACGGTACGCCCAAAATACCAACGAGAGATGCAAATGAAAATCTGGAATCAAGGAGATGATTACAGCTTGATGTATATTACTTCACCTGCAAGAGACAGAGGAACAACTTATTTAAAAAGAATCAAAGAAATTTGGTACTACCTTCCTTCTATAGAACGAAATATAAAAATGCCGCCTTCTATGATGAGTCAAAGTTGGATGGGAACCGATATAAGTAATGATGATTTGGTAAAGAAAACATCTTTAGCAAATGACTTCACGCCAACCTTTATAGAAACCGAAAAAATAGACGGTTTAGATTGCTACCACATTTCTTTAATTCCTCTTGAAAACTCAGAAGTTATCTGGGGAAAAATAGAAATTTGGATTGATGTAAAAAACCACATTACTATGAAACAAACTTCGTTTGATGAAGACATGGAACTGGTAAACACCATGCAATCATTTAATGTAAAAGAAATGGGAGGCGAAATTATTGCTACAGAAATGGAATTTTTTCCTGCCGATCATCCAGAGCAAAAAACAACAATGAAATACGTTTCTATTAAATTTGATGTAAAAATACCTCCACAGTATTTTACAACACAATACATGACACGTATCAAAGCATAAAACATGAAAAAAACAATTTCTTAGTCTTGCTTGGCGAAACATTTGGCGCAATAAACGAAGAGCTATCATTACAATAGCCTCTATTGTTATTTCTCTATTTTTTGCACTTTTTATGAGGCAAATGCAAAACTGGACATATGAGTTCAATACAAGAAGTACCGTATCTCCACTTACGGGATATATCCAAATAACAGATTCTACCTATGTTAACGAAGAAATACTAGACAACACCTTAGAAATTGACCAAATCCCTTTGAACAAAATAAAAGATATCAAAGGTGTTTCTAGCGTACATAAAAGGTTTCAAACAGGTGCTTTACTATCTACAGGTATCAAATCAAAATTTGCAGGTGTTTTAGGTATTCAGCCTTCTAAAGACAGTGATATTTTAAAATTAAAAAATAAACTCAGAAAAGGAAGCTTACTTACAGATGAAGATACAGGCATTTTAATTACCGAAAAAATGGCTCAATATTACAAAGTTTCTGTTGGCGATTCATTGATACTTATCGGACAAGGGTACCAAGGAATGAATGCTGCCGCTATACTTCCTGTAAAAGGAATTGTTTACTTTTCTGCGGGCGATATGGCAAACATGGTTTTTATGTCTTTAAAACAAGCTCAAAACATCTTTGTAGCCCCAGACAGGTTTACACATTGCCTAATTAATATAGAACAAGGAAAGAACCTTAACAGTATAAAAAATAAAGTAAGCTCTATAATTACGGATCCTACTTTGAAAATAAGAACCTGGGAAGAAGTTTTACCTGGTTTAAAACAAGGCTTAGAAATAGACTCCAATTCTGGACTGCTCATTTCTGGTATTTTATATATGATTGTCGGCTTTGGAATATTTGGTACCATTGTTATGTTATACAATGAACGAAAATTTGAATTTGGTGTTTTAACCGCTATCGGAATGCCTTTCAAAACTCTCTTAATTACAACCCTTACAGAACTTGGTATTTTAACAAGTATTGGTATTGTACTCGGAAACTTATTTGTATTTCCTTTTGTATACCACCTTTACAAAAATCCTATTCAATTGCAAGGAGAAACTGCCAAAGCAATGATAGACCAAGGTTTTGAACCTTATGTAGGTACTGGAATTTTTGCAGATGTGTTTATTATGAATTCACTTGTTCTCTTTATAATAGCCGCCTGTGTTTCATCCTACATAGTTCTAAAATTAATCAACCTAAACGCCTTAAAGGCAATGAGACAATAACACTATGAATACTATCTTAAAAATAGCTTGGAGAAATTGTTGGAGAAACTCATTACGTTCACTTATTGTTATCGGAGCTATAGCGCTGGGAATTTGGAGTTCTATCTTTTTAATGGGATTTTCTAACGGTTTGGTACAACAAAAGGTTGATAAAATGATTGATCTACAAATAGGAGAAATTCAAATACATGCTTCAACCTACGACATTGATAATGATATCAGCAACACCATTCCAAACTTACAGGAACTTGAAAAAGACCTTTCAAAAAACACCGATATCTTGGCCTACTCCAAACGCTTTATTACCGAAGCCTCAGGGCTGAGTCCACATGGACAAAAAGGATTCAAACTAATTGGTATAAATCCACAAAATGAAATAAAAGCCATCAACTTAGCTTCTAGAATTCAGGAAGGAACTTTTTTAGAAAGTAAACTCTCCTACCCTATAGTTATTGGAAAAGAACTGGCTAAAAAACTACACTTAAAACTGAACTCAAAATTACAGGTTAATTTTACGAATATAGATACTACACAAATTTCAAAAACCTTTAAAGTATGTGGTATTTACAGTGCTGGAGATAAAAATTTTGATAATTATAATGTATTTGTTCCCTTAAGTAAAATAGAAAAATTAACAGGAACAACAGGTATACATGAAATTATTATAAAATCTAAAAACAACAATCAATTACAAAATATCAAAAATAAAATAGCTCAAAAACACACTGCTATACTAACCCAAACATGGCAAGAACGGTATCCAGAAATTGCCTATGGAATAGAAATGGCAGACACATCTATGTACATCTTAATGGCCATTATTATTACAGCATTGTTATTCGGAATTGTAAATACTTTGGTAATGTCTATCTTAGAAAGAAAACGAGAATTGGGCGTTTTAATGTCTATTGGTATGACCAAAGGGAAAGTACAATTAATGATTGTTTTTGAATCTTTAATTTATGGTATTATTGGAGGACCTATAGGCGTTTTGTTAGGCTACCTAACCATTCTCTATTTTAATCATTTTGGTTTTGACCTTTCTGCCTTCGGAAAAGGAATGGAAACCTTTGGTTACGACCCTATAATTTACTTTAGCATAGAAACAAAATATTATTTCATCTATACAATTGCTATTCTCTTAGCCACTTTTCTAGGAGGCTTTTACCCTAGCAGAATTGCTACAAAGGCAAATCCTATTGAAGCCATAAGAGCTATCTAAAATCTACAAGTATTATGAAAAACGTTATAGAAACAAACAACATTGTAAAAACCTTTGGTGAAGGCGATCTAGAAATTAAAGCCCTTAACAATGTCAATATAAAAATTAAAAAAGGGGAATTCACCGCTCTTGTAGGCCCTTCTGGGTCTGGAAAAACAACACTTTTAAATATGATTGGTGGTTTGGATACACCTAATTCAGGAAATGTAATTCTAAACGGTCAAAACATTTTAGAATTAAAGAAAAGTGAAATGACAGACTTTCGACAAAAAAATATCGGTTTTGTTTTTCAAGCCTACAATCTAATTCCTGTACTTTCTGCCTATGAAAATGCTGAATTTATCATGCTACTCCAAGGCATTCCTACTGATATTCGTAAAAAGCGAGTATATACACTTTTAGAGGAAGTAGGTTTAAAAGGAAAAGAAAACAACAAACCTGGAGAATTGTCTGGAGGACAACAACAACGTGTAGCCGTTGTAAGAGCACTTGCTGCACAGCCTGCTTATATTTTGGCTGATGAGCCAACTGCTAATTTAGATAGCAAGTCTACAGAAGACTTATTGGATTTAATGTACCGCTTAAATCAAGAAGAAAATATGACTTTTGTTTTCTCTACACACGACCAACGTGTTATCAATAGAGCTAAAAGAATTATTTATTTAGATGATGGAAAAATTATAAAAGATGAAATACGTTAAAATAACCATCATTTTTTTTATTTCCTGTATGTCTTTTAAGAGTACAGCGCAAGAATCCTACTCAAACTTTTCAGGATATGTAAAGTTTATGCAAACACTTGCTTTTACACAGGATAATGAATTACTTATTGACAACCTTGTACACAACCGCCTCAACTATTCTTATGAAACTGGACAAGGTTCTAAATTTGTTGCACAAGTTAGAAACAGAGCTTTTTATGGAGCCTCTGTAAAAAACATACCCAATTACGGAAGTTCTGTTACTCAATACGATGGTGTACTGCCACTAGAATTCAAAATTATAGATAATCAAAATATTGTTGTCAATAGTATTATTGATAGAATGTACTACCAATATGCAAATGACAAAACCCAATTTATTGTGGGGAGACAAAGAATTAATTGGGGTATAAACACCTCTTGGAATCCGAATGACTTATTCAACAGTTATAGTATTTATGACTTTGATTATGAAGAACGTGAAGGCTCTGATGCTATTCGTGTTAAGTTTTTCCCCAACTACATGTCTTCTATTGATGTTGCCTATAAATTTACAGGCAATTGGAAAAATGACGTAGTAGCTGGTATGTACAAATTCAACAAATGGAACTACGATCTCCAAATGCTCATTGGTAAATTTCAAGAAAAAATAGCCTTAGGTACAGGTTGGGCAGGCAATCTAAAATCTTTAGGATTCAAAGGAGAACTTACCTACTTTCAACCTTATAATTTTACAGATACAGCCAACCTTAGTACATCCACAAGCTTAGAATACTCACTTAAAAACGGTACTTTTTTATCTGCTGCTTATTTATTCAATTCATCAGGAACGAACGATCTTATAAATCCGAATACTGCTATTTTTGAAGTTCCAAATGCAGAATATCTAATGCCTGCAAAACACAATACAATGTTGAATGCTACTTATATGGTTACCCCTATCTTAAACACTTCTTTAGGGGCATTGTACAGTTTTGGTGTAAACAACCTTACACTATTCCCGACCCTTAGTTTGAGTCTAAAAACAAACTTAGATTTGGATTTATTTGGTCAATTCTTTTGGCAAGAACTAGAAGATGCCCCTTTTCAAAATATTGGAAATGGTATTTTCTGGAGGTTAAAATCTAACTTTTAAATAATAAACTTAATTTCAATAAAAAGTCACATTATAAAGAGTAATTTTGTATCCTTTATAATACCATATACAACTCATGAGCATACTAACCGAATTACAAACGAGAAGCGAATCTAAATGTGAACTTTGCGGTTCAAATAAAAACTTAAATGTATACCAAGTAAAACCTGTTGACATTGGAGGGATTGATGAAAGTTTATTAGCCTGTTCTACTTGTAGCGAACAAATTGACAATCCAGAAACTACCGATCCAAACCACTGGAGGTGTTTAAATGATAGTATGTGGAGTGAATTTGACTCAGTAAAAGTAATTGCCTGGAGAATGCTTAATCGTTTAAAAAATGAAGGTTGGCCAAAAGACCTACTAGATATGTTATATTTAGATGAAGAAACTGAAAAATGGGCAGCTATTACAGGTGAAGGGCTTAGTGAAGATGAAAAAATAATTCACAAAGATTGTAATGGAGCTTTATTAATTGCAGGAGATACTATTACACTTACCAAAGATTTAGATGTAAAAGGAGGTGGTAACTTTACTGCAAAACGAGGTACTGCTGTTAGAAATATTTCTTTAGTACATGACAATGCTGGACAAATAGAAGGTCGTGTCAATGGAGTACATATTGTTATACTAACAAAATTTGTAAAAAAATCTTTCCCTAAAGAAAGTTAGACTTCTCTCCTACTTTACACAATACAAAAAAGCTCTATAAATTATTATAGAGCTTTTTTGTATTATAAATCTTCTTACTTTTTATACTGCAAAACAGAAAGTAAAACATAAAACAGTATGATAATAGGAATTGAAATGTAACCTAAGAATACAATCATTAAAAATGAACTTCCTAAAAACACATAACGGAATCCGTTTTCTTTCCATGAGTAGTTCTTAAATTTTAATGCAAACAAAGGAATCGGTGCATTTAATAAATAGGTAGATAGTACAGTTACAAATAACAACACATATATATTTTGAAATGCGTTTACAAAAACCGCTTGTTCACTATACTGTACAATCAACGGTATAGAAAGAATTAACAAAGCATTTGCGGGTGTTGGAAGTCCTATAAATGAACTTGACTGACGTGTATCTATGTTAAAATTTGCCAGCCTATATGCCGAAGAAAGTGTTACTAAAAACCCTAAAAATGGAATCCAAACAAAAGAATCCCCATTAAAAATAGTTGCAATATCCATAGCTGGGTCTATAGCTTTCAGTAATAATTGAAAAAGAACAATTCCAGGTACCAAACCAGAAGTTACCATATCTGCTAAAGAATCTAACTGCTTCCCCAGCTCTCCTTGAACACCTAGTAGTCTTGCTGCAAAACCATCAAAAAAGTCAAATAAAATTCCCAAAACCACAAATAATGCTGCACCGTCTAAAACACCGTAAGCAGCGCAAAAAACAGCAATGATACCACTTAACAGGTTTAATAAAGTAATTGCATTAGGAATATGCTTTTTCATATCTAAAATTATTTATTTTTTGTAAAAATAAGAAAATACAACTTGGAAGTGCCATTCCAATTATATTTTTAATCTTTGCATTTCAGAACTTTTTTATGCCTATTACAACCTCAGATTTTAAAACTTCTTTTCCTTTTACAAACAAACATATAAGTACTGTTTACAGAACTTTATTTACCAATCCTAAAGTTTTCTTTACTAGAAAAAGAGTTCTAACAAAGGATGATGATTTTATAGATTTAGACTTTTCTCTAATAAACTCAAAAAACTGCGTTTTACTTATACATGGCTTAGAGGGAAGCTCCAACTCTAAATATATTTTATCTACAACCCTAGAACTTAATAAGGCGAACTTAGATGTTATTGTCTTTAATTTAAGAGGGTGCTCTGGAACAATAAACAAACAATTGAGAACCTACCACAGTGGTGAAATCAATGATTTAGAATTTGTAATTAATTTTCTATCTACAAACTACTCATATAGCAAACTAGGAATCATAGGTTTTAGTTTAGGAGGAAATATGACCTTAAAGTTTTTAGGAGAACAACTCAATCATAAATATCCTTTTTTAAAATGTGCTATGGCAGTATCTCCTCCTTGTGATTTAAAAGGGTCTTCAATAGAACTTGCAAAAAAAAGCAATCAACTCTATATGAAACGCTTTTTAAAAACACTCATATCTAAAGCCTTACACAAAGCTCAATTATATCCTGAACAACAACTAAATATAGCTGAGATTAAAAACTCAAAATCATTTCTTGATTTTGATAACTTATTTACAGCACCTGTATTTGGTTTTTTAAATGCTGAAGATTATTGGAAAAGAGCAAGCTCTTTATCGAGCCTCAATAAAATAACGCTCCCTACTTATTTATTAACAGCTCAAGACGATCCTTTTTTATCTGACAGTTGCTATCCTTTAAAAGCTGCTAAAGAAAATAAATTCTTAACCCTAGAGCTTACAAAATTTGGAGGACACATGGGATTTACACAGTCATTTATTCCTAGAAAAAACAAGTGGTTGGAAAGAAAAATTATACATTTTATGGCAAATAACTTAGACGAATAGTAATATATTTGCATCTAAACAGTTATAGATACATAACAATCGATTATCACCTTTGAAGAAAGTACTTTTTTTCTTTTTTTTAGCTTGTTTCCACCTTGTATTCTCACAAAAAGGCAGGAAATACTCCAATGAATTTTTAAATATTGGTGTTGATGCTGCTGCTTTGGGTATGAGTAAGTCTGTAACAGCAACATCAAATGATGTAAACTCTATCTATTGGAACCCTGCTGGTTTGGCAAATGTAAAACACAAACAAGCTGCTTTAATGCATACTTCTCATTTTGCCGGAATTGCAAATTATGACTATGCTGCCTATGCTTCAACTATTGAAGACAATGATGGTATAGAAGGAAATGAAACTGTATACGCCATTTCTCTTATTAGATTTGGAGTAGATGACATTTTAAATACAACCACGCTTATAGATGCTAACGGTAATATTGATTATTCTAGAATTAGCTTATTTTCTGCTGTAGATTATGCTTTAAACTTTGCTTTTGCTAAACCAATATATGCTGTAGATAATTTAAATGTAGGATTTAATGCAAAACTGATAAGGCGTAAAATTGGTGATTTTGCTTCTGCCACAGGTTTAGGACTCGATGCTGGTTTACAATACAAATTAAACAGTTGGCAATTTGGTATCATGGTTAGAGACTTAACCACTACATTTAACCTTTGGAAAATAAATGAAGAAGGTTTTGAACTTATAAAAAATGCCATTCCTGGTGAGAACCAAGAATCTCCAGAAACAATTGAAATAACTTTACCAAAATTACATATAGGTATTGCTAAGAATTTTAAACTAAAAAATAAAGATTACGCTCTATTAACAGAAGTTGATTTACACACCCGTTTTGCACAAACAAACGACCTTATCTCTACTACTACAATGAGTATGACCCCTTCTTTAGGACTTCAACTAGATTATAAAAAATATGTATTTCTAAGAGCAGGTGTTGGAAATTTTCAAAAAATAAAAAAAATTGACCAAAGTGAATCCATTTCATTTCAACCAAATGTTGGGCTAGGATTCCACTACCACGGTATTCAAATTGATTATGCTTTGTCTAACATTGCAAGTGTTGGAAATGCGCTGTATTCAAACACCTTTTCTTTAAAAATAGACTTTAACTATTTCAAAAAATGAAAAAAATACTACTTCTTGGTTTAATATCAGGAATCTTACTTGCCTCTGCATGGCCAACTTACGGATTTTCTCTACTTCTTTTTATAGCCTTTATTCCGCTACTACATGCCGAATACCTTGTTAGAACTAAAGAATCTTTTTCTAAGAAGAAAATCACCGTATTTACAACCGCTTATATTACTTTTTCCATATTTAATATTACAACAACTTCATGGTTGTACTTTGCAACTCCATTTGGAATGTATTTTGCTGTTTTGGCCAATTCATTTTTAATGGCTCTTGTATTTTTCAGTTACCACCTAGTAGCAAAAAAAATATCTAGAAAGCTCAGTCTTGTATATCTTATTACAGCTTGGATATGTTTTGAAAAATTTCATCTGAATTGGGAGTTTTCTTGGCCTTGGCTAAACCTAGGAAACGGATTTTCTGAAAATCACAAATGGATACAATGGTATGAATATACAGGAACCTTTGGTGGTACCTTGTGGATATTAATTGTAAATATTTTAGGCTACAGAGCTTTACAAAACTTTCTTAAAAGCGGTAACAAAAGGCAACTTATGAAAAGTAGTGCTTTTGCTATTTTTATTGTTTTATTTGGAATAAGCTGGTCGTTATACCTATACGGAAAACCCATCAAAAATAAAAAACAGGTTTCTGTTGTTGTTTTACAACCTAATATAGATCCGTATTCAGAGAAATACAACGTATCTAATATTCAAATGGCAAACCAATTTATTGCCATGTCAAAACAATATATTGACAGTACAACAGCCTTTGTTATTGCTCCTGAAACATCACTGCCACAACATAGAATTTTAAAAAGCTTTCATCGAACTCCTGAATACAATTTACTCAGAAGCTTTGCTACGGAAAATAAGATTACGCTTGTATCTGGTATTTCTTTTGTAAATTCATTTAGTTCTAAAATACCACCTAATAAAACAGCAAATTTTTATAGGAATAGTGACAATTGGTACAATAGTTATAACTCCTCCTTCTCCCTAAATCAAAACAATTTTGAAACCTACCATAAATCAAAATTAGTAGTTGGTGTAGAACATTTTCCTTATAAAAGTATACTAACTCCTCTATTAGGAGACTATATGATAGATTTAGGAGGTTCCGTTTCTACCTTATCAACTCAACAGGAGAGACACGTATTTCACAATACAAAAACCAAACTAGCGCCTATTATCTGCTACGAATCTGTATATGGAGAATATGTTACCGATTATATAAAAAAAGGTGCTGAATTCTTGGCTATTATAACCAATGATGGTTGGTGGAAAAACACACAAGGACACAAACAACATTTAAGCATTGCTAAATTAAGAGCCATTGAAACCAGAAGGGCTATTGCTAGATCTGCTAATACAGGAATTTCTGCTCTTATAAACCCAAAAGGAGACATTTTACAAGCTTTAGACTATGAAAAAGAAGGTGCTTTAAAAGGAGCTATTTCTCTTAATTCAGAAATGACTTATTACACACAACATGGTGATTATATTTATAGAGTTTCTCTTTTTATACTTGCTATTATTATTTTAACCTCTTTTACGAGGAGAAGAAAAAGCTAACACAAGAGCTACTTAATAAAGCATAAAAAATGCCCTAATGAATAAATTAGGGCATTTTTTAGGTTTAAACTTCAATTTTAAACAGCATTCTCTTTTTTTATTAAATTCAAAGCAGATCCTTCTTTAAACCATTCTATTTGACTTGTATTATAAGTATGATTCAATTGAATAGTATCTGTATCTCCATTTGTATGAGTAATGGTTAAAGTTAGTTGTTTACCCGGAGTAAAATCTGCCAAATCAGTAAACGTAAATGTATCGTCTTCTTCAATTAAGTCATAATCCGATTCATTGGCAAAGGTCAACCCTAACATACCTTGCTTTTTTAAGTTTGTTTCATGAATACGAGCAAACGATTTTACAATAACTGCTGCAACACCTAAATGACGTGGTTCCATAGCTGCATGTTCACGTGACGAACCTTCTCCATAATTATGATCTCCCACAACAATTGAAGCTACTCCTGCTGCTTTATAGGCTCTCGCTGTAGTTGGAACAGAACTATACTCTCCTGTTAATTGATTTTTAACGGTATCTGTTTTTCCATTAAAAGCATTGACTGCTCCTATCAAACAATTGTTAGATATATTATCTAAATGCCCTCTAAAACGCAACCAAGGTCCTGCCATAGAAATATGATCCGTAGTACATTTTCCTTGTGCTTTGATAAGTAATTTAGCATCCTTTATATCAGTTCCTAAAGGTGTAAATGGAGTTAACAACTGCAACCTTTCTGACGTTGGAGAAACAACCACTTCCACTCCAGATCCGTCTTCTATAGGAGCTATAAAACCCGCATCTTCTACAGCAAATCCTCTTGTTGGAAGTTCATCTCCTGTTGGTTCTTCAAACATTACTTTTTCTCCATATTTATTTACCAAAGTATCCTGTGTTGGGTCAAAATCTAAACGTCCCGAAATTGCAATTGCAGCAACCAATTCTGGAGAAGTTACAAAAGCATGCGTATTTGGATTTCCATCTGCACGTTTTGCAAAATTTCTATTAAATGAATGTACAATAGAATTTTTAGGTGCATTTTTAGGGTCAGAATAACGAGCCCATTGACCAATACATGGTCCACAAGCATTTGTAAATATCTTAGCTCCCAAAGCTTCAAAAGTTCCTAATAAGCCATCTCTAGCAGCTGTATATCGTACTTGTTCAGATCCTGGATTTATACCAAACTCTGCTTTTGGTACAATACCTTTTTTTACTGCTTGTTTTGCTATAGAAGCAGCTCTTGATAAATCTTCATAAGATGAGTTTGTACAAGAACCTATCAACCCCCATTCTACATCTAAAGGCCAACCATTTTCTATTGCTTTTGTTTTTACATCGACTCCTGCTTCCGAAGCTAAATCTGGCGAAAACGGTCCATTAATATGAGGTTTCAATTCATCTAAATTAATCTCTATTACCTGATCAAAATACTGTTCAGGGTTCTCATACGCTTCCACATCACCTGTTAAATAAGTAGCTACTTTATTTGCTTCATCAGCAATATCTGCCCTATCTGTAGCTCTTAAATAGCGTTCCATAGACGCATCGTATCCAAAAGTAGAGGTTGTGGCACCAATTTCAGCTCCCATATTACAAATAGTTCCTTTTCCTGTTGCTGAAAGGTTTTTAGCTCCATCTCCAAAATATTCAAGAATAGCTCCAGTTCCTCCTTTTACTGTTAAAATTCCTGCTACTTTTAAAATTACATCTTTAGGTGTAGCCCAGCCAGACAACTTCCCTATTAATTTAACTCCTATCAGTTTAGGAAACTTCAACTCCCAAGGCATTCCTGCCATTACATCTACTGCATCTGCTCCACCAACACCAATAGCAATCATTCCTAATCCACCAGCATTTACAGTATGAGAGTCTGTACCAATCATCATTCCCCCTGGAAATGCGTAATTCTCTAATACTACTTGATGAATAATTCCTGCTCCTGGTTTCCAAAACCCAATTCCATATTTATTAGACACAGAAGATAAAAAATCGAATACTTCTGCACTTGTTTTATTTGCAAATTTCAAATCTGCCGCAGCTCCATCTTTTGCTTGAATCAAGTGATCGCAATGAACAGTTGTAGGAACAGCTACTTTGCTTTTTCCTGCTTGCATAAATTGTAGCAATGCCATTTGAGCAGTTGCATCTTGACAGGCTATTCTATCTGGAGCAAAATCCACGTAATCTTCTCCTCGTTTAAATGCTATATCAATAGTATCTTTCCAAAGGTGATTGTACAATATTTTTTCTGCTAAAGTTAGAGGTTTTCCTACTACAGACCGAGCTTTATCTACACGTTCACTCATACGTGTATATACCTTTTTAATCATTTCAATATCAAATGCCATATCATTCTTTTGTGTTAAATTTCTTGTCCTTACAATATACAAAAAACAAGTCTTTGATTTACAGAGTCTAAATGATCTAAAATTAGGCATAAAAAAAGCCTGAATCTTACGATTCAGGCTTTAAACTTATATAATTAATCTAATGATTATTTAGCTAATTTATGTGATGGTTTAAACTTAGTTAAGTCTATTCCTTCAACAGCAGCTTCGTATTCAGCCAAATTAGGTGTTCTACCTAAAACTGTAGAAAGTACTACAACTGGTGTTGATGACAATAATGATTCACCTTTCTTTTCAGAAGAATCTTTTACAACTCTTCCTTGGAATAAACGAGTAGAGGTAGCCATTACAGTATCACCTGGTTCTGCTTTTTCTTGGTTCCCCATACATAGGTTACATCCTGGACGCTCTAAGTATAACATTTTTTCATACTTTGTACGAGCAGCTCCTTTAGGTGCATCATCGTTAAATTCGAACCCTGAGTATTTTTGCAATACTTCCCAATCACCTTCTGCTTTCAACTCATCTACAATATTGTATGTAGGAGGTGCAACTACTAGTGGTGCATTGAATTCAACTTTTCCATTTTTAGCTTCAATATTTTTCAACATTTGAGCCAAAATTTTCATATCTCCTTTGTGAACCATACAAGAACCAATAAACCCTAAGTCTACTTTTCTATCTCCACCGTAGTAAGAAAGAGGTCTAATTGTATCGTGTGTATAACGTTTAGATACATCTTCATTATAAACATCTGGATCCGCAATCATTGGCTCTGCAATCTGATCTAAATCAACCACAACTTCAGCAAAATAATTTGCGTCAGCATCAGGAGTTAAAGCAGGTTTACTTCCAGATTTAATTTCTTCAATTCTATTATTAGCTTTATCTATTAATCCTTGAAGAACTGCTCCTTCATTGTCCATTCCTTTATCAATCATGATTTGGATTCTAGACTTCGCAATCTCTAAAGATTCGATCAATGTTTCGTCTTCTGAAATACAGATAGAAGCTTTTGCTTTCATTTCTGCTGTCCAGTCAGTAAATGTAAATGCTTGATCTGCTGTTAATGTTCCAATATGAACCTCAATAACTCTTCCTTGGAAAACATTATCTCCTCCAAATTGCTTTAACATTTGTTGTTGTGTAGCATGTACAACATCACGGAAATCCATATAAGATTTCATTGCACCTTTGAAAGTTACTTTAACAGACTCTGGAATAGGCATTGAAGCCTCACCTGTAGCCAATGCTAATGCAACAGTACCTGAATCGGCACCAAAAGCAACACCTTTTGACATTCTTGTATGAGAATCTCCTCCAATAATAATATCCCAATCACTTACAGTAATATCATTCAACACCTTATGAATAACATCAGTCATTGCATGATATTCCCCTTTAGGATCACGAGCAGTAATTAAACCAAAATCATTCATAAATTTCATCAATTTAGGAATATTAGCTTTCGCTTTTGAATCCCAAACTGATGCTGTATGACATCCTGATTGGTAAGCTCCATCAACAATTGGAGAAATAACTGTAGCAGCCATTGATTCCAACTCTTGAGAAGTCATTAAACCAGTAGTATCTTGAGAACCTACAATATTTACTTCTACACGAACATCTGATCCTGCATGTAAAGTTGCTCCAGGAGTAGTTCCTACAGCGTTTTCATTAAATATCTTTTCAACAGCAGTCAATCCTTGTCCTTCTGCTGTAACCTCTTTAGATGGAGCATACACTGTAGGAGCATCAATTCCTAAAGTTTTAGCTGCAAATGTTTGCAATTTCTTACCAAAAACAACTGCATAAGATCCTCCTGCTTTGATAAACTCAACTTTTTGTGGAGTTAATGCTGCAGAAATATCTTTTACTACTTCACCATCTTTATAAAGTTTTTTCTCTTTTGTATTGATTGTTAAAACAGTTCCTGTTTCAACAGAGTATGTTTGTTCTAAAACAGCATCTCCATTAGCATCGACAATAGTATTACCGTTCTCATCTTTTTGCTTTACCCAGTTTTGAAGGTCAATTCCAATACCTCCTGTTACTCCAACAGTAGTTAAGAAAATTGGTGAAATACCATTTGTACCTGCTATAATTGGTGCTATGTTTACAAAAGGAACGTATGGACTACCAGGAATACCTGTCCATAAAGCTACGTTGTTAACTCCTGACATACGTGAAGAACCAACTCCCATTGTTCCTTTTTCAGCTATTAACATTACACGTTTGTCTGCGTGCTGTGCTTTTAATTCTGTAAGTTCTTTTTGTTGCTCTTTGTTATGTTCAAAGATACACTGTCCGTGTAATTCTCTATCTGAACGAGAGTGAGCATCTGCTCCTGGTGATAATAAATCTGTAGAAATATCTCCTGTTCCAGCAATAAAAGTAACAATGTCTATTTTTTCTTCTACTTCAGGAAGTTCTGTAAAGAACTCTGCCTTAGCATAGCTTTCTAATAAATCTTTTGCTACTGCATTTCCTGCTTCAAACGCTTCTTTTAAACGATCGTAATCAGCATCGTAAAGGAATACTTGTGTTTTCAATACTTTGGCAGCTTCTGCAGCAATTGATGCATCTGCTCCTAAAGCTAAATCCAACAACACCTCAATTGAAGGTCCTCCTTTCATATGAGACAACAATTCAAAAGCATAAGCAGGTGTTATTTCTTTAACATCTGATTCACCAAGAATAATTTCTTTTAAGAATTTTGCCTTTACACCAGCAGCACTTGTGGTTCCAGGTAAAGTATTGTATATAAAAAACTTAAGAGAATCATCTCTATGTTCGTTATTTAAATCTTTTATTTGTCCAATAATTGCGCTTAATAATTCAGCACCATCAATTGGCTTAGGGTTAAGCCCCTGTTGTTTTCTTTCTTCGATCTCCTTGATGTAATCGTTGTAAATGCTCATAAATAGACTACTTTTTTCTGTTTGGATTGCAAAGATACAAAATCAGCAAGGTATTTTGAAAGTGTTATTACAAAGAAAGTAGCTTTACTAGGAAAGATAAATGAGATTAGAACTTAAACAGAAAAAAAAATGAATTATTGATAATTAAACTTACTTTATTTTACAAAAAAACCATTTTTCATTTCTTTAAAGAATCTAATTTTGAAGTATTCTAGTTAATTTCAACTAAAATTTGAGGATTCTTTATAAAAATAAAAGTAGGCCTATAAGCCGAATTCTGTATGTTCTAAAAGAACATTTCTTATCATTTATCTAGTTCCAAAATTACTTTTGGAATCAATCTGCCTACCCCTTGGAATCGAGCGAGTAGCCCTCAAGCTCCAATGTACATGGCATTGCATCGTATAGAGTTTACCTGGTTTCACTACAGCCGAACTGTACTTGCTTTCTGTTGCACTTGTCCTCAACTCACGCTGGACGGATGTTATCCGCTATACTACTCTATGATGTCCGGACTTTCCTTTTCTGAAACGGGTTCAGAACGATAAGACAGCCTACTTTTAAATTAATATCCACCAAAGAGAACCTTTGGTGGATTTACTTTTTGTTTTCAATAATTTATGAAAACATATCTTTTACTTTCTCAAAGAATGATTTATCTGAATTTGATGGGTTTGGAGAAAAATTCTCATCATTAATCATGTCTTCAAAAAATACACGTTGTTTTTTATCTAAACTTTGAGGAGTCCATACGTTTACATGAACCATTAAATCACCTACTCCATATCTTTCAATACTTGGCAATCCTTTTCCTTTCAATCTTAAAATTTTACCTGATTGTGTTCCTGGCTCAATCTTAATTTTCACTTTCCCTGTTACTGTTTCTATTTCTTTTGATGCTCCTAAAACTGCGTCAGAGAAACTAACATACAGGTCATAATGTAAATTTGTACCTTCTCTCTTTAACTTATCATGAGGTACTTCTTCTACAACTACTAATAAATCTCCTGGTATTGCATTTGTTCCTGGTGCATCGTTTCCTTTTCCTGAAACTTTTAATTGGACTCCTTCTGTAACTCCTGCTGGAATATTAATTGTAACTGTTTCTTCTGTAGATACCAAACCACTTGCATCTGCATCTTTTGGTTTGCTTGTAATTGTTTGTCCTGCTCCTTGACATGTTGGACAAGTAGCTGCTGTTTGCATTCTACCCAACATAGTGTTGGTAACACGCATAACCTGACCTTGACCGTTACAGGTAGAACATGTTGTATACTTTACACCTTTAGCTTGTGTTTTTCTACGAACTTTTACTTTTTTATCAACTCCGCTTGCAATCTCCTCTAATGTCAATTTTACACGGATACGTAGGTTACTTCCTTTAACTCTAGCAGGTCCCGAACTTCTTCGTCCTCCACCTCCGAAGCCTCCTCCGAAAATATCACCAAATTGACTAAAGATATCATCCATATCCATACCGCCACCAAAACCACCGAAGCCTCCGCCTCCGCCTTGACCTCCTTCAAAGGCTGCATGACCATATTGATCGTAACGTGCTTTTTTGTTTTCGTCACTTAAAATCTCATATGCTTCAGCTGCTTCTTTAAATTTTTCTTCTGCTGCTTTGTCATCTGGATTTTTATCTGGATGGTACTTTACCGCCATTTTACGATAGGCTTTCTTAATTTCAGATCCTGATGCTGATTTTGAAACTCCTAATACTTCGTAACAATCTCTTTTCATGGTTTGCTATATTTATATCTAAAAATAATTTAGATCGTATTTTCTATTTTTATTATTGACCTATAACTACTTTAGGGTAACGAATAACCTTCTCTCCTAATTTGTATCCTTTTTCGATAACGTCAATAATTTTACCTTTTAAGTCTTCACTTGGTGCTGGTATTTGAGTAATTGCCTCGTGTACATCTGCATCAAAAGTGTCTCCTGCCTTGGCTTCTACAACTTCTAACCCTTTTTGAGTAAGTGTATTTAAAAGCTTATCGTTGATCAGTGTCATTCCTTTCAACAATTCTTTGTCTTTAACTTTTTTAATTTCTGCCAAACCTCTGTCAAAATCATCTAAAATTGGCAGTAAAGAAGTCATTATGTCTTGCCCAGCGGTTCTATACAACTCAATTCTTTCTTTAGTTGTTCGCTTTTTATAATTTTCAAACTCAGCAAAAAGACGTAAGAATTTATCTTTTTCTTGTTGTAATAAGTCTTCTTCTGTTGCTTCTATAGCTACTTCCTCTGCACCTTCCGTCTTTTCTTCTTGTTTATTTTCTTCTGCTGCTTGAGGGTCTTGAGTTGTCTCAGCTTCCTCTTTTATATTTTCTTCAGTACTCATTTTAATTTCAATAATATTAAATACATTAGCTTATAAACAACAATATTGCCATTTCTCCAATTGTGTCAAAATGACATTTATACTAAACACAAAAAAGTTGCTTATAAGCCTGCAAAAATATTTATTGCAAACGTTACAAACAACTTTATATTAAAAATAATTCTTTAGTAGGCTAATCTTCTATTCGCTCTATTTTAGCTCCAATAGCTCTCAACCTTGCTTCTATATCTTCGTAACCTCTATCTATTTGATCTATATTATGAATTGTACTTGTTCCTTTTGCTGATAAGGCTGCTATTAATAATGAAATTCCAGCTCTAATATCTGGTGATGTCATTGTAGTAGCTTTTAAGCTCGATTTGTGATCCATTCCTATAATTGTAGCTCTATGTGGATCACATAAAATTACTTTGGCTCCCATATCAATTAATTTATCGACAAAAAACAGGCGACTTTCAAACATTTTTTGGTGTATCAAAACACTTCCTTTTGCTTGTGTTGCTACCACCAAAACAATACTCAACAAATCTGGTGTAAATCCTGGCCAAGGAGCGTCAGAAACCGTTAATATAGATCCGTCTATATAATTTTGAATTTCATAGGATTCTTGTGCAGGAATATAAATATCATCGTTTCGTTTTTCTAATTGAATTCCCAACTTTTGAAAAACTCTTGGTATTTGCCCTAAATCTTTCCAACTTACATTTTTGATAGTAATTTCAGATTTTGTCATTACTGCAACACCTATCCAACTTCCTATTTCAATCATATCTGGCAATACTCTATGTGTACATCCAGATAATTCTTTAACTCCTTCTATTTCTAGTAAGTTAGAACCTACTCCTGTAATTTTAGCTCCCATACTATTCAACATTTTTGACAATTGTTGAATATAAGGTTCACAAGCTGCATTGTAAATTGTAGTTTTTCCTGTTGCTAAAACAGCTGCCATTAATATATTTGCTGTTCCTGTTACAGATGCTTCGTCTAACAACATATCTGTTCCAAACAATTCTTCTGCATCTACGCCATAAAAATGCTCTTCTTTGTTGTATCTGAACTTTGCTCCTAATTTAATAAATCCTTCAAAGTGTGTATCTAAACGCCTACGTCCTATTTTATCTCCTCCTGGTCTAGGGATGTATCCTTTTCCAAAACGCGCTAACAAAGGTCCTACAATCATTATAGATCCTCTTAAAGAGCTTCCATCTCTCTTAAACTCTGCTGATTCTAAATACTCTAAATTTAATTCATCTGCTTGAAAAGTATATGTGTTAACATCGTGCTTTTCTATTTTTACTCCTAGCTCTCCTAAAATAAATATAAGTTTATTAACATCTATAATATTAGGTATATTCTCTATCCTAACTTTTTCTGGTGTTAATAATACTGCACATAGTATTTGTAATGCTTCGTTTTTTGCTCCTTGAGGTGTTATATCCCCTTGTAGTTTATGCCCTCCTTCTATTTTAAATGTAGCCATACGTTTTAGAACTTCTTATTTTTGACGGTTTTGGTTAGATTTATAATTGCGATTATTATTGTTATTCGACTTATTCTTGTGGTTTCTATTGTTCTGTTGTTTCCCATTATTATGACGACCTGTTGCCGTTTTCTTTAATAGGTTTTTGCTATCAGACAATACTTCTTCTGTTTCTGTTAGGTCTATTTCTCCATTTGATAAATCTTTCAAATGTTTAAATATTACCATATCTTCAACAGTATCTTTATTCCAATTCAAATAGCATTTTTTCATATGGTTTGCTATATTGAATATTAATGCTGTTCTCAACTCTCCTTCTTCCCAAGAGAGTGCTACTTTAATCATCGTTTGGATGTTGTGACCATAAAAACGATACCTAGATGCTAATTTAGGATATTCTAAACGCTCTGGCTTTGCTTGTAATTCCTCTTCATCTGGTTTCCCATAAGGCGATTCTACATTTAATTCAAAGCGAGACATTATAAATATCTGATCCCAAAGCTTGTGTTTAAAATCGGGTACATCTCGTAAATGTGGCTGTAAATTTCCCATCACATCTACAATAGCATCTGCCATTTTCTTTCTTTCTTCTTCACTTTCCAATGCCACACAGTGGTCTACCAATTTTTGAATATGCCTTCCATATTCAGGTATTACCATAAGAGGTCGATCTGAGTTGTACTCTAATTGAAAATCCATTCTTTATATTATCTTTCTAAATGTCTATATACAGAAAATATTTCTGTGTTAAATGTGTAGTATATTCTATTTTAAAACGTACTTAAAAGTTAGTTGTTTTTCAAGTATTTATACGCTTTATGTAATTGAATTAAAGTAGCAAATTAAATGATTATTTTTAAGCTACACAACCATGATCTGTTTTGAATGAAGTTATTTTTCTTAAACGTTTTATTTAGCTACCATTGCGGCTCCAATAATACCTGCATTATTTTGAAATTTAGCGGGTACAACAGGTATTTCTAACTTTAAATGCTTTTCAAATTTTTCCATTTTCTTACTTACTCCTCCTCCAAGTATAATCATATCCGGAGAACAGACTCCTACCACAAAGTTTAAAAATTTATTTACTCTCTTTCCCCATTTCTCATAAGACAACTCTTCTTTTTTTCTTATCGAATCTGCTGCATAGTGTTCGTACTTCTTATAGTTTTTATAAGGTACTGCTCCTAATTCAAAATTTGGAACTAACTGACCATTATAAAACACTCCAGATCCTAAACCTGTACCTAAAGTAATTACAACAACCAATCCTTTAACATCTTTTCCTGCTCCAAAGTTAATTTCTGCCATTGCTGCTGCATCGGCATCATTTGCTACAGAAAATTCTAATCCTGTAACTTCTCCAAATAATCCTTCAACAGAAGTACCAACCCAACTTTTGTCTATATTTCCACAAGATTTGGCTACTCCATTACTTATAATTGCGGGAAAACCACAACCGACCTTTCCTTTCCATGAAAAAAAAGCTACCAATTCTTTTACTACTTTAGCTACATCATTTGGTTTTGCTCCACTTGGTGTTGCAATTCTATGACGTTCTGTAACTAACTCTCCTGTTTCTACATTTACAATTGCTCCTTTAATTCCTGTCCCTCCAATATCTATTCCTAATACTTCCATATAATACTGATTATTTAGATTTTCAATATCGAAATACTATTTCTAAAATAAAAATTTTAAGCCTAAAAAATATTCACTAACTCCTTCATTCCCCCCTTATACAAACCTATTTCATGTGCTTTAACTTTCTACAAACCAAATGCTTTCCTTACATAAAAAAACTCTTTTCTCTTTTCAAAAATTTTTTACATTATTTTGGTTTGTAAACTACAAAAGAGTTAGTATTTTTGCCGAAACATAAGGACAATGAAAAACACCAAATACGTTTTTGTAACAGGAGGCGTAACTTCATCACTAGGAAAGGGTATTATTGCCGCTTCTTTGGCTAAGTTACTTCAAGAAAGAGGGTACTCTGTAACCATTCAGAAATTAGACCCATATATCAATATAGACCCAGGAACTTTAAACCCTTACGAACACGGTGAGTGTTATGTTACTGATGATGGTGCTGAAACTGACCTAGATTTAGGTCATTATGAGCGTTTCTTAAACATTCCTACTTCTCAAGCTAATAATGTTACTACTGGTAGAATTTACCAATCTGTAATTGACAAAGAGAGAAAGGGAGAATTCCTAGGAAAAACAGTTCAAGTAATTCCTCATATAACAAACGAAATTAAAGAGCGTATTCAAATTCTTGGTAAAACAGGTGAATATGACATCGTAATTACAGAAATTGGTGGTACTGTTGGAGATATAGAGTCTTTACCTTATGTAGAATCTGTACGTCAACTATTATGGGAATTGGGTGATAAAAATGCTATTGTAGTACACCTTACTTTAGTTCCTTACTTAGCTGCTGCGGGTGAATTAAAAACAAAACCTACACAACACTCTGTAAAAATGTTAATGCAAAGTGGTGTAAGTCCTGATATTTTAGTTTGTAGATCTGAACATACTATTTCTGACGACATCAAACGTAAATTAGCATTGTTCTGTAATGTTAAAAAAGAAGATGTTATTTCTTCTTTAGATGCAGAAACAATTTATGATGTACCTAACCTTATGTTTTATGAAGGTTTAGATAAGGTTGTTTTAAACAAACTTGATTTGTGTGACAACGATCAACCTAAACTAGTTGCTTGGAATAAATTTTTAAGAAAACATAAAAGCCCAAAAAACAAAGTAAAAATTGGATTGGTTGGCAAATATGTTGAATTACACGACGCTTATAAATCTATTTCTGAAGCTTTCATTCATGCAGGTGCAGAAAACGAAGTAAAAGTAAAGCTTCAATGGATTCATTCAGAAGACTTAACATCTGAAAGTGCACAGAGAAAATTAGCTGATTTGGACGGTATTTTAGTAGCCCCTGGTTTTGGACACAGAGGTACTGAAGGTAAAATTGAAACAGTACGTTATGCTAGAGAGAACAACATTCCTTTCCTTGGAATTTGTTTAGGTATGCAAATGGCTGTTATTGAATTTGCAAGAAATGTACTAGGTCTTAAAGATGCTGGTTCTTTAGAAATGGATGAAAATTGCCCTAACCCAGTAATCAACTTAATGGAAGACCAAAAAGATGTTACAGAAAAAGGAGGAACTATGCGTTTAGGTGCATGGGATTGTCAATTATCTCCAGATTCTAAAGTATACGATGCCTACAAATCTGAATTGATAAGTGAACGACATAGACACCGTTATGAATTTAACAACAAATACATTGACCAAGTAAAAGCTGCAGGTATGAAAACCTCTGGTGTAAACCCTAAAACAGGATTGGTTGAAGTTGTAGAACTAGAAAACCACCCTTGGTTTGTTGCCGTTCAATACCATCCAGAATATAAGAGTACGGTATTAAATCCACATCCTCTTTTTGTCGATTTTATCAACGCCAGTTTGGAACACTCCTTAAAAAAATAAGAAAACAAACAATATTCAAAACTAACACTCTGCAAGTGTTAGTTTTGAGCTTTATTAACACTACTCAATTATAGAAAACCTATATAATGGAAGAAAAAAAATTTGATGCCAATTCAATAATTGGATTTTTATTACTTGGAGCTATCATGCTTTGGTACATGTACACTCAGAAACCTGAAGAACAGCTACCGAATACAGAAAACACAGAGCAACAACAAACTGTTGCTACAACAAATACAGTTCAGGAGAACAACACTCCTATTGTTATTTCTGACTCTTTAGCTTTAGCTGCTGCCAAAGAAAAACTTGGAGATTTTGCTTATTCTGCAAATTCTAACACTGATGAAAACGGGACTACCGTTTTAGAGAATGAAGTTTTAAAACTAACATTTTCTAACAAAGGAGCTCAACTATCAGAAGCTTTGATTAAAAACTACAAAACTTTTGATTCACTTCCTTTGTACCTTATCAAAGACGCAAACGCTTCTTTCAATATTAATTTTGGAACAACTAGCAACCGTGTGTTTGACACTAAAAATTTAGTTTTTACACCTGTTATTTCTAAAAATGGAGAGAATACTATTTTATCTTACAAATTAAAAGTATCTGAAACTCAATTTTTAGAATACAACTACCAAATCAACCCTAACAATTACATGATTGGTTTTACAGTAAGAACAAATGGTTTAAATACCGTTTTAAATAGTGCTAGCCCTGTAAACCTTACATTTGACTTAAAGGGATACAGTCATGAGAAAAGTACTAAATATGAAAACCAAATGTCTGCACTTTATTACCAAAAAGAAGGTGATAAAATTGACGACCTTTCTATTTCTGGAGACGATTCTGAAGAAGAAGAGGATGTTAGTTGGGCTGGTTTTAAACAGCACTTCTTTTCTACAATTCTTTTAACGGAAACACCTTTTAAAACAGCTAAATTAACTTCTGAGTCTTTATTTAAAAACGAAGAAACAGATTCTATTTATACAAAAGCATTTGCTCTACAAGCTCCTTTAGCTTTAAACAACGGAGAATTAAATTACAATTTTAATCTTTACCTAGGACCTAACGACTATGAGTTATTGGCTAGCTACGATAAAAATATTGAGAATGTAGTTGATTTAGGTTGGGGACTTTTTGGATGGATTAACCAACATGCGTTCATGCCTTTATTTTCTTTCCTTGGTGGTTTTATCTCTAACTATGGTGTTATTATTATTTTAATGACAATTGTAGTAAGAATTTTCATGTCTCCTTTGGTATACAAATCATACCTATCAAGTGCTAAAATGAAAGTATTGCGTCCTGAAATGCAAGAAATCAACGAAAAATACCCAGGAAAAGAAAATGCAATGAAACGCCAACAAGAAACAATGGCTATTCAAAGAAAAGCTGGTGTAAGCATGTTGTCTGGATGTATACCTGCATTGTTGCAAATGCCTGTATTCTTTGCTTTGTTCCGTTTTTTCCCTAGTGCAATAGATTTACGTCAACAAGGTTTCTTATGGGCAGATGATTTATCGTCTTACGATTCTATTTACAAGTTACCATTCAACATTCCTTTCTACGGAGATCATATTAGTTTGTTCCCTATCCTTGCTTCTGTTGCTATTTTCTTTTACATGAGAATGAGTCAAAGTCAACAAATGACAATGCAACAACCACAACAAGAAGGAATGCCTGATATGCAAAAAATGATGAAGATGATGATGTACTTCTCTCCTATTATGATGTTGATATTCTTCAACAGTTATGGTGCTGGATTGAGTTTGTATTACTTTATTTCTAACTTATTGACTATTACAATTATGTTAGTTATTAAAAACTTCATTATTGATGAAAAGAAAATTCATGCTCAAATTGAAGAAAACAAAAAACGTCCTGAAAAGAAAAAAAGTAAATTCAGAGAGCGTATGGATGAAGCAATGAAACAAGCGCAAGCACAACAGGCTCAACAAAGAAAAAAATAATATTTTTCGAATATTAAAAAACGAGATTCAATTAAATGAATCTCGTTTTTTATTTAACTTCTATCAGTCAAATGAAAATAATATCAGACAATCAAAAAGAGGCTTCTTCTCCTAATAACAATTTTAAACCTTGGGGGCTGGAATTGAACCAGTATTGTATGTTAATGCACCTTTCTCAATTTGTAGGTTACATTTTCCCTCTAGCTGGTTTTATTCTTCCCATTATTATGTGGACTTCTTTTAAGGATAAAAACAATACTATAAATGAACACGGAAAGAACATTTTAAACTGGATGATTTCAGTGTCTATTTACTCCGTTATCGCTATAATCCTAGTTTTCCTTTTTATAGGTTTTCCTCTTATAATTGCACTAGGTATTTGTTCTTTTTTATTTACGGTTCTAGGTGCTCTAAGAGCATCTGAAGGAAAAATATACAAATACCCAATCTCTATTCAATTTTTCAAATAACAAAATTCAACAACAAAAAAGGTCTGTGTTTTACACAGACCTTTTTTGTTATACATCTTTCAAATATCTTACATTAATACCAGTTTTTTTATATCATCTCCTCCTAAGGCTTCATTCATCATTTGAAGAATTTTGGGTTTCCCGTAACTCAACTCTTCCCTAAGTACAGAAGAACTTAATTTTACATACAATGTCCCCCCTTTTAGCTCTACCTTTTCGGTATAAGAGGCAACACCATTCCCCATTAAACTTTCCCAATTTTCTTTTATAGAAATCTTTTTCATTCCTTTTGAAAGGTTATTTTCTTCTATAAATGATCCCATCAAATCTTTTAAGGAAAGGTATTCATTTTGACGTTTTGCCATAATTAATTAGATCTATAATCTTTAGAGAACAAATTTACTACAATCTCTACTGCTTATCATAGTTTTTCTTCCCAATTAACATTTCTACAATTCAAACATTTTATAGGACTTATGAATCTGCTTTACCACATCTTCAGTACGCTCAGCATGTGTATCTGTAATAAATATTTGTCCAAAATTATCTTGATTTACTAAAGAAATCAATTGCTTAACCCTACCCTCATCTAATTTGTCAAAAATATCATCTAATAACAATATCGGGTTTATAGAGGCTTGTTTTTTAATAAAATCAAACTGTGCCAATTTCAACGCAATTAAATAGGATTTTTGCTGCCCTTGAGATCCGAATTTTTTAACTGGAAAACCTCCTATCTCAAAAATCAAATCATCTTTATGAACCCCACTACTTGTATATTGTAACATTCTATCTTTTTCCAGTGAACTCTCTAACAACTCAGAAAAAGAAACTTCATTTAATTGAGATTTATAAACCAAATTCACATACTCTTTTCCCTCAGAAATAGTTTTATACCTTTCATTAAAAATTGGAATAAACTCTTCTAAAAAAGTTTGTCTTTTCTTGTAAATTTCTACCCCATAAGCAACCAACTGCTCGTTATACACATTCAAATTTACACTGTCAAAGGTTCTATTTGCTGCAAAGTACTTTAACAAAGCATTACGTTGCTGCACCAACTTATTATAAGCTATCAAAGTTTTTAAATAACCATGATCTTGTTGTGATATAACACTGTCTATAAATTTTCTACGTGTTTCACTTCCTTCTACAATTAAATCTCTATCAGCTGGAGATATAATAACCAATGGAAACTGCCCTATATGATCTGAAAACTTATCATATGATTTTCCATTTCTCTTTACTATTTTTTTTTGTCCTTTTTTTAAACTACAAACAATGTTTTCTTCCCTTTCGTCAGTATGATAAGCTCCCTCAATCATAAAAAAATCCTCACCATGTCTAATATTTTGAACTGCTATTGAGTTAAAATAACTCTTTGCAAAAGACAGGTAATAAATAGCATCCATTACATTCGTTTTACCTACACCATTGTTACCAACAAAACAGTTTATTTTTTCCTCAAAATCAAATACTTTATGGCTGATATTCTTGTAATTGACTAATGATAACTTTCGTAAATACATGTAATTATTTTGTAATAAATAAGAATGCGCAAATTATTAATTTTTTGACAAAAAGAGACTTTTAAAATCCAATTAAAAAAACTATTTTTGCTCCGCTACAATAGAAAATACAATAACTTTATTTTATTTCTGGAGCACTCATAACCAAAAATTAAGATTCAAAATAAAAATGGCGACATACAAAAAGAAAGGTCAAAAAAAGGTCAAAAGTGCACCTATTGAAAAAGTAGAAGATCAAAGTACAACCGCTGAAGTTTTTAACACTTTAGACCAAACTGCTTCTGTTTCTGAACAATGGATAGAAAAAAATCAAAAACCTTTATTCTCTGGACTTATTTTAGTTGCTGGATTAATTTTAGGATATTTAGCTTACAACAACTATGTAAAAGAGCCTAAAGAGCTTGACGCTGCTAATGAATTAGCATTCCCTAAAGAAAATTTTGATATTGCTCTAAAAGCTACAACAGCTACAGACTCTCTTTTCAACATAGCATTAGAGGGTACTAATGGCAAATATGGTTTTGTAGATATCGCTACTAAATACAGTGGCACAAAAGCAGGAAACCTTGCTAACTACTACGCAGGTATCTCTTATCTAAAAATCAAAGATTATAAAAATGCAATTTCTCACTTAGAGCAATTTTCTTCTGAAGATGCTCTATTAGGTCCTACTGCTTTAGGGGCTATTGGTGATGCTTTTGCTGATTTGAACCAAAAAGAAGATGCTTTAGTTGCCTACGAAAAAGCAGCTAATTTTAAACAAAACCCACTAACAACACCTTTGTACTTATTAAAAGCAGGAAACATTGCTTTAGATTTAGGAAATGCTAGTAAAGCGGAAGAGTTATTTGTTTCTATAAAAAACAACTATCCTAAAGCAAATATTGCTGAAAATATAGAAATGTACATCAACAAAGCAAAGTACGCTCAAAACTAATATTTTATGGCTACAACTGATTTATCAGCATACGATAAAACAAAAGTCCCAAACGCGAAAAATTTTCGGTTTGGGATTGTTGTTTCTGAATGGAATGAAAACATTACCGAAAACCTTTCTGATGGAGCTATAGAAGCTTTATTAGAAAACGGAGCTCTTTCTGAAAACATTATAAAATGGTATGTTCCAGGAAGCTATGAGTTGATTTACGGTACTAAAAAAATGATTGAAAGTCAAAATTTAGACGCTGTAATAGCAATAGGAAGTGTTATCAAAGGTGAAACAAAACACTTTGATTTTGTATGTGATGGTGTTACCCAAGGTTTAAAAGATTTAAATATTAAATACGATACACCTACAATTTTTTGTGTATTGACAGATGATACTATGGAACAATCTATTGCTAGATCTGGAGGAATACACGGTAACAAAGGTATTGAGTGCGCTATTGCTGCTATTAAAATGGCGGCTATAAAAGCCCTTTAATTCCTTACTTTTTAAACTTGACCACTAGCAGATATTTCTGTAAATTTGATACTATATTCAAATTGATTTAACATGCTAGGAACTCCCTTTAAACAAAGAGCGCATTACGTTTTTAACTACAAGCCTCGTTTCTATGACCTTCGCAAAGAACGTCTAGAAAACTTGAAGGAAAAGTACAGCGAAAAAAACGCTGAAAAGAATAAAGAATACAATATTACACTTACTAAAAACAATCTAAAAACTGATTGGGCTAAAACAAAAAAAAGCAATGCTGATTCAAAAGCCAATGTTAGACTTGCTTTGATTATTGCAATACTCGTTGGTATTTGTGCCTATATCTTTGAAATTCATACACTCATTTAATGTCTGACATCATACAATTACTTCCTGATCATGTTGCCAATCAGATTGCCGCGGGAGAAGTAGTACAAAGACCTGCATCTGTAGTTAAAGAACTCTTAGAAAATGCTATTGATGCTGGAGCTACCAATATAAAGCTCATTATAAAAGATGCTGGAAAAACCTTGATTCAAGTGATTGACAATGGGAAAGGTATGAGTACAACAGATGCTCGTTTGTGTTTTGAAAGACATGCCACATCAAAAATTAATAAGGCCGAAGATTTATTCAACCTAAATACCAAAGGTTTTCGTGGAGAAGCAATGGCTTCTATTGCTGCAATAGCCCATGTTGAATTAAAAACAAGACAAGAAAACCAAGAACTGGGAACTTGTATAAAAGTAGAAGGAAGTAAAGTTGCTTCTCAAGATGTAATTAGTACTCCTAAAGGAGCTAGTATTTCTGTTAAAAACCTTTTTTACAATATTCCTGCTCGAAGAAATTTCTTAAAATCAGATACTATTGAAACGCGTCATATTGTAAATGAGTTTCAACGCGTTGCTCTTGCTCATAATGAAATTGAGTTTTCTTTAAATCATAACAATTCAGAAATATATCAATTAAAATCAGGAAACTTAAAACAGCGTATTGTAACTGTATTAGGAGGAAAAACAAATGAAAAATTAGTTCCTATTTCTGAAGAGACTGATTTAATACGTATCAATGGTTTTGTTGCCAAACCAGAATTTTCAAAGAAAAAAAGAGGTGAACAGTTCTTTTTTGTAAATGATCGCTTTATAAAAAGCTCTTATTTACACCATGCTATAACAAGTGCTTTTGAAGGTTTGTTATCTAACGGCTACCACCCTTCTTATTTTCTATATTTAACTGTACCTCCTGAGAGTATTGATATAAATATACACCCTACTAAAACAGAAATAAAATTTGATAATGAAAAAATTTTATATGCCGTTATTAGAGCCACTGTAAAACACAGTTTGGGTCAATACAGCATAGCTCCTGTTTTAGATTTTAATAGAGATGCCTCTATGGATACTCCTTATGCTTTAAAGAGTAAAGAGTATTCTGGTGAACCTAAAATAACTGTAGACCCTAATTTCAATCCTTTTGAAATAGAAAACACAGCAACAAAAACATCCTATAGTTCTCCTAAAAGTTCTACTTATACATCTTCTAAATCTAACCCTGACACATCTAACTGGGAATCTTTATACACAGGCTTAGATAGTGAAACTATTGAACCAGAACCTACGCAAGCTGAAATTAGTTTTGAAAGCAACAATAACAGTTTAGAAGACTCTTTAACGAGTAGAAAAACATTTCAAATTCACAGTAAATACCTCATCAGTACAATTAAATCTGGAGTTGTACTAATACATCAAAACTTAGCACATCAAAGAATCTTGTACGAAGAGTTTTTAGAGAACATCACTGTAAAGGAAGCTCCTAGTCAACAACTATTGTTTCCTGTAGAAGTAGCATTTAGCAAACATGATATTGATGTTATTAAAGAGTTAAAAGAAGATTTAGAAAACACTGGATTTCTTTTTGATAAAATTGAAGATGAATCTATTACGATCAAAGGAATCCCAACAACAATAACAGAAAGTCAAATTACAATTATCATAGAACAATTGTTAGACGATGTAAAGGAAGAAATACCTGAAGCTAGTTTTAGTCAACTAGACACCATTTCAAAATCTTTAGCAAAATCACTCGCTATAAAAACAGGTAGCTACCTTTCTGAAAAAGAACAAGAAACATTGGTTAACAATTTGTTTTCATGCAAAGAACCTTCTGTTTCTCCGTTTGGAAAAAAAACATTCCAAACTTTAACAATTGGTGAATTAGATAAAATTTTCACTTCAAAAAATTAACAAATGGGAAGAATTACAGAAACGGTAAAACACCTGATTATTATCAACGTAATCTTTTTTATAGCACCACAACTATTCAATCACCTAGACTTGCAAAGCATGTTAGCGCTATGGTTTCCAGAAAATGAAAATTTTGGAGTGTGGCAGTATGTTACGCATATATTTATGCATGGTGGTTTTTCTCATATTCTTTTCAATATGTATGGTTTATGGGCTTTTGGTACACCTCTTGAACAAATGTGGGGACGTAATAAATTCCTTTTCTTTTATTTTTCTGCTGGTATTGGAGCTGGATTAATTTATACTGCTGTAAACTACTTAGAATTCAATTCCGTATATGAAAGTCTTATACAAAGTGGCTTAAGCACTTCAGATATTCAAAACCTACTCGATACAGGAAGGTATAACCAAGCACTAATAGATTTACCTTCAGAAAAACTAAGCGAATTCTACAGTCTTTACCACACCCCTGCTGTAGGTGCTTCGGGAGCTATTTATGGAGTGTTGGTTGCTTTTGGTTTAATGTTCCCAAATGCTAAACTAGCTTTGATCTTTTTCCCTGTTCCAATTGCTGCAAAATACTTTATCCCTATCATGATTTTAGGAGATTTATTTTTTGGGGTTACCAAATACTCTATCGGAAATATAGCACACTTTGCACATATTGGTGGAGCTATAATTGGCTTTATTATTGCTTGGTATTGGAAACAAAACGAATTTAAAAGGTGGAGTTAATTTTATGAACAACCTATTAAAACAATTACAAAATAGATTCAACAACGGGACTATTGTTGAAAAATTAATCTATATCAATTTAGGAGTATTTGTAGCCATGTACCTTCTAAATACGTTTACATTTTTAGTAGGCACACAAGGTAATTTCTTCTTTAAATGGTTTTCGTTACCCGCTAATTTTGATAGCTTTTTATACCGCCCTTGGTCTATTATTAGCTATGGTTTTGTACATGCTGGATTTTTACACATCTTAGGAAACCTAATCATACTGTACTATATCGGTAATTTATTTATTGATTATTTTACTCAAAAACAGTTGCTTAATTTTTACATTGCTGGTACTTTTTTTGGAGGTGTTTTATATTTGCTAAGCTACAATTACTTCCCTGCTCTAAAAGGAACTGAAAGCACTTTGGTAGGAGCCTCTGCCGGTGTTACTGCTATTTTTGTAGGAATTGCTTCCTACATGCCTAATTACGAGTTAAAATTACGTTTTATTGGCTTTGTGAAACTATGGGTACTCGCTGCTATATTTGTTGCTTATGACCTAATTCAAATTCCTACAGGAAATACTGGTGGACATATTTCACACCTTGGAGGCGCTTTATTTGGTTACTTTTATATGAGTCAAATAGGACACAATACTGTTTCAATCAAAAACTTTTTTGATAAAATTATAAAAAAGAAAAGTCCTTTAAAAACAGTTTATAAATCGAATAAGAAAAAAGGAACTTCTCAACCAACAAACCAACAACAAGTAGATCGTATTTTAGAAAAAATAAGCAAATCTGGCTATGAATCCTTAAGTCAATCCGAAAAAGACTTACTCTTTAAACAAGGGAAAAAATAATTTTAACATGAAAAATTTATCTTTCCTTGACAAAATTCTTTTTTTAATCAACTCGCTATTAGCAGTAGGGTTGCTATTTGGCTATGCTTTGCCATATATTTCTCCAAAATTACTACCTACAATAGCAATCTTAAACTTAGGTGTTCCCGTACTTATTATGAGTAACTTACTCTTTTTGGTTTACTGGATTGTTAAAATCAAAAAGCAATTTACTGTT
The DNA here is from genome assembly GCA_965243265.1 of Flavicella sp. Lineage (GTDB taxonomy): Bacteria > Bacteroidota > Bacteroidia > Flavobacteriales > Flavobacteriaceae > Flavicella. The sequence continues at coordinate 57,249 of CBDEUL010000011.1, forward strand.
TCCCTGCTTATTCTAGGAATTGGATACCAACACTTATTAGCTTGTATTAACTTTTCTGAAAAAAAAGTACCTTCTGAGAATGACCTTACAGTTATGACATATAATGTACGCCTTTTCAATGCCTATAAGTGGACTACCAAGGATAGTGTAGATTATAAAATTTATGATTTTGTAACAGCTCAAAAACCAGATATTGTTACTTTTCAAGAATACTACCCCAAAAAAAACATTACCATTAAATACCCTTATAAATACATTGCTGAAAATAAATATGGTACTGCTGCACGCCAAGCAATATACTCCAATTATAAAATTATAAACAAAGGTTCTTTAAATTTTAGAAAAACAGGAAACAATGCCATTTTTGCTGACATTATAAAAGGAAACGACACTATTAGAATTTATAATATTCACCTACAATCTCTTAGTATTGATAAGAACAAAGAGAACTTTGGAGAAAAAGACTCCGAAAAACTAATTACTCGCTTTGAAAACACCTTTTCTAAACAAGCTGACCAAGTAAAACAAATATTACAACATCAAAAAAAATCCCCTTATAGAAATATCTTTATGGGAGATTTCAACAACACCGCATTCTCTTGGGTTTACAAACAATTAAGTGCCCATAAAAAAGATGCTTTTATAGAAGCTGGTTCTGGATTTGGAAAATCTTTTGATTACTTTTTTCCTTTTAGAATAGATTTTATTCTTGTTGATGAATCTATAACCGTTAACTATTATAAAACACATAGTATCAAACACTCTGATCATTATCCTGTAATGACAAGATTGAATATAACCGACTAAACAGACCTAACAATATTTATTTATGAAAACATTTGACGTAGCCGTAATCGGAAGTGGCCCTGCAGGAGCCTCTGCTGCATTAAAACTTGCCAAAAGTGGTATTTCTACAGTACTTATCGAAAAAGAAACCTTACCTAGATACAAAACTTGTGGTGGTGGTTTTGTATACAGAGGAAGAAAAAATATGCCCTTTGACATTAGTGATGTTGTAAAACGTGAATTCAATAAAATTGATATTTATTTTGACAAAATAGGATTGCACCTTACCTCTGAAAGAAAAGAACCCATCATCAGCATGATTATGCGTGATGATTTTGACAACCTAATTGTTGAACAAGCCAAACAAGCAGGTATTACTCTTTTAGAAGGTACTAAGTTAAAAGACATTTCTTTTGGAGAGTACACCACACTACATACCTCTACAGGAGATATACAAACCAAATATGTTATAGCTGCAGACGGAGCTTTGAGCCCTACTGCCAAGCTTGCAGGATGGGAAGAAACTCGTTACTTAATTCCTGCTCTGGAATACGAAGTAGAAGTTAGCCCTGAAGATTTTGAACGACTTTCTAAAGAAGTACGTTTTGATTTTGATGCCGTACCTCTAGGATACGGATGGAGCTTTCCTAAAAAAAATCATTTATCTATAGGGGTTGCTTCTGCTAGAAGAACAAAAATAGATTTAAAAAAACACTATCAAAACTACCTTGTTACTTTAGGAATTGAACCAGTTAACGAATCTTTTCATGGATTTCAAATACCCGTATCACCGAGAACAGATGGATTTATAAAAAACAACGTACTACTTGTTGGTGATGCTGCTGGTTTTGCAGACCCTGTAACTGCCGAAGGAATTTCAAATGCTATACTATCTGGAAATATGGCAGCAGATGCTATTATAGAAGCAAAACTAGATAGTACAAAAACAGAAGAAATTTACAATGAAAAGCTAAACAAAGTTTTACTTCCTGAGTTAAACACAGGAGTTTACCTTTCTAAGCTTTTTTACGAACAAGAAAAGGTTAGAAACTATCTAATGAAAAATTATGGAACTCGTTTTTGCGAGGCCATGACGGACGTTTTTATGGGAGAAAGAAGCTATCCTACAGACATTCGAAAACTTCTAAAACAAAAGCTAAAAAACGTATTCTTTTTCAAACAATTATAAACTATGGAAACTAAAAGACTCAACAAAGCCATTTCTGAAACAGGATACTGCTCTAGAAGAGCTGCCGATAAACTTATTGATGAAGGAAATGTAAAGGTAAATGGTGTGGTTGCTGGCTTAGGTGTAAAAGTTACTTCAAAAGACGTTATCAGTGTTTATGATCAAGTGATTACTAAAGAAGTAGAAAACATCTATTTAGTTTTTAACAAACCTGTTGGTATTACTTGTACTACAGATACCAATATCAGAGGAAATATTATCAATTATATAAATTACCCTGAACGTATTTTTCCAATCGGTAGATTAGACAAACCTAGTGAAGGATTGATTTTTTTAACCAACGACGGAGATATCGTAAATAAAATTCTACGCTCTAAAAACAATCACGAAAAAGAATATATTGTTACCGTTGATAAAAAAATCACAGATTCATTTATTAAAAAAATGGGAAATGGAATTCCTGTTCTAGATACAATTACCAATAAATGTAAAGTTGAAAAAATAAACGAATACACCTTTAAAATTATCCTAACACAAGGGTTGAATAGACAAATTAGACGTATGTGTGAATATCTAGGTTACGAGGTCACCAAGTTAAAACGTATTAGAATTATGAATATTTCTCTAAACAATCTAAAACCTGGAAAATACAGACACTTTACAGACCGTGAATTACAAGTAATCAATAAACTTGTAGGTAACTCTAGTAAAACAGAAGAAGCCTCTTAAACAAAAATCCCGATTCATTAGAATCGGGATTTTTGTTTATCTACTGTAAAAAGCTTTACATCGCTTTCTGAAATGGTTTGTTCTCCACTAGCGCTAGTATCTACTAGTGCCCATAACCACAAACCTAACCAAATATTTCAAATTTTCTATAAAATAAAAAAAGCTCCTACACATATGTAAAAGCTTTACTTTTTATTGCTTTGATAGAAAACTTACTCATAAACGGCACTAGTTACAAACTAGCGCTAGCAGGTGCTAATATTATTTCTTCCTTTTATTTGGATTTTGATACGTATTAAAAACAGAATATATAATTATTTTTTCTACTTCTATTTCATAAATAATTAAATAAGGAAACCTCCTAACAAAGGCTTCTCTATAAGGTTTATATTTCTGTGGAAAATGTTCTGGAAATTCTAATATTCTACTAAAATACTCTTCCAAATGTTCTATAAAATCTTCTCCTAAACCAATTTTTAAATCTTCATAATACCTATAGGCTTCAGAAATTTCTAAACTAGCCCCTTCTTTAACTTCTAAAATATAATTCATTAAGAAACTCTCCTCGCATTTTGCTTCACCTCTTCCCAAGAAAAAGATTTAGATTCTCCTTTTAGATGAGCTTCTCTCCTTTTATCCAACATGTCATAATCAACTTTACCTAAAATGTAATCTGATTCAATATTAGTAACCTTCTTCCTATATTTAAGCATATTCTTGAAAGCTTCAATAAGTGTAGGATCTTTTACTTCATCCAACTCTTTATGTATCCAATTTAATTCTGATTGAATGTCCATTATTTTTATTTTTAATATTACAAAGATATAATATGTCTTGTTTACTATTAATTATAGCATTTTATTTAAGAACTATTATACTCATAACTAACAGGTTTTACACAAAAATACTACTTTTAAAATTAACTCTAAATACCACAACTGTCCAATACATCTATCCAATATACGGTAGCAAAGCTTACAAAGTATAAACCTTCCTTATTATAAAACTTGTATTTTCTACTCATAGCCATTACAAAATACAAAAAGCTACTCTAAATTAATAAAGTAACTTTTATTATAATAATATTTCAAAGTACAAACGGCACTAGTATATACTAGCGCTAGCGGGGATTACTTTTGTAAAAACTGAAGACCAAAGAATTATTCTTCTTTCTATTTACAATAAGGGTAACAAAGACTCTATTTCTGATAATGAAATACAGGAACTCCTAAAACAAATTAACCCATAAAAAAACAGCAACATCTCTAAAAAATGTTGCTGCTTTTGGTTTACAATAGCTAACCGCACTAGCATCATATATTTTTAAAAAAATAATACAGAAAAATAAGTGAAAGTAAAATAATTGCTATCCCATTTAAATATTTTATTAAAACAAACTCCCCTCCCTCATCTCTAACCGATGATTTCATTTTCAAAGTATACCCCCCTACTATAAAACCTATAATTGAGAATATTAAAAGACTATAATTACTATTTAAAAGACTATCCATACTTAAAAAACTTAGTCTTCATCAAAATTAACAGGAACACCTTCTACTCTAAATACACTTTTAGACCTTTCTCCAACAATATCATTTGGAATTGTTTCCGGAACAACTGGAGCATTTAATTCAATCGGTTGATTACCATCAAAACCTCTTGGTTTCAATGGAGTCCCTTCTTTATCCAGTTCTTTTGAAGAAACTCCTGAAGAAGTTGCACTTCCTCCAAAACCGTTAACGTTTTGAAGAATTGCATTGTCTACTTTAGTTATTCCTTTAGCTCCTTTAATAACAGTTCCTAATCGATTACTTACCACAGAAATAACACCTGTTTTAATAGCTCCACTTTTATCTCCATTTTTCAAACGTTTATTAACCTCTAAACCTGTTCCTATTATATCTAGACCTTCTCCTATAACTATCAAAGGTTTTGATATTACCTGAGTAACTGGGTGTGGTATGATACTTGAAATATACCCCATTCCACTAAGAGTAACTCCTGTAACTTGAATACCTTGGATAACATTGTCATTTGTTTTAACAGCTTCTACTTCTGCTTGCAACTGCTTAGATGTTTGTGGTGTAATTGCAGTAGTCGTTGGTATTCCTGAAAGATTCATTCCTGTTATACCTTCTTTTCCTTCTAACTCTATTAATCCAATAGGATTCAAACTACTAAATTGATAAGGTGTTAGCATTGGATAATCTTTCTCAAGGGGGTCAGTTGCAAAGAACCTTCCCACTCTTGGGTCGTGCATTCTAAATTTGTAATTAATAGAATTCCCCTCTCCTTTTACTTCATTGTCTTTCTCCTGTCCTTGGAAACCATAACGGTAATCTCCTTGTGCATTTCTACTTGGCATTTGCATCCCGCCTGGGTAGTAGTTATTACTCATTGGTATCTTTTAACCAATTGTACTTAAAATCGCAACTTTTATATTCGTCATTTATTTTAATATAGGTATCCTCTATATGTTTTTCTGTCCACTCAGATAAAATTTTCTCCTGCTTTGTTTGCAATGTCGAAATTTTTAATCTAAAACGCCACCAACAACAGGTCTTTTAACTCCAAAATGAATAGGCTCCTCTACATTTATTTCTACACTATCCTTTATATGAAAAAAATTTTTAGAACTTAAAATAGTGCGTACTAATATAGAGTCATTTGATATAGAGTCTTTATAATAAAAGATATCTCTTATCATAAAATGTACAGTTTTGTCTCCCGCATCTTCAAATCTGAAATTAAAATAAACCTTATTATCTTTAAAACGATATATTTTATGCTTAACAGAGTCCATATCCTCTATTCTTTCATAGTTTTTTTCTACAGAAGAAGCGAATAAAAACATATCATGAGAGATTATATTTTTCTCCAACACCTTTGTAGAATCAACATCTGATGTATATAAATAAACTCCTTTATAGACTCTCCCTCTTGTCAAAGTATCTCTCCCTTTTTTATTTTCAATAATCTTATTTTGTTTTAATTGTTTTTCCTTACAAGAAACGATTAAAATAAAACAAAATAAGATTATTGAAATTTTGTGTATCTTCTGTAAACCCATTTTCCTTATTATTTGAATTAGCTTCTTCCCTTATAGCTCGATCATCCGAATTAGATCGATCCATTTCATGTCCTTTATCCTTTGAGTATACTAATGTATCTTTTTCTTCAATCCAAGGAACATCATAATCACCACTACAATAAGCACACGCATCTTTTTGCTTTATCAATTTCGATTCCTCTCTATTGATAATAGTTATTCTCTCTTTTCCTCTTCAACACCTAAAAATTCACCAATTTTTTTCAAAGCACTATTATCTACCCCAAAACTAAAACTTCCCGTAGGTTTACCAATAGGTCTTTCAAGTGCATCTTCACTATTTTTTGCTTCTCCATCAGTAATCTCAACTCCTTCTACTAAACGCTCACCACTTAATCCACCAACTACTCTGTAATAAACAGCTTTTACTTTTTCAACATTTTCTTCTGAAACCAATTCAATATAACTTATATCTCCATTATGATTTACTTTAATTTCAAGAGGCTCTTTCCCTTCCAATTCAATCATATCAATTACCCTATTACCACTAAATGAATATGGAGAATAAAATGGATATTCATGCGTCAACGGATCCACCGCAAAGAACCTTCCCACTCTAGGGTCGTGCGATATTGAAAAACTAAAAACGAATGTTTTGAAGTTTCATCCCTTATAAATGCTAAAAAATAATAGAAATAACGAAAATCAAGAATATTTTTAGAGTATAAAAAAACCAACCTGTACTAAACAAGTTGGTTTTATGCATTATTGTTATCTCTGTAGCAACGGTACTAGTAAATACTAGCACTAGCGGGGGGCTTATTTATAAATATCGTCTAAATACATAAACAATAAAAAAAACAAATGGTATTAAAACTATTAAGATTAAAAACACATTATTTAACAGAATACTCAAATACAGCTGATTATCTGGCTCTTCTTCGAAATTTTTAAAATCCTCTTTAACAGAACGTAAACCATAAACTAAAATAGCCACATAGATAACTAATATCAAAATAAACCCCGCCATTATTCCTCTTCTTTTCTATGCCCTTCTTGAACAAATGTTGTCGATTTAGTCTCCTTATCTACAGGATTTACAACGTTTAAAACAGTGTTTTTACCTGCTTTCACGACTGCTTCCCCTACATCTTTAATTTTCTTTTGAGTAATTTCATTAGCTCCTTTCGTTGCTTGGTCTTTTACAATACTAGTAACTTCTTTTTTAGCTTTTTTAGTTACAGTATTATTAAATATTGCAGGTAACGCCAAATTTAAAAAATCAAATCCTACTTCTATCAGAGAGGTATTAGACCTATCTCCATCATTTTTTTCCTTAAAATATAAAACTGTACTCAGTATAAATGTATTGACATCAGCAAATGTACTAGTAAATTCTGCTCCAACAATTGTAGGTCCGGTAACAGGAGCTGAACTTCCAAACGAAGATAGTGTAGCAATCGCATTGGTTGTCTCTACATTTCCAGAATATTCACTAATAGCCCTAGAAAAATCCCTTGCTTCTCTTAATTGCTTTACTGTTAAATCTGTCTGTACATGCAAAGCTGGTTTTGCATTGTGTCCTTTTTTACCAAACTCTAAATACTCCAATCCTTCCAACTCAACCCCATCAATTACTCTATTTTCAGAAAAAGCATAAACTGAATTATGTGGATATTCTCTAGCCAACGGATCCACCGCAAAGAATCTACCCACTCTAGGGTCGTGCATTCTAAATTTGTAGTTAATAGCGTTTCCACTACCTTTTACTTCATCATCTTTTTCTTGTCCTTGGAAGCCATATCTATAATCAGTACCACCTGTTCTTCCTGGTACTACCATACCAAATGGGAAGTAGTCACTATAAGCTACTACATCGGGTGTAAAACCACTAAGGTTCGGTTTCTTTACATCGGTTACTACTGCCATTACATTTCCTAAATGATCCGTTAATTCATAACGTTTGTTTCCTTCGGTTTGTAAATATAAGATTTCTTTTTCTGCTTCTGTCCTTGGTAGGCGACAGATATATCAAAGGCGTCGGGTTAAAACCTCTTCAACAATTTCAATAACATCATTTTGATATTTTGCTTTATTGCTTAAAATATTTTCTAATTCTTCTTTAGATTTATTTTCAAAATTATTTTTTAACTTATCTACTCTACTCAAAGGTTTTGGTAGGTCTATTTGCGTAGATTTATCATTTATCAATGGAAAATAAACTTTTCTACGCTCTATTTTATCAATATCTATATATTCTTCTAAAATATCTATAACAAGGCAACTAACCTTAAATACACCTTTTGTAGTTACAATTTCTGAATAAAAATAATCATCCCAAAACAACCATGTTGAACGTTTGTCATATAAAGGAGGAGATAAATGTAGAATTACTTTTTGTATATCTTTTTTTTCAAACTCTACTTTTTTATCTTCATTTTGGTAAATAAAAAATTCTCTGCTTATTCCTATTTTTAAAAATACATTCTTATCTTTTTTATAATAATTATTGTAAAAAAAAGATATAGGAAAAAGAAATAAAAATGATTGTCCAACAAAAGTTCCTAATAATATTTTGACAAAAAAAATAAAATTATAACTATGATAATATTTTAATATCAATGCAAAGACCACACATAAAAAAAATATTATCAACAAAGGCTTAAACAAATATTTTGTTTTGTCTTTCGAAGTTATTTTAAAACTCTCAATCATATTAATAATTTACTCCGTTCATCATACCAGACATGTTTAAATGCCCCCAACTTCAGTCCAAAAAGATTTTGAAAATGTATCCGTATTGTTAATGCGTCCATGATGGATTTGTTGAGCAGAAGCCTCTGCTCTTAACTTAACTGAAGCCGCATTTGCATCCAACATCAATTCCCCGCTAGCACTAGTATATACTAGTGCCCACAACGACTAATTCTATATAAAAATTCTAAGCCCAAAATTAATCTAATATATTAAAATATCAGCCCTGATTCGAAAAGCATTCTTAAAAATGAAAAAGCTACTCTAAATTAATAAAGTAGCTTTTATTATAAAATATCTCAAAATATCAATGGTACTAGTAAATGCTAGCACTAGCCATTATGTTTATAAACTAGGACTAGCGGGGGGCTTAGTGAGAACTACTACATTCCTTCACATAAACACTTCTAGTAAAAGGCAAATCATTTGTTATCACTCTATATTTCCCTTTAATTTCTTTTTCAAATGTAATTTTATCCTCAATAACAAAATTCAATATGGACATTCCTTTTTTATCTAACTTAACAATAAAAGATACTTCTTTTTCACCTGAATCAGGAAATACAAATTCTTCAAAATTTTCAGAATTTTGTATTTTTTGAGCAGTATTCAGTTTTTCATTTCCAAAAGAATAATTTAAAAAAACAAACCTACTTGTTTCTTCCTTAATCGTATCCAATAATGAAAAATACTTTATTTTACTTTTATATTCTTTATTAACACATAGCGTATCCGGAAGTCCTTCTATTGTTACAAATGTTTCAGGGCTCTCCCCTTGAAATGTTATTATAACCCCATGTTTTTCCTTTTTCTTCCTTTCTTCATTATTTCTACATGAAACAATTAAAACAGCAATCAATATTATTTTAATTACTTTTATAAATTTTATCCTAGTTACCACTTCGTACATCTTCTTTTCTTTTTATATCTAATTTTGCTGTTTTTTCTTTATCACTTAAATTAATTACAGTATCCTTTTTTTCAATTGCTTCATCCGACAAAGATCTCCCCCATCCTTCATCTAAAGGAGGGTATTTCTCCATATCAACAACCTGAACATTAATTTTGTTAGAATCTTCTATATTTTTCTCAATAGACTCAACAAGACTACTTCCTGTATCTAAACCTTGTTTTGTTGTTTTTACTATATCTAATGGACTAGATACTTTTATGCTTTTACCTGTTTTTATAAGATTAAGACCTCCATAAATATCTGAAAGATCTTTAACATCTATATGAGTAACCTTATCTCCACTCTTCATTTTTCTATTTTGAATACTTCCATTTCCTCCACCGCTACTTCCGTCAAAAACCACACCTGCTGGTATACGAATATTTCCTAAACCTGATTTCACAAAAGCATAAGCGTTTTTTACCTTTTCAACATTCTCTTCTGAAACCAATTCAATATAACTTATATCTCCATTATGATTTACTTTAATTGTAATAGGCTCTTTCCCTTCCAATTCAACCATATCAATTACCCTGTTTCCACTAAATGAATATGGAGAATAAAATGGATATTCATGTGTCAACGGATCCACCGCAAAGAACCTTCCCACTCTAGGGTCGTGCATTCTAAACTTGTAGTTCACACTATTTTCTTTCCCTTTAACTTCATCGTCCATTTCTTGACCTTGGAAACCATACCTATAATCCGTACCACCTGTTCTTCCTGGTACTACCATACCAAATGGGAAGTAGTCACTATAAGCTACTACATCGGGTTTAAAACCACTACTTCCTGGTTTTTTAACATCGGTTACTACTGCCATTACATTTCCTAAATGGTCGGTTAATTCGTAACGTTTGTTTCCAAAAGTTTGGGTGTATAGTGTCTTTCTTAACTCTGTTTCGTCTTCAGATATATGATTCAAAGGTCGGTTTGTATTGAAAATCACACTATTTATAAGATATTCCATTTATTTACTAGCAAAAAGCTTTACGTCATTTTCTGATATGGTTTGCTCTCCTAAAATCAAAAGTCTTTCTACCACATTTCGTAGTTCTCTAATATTCCCTGTCCAATCAAACCCCTGTAAAAGCATCATGGCTTTATCTGAAAATTGTTTAACTGGTGTACCTTGTTCTTTTGATATCATTTTTGAGAAATGATTCACCAATAGCGGAATGTCCTCTCTTCTATCATTTAATGCAGGTACTTTAATTAAAATAACTGCTAACCTATGGTACAAATCTTCTCTAAAGCGCCCCTCGGCTATCTCTAACTTTAAATCCTTATTTGTAGCTGCTACAACTCTAACATTTACTTTTATATCCTTATCACTTCCAACTCTGGTTATTTTACTCTCTTGTAAAGCTCTCAACACTTTTGCTTGTGCGGAATGACTCATGTCTCCTATTTCATCTAAAAAAATAGTTCCATTATTTGCCGCTTCAAACTTCCCTGCCCTGTCCTTATTTGCTCCTGTAAACGATCCTTTTACATGACCAAACAATTCACTCTCTATCAATTCAGAAGGTATTGCTGCACAGTTTACCTCAACCATTGGAGATTTAAAACGTTCGCTTTTTTCATGCAACCAGTGTGCTACCAATTCTTTACCTGTTCCATTTGGTCCTGTTACCAAAACCCTAGCATCTGTCGGAGCAACTTTTTCTATCATATTTTTAATGGATACAATAGGTGCACTTTCTCCAATCATTTCAAAACTCTTACTTACCTTCTTTTTCAAACGAGTATTTTCAACAACCAATTGTTTCTTATCTAAAGCATTTCTTACAGTATTTAATAACCTATTTAAGTCTGGTGGTTTTGATATGTAATCAAACGCCCCTAAACGCATTGTATTTACAGCTGTATCTAAATCTCCATGCCCCGAAATCATTACTACAGGAATCTCTGGTTTTATTTTTTTTATCTTTTCAAGAACCTCTACCCCATCCATTTTCGGCATTTTAATATCACACAATATCAAGTCATATTCTCCTTTGGTTATTTTTTCTAAACCCTGAAGCCCATCTTCTGCTTCTTCTACATGATAACTATCGCTTTCTTCCGATATAATTTTTTTTAAAACTCTACGAATAGCAGCTTCATCTTCTATAATTAATATTTTACTCATCTTTTACCCTCTATAAAATTAACTGACACTCAAACAATTAATAATAATACAATTCTTTTTATTTCTTAATTAAACTTATTTCCAATGTACAAGTTTCCTTTACAAAAAACGAACATGGATATAATTTTACAAGCATCTTAACAATTTATTTTTTTCGTCGCCTTCTTTTTTTACACTTCTCCTTTAAATCTTGTGTATAAATTTCTGTAATTTGCTGACTTCCATTTGCTACCGATTCATGATAAAATTTCCAAGCATTTTTACAATCTTCTTTATCTTTATATAAAACCGATAATTTAAATGGTACAGTAGCTGATTCTTGATCTCTTAGATAGGATTTTTTTAAATACTGAATAGCTAAATCCAAATTCCTAACCATCGTTTCTCCTTTTATTTTCTTTAGATTATAATATTGAACCATATAATATGTTCCATAGCCTTCCAAAATTCTTGCGTTTTTAGGAGCTACACGCAACCCTTCTTCATACTGATCTTTGGCTTTTTGATACTCTCCTAGCCTCATATATACAGCTCCATAACCACTATAAACATCCATATTGGTTGGATCTAATAAATAGGCTTGATTAAAACGATACATCGCTTTTTTAACATTGGTTTGCAATTCTTCAAACCCCAAACTCATTAAACTGGTAGAACCTTTGCTGTATGTAGAATCTTTTTGAAGTACTTTAATTATAAATAAGGAATCTCTTTCTTTTTCTTCTGCTGTCTTTTCTACATTTCCATACTTAGGCAACAAACCAATGTCTGTTCTAGCTTCTTCCTCCCACTGTGTCCAATGTATTTGTTGCCCTAAAATATTTAAAGACAAGAGTAAAATTATTCTACTTACAATCCTTTTCATTTAATTCCTCATATCTTCATTTAAACAGCGCTTTTTAAACACTTACTTGATTCATCTAAAACTAAGAAAACATTTTGTTTTACCCAACAATACGTGCACCTCTATGTAAATAAAATTAATTTACTCATCCTCAATATTTCAACCACCTAAATAGATCCTTGTAACTTGTTTTTTTACCATACATCAAAATTCCTATTCTGTATATTTTTGAAGCAAACCATACAATTAGCAAGAAAGTAATTAGTAATAAAAATAAAGACAATACAATTTCCCACACAGGTACTCCAAAAGGAATACGCATAAGCATTACAATAGAAGATGTTAGTGGTATTATTGAAAAGACTCTTGCTACAGGACCATGAGGGTCACTCATTACAGATGCAAAACCTATATAAACCGCCAACATTAATGGCAACATTACAGGCAACAAAAATTGCTGTGTATCTGTTTCACTATCTACCGCAGCTCCAATAGCTGTATAAATAGAACTGTATAAAAAATAACCTCCTAAAAAATACACTATAAAAAACACAAACACTTTTAACAATGGAAGCTTTACTACTTCTTGAAATACATCTGAAACAGGAATCCCTCCTAAAGAAGCTCCTACCTCTCCTTCACTTGGTATCACTGGACTTATATTAAACACAGCATACAATACAAAACTAAATACAAGTAGTAAGGCTCCCCATATTAAAAATTGCAAAACTCCAGCAGCAGCACTTCCTATAATTTTTCCTAACATTAACTGAAAAGGCTTTACTGAAGATATAATGATTTCGATAATTCTACTTGTTTTTTCCTCTATAACACTCCTCATCACCGAGTTTCCATAAATAATAATAAACATCATTACTAAATAACCAGACCCCATGCCTAAAGCCATCTTTAAGTAATTACTCGTTTTAGATGTCTTTATTCCTGAAAAGTTCATCTGACGAAGATCAATATCAAACTTCGCTAACTCTAATTTTACAATATCAATCCCAGACTCTTTAAGATTGTATGCCAACAACCTACGCTCCATTTTTTTCTCTAATGTCTGTAACAATAAAATTCCTGGAGGATCTTCTGAATGATATTCTATATTTTTAGATAAAAAAGTAACTCCTTTTTTTTCTGACGGAATAATCAATACTCCATCATAATTATCCTTTTGCGCTTCTCGAATAGCTTGCTTTCTTCCCAAAGGAGTCAAGTCTGTATATTTTATTTCCTCCGAATCTTTTAACGCCTCTATAAAGGCCAATGAAGAATTATCTATTACTGCAATCTCTTTTTGATGCTCTTCATTTACTTTTGTTAAATAAAAAATAGTAAATACCATTCCCATCATTAACAACGGACTCAAAAAAGTAAGTATCAAAAAAGATCTATTTCTTACTTTACTTAAAAACTCTCTATAAATAATAATTTTTAATTTCTCCATTCTATTAATTATTTACCGCCTTTAAAAAAATAGAATTCATAGAAGGTATTTGCTCTACATAATGCGCCAATACTCCCTGTTCCCTAAGTATTTCCAATAACTCATCAGATTGTTTTTCTTTTTCTAAACGAACTAACAATTTTACATTAGCTGATAATGATTTAAAAGTAGCTTTAGACACAGAAAATTTTTCTGAAATTTTTTCAATGGCTTTTTCAGGATTCTCTGCCTGTATTCCCACTTCAAAAGTATTTGTTTTGTACTCTTTTTTAATAGATGCTATAGAACCCTCTAATATTTTTTCTGATTTATGAATCAAAGCAATATGATCACACATTTCTTCTACAGACTCCATTCTATGCGTAGAAAAAATTACGGTAGCCCCCTCATCTCTCAACTGCAAAATTTCTTTAGCTATCAATTGAGCGTTAACAGGATCAAAGCCACTAAAAGGTTCGTCAAAAATTAATAATTTAGGTTTGTGCATAACCGTCACAATAAACTGTACCTTCTGAGCCATACCCTTTGAAAGTTCTTGTATTTTCTTATCCCACCAATTCTCTATTCCAAACTTCTCAAACCAATACCTCAAACGTTTTATAGCCTCTCCTTTAGTCAAGCCCTTTAAACGTGCCAAATAAATAGCCTGCTCACCAACCTTCATTCCTTTATACAAACCTCTCTCTTCTGGTAAATACCCTATTTGAGAAATATGCTTTGGATCTAAAAGCTCACCACCTAAATAAACCTTACCCGAATCGGGCATTGTTATTTGATTTATAATTCTAATTAAAGACGTTTTTCCTGCTCCATTAGGACCTAACAATCCAAATACACTCCCTTCTGGAACTGTCAACGATATATCTTTTAATGCCCTATAAGAGCTATAACTCTTATTCACATTCTCTATCTGTAATAAATTTTTCATACCTAGTTTATGATGCTTTCAAAGATAAAGTTTTTATCAACGGAAAAGTTTTGATCCACTTTATTTTGAACTTCCATTTTTTTTAAATAAATTTATTGTGCACGCATAACAAAATATTATTTGAAAGATTACAGAGACATATCCATAGACCATCATTTAAGAGCTACTTGGCAAGCAGTTGCAAAATTATACAATGAAGAAGCAGCTAAATATGGAAGTACAATGGCAAATGCACTTGCACTCTTAAATATTGACAAAAAAAACGGTACAGCCTCAACCTCATTAGGTCCGCTAATGGGCATGGAAGCAACTAGTTTATCTAGACTTCTAAAAAACATGGAAGAAAAAGGATTTATTTATCGTGAAAAAAACCCAAACGATGGAAGAAGTGTTCTCATTAAACTAACGGAACTAGGTCTTGAAAAAAGAAAAATTTCAAAAAATAGCGTCATAACTTTTAATAAAAAAATAAAAGATCAATTAACTGAAGACGAGGTTGCTAATTTTTTCAAAGTCATTGAAAAAATCAATTATTTAATCTCTGAAAAACTAATATTCAACACAAAATGAAAAAACATATAAAAAAAATAGCTGTAATAGGTTCTGGGATCATGGGTTCTGGAATTGCTTGTCATTTCGCAAATATTGGTGTAGAAGTACTCCTATTGGACATTGCTCCTAAAGAGTTAAATGATAAAGAAAAAGCAATGGGTTTATCACTTACTGATAAAGCTGTAAAAAATCGTTTGGTCAATGATAGTTTAACAAACTCATTAAAATCTAAACCCTCTCCTATCTATAAAAAGGAATTTGCTGAAAGAATTACTACAGGAAATTTAGAAGATGACATTTCAAAAATAGCTACTGTTGATTGGATTATGGAAGTAGTTGTTGAAAGATTAGACATCAAACAAAAGGTATTTGAACAAATAGAAAAATATAGAACACCAGGAACACTCGTGACCTCTAACACTTCTGGAATTCCTATCAAATTCATGAACAAAGGAAGAAGTGAAGATTTTCAAAAAAACTTTGCAGTCACACATTTTTTCAACCCACCAAGATATTTAAAACTGTTTGAAGTAGTTCCAGGACCTAAATGTTCACCTGAAGTAGTTACTTTTTTAATGAACTACGGAACAAAATTTCTTGGTAAAACCTCTGTATTAGCAAAAGACACTCCTGCCTTTATTGGTAATAGAATTGGAATTTTTGGAATTATGAGTTTATTCCACATCGTACAAGAAATGGGACTTTCTATTGAAGAAGTAGACAAATTAACAGGCCCTATTATTGGACGCCCTAAATCTGCCACTTTTAGAACTGTAGATGTTGTAGGATTAGACACTCTAGTACATGTAGCCAACGGTTTGTATGAAAATTGCCCAGATGATGAAGCCTTAGAACTTTTTAAACTCCCCAACTTCATCAATAAAATGATGACCAACAAATGGTTGGGAAATAAAACCAAACAAGGTTTTTATAAAAAACAAACAGATGCTAAAGGAAAACGAGAAATACTAGCACTTAACCTAGAAACTTTAGAGTACAATACTTCTAAAAAAGCAAAATTTGCCACTTTAGAAATGACAAAAACCGTAGACAAGGTTATAGATCGTTTTAAAATTTTGGTAAAAGGGAAAGACAAAGCTGGAGAATTTTATAGAAAAACCTTTGCTGCCCTTTTTGCTTATAGTGCCAATAGAATTCCTGAAATATCTGATGAAACTTACAGAATAGACGATGCCATGAAGGCAGGTTTTGGGTGGGAAC
Source organism: Flavicella sp. (assembly GCA_965243265.1). Taxonomy (GTDB): domain Bacteria; phylum Bacteroidota; class Bacteroidia; order Flavobacteriales; family Flavobacteriaceae; genus Flavicella. The sequence goes on from CBDEUL010000011.1 coordinate 73,837, forward strand.
ATGGGCCTTTCCAAATATGGGACGCTATTGGTTTTGAAAACGGAATTGAACTTATAAAAAAGGAAGGATTACAACTTGCCCCATGGGTTCAAAAAATGATTGATGATAAAGTAAATACCTTTTACACCATCAAAGAAGGGAAAACCTACTATTACGACAACAACACTGCTTCCTATACAATTATACCTGGACAAGAAAGCTTTATTATTTTAGATAGTATCCGAGAAACACAAACTATCTGGGCAAACAAAGATGCCTCTATACAACACCTTGGTGATGGTATTTTAAATGTAGAATTCCAATCAAAAATGAACACTATTGGAGGTGGCGTTTTACAAGCCATTAACAAAGGTATTGATTTAGCAGAGCAAGAATACGAAGCTGTAATTTTAGGAAATCAAGCAGCCGACTTCTCTGTAGGAGCCAATCTTGCTATGGCCTTTTTACTAGCTGTAGAACAAGAATATGACGAACTACATATGGCAACAAAACTATTCCAAGATACCGTAATGCGTTTACGATATTCTTCTGTTCCTACTTTATTAACACCAAGAGGAATGACCTTTGGTGGAGCTTGTGAAATGAGTATGCACGTAGATAAAGTAGTCGCCGCTGCCGAAACCTATACAGGTTTGGTTGAGTTTGGTGTAGGAATTATTCCTGGAGGAGCAGGTACTAAAGAAATGACTTTAAGAGCCTCTGAATCTTTCTTAAAAGACGATGTAAAACTAAACAGGCTTAGAGACAGCTTTATCAACATTGCCATGGCAAAAGTAGCTACCTCTGCACACGAAGCATTTGACTTAGGTTTTTATCAACACGGAAAAGATCTGGTTGTTGTAAATGCCGACAAGCAAATTGCAACCGCTAAAAGACATGCCTTGCAAATGTTAGAAGACGGATACACACAGCCTACACCTAAAAAAGTAAAAGTATTAGGACAACAAGCACTCGGAATGTTTAGAGTTGGAACCGATAGTTTACAAAAAGGACACTATGCCTCTGATCACGATAAAAAAATAGCAAACAAACTAGGATATATTATGGCTGGGGGAGATTTATCAGAACCAACATACGTATCAGAACAATACCTATTAGACCTAGAACGAGAAGCTATTCTTTCATTACTTACAGAACGTAAAACCCTAGAAAGAATTCAACACACGCTAAAAACAGGGAAACCACTTAGAAACTAAACAACTGTAAAATTGTTAAATGTTATAAAAGAAAAAGTAGAAATCAAAACTTAGAACCATGAACAAAACAGCATATATAATACAAGGTTACAGAACAGCAGTTGGTAAAGCTCCCAAAGGTGTTTTTAGATTTAAAAGACCTGATGAATTAGCAGCTGAAACAATAGAACATTTATTAAAAAATGTTCCAGAGTTAGACAAAACAAGAATTGACGATGTAATTGTAGGAAATGCCATGCCCGAGGCAGAACAAGGGTTAAACATGGGAAGATTGGTCTCTTTAATGGGTTTAAAAATAGACGATGTTCCAGGAATGACCGTAAATAGATATTGTGCCTCTGGACTAGAAACTATTAGTATTGCGGCAGCCAAAATACAATCGGGAATGGCAGATTGTATTATTGCAGGAGGAGTAGAAAGCATGAGCTATATTCCTATGGGAGGCTACAGACCTGTTCCAAACTATAAAGCTGCTGCTTCTGGACATGAAGACTATTACTGGGGAATGGGATTAACTGCAGAAGCCGTTGCAAACCAATTCAATGTATCTAGAGAGGATCAAGACGAATTTGCTTACCTATCACACCAAAAAGCATTACACGCCTTAGACAATAACTTATTTTCAGATGATATTGTACCTATTACTGTTGAAGAAATTTTTGTAGATACAAACGGAAAAAAACAAAGCAAATCCTATACCGTAGACACTGACGAAGGTCCACGTAGAACAACTTCAAAAGAAGCTTTGGCTAAGCTAAAACCTGTATTTGCCAATAAAGGAAGTGTAACAGCAGGAAACTCATCACAAATGAGTGATGGTGCTGCATTTGTACTCGTAATGAGTGAAAAAATGGTAAAAGAACTTAACCTAGAGCCCATTGCTAGAATGGTTTCTTTTGCCGTAGCAGGTGTACCTCCAAAAATTATGGGAATTGGACCAGTAAAAGCCATTCCTAAAGCTTTAGAAAATGCCGGAATGCAATTAAAAGATATTGACCTTATAGAATTAAACGAAGCTTTTGCTTCACAATCTCTAGCCGTAATTCGAGAGCTTGGTCTTAACCAAGATATTGTAAACGTAAACGGAGGAGCTATTTCTTTAGGCCACCCATTAGGATGTACAGGAGCAAAATTATCTGTACAATTATTTAATGAAATGAGACGAAGAAAAAACAAATACGGTATGGTCACCATGTGTGTAGGTACTGGGCAAGGTGCTGCTGGTATTTATGAATTTTTAAAATAAATACTCAAAAAAATATATCAACTAAAAAACTAAAAGCCATGGAAACAATAAAAGGAGGAGAATTCATTATAAAAGAAAGCCAATACAACGATATTTTTATTACTGAAGATTTTACAGAGGAACAACAAATGATGAAAGCCTCTTTACAAGAATTTATTGATAAAGAAGTATGGCCACATAAAGAACGATTTGAAAAAGGAGATTACCTTTTTACAGAAGAAGTAATGAAAAAAGCTGCTGAAATGGGCTTTTTAAGCATCTCAGTTCCCGAAGAATATGGAGGTATGGGAATGGGATTTGTATCTACAATGCTCGTATGTGATTATATTTCTGGCGCTACAGGTTCCTTTGCTACTGCCTTTGGAGCACACACAGGTATTGGAACCATGCCTATATTACTCTATGGTACCGAAGAACAAAAACAAAAATACGTTCCTAAACTAGCTTCTGGAGAATGGTTCGGGTCTTATTGCCTAACAGAACCTGGTGCTGGTAGTGATGCAAATTCTGGAAAAACAAAAGCCGTACTCTCTGAAGACAAACAACACTACACTATTAACGGACAAAAAATGTGGATTTCAAACGCTGGATTTTGTTCTTTAATGATTGTTTTTGCAAGAATAGAAGACGATAAAAATATTACAGCTTTTATTATTGAATATGACAAAGAAAACCCTAATGGAATTACACTTGGAGAAGAAGAAAAAAAATTAGGTATTAAGGCCTCCTCTACTCGACAAGTATTCTTTAATGACACTGTAGTTCCTGTTGAAAATATGCTATCAGAAAGAGGAAAAGGCTTTAAGATTGCCTTAAACTCTTTGAATGTTGGTAGAATAAAGTTAGCAGCAGCCTGTTTAGACGCTTGTAGAAGAGTAAGTACAGAAGCTATTAAATATGCCAATGAAAGAAAACAATTTAACACTACCATTGCCTCTTTTGGAGCTATTCAATACAAAATAGCAGAAATGGCTACCAAAACATTTGTTACCGAATCTGGTAGTTATAGAGCTGCTAAAAACATCCAAAATAAAATTGATGAGTTACTAGCTTCAGGAAATTCTCACCAAGAGGCAGAACTAAAAGGTGTTGAAGAATACGCCATTGAATGTGCTATTTTAAAAGTATACGCTTCTGAAACAACACAATATGTAACTGACGAAGGAATTCAAATTTTAGGAGGTATGGGGTTTTCGCAGGACACTCCTATGGAATCTGCCTGGAGAGATGCTAGAATTGGTAGAATTTATGAAGGTACCAACGAAATAAACAGATTGCTTTCTGTAGGTATGTTGCTAAAAAAAGCTTTTAAAGGCGAGTTGGACTTAATGACTCCAGCCATACAAGTAGGTAATGATTTACTTGGAATCCCTTCTTTTGATATTCCTGATTTTAGTGAACTATTTTCTGAAGAAAAAGAAATGATTCAAAAACTTAAAAAAACGTTTTTAATGATTGCAGGAAAAGCTGTTGAAACCTATGGTATGGAATTGGAAAAACAACAGCAACTCATCATGGCCGCATCAGATATCATGATTGAAATTTATATGGCAGAATCAGCTATTCTAAAAACAGAAAAATTAGTTTCCAAAACCTCTGAAAAAGATTGCGAAGAACAAATTGCTATGTCACAATTAAACCTATTCAATGCTGTTGAAAAAATTCAATCAAAAGGAAAAGAAGCTATTCTATCTTTTACTGATGGAGACGAACAAAAAATGCTATTAATGGGCTTAAAAAGGTTTACCAAATACACCAACAACCCAAACCCGATAAAACTTAGAAAAATAATTTCTAAAAAACTGATTGAAAAAAACAAATACTGTTTCTAATTACAAAAAAGCCCCAATAAACTGGGGCTTTTTAATTTCTTAATTTATAAACTCCACTACCGCTTCTTTTCTATAAAGCCTTAAAATATTTCGTTGAAAATGTTTTTCTTAAACCTATCTGTTTTCCCTAATTGATTATCTTTGCAGTACCAAAATTACCACTCATGAAAATCATATTAATTACATTTATTTTACTTGCAATTGCTTTTGCAGGAATTGCAATAAAAATTTGGGCTAAAAAAGATGGAAAATTTTCTGGAACTTGTGCTAGCCAAAACTCAAACCTTAATGAGTCGGGTGAACCTTGTGGATTCTGTGGTAAAATGCCTGAAGACTGCGAAAATAAATAAACTATGCTTTTATGGTTTTTTATAGCATTCATTGCTATAGTTAGTATTCAAACCTTATTCTATAGTACTTTTATTATTTCTTCTTTTTTAAATCACAAACAAAAAAGCAGTTCTCCTGTTCCTGTTTCAGTAATTATTTGTGCAAAAAATGAAGAAAAAAATATAGAAAAATTTCTTCCTTCTATATTTTCTCAAAACTACAATTCAGACTTTGAAGTTGTATTAATCAACGACCGATCAACAGACGAAACAGGAGCTATTTTTGAAAAATATGCTCAGAAATACAACAATGTTAAAATTGTAACCGTAAATGATTGTGAAAATTTTTGGGGAAACAAGAAATACGCCTTAACCTTAGGTATCAAAGCGGCTAAATACGAACATTTACTTTTTACAGATGCCGATTGTACTCCAACATCCAATAACTGGATTACAGAAATGGCTTCTAGCTTTAGCACTTCTAAACAAATAGTATTAGGATATGGAGCTTACAGAAAAATTAAAAGCTCTCTTTTAAACAAACTCATTCGATTTGAAACACTAGCTACTGCAATGCAGTATTTTTCATATGCTAGAGTTGGAAATCCATATATGGGAGTAGGTAGAAACCTAGCCTATACCAAAAGTGAATTCTTTAAAGTAAATGGTTTCATCAAACATATAAAAACCAAATCCGGAGACGATGATTTATTTATCAACGAAGTAGCTAATAAAACAAATACCTCAACCGTATTAAGTAAAGATGGTTTTACTATTTCTGAACCCAAAACAACTTTTAAAGATTGGTTTTCTCAAAAAAGAAGACATATTTCAACAGCCAACCATTATAAAAAAATAGATGCTTTTCTATTAGCTATCTATTATTTCTCACAACTTTCTTTCTGGCTATTAAGTCCTCTTCTTTTAACCTTTCAATTTAATATCGAAATTACAGAAGCCTTAATTGGCTTTCGATTTCTTATAAATTACTTAGCAATAGGTCTATATGCTAAAAAACTAGATGAAAAAGATTTAATTATTTTAGCACCAATAATAGAAATTACACTTATCTTCATCCAATTGTTTTTATTTATTCGAAATAAAATTTCAAAACCAACACACTGGTAAGTTGAAAAAGCTTAAAAGCAAATGACCGAAACTATCAAACTACTTATTATTGAGGCTAAACAAGGGAAACAATCTGCTTACAAAGCTTTGTTGAACATGTTCTGGAATGATATTTATAAGTTCCAACTTTCAAAAACTTCCAATGAAAACGAAGCTGAAGATATTGCTATAAAAACATTTTCCAAAGCGTTTGATAAATTAGACCTTTACAATGATGATTACAACTTTAAAACATGGTTATTAACCATTTCTAAAAACATTCAAATAGACGGTTTAAGAAAAATTAAAACAGAAACAGTATCTCTAAACACTGAAATTGAATCTGCTCATAATATTTCTGACGACTCTCCGTCCCCTGAAGATCAATTGATTATTGAACAAAACTTAGCACAATTACTTACTTACATAAAACAATTAAAACCTGGTTATCAAAAAGTTATCAACTTAAGATACTTTCAAGAACTAAGCTACAAGGAAATAGCTGCACAACTTGATGAACCTATAAATAATGTAAAAGTAAAATTACTCCGCTCAAAAAAATTACTTTCTGAAATAATTAAAAATTCGTCACAAAACGAATTGTAAACTCTTATGAATTTTCGAATCTTAAAATCGCTTGGTCCAGGCTTGTTATTTGCTGGGGCTGCAATTGGTGTATCTCACCTAGTACAATCTACAAAAGCTGGTGCTCAATTTGGCTTTGGGCTTTTATGGGCTTTACTTATTGTACACCTTTTTAAATATCCTTTTTTTCAATTTGGAACTCGGTATTCCAATGCCACTGGAGAAACTCTCTTAGACGGTTATGCCAAATTAGGAAAAGGTGTTTTAATAGCCTATTTTATTTTAAATTTTGCTACGATGTTTACCATACAAGCCGCTGTTACAATAGTTACCGCTGGTTTGGCTTCAACTATTTTTGGTCTATCTGAAAACCTTGTATTATGGAGTAGTATTATAATTTGTATTGCCTTCTTAATTCTTACCATTGGTAAATACCAAATATTAGATCGTATTATGAAATACATTATCATAGTACTAACTACCACTACCATAGTTGCTGTTATAGTTGCTTTTTCTCAAAATACAACTCCAGTTACCTTAATTCAAGTACTTCCTAAAAATAGTATTGAAATTAGTTTTTTAATCGCTTTCCTAGGTTGGATGCCCGCCCCTTTAGATGTGTCTATATGGCAATCTCTATGGACTGTTGAAAAACAAAAAACCTCCACTACTACTACCAGTCAAAAACAAGCGCTTTTTGATTTTAATGTAGGCTATTTAAGTACGCTCTTTATTGGTCTTTGCTTTATTAGTCTAGGAGCCTTTGTTATGTATAATTCTGGGGAAAATTTTGACAATGGAGCCATTAATTTTTCAAAACAACTCATTGCAATGTATACTGAAAGTTTAGGTACTACAACCTATATCATTATTGCATTTGCTGCTTTTACAACAATGTTTAGCACAACTATTACCACTTTAGATGCTTCTCCTAGAACTATGACCAAGACAATAGAGTTGTATACTTCTAAAAAACACAAAAATGGATATTGGCTTTGGATTTTAACACTTGCTATAGGAACACTCATTATTTTAGGTTATTTCAGCTCAACCATGAGTACTTTAATTAAAATAGCTACTGTATTATCGTTTTTAAGCGCTCCTTTTTTTGCTTTGTTAAACTACCTCCTAATCACAGGAAAACACACTCCTAAAGAAGCACAACCTGGAAAGTTATTAAGATTGATAAGCTTGGGAGGAATACTTTTTTTAGTAAGTTTTAGTCTTTGGTTTTTAACAACCTTATAAACAAAAAAAAGAGCAATACTTTCGTATCACTCTTTTTCTGTTAAGTTATTTCTTCTTTATTTAGCTACATTCACAGCTCTTGTTTCTCTAATTACAGTCACTTTCACTTGACCTGGGTATGTCATATCATTTTGTATCTTTTGAGAAATGTTAAATGACAATTCTGAAGCTTTTTCATCGTTTACCTTAGAGCTTTCAACCAATACACGTAATTCTCTACCTGCTTGGATTGCATATGCTTTTTGAACTCCATTAAACCCAAAAGCTAAATCTTCTAAATCTTTCAATCTTTGAATATAAGAATCTAATACCTGACGTCTAGCTCCTGGTCTAGCCCCTGAAATGGCATCACAAACCTGTACAATTGGCGCGTACAATGTTTTCATTTCTATTTCATCATGGTGAGCTCCAATAGCATTACATACATCTGATTTTTCACCATACTTCTCTGCCCATTGCATTCCTAATAAAGCATGTGGTAATTCGCTTTCCGTATCTGGCACTTTTCCTATATCGTGTAACAAACCTGCTCTTTTAGCCACTTTAGGATTCAGTCCTAATTCTGCTGCCATCAATCCACAAAGATTTGCCACTTCTCTAGAGTGTTGTAATAAGTTTTGTCCATAAGAAGATCGGAACTTCATTCTACCTACTACTTTAATCAATTCTGGGTGCAATCCATGAATTCCTAAATCAATAACTGTACGTTTCCCTACTTCTACAATTTCTTGTTGAATTTGCTTTTCTGTTTTCTTTACAACCTCCTCTATACGTGCTGGATGAATACGTCCATCAGTTACTAAATTATGGAGAGACAATCTTGCAACCTCTCTTCTAACAGGATCAAAACAAGACAATATAATAGCTTCAGGAGTATCGTCTACAATAATTTCAACACCTGTAGCCGCCTCAATTGCTCTAATATTTCTACCCTCTCTACCAATAATCCTACCTTTTACATCATCTGAATCTAAATTAAATACAGATACGCAGTTCTCTATAGATTGTTCTACACCTACACGCTGAATTGTATTTAAAATAATTTTTCTAGCATCTTGCTCTGCAGTTAATTTAGCCTCTTCTAAAATGTCTTGTACATATGACATTGCATCAGATTTTGCTTCATCTTTTAAAGATGCTACCAATTCTTTTTTAGCATCTTCTGCCGAAATTCCTGAAAGAACTTCTAACTGCTCTACTTGTCTTTTATGTATTTTCTCAACCTCTGCTTGTTTCTTTTCTAAAAACTCTATTCTATGGTTATAATCAGACTCTTTAGCTAATACTTGTTTATTTAATTTTTTGTTTTTGTCTAATTCAGATGAAAGTTGAGATTCTTTATCTCTCATTCTTTTTTCTACATCAGAAATCTTTTTCTCTCTTGCTAAAATAACTTTTTCATGTTCCGATTTTAGCTCTATAAAGCGTTCTTTAGCCTGTAAAATTTTATCCTTCTTAATTGATTCTGCTTCTTTATTCGCTTCTTTAATTCTTCCTGAAGCTGTTTTATGAGCCTTTTTTATTATATCCGACGCCTTATTTTTTTCCAAAATTTTAGCAATCACATATCCGATTGCTATTCCTCCTACTACTCCAATAATGGTGATTGTATCCATGTTTTATTTCCTAAATTATATATATAAAAAACCTACATTAGTTGGTTTATATAAACTCCCAAATAACAAGTTTAGGACTAACTAGTTGCTCAAGTATCCGATCTAGCCGGCACGCTTTTACAAACTAAGACTCATCCTTTTTAATGGAATTGCGTTGAGTTTATCAAACTTTAACCAATGTAGGCAGTGTTTTCTAATAAAAACTATTTCAAATATTCATCTATTGTTTTATGAATATCTTCTAATTTATTTTCAGCTTTTTGTAATTCTTCATTTTCTAAAATAGATTCTATCTCTAATTTGGAAGCAAATTGCAAGGCACTCATTGCCAACACATCTTGCTTATCACTTACAGCATAATTCTGTTCAAATTTAGCAATCAAATCATTTATTTTCTCAGCTGCTTTCCTCGTACCTTCTTCTTCTAATGTATTATTTACATATAAAGGGTACGTTCTTCCACCAATTATGACTTTGATTTTGAACTTTTCATCCATCTTATAATCTAAAGAACTTTATTGATTCAATTTAACTAAACATTTGTCTATTTCTCGAATCAAAGCATTTATCTTTAATTTTGTTTCTCTACTGTCTTCTCTACTGCCATCTATAGTTTTTGCTATTTTCAACAACCTATATCTTTCTTTTTCTGCCTCTAATTCCTCTTTACTCCTAAGGTGTATTTTCTGTAAGGAATCTATATTTGCAAGTAAAATTTCATTTTCCTCTTTTAAAAACTCATACCTCTCAAAAAGATCTTTCAACTTATCTTCCAGTGAGTCAACGGTTTTTAAAATTCTACTCATTAGATTGCTCGTTTAAAAACTATATCTACAAAGTTAACATTCCAAAGTTAAAACACAACATTTTCTCTATATTTTGACATGTTTTTTTTAGAATTCTGTAATACAATACACTAGGTCTTAAATTTTTCTAATCCTATATTATTAGTATTTTAGCCAAAAAAACACCCTTTTGAAAAATTTTTTACTTCAAGTATTCTGTTTCCTTATTTTTATCCCGAAAATACACTCTCAAAACTCGTATCCTCAAAGTTACTTTAGGAACCCTTTGGATATCCCTATGATACTCGCTGGAACTTTTGGCGAGTTAAGAACTGCTCATTTTCATTCTGGGATTGATATTAAAACTCAAAATACTGAAGGTCTTAAAATTCATACTGCTGCAGAAGGCTACGTATCTAGAATAAAAGTGTCTTTATGGGGATATGGAAAAACCCTTTACATTACACACCCTAACGGATACACTACCGTTTATGCACATTTAAAAAAATTTAACCCTACCATTGAAGCTTTTGTCAAAAAACAACAATACAAAAAAGAAAGCTTTGAAATTCAACTTTTCCCAAACAAGGATGCTTTAAAAGTTACTAAAGATGAAGTTATTGCTTTTTCAGGAAATACAGGTAGTTCTAGTGCTCCTCACCTACATTTTGAAATTAGAAATACTAAAACAGAAAAAATAATCAACCCCATGCATTTTGGCTTGATTCCAAACGATACTAAAAAACCAAAAATATTAAATCTAAGAGCATACCCTGTTGGTGATAGTTCTGTAGTTAATAAAAGTAACATTCCCATTCCTATAGATTTCACGGAAACAAAAAGTGGTATCTACCAAGCCAATGAAATAGAAGCTTATGGAAAAATTGGACTGGCTATAAATACCTACGATCGTCAAGATGGAGCTCTTAACAAAAACGGTGTTTATAAAATTGAAATGTTTGTCAATGGTAAAAGTATTTACCAGCATAAATTAGAGACATTTTCATTTAGTGAATCCAAACTTATCAACCTACTTATAGACTACCCTTTCTATTATACTCATAAAAGAAAATATCAAAAAACACACATCCACCCAGAGAGTAATTTAAGTATTTATCAAAACACACAAGAAAAAGGATATATAAGCGTTCTTGATAAAATGAACTATCAAGTAACCATACAAATAAGCGATTTTGTGGGAAATATATCTACCCTAAATATCCCCATTAAAGGAAACCAGACAGTTCCAACTATCACAAAGAAACCTGAAGCTACCCCGTACTTTATAAACAGAAAAAAAGACACTCTGATAAAGCTTAAAACAGTTACAGTAAACTTCCCTAAACAAACTTTTTACGACAATGTATATCTTGACCTTTTTATGAAAGATAGCGTCTTAAATGTACACAAACCTAATATTCCTTTAAACAAAAGTTACTCCATTACTTTCGACGTTAAAAAGTACACTGAAGCCCAAAAACAACAGATGTATATTGCTAGCATTACGAACAACAAATACTATACTTATGTAAGTACAGTTAAAAAAGACAGTTTATTTAAAACCTCAACAAAAACATTAGGTAAATTTACTTTAAACACTGATAAACAGTCACCTGTAATAAAAAACACAAACATATCAGAAGGTCAAAAAATCTCAAAATACAGGTATTTAACTACTGCTATTTCAGATAAACAAACAGGTATTAAATCATTCCGAGGAGAAATCGACGGAGAATGGATTTTAATGGAATACAATACAAAAAAAGGTGTTTTAACTTATGATTTTAATGACAAAAAACTAAGTAAAGGTAAACACACATTTCAACTTACTGTAAAAGATAATGTAGAAAATACAAGTACATTTTCTAGAACTTTTTACATCAACTAACTACACATTTTGAACTTTAAAAAACTATATTTTATACTTCTTATTCTTACCTCTCAAGTTGGTTTTTCTCAAACAGCCACCATCAAAGGTATGATTAGAAATTCCGAAAAAGAACCTATTGAAGGCGTTAGCGTTTCTATTGATTCCTTAAACGGAACTACAACCAATACTAAAGGAGAATATGAACTTACCGTACCTGCTAAACAGAAAATCACCATTCTTTACAATCATACTGCCTATAAAAGCCTCTCTAAAAATGTAAAAATCCCAAAAAACAAAACATTTAGGTACTCACCTATACTAGAAGCTTCAATTGAAGAAACACAAGAAACTATTGTCATAAATCGAACTTCTCAAAAACTTGATTTTTCACAAACAGCGACTATCAAAGGTAAAGTTAGAGATGCTGAAAAAGAACCTATTAAAGGAGTAAGCATTTCTATTGATTCCTTACACGGAACTACAACCAATACAAAGGGAGAATATGAACTTACCGTACCTGCAAAGCAACAAATCACTGTTGTTTACAGCCATATTACTTACAATACACTCTATAAAAATGTAACCATATCAAAAAACAGAACAATTAAATACTCCCCTACTTTAGAGGTTTTAACCGAAGAGATAGACGAAGTTCTTATCAAAAACAACAAAAAAGAGGTTCAAGGAATTACAAGCATCAGTTTAAAAAAAGTAAAAACAATTCCTAGTGCAACTCCAAGTGTAGAAAACCTATTAATGACACTTCCTGGTGTTAACAACAACAATGAGCTAAGTACTCAATACAATGTTAGAGGAGGAAACTTTGATGAAAACCTAGTTTATGTAAATGGTATTGAAGTATACAGACCTTTTTTAGTTAGATCTGGACAACAAGAGGGGTTGAGCTTTATAAACCCAGACATGACTAGAAATATTGATTTCTCTGCTGGAGGATTTCAAGCCAAATACGGAGATAAACTTTCTTCTGTACTAGACATTACTTATAAAAAACCTGTAGAAAAATCAACAAAAATCAATGCTAGTCTTTTAGGAGCTAGTGCTACTTTTGAAGGGCAATTTTTAAAAAATAAGCTTTCTACAATTACAGGTATACGTTATAGAGACAACAGCTTACTTGTAGACTCTAGAGACACAGAAACCAACTACAGACCTATATTTGCTGATTTGCAAACGTACCTTTCTTACAAAGTAAGCGATAAATTATCTGTTAACTTTTTAGGTAACATCTCTTTAAACCATTACAATTACACCCCTATTACAAGAACAACACGTTTTGGTACCATTACCAACCCTATAGAATTAACTGTATTTTATACAGGTAAAGAAAATGATAGATTCAGCACCCTTTTTGGTGCTTTTAGTGCAGACTACAAACCTTCTGAAGACCTAAAACTAACCCTAACAACCTCTGCTTATAACACTCAAGAAGAAGAGTTTTATGATATCATTGGTGCATATTCACTTACCGAAACAATTGCTAATGAAGGAGACGCTAACTTTAGTGAAGGTATTGGAGGACAAATAAGCCATGCCAGAAATGAGCTAGATGCCTTAATTCAAAATATTCAATTAAAAATTACTACTACTGAAGACGATGTTCGTTATGAACTTGGATTCAAACTACAAAACGAAAATATAAAAGAGAGAATCAACGAATGGCAAGTTATTGACTCTGCAGGATTCTCTGTACGCCCTCCTATAGACCCTATTAGAAACAACGAACCTTATACACCATACACAGGTCCTATTACACCCTACCAATCTATTAATGCCACCAATGATGTTGACATTACAAGGTTTTCAGGATTTCTTCAATGGAGCAAAAGAACCGAATGGAAAAATCATGACATTTGGTACAACTTAGGAATACGAACTCATACTTGGACTGTTAGTAATGGTAGTTCCGTATCAGAACCACAAAGCACATTTAGTCCCAGAGGTCAATTCACCATAAAACCAGATTGGGATAAGGACATGCTTTTTAGAGTTTCAGGAGGATATTACAGTCAACCCCCTTCTTACAGAGAATTGAAAAATTACGAAGGAGAAATAAATACAAATGTAAAAGCACAAAAATCTATCCATTTTGTAGTAGGAAACGACTATAGCTTTATCATGTGGGGACGCCCTTTTAAACTTACCTCTGAAGCTTATGTAAAAAAACTATCTGATGTCAATGCCTATACAGTAGACAATGTACGTATTCGTTATAGAGCTGATAATGTTACCGAAGCTTATGCTGCCGGATTTGATATTAGACTAAATGGTGAATTTGTTCCTGGCAACGAAAGCTGGATTAGTTTGGGAGTTTTACAAACAGAAGAAAATATAGACAATCAAGGATACATTGCTCGTCCTACAGATCAAAGATTCAAATTAGGTATTCTATTTCAAGACTACATCCCTTCAATACCTGATTTTAAAGTATACCTTAATTTAGTCTACAACTCTGGACTACCTGGAGGAGCTCCTTCATACAGTGATCCTTACGACTACCAAAACAGGTTACCTGCCTACAAAAGAGCTGATGTTGGTTTTTCTTATGTAATTATTGGAGACAAAAAAACATTTGAATCTGGATGGAAAAGCAAATTTAAAGAGCTAAATGTAGGTTTAGAAGTATTCAATGTTTTTGATATCACAAACACCAACACCAATACTTGGGTTCAAGATGTATATTCAAAACAATCCTATGCTGTACCTAATTATATGACAGGAAGAATATTTAATGTAAAATTAGAGATGAAGTTTTAAAACCAAAACCTCATCTTTAATTCTTTAACACCTTCTTCAAAACTTTATCAAATCTACGATCCATACAACTACTAATATCTGTTGTAACAAACTGTCCATTAAAAAACAAACTAAAAATAGTAGCAGGACTCGGACAAGACTGTGCCTCTTCTAAAGTTTTTAGTTTTATAACTTTTAATGATAATGCACGCTTTTTAGCTGTTTCTTGTAAAGACTCTCTGGCATGAAACTCTGCGAATGGACATCTATTAGAGTAATAAACTACTATTCCTTCTTTTACTTCACATTCTCCACTTTTTACAGAATCGTTAAACTTAGGAATCACTCCTTTTGAATCTATTTTTTTAACCAACAAACTAAACCCACTTGATGTTTTTTCAACCTCTTTAAAACCTTGTCTCAACAACCATTTTGTATCACTCATAAAATGAAACTTTTTTGTCCCCACAACAGTCACCAAACCATTTTTTCCTTCCTTCTTAGCTTGTTCAGTAACTCTTTTTAAAAGCTCTTTTCCATATCCATTCTTTTTATACTTCCCTGATACCCAAAAACAATTTATATTTAAATAATTAGGTGCTTTTATGGGAACCCAAGCCTTTTCAGCAGGTCCGTATTCTATAAAAACCTTTGCTCTTTGGTTAATTCTAGTAAAAGCATATCCATTATTAAATTCCGTTTGCAACCAATCCTTTTTTGCCTGATAACTGTCGGAACATTTTTTATCTGAAATTGCACAACAAATATGTTCTTCTTTTATATTTTCTGAATTTAAATCGATGAATTCTTCCATTTTACTCTCTTTAATTAGTACACTAACTCCACCTCCAAACACTTTCTTAAAGTTACGAAACAAATTGTTTAACTCACTTCAAACACTCCTAAAAAACAAAAATACTAGAAACAAAAAAAGCCAGAGAATTCTCTCTGACTTCAATATAAATACTCTTTTTATAAAAACACTATTCTCCTAATATCTGAACAGCATGTGCTTTTGTTTTTACTTTCAAAATCACATCTTCTACAACTCCATTTTCATCAATTACAAAAGTAGTTCTATGAATTCCTTCATACTCTCTTCCCATAAACTTTTTAGGCCCCCAAACACCAAAAGCCTCTATTACAGCTTTATCTTCATCTGCCAATAAAGGAAATGGCAATTCATGCTTATTGATAAAGTTTTGTTGTCTTTTTGCAGAATCTGCACTCACCCCTAAAACAGCATATCCTTTTGCTAAAAAAGTTTGATAATTATCCCTTAAATCACAAGCTTCTGCTGTACACCCTGGAGTACTTGCTTTAGGGTAGAAAAACAGTACTAATTTTTTCCCTTTATAATCTTGTAATTGAATTGTATTTCCTTGCTCATCTAATGCCTTAAATTCAGGTGCTTTATCACCAATCTTTAATGTTGTCATTCTATATAATTTTAAGTCGGAAAGTTATAAAGTTAATCTTAAAAAAAATAATTTCTCTGGTAAACTCTACAGCAATTTTTAAAGTTTGTATTTTTACCCTATTACTTTATTAAACGCCCTCTTTTAAGAATGACAAAACAAGAAAAGGTACAATTTGTAATAGATACTTTAGAAGAACTGTATCCAGAAACACCTATACCATTAGATCATAAAGACCCATACACCTTATTAATAGCCGTGCTAATGTCTGCACAAAGTACGGATGCCCGTGTAAATATAATTACACCTCTTTTATTTGCCAAAGCAGACAACCCTTATGATATGGTAAAGCTTTCTGTTGAAGAAATTAGAGATATTATAAAACCCGTAGGGCTATCTCCTATGAAATCTAAAGGTATACACGGACTTTCTAAAATTCTTATTGAAAAACACAACGGAAAGGTACCTGCTAACTTTGAAGATTTGGAAGAACTTCCTGCTGTTGGACACAAAACAGCAAGTGTAGTAATGAGTCAAGCTTTTAACATACCTGCCTTTGCTGTAGATACACATATACACAGACTTATGTATCGTTGGAACTTATCTAACGGAAAAAATGTTGTACAAACCGAAAAAGACGCTAAAAGACTTTTTCCTGAAGAAACATGGAACAAACTACATTTACAAATTATCTATTACGGAAGAGAGTACTCTCCTGCTAGAGGCTGGAAACTCGAAAACGACATTATCACAAAAACAATTGGACGAAAAACCGTTCTTGATGAATACCACAAAAAAAAATAGACTCTATAAGGAGTCTATTTTTCTTTTAGTTTAAATGCAAACTTATTTTAGTATCCTCTAAACTTAAAATAGTCAATGATTTTGAATAATTTAAAATTCTATCAACGGACTCTTGTGAGGGCTCTCTTAAAATAATTTCATTCTTTTTACTTGAGTAGTTTTTTATCATATAAACATGGTTAATAAGTTATCAATCACATCTATAACGACAAAAAAAACTATTTAGTATCCGTCTGTTAAAATAATTTCTTTTTGAGCTATCAGCTTCCTCATATTTATCAATGCATACCGCATTCTTCCTAGCACTGTATTGATACTCACATCCGAATGCGCTGCTATTTCTTTAAAACTTAAATCATTATAAATTCGTTTTCTTAAAACATCTTGCTGATCTTTTGGCAAAAAATCAATTACAGCTGTTATTTGGGCATACAACTGCTCTCTCATCATCCCTCTTTCTGCATTTAAACTTTCATCAGAAAGCACATCAAATACATCAAAATCATCCGTTCTATTAAACTTAGGAATCCTTCCTGCTTTTCTATAATAATCAATTACTAAATTGTGAGAAATTCTCATTACCCATGGTAAAAATTTTCCCTCCTCATTATAATTTCCTTTTTTAAGTGTATTAATAACTTTTATAAAAGTATCCTGAAAAATATCTTCCGCAATGTACTTGTCAGAAACCTTTGAGTATACAAACCCAAATACTTTCTGCTTATGTCTCATAACAAGAACCTCTAAAGATTTTTCATCTCCCTCTATATACTTACGTACTAAATCACTGTCGGTTAATTTGGACAATCGCATAATCACTATTTTTTAAGGTATTACCTATCAGATGTAACACTATTCAATTAAAAAGTAGTTTTATTCTATACGCGAAATTTTTAAGTTAATTATGTCCTGTGGAATTACAAATATCAAAAAATTATTCCTTGAACCCTAAGATTTTTTTATATTTTTTTTAACTCTTCACTATACAACATAACTAAAAGCGGTATTTTTACAGATATATTTTCCTCAGTATGGTACGACAAATAACAACACTAGATCCGAAAGAAAACATCTTGATTAAAGGGGCTCAACTTCACAATTTAAAGAATATTGATGTTGCCATTCCTCGTAACAAATTTGTAGTAATTACGGGACTTTCCGGCTCTGGAAAATCTAGTTTAGCTTTTGACACTTTATTTGCTGAAGGACAAAGAAGATATATTGAAAGTCTTTCTTCTTATGCAAGACAGTTCTTAGGAAAGCTTCACAAACCCAAAGTAGATTATATCAAAGGAATTGCTCCTGCAATTGCCATTGAACAAAAGGTAAATTCTACCAACCCAAGATCTACTGTAGGAACCTCTACAGAAATTTTTGATTATATAAAGCTGCTATTTGCTAGAATAGGTAAAACCTACTCACCCATTTCAGACAATGAAGTAAAAAAACATACAGTTACTGATGTTTTAAATTTTATCAAAAAAAACGAGGAAAAAACAAAGCTATTACTCCTAGCACCTATTCATTTTGACAAAGACAAAAACCCTGAAACGGTTATAAAACTTCTCTCTCAACAAGGATATGCACGAATCAAATACAACAATGAAACTTTAAGAATAGATGATTCTCTGTTAGAAAACCATACTGCCAAAGACCTAGAAAAAGCAGCAAACAACAATGCGTTATTTTTAGTTGTAGATAGAATTGTTGTAAAAACCGATGAAGACTTTTACAACCGCCTAGCAGATTCTATTCAGACTGCGTTATTTGAAGGAAAAGGAACTTGTACTGTAGAAAACCTAAACACTGCTGAAACTCGTGAATTTAGCAATAAATTTGAGCTAGACGGAATGACATTTTCTGAACCCAATGCTCATTTTTTTAGCTTTAACAATCCTTACGGTGCTTGTCCTAGTTGCGAAGGCTATGGGAGTACTATCGGTATTGACGAAGATTTGGTAATTCCAAACACTTCATTATCTATTTACGAAGATGCTATTTTACCTTGGAAAACAGATTCTTTCTTAAAATATAAAGACGCTTTAATTGACCATGCCTATAAATACGAAATTCCAATCCACAAACCTTGGTTTGAATTATCTGACGAACAAAAAGAACTTATTTGGAAAGGCACAAAATCTTTTGAAGGACTCCATTCTTTTTTTGAATACTTAGAAAAGAAAAGCTATAAAATACAGTTCCGAGTAATGTTATCTCGTTATAGAGGACGTACAAAATGTAAAACCTGTAATGGAAAAAGACTTAGAAAAGAAACCAATTATGTAAAAATAGCTGGTAAAAATATCTCCGATCTTGTTGATTTACCGATTAATGAACTGGCACATTTTTTTAAACATCTAGAATTAAGTGAAAATGAATATGCTATTGCCAAAAGACTTCTTACTGAAATTAACAACAGACTAGAATTCTTAAACAACGTAGGGCTTAATTACCTTACCCTAAACAGAGCTTCAAATTCACTTTCTGGAGGAGAAAGTCAACGTATAAACCTAGCAACCTCACTAGGAAGTAGCCTGGTAGGTTCTATGTATATTTTAGACGAACCTAGTATTGGTTTGCACCCTAAGGACACCGAAAAATTAATCAATGTCCTTATTACATTAAAAAAACTTGGAAATACTGTAATTGTTGTTGAACACGACGAAGATGTTATGAAAGAGGCTGATTATATTATTGATATTGGTCCTGAAGCTGGAACACATGGAGGAAATGTGGTAGCAGAAGGAACCTATGATGAAATTTTAAAATCAGACTCCTTAACAGCTAAATACCTCAACAATGAAATGCGTATTGAAGTTCCCGAAAAAAGAAGAACTTCAAAAAACAGCATTCAAATTATTGGAGCTAGAGAAAACAACCTAAAAAATATTGATGTAGAAATTCTTTTAAACACATTAACTGTTATCACAGGGGTTTCTGGTAGTGGAAAAAGTACCTTAGTAAAAAAGATACTCTACCCTGCTTTGCAAAAAAAACTAAACGGACATGGAGAAAAAGCTGGAGAGTTTACCGACATACAAGGAAGCTTCTCTAACCTTAAAAATGTTGAGTTTATAGACCAAAACCCTATTGGTAGATCTTCTAGATCAAACCCTGTAACCTACATCAAAGCATACGATGATATTAGAAGTCTGTTTGCAGCTACCAACCTTTCTAAAACCAGAAACTACAAACCAAAACACTTTTCTTTCAATGTGGAAGGTGGGCGTTGTGAAAAATGTAAAGGTGAAGGTGAGGTTACTATAGAAATGCAGTTTATGGCAGATGTTCATTTGCAATGTGACGATTGTAAAGGAAAACGTTTTAAAAGAGAAGTTTTAGATATCAAATTCAACAAAAAAACTATTGATGATATTTTAAACTTGACCATTGACGACGCCATTGCCTTTTTTGACAATCACCATCAGAAAAAAATAGTTCAAAAACTACAACCGCTGCAAGATGTTGGCTTGGGGTATGTCACTTTAGGACAATCATCCTCTACTCTGTCAGGAGGTGAAGCACAAAGAATTAAATTAGCTTCATTTTTAGTAAAAGGAACCACCAAAGACAAAACCCTTTTTATTTTTGACGAACCTACCACTGGTTTACACTTCCATGACATTAAAAAATTATTAAATTCATTAGAAGCCTTATTAGGAAAAGGACATTCTATCATTGTTATTGAACACAATATAGAACTTATTAAATGTGCCGATTATATCATTGACCTTGGACCTGAAGGTGGAAAAAATGGCGGAAACTTACTTTTCCAAGGGACACCAGAAGAAATACTTGAATGCAAAAAATCTGTAACTGCACGATTTTTAAAAGACAATATTTAGAAAACAGCCTTAAACAGAAAAAAGCCTTTAAGAACACATTCTTAAAGGCTTTTTTTATAACGTTTATTCTAAAATTATCTAGAATAGTTAGGTGCTTCTTTCGTAATTGTCACATCATGTGGGTGACTTTCTGCAATCCCTGATGAGGTAATTTTAACAAACTGAGCTGTTTTTTGAGTCTCTATATCCTGAGCTCCACAATATCCCATACCTGCTCTTAAACCACCTATAAATTGATGCATTGTTTCGTACAACTCCCCCTTGTAAGGAACTCTACCCTCAATTCCTTCTGGAACCAATTTTCTACTATTATCTTCATCTCCTTGGAAATAACGATCTTTAGAACCATGCTTCATTGCTTCTACAGATCCCATACCTCTATAAGATTTGAACCTTCTTCCGTTAAACAAAATAACCTCACCTGGAGCTTCTTTTGTTCCCGCTAATAAAGAACCTAACATTACAGAATCTGCTCCTGCTGCAATTGCCTTAGGAATGTCTCCCGTATAACGCAAACCACCATCAGCAATTACAGGAACCCCTGTTCCTTTCAATGCTTCAGAAACTTGAATTACAGCTGACAATTGAGGAAACCCTACTCCTGCAACAATTCTTGTTGTACAAATAGATCCTGGTCCAATACCTACTTTTACAGCATCAGCTCCCGCTGCTACCAAATCTAAAGCTGCCTGTGCAGTAACTATATTTCCAGCAACCACATCCAAATTAGGGTATGCCGCTTTTACTTCTTTTAATTTATTTAAAATATTGATAGAATGTCCGTGTGCCGAGTCTAACACCACAGCATCAACTCCTTCTTTTACCAAAGCCTCTACACGATCCAAACAGTCATCCGTAACTCCAATAGCAGCAGCTACACGTAAACGACCATATTCGTCTTTATTAGCCTCTGGGTTTTCACGAACCTTTACAATATCTCTAAAAGTAATCAACCCTACCAGTTTATTGTCTTTATCTACAATTGGTAATTTTTCTACTTTGTTCTCTTGTAAAATAGATTCAGCCTTCTTTAAAGAAGTTCCTGCAGATACAGTCACTATATTTTCAGAAGTCATTACCTCACCTATCTTTCTCTTATTGTTTTTTTCAAAACGCAAATCTCTGTTTGTAATAATCCCTTTTAAAACTGAATTTTCGTCTACAACAGGAATTCCACCAATTTTATGCTCCTTCATTAAAAACTTAGCATCTAATACTGTTTGATCTGCAGCAATGGTAACAGGCTCTAAAATCATTCCAGCTTCAGAACGTTTTACCTTTTTTACTTGCTGTGCTTGATCTTCAATAGACATGTTTTTATGAATCACACCAATTCCTCCTTCACGAGCCATTGATATAGCCATTCTAGATTCTGTTACTGTATCCATAGCAGCAGAAATAATTGGGGTATTCAAAACAATATTTCTTGTAAATTTTGATTGAATAGAAACTGTATTGGGAAGTACCTCTGAATAAGCAGGAACTAGAAGGACATCGTCATAAGTAAATCCTTCTTGTAATATTTTTGGTGAAGCCATGAGCAAATAAATTTATAATTTAATTGCGTGCAAATATACGTTTTTTTAAAAGACTACAACTACAATTAACCTTTTAATAACACCCTTGCAGTCTTTAGCAATAAACAGCTCATTTTAGAAGCTTTATAGTACTTATTCTGGGTTGTTTTTTCTATACATTTCTATATACAAAGCCTCAACTTCACTTTTAGCCCAATTGGTACGCCTCAAAAAAGTTAAACTAGAACCAATACTCGGGTTATTTCTAAAACAACCTATCTTAATTTTATGTCCTAAATGCTCCCAACCATAATACGCTACTAACTCTTTTAAAATTTGTTCTAATCGCTTTCCGTGAATTGGATTGTTAGGCTGTTTTTCCATGTAGAAATCTAATTTTATATGTTCATTCTTAGAACCGTAAAGATAGTTGAATTACCTTTGTAGAATGGACAATTTTAAAACAAATCAAAGCATACTCTTGAAAAATTTGGGTTTTTCTGAATTCAATGAAATGCAACAAACCACATTAGCAACGGGTAAAAACAATAACAACTTATTACTTTTAGCACCTACTGGTAGTGGTAAAACGGTAGCTTATATTTTAAATACACTTTCTAAATTAGAAAATAAAGAAGGGGTACAATCTTTAATTTTAGCACCAACCCGTGAATTGGTTTTACAAATAGAAAGCGTTTTAAAGTTGATGAAGCTTCCTTTTAAGATAAATGCTTGTTATGGTGGTCATCCTTTTTCTGTAGAACGCAAAAACTTTTCTACTCCACCAACCCTATTGGTGGGAACCCCTGGTAGAATTGAAGATCATATCAGACGTAAAACTTTTGATGCCTCTACAATTACACAACTTGTTTTTGATGAATTTGACAAATCATTAGAATTTGGTTTTATAAAGCAAATGGAAAAAATTGTTCAAAATATTCCAAACCTGAAAGGACAATTATTAGTTTCTGCAACCAACGCTATAGAAATTCCTGAATTTTTAAATATCAAGGAATTAGAAACTATTGATTTTTCTTCTGACAAAAAATCAGAGTTAACCCAACAACAAATCATTACTCCTGTTGATGAAAAAGTAGAAGGGCTTATAGAATTGTTTAAAACATTTGACAAAAACAAAAACACCATTGTATTTTGCAACCACCGAGAAGCTTGTGATAGAATTTGTGACCAACTAGATGATCATAAAATTGAATATGCCATTTTTCATGGTGGACTAGAACAACCCCAACGTGAATTGGAACTGCTAAAATTCAGAAACGGAAGTGCTCAATTTTTAATAGCTACTGATATTGCTGCTAGAGGAATTGATATTCCTGATTTAGATTATGTGATCCATTACCAATTGCCTACTCAAGAAAGTACTTTTGTACACCGAAACGGACGTACTGCCAGAATGAAAGCTACCGGAACTTCTATACTTGTAAGAACAGAAACTGATTACTTACCAGAATATTTAAAAACAGAACCTACTAGAGTTTCTTTAAGCAATCAACAAGAAATTCAAAAACCAGATTGGATTACTGTTTACATAGGAAAAGGAAAAAAAGACAAGGTGAATAAAATGGATGTTGTGGGCTTTTGCATGCAGTTTGACTTTATGAAAAAAGACGACCTTGGACTAATTGAAGTAAAAGATTATTCTATATACGTTGCCATTAAAAGAAACAAAAGCAAACGTTTAATTACAGAGGCTCGAAACAAAAAAATAAAGAATAAAAAAGCAAAAATTGAAATTGCGAAATAAACATGTATTTCAAATTAAGAAACATAGATCATGACAGTAGAACAAATTTTATCCAAACTAATTTCATTTCCTGTTTTAGGAGGCGAAAGCAACCTTACAATAATTCATTGGATTAAAGAATATATTGAAGGTTTTGGAGTAGCAACTACTTTGGTTCCTAACAAGGAAAACACAAAAGCTTCTTTGCATTGTAGAATAGGACCTGCTGTTAATGGCGGAGTAATTCTATCAGGTCATACAGATGTGGTACCCGTAAAAGGACAAAAATGGGAAACAGATCCCTTTATTTTAACAGACAAAGGAGACGGGAAATTATACGGTAGAGGCTCTTGCGATATGAAAGGTTTTGTAGCTTGTTGTTTGGCTGTACTGCCTGAGCTTACCAAAGCCAACCTTAAAACACCTATCTATTTTGCTTTTTCTTATGACGAAGAAATTGGTTGTTTGGCAGCTCCTGAACTTATAGCACATTTACAAAATCACTACACTGAAGCTCCCCAATACGCCATTATAGGAGAACCTTCACTAATGCAACCCATTATTGGACACAAAGGCATCAGTCTTTTTAAAACCACCGTAACAGGTTCTGCAGGGCATAGCAGCGGTATTTTAAAAGAGGTAAGCGCCATACACGAAGCCGCTAGATTGATTATTTGGCTAGAAGATAAAATGAAAAGTTTGGTCTTAAAAAATTCAGACAATCGATTTACACCTCCACACAGTTCTATCCATATTGGTAAAATAAACGGAGGTATTGCCCCAAATGTTATTGCCGATAAAACTACTTTTGAATGGGATGCACGCGTAATTCCTCAAGATTCCCTATCCGAAATCGTACAAGACTTTGAAGAGCATTGTAAAACCCAAAAGAAAGAACTACAAAGTATTTTTCCTGAATTTGATATCAAAACAACTCCTTTTCACCCTCCTGTTCCTGCCTTAGATACCAAAGAAACAGCAGAAATTGTACAGCTGCTCAAAAAAATAAATACAAATACCCATTTAGGCACTGTTGCCTATGCTGCCGAAGCAGGTCAATTTTCAGAAGCGGGAATACAAAGTATCATTTGCGGACCAGGTTCTATAGATCAAGCACACAGAGCCAATGAATTTGTTGATAAAGAACAACTCAACACATGTATTGAAATGTTAAAAAAATTGATTCTAACAAACTCTTAAAAAAAGAACAACGCTGCTCTTTATGTGATTTTTAAGTACTTAAAATTAAGCTTAAATTTGTCCGAAATTAGAGATACAAACCACTAAAAGTAAAACAAATGACTGTAACAGAATTTAGAAACAATTACATCCTTAGTTTTGGATATGACAAAAGCAGTAAACAAAAAAAATTCCGTTTGGTTGTTTTGTACAGAGATAGCATGAATATTGCCAATGAAGTTTTAGAAAATGGAAACAACACTTGTTTTAAACAATTTTTACAAGGTAAAGACATTAACAAAGCTATTTTAAAATTTAAAACAGATGCTATTGAAGAAGTTCTTGAATACCATAAAGTAGAAAACTATAACTTATCTGAATCTGAAATAAATAGATATTTTGAATAAAAAAAAGCACTCCCATAAACATAGTCATGAGCACCACCATGATGATGGAAA
The DNA here is from genome assembly GCA_965243265.1 of Flavicella sp. GTDB lineage: Bacteria > Bacteroidota > Bacteroidia > Flavobacteriales > Flavobacteriaceae > Flavicella. The sequence goes on from CBDEUL010000011.1 coordinate 99,370, forward strand.
AATCATGACTATAAAAGAGTACAATAAAACCAACTTGATGCTCTTTAATATCAAGCCTTTAAAAACAACAGATACTGCCGTATGCACCTTAACTTCTATAGATAGGTTCTCTTTTTTACCAAACGGTGTAGAGCACCATGAATGTAAGTTGGCAGAATTAGACGACTATTTTACGGAGCTTGTAAAAAGAAACTTAATTGCTCATTTTTTTGATAAAATAGAAATTGAACCCTTTGATGCTCTAGATGGAAATATTGACATTGACTTTCTTTTTGAATAGAATACAACTCCTAAAAAAGCCTCAAACAAGAGGCTTTTTTTAAACGCTTCTTTTTTGTTTTTTTCTAAAAAAACATCATTTTACACAGAATCCCCCTTCTACCTAAATAATAGTTCCTTCTAGATTTTATAGTTTTCTATAGAAAAACCTTAAACTATACACATTAAAAAAAACACATAAACAACTAATTAACAAAACGATGCCTTTCAATATATTTTATTATTTTAATTTATTCGAAATAAATATTGTTTCGTTTGTTTTTGTTTTTAGATTTGCATCGTTAATTAAAATAAATCTAAATAAAAACAATGAAAACTTTAACAAAATTTTTATGCATCCCTTTACTTGGGGTAATGACTCTATCTTGTGATAAAGATGATGACACTGAAGTTATTGACACACACAATGTTACTTCTACAGAAGTTATTGAAAACTACGCTAATATCGTATACACCTCTTACAGAGCTAGTTATGACTCAGCACTTGAAATGCAAACAGAAATCAATAACTTTCTAGAAAATCCAACATCTGAAGGTTTCGAAGATGCTAAAGATGCTTGGATCGTAGCTCGTGACTTTTACGGACAAACAGAAGTTTACAGAGGCTCCAACGGACCTATCGATTTTGAAGGAGATGAATCATGGGCTATTGCTAACGAAGGACAATTGAACGCTTGGCCTTTAAACGAAGCCTATATTGATTACGTACAGGTAAAAAATGGATACACTGGAGCATCAGGAATCTATGAAAATAGTATCATTGGTAGTGATGACCAAATAACAAAAGAAACCCTTGGCGACAAAAACGAAGCTGGAGGAGATGAAAAAGCAATCAGCACAGGTTGGCATGCCATTGAATTTTTATTATGGGGACAAGATGAAACAAACCCTTCTGAAAAAATTCCTGGACAAAGAGCTTATACTGATTATGTAATACCTAATACACAAGCTAGAACTAGTACTGCTGCACCAGAAATTGCAGATCATGCAAGAAGAGCTACATATTTAAAAGCCGTTACAGAATTACTTATTGATGATTTAAGAGTATTGGTAAATACTTGGGCTGAAGGAGGAGAATATAGAAATGTATTTTTAGCTCTTAATGAAGAAGAAGCTCTTACAAACATTGTTATGGGACCTCACTTTTTAGCTTCTGAAGAATTATCTGATGAAAGAATGCTTGCCTCAGCAACAAGTGATGTTGGTATTGACAATTCTGGTCAAGAAGACGAACACTCTTGTTTTTCAGACAACACACACAGAGATGTGTATATGAATGCCAAAGGAATTTTAAATGTATTGTATGGTAAATATGAAGACGGTTCTATTGAAGGTGCTTCAATTTACGACCTAATCAAACAAAAAGACGAAGCACAAGCAGAAAAGTTAAAAACTGCACTAACTAAAGTTTGGGAAGCTATGGTTGTTATAGATAATACAGCAAAAGCTGGTATCCCTTACGATTTAATGATTGTAAATGAATCAGAAAGCAACCCTGGAATTGTATTGGAAGGACACTTTGCTTTAAAAGATTTAGGAGCTATTATTTCTGAATCTGTACAAAAAATTGAGATTACTTTATAACAACAATATCCTTTAATGTTACAGCTTAAATCTCGATCAATATAGATCGAGATTTTGGCGTTTAAAATAACACTTCCCACCAAAAACCCTTCGAAATGAAACACATATCCATACTATTATTAATAGGAATCCTCTTTAGCTGCTCTAATGATGACACCTACTCTGAAACACTACCTGAAGAAAAAGAAGAAAACAAGATTGATGAATTTTTAGCTCCTCGTAACCTTAGTGTAACTGCTATAAATGGTGATTCTTTTGGTCGTAGTATAGATAACCTAAACACCTCTGAAAGTGTGCTGTTTTTTAACGGAAATCGTTTATTCAACACCTCATGGGTTCCTGCCCCTGCTAGCACCACTGGATTGGATGGATTGGGACCTACTTTTAACGCCAAAGCCTGTACAAATTGTCATTTTAAAGATGGAAGAGGAAAACCTATCGTATCTGGAGCTTCTAATTCCACAGGTTTTTTAATGCGTTTAAGTGTGTCTGGTGAAGATAGCCATGGAGGGCCATTGCCTGTTCCAGGATATGGTGGTCAGTTACAAACAAACAGCATTTTTAATGTAGAAAGTGAAGGAAAAATTAGTGTTACCTATACTGAAATACTGGGCACTTATGCAGATGGAAGTACTTACACTCTTCAAAAACCTACCTATGAAATTTATGATGAAAACTTTGGAAGCCTTGCAAATGCCCTCACATCTCCAAGAGTTGGTAACCAACTTATTGGGTTAGGACTTATAGATGCACTTTCCGATGACGAAATCCTAAAGAACGAAGACGAATTTGATTCCAATAGTGATGGTATTTCAGGAAGAGCAAACTATGTTTGGGATGCTGTTACCGAAACAATTGAATTAGGAAAATTCGGATGGAAGGCCAATCAACCTAATTTAAGACAACAAGTAGCTGGAGCCTTTAATGGTGATATGGGATTAACTACCTCTATATTTAAAGACACCAACTGCCCTTCCCCACAACAAGATTGTTTTGACTCTCCTAATGGTATAGACGATAGCGTTTCTGAAATTACAGATGTACAATTAGATCGTGTTACCTTTTACCAAAGTGCCCTAGCTGTTCCTACAAGAAGGGATATTAAAGAGGAAAACGTACTACAAGGACAAAAACTATTTACAGAATTGGCTTGTCTTGAATGCCATAAAGCAGATTTTACTACTGCTGATTATTCTTTCAATACCCATTTAGAAAATGCCAAATTTAGTCCTTATTCTGATTTCCTATTACATGATATGGGAGAAGACTTAGCCGACAATCGCCCAGATTTTAAAGCCTCTGGTAGTGAATGGCGTACACAGCCTCTTTGGGGAATAGGACTCATCAAAGCTGTAAACAATCATACTTTCTTATTGCACGATGGTAGAGCTAGAAATGTAGAAGAAGCTATTTTATGGCATGGTGGTGAAGCAGAAACATCCAAAATCTCTTTCACCCAATTAACAAAAGTAGAACGCAACGCTCTAATAGCCTTTGTTAACTCTCTATAAAAATATTTAAAATGAAAAAAATACTCTTTCTTATCATTTGTATTCCTAGCCTCTATTATTGCTCTAAAAACGATACTTCTATTGAAGAGGTTTCTAATTTCAATGAAACAGAATTGTTAACTAATATTGGTAATAAAATTCTACTTCCTAGTATTCATTCTTTTCAAGAAAATTGTGAGAGTTTAGAGGAAAGTATTGTCATGTATCGTGAAAACCAAACGGAACTACATTTACAGGATGTTCGTGAAAAATGGAAATTAACAGCCAAAAGCTACGCAAATATCTATGTTTTTAACATCGGACAAATAAAACGTAGTCTTACTCATGTTATTCTCTACAATTGGCCTAGTTTTTCAGGTTCAATAGAAAACTATGCAACCAATCAAGAAGATATTACAAAAACAACCGTAAATACCTTTGGGTCAAGTTCTAAAAGCCTACCCGGAATAGAGTATCTATTATTTGAATCAGATCTAACCACAGTACACCAAAAGTTTAATAATGACCCCAATAGATTAGAATATCTATACTGGGCAGCAGTAATCTTAAGAGAAAATGCAGTCAAATTATATTCTAAGTGGAACCCTGAAGAAGGAAACTACTTAGTAACTTTTGTCAATAATGGTGCTACAAGTATAGAGGGATCTTTTAATATGCTTTACAACGGTATTTACAATGTTATTGACAATGCAAAAGTTACAAAAATAGGAAAGCCCGCAGGTCTTGAAAAAACAGAAGGCGAAAACCAAAACTTATTACAAGCCCCATATAGCGGTATTTCAAAAGACTTGATATTCGAAAATTTAACAAGTATAGAAACCCTGTTTTTTACAGAACAAAGTACCAACATTTCTGACTATATAAAATTTAAAACAGGTAATTATGACCTTACTACAGAAGTTAAAACACAAATTACAAACTGTAAAAATGCATTATTAAACCTAAACACCCCACTATCAGAAGCTATTTTCACAGAAAAAGAAAAAGTCAAAGAAATACACACTACTTTAAATAATATACGAGAATTACTAGCTATTGATGTTAGGGGTACTCTTTCAATTATAATAACTCCTACAGATAACGATGGTGATTAAACACATCTAAACAATTGTAAAAGAGCTATTAATTATACAATTATCAGCTCTTTTTTGTACTTAAACAAATCCTCAATTTAATTATTAGGTATCTTTGTAACTCTTTTAACCATGCACAAAATGTCTTTACAAAACAGCACTGACTTTTTAAACGAAGGGCTTCGCCTTATCACAAACTATATTGCTTCTCCTTCAAAAAGAACGTATTATATATATATTATAACTTCCTTATTGTTAGCTTTCTACGTTTTTTATAAACAAAAAAGAAAAGAATCGTTTATACACTATATTCTCAACAAAAAAGTATGGCTTAGCAAATCTGCTTTTGTTGATTATTACTTAATCATCTTTAACAGCTTTTTTAAAGTTTTATTAATCGCTCCTTTTTTATTGTATGGATTAAAATTGGCTTTCTATACGAATGACTACTTATTAAATCTTTACGGATACCCCAAAAACACACTTAGCACAACACAAACCATTATTTTGTACACCATCTCTATTTCTATCTTTAGTGACCTTCTAACTTATATAACACATTATCTGTATCATAAAGTTCCTTTTTTGTGGGAGTTTCATAAAATACACCACTCGGCAACTTCCATGAATCCTTTTACTCAATACAGGTTGCATCCTGTAGAATTGTTGATAAATAATGCCAAAGGAATTCTTGTTTTTGGACTAATAACTGGGTTGTTTGATTACCTCTCAGATCATCAAATAAGCAAGTGGACTTATTTAGGAGTCAATGTATTTAGCTTTGTATTTTACAGTTGGGGAGCCAATCTTAGGCATTCACATGTAAAATTAAAGTATTTTAATTTTTTAGAATATATTTTCATTAGTCCCGTTCAACATCAAGTTCACCACAGTGACAACCCTAAACATTTTGACAAAAACTTAGGCTCTAGGCTTGCTCTCTGGGACTGGATGTTTGGTACTCTTATACGCTCTAAACAAATTGACAAAATACAATTTGGCTTGGGTATTAAAGACAATAAAAATTATACTAGTTTTTTTAAAAACTTATGGATGCCTTTTAAAAACTGTATCCAATTTTTTAGGTAATTACTATCTGTTTAAAACCTCAACAAAAAAGCAACCTCAGAAACATAACGTTTCTGAGGTTGCTTTTTATTTTTAAAACATTTCTGCTTTCTGAAAGCCTAGGTAAAAAGGTTTACTCTACAGCTCTTAAATCATTTACCCAATTTAATAAGAGCTCTTTATTCTCTATAGATAATTTTGCATCTCCATGTGAAAAAGTGTACGATTTTAAAGGCATTTCTCCTTCTTCTACTTCTTCCACAAACTCTTCCAATTTATGCAATGCTTTTTTCTCTGAATAAGCCGTCCAGTCAGAAAAATTTAAATGCTCTCTCCCTTCTTCTATATGATGTCCTATCCACCAAGAAACAGGCGCTATATTAGTATACCAAGGATAATTTGTTTGATTGGAATGACAATCATAACAAGACGTTTTTAGAATTGCTGCAACATCTTCAGGTGCATTTGTTACACTAATAAAATCTGTAGTTTCATTTACGGATGTTGTAGTTTTATCAATACTAAAAAACTGGATTACTACTAGTAAAACAACAACAATGGTTAAAATCTTTTTTTTCATAATTTCTATTTTTTATTGGTTAAAGTCTAAATTCAAAAGTAAAATAATAACCTCTAGGGTCTGACGAAATAATACCTGGTCCAGGGTACCCTGTAGCTCTACGTGTAAAATATGTATTGTTTAAAAGATTGGTTACCCCTGTTTCTAAACGAATTCTTTTATAGCCATATGAAAAAGAAAGGTCTAAAATATCATATGCTGGTATAGCTCCTTCAACAGTTAGTGCATTGTCGGGATCGTAAGGTGCATTTGTTACATCTGTAAATTGTTCTGATAAATACGTATACTGTAAATTCATCATCACATTTTTATACCCAAAACCAACTCCTGTTTTTAAGTTTACCAAAGGCACAAACTCTACTTTATTTCCTTCTACCCCGTTAAATTCCGATTTTATATATTCTGAATTGGTAAATGCTGTGTTTATGTAAACATTGGATTTAAAGTTGCTATTATTTTCCCAAAAAATACTTTTCAAATTAAAATCGAATAAAGATTCTAGCCCATAAATAAAAGCATCTCCTATATTATCACGAACCCAGCCTATTCTATCTTCAAAATTAGTTCCTATTTTTCCTTGATAATACAATCCAAAAACACTGGCGTCATACGATACATTTTTTCCTATACGTCCTCGCATTCCTACATCACTGGTATACCCTTTTTCATCATGAATATCTGCTGCAACTTCATAAGAAGCACTTGTTACACGAATATCACTAAAGGTTACTGAACGGTAATTTTGAGATACATTTCCATACAATTCAAAATAATTATCAGGCTTATAACTCAATCCTATTCCTGTTAAAAATATATTTCTTTCAAAGGTTCTATTGTCTGGAACATACTGTCCTTCATCATTTTCATCTTTTACATCTATTTCAAAATACTGTCCGTCAGAAGTTGTTTTGATATATTCAAATCGAAAACCTGGAGTTACCGAAAAAGTTCGAGAAATATTAAAAATATTCTCTCCAAAAACAGCTACATTAAAATTTGGGTATTTAAAATCTGATTGGTTTGGATATTTTGGATAATCGTCTAGATAAAAACTAAAATCTGCATCTTCTCCTTTACTTCCTGGACCTTGTTGTGAAGTATTATTAGCTTCATATACTTTAGCTCCTATTAAAAATACCGATTCCCTTTCATTGATATCGTAATGTGATAACAAACGAGCTTCTGCTCCCCAATTTCGGAATTCACCAACCAACAGATCTCTTTCGTGTATAAAGTTTCCATTCTCATCTACTTCATCTACATCTAAGAAAGGATTCGGTTCTGAAAAAGGATCTGTATAATTAACCACAAAACCAAGTGCTTTTCTATTCGCTCGTAAACCAAAAAGGTTTAAACTAAAGTCTGTTTTCTCTGTAAATTGGTGTTCTAATTTTAATGCATATAAGTTCCAATTAACCGCAAACCAGTTACGTGTTCTATTGCTTTGTTGTGGGTCTTCCAAAAACTGAACATCTGACAATCCTCCTGATTGTTTTGCTAAATAATTTAAATAGGTATATTCAAAACTTAACTTTGTTTTTTCTGTAAATTGATAGCCCAAATGTGCAAATACATTGTGCGAGTCAAAGTCAGAGTTTTCACGGTATCCATCACCTGTCTTATAATTGTAATAAGTATAGTAACTAAACTTACCTACGGTTCCACTCAAGCTATTAAAACTGGTAAACAACCCAAAAGATCCTACTGTTTGACGTGATCTTAACTCTATTTCCTTATTGGCTACAGGTTGTTTTAATTTAAAATTAATCAACCCTCCAAATTGTGTCCCGTACTGTAAAGATGCTGCTCCACGAATTACTTGAATTTCTTCCAATGCCTCTGTAGCTGGTGTGTAATAACTTTCTGGATATCCTAAAACATCGGCACTAATATCATACCCGTTTTGTCTGGTGTTAAAATTGGCCGTTCTGTTAGGGTCCAATCCTCTACCTCCAATATTCAATTGCAAACCTCCGTCTCCTGCTTCAAAAATGTTTAGCCCTACAACTTGAGACATTACTTGTCTGGCATTGTTAGTTGCCAAACCTCCTACAACCTGGTCTACTAAAATAACTTCTGTTTTTTTACCTGCATAAATAGCAGTTCCTTCAACAGGTTTCATCCTTTTTAAATTAAAAACCTTGTCTCTATGATTCCCTAATTCTACTTCTGTTAAAACCTCTGCCAAAGGATACAACTCTAAATTAAAACTTGTATTTGTAGAACTTACTTCTATTTTCGTTTCTAAAATAGCATACTCATATGAAAATACAATGATAGCATGTGTTCCTACCTCTAATCCTGGAACAGCCAGTTTTCCTGAGCTATTTGTAGTTCCTAATTCTTTTCCTGATCTCAAATAAACTTGTACAGAGGGTACCTCCTTCTTTGTTTCTACTTCTGTGATTGAAAATTGCACTTGCTTGGTTTCTTTTTGAGCATATGAAGAAAAGCCAGGCAATATAAAAAGGCTTAAAACATATAGAAATGGAATGGTTACTTTCATGAGTTACTTTTATCAAAAAAAGTTCAGAAATACTACATTCCTGAACTTTACAATATTGTTTATTTATACAAGGGATTAATCTCCATCACTGTCATTAAAATCTGCCTTTACCCTTATCTCTGAAATCATATTTGTTTTTAATATGTCTATGACATTATGCAATGCTTTTCTAACCTCAACATACTTATTTCTATCACTTTGAATACCTTCATAGAAATTAGCGTCTAACAACTCTATTTTAGTTATTGCAGTATTATATCTTTCGTCTATAATCACCTCTAAACCTTGACCACCTGCTTCTACATGTAGTTCTTTTAAATATGACTTTAAACTTGCTCCTTCAGTTTCTGAGTTTAAATATTTTCCGTTAAACAAATTTTGAGAAGCAACAACAGCTGCCATCAACAACTCTTTAGAAACATCTTTTTTATAAAAGGCTTCTACTCTTTCTGGCCTAATTACCACAGGGTCACCAAAAAAATCAATTGGGTCTCCTATTTTTGCTTTTCTTACAAGCTTTTCTATGTGAAAGATATAATCATTTACCAGCTTATCTAATGATTCTGTAGCTGAAGAACCTTCTTTAGAAATAAATGTAACTCTATAGGTTGATTTCCAATCGGTAAGTACTTCCTCTCCCATGGATTGTAAACGTGCCGTTACATCTGTTAAATACTGTTTGTAATTTACTTTATTTTGATGTGATGTATAGAATGCTATAATCTCTGAATCTGAAGTTCCTAAACCATTCAATAAATAATCTACAGCAGGGAATCCTTGTGCAGATAACTGAGTGGATAAACTAAAATTATAACTTCCTGAAGAAATATTAGTATTAACTTTTTCTTCATTTAAAGGATAGCTATTCGTATAATCTCTCATACGAGTAGTCTCTGCTTTTCCTATTTCATAAATTGAAACATTCTGCCAAACCTTATACGCATTTAACCAAGCTGTTCTTACCTCTTCTAAATTTTGCTCTGTTGGGTTTTCTGTAAAATTTCCTGAAGCTGATACAAGTGTATTTACTTCTGCCACATACAATTCATAAGATGGTATAATAATATTATCGGCCCAACTTTCTAACAAAGCTGCCCTATTAAACCCATCAGCAGAAGTGTCTGAATCATTTCTATCACAAGAAATAACCACAAACATAACTACGAACAACAAATAAATACGATGTTTCATTTTATCAAAATTTAGAGCCCTTTTAAGGCGTTGCAAATTTACAAAAAGTGATTGTCTTAAATATAAAGACAATCACTTTATTTTATTGGTTTGTATTTTTCTAGTTTGTTACTTGATCTACTGTAAAGTCAAACTTTGAAGCAATTGTATTTGAAATATTATCCAATACGGTGCCGTCTGTTAAATCCCAAAAACCGTTTCCTGCTTCTAATTGAGCTATAAAAGAATTTACTTCTGTAGCACTTAAGTAAGGTGCATCTGTATTAGGATTTCTTGTAAACTGTAAACTATATACAAAACCATATCCTTCTGAAAGATCATGGAATGCTCCTCCATTATCTTGTGCTGCCAAAGCTGCTTTCCCTGCTTGTAAATAATAAACTGCTCTAATACCTACAACTTTAGAAATATTGTACTGTAGCACAGTAATTGCATCTTCTAAAACATCGTAATCTTGTGCTACAATAGCAGCTCTACCTATTTTAAAAGCTTTAAAAATTTGATCTTGGATTCCTGCAAAATCACTATCTCCATTTACACTTGTAATATATTTAAACAAAAAAGCATCATCTCCTTTAGTAAGAGGGTTTGTTTGTGAATCTGCCAAAGCATATACATATCCATAAGCTTCATCAAAATGATGCTCTAATGTTGTATAGTTTTTACCTTCTCCTGCAACAGTTTCTGCATTATTCGCAGCTCTATCTTCTTCAGAAAACATATCTGCTGTTCCTAAGTAGTTATTCAATACTTGATCTACAATTAAAGCTCCGATACTTCCTTTTGCAAATGCTTGATCATATTCCAATCCTTTGGCACTTACATAACGTGTCTTAGTTCCATCTACTATATTTCCTGCTACACCTGCTTGAGCAGAAACCTCTTCCTGTGGAAATACCTCTGATACTTGGCTAGTAATATAAGATGAGAAAACAGCTTGAATAGCCCCTTTTGATACAGCATCTGCTCCAAATAAATCATCAGAAGCGGCTATTTTACTTTTTACACTTTTTGAAGACGCATTTAATTCAGTATCCTCAAAATCTTCAGTTCCTGCTGTATGATCAAATGCACTTTCTATCTCTGTTGCTGTTTTACCTGAACCTACTTTGAAATAATCCAATATTTCTTTGTTCATTTTTAAACGTGTTGTTTGTCCGCCAAAACTCACTGAACTTTCAGAGTTCCTTGTAAATTCGTAACCGATAGGCACATTAAAATCAGTCGTAATTTCATCTACATCTGTTATTAATGTGTTTCCATCATTATCATCTTTATTACAAGCTGTAAATAGTAATGTGATTCCAGCTAAAACACCTGCTTTAAGTAAATTTTTGTTCATTTTATTTAGATTATATATAAATAGACTTGTTTTCTGGCGCAAAGATACACAAGAACACGAAATGACAAAAACTTATTTAGATTTATTTAAAATAAAGTTAAAAAAATAGTTAAAAGTGATGCTCAAAAAATTTTTAAAGCCTCATTATAAGCACTTTCAAAACTCATAGGTTTTAAATTTGTAATTGCCTTTTGAGCTGTAAAATAGGAAAGTAATTTTTCTGTAGGCATATTTCCAGTCAATTCATCATAAGCCATCGGGCAACCTCCATAGCCTTTTATGGCTCCATCAAAACGATTGCAACCTGCTTGATAAGCCGCTTCCACTTTAGGTTTCCAAGAATCATAGGTAGTATGCAAATGTGCTCCAAATTCAATTTCAGGATATTGAGGTATTAAATTTGAAAATAGGTAATGTATTGTTTCTGGAGTTGCTGTTCCTACAGTATCTGAAAGTGATAATATTTCTACCCCCATAGCACTCAAACGTTCTGTCCATTTAGAAACGGTATCTACACTCCAAGGATCTCCATAAGGGTTTCCAAAACCCATAGATAAATAAGTAACTACTTTTTTATTGTTTTTAACAGCTATATTCAATATTTCATCTAAAACAACAATAGATTCTTCTATTGTCTTATGCGTATTACGCATTTGAAATATTTCTGAAATTGAAAAAGGATATCCTAAAAAATCTATTTCTTCAAAATGTGCTGCATCTGTAGCTCCTCTTGTATTTGCTACTATTGAAAGTAATTTACTATTTGAAGTAGATAGATCTAACTGCGAAAGCACCTCTGCCGTATCTCGCATTTGTGGAATTGCTTTTGGAGATACAAAACTTCCAAAATCTATTGTGTCAAAACCTACTCGTAACAAAGCATTTATATAAGATACTTTGTTTTGGGTTGGAATAAACTCTTTGATGCCTTGCATTGCATCTCTTGGACATTCAATAATTTTGACAATTCTACTCATAGAATTTCAAATATACTGAATTCTAATATTAGGTAATGTTAGAAATTAGTGAATTTTATGCTCGTTGTAACAATGCTTTATTAATGCTTTTCACCAATGCTGGACCTTCATAAATAAATCCTGTATAAACTTGTACCAAAGAGGCTCCTGCATCTATTTTCTCTAAGGCATCTTCTGCTGAGTGTATACCTCCTACTCCTATAATTGGAAACGACTTATTGGAGTTATCTGCCAAATATTTTATCGTTGCTGTACTTTTATCTTTTACAGGTTTTCCGCTCAGCCCTCCGTTACCAATAGCTTCTAATTGAGCTTTTGTAGCTTTTAACCCCGTTCTATCTACTGAAGTATTAGATGCTATAACTCCATCTATATTTGTTTCTCCTACCAACTCTATAATTTCATCCAATTGCTGGTCATTCAAATCTGGTGCTATTTTTAATAGAATTGGTTTTTGAGCTTCTTTTAAGTTATTTAACTTTTGAACTTCTGCAATCAACTCTAACAAGTAGTCCTTATCTTGTAATTTTGCATGGCTTCCTACATTAGGGCAACTTACGTTTAAAACAAAATAATCTACATAAGGGTGTAATGCATTAAAGGTATCGCAATAATCTTGTGTGTATTGCTCCGTTGGAATGTCTGTATTCTTACCTATATTTCCTCCTATAAGTACTTTTCCTTTGTTGTTTTTCAGATTTTCAATAGCCGCTTCTACCCCTGCATTGTTAAAACCCATTCTATTGATCAACCCTTGATCGTCTTGTAATCGAAAAATTCTTTTTTTAGGGTTTCCTTCCTGCCCTTTAGGTGTTACTGTTCCTATTTCTATAAATCCAAAACCAAAGTTTGCCAATTCATTATACAAAACTGCATTTTTATCAAATCCTGCAGCCAAACCTACTGGGTTTTTAAACTTTAATCCAAACAACTCTCGCTCTAATTTCTGATCGTTTACCTGAAAACAGTTTCTTATCAATGCTGCTACTCCTGGTATTTTAGAAATGTTTTTAATTACTGAAAAAGTAAAGTAATGTACTTTTTCTGGATCAAACTTAAATAGAATTGGGCGGATTATAGATGTATACATTGTTATGTTTTCTGTCTTTTGTTAAACTTCTTTATAGAACAACTTCTTTCTTCTTACACTTGTAGATCTCTGTATCTTTTTCTGACTTCAATGGACTTAGTCATCAAAATAAATTAGATTCAGTTATTAAAAATTACTCGAAATTGTTTTATGTTTTTAAGTGCACCGCAAATTTACGAAAAAGCATCGGTTTTTAACTTTAGCTGTTTGCTTCATTTTACGACTTATTCTTTATTTCTTTTCCATAAAAAAAGCCTCTTCAATTTAATTGAAGAGGCTTTAATAATTATTTTATTTGTTACCTTAGGGTAGCTTCTAAATTTTTCTCAAAAGTAGCCTGTAACTTCTGCATTATCTTATCTATTTGCTTATCATTCAATGTCTTTTGTTCGTCTTGAATTACAAAGCTTACTGCATATGATTTTTTGTTTTTTGGAAGTTTACTTCCTTCATACACATCAAATAAATCAACTTCTTTTAAAAGCTTTCTTTCTGACTGAAAGGCTAAATTGTACACTTCTCCAAAAGTTACTTTACTATCTAACAACAAAGCTAAATCTCTTTTTACTGCTGGAAATTTAGACAATGGTTTTACTTTTATAGATTTGTTATTTGCAATTTTTAATACATTATCCCAATTAAAATCTACATAAACCACCTCTTGTTTAATTCCAAAACCTTTTAAAATTGTTTTACTTACAATTCCGATTTCAGCTAGTTTTATTTTTCCTAAACTCAAAGTAATTCCTTCTGAAAAAACATCGTTTTTAACAGGTGATTTTTTAAGTTTTCCTGCTCCTAAACGCTCCAATAAAGCTATTACCGTCCCTTTTACAAAGAAAAAGTCAGATGTTTTATTAGCAGTACTCCAACTGTCTTTTGTTCTGTTTCCTGTTACAAAAAGAGCCAAGTGTTTTTGCTCATCGTACTTCTCTTCGAACTTATGATAACTTTTACCAAACTCAAAAAACTTTAATGAATTGTTTTTTCTATTGATATTGTAAGCTACAGATTCTAACCCACTAAATAATAATGATTGACGCATAACAGCCAAATCATTACTCAAAGGGTTTAACATAGCTACATTATTTTCTTCTTGTAAGTTTTCTGTTTGAGCTACATAATCTGCTTTGGTTAATGAGTTTGACATAATCTCATTAAATCCTTGTGCTATCAATTGATCTGCTACTATGTTTTCAACCTTTACTCCATTAAAGTCTGAAAAAGAAATAGAGGTGTTTAATTTATGTGAAAATTGAATGTTGTTGTATCCATACACCCTTAAAATTTCTTCTATAAGGTCTGCCTCTCTTTGAACATCTACTCTATACGATGGTACAGTTACTCCTAACCCTCCCTCAGTTTCGCTATTTATTTTTATCTCTAGAGATGCTAATATATTTTTAATAGTATCTTTTGGCAATTCTTCTCCTATAAGTCTTGCTGCATTTTGATAAGATAATACCAACTCAAAATCTTCTATTCTTTCTGGATATAGATCAATAATATCTGATGCTATTTTTCCTCCTGCTATTTCTGTAATTAGTAAAGCAGCTCTACGCAATGCATATTTTGTAAAATTCGGATCAATTCCTCTTTCAAAACGGAAAGACGCATCTGTATTCAATGCATGTCTTTTTGCTGATTTACGTACCGATACTGGGTTAAAGTATGCACTTTCTAAGAATATTGATGTTGTTCCTTCTGAAACTCCTGATTCTTCTCCTCCAAAAACTCCTGCAATACATAAAGGTGTTGATTCTTTATCACAAATCATCAGATCTTCTTCGTGTAATTCTCTTTCTACACCGTCTAATGTTGTAAACTTAGTTCCTGTAGGCAATGTTTTTACTAAAATTTTATTTCCTTTTACTTTTGCTGCATCAAAAGCATGTAAGGGTTGTCCTAATTCATGTAAAACATAATTGGTAATATCTACTATATTGTTAATTGGAGCCAATCCAATTGCTTTCAATCTTTTTTGAATCCACTCTGGAGATTCTCCTACTTTTACTCCTGAAATAGTTACTCCACAGTAACGCGGTGCTAACTGTTTGTTTTCTACATCTACATCAAACTTAAGTGCACGTTCATCTAAATGATAATTACTTACCGATGGGGATATCAACTCTAAATTTACTCCTTGCTGCATTAATCCAGCTCTTAAATCTCTAGCTGTTCCATAATGACTCATTGCATCGGCTCTATTAGGCGTTAATCCTATTTCAAAAACCTCATCTATTTCAATATTAAAAACTTCTGCTGCTGGTGTTCCTGGTACAAGAGATTCGTCAAGAACCATAATACCGTCATGTCCTTTCCCTAAGCCTAGTTCATCTTCTGCACAAATCATCCCTAAACTAACTTCTCCTCTAATCTTCCCTTTTTTAATTTTGAAAGACTCTCCTTTCTCATCATATAAAACAGTACCTACTGTAGCCACTGGTACTTTTTGTCCCGCTTTTACATTGGGTGCTCCACATACAATTTGTACAGGTTCTTCTCCTCCTAAATTAACTGTTGTTACACTTAACTTATCTGCATTTGGATGCTTTTCACATGTCAATACTTCACCTACTACAATACCTTCAAGACTTCCTTTAATTGACTCAACCTTTTCAATCCCTTCTACCTCTAAACCAAGATCTGTTAATAGTTCTCCTGTTTTTTCAGCTTCCCAATCAATTTTAAGAAATTGTTTTAACCAATTGTATGATATTTTCATATGTGTAATATTGTTCTTTAATATAGGGCGCAAATATACGGATTCCATTAAATAAATAACAGCATATAGTCTTAAAAGTACCCTCTTTTAAAAGCTACATAAGAGCTGTTAATTATCTGTTTTTAATTCCGCTTCGTTACTCTTTATTTTGATATTTTTGTAGACTTAAAACTTCTTATATGAATTCATTAAAATTATTTAGAACTACAAGTATTTGCGAAGGACTTTCACTTCTTGTTTTATTAGGCATAGCAATGCCTTTAAAGTATATTTTTGATAAACCAATGCTTGTTGAAATTGTTGGAATGTTGCATGGAATTTTATTTATAGCATATGTTCTATTTGCCTTTATTTACAAATTCAAAGTAAAATGGTCTTTTCCTACTTTATTTATTGTAATTATTGCCTCTGTAGTTCCTTTTGGAACCTTTTATATTGATAAAAAATACCTGAAAAGTATCGCATAAAAAAAGCCTTGTAAATATTTTTACAAGGCTTTTTTATTTGTTCTAAGTCATTAATCTTCAACCAATACCCATTCTCCTTTATCTATCATAGGAATGGCTTGCTTGTATTTGACATCTTTATTTTCTCCTGTCATTACATTTTTAACTGTAACACGTTCGTTCCTTCCTATTTTTCGTTCGTCACGAACCAAAGTTTCAGGAGCTTTTTGTTCTTGTGTATTTTGTACTGCAGCAGAACTCTGACTTGTGTTTGCAAGTGTTTCTTTACTCAATTGCAATTTTTCTTTCTTCTGCTCTCTTGCTTCTGAAATTTGATTAGAATTCTGATTTGGCAACTCTCCTTTAAACAAGAAAGAAAGTACTTCTTTATTGATTTTATCTAGCATTTGCTTAAATAACTCAAAAGCTTCAAACTTGTAGATTAACAACGGATCTTTTTGCTCGTACGATGCGTTTTGAACAGATTGTTTCAAATCATCCATCTTACGTAAATGATCTTTCCATGTTTCATCTATAATAGCTAGTGTAATATTCTTTTCGAAATCATTGACCAATCCTTTTCCTTCAGACTCGTAAGCTTCTTTTAAGTTTGTTACAACTTGCAATGTTTTAATACCATCTGTAAAAGGCACTACTATACGCTCATATTTATCTCCTTCATTTTCAAAAACATCTTTAATAACTGGATATGCTGAAGCTGCATTACGAATTACTTTATCTTGATAATGCGCCAACACTTTTGTATATAAAGTATCTGTTAACTCTGTTTCTGAAGTATTTTTAAACTCTTCTTTTGTAAATGGTGATGACATTGATGAGAAACGAATTAATTCAAATTCGAAGTTCGCATAATCATCATTTAATTTATTTGCTGATAGTATTGAAGCACACGTATCATAAATCATATTTACAATGTCTATCTGTAATCTTTTCCCATCTAATGCATGACGACGACGCTTGTAAACTACTTCTCTTTGAGAGTTCATAATATCATCATACTCCAACAATCGTTTACGAATACCAAAGTTATTTTCTTCTACTTTTTTCTGAGCTCTTTCTATTGATTTAGAAATCATAGAGTGTTGAATAACTTCTCCTTCTTCTAAGCCCATTCTATCCATCATTTTAGCAATACGTTCTGACCCGAAAATACGCATTAAATGATCTTCTAAAGAAACATAAAATTGTGAAGACCCAACATCTCCTTGTCTCCCTGCACGTCCTCTTAACTGACGGTCAACCCTACGTGAATCATGACGTTCTGTACCAATAATTGCTAAACCTCCTGCTGCTTTCACTTCATCAGACAATTTAATATCTGTTCCACGTCCTGCCATATTAGTTGCAATAGTAACCATACCTGATTTTCCTGCATCTGCAACAATATCAGCCTCTTTCTTGTGTAGTTTTGCGTTTAAGACATTGTGTGTTATTTTTCTAATTGAAAGCATTCTTGATAACAATTCTGAAATTTCTACAGAAGTTGTTCCTACAAGTACCGGTCTCCCTTTTTCTACAAGGTTTACAATTTCATCTATTACAGCATTGTATTTCTCTCTTGTAGTCTTATAAACTAAATCGTCCTTATCATCTCGTTGCAACGCTCTATTTGTTGGTATTTCTACAACATCTAGTTTGTATATTTCCCAAAACTCTCCTTCTTCAGTAATTGCTGTACCCGTCATTCCTCCTAACTTACGATACATTCTAAAGTAGTTTTGCAATGTAACTGTAGCAAATGTTTGTGTAGCTGCTTCTATTTTTACATTTTCCTTCGCTTCAATAGCTTGGTGTAATCCGTCAGAATATCTACGACCGTCCATAATACGTCCAGTCTGCTCGTCCACTATTTTAACTTTATTATCCATTACCACATACTCTTTATCTTTTTCAAATAAAGTATATGCTTTTAGTAATTGGTTTAAGGTGTGAATTCTTTCACTTTTGATACTAAAGTCTCTGTAGAGTTCTTCTTTTAAAGCTACTTTTTCTTCTGTTGTTTGAGTGCTTGAATCAATCTCTCCTATTTTAACTCCAATATCCGGTAATACAAAGAAATTCTCTTTACTATCTCCTGACAAGTATGCAATACCTTTGTCTGTCAATTCGATTGAATTGTTCTTTTCATCAATAACAAAGTAAAGCTCTTTATCTATTTTTGGCATTTCTCTGTTATTATCTGCCATATAGGTATTCTCTACCTTTTGCAACATTTGTTTGATTCCTTCTTGACTCAAGAATTTTATCAAAGCTTTGTTTTTCGGCAATCCTCTATAGACTCTCAATAACAAGAAACTACCATCTTTAGTATTTCCTTCTTTTATGAGTTTTTTAGCTTCTGCCAATACTCCTACTAAATATTGTCTTTGAATTTTTTCTATATCGGCTACTTTGGGCTTTAATTCGTTAAATTCATGACGATCTCCTTCTGGAATTGGTCCTGAGATAATCAATGGTGTTCTAGCATCATCAATTAACACAGAATCTACCTCATCTACAATGGCAAAGTTTGGTGCTCTTTGTACCAAATCTTTTTGAGAATGTGCCATATTATCTCTCAGGTAATCGAATCCAAATTCATTGTTGGTTCCGTAAGTAATATCTGAGTTATAAGCTTTTCTTCTTTCTTCTGAATTTGGCTGATGATGATCTATACAGTCTACTGTTAATCCATGAAATTCCCAAATAGGTGCCATCCAAGCGGCATCCCTTTTTGCTAAATAATCATTTACTGTTACAACGTGTACTCCTTTTCCTGTTAAAGCATTTAAGTAAATAGGCAATGTTGCTACTAAGGTTTTTCCCTCTCCTGTCATCATCTCAGCAATTTTACCTTGATGTAAAACAGCCCCTCCTATCAATTGCACATCGTAATGTACCATACCCCAAGTAACATCTGTTCCTGATGCGTTCCAAGAGTTTTTCCAAATGGCTTTATCTCCTTCTAAACTAATATATTCTTTAACAGCAGATAGTTCTCTATCTTTCTGTGTTGCTGTAACAACATTTGTTGTGTTTTCTGTAAACCGTTTTGCTGTTTCTTTTACAACTGCAAAAGCTTCTGCCATTATATTAGCTAAAACAGCTTCAGAAGCTTCATATGATTGATCTTTTAAAGCATCTATTTCTGTAAATATTTGCTCTTTTCTATCTACATGTGCTTCTAAAGCTTCTTCTTCTAATGAGACAATTTTATCTTCGAATGATTTTGTTGCTTCTTTGATCTGATTTTTAAACTCTTCAGATTTCAACCTTAATTCATCATTTGTTAAGGCTCCTATTGCTTCCTCAAATTGACGTACTTGACCTACAATTGGTCGTAAGTTTTTAAGGTCTTTTTTCTGCTTATCTCCTACAAAGATTTTAAGTACAGAATCTAATATACTCATGTTTTCTTATTTTTTTCGTTTCAAAAATACGCAAAAAAAAAGCCTCTAAAGAGACTTTTTTTTGTTTAATTTTTTGTTTTTTCTAGTATTCTTCTTCATCCCAGAAATAATCCTCTTCTGTAGGATAATCAGGCCATATCTCTACAATTGAGTCATATGCATCTCCTTCATCTTCCATACTTTGTAAGTTTTCTACAACTTCCAAAGGAGCTCCTGTTCTAATTGCATAATCTATCAATTCATCTTTTGTTGCTGGCCATGGGGCGTCTGCCAAATATGATGCTAATTCTAATGTCCAATACATTTTTATAATTGTTTTTTTGCAAAAATAATTTTTTAAACTAAATAGTCAAGTTTTTTTATCTTTTTTTTGTTTTTATTTAAAAGAACGTTTTTTTAAGCTTACGGAATCCATTTAATTTCTTCTGCTTTATAATCTTGAGTCAACTTTCGTGCCAACACAAATAAGTAGTCAGAAAGGCGGTTTAAGTATTCTATAATCTCTTTTTCTACCGTTGTTTCCTGTAATAATTTCACTACCAAACGCTCTGCTCGCCTACAAATACTTCTAGATACATGACAGTATGACACTGCTACATGTCCACCTGGCAAAACAAAATGAGTCATTGCTGGCAATTCTTCATTCATCTTGTCTATTTCCGATTCTAAAAAAATTATCATCTTTTGACTAATCACTGGAATGGTTAAACGATTGGCACCGTTTTTCATTTTCTTTTTCTCTTTTGGTGTTGCCAACATAGCTCCAATTGTAAATAATTCACTTTGAATTTTCACTATTACATCTTTAAGACTATTACTCTCATTACAATCCCTTATAAGTCCCATAAATGAGTTTAGTTCATCTATAGTTCCGTAACATTCTATTCTTAAATCTGATTTTAAAACCCTGTCTCCGCCATAGAGTCCTGTTTCTCCTTTGTCTCCTGTTTTTGTATATATTTTCATTAAATGCGAATTGTAAAATGTTCTTTTTCTTGTTCTTTTCTAAAAAACACAATCCCCCATTGAAATGTATCTATAGTCACTTTTACTGATGGGTGCTCCTTTATTTCTTCCCAAGCTTCTTCCATCTCTAAAGACCAGTGTATATCATCAAAAATAAAAACCGAATCGTTATGAATAGAACTCAGCGCTTGTTTAAAATAATTTAATGTTGGCTGTTTTTGATGATTTCCATCAAAATATATTAAGTCGTAGGTATTCTCTTTTAAAACCCTTGGTAACGTTTCCGAAAAATCTCCTAAGACTGTTTTTATATTTTTTTGCTCAAAAAAAAGAAATTGTTCTTTTGCTTTTTTTTGAGTTTCTGGACATCCTTCTAATGTAATTACCCCTCCCTTTTCTCTACCTAAACTTAAAGAAAAAGTTCCTACTCCCAATGAAGTCCCAATCTCTAAAGATTTACCCACCTCTAAATATGAAACTATTCTTACTAAAAGCTTTGCATATTTTTTATTGATAGAAACATGTTTTGCTACTTTAGCAACCTCTCTCTCATTACTTTTAAAAATCTTAGATCCTTTTCCAAAATCAGTTACATTGATTGTTTCTTTTGATTTTAACAAACGTCTTTTATATGCTGTGAGTTTTTCTATTACCTCTCTTTCTGTTTTTTTATAGAAACAGTTGACTACTAAATCATAAACAAACGGAGAATGCACCCCATGTTGATTTTTTGATCTTACTAAAAAATTTAAATATGCTTTGACTCTATAAAACATCTAATCTTATTTTAAGATTAGCGAAAGTAAGAAGATTATTATTGTTTGTAACAACAATAAGATTTATATTTGCACCTTTAAAAGTACCCTCATCTTATGAAGAATTTTATATTTATAGGAATACTCGTTATTCTGATGTCCTCTTGTATACCCCATAAAGAACTTGTTTACTTTCAAGGGGAACCTGTCTCTAAGGAGGATTTAAGAAGATTAAATCGTATCCCATATAAATTACAAACAAGTGATATCCTACAAATATCTATAACATCGGGTAATACAGAACTTGTAAATTCATTTAGTAATAGTTCTTCAGAAGGTCAAACTCAACAATTTGATGATGCTTCGTTATATTTTAAAGGGTACTCTATTGATATACATGGAAATATTCGTCTGCCTTACCTTAACAACCTTAACGTTCTTGGATATACAACCGAAGAAGTACGTAAAAAAATAGAAACCGAATTAAAAAAATACTTTAACAATTCTGACGATATTTTTGTGACAGTCAAATTAGCAGGTATCAAGTATACTATACTAGGTGAAATTGGCTCTCCTGGAACTAATATCATATACCAAAATGAAGTTAATATCATTGAAGCAATTGCCAGCTCAGGAGATATTACTCTTGTTGGTGACAGACAAAACATAAACATCTTAAGAATGGAAGAAGATGGTCTAAAAAAATTCAATGTAGACATCTCTGATATTGATATTTTTGATAATGAAACCTTCAGGATTCAACCCAATGATATTATTTATGTCAGACCTTTAAAACAAAAATCATGGGGAGTTGGAACAACAGGTGTTCAAACCTTTGTAACTATTGCAACTTTGTTTTCATTAACAATAACAACTTACCTCCTGATTAAGTCTCTATAAGACTTTGATAAATCTAAAAAAATATAGCAAACTATGCCTTCTATTGATTTAAAATCATTCTTATACAATATTCTAAGTTATTGGAAACTTTTTATATTAACGATACTTGTATCCGTAGGAATCGCTAAATTCAAAAGTAACTATACAGAAAAGTCTTATTCTATTAGCACCCTTATTACGGTAAAGGAAGAACACAATCCTTTATTTTCTTCAAGTACAAATATAGCCTTTAACTGGGGAGGATCAAGCAATATAGTAGAGACTGTCAAAGCCCGATTTAAAACTAGAACCCATAACGAAAAAGTTGTTTCTAAATTAAAATTCTATATAGACTATCTTCAAGAGGGTAAATACAGAATGGAAGATGTATATGGAGATGTCCCTTTTAAAATAATTACAGATTCTACAGATTACCAAATTATCAGTACTCCGATAAAATTAAGTTTTAACGATGATAATACCGTAAAGGTTTCTATAAACTTTGAAGATTTAGAATCTTCAAAAAGTTTAATGGAGTACTCTACCCACACTACTAAAAAAGTATCTCCCAAAGATTTACTTTTTGAAAAAACTGTAAACTTAAATGAAACAATAAATTCTCCTTATTTTTCATTTAAAATAATTCCCTTAGAGCAGTCCTTTTCTGGAGAGTATTTTATACGATTTAATAATTTTAATTCTGTTGTAAACAAATATAAAAATGTTTACATCAAAAACTTCAAGCTTGGAACATCTATTTTAAACATGTCGCTAACGGGAAGTAATAAAGCTAGACTGGTAAAATATTTAAATACATCTGTAAAAGTACTAGGAGACGATCAAAAAAGAACAAAAATAGCATATGCTGTAAAGACAAAAAACTATATAGACACTCTCTTTAAAAGAGAGGCAAGAAACTTAAACTATATAGAAAGCACTCTTGAAAAGTTTAAAGATTCTAATAATATTTACAGCCCTTCTACCGAAGGTAGCTTGATCTTTTCTAAAATCGTAGATTTAGATTCTCAAATTCTAATGAAAGAAAAATCTCTTGAGTACGTAAATTCACTAATCCAATATTTAGATACTCAAAGAAATACTGAAAACAGCATTCCTGTTCCTTCTATATCTTATATTGAAGATATTACTCTTATTAGTTATATAACTGAATTAACCTCTTTATATGCCTTAAAGGATGGTTTAGAGAAAAAAGGAGTTGCATCCATACACCCTGAAATGATTAATCTTACAAATCAAATTTCTATAAAAGATAAAATTATTTCAGAAAACTTAAACTCTTATAAAAATGAATCTCTAATTAGTTTACAAGAATTAAAAGATCAACTAGAAAAAGAAAAAAGAAAACTAAAAAAAATTCCTAAACTAGAACAAAAATTGATTCGATATGAAAGGAATTATAAAATTACAGAAGTTAACTACAACTATTTAAAACAAAAAAGTTACGAAGCGGGAACCGCTATTGCAGCAAACGTATCTGACTTAAAAGTTTTAGACAAAGCCAAGGATATTGGTCAAGGATCTTCAAAACCCAACAGAACATTCAACTATCTTGTTGCCGTCATATTGGCTATCATACTACCGCTATTTTATATTATAATTAGACAATTATTAGATGATAAGATTTACTCTGTTGAGGAAATTGAAAACTTATACAAAATTCCTGTTTTAGGTGTTATTGGTTCTAATTTGAGTAAATCTAATTTAGCTGTTTACGAACAACCTAAATCTTCTGTCTCGGAATCTTTTAGAGCCTTAAGATCTAATATTCAATTCTTGTTTAAAGACAATAACAAAAAAAACAAAACCATCGTTTTAACATCTTCTGTAAGTGGAGAAGGAAAAACAATGATTTCTATAAATATGGCAACTGCTTTTGCTTTAAGTGGTAAAAAAACTGTCTTAATTGGATTAGATTTAAGAAAACCTAAAATCTTTAATGATTTTAAATTAAAAAATGACGAAGGTGTTGTTAATCATTTAATAGGTCAAAGATCTATCGATGAAATTACACACAAAACAGAAATTCCAAATTTAGATTTGATCCTTTCAGGTCCTATTCCTCCTAACCCTTCTGAGTTAATCTTAAACTCAAAAACAGAAGAAATGATTCATAACCTACAAGAAAAGTATGATTATGTAATTATAGATACTCCTCCTGTTGGTTTAGTCTCAGATGCCTTAGAATTGTTCAAATATGCAGATGCAAATATCTATGTTATCAGACAAGATTATTCTAAAAAAGGAATGATGAAAATGATTGATGACAAATATATCAATGGTGAAGTAAAAGATATCGGATATGTACTTAATGACTTTAGTGCAAAAGGTAAATACGGCTATAGTTACGGATATGGATATGGTTACGGTTATGGTAACTATGGAAACAATTACCATGAAAATCAAGAAATGACTCTTCTTGAAAAAATTAAACGCATATTTAAAAGTTAGCAACAACAACCATTGCTAATCAAAATGTACAAAACAAGTATTTGACTAACTTATGTTAGACCAGATACTTGTTTTTTTATGAATTTGCTGATAAGCAAAAGCTATATTTTTATTTTTCTCCAAACGAAGATTTGGATCCTCCTTTAAAATTTCCATAGCACAAATTCTTGCTTCCTGCAAAACAGCAGTATCCTTAACCAAATTAGCTATTTTAAGATTTAACACACCACTCTGTTGAGTTCCCATAAGATTTCCTGGTCCTCTAAGTTTTAAATCAACCTCAGCTATTTCAAAACCATCTGAGGTTTTTACCATTGTTTCTAACCTTGTAGTTGCCTCTGTAGACAATTTTCTACTCGTCATTAAAATGCAATAACTCTGGTCGGCTCCCCTACCTACACGCCCTCTTAATTGATGCAATTGAGACAAACCAAATCTCTCTGCACTTTCAATTACCATAACACTAGCATTTGGCACATTAACACCAACCTCTATAACAGTAGTAGCCACCATAATTTGAGTTTCTCCATTAACAAAACGATTCATTTCTAAATCTTTATCCGCTGCTTTCATTTTTCCATGAACAATGCTCAACTTGTATTTAGGTAAAGGAAATTCCCTAGAAATACTCTCATAACCATCCATCAAGTCTTTGTAATCCATTGCTTCCGACTCTTGAATTAACGGGTATACAACATACACCTGTCTACCCTTTGATATTTCATCCCTAATAAATTTGAATACACTTAAACGATTGCTATCAAACCTATGAACTGTTTTCACTGATTTTCTTCCAGGAGGTAACTCATCAATTACAGAAATATCTAAATCACCATAAACACTCATTGCCAACGTTCTTGGTATTGGTGTAGCTGTCATTACCAATATATGCGGTGGTAATGTATTTTTCATCCACATTTTTGAACGTTGTGCCACTCCAAATCTATGCTGTTCATCAATTACAGCTATTCCCAAATTTTTAAACACTACTTTATCTTCTAACAAAGCATGAGTTCCTATAAGAATATTTAATTCGCCGCTTTCCAAACGTTCATGAATACCTTTTCTTTCCTTTGTTTTTACCGATCCTGTTAGCAAATCAACAGAAAGTTTCATTTCCCCTAAAGCCTCTTTTATAGATACGTAATGCTGTGTTGCTAATATCTCTGTAGGAGCTATTAAGGCTGCCTGAAAACCATTATCAATAGCCATTAGGATAGTCATCAAAGCAACAATCGTTTTTCCAGATCCCACATCACCTTGTAACAATCGATTCATATGGATACCTGTAGCTAAATCTTTTCGAATTTCTTTTAATACTCTTTTTTGAGCATTGGTTAAGTCGAAAGATAAATGGTTATTATAAAACGTATTGAAATGAGTTCCTAAAGAATCAAAAGCAAAACCTTTTATTTTACTTTGTTTGATACTTTTATTTCTTAATAACTGTAATTGTATAAAAAACAATTCTTCAAACTTTAACCTAAATTGACTCTTTGTCAATGTTTCTTGATTTTTAGGAAAATGGACATTATAAAACGCCTCTTTACGGTTTAATAATTGAAATTTCTTTAATAATTCTTCTGAAAGTGTTTCGCTTATTAATGAATGATACTCATGAAAAACGAAATATATAATTTTAGAAATCAACTTGTTCGTAACCCCTCTATTAGAAAGTTTTTCCGTTGAAGGATATACTGGATGAATAGCTATTTGGGGACCTTTTTTATAGTTTGAAGCCAATTCTAACTCTGGATGTGGCATACTAAAATTACCATTGTAAAAATTAGTTTTTCCAAAAATAACATAAGGTTCATTCAACTTAATTGAATCTTTAATCCACTTAGCACCTCGAAACCACACCAACTCCATAGTTCCTGTTTCATCAACAAACGTTGCCGTTAACCTACTTCCTCTTTTTTGTTTTACTGTTTTAAAATCTACTATTCTTCCTACAAGCTGTCTTTCCGAAGAGTTTGATTGTAACTCTTTTATCTTATAAAACTTAGATTTATCAATATATCGTATAGGAAATAGACTGAACAAATCTTCTGTTTTACGTATTCCTAACTCTGATGCTAATAACTCAGCCCTCGCTGGCCCAACACCTTTTATATAAGATAACGGAGGAACTGATTGTATAGGTTTAGACATAAAATTTGTTCATTTTTACTGAAAAGAAGTCAAATTTACAAAAAATTCAAAGCTACATCCAATGTTTATCTACACTTCCCTTACTTTAAAAGATTCCTAAAAAGAAACCTACAGTTTCTAATAACAATTTTCAATTAAGTACCTTTGCAGTCCAAAAATTTAGAAATGCGATTACATAGAAATTTAGTTTTTACAGTTATAGATTCATTAAACCTTATTTTTAACGAAGGGGTTTATGCCGACAAAGCAGTAGAACAGGCTTTAAAAAAAGATGCTCGATGGGGAGCTAGAGATAGAAAGTTTGTAGCAGAAACTATCTACGAAATTGTTCGTTGGAAACGTTTGTACAATGAAATAGCTGAAACTAAAGAACACTATACTCGTGAAAATTTATGGAAAATATTTACTGTTTGGGCTGTATTAAGAGGTATTAAATTACCTGATTGGAAATACTTTGAAAATGCTCCCGAAAGACGTATCAAAGGAAAATTTGATCAAGTACAATCAATTCGAAAAATAAAAGAATCTATTCCTGATTGGATGGATGAGCTTTGTTTTAAAGAACTTGGCAACAAATGGGATAAAGAAATTACGGCTTTAAACGAACAAGCTCCTGTTGTTTTAAGAGCAAATACACTAAGAGGAACTAGAGTTAATTTAGCTAAAAACCTAACTTCAGAAGGTGTTGAAACACGCATGGACGCTAAATATAAAGACGCTTTAATTCTTAAAGAGCGTAAAAATATTTTTAGAACAGATGCTTTTAAAAGTGGTTTGTTTGAAGTTCAAGATGCCTCTTCTCAATTAGTTGCAGAATTTTTAGACGTAAAACCTGGTATGCGTGTTATTGACACTTGTGCAGGTGCTGGAGGTAAAACACTTCATTTAGCTGCCTTAATGGAAAACAAAGGGCAAATTATTGCTATGGATATTTATGCTGGTAAATTAAAAGAACTTAAAAGGCGTGCTAAAAGAGCGGGTGCACATAACATAACACCTAGATTGATAGAATCGTCTAAAACTATCAAAAAACTTAAAGAAAGTGCTGATAGGGTTTTAATTGACGCACCTTGTTCTGGTTTAGGGGTTTTAAAAAGAAACCCTGATGCCAAATGGAAACTACAACCAGAATTTATTGACAATATTAAGAAAACACAAGCTGAAATTTTAGAAAGCTATTCTAAAATGGTTAAAAAAGGAGGAAAATTAGTATACGCTACATGTTCTATACTTCCTTCTGAAAACCAAGAACAAGTAGCTAAGTTTATAGCAAACAATGCTGAATATAAATTAGTGAAAGAAAACAAAGTATTGCCTTCTAAAAGCGGATATGATGGTTTCTATATCGCTTTGATTGAAAAAGCTGAATAGAGAAAAACTCTTACTTGTAAAAACAGAAACTCAATTGGTAAATTTACTAATTGAGTTTTTTTTTATTTATAGCACGCCCCATTAATATTTATAAACAGGAACCTTCTCTAAAAACAAAAAACCACTCTAATAGAGTGGTTTTTCTTATATAATAGAGTTTTGAAGGATTACCCAACAATAACTTCTTGTACTTTATCAGCAGCTTCTTGAAATTCTGTAGCAGAAATAATTTCCATTCCACTATTGTCAATCAATTCTTTTGCTTCTTTAGCATTAGTTCCTTGTAAACGACAAATAATAGGCACATTAATTTTGTCTCCCATATTTTTATAAGCATCTACAACCCCTTGAGCAACACGATCACAACGAACAATTCCTCCAAAGATATTTACTAAAATAGCTTTTACATTTGAATCTTTTAAAATAATTCCAAAAGCAGTTTCAACACGTTGTGCATCAGCAGTACCACCAACATCTAAGAAGTTAGCTGGCTCTCCTCCTGCTTGTTTAATTAAATCCATAGTTCCCATTGCCAAACCAGCTCCGTTTACCATACACCCAACGTTTCCATCTAAATCAACATAGTTTAAACCAGCTGCTTTTGCTTCAACTTCAATAGGGTTCTCTTCACGAATATCTCTTAATTCAATATAATCTTTATGACGGTACAAAGCATTTTCATCTAAAGTTACTTTAGAGTCTACTGCTAAAATTTGATCATCAGCTGTTTTAAAAACAGGATTGATTTCAAACAATGAAGAATCAGAACCAACATAAGCATTGTATAAAGCAGTAACAAATTTTGTCATGTCTTTAAAGGCAGCTCCTGAAAGCCCTAAGTTAAAAGCTACTTTACGTGCTTGAAAAGGCAATACTCCTGTTGCAGGATCTATCTCTTCAGTAAAAATTAAGTGTGGAGTTTCTTCAGCAACTGCTTCAATATCCATACCTCCTTCAGTAGAATACATAATCATATTTCTACCTGTAGCTCTGTTCAAAAGTACAGACATGTAGTATTCTTCTGGCTTTGATGGTCCATCGTAATAAACATTTTCAGAAATTAATACTGAGTGTACTTCCTTTCCTTCAGCAGAAGTTTGAGGAGTTACCAACATCATTCCTAAAATTTGTTCAGCATATGTTTTTACCTCATCAATAGACTTAGCAATCTTAACACCTCCACCTTTTCCACGACCTCCAGCGTGAATTTGAGCTTTTACTGCAAATACAGTACATCCTTTTTCTGAATTAATTTTTTTTGCAGCTTCTAAAGCCTCCTCAGGTGTAGTAGCTACAATTTCCAAAGGAACTTTTACTCCAAATCCTTTAAGTATTTCTTTTGCTTGATATTCGTGTAAATTCATCTTTATTGTATTTTTTTCGTACGGACAAAAATAACAATCCATTTATTATAAAATCTCTTTTTAATTAAATATTCTTAATAATTATTCAACACGTATTAATCCCCTAAAATTTTAAGAATATTTTTATTTTTAAAGGCTTCTAAGTCTATTTTTTAATATTTTCGTAAACTTAAGCTTAAAGACGAATGATAAAAGCAACAAACCTTCATAAATTCTACGGAAATTTAGAAGTTTTAAAGGGTGTAAATCTCCACATTAAAAAAGGAGAAGTTGTAGTAATTGTAGGACCCTCTGGTACTGGAAAAACAACTTTATTACAAATTTTAGGAACCTTAGACAAACCCACTAAAAACAAAGATTATTCTTTAGAAATAAACGGAATATCTTTGAATAGTATTTCTGATAAAAAATTGTCAAAATTCAGAAATGAAAATGTTGGTTTTATTTTTCAATTTCATCAGCTATTACCTGAATTTACAGCTATAGAGAATGTTTGTATTCCTGCTTTTATAGCAAAAAAAGGAAAACAAGAGAGTACAGAAAAAGCTACTAAATTATTAAAATACTTAGGCCTTGGTGAGCGCTTGCATCACAAACCCAATGAACTCTCTGGAGGTGAACAACAACGTGTTGCCGTAGCACGAGCTTTGATCAATGATCCCGCTGTGATTTTTGCAGATGAACCTAGTGGAAACCTCGATTCAAAATCTGCAGAAAACTTACACAACTTATTTTTAAAGTTAAGAGATGAGTTAGGGCAAACCTTTGTTATTGTTACGCACAATAATAAACTAGCAAATATGGCAGATAGAAGACTGGAAATGAAAGATGGTAAAATTTTTAAAGACAATTAATTTTGAAAACATTAGGAATTATTAGTGCCATGCCTGAGGAAGTACAGTGCTTGCTTGACGAACTTCAAAACCCTCAAATTACCGAAAAAGGAATGCGCTCTTACTACGAAGGTGTTTTATTCGGAAAAAAGACTGTAATAGCCTTCTCTAGATGGGGAAAAGTAGCTGCGGCAATAACAACTACACAAATGATTAATGATTATAATGTAGGTGAAATACTATTTACGGGGGTCTGTGGTGGACTTGATAATTCTCAGAATATAGGAGATATTGTTATCGGAAATCATTTATACCAACATGATATGGATGCTACTCCTCTTTTTCAAAAACACGAAATTCCCTTATTAGGAAAAACCTTTTTCGAAGCTTCAAAAAATCTTAAGCTAGAAAATGCCGTTGCTGAATTTAGTAAGAACGTTACAGATTACATTGCTCAAGAGGATTTAAAAACATTCCAGATCTGTGATATAAAAGCAACCAAAGGAACCATTATTAGTGGTGATACTTTTGTTTCGTCTCAAGAAACACTAAACAAATTAAAACAAGAAATTCCAGAAGCACTTGCTGTTGAAATGGAAGGAGCTGCCGTAGCACAGGTTTGTTATGAATACGCTGTACCTTTTTCTATTATTAGAACTGTTTCTGACAAAGCCAATGACGATGCTCATATAGATTTTCCTAAATTCACAAAATTAATAGCAAGTAAATATGCCAAAGGTATTTTGAAAAACTATTGCATTTAAATTTGTTTCATTATCTTTGATAAATCGTCAAAATTTAATGCAGTTTACACCTTCAAAAGAACACTTTTTCTTTCAGCTTTGTAAAAAAGCTTTTACTGCTTATTCAACTATTTATTTTACATTAAAAAAAACACTTGAGAAATTTTTTTCACAAAGTTCTAATGTATCTTTGTACCCGAAATTTTCAAAAATAAAATTTTATATCCAATGAATATTTTAATAAAATCAGCAGTAATTATAGACAAGTCGAGCCCTTTTCATAATCAGAAAAAAGACATTCTTATTGAAAACAACACACTTACTAAAATAGCTGATTCTATTACTTGTCCAGACAACTGTAAGGAAGTAATTTTAGAAGATTTACACGTGTCTGATGGCTGGTTTGATACCAGTGTTTCTTTTGGAGAACCAGGATATGAAGAAAGAGAAACCCTAGATAACGGTTTGGATGTTGCTGCTAAAAGTGGATTTACAGACATTGCTTTAAATTCTAGCACAAAGCCTTACTTAGACACAAAAACCGCTATAACATACGTACAAAATAGCAGTATTTTAAAAGCGACCAACTTACACCCTATTGCCAGCCTTACACAAGGTAGCAAAGGAATAGATATGGCTGAGTTATATGACATGCAAAGCTCAGGTGCTATTGCTTTTGGAGATTATAAAAAACCTATAAACAACGACAACCTTATGAAGGTTGCCTTGCAATAT
The DNA here is from genome assembly GCA_965243265.1 of Flavicella sp. GTDB lineage: Bacteria > Bacteroidota > Bacteroidia > Flavobacteriales > Flavobacteriaceae > Flavicella. The sequence goes on from CBDEUL010000011.1 coordinate 131,421, forward strand.
TCACAAAACTTCAACGGAACCGTTTTAAGTTTTCCTCACAACAACTCTATCGCTATTGAAGGAATTGTTAATGAAGGTGCCAACAGTACTAAACTAGGTTTAAAAGGAATTCCTAACCTGGCTGAAGAATTGCAAATTTCAAGAGATCTTTTCTTATTAGAATACACAGGAGGTAAACTTCATATCCCTACCGTAAGTACTGCTAAATCAGTAGCCTTGATAAGAGAAGCCAAACAAAAAGAGTTAAACGTAACCTGTAGTGTTGCTTCACACAACTTAACACTTACAGACGATGAATTGAATAGCTTTGATTCTAACTCTAAAGTACTACCTCCACTTAGAACAAAAAGTGATGTAACAGCTTTGCTTGAAGGAGTTAAAGATGGTACTATAGATACAATTACATCTGATCACACCCCAATAGATATTGAAAATAAAAAGGTAGAATTTAACAATGCCGAATTCGGAACTACAGGTTTAGAGAACCTTTTTGGAAACCTAAAAACTGTTTTAGATACAGAAACCATTGTAAGCTGTTTAACAGACAAACCTAAATCTATTTTTGGTATCGAAAAAGCAAGTATCTCTGAAGGAAACAAAGCCAATCTAACACTTTTTACTCCCTCAGGAAAAAATGTATTCACAAAAAAAGAAATCCTATCAACTTCTAAAAACTCTATCTTTTTAGATAAAGTTACAGCAGGTAAAGTATATGGAATTTTTGCAAACAACCAATTAGTACTTAAGTAATGAACACTACCTTAGAATATATTGAGAGAGCTCCTAAAAAAGAATCTCCAAACGGTGCACCTCTCTTAATCTTGTTACACGGTTACGGAAGTAACGAAAATGATTTGTATTCTTTTGCAGAAGAATTACCAGATGAGTTACATATTATCAGTGTACGTGCTCCTCATACCTTAGGCTATGGAAGTTATGCTTGGTACAGTATTAATTTTGATGCAGATCAAAATAAATTCTCCGATTTAGAAGAAGCTAGAGAATCTCTAAATAAAATAGAATTCTTTATCAACGAGATTACTTCTAAACTAGATGTAAACCCCAAAAAAACATTCCTATTAGGTTTTAGCCAAGGTGCTATTTTAAGTTATGCTTTTTCACTAAACAGTAATAAAGTACCTTATGTAGTTGCTCTAAGTGGTTACTTAAACACAGACTTGATAGATAACTCTAAAAACATTCATAAAACAACAGATTACTTTATTTCTCACGGAAGTGTAGACCAAGTAATCCCTGTAGAATGGGCTAGAAAATCTCCTGATTTTTTAAATAAAGAAGGGGTTTCTAACTGCTATCAAGAATACCCTGTTGGTCATGGAGTACACCCACAAAATTTTTACGATTTTAAAAACTGGATTTCTGAAAGATTATAGATTTTCAAAACTTCAAGATTAAAAAACCTCAACCTCTAAACCATCGTAAGATAAATACACATTTTCAGGCAACTGTTTAGCTATTTCTTCATGAAAACCTAAACGATGACTAATATGGGTTAAATAAGCTTTTTTAGGTTGTAATTCCTCTACAAACTCTAAAGCTTCCTCTAAGTTAAAATGTGTTGGATGTTCTTGTATTCTTAAGGCATTTACAACCAAAACCTCTAAGTTTTTCAATTTTTCTTTTTCTGAATCTTCTATCGATTTTACATCAGTTAAATACGCTATATCTCCAAAACGATACCCCAAAATATCCAAAGAACCATGTTTTATCTCTATCGGAGTTATTTGCATTCCCTCTAATAAAAAAGGTGTTTTATCTACAACATTTTCTATGACTTGGGCAGCCCCCGGATACCTGTTTTCTTTAGCAAAAATATACTCATACCTCCTACTTAAAGATTGTAAAACTCGAGGCATTGCATAAATGGGCATTGGCCCTATTTTGTAACAGAACGGTCGTATATCATCTAAGCCAGCAATATGGTCAGAATGTTCATGTGTAAAAAAAATTCCATTTATATTTTTAACTTCTGCTCGTAACATTTGATACCTAAAATCAGGACCACAATCAATCAAATACGTAACCGTTCCCCAAGATATTAAAACGGACGAACGCAAACGCACATCCCTCTTATCCAATGATTTATTCACAGGCTCATCAGACAACAGCATCGGTACTCCTTGTGAAGTCCCCGTACCTAAAAATGTTATTTTGACCATAAAACTTGTTTAATTCGCATAAAAACACACGCAAAAATACAATTGTAAAAATACCATTATCTTTTTCATTACAACTCTTGTTTCATTACATTTGTTAGTATAAAATTTTCAAGAATGGCTATTACTTTAAAAGGAGATCGAGAAATCAGTAACATCCCTACAACCAAGAGTAAATCTCTGCGCATCAATTTGAACAAAAACATCTACGGTAGTTTTTCTGAAATTGGAGCTGGACAAGAAACTGTTCGTAATTTTTTTAGAACAGGAGGTTCTTCTGGAACTATAGCCAAAGCCATGAGTGCCTATGATAAAGATTTCTCTGATGCTATTTATGGTATTGAAGATGATCATAGATATGTTACTGAAACACGATTAAAAAAAATGCTAAAGCATGAAATTCGCCTTATGGAAGAAAGGCTGGATCGTGAAAAACACCCTGAAAAATTCTTTTTTAGTTACGCCAATACAGTAGCCACTATTGATTTTGCAAAGCAATTCAAAGGTCATGGATGGGTTGGAATTCGTTTTCAACTGGATCCTCTTGAAGATTACAATGAAATTGTATTGCATTTACGTTTTAAAGAAACCGATGCTACCTTACAACAAGAAACACTAGGTAAACTAGGTGTAAACCTTATTTATGGAGCTTTTTACCTTAATGACAACCCTAAGGACTTATTAACTTCTTTATACGATAACATTGATCACGATCAATTAGAGATAGACATGATTAATTTCTCTGGTCCTAGATTTATGTATGTAGACAATCGTTTAATGAGTTTACAGCTGGTAAAAAAAGGAATGACCAATGCCGTAATGTTCGACTCTATGGGACGAAACCTTTTACCGGCACAAGTACTTTATAAAAAGAATATTTTAGCCTTAAGAGGAAGTTTTAGACCTGTTACTAAAGTTAACATGGACATGTATGAAAACTCCAAAGAGTTATTTTATCAAGAAAATAAGGTGGAGAAAGGAAATACAAAAATTATATTTGAAATAACCTTAGCCAACCTCCGATCAGAAGGAAAAATCAATGAACGTGATTTCTTAGACAGAGCTGAATTACTTTGCTCTCTTGGACAAAATGTAATGATTACCAACTTCCAAGAATACTACAAACTTGTAGAATACTTTAGTGAGTTTACACGTGAAAGAATGGGACTTGCCATGGGAGCAGAAAGTTTAATACAAATATTTAACGAAAAATACTACCGCAATTTAAGTGGTGGTATTTTAGAAGGGTTTGGTAGACTATTTTTTAAAGATTTGAAAATTTACATGTACCCCCTTAAAGAGAAAAATTCTAATGAGGTTATTACAAGTGAAAATATAACTGTACATCCAAGAATGAAAGAATTGTATAAATTCTTTAAATACAATGGTAGACTTGTAGACATAAAAAATTACGACAAAACAATACTTGAAGTTTTTTCTAGTACCATATTAGACATGATTGCCAACGGAAAAAAAGGATGGGAAGAAATGCTACCTGAAGGAATCTCTGAATTAATAAAAAACAGACGCCTTTTTGGATACAGTTTGAAAAATACTCCTATAAAGAAATAGTTGATTCTCATAAGAATTAAAACATAAAAATACCCTATATTTCAATCTCTTAAGTAGATTGAAATATAGTGTTAGAAGAAAACGACGACTTTTTATTAGTTAAAGAACTACAAAATCCGCTTACAAAAGAGAAGGCGTATCGAAAATTAGTTTCTTTATATCAAGAACGTTTGTATTGGCATGTTCGTAAGATATTAATTTCTCATCATGACACTAATGATGTATTACAAAACACTTTTATAAAAATATTTCGCAATATAAAATCCTTTAAAGGAGATAGTAAACTCTTTTCTTGGATGTATAGAATTGCAACCAACGAATCTATTAATTTCCTTACCCAAAAGGCTAAAAGAAACAATGTTTCTGTTGAAGAGTACAAACTAACACATTTAAGTACACGGCAATTAAACGTGCATTTTAA
>CBDEUL010000012.1:0-10000 GCA_965243265.1 Flavicella sp.
AAAAAAGTGTTTTTGACGTGTTTTCACAGCAAATGACGTAGTACTGACGTATCCAAAACACAAAAACTCACAGCTATATTTGTATAGATAACAATCTATTTACAAACCAATTAACCGAAAAAGCCATGGATTTTCTACCCCTAAAGAACTATTTTCAAAAAGTATTGACACTACTTTTAGTAGTTTTACACTACACATTAACTTACGGAATTACTCCTCCTGAACTAAGAACAGATGGAGTTATAACCTTTACCAGTGAAGCAGGTATCAGTGACATTATTACCATTACTTCTCTAAATACAAATTATCAAGTATCCGTTAATTCAGATGGTACTATTACTAATTATGAATACCCCATAAGTAATGTAAATCAATTCCGATTTATAAATATGGAAATGGGATCTGACATGTTGAATACAACATCTGTACCTGATTTATATACAGAAACCTCCCACTATGACGAATATGGTCCCAAAGTTTCAGAAATGTCAGACATGTTTGATCTTGTTCGTTATGGAGATGTTACCGTAAAATCCGTTAAATCAGGAAACTGGTCTGCAGGTAGAACATGGAGTACTGGTGCAGTTCCTGAGCCTGGCTCAAGAGTACTCATCCAAAGTGGACATACTGTAAGAGTAAATAAAATAATTGACGATGCTCCTAAGACGGTACGCATAGATGGAAAACTTAAGTTTTCTAACAAAAAAAACTCCTCTCTAAAAGTAGACACTATGGTAGGTACCATGGGAAGTAGTTTTGAAATGGGGACAGAAGCAAACCCTATTCCTGAAGGAATTACCGCTAAACTAATCATTGAAAATCAAGGTGACTTTGTAAACACAAATGAAGACGATCCTGATTACGATCCCTCTCACCTAGGATTGGGATTAATACTACACGGGGCTACAGAAATATATGGTATGAAACGCACAGGCTACGCTACCTTTAAAAAAGCCTTAGCTGGTGCTAACTCGGTAACACTAGACAAACTACCAAACGATTGGAAAATTGGAGATAAAATCGTAATTGCTGGTTCTGCAAGATCTGCTATTGAAGATGAGGCTAGAATCATTACTGGAATTGGAGGTAGAAGTATATCTTTTGCAAACCCTTTGGTGTTTAACCATACAACACCTACACATACCAAAGAAGGACTCGAATTAAAAATGCATGTAATTAACCTAACTAGAAACGCAATCATTACAACACAAGAAGGCGTGTACAGAACTGAAATGGACGGTACTGAACCAAAATCTAGGGGACATGTAATGTTTATGCATACTAATGATGTAAACATCAACTATGCAGGATTTTATGAGTTAGGACGTACCAACAAATTGGGAACCATGACAAATATGGAACGTGATGAAAATGGAGCTGTTACAGTAGTTGCTCACAACCCTATTGCTCGGTATCCTTGTCATTTTCATAGAACTGGAGCAGACGGAACTTCATTTGGAGTTATAAAAGGATCTGCCATAGATGGATCTCCTGGATGGGGATATGTAAACCATAGAGGTGCGGCTTACATAGAAAATAATGTTTCCTATAATGTCAATGGAGCTGCATTTATATCAGAAGTAGGAAATGAAATAGGAACTTTTATTAACAATGTTTCTATCCGTACATTAGGAAGAGGTGACATCGAAAACTTTACTGGTGAGTTTGGGTTTACTGCTAACGTCGAAAAAACTAAAACGTCCATCAATGAATTTGGATCGGCTGGTGATGGGTTTTGGATTCATTCACATACCGTGGTTGTAAAAGACAATGTAGCTTCTGGGTTTTCAGGAGGAGCCTTCCAATTTTGGAACCAATCTATTGATGGGGTAGAAAGAAGATTAGATCCCTCTAAAGGAACACAAACCAGAGCAGACTACCTAGAAGGCAATGGTATTTATATGGAAAATAATTTAGGATATGGAGGTAATATCCTATTCTCTCCTAATTTTTTAATTGAAGCAGCTCCTAACTCCCCTGCTGGAATAGGACATATCAACAAAGACATGGTAGGTTGGGGTATCAATACAGGAATTAGAAGAAAATACAACGGTGCTACAATACATGAAAACTTAGTACTTATTGGTGATCTAGAAAACCCTATAGGAGAAGCTGCTTTTGATACACATAGTAATGGAAAAAATGTGATCTTTTACAAACCGCATGTAGAAGGATTTATCAAAGGATTTAAAATGGAACACAACGGACGTCAACAAGGAATCTATGGAGGGTACTTTAACAACATATACAACATTTACGTCGCCAAAAGGCATACAAGAGCAGAGTATACTTATTTTGTAGATAATACTTTTGGTACACTCTCACAAACTGCGCTAAACAATGTAAAAGCAAAACTTCCTGAGTTTAAAGGGGTCCAATTGCACTATATTGGTATTGAAGATACTGGAGCCTTTGATTTACTAGAGGAAAACGTTCTACAAACAACAGACGGAGAAATTTCTAACCATATAATCAAACACAATGGCCTTTTATACAAAGCCTATTTAAAAAACGAACAACATCCTGATAGCATACCTCCTAACAATACTGCTAACTTTGGTACACAAACCAACAGAGACCGTTTCGAATCTGGAAATCTGGTAGAGGTTTTTGGTAAAGAAATGTACGACCCTAGCTCGGTATTTGTCCCTTCATTGCCTGATATTAACTATACAAACACTGTGTTTGCAGATGCATCAACGGCCTATTTAGAAGGATTTGAATTTAGAGATGTGCCTATAGGACGTATCTTTGATTTTACAATCCCTGTTGGACAGACTTTGGATTTGGCTTCTACAGAATACTTTGATCGTTTGTACGATGACAATGCCCCTGTATACCTAACACCTACAAACTCAGAACCTTCTAAAGCAACTGCAACTCTAGATGAAAATGCTTCCGTATGTACGGTAACGGCTATCGCAGAAGGAACAACCGAACTTATCCTAGAAACTACGGGGGAAGCCAAAGTTGTTATCAACATCTCTGTGGTAGAAACTCCTGAATTGCCTGTGGTAGGAGAAGACACTGTTTTTGTAGAATACGAAACCACTCGTAGGTTTGATATACTTGCCAATGATACGGGAATTAATAAAGAAAATGGTTTTGCTATCAACATTACAACGGCTCCAAACAATGGAAACATCGTAATTAATAACGACAATTCAATTACCTATACGCCTGCAGATGGAGCTTCTGGATCCGACTCTTTTAGCTATACCGTGGAAGATTTTATTGGAACGGTATCTGCTCCTGGAAATGTAAACATTACAATCTCTGAAGAAGCGCCTGATTATACCGTTACAATACTAAAGGGAGAAAGCATGGACATTGATATTACCAGAGCTATTACCGCTACAGGAAGTGCGAACAACGGAAACGTATCAAGTAACGGAACTATACTAACATACACGCATGATAACAGTTCAAACCTATCCGATAGCTTTACCTATAACGTAGGAACAGCAACAGGAACCATCACAATTACAGCGGATGAAAATACAACCATAGAAGACACAACTCCTCTAGCACATGCTGGAAACAATATGTATGTGAACGACAACGACTCCGATGGAAGTGAAACGGTGATACTAGACGGATCTTTAAGTACAGATTTGGTAGGAAACATTGTAGCGTACAGTTGGGAAATTCCGGGAGTAGCAGGAAGTCCTTTCTCAAGTGTAAATCCTACAGTAACACTACCTGTAGGAACACATACAGCAACACTAACGGTAACCGATAACAGTGCGTTTACAAGTACTGCAAACGTAACTATTGAAGTGGATATTAGAGAGAATATATTCTTAAACGCAGAAACATCTTCGGACACGGAAGCTAACACTGCCAGAAACTCTGATGCTGTAGTTGACGGTGATACTTCGGTGGGATGGCAATCACAAACACAAGAAGAGGGGGCTACAATCCCGCAATCAATGTACATATCTCTTGAAGAGCCTTACCTGATGGAACAAATACAGTATACCTTTGGTACTTTTGAAAGAATTAGAAGTTCTGAATGGAAATTCTATACTTCTACAGACGGTGTAAACTATACAGAAGTAGAACATGTAACTACAGATGTGGGAACCAATTATACTACTACTTTTAATACGCCTGTTTTGGCTCAGTATTTTAAATTTGAGTTCTTAGCATACTCTGAATATAGAAATGATGTGCGATTATTTGAAATTGTGGGGCATGGTACAAAAGTACCTAACATACTACCTATAGCAAATGCGGGTATCGACAAAACTTGGTTTGATGAAGATCAAACAGGAAATGAAGATGGTTTTGCAAACGTACTACTTGACGGTTCAAGTAGTGTCGATGAGGATGATAACGAACTTGCATTCCACTGGACATCAAATCAAGGGGGCTATGAATTCTTTGAACAAAATCCGATTGTAAGTCTGCCTATTGGAATACATGAGTTTACACTGACAGTAACTGACTTGGATGGAGCTACAGATACAGATACCGTTACCATTGAAGTTGTAGCTGGTGCTGAAAACATTGCCTTGTACAAACCTGTTGATGGGGATTCTGTAGATCCTGCTTCTGATTTTGCCTACATAAATGACAATGATACAGAAACAATCTATAGCAATACAGAAAACCTAACGCAAGCAGTAGCTATAGATCTAGAGCAACTTTACGATTTGGAGCGTATTGTTTTAAATTGGGAAAACAACAACTATGCCGTTGATTACAATATAGAAAGTTCTAATGACGGGGTAAACTGGAACTTAGAATCTAGTCAAACAGCGAATAACGAATTACAAAATAGCGTTACTCTTACAGGGGTAACAACACGTTACATCCGTATTCTTGTCTCAGATTCCTTTACTGGAAATTCTTTTGGAATCACTGAGTTAGAGGTCTACAAACAAAATATTCCTAACCTAATTCCAATAGCAAATGCAGGTCCAGATGCTACAATATCTGACATAGGTGCAAACGGACTCGAAACGGTAACCTTAAATGGGAATGGAAGCTCTGACACTGATGGCTCTATTGTGAATTATATATGGAATATAATGGGGTATGCTCCTTTAGAAGGTATAAATCCTACAGTAAACTTACCTGTTGGAGAAACTACAATAACACTTACTGTAACCGACAATCAAGGAGCTACAAATACAGATACTACAACCATTACTGTAGTAGATGATGCTAATAACTTTAGCAACTTGTATTTATTTGATTTTGAAAATGGAAGTAGTGGAGATATCACAACTTTAGCTGGAAATGCAGTAAGCTTCTCAGTTGTTGACAATCCTGAAAGCAGCAGTATCAATACCAGTAGTAAAACGCTAAAAATTGACATTGATAGTGAACTAAGACCTAGTCCAATTGCTGGAATTAAGCTCCCTTTTACTCCTGAAATAACTCCTAGGTTAAGATATTTACATGTAAAAATATATGCTACTTATAGTGGAGTAAACAATGCTGTACAGGTAAGAGGAAGTACTATTGATAATATTACAACAGATAATATTACAAATGCGGCTGTAAACACATGGGAAGATTTGGTCTTTGACTTAGAGTCTACAACCTATACGGCTTCGGACATTAGACTATGGCTAAACAGAACGGCTGAACCTTGGACAGATCAAACTATATATATAGATGATATTTATCTGTCTAATGATGCAACACCGTTTACAGGAAATCCTAATGTGGCGCCAACAGCAACAACTAATAACTATACAGCAACAGATACCGATGGAAATGGTTATGAGATGATTACTTTAGATGCTACGGCTAGTACAGATCCTGACAATAGCATTTTAAGTTATCGATGGGAAATACCCAATGTAGGAAACTTTGTTTCTTCAAATCCTACAAAAAACTTAAACATACCGGTAGGTACATACAATGCTACTCTAGGTGTTACGGATGTAGATAATGAGGAGGGAACAACAAACTTTACCATCACAGTAAATCCAAATCCTTCAAATGTATTGCCAGTAGCAAACGCAGGATCTGATCAAACAATACAAACACAACAACCTATATCGGTTACTTTAGACGCTACAGGAAGTAACGACGCAGATGGAAATGTTGTAGGGTATAGATGGGACATCCCAAACATAGGAACATTCAATGGGGTCTTAGCTGATGTGGTGTTCCCTGTAGGAACAACCGTAGCTACATTAACTGTGACTGATGACGGAGGAGCAATCGCCACAGATACGGTAACCATCATTCTAACAAATGAAGTTCCTAAAAACCCTAACTTAATAGCAGATGCAGGAACCGACCAAACTGGAAACTATGCTATCAGAAATGGTATAGAAGATGACGGAATCGTAAACATAACATTAGATGCTACAGGTAGCTCTAACAGTAATGGAAGTATTGTTTCTTATAGCTGGGAGATTCCTGGCGTTGCTGGAAGCCCTTTCTCGGGTGTAAATCCAACAGTTGCAATACCTGTAGGAAATCATACAATTACACTTACGGTAACGGATGAAAACGGAGCAACACATACAGATACGGTAGAGGTAACTGCCTTGCCTACAAATGTGGTAGATTTAGTTGAAGGATATGCAACTTACCATAACAATACATTTAATGGTGCTACGGCAATTCGTATTCAAAATCCTGTACCAGCAGCAATCAATACCTCTAGTGAGGTAATCAAAGTAGAGTTCCCTAGTACCAATAGAAGTTTAAATGCAGGTGTATCTTATCCTACTAGTAAATTAATTCCTATCAGTACGGATAAACGTTATCTTAAAATAAAAATTTATAAGAATGAAATTTCTACGGCTAGGTTAAGAATCAAAATAAATGGTAACAATTACAATATCTTACCGCTTATTGGAACACAAAACATAGGTGTGTGGGAAGAATTGGTCTATGATTTGGAGGCTGCTGTACCTGCTGGGCAAAAAGACATCACTTCTATAAACTTCCAGTTGGATAGAGAGGGTGGAAATACCTACGAATTTCTATATATTGATTCTATTTATTTAAATAACGATAGCAATCCTACCCACCAATACAAAGAGAACTCTAAATACAACAACACCCCAAATAATGAGCAAACAACAAGTGATGGTTACAACGTATTTATAGAAAAGGATCTTAAAAGACTTTACATATCTAACTTACCAGAGCAAGTAGACTTGTTTATTTATAATAGCACAGGAGCTAAGCACATAGATACCCAATACACCTCTCAAGGAATTGATATTTCTAATTTATCATCTGGTATTTATATAATACGCTTTGTATACAACAACCAAGTAGAAGTCTTAAAATTCATTAAAAGTTAAATAAATCACTTTACCCCTAAAACAAAACCAGCCTCATAAAGAGGCTGGTTTTTTATTATGTATTCGATATTCAACTAAACAACAGAGGTTCTAGAGCTCTTAAATTAACCGTTTAATAAGCCATTAGGATATCTATTAGGTTAAGAATACCTATTTAGAGTATCAATTCACTAAGAGTATCATTTAGATTTCAGGTATAAAAAAACCCTTCAACATATATTTGTTGAAGGGTTCTAAAAAAAGGCAGTGACATACTCTCCCACTATTAGCAGTACCATCTGCGCTGATAGGTTTAACTTCTCTGTTCGGAATGGGAAGAGGTGAGCCCTATCGCAATAACCACCTTAAGGTCTTTGCTAGTTTAATCTCTTAAACCAGTATTTAATAATTGACATATTGAAGTGTCTATGACACTGGATATTGTAAAATCTAATTGTTGCTATACTCCATATAATAAATAATAAAGAGTGTCCCTTCTCCTCATTGCTGAGGAGAAGTTCGTCGTACATAAGCCTATGGGTTATTAGTACTACTTGGCTATGACATTACTGCCTTTACACCTATAGCCTATCAACGTGGTAGTCTTCCACGACCCTTTAAAGAAATCTCATCTTGTGGTGGGTTTCGCGCTTATATGCTTTCAGCGCTTATCCCTTCCCAACGTAGCTACTCTGCAATGCCCTTAGCAGAACAACAGATACACCAGAGGTTAGTCCAACTCGGTCCTCTCGTACTAGAGTCAGATCCACGCAAATTTCTAACGCCCGCTACAGATAGAGACCGAACTGTCTCACGACGTTCTGAACCCAGCTCGCGTGCCACTTTAATGGGCGAACAGCCCAACCCTTGGGACCTTCTCCAGCCCCAGGATGTGACGAGCCGACATCGAGGTGCCAAACCCCCCCGTCGATGTGAGCTCTTGGGGGAGATCAGCCTGTTATCCCCGGAGTACCTTTTATCCTTTGAGCGATGGCCCTTCCATGCGGAACCACCGGATCACTATGCTCTACTTTCGTACCTGATCGACTTGTTAGTCTCGCAGTCAAGCTCCCTTATGCCATTGCACTCTACGCACGGTTACCAAGCGTGCTGAGGGAACCTTTAGAAGCCTCCGTTACTCTTTTGGAGGCGACCACCCCAGTCAAACTACCCACCAAGCACTGTCCTCATTCCTGAGTTAGGCTCTAGATAAGCAAAGGGTGGTATTTCAAGGACGACTAAACTGCGCCTGGCGACGCAGCATCGATGTCTCCCACCTATCCTACACATTACTTATCCAAAGTCAATACTAAGCTATAGTAAAGGTTCACGGGGTCTTTTCGTCCCGTAGCGGGTAATCGGCATCTTCACCGATACTACAATTTCACCGAGCTCATGGCTGAGACAGTGTCCAGATCGTTGCACCATTCGTGCAGGTCGGAACTTACCCGACAAGGAATTTCGCTACCTTAGGACCGTTATAGTTACGGCCGCCGTTTACTGGGGCTTCATTTGAGAGCTTTGCCGAAGCTAACTCCTCCACTTAACCTTCCAGCACCGGGCAGGTGTCAGGCCCTATACTTCAACTTTCGTTTTAGCAGAGCCCTGTGTTTTTGATAAACAGTCGCCTGGACCTATTCACTGCGGCCCATCATAGATGGGCGCCCCTTCTCCCGAAGTTACGGGGCGATTTTGCCTAGTTCCTTAGCCATGAATCACTCGAGCACCTTAGAATTCTCTTCCCAACCACCTGTGTCGGTTTAGGGTACGGGCTGCTTCACTCGCTTTTCTTGGAAGTCGCTTCGCTGGATTATCAGCTTAACCGAAGTCTCGCTGTACTATCGCGGTGTTACCACTCGCTTCAACGTACAATTCTGTCTGTACGCACCAACTATACGCCTCCGTCACTTTTAACGTGAGCAGGTACTGGAATATTAACCAGTTGTCCATCGACTTCCCCTTTCGGGTGCGCCTTAGGTCCCGACTAACCCTCAGCTGATTAGCATCGCTGAGGAAACCTTGGTCTTTCGGTGGGCGTGTTTCTCACACGCCTTATCGTTACTTATGCCTACATTTTCTTTTGTAGAAACTCCAGAATACCTTACAGTACTCCTTCGACGTCGCTACAATGCTCCCCTACCACTTGTAATAAATTACAAATCCATAGCTTCGGTAATATGTTTATGCCCGATTATTATCCATGCTCGTCCGCTCGACTAGTGAGCTGTTACGCACTCTTTAAATGAATGGCTGCTTCCAAGCCAACATCCTAGCTGTCTAAGCAGACAAACCTCGTTAAAACAACTTAACATATATTTGGGGACCTTAGCTGATGGTCTGGGTTCTTTCCCTCTCGGACATGGACCTTAGCACCCATGCCCTCACTGCTGTGTATATTTAATAGCATTCGGAGTTTGTCAGGAATTGGTAGGCGGTGAAGCCCCCGCATCCAATCAGTAGCTCTACCTCTATTAAACTTTACCACAACGCTGCACCTAAATGCATTTCGGGGAGTACGAGCTATTTCCTGGTTTGATTGGCCTTTCACCCCTACCCACAGGTCATCCCAAGACTTTTCAACGTCAACGGGTTCGGTCCTCCACTGTATGTTACTACAGCTTCAACCTGCCCATGGGTAGATCACCAGGTTTCGCGTCTACTACTACTAACTATACGCCCTATTCAGACTCGCTTTCGCTACGGCTGCGCACCTGAAGTGCTTAACCTTGCTAGAAACA
>CBDEUL010000012.1:12500-65428 GCA_965243265.1 Flavicella sp.
AAATGTTTAATTATTAATCGATGCCAATTAATAATACCATGGGGCATTAATCCAAATTTCTCTGGGCTATTCCCCTGTAAAAGGTAGGTTCTATACGCGTTACGCACCCGTGCGCCGGTCGTCAGCAAATAGCAAGCTATCTCTGTTACCCCTCGACTTGCATGTGTTAAGCCTGCCGCTAGCGTTCATCCTGAGCCAGGATCAAACTCTTCATCGTTATTTTTTTTAGTCACCAAAGTGACTTATTATTTTTCGATGCTAGCTTCTCAAATTGAATTCATGATCTAAATCATGTAACTTATTCTTTAATTTTACGCTGTCAATTTCAATGTTTTCAATGAACTTTTAAGTTGTTACAAAAACAACTCATCGTGTTTCTCATTCTTAACTAACTCGACTAGCGTGTTAGCGGCTGCAAATTTAAAAGCTTTTTTCGATATAAAAAAATAAAATTTGAATTATTTTTTTAACTCCCTAAAACTAAAAAATCCCAACTCTTTTAATGAACTCAACCAAACTAACATCCCTGTGTCGTTTAGCGGGTGCAAATATACAACCCTTTTGTTCTCCCACAACTACTTTTCTTAGTTTTTTTTGAAAAAATTTTATCCCCTCTCTTAACTAGCTTAAATAGTGTGTTTTATCTTATTGTCTTTTTTAATGTTTTTTTAATTAGCATTGGGGACTTCTACATTTTACATGGTTCTTCTTTGTTTATCTCAAAGATCTCTTGCTGGTTTTACTCTATTAAGGGGTGATTTTTTTAGTCTTTTGGGGGACCAAACTCAAAGTATCGATCAAATCCTACTAAAGAAAAGTCTAGTTTTATTTTAAAAAAGTAATTTTACAGGGCACAAACACTATTTATAAAAATGAAAAACATCAAAACATTCTCTTTATTTCTAATTATTATTGTTTCTTGTTCGGCTTTTGCCAAAGTAAAACCACATAGTTTGTTTTCTAATAATATGGTTTTACAACAAAACTCACCTATAAAAATATATGGTACTGCCGAAAACTCTTCTGTAGTCAATATATCTTTTTCCAATTCTGAAGGAATAACATATAATGCAACAGGTGAAGTTACTCCTAATGGCGAATGGCAAGTTTTATTCCCTAAAATAAAAGGTAGTTTTATTAAGTACTCTTTAAAAATTTCTGATCACGAATCGAGCATTACTTATCATAATATATTAATAGGTGATGTATGGGTTGCTTCTGGCCAAAGCAATATGGGATGGCAAATACACAATGCGCTTCCAAAAATTACTGATTTTAAAAACTCAGAACACATTCGTGTTTTAAGAATTAACATGGAAGGTGCTGATATTCCTCAACAGGAAGCTCCTATTCATGAAGATTATAAAAATTCGTGGCAAATGGCTACTGAAGAATATGCTTCTGTTTTTTCGGCCGTTGCATATCACTTTTCACAAAAACTATATACTGAACTCAACATCCCTATAGGCATTGTACTTTCTGCCAAGGGCAATACAGCTATAAGGACTTGGATTTCTAGAGCTGCATTAAATACAGATCCTGCCGCCGAAACTCTTCAAAAAATAGACGACAAAGAATACCAATGGGCTTTAGATCATGGAAGCTCACAGCATGTAAGAGATGAATATGCCGAAAAAAGAATTACTCGTTTATATAATGGTATGATTTCTCCTTTAACCAATTTCACCATTAAAGGTGTGGTGTGGTACCAAGGAGAAAACAATATGCGTATTCCCCAATACTATAAAAACTCTTTAACTCTTTTAATAAAATCTTGGAGAAAGGCATGGAATCAAGGTGACTTTCCTTTTGTATACGCTCAGCTCCCTTCCTACAGAGCCCCTAAAAAAGATTTGAAAAACAAATCTGTACATTGGGAGCTCTTACGCAATGCTCAAGAGAAAGTATCCTTAACAGTACCTAATACTCATATGGCTGTTTTATTGGATTTAGGAGAGGAGTTCAATATACATCCTTTAGACAAATTAACTCCTGGTAATCGATTAGGGCTATTAGCTTCGAAAATAGACAAACCTGCTATTGTTGCAGATGGTCCTTCTATTGCATCTATAACTCAAAAAAAGAATGATTTATTTATCAAATTTAAAAACACAGAAAACGGCTTACGCCTACAGGAAGTTACTCGTTATGTAAAACAAAACAGTGATACAAAAGAAACCACCACCACTACAGCTGACTCTTTAAAAGGTTTTTCTATTTATACAGCTGATGGATGCCACCCCACAGAAGCCACTATTTACAACAAGAATACTGTAAAAATCTCCATTAACAAAAAAACTATAGCTACAGGTGTAAGTTACGGTTTTGAAAGTTTTCCTCACACCAACTTATTCAACTCTGCTGGATTTCCTGCACATCCTTTTAAAGAGAACATAAAATAATGTAACGTTATTTCAGGACGGGACATAAAAGCAAATAAAAAACCTCTCAACAAGTTGAGAGGTTTTAGTTTTACACAGAACAACTGTTCTTATACAGTTTTTAAAAAGTTAGATACATTTATATCTATTCTAGATGTTACATCCGAAACATCTGCTTTCACAAAGGCTTCTCCCGTTATTTTTTCATAAAGCTCAATATATCTATTTGATATTTCCTCTATTTTTTCATCCGTTATCTCTGGTACTTGTTGCCCTTCCTTTCCTTGGAACCCATTTTCTAACAACCATTCTCTAACAAATTCTTTTGATAGTTGCTTTTGCTTTTGGTCTTTTGCCTGAATTTCTTCATATCCTTCAGCATAAAAATAACGTGATGAGTCTGGTGTATGAATTTCATCAATCACAACTATTTCTCCCTCTTTAGTTCTACCAAATTCATATTTAGTATCTACCAAAATTAATCCTTGTTTGGCTGCTATTTCAGTTCCTCTTTCAAAAAGAGCATGTGTATAAACTTCTAATTGTTCATAATCTTCTTTTGACACAATTCCTTTTGCTAAAATATCTTCTTTAGAAATATCTTCATCATGATCTCCTATATCTGCTTTTGTAGAAGGTGTTATGATTGGTTTTTCAAATTTTTGATTTTCAATCATTCCTTCTGGCATTGCCACTCCACAGAGTTCTCTTTTTCCTGCTTTGTACTCACGCCACGCATGTCCTGTTAAGTAACCTCTAATAACCATCTCTACCTTAAATGTTTCGCACATATGCCCTACTGTTACATTTACATCTGGCACAGAAACGACCCAATTAGGTACAATATCTTTAGTAGCATCTAACATTTTAGCGGCTATTTGATTTAAAATTTGTCCTTTAAAAGGTATTTGTTTGGGCATAATTACATCAAACGCTGAAAGCCTGTCTGTAGCAATCATTACCAAAAGATCGTTGTTTATATTGTAAACCTCACGAACTTTCCCTTTATAAACCGACACTTGGTTTGAGAAATTATAGTCTGTATTATTAATTGTAGTACTCATTATATTATCATTGCTAGGGACACTTGCTTCTCCTAATTCTTATTTAGATCGCAAAAGTAATTAATTATTGTTAGTTAAAGAACCTATCTATTAGCTCTTCTTATAGAAACTTTAAGGTTCTATTTGCTTGTATGCTGTAATAATTTCTTTAACCAATCGGTGCCTTATCACATCTTTTCCATCTAAAAACACTGTTGCTATTCCTTTTACTCCTTTTAAAACTGTCATCGATTGTTTTAATCCTGATACTTGTTTCTTAGGCAAATCTATTTGTCCTGGATCTCCAGTAATTACAAACTTTGCTCTTTTCCCCATTCGGGTTAAAAACATTTTCATCTGAGAGGTGGTTGTATTTTGCGCTTCATCTAATATCACAAAGGCATTGTCTAAAGTACGCCCCCTCATAAATGCCAAAGGGGCTATTTGAATGACTCCTTTTTCTATATAAGCATCTAACTTTTCATATGGAATCATATCCCGTAAGGCATCATACAATGGCTGCATATAAGGGTCTAGTTTCTCTTTCAAATCTCCTGGTAGAAATCCTAAATTTTCTCCCGACTCCACTGCTGGTCTTGTTAAAATAATCCTTTTTACCTCTTTATCTTTCAATGCTTTTACTGCCAAAGCTACTGCTGTGTATGTTTTTCCTGTTCCTGCTGGACCAATAGCAAATAACATATCATTGGTTTCCATTTTAGAAACCATCTGTCGTTGATTTTCTGTTTGAGCTTTTATTAGTTTTCCTCCTACTCCATGCACTAAAACCCCATCTGAGGATGTAGAGCTTTCTGACCCTCTCCCTTCTGTTGTTAACAACTGCTCTATTGCATTTTCGGTTAGGCTGTTATATTTATCAAAATATTTGATAAGCATTTGCAACCTTTTTTCAAATTCATCCAATATAATTGGCTCTCCATAAGCTTTAATTTCAGTTCCTCTTGCCACTATTTTCAATTTTGGGAAATAGGCTTTCAACTGCTTTATGGTTGTATCTTGAGGTCCAAAAAAATCTTTTGGATTAATGTTATCTAACGTTATTATTCGCTCGTTCAAATGATTGTTTTTATTAATTAAATTTCGCTTTTAAAAATACTATTATTTCCTATATATTTAATTAAATTTGCATTAGATTTTTCAAATTAGCAACAAATTGAAAAGTAATTTTTAAAGGACCTAAAGCTTATGCCAATACTTACTTTAACCACAGATTTTGGTATCAAAGACCACTTTGCTGGCGCGGTTAAAGGAGCTATTTACTCTAGTATCCCTGATGCTAAAATTGTTGACATTTCACACCAAATCTCTCCTTTTAACATTACGGAAACTGCTTATATTTTAAAAAACTCTTATAAAAACTTCCCTGAAGGCACTATCCATATTGTTGGTGTAGATTCTGAACTAAACGAAGACAACAAGCATATTGCATTACTTTTAGATGGTCATTATTTTGTGTGTCCTGACAATGGTTTAATCTCTATGGTTGCTTCTGAAATTCACCCCACAAAAATTGTTGAAATCAACATACATGATAGGTTAGACAATAGTAGTTTTTCTGTCTTAGATGTTTTTGTTCAAGTTGCTGCTCATATAGCTCGTGGAGGAACATTAGAGGTCATAGGAAAACCTATACAGACTGTTAAACAACTTTTTGAGCTTCAACCCCAAATCTCTCAAGATCAAAACAAAATTATTGGTTATGTTATTTATATTGATAATTATGGAAATGTAATTAGCAATATTACCGAAAAGCTGTTTAGGGAAATTGGTAAAGGAAGAAGTTATACTTTAAGAGCTAGCAGGTATACTTTTTCTAAAATAAATTATAAATACAGCGATATTATTGATTTTTCACTACCTCCTGAACAAAGACAGAGTGACGGCAATAGACTTGCTATTTTTAATTCTGCTGGTTATATAGAAATTGCCATTTATAAAAGTAACCTAAGAACTGTTGGAGGTGCTTCTAATTTACTTGGACTAGATTACAGGGATAGAATTAGTATTGAATTTCATTAATACACTTCTTCTTTTTATTACTACAACAACTGCCTCAATACTGCTTTTCTGGTTTTGCTTTTAAAAAAGTAGCAAACCATCTCTCACTAGCAATATTCTTCCTATTTTTACGCTTCTAAAAATCTTGTGTAAAACCTATATTTTGTTTCAATGGTTGCCATATTAAAAAAAGAACTTCGTTTATTTTTCGGTTCTGCAATTGGGTATTTTGTAATAGCCTCTTTTTTAACTCTTAATGGATTGTTATTATGGGGATTTAACAATGAATTCAATATATTAGATACTGGTTTTGCAGACTTAAAAAACTTTTTTACGTTAACTCCTTGGTTATTTCTTATCCTAATACCTGCATTAACCATGCGTAGTTTTTCTGATGAATATAAATCTGGTACTATAGAAATATTAAAAACAAAACCTATTAGTACTATTGGATTAATTGCAGGAAAATTTTTGTCTATTCTTATACTAATAGCCATAACTCTTGCACTAACATTTACCTACACTTATACCATTTACGAACTTGCAACACCTGTTGGTAAAATTGATTTAGGAAGTATTGCTACCTCTTATATTGGCTTGTTATTTTTAGCAAGTACTTTTACCGCTATTGGTTTGCTAATTTCTACCGTTTCTAAAAACCAATTGATTATACTTATTCAATCTATTGTATTGTCCTTTTTTATTTTTTATGGAATCCAAAGCTTGGGCGATTTTTTTCCTCAGAATAGTTATGAAATTGAATTATTAGGAATGTATGCTCATTTTCAGAGTATAGGCAGAGGGGTTATTGACTCTAGAGATTTGATCTATTTTATCAGTTGTACGCTCTTGTTTTTAACTGGAACTTTATACAGGCTTGAGAAACAAAAAAATTACAAAAAACCACTTTATGTATTGGCTATCATTTTAATTATCAATATCCTATCTTATAACAATTATTCTAGAATAGATTTTACAAACGACAAACGTTATACACTGGCAGAACAAACTGTAGGTATTCTAGACAAAATAAACCAAAACCTTGTTGTAAAAATATATCTTGAAGGAAATTTTCCTCCTGAATTTAAAAGGTTACAGGTTGAAGCTTTAGAGTTTTTAGATGAACTAAAAGCTAAAAATAAAAACCTAAAAGTTCTTTTAATTGATCCTAAACATAATTTACAACAGCTTGTAAAAGCTGGACTTACTCCTAGCAGGTTAACCGTAGAAGAAAATGGTGTTATTTCTGAGGCTGTAATTTTACCATGGGCTACCATTCAATACAAAAACAAAACAGAAAATATTTCTTTACTTAAAGACAGTAATACTTCTGAAAGCCAACAACAACAACTTGAAAATTCTATTCAAAATTTAGAATACTCCTTTGCCAAGGCTATTCAAAAAATAAGTTCAAAAAAAGAAAAAAGTATTGCTGTTTTATCTGGAAATGGAGAATTAGGAGATATCTATTTATACAGCTTCTTAAAAACTCTTGGGGAATATTATCACTTAGCTAAATTTACTTTAGATTCTACAAAGCATTCTCCTAACAAAACTTTACAACAATTAAAAAACTATGATTTAGCTATTATTGCAAAACCTACAAAGATTTTTTCTGAAAAAGAAAAATATCTTTTAGATCAATTTACCTTAAATGGTGGTAAGTCTCTATGGCTTGTTGATCCTGTAATAGCTCATAACGATAGCTTATTTAACAACGGTAAAATGCTAGCCTTTCCTAGAAATTTAAACCTTGATGATTTTTTCTTTAGATATGGTATTCGCTTAAATCCTGATTTAGTAAAAGACTTATATGCTTCCAAAATCGCTTTGGCCACAGGAAACAGTGGTAACAAAACTACTTTTGATAATTTCTTATGGTTTTATCATCCGCTAGTTACACCAACTAACACACATCCTATTACCAATAATGTTGGGCCTGTGAATTTACAGTTTGCTTCTTCTATAGACACATTAAAAAATGGTATTAAAAAAACTGTACTGTTAAAAAGCTCTATTTTATCTAAAAGAATTAAAACCCCTAATTTTATAGAACTTTCTTCTATATCAACCCCTGCTGATCCACGAGTTTATAAAGAAGGTAACCAAACTTTAGGTGTTTTGCTTGAAGGTGAGTTTACCTCTGCATACAAAGACAGACTAAAACCTTTTGATACAAAATTACCTTTAGAAAAAGGAACAGAAACTAAAATGGTAGTTCTTTCTGATGGTGATATTGCCAGCAACCAGATACACCAAAGAAAACCTTTAGAGCTTGGGGTTGATAAATGGACCCAACAATTTTATAGCAATAAAGAATTCTTAATAAATACTGTCAACTATCTACTTGACGACACTGGATTGATTAAAGTTAGATCTAAAAAAATAGAACTATATGCCTTAGACAGAACAAAAACAGCTAAGGATAGATTATTTTGGCAACTACTAAATATTGTAATCCCTTTATTAATTCTTTTTGTTTTAAGTGCTCTAGTTAATTATATACGAAAGAAAAAATATCAATAAATAACAGTATTCGTATTTTACTCTTCTGTCTTTTTTGATTTTGTAGATTCTAGCATTTGAATGATCTTCTCTTGAGATTCTTCGTAAGCAACTCTTAATTTTTCAGTTTTTTCTAACTGGTCGTAATATTTTTTTCTAAAATCGTTATTTCCATAGTTCAATTCAGCTTCTTTTACCACATTCTCCTCATGAATTTCTTCTTTTTTAGAAGATCCTGTAATTAACCAATGCAAATCTACTTCAGGAAAAATAGACAAAATTTTATCGATAGCCTCTGAATTTATACCCGACTTCATAGCTTCTCCTCTAAAACCAGAAGCACTCATACCGATTCTTTCCGGGAACTTAGACCTTTTAATGCCTCGCTTTTCAGCGTATTCAAGTATCCTTTTTTTAATCATAGATATTTTTATATCACTTATATTTTTATTACGATAGTTTTTTGACTATATTTGTATAATCAACTTATAAGCAAGGTATAACAAAAAGACAAACAAAAAAATAGTTACTGCTATGATTACTGAAGAAGAAAAAATAAAATTAAAATCTATCTTAGGTAGTTTCTATTCTCAAAAAGTCTACAACAGACTTCTAAAAACAGGAAAAAGAAACCCTGATGGAACCATCATTAAAAAAAGCTGGATTCGTGTTGTTTTTAACGGACAACGTGAACAGCCCGATATTGAAGAGGCCATTTATTATGTTGCCGCCGAAGAAAAAAAACTGAAAGAGAAACTACAACAAAAAAGAAATCAATTCCTTAAATAACCTTCCTAAAAAATTGCAAAAAAATGAAAGGTACTTTTTTCCAAAACTACACCTGTCTCTTAAGAGAAAACGGTATAAAACTCTGGGCTGATTACAAGTATGAAAAAATCTATTTTAACAAAAATGGTATTTCTAAATGCTTTCATCAACTGCCTTTAAAATTCAGTGAAATTTTATTAAAAGAACTACAGGCCAACCCTATTACTTACAGATCCTTAAAAACACATCACAAGCATATTAACAGCATTTTAGAAGCCTATGTTTTTTCTATGTACAGCTTTGAAAACAAAGCTAAAGACCTGAGCTTTTTTAAAAAATTAGAATAATTACCTTCAAAAACTTATCTTTAACACCAAAAAAAAAATATGATTAAGCTATTTAAAAGATCTTGGTTGGTTATGAACATACTAACCTTTATTCTATGGAGTCCCGTTAACGCTATTCTTTGGGTATTTACTGGCTATGGATGCCTTAGCAAATACTTACTTTGGATTGAACAAAAATTGGAATGGCTAGAAGAGGATTAATCCTCTTCTTCTCTGTTATTTTTTTATAATTTTTAAAACTATAGGCTTTCCCAAAAGAAGCTTTACAATATATATTCCTGTAGTAAAATTTCTCAAGCCTACTTCTAACTCCTTTTCTATTAAAAAGTGGTCGTTTTTAGAAAGTAACCTAGCACTTAAATCGTAAACTTCTACAGCTACTTTAGTATTTAAAAACGGTATGTGAATATTAAAAACTCCATCTACAACATTAGGATTCACCTGAATGGTCTCATAATTTTCTATTGATAAATTATCTAAATTGATTAGTGGATCTATGGTATTTAAATATTCCTCAGCGTTATTTAGCATCTCCATCAGGATTATCGGTAGCATCATAAGCTGTTTAATTCTCGGAACTCCCATTCATCTAGTAAACCATCTTCATCTGCATCAACCGATGTTCCTTCAAATTCATTGAACTCAGAATTCAATTGTACCATATTTGCATTTACAGATTTTAAGTAATCTCTTAAACGCATCGCATGGTTAAATCCAACTTTACTGAAGGATACACATTACTTAGATCCTCGTAATTTATTAGTTTGGATGATATACACTTTCTTCTCTTAACCAACTTAAGTTTTTTAAGTGCTTGTATATAAAACAGCTAACCGGAAGATTACCCTACTAAAAAACTTAAAAAGCAGGTGTATTAAATTTATTTATGATTTTGATATAAATATTGTATTGTTCCATTTCTTTGCTTTCTCAAAAAAAACCTACACCTAAGCCCCCATATATAGCCAATATAAACCACCCCTAAATTCACTTAAGTGGAATCTCTTGTTTTTCAGTCTCTACTATTGCTTCATCGTATTTTTCCGTAGTTTTGGAATGGAGAAATTGCTAATCTTCATTAAGAAAAAGAAAATATTTACCATTCTAAGTGTCCACCTGAAATTATCGATTTAGAAGTTATTTCTAATATAAAAAACTATCTAACATTAATTAAAATTGCCTCCATAATGAAATAAAACCCCTCAACAAACAGAGAAAGCCATTACCAGGTAACAGCTTCTCACAGTTCTATTAAAACCTAGTTACAACTTACTGGACACAAGCCCCAATGTATATCATAATTATTTTGCACAAACAGAAAATTCGATAGGTTACACATCTTTAAAATCAAATTCTTTAACAAAACATTCAACAATCAAAAAAGTATTTTTATCAGAAAACAAACTAGCAAACAAAAGTGTCTTTATAAACAAAAAAAAATAGAATCTACCACACAATCTAATAAATTATCAGATAATGAATCTGATGACATATATGGTAAAACAGTAAGCTTTAAAGTTCAAAAAAAGCTTCAAAATAAAAATGGATCTTTTAAAATTATCGAAGAAGAAGTAGATTTATATATTCCTGAATTAGTAAAAATAACAAACCCTAAAGTTATAAATACTGAAGAATTGATGCCAGCATGTTACTACAAAGATTTTTTATTAGAATGGAATGCTGACCCCAATAACAAAGAAGGTTTAGTTATTATTGCAGAATATTTTGGAAATAACGCCATACCAACAAATGATAATAATGATCATATATTCAACACGGACATTATCAAAGAAGATAACGGACAGGCTATTTTAAACAATGATTTATTCAAAAATATTCCTGACTTAGGAATTGTTCATTTAATATTATTAAGGGGAAATGTTAAAATTGAAGAAATTGAAGGTCAATTATATAAATTTTTTGGAGAATCTCATGTTAGAATGCCAATCATTCTTGTAAAAAACCTAAACTCAATTGAAAAAGAATAATTATATAAAAAAGAAGCATTTTACTACGAAAAATAACATTTATGAAAAACACATTTTTAAAACTCTTTACCATACTCCTTTTCCTCTTTATTAGTTCATGCCAGCATAAAGAAATGGAAGAACTATCCTCCTACGAAGATTACTTTATTGAAGTAACTGCTTTACTAGATTCCACAAAAGTAGGGGAAGATTTCAGGTACCACATAACTTACCTAGAGACTAATGGCTTACAGCAATTAATTGACGTGAATAATTCAGGGTATGGATCTACTATTAGAGAACAACCTAATACTTTTGCCGATAAAATAGTTAACGGATACCCTGCTCCTTATTCTAGCACAAGTATTGAACCTATAAAGGAGTATAAAAAAGTAGGTGTTATTTTAAAACCTATAGAAAATATTAAATCTTTCAATATTATCATCTCAGACATTCATTCTGGTTACCAAATTATAGATGTAGATCTAGATTTAAAAGATGAAATTAAATTTATTTATGATTTTGATACAGAAACCTATACAATTGAATAATTTACAGTTCAATGCACCTAAGGTTAGACACCTATAACTTAGTCAACTACAAATTATTTTAAAAAGAAAAACCCTGTAAACTTAAAGTTTACAGGGTTGTAATTAAGTGCGGGCGGAGAGACTCGAACTCTCACACCTCGCGGCACTAGATCCTAAGTCTAGCGTGTCTACCAATTCCACCACGCCCGCTTAATTATTGTGGATGCAAATATACACAATACTATGATATTTCAAAGGAGTAAAAGAGTTTTTTATTATTTTTGAGTAACTATATTTTTTCAACATATGAGCAAAGCATATAAAAGCATTGAAAACCAAAAAGATAATTATATATCTGAACTTATTAATCTTTTAAAAATCCCTTCGATAAGTGCAGACCCTGCCTTTAATCAAGATGTTTTAGAAACAGCAAAACTTGTAGAAAAACACTTAAAAAATGCTGGTTGTGATGTTGTTGAGGTTTGTGAAACACCTGGATATCCTGTAGTTTATGGTGAAAAAATAATAAACTCTAACTTACCTACAATTCTTGTATATGGTCATTATGATGTACAACCTGCAGATCCTTTAGAGCTTTGGACAAACCCTCCATTCTCTCCAATTATAAAAACAACTGAAATTCACCCCAAAGGTGCCATTTTTGCCAGAGGGGCTTCTGATGACAAGGGGCAAATGTTTATGCACATAAAAGCATTGGAATACATGGTGCAAAATAACGAGCTACCTTGTAATGTGAAATTTATGATTGAAGGTGAAGAGGAAATAGGTTCACCTAGTTTAGAGTGGTTTGTACAAAAAAATCAAAAAAAACTTGAAAACGATATTATATTGATTTCTGATACGGGAATGATTTCTAATGAACAACCTTCTATAACAACAGGACTTAGAGGGTTATCATACATGGAGGTTACCATTACTGGACCTAATAGAGATCTACATTCTGGTCTTTATGGAGGAGCCGTAGCCAACCCTATCAATATTTTATCGCAAATGATTGCCAAGCTTCATGATAACGACAATCAAATTACCATACCTGGGTTTTATAAAGATGTTGAAATACTCTCTACTGAAGAAAGAGCAGAAATGGCAAAAGCTCCTTTTTCTATAGCAAACTTTAAAAACGCTTTAAATCTAGAGGATGTACACGGAGAGTCTGAATACACAACAAATGAACGAACCTCTATCCGTCCTACTTTAGATGTAAACGGAATTTGGGGAGGTTACACTGGTGATGGTGCAAAGACAGTAATCCCTTCCCAAGCACATGCAAAAATATCAATGCGCTTGGTACCAGGTCAAAATCATAAAGAAATTTCAAAACTTTTTACCAATTACTTTAAAAGTATTGCTCCTAAATCTGTAAAAGTTGAAATCACTGAACATCATGGAGGGCACCCTTATGTTACCCCTATTAATAGCATAGGCTACCAAGCTGCTAAAAAAGCTTATACAGATACTTTTGGAATAGCTCCAATACCTCAACGTTCTGGAGGAAGCATTCCTATTGTAGCTTTATTTGAAAAAGAACTAAACAGTAAATCTATACTTATGGGATTTGGTTTGGATAGTGACGCAATACATTCACCCAATGAACATTTTGGTATATTTAATTTCTTAAAAGGAATTGAAACCATTCCACTATTCTACAAATATTTTACAGAGTTAAGCAAGTAAACAACTCTAAAACAGAAAACCTCACAAGCCTTTACAACTCGTAAGGTTTTCTGTTTTATATCAAAGATAAATCTGAACCATTTTACGCCAATAACGCGCTTTATGAGCTTCTTTATCCCATTCATACAGCTGATGAGGTATATTTTTTTCTGATAAAATACCACTTAACAAAAAATTACTTGCCAAAAAAACATCTTCTTTACCCACCGCCAAAATAATATCCATTTTATTCAAATCACTTAAAACTTGAGGATCTCTTAAATTTTTCAAAAACTGATTTGGCATATTAAAATAAACATGATCATCATGATAACCACTTAACAAATCTTGATAGTAACCTTTTGATTCTGTTAAGTCATAACGTCCGCTCATACCTACAACTTTACAAAACAAATGAGGATGTCTCATAGAAATATTAACTGCATGATATGCTCCTAAACTACAACCTGCCGCTATTAAATTAATATTTGAGTTTATTAAATTTGTTAAAGGTATTACTTCTTCAATAACATATCGCTCATACAAAGTATGTCTATAAATACGGTATCCTGGATGACTAAAATTATTATAAAAAGACTCTGTATCAATACTATCTACACAATAAACCTGCAGTTCTCCATTGTTTATTTTAGGTTCTAAAGCTTCTATTACTCTCCAGTTTTCATAATCATAAAAACGTCCCATTCTAGGAGGAAAAAACAAAACTTTGGCTCCTGCATGTCCGAAAACAAGCAATTCCATTTCTTTATTTAAATTAGGACTATACCATTTATGATACTCTCTTTTCACTATTGGTTCTTCTTTGTTTTATATACTACATTTTAACCAATATCTTTTCTGGAAATATTTCTGTACAAGATTTTATTTTCTCTAACCACATATTATATCCTTTCTTACTTAAATGCAGCCCATCCTCCACAAAATACTCTTCTTTAGGGTAACCATCTTCATCTAGCATATCATCATAAATATTCACAAAATGAAAATTAGCATCTTTTAATGTTAACTCTTTTATATTGCTATTTGCATACCGTATACTACCTGACAAATGCCAACGATTAATACTAGGTTTTATAGACACAAAGGAACAAGGAATATCTCCATATTTTTTCCTAATTTTAGATAGTAGTGATTCAAAGAATAACACCACCTCTTCTGGATGCCTACCATCTCCCAAATCATTATCTCCTGCATAAATAACAATGGCTTCTGGTTTTTTAATGTTTTCAAATACTCTTTCAAAAAACCACGTACAAGCAGCTAAAGTAGATCCTCCAAACCCCAAGTTAACAGGCTTGTACTCTTTAAAAACTGTTGTTAACTCATTCCATAATCGGACAGATGAGCTTCCATAAAAAACCAGTTTTGGATCGTATGCTAAATTTGTTATTTCTTTCTCTAAACGTTCTAAATCTTCGTGATACCAAAACACAGTTTCTTTATTTATAGTTAAGTTTATAAAGATAAAAATAGCTTGTAAATAAGCCTCTCAAAAACTATTAAAAAAATGTTATAAGTTGAGTTCTGTTCTCACCTTTTTGGTCAGACTTTTTACTACCAAGTCATAAGAGTGATCTATCAATTCTTTTAAGAGCTTGTCTGATAAATTGTATTCATACTCTACTGTATTCCAATGTTTTTTATTCATATGATAACCTGGTAGTATGTTCTCATAAGAATCACGAAGCTCTAAGGCATATTCTGGATCGCACTTTAGATTTACAGCTGCTGGAGTACGGTTTAAACCTGTTAAAGCAAATAATTTACCCCCTACTTTGAACACCAAGGTAGTTTCATCAAAAGGAAAACCTTCTGTTACCTGAGGTTTAGACAAACAATATTCTCTTAACTCTTCTATATTCATTAGTATTTGGTTTGGTATTTAAAACTAAAAATTTAAATAACTCTTCTTCTTATTATATATAAAATAATTCTGCAGCAATACCATCTGCTAAAAACTTCCCTTTATGGGTTGTTTTTAAAATTCTGTTTTTTAAAAATAATGTTTTGTCTTTAATAAAGGGTTCTATTTCTTTGAGCAAGTATTCTTTATATTCATCCCCAAAATCTTCTTGAATTTTATTTATAGAAACTCCAAAAACAGTTCGTAGCCCTGTCATAACATATTCGTTATACCTATCTGTCACAGAAAGCTCTTCTGTTTCTAATACCAACTCTCCTTTTTCAAGTCCTTTTATATATTTTATATTATTAGCAATATTCCATGATCTGTGTGTTTTACTAAAGGAATGTGCAGAGGGTCCTACTCCAATATACGCTACTCCTTTCCAATAGGATGTATTGTGCTTTGAGTAATAATGAGGTTTCCCAAAATTTGAAGTTTCATAATGATCAAATCCATTTTTACCTGTTTCTTCAACCAAAATATTAAAATGCTCTAACGCCAACTCTTCATTTAATGGCGGATACGTTTTGTTTTTTATAAAACTCGCCAAAGCTGTTTTTTCTTCAACTGTTAATGCGTAACTAGAAATATGTTGTATTCCTAAATCAAATGCCTTCTGCAAGTTTTCTTTCCATCGTTCTTCAGTTAACCCCGGTACTCCATAAATTAAATCAATTGTAATATTACTAAAGTAACGTGTAGCTACAGACAAACATTTTTCTGATTCCAATGCTGTATGTGCTCTGTTCATCATTTGTAAATCTTCTTCAAAAAAAGACTGTACTCCAATACTTAACCTGTTTATTTTTGTTTTAGCAAGTTGAATTATTTTTTCTTCGGATAAATCATCTGGATTCGCTTCCAAAGTAATTTCTGGAGTTATTGTTACTGAATAATTTTCAGCAATGATCTTAAGCATTGCTTCAATTTCTGATATTTCTAATAAACTAGGGGTTCCTCCTCCAAAATAAATGGTTTCAATAATTTGACCTGACAATTCTTGGGAACGAATTTTTAATTCATTCTGAATTGCCAATAACATTGATTCTTTATGCTTTAAAGATGTTGAAAAATGAAAATCGCAATAATGACATGCTTTTTTACAAAACGGAATGTGAATGTATATTCCTGCCATAGAACTGCCTCTTAATTCAATTTGTATTGAATATTCTCTTTGTCCAATCGATCAAAAAGTTCAGAAGTTACATTAACTTTCATTCCTCTACTTTTTAATTGTAATTCTATTTTTTCTTTTCTATCGAACACCAAAAATTCTAATTTTTGTTTTCCTGCTATTTCATATTCTTTTAGCACGTTGTAGAGATGTTCTATATATTGTTTGTTCAATTCTTGAGAACTCAATTGAATTGTTATTTTTTCACACTTATCTTCCATCACATCGTGTAATAGCATAAAGTTTGTGAATTTTAATCGAGGTTCTCCTACTACTCCTGTTTCTTTATTTGTCCACCCTGGCTGTAAAACAGCATTGATATATAAAAATGAATTGACCACTAAGAAATGCCTAAATTGTAAGTATTCATTTCCAAAAATTCTAAATTCATGACTATCTCCATAATCTTCCACAACAAAAGTTGCCCATCCTTTTCCCATTTTAGAAACACGATGTTCTACCGAAGTTAAAATAACCCCAAAACTTAATTTATGTCCTAGGTATTTTTGCAAATCTCCTTTAAAGGCTGAAAGTTTGACATTGCAAAATTTTAACTCATTTTTAAAATCATCTAAGGGATGTGCAGAAATATACATTCCTGTTACTTCTTTTTCTTTGGCCAGTAATTCCATTGTTCCCCAAGTGTCACAA
Organism: Flavicella sp.; assembly: GCA_965243265.1. Lineage (GTDB taxonomy): Bacteria > Bacteroidota > Bacteroidia > Flavobacteriales > Flavobacteriaceae > Flavicella. The sequence continues at coordinate 29,487 of CBDEUL010000012.1, forward strand.
TACGGAATATCTGGTTCTGGAAACTGTACTTCAGACGCTTCTCCAAACAAAGATACTTGCGATGAATTTTGACTTTCTTGGTATTTATGCCCAAACTTTAAAGACTTTTCTAAAAAAGTTTGATTTTTTTCATCGGTTACATAGTATTGTGCTCTGTGTGTTTTTGTAAAAGAATCAAACCCTCCTGCAAGTATCAGCCCTTCTACTGCTTTTTTACCTGCTAAACGTAAATCTATTCTTTTTACTAAATCAAAAATAGATGTGTAATTTCCGTTTTCTTTTCGTTCTCTAATAATTTCTTCAACAGCTGCTCCTCCTACTCCTTTTATTGCTCCCATTCCAAAACGAATGGCTCCTTGTTCGTTTACAGAAAATTTTAAATATGATTCATTGACATCGGGTCCTAAAACTGTTAATCCTGCTCGTTTACATTCTTCCATAAAGAATGCTACTTGCTTAATGTCGTTCATATTATTAGACAATACCGCCGCCATATATTCGGCAGGGTAATGTGCTTTTAAATAGGCTGTTTGATAGGCTATCCACGCATAACAGGTAGAGTGCGATTTGTTAAAGGCATAGGATGCAAACGCTTCCCAGTCTTTCCAAATTTTCTCTAAAGCTTTTTCATCATGCCCCCTTTCTGATGCTTGGCTTACAAACAAAGGTTTCATTTTAGCTAGTACCGCAATTTGCTTTTTACCCATTGCTTTACGCAGCGTATCTGCTTGACCTTTTGTAAAGCCTGCCAAATCTTGAGACAGCAACATTACTTGCTCTTGGTATACGGTAATACCGTAGGTTTCTGCCAAACGGTTTTTATATTCTTCGGCAGGTAAATCGTAAATAATTTCTTCTATTCCGTGTTTACGATTGATAAAACTAGGTATGTATTCTAAAGGTCCTGGTCTATACAGGGCATTCATCGCAATCAAATCTGCAAAAACTGTGGGTTTTAATTCCCTCATGTATTTTTGCATTCCTGGAGATTCGTATTGGAATATCCCTACTGTTTCTCCTCTTTGGAAAAGCTCATAGGTTTTTACATCGTCTATCGGAAAAGCTTCGGGATCTAATTCTACACCATGCCTTGCTTTTACAATTTTTACGGTATCCTTAATTAAAGTTAAGGTCTTTAATCCCAAGAAATCCATTTTTAACAACCCTGCGTCTTCCACAACAGAGTTATCAAATTGTGTAACATACATATCCGAATCTTTGGCAACTGATACGGGTACATATTTGGTAATATCGTCTGGTGTAATAATTACTCCACAGGCATGAATTCCTGTATTTCTTACAGATCCTTCTAAAATTCTTGCTTTGTTTACGGTTTCTGCCGTTAAATCATTCCCATCAGAAATTTTCTTTAACTCATCAACCATTTCCATTTCTTCGGAACGTAACTTTTCTTTTAAAGCTTTGTCATCAAGTCCAAAGATTTTTTTAAGCTTCATTCCTGGTATCAACTTGGCAACTCTATCTGCCTCGTACAATGGTAAATCTAACACACGAGCAGTATCTCTAATAGATGATTTTGCTGCCATGGTACCATATGTAATAATCTGAGCTACTTGATTGGCTCCGTATTTATCAATTACATAGTCTATAACTCGTCCTCTTCCTTCATCGTCAAAATCAATATCAATATCGGGCATTGATATACGTTCTGGATTCAAAAACCTCTCAAAAAGCAGGTCGTATTTAATAGGGTCTATATTGGTAATCCATAAGCAATAAGCTGCTACAGATCCTGCCGCCGATCCACGTCCTGGACCTACAGAAACCCCCATTTCTCTCGCTGCTCGTATAAAATCTTCTACAATTAAGAAGTACCCTGGATATCCTGTTTTGGCAATTACATCTAACTCTAAATCTAATCGTTCTTTTATTGCTGGAGTAATTTCTCCGTATCTCTTTTTTGCTCCTTCATAAACCAAATGTGCTAAGAAATTATTTTCTCCTCGTTTTCCTCCGTCTTCTAAATCTTTGGCATCTTGAAATTGTTCTGGTATATCAAACGCTGGCAACAATACATCACTTGCCAAGGTAAAAGGTGTTATTTTATCTACTAATTCTTGAATATTTGTAATTGCTTCTGGAACATCTACAAAGAGCTCCTTCATTTCTTCTGATGACTTGAAGTAATATTCTGAATTTGGCAATCCATATCGATACCCTCTACCTCTTCCTATTGGAGTAGCTTGTTTTTCTCCGTCTTTTACACATAACAAAATATCATGTGCATTGGCATCTTCTTTATTTATATAAAAGGTATTATTTGTGGCTACAGTTTTTATATTATGTTCTTTTGAGAACTTTAATAAAACTTTGTTTACCACATTTTCATCCTCTTGACCGTGACGCATCAACTCAAGGTACAAATCGTCTCCAAATTGCTCTTTCCACCAAAGCAAAGCCTCTTCCGCTTGCTTTTCTCCTATATTTAAAATTTTACTTGGAATTTCTCCGTACAAATTTCCTGTTAAAACAATTACATCTTCTTTGTACTGTTCTATAATAGTTCTATCAATACGTGGCACATAATAAAAACCATCTACAAAGGCTGTAGATGACATTTTAGCCAAATTTTGATATCCTTTTCTGTTTTTCGCCAACAAAACAACTTGATATCCGTTGTCTTTTTTAGATTTATCTAAATGATTATTACAAACATTAAACTCACATCCTACGATAGGTATTAGCTCTTTTCCACTAAAAGATTCTCCAGCTGCTTCTGCCTCTTCTCTTTTTGCTTTAACTCCTTTATTATAACCTGCTACTGCATTTGTAAAATGAAAAGCAGCCATCATATTTCCTGTATCTGTCATTGCTACAGCAGACATGTTATCTTTTCCTGCTGTATTTACCAATGCTCCTATTTCTATAGTAGATTGTAATATGGAATATTGTGTATGGTTATGTAAATGCCCAAAGGAAACATTTTTTAAAGTTTCTGAATTTTTTGATACGTCTACATTACCTACTGATTCTTCAGACTCTTTACGTTTACGAATTTTCTCACTTTCCTTTTTTAAGTTTAAGTGCTTTAAGCCTATTACTTCTACCGTGGTAGGATTGGCTTTATTAAAAATCTCTAGATAGTCCTTCTCTACCTGTAATTGCTCTATTGTAAACACATGCCTTCTAACCAATTCAAAAAAGCAACGTGTGGTTGCTTCTACATCGGCAGTAGCATTATGAGCTTCTCCAAAACCTACTCCAAATAAATAATTGTGTAGTTCTGTTAGTGTAGGCAACTTAAATTTACCCCCACGTCCTCCTGGAATTTGACACATTTTTGCTGTGTCTTCTGTACAGGTGTCTAGTATCCCTAATCCATTCTTATCTCTTTCATTTAATCCATCAAAACTCCAAGTACCTTCTTTATTTCTTCTTGATGTGAATGCAAAAGATTCTAGGTCTAACTCATGAAAACGAAATGTATCAAAATTGGGTATTATCCCCAAACGAACAAATTCGGCTCCCATTATATTTACATCAAAACCTACATTTTGACCTACTATAAATTTTGTTTTAGCTAAAACAGCATTAAATCTTTCTAAACATTCTTCTAAAGTAACCCCTTGTTCTTCTGCAAGATCTGTAGAAATACCATGAATTTTTTCAGCATCATAAGGAATGTTAAACCCTTCTGGTTTCACCAAAAAATTATCGTGTTCTATAACCTTCCCTACCTCATCGTGTAACTGCCAAGCTATCTGTATACACCTAGGCCAGTTATTTGTATCTGTCATAGGGGCTTTAAAATCCTTTGGTAAACCTGTGGTTTCTGTGTCAAAAATTAAGTACATAAACTACTTTTCAATATCATCTTTAGAAGCTTTAAAACTACGAATAATATCAAAGCTCTTTGTCTATTTTCACCAAACATTTACATCTTTAATGTGAACAACAAAATGCCAATTTTAAGAAAAAGATACTTTTTACTTCCAAAACAGCAAACCCTTTATAAAGATAACATATGAATGATTAAAGCCTTAAGAATTTCATAAAATATCACAGATATAAGTATTAAAATATCAATAAATTAAATTATCTTCACACTCTGTTTTTAAACAAAAAAATAAAAAATGACATCTTATAAAAACAATTATTTTAAAGCGATACTAACTCTTTTGTTTTGTGTTGGCTTGACAAACGTTACGTTTGCTCAAAAAAATAAACCGATGAACTTTTTAATTGTCACTGCTGATGACATGAATTGGGACTCTCCTAACTGTTATGGAAATACCATCCCTAATTTAACACCCAACATTGATAAGTTGGCAAAAGAAGGAATTCAATTTATGAATGGGCATGTAGCTGCTGCTGCTTGTTACCCTTCTCGTTCTGCTATTAGTACTGGTAGAATACCTCACAGAAGTGGTGGTGAAGGGTTTAAGTATTTACGTTATGCTAACATTCCTACTGTACAACAAATTTTCCATGACAACGGATATAAAGTTGGTATTACAGGAAAAGTACATCATAGTACTCCCTACGAAGATACTCCTTGGGATTTTGCTGAAGAGCTTCATAGAGACACAGAGGTTTTCTATGAAATGTCTAAAAAGTTTATAGAAGAATGTGAGGCAGAAAACAAACCATTCTACTATATCGTCAACTCTCATGATCCACACCGCCCATACTACAATATTGATGATGAAGGAATAGAATTTAAAATCCGAAAAGGAATTAAAGAAAAAATATGTCACCCTTCTAAGGTTGTAAAGAAAGAAGAACTTAATGTACCTATCAGCATGCCTGATACTGATCCTATTAGAAAGGAATTGGCTGATTATTTTTCTTCTGTAAGCAGGTTTGATGATGTTTTAGGACGCATTATGGATCTAGTAGAAGAAAAAGGGTTGGAAGAGAATACTTTTATTGTTTTTCTTTCTGATCATGGAATGGCAAACCCAGGCGCCAAAGCTAATGTATACATGCAAAGTACAAGAGTTCCATTTATTATTAAATGGCCAGAACATATAACCCCTGGAACTGTAGACAACGAAAATTTTATTTCTGCAGTAGATTTATTACCTACTTTAATAGACATTGCTGGATTTGAATCTCCTGGTGAATTTGACGGAAAAAGCTTAGTACCTCTTCTTGAAAAGGGTGCTGATGAAGGTAGAGATCACTTAGAAACACAGTTTTACCTAACTTCTGGAAGAAGCTCATTATTTATGAGAGCATCTCAAGATAAAAAATACATCTATGTTTATAATGGTTGGTACAGCGGAAAAAACACTTATTGGAGTTCTTCGATGGGGGGTTCTATTGCTCCTGGAATTTTTGAAGCCGCTAAAACAGATGAAGCTTGGAAAAATCGTTTTGACTTTTTACTACAACGTTCTCCTGAAGAGTTTTACGACTTAGAAAGCGATCCTTTATGTTTAAATAACTTAATTAACAATGAAGAACTTAAAGATACAATTGACATATACAGGCAAAGAACCTATAATAGAATGAAGTCTACAGACGATATGCTATTAAGCACATTTGAAGTATACAAAAAAACACACGACCCTAAAAAGATGTATGCTGAATTCTTAAAAATGCACCAAACAGCAGAAGAATCTTTCTACGGGAAAGCTCCTAAGGAAGTTGATTTAGGGCGTTTTTCTGGGAATAAGAAGAAAAAGAAGAAAAAGAAAAAGAAATAATTACTTCTATTACAACACATAAAAAAACGATATTATTAATTTAATATCGTTTTTTTATACCCCTCCACAAAAGAGTTCCTTAATTATTTTAGATACGAACTTAACATCCATATTGTTTTTTCTGTCTCTGAAATATAGTCGCTCATTAAACTTACCGTTCCTTCATCATCTGCTTCCCCTGCATCTTTTAAAATTTCTCTCTCTTGTTGAATTAATATTGAGAAATTATTCAAAATAACTGAAACTCCCGTATTTCCATCAGTAATTCCTTTTTCCTCCTTAATTTGAGCTAGTTCTACATAATCGCTAAATGTATGTAATGGTTCTCCTTCTAAAGTCAAAATACGCTCTGCTATTTCATCTATTTTAACAACTGCATTGTCATAAAATTCTTCAAACTTCAAATGCAGTTCAAAAAAATCTTTCCCTTTAATATTCCAATGAAACCCTCTTACGTTTTGATAAAAAAGTTGATAATCAGCCAATAACTGATTTAATTTTTCAACCAATTCTACAGCTTGTTTTTCTTCTATTCCGATACTGTTCTTCATAATGTTTTCTTTATTTTTAATTACACTTCAAAGGTGCAAAAAACCAACACATAAAACAAATTGATAGTTTTTATTTTAACATCAATCAAAACTATTATCTATATAAAAAACAGGATTAAAACACATTCAATCCTGTTCTATAAATTCAATAAAAAAGGGACTGCTTAAAAAAGCGGTCCCTAAATATTTTAGAACTTAAATACTACTAAAAGCAGTATTTATTACTGTCTTATTACTACAGCTTAACACATATCGATCATTACAAACACCTACATCATCTGTAGATTAATCTATCCTTTCGTAAACTTCTACGGTAGTAGTACTTGCACTTACTCCTTCTACTTCAGTTATTTGTGACCCTGACATCTTTAAGCTTGTACTCGTTAATTCTGTTATCTTGTAACCGATAACTTGTGATTCACTACTTATTTGTAAATCTGTTCCTGATTTACTCCAAGAACCACTACCTGCAATACCTGATATGTTCGTACTCTGAGTAAAAGAATGTCCATTAGCAGTGAATGTTGTTTCCATATCATAACTCCCTGATGATTCATATGTATCAGGAGCTATAAACTTCACTTGAGCATTTATATTAGAAGCTACTCCCGTAGAAGTATTTGTTACCTCCTGCCCCTGAAAAACAGCAGTTGATTTAACCTCTGTACGATAACTAACCATCTTCCAAGTTCCCTCTAAGTCTCCACTTACTTCACCTCCTGAAACTCCTTCATCACTAGGTCCCTCATAAGTAGGGTTTTCAAAAATAGGCTCTTCTTTACACGACACAAAAGCAACCAAACACAAAAGTAATACTGTTATTTTTTTCATAACTATCGAAATTTAAAGCACAAAAATAAGCAATCCTCTTCACTACACAAAGGAATCTAAACAGCACAAAAACACATTTTAATAATTTTACTCTAAACCCCTGTCAGTTACAAAATAAAGTGTAATTTTGCAGCTTATTAATAATCAAGGTCGAGAACCTTAAAAATTAAATTATGTCAGTAAAAATTAGACTACAAAGAAACGGTAAGAAAGGTAAACCATTTTATGCAATCGTTGCAGCTGATGCACGTTCTAAAAGAGATGGTAAATTCTTAGCTAAATTAGGTACTTACAACCCTAACACAAACCCAGCTACAATTGATTTAGATATCGATGGTGCTGTTGAGTGGTTACAAAATGGAGCGCAACCTACAGATACTGCGAAAGCAATTTTATCTTACAAAGGTGCTTTGTTAAAAAACCATTTAGAAATTGGTGTTCGTAAAGGTGCTATTACTGCAGAACAAGCTGAAGAAAAATTCAATGCTTGGGTTGCTGAAAAAGAAGCTAGAATTCAAGCTAAAAAAGATGGATTATCTGCTGCTGAAGCTGAAGTTAAAGCGAAAGCTTTTGCTGCTGAACAAGCTGTAAACCAAAAAAGAATTGACGATGCTCAAGCTGCTGAAGATGCTTTAAAAGCAGAAGCTGCTGCCGCTGAGGCTGCCGCATCTGAAGAAGCTGCTCCTGAAGCAGAAGCTACTGAAGAAAACGCTGCTGAGTAATTCTAAATTTTAACGACCATGCGTAAAGAAGATTGTTTTTATTTAGGCAAAATCGTTAGAAAGCACAGTTTTAAAGGTGAAGTTGTTATCAAATTAGATACAGATGAACCTGAACTTTATCAAGAAATGGAATCAGTTTTTGTTGAACTAGGCAAAAACTTGATTCCATTTTTTATTGAAGAATCTTTACTTCAAAAGGGAAATCAACTCCGTGTAAATTTTGAAACTATAGATTCTGAAGAAGATGCCAATGCTATTTTAAAAGCAGGTATTTACCTTCCTTTAACAATGCTTCCTAAACTTACAGGTAATAAATTTTACTTTCATGAAATTATTGGCTTCAAAGTTGAAGACACCAACCATGGGAATATTGGAACTATCTCTGGAGTAAACGATTCTACTGCACAACCTTTGTTTGAAATTGACAATGATGGAACTCAAATATTAGTTCCTATGATTGATGATTTTATAATTAAAGTAGATAGGGAACTAAAAACTATTGTGATTACAGCTCCTGCTGGTCTAATTGAAATGTACCTCTAAGGGATTCTCTCTATTTTACACTTCTATAACTAAAAACATAACATTTGTTATGAGTAAACCTTTTCAATTCAAAGAATTTTCTGTTACACAAGACAAAACAGCAATGAAAATTGGTACTGATGCTGTTCTTTTAGGAGCCTGGAGTACCTTAAAAAATGAATTTTCAATCTTGGATATTGGAACTGGAACTGGGGTTATAGCTTTAATGTTGGCACAAAGAAGTACTGCTGAGCTTATAGATGCTATAGAAATTGACGATGCTGCTTACGAGCAAGCCGTAGAAAATTTTGAGAATAGCGATTGGGGCGATCGTCTTTTTTGTTACCATGCTTCTCTACAAGAATTTTCCGAAGAAATTGATGATAAATATGATTTTATCATTTCAAACCCTCCTTTTTATTCTGAAGATTATCAATCAGAAGATACACAAAGGAACAAAGCTCGTTTTGAAGATTCACTTCCTTTTGAACATCTCTTTAGTGGGGTTTCTAAACTTTTAGAAGTTCATGGAAAATTTTCAATGATAGCTCCTTATAAAGAAGAGGAAAGAATTTTAGAATTAGCTGCTCAATACAATTTACACCCTCTAAGAATTTGCAATGTAAAGGGAACTGCCAAAAGCTCAATTAAAAGATCTTTATTTGAATTCTCCTTTTCTAAAAGCACTGTTGTTAAAACCTCTTTAACAATAGAAATAGACAGACATGTATATACTCCAGAATACATAGAACTGGTAAAAGATTTTTATCTTAAAATGTAATGTTCACTATAAAAACAAAAGCCTTCAAAAAACATATTGAAAGCCTTTGCTTTTTCCAGTTCAAACAAACAACATTAATTTTAAGAACATATCAGATATGTCTTGATAAATGAACTGGTTTCTCTTTGTTGTAAATTCGTTTACAAACTACGAATCACATTTTTAAGTTTTTCTTCTATTTCAATAGCTATATTTCCCAACTCTGAATTTTCTACAGCCATCATAGATGCCATTGGGCTGACTGCCGAAACCTCAACAGCTCCTTCTTCATTCTCTTCAACAAGTACATTACAAGGCAACATAACTCCTATTTTATCTTCTAAAGAAATTGCTTTATGTGCATAAACAGGATTACATGCTCCTAAAATTTTATACTTTTTAAAATCTACATCTAACTTTTTCTTAAAAGTTTGCTGTACATCAATTTCTGTTAAAACTCCGAATCCTTCTTTTTTTAATGCTTCTGTAACACTTACTAAAGCTTCTTCAAAAGTGGCTTTTATTATTTTACTGTTGTAATATTTCATGTTTTCAGTTTTATAAGTTTGCTAAAGACATCCAACTTCCTCCATTGCAACAATCTACTCCGCTAGATTGCAATATTGAAGTAGCTGACCCACTTCTCATACCACTAGCACAACAAAGAATTACGGGTTTGTTCATGTCTTGAATTTTATTAATCTGTCCAGTAATTGAACCCAAAGGCATATTTATACTTCCTTTTACATGTCCTTGATTGTACTCTTCTTTAGATCTTACATCTATTACAACAGCTCCTTTAGCCAACATTTCTTGTATCATATTTTTTCTTTTATTTCCTATTCCTAATAAATTCAACAATCCCATTTGTTTATTTTTTAAGTTCTATTAATTCATACTTATTTGCTTTCCACTCTAAAATACCGCCATCTAAATTATAAATCTTCGCAAAGCCTTTTTGGGCTAAAACTTTAGCTGCTCTAGAACTTCTACTACCTGATCTACAATAAACATACACTGGTTTTTCTTTGTCTAACTTTTCTATTACAACATTAAAATCATCCGTATAATAATCTGCAAAAACAGCATTTTTAATATATCCATCAGCAACCTCTTGAGGAGTTCTTACATCTAATAGAATTACATTATCACTTGCAATCATTTCTCTAAACTCGACTGGAGATATATTATTAATTTGACTTGGTTGCTGCTGACAGGATGCTATTCCGAAGAATAAAACTAGTACTGCAAATAATTTCATAATTTATTTCATTTTAGTTACTAAAGTTAAAAATTCTTCTTGTAAAGCTTTTCCTTTATCTCTAGAATACCAAACATGTAATTTTTTTGCAAAATCTGCTTTTACCATTTCTGGGTTTTCTTTTTTATAGTCTAAAACTAAATCTTGAATTTTTTGAGGTCTTGGTCCCCAAGTCCACACCTCTTTATTGGTAACTGTATCTACACACACTACCTTTGGAATTGCTTTTGCTCCATTGGTTAAATAGGCATTTATCATTTCTGGATTTTCATCTCGCAACAATAATTTCAAATCTATTTTCTCAGAAAGTCCCGCTATTTTTTCTATAAAAGGAACGTTTTGAGAAGCATCTCCACACCACCCCTCTACAATTACATACCATGTATATTTTTTTTCTACCTCCTCTACAGCCTTTACCAGCCCCTCTTCTAAAACACCTTTCTTTTCAATTCTATTAACACGGTGTAAATTCATTTCTGTTGTTTGAAACAGAGCTTCAGATTGTGTTTCTCCTGTAACCTTTCCTTCACTTAAAAGATTTTCTACCATAGTCTTGAACTCTTGATAATTAAAAAGTTCTGTTGAAAATGTATTGTTACCTATAACTACGTCCATAATATCTTTGTTTGTTTACCACAAAAATAAAACGGATTCTAAACCCTATCTGTAACATTTATTACACAATAGTTTTTCTAAAAAATCTTCAATATTATTTCGTAACATTGCTATAACTCTTTTTGAAAATTCTTTCAAAAATCACACAACATAAAAAATAAAACATGATAAAAAATTATACTGCTATTGCAGCTTTTCTGGGGGCTATTGCTATAATTCTTGGTGCTTTAGGAGCACATGCTCTTAAAAGCATTCTTACTATTGATGAATTGAATAGTTTTGAAACAGCTGTTAGATATCAGATATATCATGTTATTATTCTTTTAATTGTAAACATATATCCTAACTTAAAAAACAAATCAAAGAAACACATCAACCTACTTTTCTTAATAGGTATTTTATTCTTTTCTGGTTCTATTTACGCTATTACATTATTAAAAGTACCCGCTAAGCTTATTTGGTTTGTAACTCCATTAGGTGGTGTTTTATTTATTTGGGGATGGATTAAATTAGGAATGGCTTTCTTAACTCAAAAGCGTACTCAATAACAACTACAACATTACAAAATGGCTCAAAAAAGAAAAGACTTTGGTTTAAGTTATTCTTCTAAAAAGAATATTAAAAGCTTTATAAAAGAAGATGGCACTTCAAATGTCATTCATATAAATAGATCTAAAACTATTGATGACCTGTATACTTATCTCATTTCTATAAGTTGGCCTTTGTTTTTTGTTTTTATCACCCTAGGTTATCTTGCCATCAACATTCTTTTTGCTTTACTCTACCTTATTATTGGTATTGACCAACTTACAATTGCTAGTGATAGCTTACTAAATAATTTTTTAAATGCTTTTTTCTTTAGTGCACAAACAGTTACTACGGTTGGTTACGGAACTGTTTCTCCTCAAGGTGTAGGTACAGGAATATTATCAAGCTTTGAAGCTTTTATAGGGTTGCTAAGCTTTTCTTTTATTACAGGGCTACTCTATGGTCGTTTTTCTAAACCAAAGGCTTCTGTAAGATTTAGCAAACCTATTGCTTTGCGAAAGTTTGAAGAAGAAAGAGCTTTGATGTTTCGCTTGGCAAACAAACGTAAAAGCATCATGATTGAGCCTAAAATTACGGTTACTCTTTCTATTTCTAACAAAAATGAAAACGGAACTTATAAACGAAATTTTTATCCTCTGAATTTACAATATGACAAGATTACTTATTTACCTACTATTTGGACTGTTGTTCATAAAATAGATAATGAAAGTCCGCTTTACAACTATTCTAACGAGGAAATTAGTAAACTTAACGCTAGAATATACATACTGTTTGAATATCATGAAGACTCGTTCTCCCAAAGAGTTTACCAGATGCATTCGTATGACTTTAAAGAAATTGTACCAAATGTAAAATTCAAATCGTCAATAGCCTATTCTGAAGATGGTTACACTATTTTAGATCACGATGTTTTAAACCAGCTGGAACCTGAAGATTAGTTCACCAGTATTCTAAGTACTATAAATACAAATATTACAACCACAAAAGCTATTCCTACCTTAAAAGCTCCATTCTTATAATGTATTCTATGTAGGTTGATGTCTTTCCTATAGCTCCAAATCATCATTGCGATAAATGCAACCACAAAAAAACCAGCAAATATCAACTGTCCTCTACTAAACATAATTTTGTATTTTTATGCAAAAGTACAGAAACCATTGCTTTCTTTGAAAGCTTTTTATTAAAAACAAAAAGTACAACACATTACATGAAAAATAAATTAAAAGCAGTACAAGAATTTCACGAGTCTTTTAAACTTGGTATCAAACAAGAACCCACTGCTAACCTAGGGGAAGATAAAAACAACCTGCGTTTTAACTTAATGGCTGAAGAAAACGAAGAGTACCTAGAAGCTGCCAACAATAATGACCTTGTAGAGGTTGCAGATGCTCTTGGTGATATGTTGTATATTTTATGCGGAACTATTTTAGAGCACGGTATGCAACACAAAATTGAAGAAGTATTTAATGAAATTCAACGTAGTAATATGAGTAAGCTTGGTGCCGATGGAAAACCTATTTACAGAGAAGATGGTAAGGTTTTAAAAGGTCCTGATTATTTTAAACCTAATATTGAAACTATTTTAAAGAATTAATTACTTCTAAAAAGAAAAACTCAAAGAGAAACCGATTTCCCTTTGAGTTTTTTCTTCTTTTATCACTACTAATTATTAGTAATTAATCTGCACCTGAATCCTTATCAAATGTCCATCTTCTCTATTTACAGGTTTTAACGAATCTTCATACCTTCTATCCGCTATGGTGTAAATTGTGGTTAACTCAAAAGCTTTGTTCAACTGCCACTCTAAACCTATTTCTAATTCTTTTACATTATAGCTTCTTGCATCTAACTCAAACTTTTTACCTCCATCATAATACATAAACCTAGTAAAAGGTATAAATATACTTTCATCTTTACGTATCATATACATCAATTGTGCGTATCCTCCATTCAAAGATTCAAGCCCTATAGAATATGGAGATACCGTATTTGAAGGATCATAAGCAAACTCTGGCCCTCTTCCTATATTATATTCTGCCTGAAACCCAAAAGGTTGTGGGTAATAAATAAAATGAGCTGCCACACGTTGATCCAAAAACTGAGCATCTAGCGCAGGATTCGTTGTAATAGTACCATCTTCTTCACGAACAACAGTACCCTCTCCAACTTCAGTAGTTACATACTCTCCTGCATATCCCTGAATACCAGCTTCAATATATTGACCTGAACTCAACTCTATCGGATAGGTAAACCTCAGTGCTATATGCTTACGCTTGTTAACATCTGGAACCAAGGTATTTGCTTTTTGTCCATTATATACCATTAAATAGGCCATTCCATAATCTCCTGTTCCTTTCAAGCCTTTTTTAACTAAGTCTCTTAATATTTGTCTTTTTTCTAATGTTGCCCAATGAATCCCAAAACTCAAATCTCGCTCATCTTTTACAGCACTATTCAACGGGTCATTCCTATCCAAACCTATTCTGTTTTGAGAAGATTGCAAATTTTCAAAACCAAAAGGAATTTTACTCTGACCTCCTCTTAATTTAAATGTCCCTTCTTCATCCAATGCCAAATCAAAATAAGCATCTCTTAGTTGCCCTAAGTTTTTACCATCGGAAGCAAAATCTGCTTGTAAATAAAAATAGACTCTCGGATGTACTTGTCCAGTTATTTTTAAACGCATACGACGTAATGAAAAACCATGATACCCTCCATAAGTTCTATCTCCTTGTGAGTTTTCCATATCTGGGTTGCTCTTATACAAATCATTGTATCTGGCTTGCATATACCCTCCTATTTTAATCTTATTATACCATTCTGATTGAAATGCTGAAGTCTCTGTTTTTTGCCCATATACTCCTTCAACAAAAATGAATACTACAAACAGAAGATATATTCTAAATTTTCTCATAAATATTACAGCTAGATATTTTAGTTATTTGGTTAGTTCTCGTAAATTTAATGGTTTTCTATTAACATATATTAACTTTTGTAAAAAATCACTTACCTCCTTTAAACAGGAGCCAAAAATCAATCTATTAATTAAAAAGGGTTTAGACAAAACAAACTAAAAATGAGAAAATTAAAACTATATATCGCCACAAGTTTAAACGGAAAAATTGCAAAAAAAGATGGGAGTGTTAACTGGTTAGAAACCATTCCTGTTCCTAAAGAGAGTGATTATGGTTATGCTAATTTTTACAACAGTATTGACACCACCATTCAAGGATACAGTACCTATAAACAAATTTTAGATTGGGGTATTAAATTTCCATATGCCGACAAAGAAAACTTTGTTTTTACCCGAAAAAAAGGACTTAAAAATACCGAACATGCTCAATTTATATCAGAAAATCATATTGATTTTGTTCAAGAGTTAAAAGAAAAAAAAGGAAATGATATTTGGATTATAGGTGGTGGACAAATAAATACAATGTTGTTAAACAACAATTTGATTGATGAAATAATTATTTTTACAATGCCTATAATTCTTAGTGACGGAATCAATCTATTTGAAAAACTTCCTAAAGAAACGAACTTAAAACTTATTGATAGTAAAACCTATTCAACAGGGGCTATTGAACTAAGATATTCTCCTATAAAAAAGTAAACAGATTATTTAATAAAACGATCACTAACCTACTTGCTCTGCGTAGTCCTTATTGTAAAAACCTCCTCTATTTTCTGTTCTTTTCATTGAGAATTTACAAACCAAAGAAGCTGTAGTTATCAAGTTTCTTAATTCACATAATTCAACAGAAACATTGGATTCTTTATACAGTTCCTCTGTTTCTTCATAAATTATATTCAGTCGTTTCTCTGCACTTTTCAAACGTCTGTTAGAACGTACAATACCTACATAATCACTCATAATCTTCTGTACAGAAGAGCGACCGTGTGTAATTAATATATTTTCTTTGTTCTGAGATGTATCCGTAGTATCCCATTCAGGAATCTTAGTTTCTTCTATTCCTTTTTCATACACCTCAATACTCTTAACATAGCTCCTATGTGAATATACCAAAGCTTCTAATAAAGAATTTGATGCCAATCTATTAGCTCCATGAAGTCCTGTTGATGTACACTCCCCACAAGCAAATAAGTTTTTAATAGTTGTTTGTCCAAACAAATCTACTTTTATACCTCCACAAATATAATGAGCAGCAGGCACTACTGGAATCCACTTCTTACGAACGTCAATACCTAAGCTTTTACATTTTTCTAAAATGTTAGGAAAGTGCTTTTTAAATTTTTTATAATTCAAGTGGCTACAATCTAAAAACACATAATCATCTCCACTAATTTTAAGCTCCGTATCAATTGCTCTTGCTACGATATCTCTTGACGCCAACTCTCCACGATCATCATACTTCTTCATAAAGAATTCTCCTTTCGCCGTTCTTAACTTAGCTCCAAAACCTCTTACGGCTTCAGATATTAAAAACGCTGGAGATTCTTGAGGAGATTGATACAGTGCTGTAGGGTGAAATTGAATAAATTCTACTCCTTCTACCTCTGCCTTAGCTCTATAAGCCATTCCTATACCATCTCCTGTTGCAATAAGCGGATTGGTTGTTGTTCTGTATGTTTGACCGCTTCCTCCTGAGGCAATCATTGTTACCTTAGAAGCAATTGTTTTTACTTGATTGTTTGTTTCGTCTAAAACATAGGCTCCAAAACAAGTAATTTCTGATTGAAGGTTTATTTTTTTCTTTTGAACATGATGCTCTGTTATAAAGTCAATCGCAAAATGATTTTCTAAGACTTCTATATTGGGAGTTTTAGAAATCATAATTAACAATGCTCTTTCTATTTCAAACCCTGTAATATCTTTATGGTGAAATATTCTATTCTGAGAATGTCCTCCTTCTTTACATAAGTCAAAATCACCTGTTTCATTTTCATCAAAATTGACTCCCCAATCAATCAACTCTTCCAATCTTTCAGGCCCTTCTTCTACCACCATTCTTACAACTTTCTCTTTACACAATCCATCCCCTGCTAGTAAGGTATCTTGGATGTGCTGTTCAAAAGAATCTTTGTCAAAATCGTAAACCGTTGCTATTCCTCCTTGTGCATATTTTGTATTAGATTCACTTCTATCTGCCTTGGTTACAAGAGTAACTTTAGCGTCTTTAAAATGATGTGCTATTTTTAAAGCATAGGTAAGCCCGGCTATTCCTGAGCCAATAACAAGATAATCCGTTTTTAGCATGTAATTATTTTGATAATTCTAGCATTCTTTCAATAGGAAGCAATGCTTTTTTTGCCATTTCTAAATCTACTTCAATATCAGGAAGCTCAAAACTCATACAATTGTACAACTTTTTCATTGTATTCAACCTCATATAAGCACATTCACTACAAGCACACGTATTATCTTCATCTGCTGGTGCAGGAATTAGTGTTTTTTCAGGCACTTGCTTGATCATTTCATGCAAAATTCCTGCTTCTGTAGCTACTATAAATTTTTGATTTTTACTCTCTCTTGCATATTGTAATAAACCTGCTGTAGATCCTATATAGGAAGCTGTTTTTAAAATATGTGATGGAGATTCTGGATGTGCAATAATTTCTGCATCTGGGTGTTCTTTATGTAAATCCAATAACTTCTCTATAGAAAAAGCCTCATGAACCATACATGCTCCATCCCAAAGCAACATGTCACGTCCTGTTTGTTTATTTAAATAATCTCCTAAATTTCTATCTGGTGCAAATATCAATTTCTGGTCTTTTGGAAAAGACTCTATAATTTTAACCGCATTAGATGATGTACACACAACGTCACTCAACGTTTTAATTTCTGCTGAACAATTGATATATGTAACTACTTTATGATCTGGATGTGCCTCTACAAACGCTTTAAATTCTGAAGGAGGACACGAATCTGCTAATGAGCATCCTGCTTTTAAATCTGGTAATAAAACCTTTTTATTTGGATTTAAGATCTTTGCAGTTTCTGCCATAAAATGCACTCCTGCAAACACAATAATATCAGCATCTGTTTTTGCTGCTTCTTGTGCCAAAGCCAAACTATCACCCACAAAGTCTGCAATATCTTGAATAGCTTCTTCTTGGTAATAGTGTGCTAAAATAACTGCATTTTTTTCTTTCTTAAGCCTTTGAATTTCTTCTACATAATCCATCTCATTAGGTGTTTCTATATCTAAAAACCCCTTCTCTATCATACTCTCTTTTGCTTGTTCCAGTGAATTCATATTCTGGTATTTATTATCAACTTTTAAAAAGCTAAAAAAGAGCCCTTAGGCTCTTTAATAATTATTGTCTTACTTTATATGTCCAGCCAAACTTATCTTCAGCCTTCTTCGTTTGTATGTTTGTAATCATTTCTTTAAACAAACTAGCATAACTGTTTTCTGTTTTTGGCAACTCATAATCGGTTCCCTTAAAATTAAATCCTACTATTGGATTTACAACAGCTGCTGTACCTGCTCCAAACATTTCTTTCAAAGTTCCATTCTTTGCTGCATCTTCTATTTCGTAAACAGAAATCGTTCTTACTTCAACCTCTATTCCTTGATCTTCAGCTAATGTTAAAATACTTTTTCTTGTAACACCGTCTAAAATTCTATCTGAAGTAGGCGCGGTAATCAACTTATCTCCTATTCTAAAGAAAACGTTCATTGTACCTGCCTCTTCTAAGTTTTCGTGTGTACTAGCATCTGTCCATACAACCTGTTGGTATCCTTGTTCATTTGCTAAATGAGTTGGATAAAACTGCCCTGCATAGTTTCCTGCGCATTTTGCAAATCCTACTCCTCCACTTGCTGAACGACTAAAGGTATCTGCAAATAATACACGTACCTCTCCACTATAATAAGATTGTGCTGGAGAGCATATAATCATAAACTTATATTCTGCTGCTGGGTTTGCTGAAACTCCTGACTCTGTAGCTATTACAAACGGACGAATGTATAAAGAGCTTCCTTCTTCTTTTTGAATCCAGTCTTTCTCTATATTCAACAAAGTTTCTAATCCATCAAAGAAAAACTCCTTTGGGAATTCTGGAATTGCCAAACGTACTGCTGACTTGTTTAATCGAGATTGGTTCTCTTCTGGCCTAAACATCCAGATAGATTCCTCCTCATCTTTATAGGCTTTCATCCCTTCAAAAATAGCTTGACCATAGTGAAAGACTTTTGCAGATGGATCTAGTGAAATTGGTCCATAAGGCTTAATTTTCACAGTTTGCCATTTGCCATCTTTATAATCACATTCTAACATATGATCAGTAAAGACATTTCCAAAAGAAAGATTATTAAAATCTATTTCTGAAATCTTTGATGTACTTGATAACTCAATATCAATTGCTGTCTTTTTATCTATAATCATGATCTAATTGTTTTTGTAGAAACAAGGTTACAAAAATAACATTTATTTTTAGAAATAGTATACCCAAATACGATTAATACTACGTAGTTTATATATCTTTGCCGTAAATTTTAAAAAATAAATTTTAGCTGATTTCTTTACTTATAAAATTTAAATCAACTATCTTTTTATTAATCTAGGCTTTATTAAATTAAGTTGAAACGAGAAATAATTATTACTGCCGACGGTTCTACAACCATCCACATGCCTGAATGGAATGAACAATACCACTCTAAACATGGTGCCATTCAAGAGGCGTATCATGTTTTTATCAAGAATGGTCTTGAAACACACTCATCTAAACAACTTTCTATTTTGGAAATTGGTTTTGGAACTGGATTAAACTGTTTTATTACTTTACTTGAAGCTGCTCAAAAAAATATCGGTATAGATTACACTGGTATTGAAGCTTACCCTATTCAAGAGGATGAAATTTTACAACTGAATTATGTTTCTGAATTAGAAACTCGAAACTTTGCGCATAAATTCGAAGAAATGCACTTATTTCCTTGGAATGAAAAACAAAAAGTTCACGAAAGTTTCTACCTAACCAAACGTCAACAATTTATCAAAGATATTGACGATGTTGAAAAATTCGATTTAATTTATTTCGATGCTTTTGGTGCTAGAGTACAGCCTGAATTATGGACCGAAGACATTTTCCAAAGAATGTACAATTCCTTAAAAAAAGACGGTGTTCTAGTTACCTATTCTGCGAAAGGAAGTGTACGTAGAGCTATGCTTGCTGTAGGGTTTACCGTTTCTAAACTTCCTGGACCTCCTGGTAAAAGAGAAATGCTACACGCTGTAAAAAACTAAGCAATATTAGATACAAAAAAAAGGATTTTTATTTCTAAAAACCCTTTTTAAACTTGTTAAGCAATTGCTATTTATTATAACATTCTTAAGTTATTTACTTCTTGCTCTGTTAAGTGTCTCCAATGACCTCTTTGAATATTTTTCTTATTCATTCCTGCAAAAATCACACGATCTAATTTTACAACCTTGTAACCAATTGTTTCGAAAATTTTACGAACAATTCTGTTTCTTCCTGAATGAATTTCGATCCCTACTTCTGTTTTCGACTCTCCTTGAACATACGCTACATCATCAATAAAAACCTTTTTACCTTCAACTTGGAAATCTCCACTAGAAAGTTTTTGCAAATCACTTAAGGCTAATTTTCTATCTAATGAAGCGTGGTATAGTTTACGTACATTGTGCTTAGGGTGTGTTAACTTTTTAGCCAACTCTCCATCATTGGTAAACAACAACAAACCTGTTGTATTTCTATCCAAACGTCCCACTGGGTAAATACGCTCTTTGGTCGCCATATGCACCAATTCCATTACTGTTTTACGCCCTCTTTCATCATCCATTGTAGTGATGTAATTTTTAGGCTTATTTAGTAAAACGTAACGTTTGGTTTCTGGGTTAATCAAAGCTCCATCAAAACGAACCTCATCCGTTAACTGAACTTTGTATCCCATTTCTGTAATCACTTTACCGTTTACCATTGCACTTCCTGCTGCAATTAAAACATCTGCTTCTCTACGAGAACAAATTCCAGAATTAGAAATATATTTATTCAAACGAATTCCTTTCTCTTCTGTATTAATTTTGGTAACTGGTTTTGATTGTTTTTGAAATTTACTTGGACGCTTCTTTAAGCCTTGCCCTCCTGAATTTCTCTTAGACCCAGAGCTAAATGATTTCTTGTTAGAAGTATTTTTTTTTGCTCCTTGTTGTCGTCCTCCCGACGATTTTCTTTCTGTACTCATTATAAATGAAATTAATTTTGTGCAAAAATAAGATTATTATTCGGCATACACACCTATAAAGCTCAAATGAAGTTGTAAAATCAAATCGCTTCTACTTCTACAAAATCAAACACATCAAACAAGAAGTCTACAAACGGTTTAAGATTCTTCCTATAATTACTGTAGTATCTATCAATGCTAGGCTAAAGACTCCTAATACCAAAAGTATTTTTACAACATTATGCAATAAACTGTATTGCAATTTTGTTTGTGCTTTCCATAACAAAAACACAAAACCTATCAACACTATAAAAACAAAATAAAAATAGTATTTCATCAAGCCAATTTCAGGATATTTCCAAAGAAAGTAAATTGGATTGAAAGACATCAATATAATAATACTGATTAATATTTTAGTAAAGTGCTCTCCGTATTTTACAGTCACCGTTTGGTAATTAAACACAAACAACCCTTTTAAGTTTTCTAAATCTTTCAACAATTCTCGAATCAGAAGAATACAGAATAAAAAAGCTGCATGGGTTACAATTACTTCAGAGATATTTTTGTGATATACAAAAATTACAAAAAACGGAAGAAGACCTAATAACGAAGCAAACAACAGCCCCGGTATAGGATATCTTTTTAGTTTATGTGAATACAGCCAAATTAAAAAAATGTAAACAGAAAAGAACAAAGCTGCTTTCCAAGACACTAAAAACCCCAAGAAAAAGCCTAATGCGTTTAAGGAAAAATAGGTGTACAATTTTGTGTTTTGACTCACAAAACTATCTATTTTAGATTTTAAAGGCTTGTTTATCTTATCTACTTCTGAATCGTAAAAATTATTAATAATATAGCCCGCAGCAATTACACAACTGGTAGCCAAAACGGTTAAAAACAAATGCCCGTCTAATAAAATATCTTGAAGATGTTTTTCTGGTCGAAAAACAAAAATTGAAGCTAAGTATTGAGCTATAATAATTACAAGAATATTATATCCTCTAATTACAGACAGCATACCCAATATTCCGTAAAAAACAGGACGCCTTTTTTTACTGTTATGTTCTGCTATTGATAACAAATCCATTTGTTAAAACCTGTAAACCAATTCTAAGTTATGGTCTTTCAATTGTTTTTGAGCTTTTTCGTAGTCTTTGGTAAATCCTAAAATATAGCCTCCTCCTCCAGAGCCACAAAGTTTTAAGTAATAATCATTGGTTTCCAATCCTTTTTGCCACAAACCTTGAAATGCTTTAGGAATCATTGGTGAAAAGTTCTCTAAAACTACTTTAGACAAGTGTTTTACATTTCCTAACAATGATTTTACATCTCCGTGTAAAAAGTTTTCGATACAGGCATCAGTATGTAACGCAAACTCTTCGCTAAACATTTTTCTAAACCCTTCATTCTTCATTTTATTCATAAAGATAGACACCATTGGTTCTGTTTCACCAATAATTTTAGAATCTAATAAAAACACTGCTGCTTTTCCTTCTTTCTGATATGGAATTCCAGTAGCTTCAACATTATCTGTTGAATTAATTAAGATAGGCAAACTTAAGTAACTATTTAAAGGATCTAATCCTGAACTTTTTCCATGAAAAAATGATTCCATCAAAGAAAAAACCTGTTTTAACCTCAACAACTTATCTTTTGTCAAGTTTTCTAAAACCGTAATTTTATCAGTTGCATATTTATCATAAATAGAAGCGACCAATGCTCCCGAACTTCCCACTCCATATCCTTGAGGAATGCTAGAATCAAAATACAAACCTTGATCTAAATGCAACTTAAATAACTTTAAATCAAACGTTACCAAATCAGAATTCAATTCTGACAAGTATTTATAATACTTTAAAAGATTGCTATTTGATTTTTGTTCTTTTTCAGAAACCTTTTCAGATATTTTTAACGCTCCTTGGTAGTTATTGTACGGAATTGCCAATCCTTTAGAATCTTTAATAATTCCATACTCTCCAAACAACAAGATTTTAGCGTAAAATAAGGGTCCTTTCATGATTCGGATATTTTTATGAATACCTGAGGCAAAGATACATATAATTTTATTTACACTTTTTTTTCAAAAGAATAATTTTAAAGGTAGGGTAAGCTAAAAGTTACCTGTTTTAATAAAAGACATATCGCTTCACAAAGTACCTACCCCATTGCAGCAAAAAGCCCTAAGTAAACTATACTTTGGGCTTTTAAATTATTTAGTTTAACTGAACAGCTCCTTTACCTACTTCATCATGAATATAATGTCCGTTTTGGCAAAACTCTGCTAACTCGTCTTTTATAAATTTTTGAACGGTTTCTTTTTCTGAAATCGGATATAACAAGTGTACATTAGCTCCTGCATCTAAAGTAAAACACAAATTAGATTTTGTAGTTTCTCTAAAGCTCCAAATTTTATTAATGATTGTAAGTGTATTCGGTTTCATCAAAATAAAATAAGGGTGACTTGTCATCATCATTGCATGCAATGTCAACGCCTCACTCTCTACCAGTTTTATAAACTCTGTAATTTCTCCTGTTTTTAAAACCTCTTTTATTTTGGTAATATTTTCATTGGCCTGTACAAAACGTTCCTTAGCAAAAGGATGCCCATACATTAAATCATGCCCTACGGTACTACTTACTTGTTTTTCTCCTTTGTCAACCAATAAAATGGTATCCTGATAGTTTTTAAAAATAGGTGCTACCTCTGAAGAAAATGGAACTCCAAATAAATCTGAACTTTCTTCAATTTCTTTATGCGCTCCCCAAACTACCAATTCTCCTTTTACACTTCTACAAGCACTCCCTGAACCTAACCTAGCTAAGAAAGATGCTTTTTTATAAAAATAAGCTTCGCTCAACGAAGGATTTAATTGTTTTTCAATACTCATTAAACACAAAGACAAAGCACTCATACCACTTGCAGAAGATGCTATACCGCTACTATGTGGAAAAGAATTTTCAGATTTAATTGTAAAGTTGTATTCTTTTACAAAAGGAACATACTCCTCTATCCTTTCAAAAAACTTTTGAATTTTGGGCTTAAATGCTTCTTTGACTTCTCCTTCAAAAAAAACTTCAAAAGAATAATCTTCTGCTACTTTTTCTTTTTTAGAAAACTCCACCGTTGTATTTGTATGACAATTATTTAAGGTAAAACTTATAGAGGTATTTTCTGGCAATTGAGGGTCTCTTTTTCCCCAATATTTTACCAAAGCAATATTACTAGGTGTTTGCCAAGTAACAGTTCCTTCCTTTACTGTAGTAGCTACATTTTCTAAAATAAAATCTTTATCAACCAAATCTTTAAATTTTCTGCAAAGATAAATTAATTACTTTTGTTCGTAAACCAATTATTACTTTTAACTGAAAGAATATTTTGAACAGAAAATTAAAACTCATTTGGGACTTTAAAGGCCCTTCTGGCTTAGGAACCGCCAAACATCATTGTATACATTTAAAAGAGTTTGCTGAAGCTGAACAATTGCATTATTATGAAATAAACTTTGAAGAATTTTCTGACATACATGCTATTGCCTTTGTTACTGTTGATGAAACTGACATGAAAACCTATAGAGATGCTTTAAAACCTCATAGAGGGCAATTGGCTGAATAAAGAACAAACCTGCTATGAGAATACATTTAAAGCTTCTAATCTTATTTTTTAGTCTTTTTTCATTAAAAAATCAGGCTCAAAACCTAGGAGCACATCCTTCTGATATTGATTGGCAATATATAGATTCAGAAAATGTACGTGTTATTTTCCCAAAAGGAACTGATAACAATGCCGCAAGAATAGCAGATGTTATCAATTATATCAACAAAGAAAAAACAATCTCTGTAGGAGAAAAGTCAAGAAAAATTGATTTGATTCTGCAAACACAGCAAGTAATCTCGAACGGTTTTGTAACCTTAGGTCCTTATCGTAGCGAATTTTTTGCCACCCCTCCTCAAGACCAAAGCTCTTTAGGATCTACCGAATGGCTAGACTTATTAGCTGTTCACGAATACAGACACTCATTACAATATGCCAATGCCAACAGAGGCTTTACAAAGTTCATGCACATTATTGCTGGACAATACGGTTGGTCTGGTGCATTGCATTTTAGCATTCCTTCTTGGTATTTAGAAGGCGATGCTGTTCTTTCTGAAACACTACTTTCAGAAAATGGTAGAGGTAGAAATCCTTCCTTTTTCAAAGAACAAAGAGCACTGCTTTTAAATGATATTGAATATTCATATATGAAAAGTAGAAATGGCTCTTTTAAAGATATTGTTCCTAATCAATACCCTTTAGGCTATTCCATAGTAAACCATATAAGAAACAAGTATGGCGTAGAACAAAGTAGAAAAATATTAGCTGATGCTGGAAAATATAAATACATACTGTATCCTTTTTCTAATGCCGTAAAAAAGCACACAGGTTTATCAACCACAAAACTTTACAAAGAAACCTATAGTGAGCTTAGCAAAAATTGGAAAAACGAATTAGAAGCTCTGCAACTTAGCAACACCACACAAGTTTCTAAACCAACTAAAAGAACGGTTACAAACTATACCTTTCCTCAATATTTAAATGATGGCAGTATTCTTTGTTTAAAAAGCAGTTATAAAGCAACTCCTGAACTTGTTCAAATTTCTAACAACAAAGAAACAAGCTTACACAAAGTAGGGATCTCTGCACAAGAATACCTTTCTGTCAACAATAATTTTATTACTTGGGTTGAATATAAAAAAGACCTGCGTAGAGCCAACAAAAATTACAGCGTTATTGTAACCTATGATTACACTCGTAAAAAGAGAACGCAATTAACACACAAAAGCAAACTTTTTTCTCCGCACTATTCCTCTGATGGAACTAAAATTGTAGCTCTAAACTCTAATGAAAATATTGAACATTCTATTGTTATTATTGATGCTAACACAGGACAAAAAATTTCTAAAATCCCTAATCTCACCAACGATTTTATAAGTTTTCCTAAATGGAGTTCTGACAACTCTCAAATTATTTATATCGTTAAAAAGAACTCTAAATTGGCTTTTTTTAGATACAGCCTAAAAGACGAAAAACACATACAAATTACCAATTGGACAAATCATACTATAGGAAATTATAGCATTTCTAAAAACAACATTTACTATACTGCTTCTTACAACGGTATTGACAACATTTACCAAACCGACATTTACAACGGCAAAACAATACAACAAATAACCTCAGTTGCCATTGGCGCGTATATGCCTAGCGTTTCTAAAAACAATACTAAAATTATTTTTAGTGAGTTTTCTAACATGGGATATACTTTAAAAGAAGCCGAAACAACTCCTTTAAAAAGCATTGTTATTAACGAACCTATGCACCAAAATAGATATGCTATAAAAACAACAGCTATTGAACATGCTATTTTAGATTCTATTCCAGAAAACACATACAATGTAAAAGATTATAAAGGTTTTTTTAGAGGTATGCAATTACATAGCTGGGGACTAACACTTGGACAGGGAAGCGGAAACACCTATGGACTAAACGTACAGCTAGACAATGTTTTAAAAGATTTTTCTATCAATACAGGTTTACAACACAACTCTAATGAAAACACCAACAGTTTATTTCTAGACGCTACTTACAGCAAATACTTTGTTGAACTAAACTTACACACCTCTACTCAATATAGAAGTGTATCAAACATTCCTCTTTTTACTGACAACTTTGACGAAACGACTATAGGCGGTGGTTTTTCCATTCCTTTAAGCAACTTTCATAACAATTACAGCACCTCTTTCTTGGCCGAAGTTAACTATATGCAACACATTGTCTCTAGTAACCTGTTTTCTAATGCCGATTTAAATTTTGGTGATTTACAAACATCTATACAACTGACAAACTATAGAAGAACAGCCACCCAAAACTTAGGACCTAAATTTGGACAGGCAATAGACTTTAATTACTACAAAAGTTTAGAAAAAGGTTTGTCTGAAAAAATAAACATTGGAGCTACCTTATACTTTCCTGGGCTTTTAAAAAACCACAGCCTTAACATAACAGGGGCTTATCAAAAAGAATTATTAACCTCTCCTTACCAATACGCAGATACTTTTGCGTATGCTAGAGGCTATGAAGCATATCCAAACGAGACAGCTACTAAAATAGCTTTTAACTATCAATTCCCTGTTTTTTATCCTGACTGGGGACTTGCCAACATTACTTATTTTAAACGCATAAGAGCCAATTTATTTTATGATTTAAGTGAGCTGGATGCTGATATTCTAAGAAACCCTGTTCAACAAAACTCATATGGTGTAGAACTAATGTTTGACAATACTTTCTTTAACATTGCTCCTATTACCCTTGGTTTTAGAAATAGCTGGTTGCAAAACACAGAACCTATTATAAATACTGAAAATTCTGTATTTGGTTTCTTTTTACAGATTTATAACTAAATCGTTTCTGCAAGTGTTTTTCCTACAATGTAACCGCCTGTCCAAGCATTTTGAAAATTAAATCCACCGGTTACAGCATCTATATTTAAAACCTCACCTGCAAAAAATAAATCTTTATGCAATTTACTTTCAAAACGCTTAAAGTTAATTTCTTTTAATTTAATTCCTCCAGCGGTTACAAATTCATCTTTAAAAGTACTTTTACCACTTGCTTTAAAAACAGCTTTAGATAATTGAGCTGCAATTTCTTCTAAATTCTTATTACTTAAATCAGCCCATTTACTTGTAGCTTCTATTCCAACAGTAGTTACCAAACGCTCCCACAGCCTTTTTGAAATAGGTTCAAAAGGTGATCTTAATGCTATCTGCTTTTTTGTATTCGCTTTTTTGATTTTATGCAATTCTTGAACCACTTGACCAAAAGGTTTCGATAACCAATTGACCTCTACTTTGTATTCGTAATTCATCTCTGCCAATTTTCTAGCCCCAAAAGCTGACAGTTTTAAAATAGCAGGTCCACTCATTCCCCAATGAGTAATTAATAATGGCCCATGAGATTCTAACTTGGTATCTACTATTTTAACAGTTGCATTAGGCACCGAAACTCCTAATAAATCAGTCAAACGTTTGTCTTTTATATTAAAAGTAAACAAAGACGGTACGGGTTGTATTACTGTATGGTTTAAAGTTTGCACCAAATCCCAGATACGCTTACTGCTACCTGCTGTAATCACCAATTTGTCTGCTTTAAAAATTTCTTCTGAAGTAAATACTTTCCACTTTCCTTCTACTTTTTCTACAGAATTTACACCTTTATTTTTTAATACTTTAACCCCCAAAGAAGCTACCTGTCCTTGAAAACAATCTATAATACTTTGCGAGCTGTTTGATTCTGGAAAAATGCGGTTGTCCTTTTCTATTTTCAAAGGTACTCCTCTTGTTTCAAACCACTCCATGGTATCACCTGTCATAAATTGATGAAAAGGTCCTAACAGTTCTTTTTTCCCTCGTGGATAAAATTCACACAAATCTTTAGGCACAAAACAAGCATGTGTTACATTGCATCTTCCTCCTCCAGAGATTTTAACTTTTTGCAAAACTTCTTTACTTTTTTCTAAGATAACAACATCCAATTCTGGATTCAATTCTTTTGCAGTTATCGCAGTAAAAAAACCTGCAGCTCCTCCTCCTATAATGACTATTTTTGTTGGCATTTTCTTTTTTTATGATAAAATCATGTCGTTATATGACAAGATTGTATGGTATCCCTTTTCTTTAAAATATACTGGTGTTTGCTCATTCCCTGTCACCAAAACAAAATCGCCTCCCCAAGCACCTAAACTTTTTATTGCTCCAAAATAATCTGCAAATAAACGTTCTTTTACAGGTTGTATCTTTAACAAATCACCCATCAATTTTTCATGTTCAAAAATCAACTCTTCAAAAATCTGTAACGTTGTTGCAGTTGTCATTTTTTCAGTGATTTCTGAAATCTTTTTACTCAATACAACTTTATCAATTTTGAGTGATTTATACATCTGAATCCCTTCTTTACTATCTTGTTTCTGATTCAAATACACAAAAAATAAATTTTCAGAAAATGAAGGTTGAAAAGATACTTTTGAAACCTTAGGCCCTTCTTCTTTTATTTGATATTGAATAGCCGTATTATTTTGTGCACAAGCAATATCATATCCGCTGCCTCCAAAAGACTTATTTAACAATTCAAACGCGTCTACATTAGCCCAAGAAGCTATATTATTTATAAGAGTGGAAGAAGTTCCTAACCCCCAATTGGTAGGAAAGCTTAAATGTGTATACACTAAAAATCCTTTTTCAGTATCTAAAAACTCTGGATTCATTTTTTGAGCTTCTAAAAGAATCTTTTTCAGCGTAGCAACAAACTTATCTTCTGAAGAAACGGCCAATTCATTCAAATTTATTTCTGTAGAAAACCACAATTTATTTTCATCAGAATAACTTTCCCAAACTATTTTATTTTCTTCAATAGGAAAAACCTGTAAATCTTGTCCAAATTTAGTCGGCAATGCTAAAGACAAAGCTCCGTCTAACACCAAGTATTCTCCCGAGAGCAATAATTTCCCATTACTATAATACCTATGCATTATTTGTGGCTTTTAATTTTATATATGCTTCTTGTACACCGCTAAAGGAAACTTGTACATTTTCAAAATGCTTTACCAGCACCTCTTTTTCTTCTGTATTTGCCCCCAACTGATTTAAAATATTCATCAAATGCATTTTCATATGCCCTTGCTGAATCCCTGTAGTTGTCAATGCACGTAAGGCTGCAAAATTTTGAGCCAAACCTGCTACTGCAATTACCTCCATCAATTCTTTTGCTGATGGGTTTTGCAACAACTCTAACGATAACTTAGACATTGGATGCAAAGAGGTTAACCCTCCCACAGTTCCTAATGCCAATGGTATTTCAATCCAAAACTTAAACACTCCATCAGTTACCTC
Source organism: Flavicella sp. (assembly GCA_965243265.1). GTDB lineage: Bacteria > Bacteroidota > Bacteroidia > Flavobacteriales > Flavobacteriaceae > Flavicella. The sequence continues at coordinate 59,050 of CBDEUL010000012.1, forward strand.
ACACTGTGTTAAACTTTTATAAGATCCGTCTTTAGCTGCATAAGCATGAATACATGCCTCAATTGCCCTAAAATCATTTCCTGTAGCTAAGACTACAGCATCAATCCCGTTCATAATCCCTTTATTATGAGTTACAGCTCTATAAGGTTCTATGTTTGCGATATCTACCGCATTTTTAAATTTCTGTGCGTATTCAACAGGATCAATACCTGCACTTGGCACCAACTCTTCTACCCTACAGCTTACCTCAGCTCTTACCAAGCATTCAGGAACATAATTTGACAGGATACTCATCACAATCTTTATGTCTTCCTTTTTAAAAGTATTCGCTATGGTTTCTAAACAAGAATTTATAAAGTTTGCTCCCATAGAATCTTTTGTTTCAAAAGTTATATGAAGCTGATAATAATTTGCCAACTGCGCTGTTTTATCTCGCAATTCTATATCTAAAATTCCTCCTCCACGCTTTCGCATGTTTTTGGTAATTTCATCGGTAGACTTTATTAAGTTTGATTTTACCGATATAAAATATTCTTGTAACTCTTCAAAACTCCCATCATACATAAAATGTACTTGTCCTACTTTTGTAGTTCCTAACACCTCTGCTTTAAAACCTCCTCTAGTACTCCAAAACTTAGCTACCAAAGAAGCTGCTGCTACTACAGAACTTTCTTCTATAACCATAGGAATGGTATATTCATTCCCATTGATACAAAAATTAGGGGCTACTCCGTATGGCAAATAAAAGTTAGAAATAGTATTCTCTATAAAATCATCATGTAATTGCTGTAATTTCTCATCTGTATTCCAGTAACTTTTCAATGTCTCCTTAGTTACTGCCTGCTTGTTAAAAAAAGCATTGACCAACCACTCTATTTTTTCTTCTTTTGATAATTTTGAAAAACCTGTTATTCTACGTACCATATTAAAAACCAACTTTATTAAAGCTGCAAAGGTAATTTTTCTTTAAAAACTAAGGGCATTAAATAATATCTTAAAGTTCTGTTAATTATAATTTTCGTATTTTAGCATTATATTTTAACAACAGACAAACAACATTTTTCAACGTAAATAATTTAATATGAAAAAATCAAACATTTTTCATGTAGCGGCATTGGTAGTAATTCTATTCTTAACGGCCGCCTGTGATACTTCTTATTTTGACAATGAGATTGAAGACTTTAAGTATGATGCCAGTGTAGTTGGTGCCCTAGGTCATGCTAAATACAGTTTATCGGAACTTTTTGAAGAAGTTAATGTAGATAGTCTCTCTGTAGATGAAAATGGAGGATTGTTTATAACCTCAACAAAAAAAATTGAAGGTCTAGATGGATCTACTGTAGAAGTAACAATACCTAATAATAATTTTGAAAGCAAAAGTATTAACACACCCATTACAGCTGCTATTCTAACTCCTTTTGGAAAAACTTTCCCTTACACTGTTGCTGCAACTGAATTAGGTAATCCTAACCCTCTACTAGGAACTACTGTAATTAACGACCCTACTAACACTAACTTTGTGAAAGAGTTAGAGGACGTTAATAAAAAATTAACCGAGGCTTATCTAAATGGAGGAAACCTTATTATTCAATTAGGTTCTACATTTGATGACGATATTGAAATTAACTTAACATTAGGAATCCCCTCTTTAAAGAGTAAAAGTACTAATGATTCTTTCTCTGAATCAATTTTATTAAAGGGGAACACTATTACTTTAGATGGAGAAATCATCTCCGAAATTAACATAGATCTTAATGAATATAATGCAGATTTCACACACGATGGCACCGATTATGACCAAACGACTAATAGTTTTGTTATAAACTGGGATGCTTCTATTACTTTAGAAGTAGGAGATCTTTTAAATGAAAATGATGTAATCACTTATTCTGCAGACCTAAACAACACAAGTGCCGAAGTCATTTTTGGTGATTTTGAGCAGGAAAGCTTTGGAGTTAACACTGAAGAAAACTCTTTTTCAATTGACTTTTTTAGTGAAATTGAGTCTGGTGATGTAACCATACAAAACCCCACACTTACTATAGATTACACTAATGGATATGGATTCCCTATTGGTCTTGATATTTCAAATCTTACAGCCAATAGATATAAAGGAGAAGGAGATTCTAGAACTCTTGAAGAAAGTGTTGCCTTAAGCTATACAGCATCTCCTATGGACACTCTTCTGTTAGATGGTATTGCCACTTACTCTAACAATACAACACCTGTTTCTGGAAGTATTGTTTTAAATAAAGACAATTCTAATATTAACAACTTCCTAAGTATAGAACCTACGGAATTTGATTTAAGCGTTGTTGCAATGGCAAACCCTGAAGGGAAATTTACAGTTAATGAAAATTTTTACGAAACTAATAACGAAGGACTAGATATCAATGTAAGCATCCATGTCCCACTAGATATTAAGTTTTCAGATGTAACATTTGAACAAGAATCTGACTTTAAAAATGAAGATATTGCTGAAATAGCTAAAAGGTTAGGTATTGGTCTTACCGTTGCAAATAGAATGCCTTTAGAAGGAAGTCTTGTTATCGAGTTTTTAAACGACAATAATACTTTGGTAACCTCAGACCCTATTCAATTCAACTCTGCAAACATAGACGCTACTACAAAAAGAGCTACAGGAGAGCCTGTAAATACAGGTAGTTCATTAGACTTTACTACTGCTGAACTAGAATCTATAGAAAACGCAACAAAGATTAAGATTATTTTCACTTTTCAAACACCTGAAAACGAAGCCTTCGTGAGCTTAAATACAGAGGATACTATAGAAGCCTTTATAAAAGTAAATGGAGATGTAGAATTAGGTAGTGATGATGACGAAGAAAATAACGATAACGAATAAAAAGAAAAAGAGATGTACAAAAAAAATATATTTATATACATAGCACTGGTTTACTTTACTGTTAGTAAAGTAAATGCACAAGACTACTTTTCTTTTTACAACTTAGAAGATTATGTAGTACAAACGCAAAACGTATCACCTGTTTTTATTCCTAAAAACTCATTTACATTTGCTGTTCCTGTAGTCAATGTTGGTTTAAACTTTAACTCTGGTTTTAAAGTAAACCAATTATTAGTTCAAGATGAAACAACTCAAAACTTAAGATTTGATCTAGACAACCTTTATGCTACCTCTGCAGAGGATAATGACTTAAATATTGATTTATCGGTCAACTTATTTTTTATGGCTTTTAAAATGAACAAAGGGTCATTCACTGTTTTTGCAAACACCAAAGCAACAAACAATTTAAGATATACTAAAGATTTTCTTAATGTTGCTGCCAATGGAATAACATCTAGTTTTGTCCTTTCCGAACAAAATAAATTTACAGGATACAATGAAATTGGTATTGGTATTACTCGTACTTTCTTAAAAGACAGGTTAGCCATTGCTGTAAGAGCCAAATATCTAAATGGTTTTGCTCATACTTCTACAGAGGATGATGCTCAAATAAGTTTAGATATTGACGAAAACACAGCTGCTTACACCATTAGAGCCTCTAACGCTACAGTTAATACAGCTGGTATCAACTACGACGATGGTGAAGACTTTTCTATTTTTACAGGAAACACTGGTTTTGGCTTTGATTTTGGAGCAACATTTAAAGCTACTAAAAAATTAATCTTTGAAATAGCTGTAAATGATGTGGGTTCTATCAATTGGAAAGAAAATGTTACAAACTACAATGTAATAGATACTGATGCAGATGGTATTCTTTATGAAGGTATCGATTTAAGAGAGCCTGATACTGAGAATGAATTTAACAACATTGTTGATATGGATGAAACGAATGAAAGTTTTACATCTAACCTTAATATGAAAACATATCTATCTGCACGTTACAAATTAACCGATAGAAATATGTTTACACTTGCCGCTTTTAACAACCATGCATTTGGAGATATCAAACCTAGTTACTCTTTAGGGTACAACAGAACCTTAAACAAAACTACTTTTGGTGTTTTAGCAAGTATGGGAGGTGTTGAAAACGATCTTAGATTTGGTGCCAATTTTACAGTAAACTTAGGTCCTTTACAATTATACGGAGCTACAGATAGTTTGGCAGCCGTTTTTACAAAACCAGAAGAATCTACAGGTTTAAATGCTAGACTTGGATTGAACTTTGTTTTTGGATATAAAAAATGGATTAAAAAAGCAAAGCAAGAAGAAGAATTAATGGAAGAATAACTTCTCCTTAGAAACTCAAGAATAAACAAACAAGATCGCTATTAGCGATCTTGTTTGTTTTAAAATACTGATGATAAACACCTTAAAAAAAATATTTATTTTTATTTATTTTTTACTTGCGTAAACCTTTTATCTTACCTATATTTGCATCGCTTTAGAGATAAAGCAAAACATAAAAGCCGATGTAGCTCAGCTGGCTAGAGCAGCTGATTTGTAATCAGCAGGTCGGGGGTTCGAGTCCCTTCATCGGCTCAAAAAAACATTCCAATTTGGAATGTTTTTTTTTGCACAAAACTTAAATCAAATTACTCCTTAAACCAAGAAGCATATTTGATATAATTATCAGCTATTCTGTGAATTTCTCCTTTCAACAACTCATCACTAATATCTTTTATCTTTTTAGCTGGAATACCCGCATACACACTTCCTGACTCTATATGAGTCCCTTTTGCGACAACCGCTCCTGCCGCTACAATAGAATTACTCTCGATAATACATCCATCCATTACAATAGCCCCCATACCAATCAAAACATTATCTTTTAACGTACACCCATGAACAATAGCATTATGCCCTATGGAAACACTATTTCCTATGGTTGTTGGATATTTTTCAAAAGTAGCGTGTATCACCGCTCCATCTTGAATATTTACCTTATTCCCCATTTTTATATAATGTACATCGCCTCTCACTACCGCATTGTACCAAATACTACATTGATCTCCCATAGAAACCTCTCCTAAAATGACTGCATTTTCAGCAATAAAACAATCGTCTCCAAATAAGGGCTTATACCCTCTAACCTCTTTTATTATCATATTTTTCCATTTTGTAAAATCATTCTTACTCCCTTTACTACGAATTTAAAAAAGAACTCCTCTATTTCATCTATTATTTTCTTAATTCTATAAAAGAAAATGAAAACAGATCAAACACAAGTCCCTATAATCAAAATTACCTATTTTTACCTTCAAAATTCACACATACCCAATGCAACACAACGACTTTTTTAAATACAATACTTTAGGGCACCCTTCTGGATTATTTGTTTTATTCTTTACAGAAATGTGGGAGCGTTTCTCTTTTTATGGAATGAGAGTACTCTTAATCAATTTTTTAACAATGGCCATTGTTGGTAAAGAGTTTCCTGGTTGGGGGTGGTCTAGCGAAAATGCGGGTGCTTTATTTGGAACCTATGCTGGACTTTTATATCTAACTCCTATTTTGGGTGGTATTATTGCAGATAAACTTATTGGCTATAGACTAGCCGTAGTAGTTGGTTCATTAATAATGACCTTAGGACACGTTTCTATGGCTTTTGAAACCGAAATTTCTCTTTATGCCGGACTTGCTTTATTAGTTATTGGAACTGGTTTTTTTAAACCCAATATGACTTCTATTATATCTCAAATGTACCAACACTTACCTGAGAAAAAAGATGGTGCTTATACTATATTTTATATGGGTGTTAATGCAGGTGCCTTTTTTGGGATGTTACTTTGCGGTTACCTTGCTGAAAACTACGGTTGGGCTTGGGGCTTTGGACTTGCTGGTATTTTTATGCTTTTAGGAACCTTACAATTCTGGTTATCTAACCCTATATTTGGAGACATTGGCACCAAACCAGAAAAGAAAACCATCACTATAGAAGAAACACAAAACACAACTAGTAATAGATTTACAAAGCTTGATAAAATTTTAATAGGAATTACCTCTACAATAGGGCTTCTATATCTTTTGAACGACCCTACTTCTAAAATAGGAAACATACACCTACTCCCCAAAACATTTGCAGGATTAGAACATTTCAACGAATACTTAACAGGGCCTACAAGTATTGCTATTATAGGCTTACTCCTTTTTTTATTCTTAATTATTTCTAGAATTATTCGCTACGAAACTATTATAAGAGACCGAATGATTGCTTTGATCGTTTTTGCTTCTTTTACGGTTTTCTTTTGGATGGCTTTTGAACAAGCTGCCACATCGCTTGTTATTTTTGCTAGAGACTACACCAACAGAACCCTTACAGGCTCTTCTGCTACAATTTTTAAAATCATCAACAGTCTTTTAACCATTGTTCCTTTGTCAATTATTTCTTGGGTACTGTATCTCCTAACAAAAAACACTTATAAAAAAATACTCAGCTCTAACATTATTCTCATTAGT